>CAMWFQ010000004.1 GCA_947173495.1 uncultured Lachnospiraceae bacterium | reverse complement strand
CTATCGCGATCTGATAACTCATTTTTTCTTCCTTTCTTCTGCACATAATTTGTTCCTTCCCTGACCGGCCTCCCGCGCCGCACATATGCCGGCCAGATATCCGGTTGACCATGCAATCTGAAGGTTAAAGCCTCCTGTCAGCCCATCCACATCCAGGACCTCTCCTGCAAAGTAAAGTCCTCTGACCAGCTTTGACTCCATTGTGGAGGGATTTACCTCCTTTACATTTACTCCCCCCTGGGTCACAATGGCCTCCGAAAAGCCTCTGGTTCCCGTAACAGTCAGTGTGAGATTTTTGATACAGGCTGCAAGTCTGCTCCTCTCCGTCCTCGTAATTTCATTTACCTTCCTGGCCGGATCAATTCCGGAAAGAGTGACGATTATCCCGGTCATTCTGGCCGGAAGGAGATGATCCAGTGCATTTTTAAACTGCCGGTTCCTGTTCTCCTCAAAATCCCGTAAAATTCTCTGATCCAGCTGTTCCGGAGTCAGTGCAGGTTTTAAGTCAATCGAAAGTTTAACCTGCATACCGTAATACTTTTTTGCATAATAGCTGCTGGCACTTAAAATCAGCGGTCCGCTGACTCCAAAATGAGTAAACAGCATTTCACCAAAGCCTTCGTATATTTTCTTCTTATCTTTTGTCATTACGAGAGACACGTTTTTGAGAGAAAGCCCCTGCAAATCCATACACCAGCTCTCTTTCACACAAAAAGGCACCAATGCAGGCCGCATTTCCTTTAGCGTGTGTCCCAGACGCTGAGCAAACATATATCCTTCTCCGGCAGAGCCGGTAGATTCATAGGATTTTCCTCCCGTAGCAAGGATCACCGCATCAGCTTCCAGAATCCTTCCGTCCGAAAGCCTTACGCCTCTGACAGATTTTTTTTCTCTGACAGCTTCTCCGATCAGATCTGGTTCTCTTCCGTTTTCATTGTACTGCTCTGTCAGAACTTCCGCCGCCCGGGTATGCAGACATACTTCCACGCCCTCCTTTTTCATCTGTCGGTTAAGTGCTGCGATCACATCGGAAGAATGATCCGAGACCGGAAAGATCCTCATGCCTCTCTCCTGTTTTAACCTGCATCCGGACTTTTCAAAAAAATCCATTACCGAATGGTTATCCATTTTCTCAAACGCGCTGTACAGGAACTTTCCGTTGCTGATCATCTGATCAAAAAAAGCGGATTTTTCACAGGCATTGGTCAGATTACATCTGCCTTTTCCTGTGATATAAATCTTTTTTCCTGTCTTTTCATTTTTCTCAAGCAGCGTGACACGGGCGCCCTCCCGGGCCGCTCCAACAGCCGCCATCATTCCTGACGCTCCGCCTCCCACTACGATCACCTGTCTCATCGTCTTTTCTCTTCCTTTTTCAGCGGATAATGCAGCATAGGCTCCTCATCTATAAAATTAATCTCATCATTTAAATAAACCTGATAATTATTCCAAACCCTCTCCAGCATCTCCAGATTCTCCTTTACTGCTTCCGGCCGCTTCAAACAGAGAGCAACCACCAGCGCATTGATCACGCTTAAAGGCGCCACAAGAGAATCCACAATGGAAACCATATCGCTTCTGGCAAGGAGGTTACAGGAAGAGTACAGATTCATTGGAGAATGAATACTGTCTGTTATGGTAATTACCTTGGCATTGCGGTCATTGGCAAATTCCATTGCCTTCAATGTGCGCATGGAGTATCGGGGAAAGCTGATCCCAATAATCGCATCCTGTTCATCAATGCGTATCATCTGCTCAAACATTTCCGAAACACTTGTGGTTTTCACAAGAACAATATTTCCTCTGATCATATTCAGATAAAAATGCAGAAAATCAGCCAGGGGCTCGCAGCTTCGTATTCCCACAAGGTAAATCGTCCGCGCCTCAAGTATGATGTCCACTGCTGCCTCAAATGCTGCTGCGTCAAGATTCACGATGGTATCCTGAATCTTCTCTATATCCGCATTCAATACCGAATGAAGAATTTCCGACTGGGTGCTCTTTCCATATTTTGCACCTATTTTCTGAACAGAGTTCAGCTTGCTTCTCACCCACTCTTCCAAAGCATTCTGAAACTCCGGATAGCCGCCATAGCCCAACCCGGTAGCAAAACGTACTACTGTAGACTCACTGACTCCCACCGTCTCTCCCAGTCTGGCTGCTGTCATAAATACAGCCTGCTCATAATGATCTGAAATATAAGCGGCAATTGCTTTGTGACCCTTGCTCATCTTCATATATCTGTCATTCATTCTGGTAATAATATCATGCTCCTGTTGCTCCATCTTCCGTACCTTTCATATGTATATATTGAATCATCTGAATGAATGATAGCAGTTCTTAAGAAGCTGCATCGTCTCGCTTTCCGGAAGATCATATTCTCCGGTCAGCGTCATACAGGCAGCACCATGAATGAAAATCCACATTTTTGTAAAGAGGTCACTGGGATTTTTACTGCCCTGCGATCTGGCTGCCTGTATTTCCCTGCTTATGTACCCCTCAGTCCCATTTATAATATCATACATACTTTTCCCAAAACGGTCAGGAGACAAAAAGATAAATTCAAATAGTTTCTTATGTTCGCCTGCAAATTGAATATACGCCTGTCCCAGATTTACAAAAGGCGTTACCGTCTGTCTCCGGAATTCTGCATAATAATCCTGAAAAAAAACACATGCTTTTTCAAACAGTTCTTCGGTCAGTTCTTCCATATTTTTATAGACACGGAAAATGGGCTGTGTAGAGCAGCTGGCTTTGGCTGCCAGTTTACGTGCCGTAACCTGATCAATCCCTTCCTCCTGAAGGATCGTAAAAGCAGCCTGAAAAATCACTTCTTTTGTAATTGTCTCTTTTCTTGCCATGTTAACCTCCATGCCGCGCTTTTTGCGGCAAAGCGATGCGAAATCCACACAGGCGGTTCGCATCCGCGATCCAATTTGGGCCGCTTGCGGCACAAATTGCCAGTTAAAAATAAGCCCTCAGACTTATCTTTAACCTATCACCTCTTCTTTTGTATAACATATGTTATGATTTTACACTGTTATTTTTACTCTGTCAATATAAATAGCAGGAGATTCTTAAAGTTTGGCCATGTTTGCGTCAACTCCTGCTGACATTTTTCCTCTGGGTGCCCGTGTGCAATCGAGTAGGGAAAATTTATCTTCCCCTGCTCGCCGCGCGCCCCATGTGCCGCTTTAGCGGCATACTTCCTCTGCATGGGGCTGCACATAAGAAAGAGCAGCCCATAATCAGGCTGCCCATTCTTCCTAAACACTTCCATTTTCCTGGTCCATAATAAACTGCTCCAGATCCCTTAAGAACTGTTCCCATGCTCCTTCATGTTCCACATAATACAGCGGACATTTTTTGCCTCCCTCATCGTAATGGCGCATCATATCCTCGGGAGTCAGCTTGTACTCCTTTAAAAGCCAGGCTGACAACCGGAGCAGAGACTGGTAGGTAGCATCCGTAAACTTGCCGTCTTCGCTCAAATAGCAGCATTCTATGGAAATCGAGTCATAATTTCGCTTTTGTACTGCATAAGCAATTTCATCCAGAGGGATACACTGTATAATCTCACCCTCATAACCGATGATAAAATGCGCGCTGGCCGAGGTCTCCCCCGTAATTCCCAGATTCTCAAAATAACTTCTGTTCTGAGCAGCGCTTGTCTCCCGGTTCGCTGTGTAATGCACAAAAATATTGTTGACTTTTTTCAGCTCCTCCCCCGGTCTTGAAAACTCATTGACTGTGAGAAAATCTTCTGTAATAACAGGCTTTTGAGTCGATTTATTTGCTTTAAGCAGTTCTTTACGCGGTACACTGCTGACTGCTGAAACCTTCTGCACCACATCTCTTTCCCTTGCTCCGCTGATCAGCTTCACCAGGGCGAAGATGAGTAAGATAATAATCGCTATTAAAAGGAAAACAGCTCCCGCTCTGACGGCCGCCTTCTGTCTTCTTCTTTTCTTTTTCCGGCGGATTCTCTCCTGCTGCTGTCTGCGATCTTCCGATCTTCTCCTCACAGGCGCACTCCCGGACCTGCTGTGCGGCGCTTGAACAGGTTCTCTCTCCGGTATCCTGTTTCCCCTCCTGCCTGAATCGGTATCGAATTGCCTGCCTGGATTCCTGTCCGGCATCCTGCGCATATTTCTGTCTAAATCCCTGTCAGATACTCTTCGTATATTACCGTTCTGACCTCTCTGGGGATTTCGTCTGGGGCTTCTTCCCGGATCTCTTCCTGTTCCAGGATTTCCGCCTCTGTTTCTGTCAACCTGTCCCTTCTGCTGCGGTCTCCTTTCCCGGGGTACAGATCTGGCAGGCGCCGGCCGCCTGTCATTCTTCGATACATCTATGATATCAAGTTCCATCCCGCCTCATCCTTCGTATTTCTAATTATCGCAGACAGCAAAATACTTTGTTCTGCGATATATTCCCTTGATAAAACATAATATAACAGATGATTGTATCTATTTTTTTAACGAAAGATAAATTTTTTCTTAATATCATTCCTGATTTTACTTCATGAAAAATCATTTAACAGTGCAAATCCTTCTTTTACTGTGAATGTTTCCGATGATAATAAAATTGATTTTCCCGTTGTTGAATTAAGAGTCGGATCAACCAAAATTAAATTTGTCATTCCGTTGCCCTTTCCAATTTCCAGCACCCACAGATAATGAGGCAGATTTTTATTAATCAGACGTTCAATTTCCTTTTCAATTTTTTCCTCATATTGAATATCTTCTACTTTGTCATCATCATACTTTTTTTCTTCAAGCAACAGATTATTAAGATACTCTTTTACCAGATTGTTATCTACAATCAATACCCGGGGTCTTAATTTATCCTTTTTCATCTCACTTATACGACTCAAAAATGGATTCAGATGCCTTCTCATCAGTTCATCGTAAAGAATATATATTTTTTCATGTAAAGGATACATAATGAATCCGCACTCATTATTCCGGCCTTCGGAAAGCAGCTTTTTCATTTCCTTCCAGGAAACGGTATCCACAAATGATGCTGCAGAAGCCTCTGTGCTGTTTTTCTGTCCAATATAATAGCCGGAATCGTCATAGATGATATATTCTTTTTCCCCGTTTGCTTTTAAAGCGTATCCAACAATTTGAACTACATGCTCTGCAATTTCCTTATCAACCGCTATATGGATGCCAAGCAGCACAGGCATGGCGCTTTCAACACAGAAATCAATATGTGCACGTACTGCCTCCTGCATTTTCTCACTATATGTTTTATAATCAACGGAAATTCCATTTGTATCCAAAATTTCCAGCATCTGGAGCGGATCCAGCCCTAGTGTAGGATAAATCTTTTTTCTTCCATAAGTATAGCTGTTATTAATGTCTAATATGCGAATTCTCTGATAATGATATTTTCCTCTCAGGTATTTGGACATGGAAATCATGCTGGCATGAGAGCAGCTCGTGACCGCGGAATCCTGTATATACAAAGGATAAGTATGCGCACTCAGTTCTTTTCCATGAATGTGTACTTTCTTCCTGTATGTCATAAAATAACTTTCCGTTTTAAAATCAACGATCAGGTTTTTCCAATTGGGATATACACAGGAAAGCATAATCTCTACATCGTCAATACTTCTCAATGTAAAAAATCCCAGGTATTCTTCCTGACACATCTCCGGATTTCGGAAAAGATGTACTCTCATTACTGTTCTTTTGGTCCAATATGATGTGTTAATATAATGAACGCTTATCATATCTTTCCATTCAGTTTCCACATATTCATCTTCAAAAATATAATAAGGGGGATTGATACTCCAGAAAACATTTAAACGGGGAATGATATATTTTTCTACCTGACAAGCCAGATTTTCTTGTTCTTTCACGTTAAATTCCACGACCTTCTTTATATCTTCGCTTAAATTCAGTGCGCAGAATTCCTTCAATCCATAATCCATAATCAGACTCTGCCAAACGCCGCCAGTTTTCGTAAATCTGACTTTTTCCCACTGGCATTGGCTGCCCTGTCATGTTTAGCCGCCTTTGCACGTTCATCCGCCGTCCTGGTATAATCTTCCATTCCCTTATATAACGCTTCCCTTATCTCCCTGTCCTCTGCATTATAATTCAATCTTGTCATAACTTTTCTTTCCTATTCTTCTTTCTTAAATGATTGGTAGGTTCTACCCCTTCCTTTTAGTCTTTTCAAATCCTGGGAAGGTGTCCTTCCGGAAAAAACAGAAGGATAGTTTTCCTCTTTTGTTTCTTTCAATTTATCCTTTTCAGTCTGCGATACAGGCTCTTCCCTGCCCATTTCCTCTTTTGTTCCCTCCATACTTCCCCCTCTCTCCTGCTCATACCCTGACTGTAATTATAAGTAAACATGTCAAAAAAATAATGGAGAGAATATACATCATATATGAGAAAGCTATCAGTCTGAAAGATAAATCATTGCTTTCCCGCATTGTTTCCGTTCTTCCGGCATATCTGAGAGTCATCTCATAAATACGTTCATTCTCATACTTATATTTATCAGGATTCGAATAAACTTCTTCCAGCATCCATACTCCATCCGGAAACATTTCCGTCCGCGAAGGCCCCTGCGCAATGAGCGCAACAATAATACAAATAATAATAGATACCATTAAGCACACATAAAGCACTTTTTCGCACAATGCTGCGTCAACTCCAAATGCTCCCTTATCCGCAAGAGATATCACCAGATTTGCAACCGCTATAAAAACAGTACTATACTTAATCAGATTTTCTGTTCTCATTTTTAAGGTTTCTGTTCTGGTCAGTTCCTGTTCATAAGCCTCTTTGCCGATTTCCAGGCAATATTTTAGTTGTTCGATTTCACATTCATACTGCTCCTTATTTATGCTTTTAACCTCTGTTTCCAAACATTCCTGCACATTCTCTCACCTCACTTTGCCTCTGAATTATTCTGTATTCTCTTCCCACAGTCACTGTTCTTCCTGCAAGCAGGCCAGCAGCACGTAAGGCAGCTGTGTCAAATTCATCAGTTCATTATTGTTCACAACGATATTTCAAACCAAAATGAACAGCTCACTAAAGTTCACGTATCCGTATTATACCAGATAATTTTCTTTTTGCGGCTTTTTTGATCTAAAAATCAGTTCATAAACATGCACACAGTTCATTCTCTGTCAGTTCAAAACTTATGTTCCCATTGAACTTTTTTATTTTTCTGTTATACTATGAAATATAATAAGAACAGGAGGAACGAGCATATGGAAGCATTGCAGAAAACAGAATACTTCACACTTGATAATGAATCCTTATCAAACGATGAACTTTTGTCCATTCATGCTGCTCTTTCTCCTTCTGCAAACAGTATCCTGCGGGCTCTGTATCAGAATCCTAACCTGCAGCATAAAAGCCTGGCCGCGGATACCCATATGTCCATAACAAATCTCAGCAATTGTATCAGTAAGCTGGATGCCATAAAACCTCCCCTTCTCAAAATAAAAAGAGAAGGGCGCTCAAAATTTTATTCTCTCAGCCCAATAGGGATACAATATATGGAGCGCATGTTTCCTCCGATCCATCCGGCTAAAATACGCTCCTTTCCTTCTTTTTCGCTGGATACCTCCAAGGCTACGGCTGCGCTTCAAACGCTTCGGCAATTTCAGGAAGCTGCAGGGGCTGATTGGGATTCCATTCTATATAAAATATTAGATGATCATGGTCATACGAGTAATGAGACATTGCATCACATCTTTTCAGAACTGATTGATCAGATTATCTGGCTCAAAACCCAGCAAAACGATGAATCCCTCCGAAAAATTTATGTAGTTCTGGCACAAAACATTCTTATAAAAAAACTGAAACAATATACCGATCAGCTGCTGAAATGCTTTTATATCCTGAACCCTGTTTTCCAGCTGGAAAAGCAGGACTATAAAAACGCCACTTTTATAATTGATGATATGTTTTCTGAGATTACCTTCTCCGATAAGGATTCTCTGCTTGTTGGCACGCAGCTGCTTACAGAGGCAGAATATAACGCGGTTTACCATCAGTTAAGTATTATGATAAAGGATTTTCGTCAATGCAATTATAATAAAAAAATCGCTATTGAGCACTGGGAAACTGTTTATCACACTCAAAGCCCAATTTTATCCTATATAGCTGAAAAATGTTCCAATCTGTATCAGCATCAAAAACAACGGGAACTATAGAGCCAGGGCATCCAAGTTTACTGCCGCGGATGAAATGGCTCTGTTATTTTTAACAGTTTAGCACAAAGTACTTTTGGAAATCAATCCCCAAAAAGTCCAAACAAGAGCCCCTTATAATTTTCATTCCACCAATAGAAAGATTTTCATATGCTGCCCGGTATTAAAGACAAACATATTCTTTTCATCACTACCAAAAACCAGGATTACATACGCATTGTCCAGGAGATCCGTCTGATAAAAGAACAGGCGAAATCCTGCAGAATCATCGCCTCATCCAGCAAATATTACCTTTTCAGACTGACAAAGGTATTTGCTGCTCTTCTTGCAACGTCTGCAGCCAAGTATGACACTGTTTTGATCGGCTTTGCCCCCCAGCTGATCCTTCCGCTTTTTAGCTGGAAATTTCGCAGCAAATATATCATCATAGATTTTTTTATCTCTTTATATGATACCCTATGCCTGGATCGTCAAAAGTTTCGACCCAATGGACCGGCAGGGCGTTTTCTTCATTATATAGACGCTTTTACAATTGCTCATGCGGATTCCATCCTCTGTGATACATATACTCACGGACAATACTTTATCGATGAATTCCAGGCTTGTCCCGCAAAGCTTCATCCTCTGTATCTGCAGGCAGACCTTTCTCTCTATCATCCCGCAGTAACCCAAAAGCCTCCTGCACTCCAAAGCAAATGTGTCGTTCTGTACTTCGGCAGTATTCTGCCTCTGCAGGGCGCTGATATTGTGCTTCAGGCTATCTCTTATTTAAAAGATGAGAAGGATTTATTTTTCTTTTTCATCGGTCCTGTAAAAAACAAAAAAATACATGCCCTCTGTCCTCACTCCTCTAATATAGAATATATTGACTGGATTTCTCAGAAGGAACTGGCAGCCTATATCGGTCAGTCAGACCTGTGCCTTGCCGGTCACTTCAGCGGAACCATCGCCAAAGCCACACGCACCATTCCCGGCAAAGCTTATATCTATCAGGCAATGCAAAAACCCATGATTCTGGGCGATAATCCTGCCAATCGCGAACTGTTCAGCGAAGATGATCATACCATATTTGTGAAAATGGGAGACGCGCGGGGACTGGCTGAGGCGATCCTTACTTTCGCTGTGCGCCAAAAATTATCATAAGAAGCTTTGCAGCTTATATAACAGATACATTCCGATTCCCAGCTCGAATCTTTGCACAATAACGACTGCTTTCAATTTCCATTCCGCGTTCCTGAGTCTTACATTTTTGAAGGCTGTGGCATAGGGTTCTGTCCTCCAGACGCTTTTTACATACTTTATCTTATCCCTGAACGTTTTTCTGTTTGCAGGGTGGAAAAAAGACAGCCTGCAACAAATGCTGAAAGACTTGATCATCCTGCAATAATATGCCTGCCTGAATTCTGCCAGCTCCTTTTCGCTTCCGGATCCCCGGCTGACGTATTCAGCCATGTAATCCTCCAGATATTCCCAAACCTTCCGATCCTGCGCCACACGGTCCGGACTGTAATTATTCGTGATAGAATCGGAAACATAACGATAATGATAAATCCTGTCTTTATAATAAGCCGCCTTTTCTGCTTTTCCAAAGGCTTCCACATTAAATACCATATCATCTAATACTTTCAGCTCCGGGTGAAAGAAAATCTTATTTTCCAGAAGAAATTTTCGTCTGTACAGCTTATCCCAGGGAGCCGCCAGCGGTACTCCGGTTTTGATCCCGGCCGCCGGAAAATACAACATCCCCTTCTGAAGACCTCTGAGAGCCTCCTGATCCTGCCATATAGCTTCCTCTTTGAAATGCTCCCAGGCAGACTCCTCATCCCCGGTGTTTTTCCAGGCATCCATCATGATAATATCTACATCACGACAGGTACTGCAACGTTGAAACAATGTTTCAATTGCCCCTTCTCCGATCCAGTCATCTGAATCCACAAAATACAGCCACTCGCCTTTTGCCGCCGCCATACCTGTATTTCTCGCTGCGGCTACTCCTTCGTTTTGTTTGTGAATCACCCGGATATAGGGATACCTGCATGCATAATTATCGGCAATCTCGCCTGATCTGTCAGGCGATCCATCATCGATTACCAGTACTTCCACATCCGATCCTTTACCATTTATCCCTGCCACAATACTGTCGAGACATTGAGGGAGGTATTTTTCTACTTTGTAAACCGGTATTATAATTGACAATTGAAGGTGCATTGTATTTTTCCTTTTATATGATTGTTCGCTGACTGATTAATCGAGCAGGGAGGACTTTCCCCTACTTGCGCGCGGCCCACACGCCGCTTTAGCGGCAAACCTCCTTTTGTGGGCCTGCACAATCGAGTAGAGGAGTCTCTTCCCTCTACTCGTGCACCGGGCACCCGTCAGCTTTTGCTGACATTTTTCTTCTGGGTGCCCGTGTGCATAAGAAAGAAGCTGCCCTGTCAAAGGCAGCTCCCTTGCTAATTATGAAATCTCACATATCTTTCCGCTTCTTCTCTGGAAAACTTAAATTTTTCCTGAATCTTCTGCACGATTGTGATATCCGGGATTTCCAAATCTTTTAATGCGGATACCATTCCCCAAATTCCCTGTTCTATTCCCTGTTCTCTCCCTTTTTCTATATTTTCCTGATCACGCATTAATAATGTCATATATTCATGCCTCCATTCTCTGTTCTTTTTCGCTTCTTTCACGGCTTCTTCCAATTTTTTTACAAAACTGTCATCGGGCTTTTCCCCTGCCACATAATCCAGAAACGCCCTCGGTTCTTTACTGACATCATCAAGTTCACTCTCCGTATTTAAAAATATTTTTCTCGCGTCATCTCCCAACAAAAGTCCAGGTTCTTCATGACAGATATTATGATCTATTACTAATTCCGGAAGTATTCTCTGCAGTAATTCCTTACATAATTCCGGCTGCTGCATGACCTTCCCAAAAGAAAATTATTGGATATCCCAATCTCTTCTCATGATGTACCGATTAATATTTGTTTTCTCATTCCTTCTCCGGCTATCCTGACTATTTGACAATCTGCAGACTTTCAAAACTTCTTATTTATATTATATCCAACATCCTCCACTTCTTCAATCATTTCCTGCCGGCAAAGCTAAAACTTATTTTCACCTCAAGTACAGGTCTTTATTGCAACCACCAAAATTTGGTCTGCCAGTCCCTCTTCATCAAATATCGGCTGGATCGTATTGCTTAAGTCATTTAATTTATCCTGCAACAACATAGCAATAGATTTTTCACTAAACACCTGCAGATGCCCCGGAGATGTGATATGACGGTATATTATGTTACAATATGTCATATTTGCAAATGATGCTATGGACGGATGTCTTGGAACTTCAAATACCATGACTGCATTATCATGCATATTATTATATATATAATCAATAAATCTTTTGGGATCTTCCATATGCTCTAACACATTAAAGAAAGAAACAACATCATTACGATTGATGATCCGGTTGATTTGACTGTTTTCACATTTCAAATCAATATAGTAGTTTTCCACGCTTAATCCTTTTGAACGTACAAATCGGCATTCCCTCTCATCAAATTCTATGCCTTCTGCTAGGCATTCATTTTGCGTTTAAAAACCATTTCACATTTGGTATAACACCAGTAAAACATATATCCAAATATAACACATACAGATGCATCTATTACTGATGCCTGCAATAAGCTTATGCCCTTTCTATCATATATATTTAAGCAAAAATACAATTGCTGTACTAAAAATATATGATAGGTAGACTTGCCAATTTTCATCATCATTCCAAATAATCTATTAGCGAATAAATATTTCTGATATAGTATTCTTAACCTTTCTTCTTTTACAATAATAAACCAAACAATCGCTGCAGAATATGGCATCACGGCAAAGGATGAAGACACCCAAGATGATACAAACTGCAGATGATACTCCCCCCAGCTGTACCATATTAATACGCCAACTCCAACAATGAACCAGATCCACGGAATAGCCGTTTCTTTGATTTTGTCAAAAAACAAAAAAATAATGATTCCAAATGCCAATCCTGTAAACAATCTTATACAGCATAATCTGTTAAAGGATGCTGTCACCCATCCATATTTAACCAACATTTCATATAATATATTGACGGCAATTATGAATATCAGACCTATGATATTACATTTCTTTATCAGATAATATAATATTGGAAATACCACTAATATCTGTATTATGCACAGTGTATAATATCCGCCTGGTCCCATCCCTCCAGATATATAGTAAAAAAATGTTTTCTTCCCAACCGTCCCATTTTTAATCCATATATAATCTAAAAGCCATACCGACTGCATGATCGTATATGGTATCCATAATCTTAGAAATTTCCTGGCAAAAACCTTTTTGTTATACCAGGAAAATACCCCCCCCAATTCTTTTTACTTTCATTTACCATTTTTTCAATTGATCGGGTATAATGAATTCCTGTGACTACTATAAACAGCGAAACGGCCTGATATAGCCAAAAAGGCAGAAAATAATGTTTATTTACCGATCCTAATTGCTCTGCAGGCACAGAAAAAATAAGGGTATGATTTATAATTATCAACAATATGGCAAACGCCTTAATAAGGCTTGTCGATAACAAATTATTTGAGAGTAACGCATCCGGTCTATGATCCATTTGATAGCAGCTCCCTTTCTGTCTCCTGCAATTCCTTTTCTATTATCCCGCAAAATTTCTCCGTATCCGTTTTATAAAAGAAGTGGCTATAACCAAGTTCATAAAATCTAATCTCCTTTGCCGAGAAATTTTGCCAGCCGTGAATCAGTTTAAACGGTGTATCCTGTTCACAATAAAAGACGATCAATTTAGAATGAAAACGGTAATATGTCCCGCCAAAACAATACTCCCAAAGCATCTTAAAGTCTGCCCGCATTCGTGTCATATAAATCTCAGCAAACCGGGAATCTTGCAGAAGCTGTTCATCCAAACCTCCATAAATCTTCATATCTTCCAGGAATCTGTCATTATCATGCAGGAAGAAGTTCTTTCCAGTGCAGGCTGTGTCGGGCGGTTCGTGGGCTGCTATAAATATGCACATCGGCATTTCGCTTACTAACCCCCGGGCAAATAATTCATATACATTTTGTGCCCCCATACTGTAGCCGAGAATTGCATAAGGATACTCATATATTCTAATTTTCCGGATTTGCTCCGCAATATCTTCTGTCATCTCTCTGCAGCATTCATAGTAGGCTTCTTTCCTTCGTCTTCCTCTGCCCTTATATTCGACAGCGGAAAGGATAATATCTGAATTCAAATGCGGAAGCATTATATTAAAGTTGGCTGATTCGCTTCCAGCATATCCTAAAATAATTAATTGAACCACTTCAGAATAACTCCATTTTAACTATTCAACGTATAGGAATCTCATTTAAAGAATCTTATTTAAATTTAGCATAATTTTCACTTTTAGGCGGGAAATCATTTGTATCAAGTCTCGGCATTTTATATCTATCATCCACTTGTGGATGATAGATCGCTACATCTGTTGCCAACCCGGAAGTCGCACCTAATCGTTTCGCAACCCGGATAACAGTATCGCTATAAGATCCGTAGGGATAACAGCAACACCAATCCTGCGGATTGATCACACCTTCAAATACATTCAATGCATTTGATAAATCCTCTGTCAGTTTCCGCTCCGTTAAGTGATTCATCCAGTAATGATCATATCCGTGGATACCAAATTCCATGCCATGACGCTGCATTGTCTTAATCTGATCCATGTTCATATATAGTTCATCTACAAACGCTGCCTCATTACCAGTTACAAACTCTTTGAATAATTCTTCTGTTATAAGATTGCGCAACTTCTCCGGAAGTTCTACCTGCAAAATACGCTTAACAAAAATCGTATCTTTATGATCGAAGCGATTGGCTATAGCCAGTTTACTATAAAGCTCCTCGTTGGAAGGGTATGTGAACTCATTTCCCCGATAATAATCCAAACGCTTAAACAGCTCCTCACGAAGCTGTATGATATTTGTACTTGCCAAAATAAAGTGGATCTTATTTACATCAAGGGCTTTCTTTTCCCTTAATATCTTCCCAGGCATTGAAAACACACCGGTAATTCCACTCTGTTCCAAAATGGGAAAAACATTCAGATAATGATCCACATATCCATCATCAAATGTCAGTAATACACTTTTTTCATTAAGATTTTTAATCTCAATTACGTCTTTCAGAGAAACAAATTGAAATCCATTCTTCTTAAAGAAATTAATCTGTTCCTTAAAATAAGCTAATTCCAATCCTTTTATCTGTGGATAGCGACTTTCTTTAATTTTCCTTATGTAATGATACATGATTAAGTACATGTTTTTTCACCCAAAAATTATTTTTTTATTTTATAATCATTCAAGATAACTTCTGCGATCTTCAAATCAATAAATTCATTTATATCAATACCTTCTGTCTCTGATATAATAAACCCACCTGCCTTCTTACCTAATACCGAATGTGTCTCGCGTAATGACTCTATATTGGTAATATAATAAGCGCTATTCTCCTTATACAGTGGTTCTCGTTCCTGGCGTCTCCTTGGTGCATTAGGATAAAGTCTTCCAAATTCTCCCTCATTGTTACGCACCCAGAAATCAGTTCTATCCTCCGAAAGTGACAATAACGCATCATATTTAAGTAATGTTCTTTCATATTCCTCTATAAAAGCCACTAAAGTCTCTTTCTTTCGTAGCGGAGATGTGGGTTGAAGAGTAATAACTGCTTCATACTTTTTTTGTGTTTTTTTCTCCATAAAATCTATAGCATGAATTAAAGTATCTTCAGTAGTTGCCCTATCCTCAGCTAATATAGCTGGACGGTCAACTACAAAAATTCCTTCATAATTAAGTGCCAAGTCCTTTATATCCTCTGCATCTGTACTTACAACCACATCTACGCTCCCTAAATGCACCTTTGTTACCATTTCCAAAGTATACTCTAGCAATGGTTTACCATTCAGTGGATATATATTCTTTTTAGGTATACCTTTCGATCCCCCTCTTGCAGGAATAACAATTAACTTATTCATCAGCTTTTCCTTCCAGATAATCATAAATATCTGTTAATGTAATAACACTTTTTAATTCAAAATTTTCAGTTATTATCGGTAAAAGAGTTATTTTCCTCTTTCTGAATATTTCATAAGCTTTCTCCATATTTCTTTCTTTTAAATACAAAAAGCCTGATTGAATAATACCTTCCACCCGTGAATAAATATTTCTACCGGCACTAAGAGCTCTGATAATATCTCCTTGGCTTACTACTCCAATTATTCTGTTTTTATCATTCACGACCAAAGCGACTCTATCCTGAGAAGCATCGATTTTGTCAATAGTTTCCTTAATTGTGTAGGTTTTCAAAACACAATGTTTATTCATAAACACCTCCTACTTAATATGTGAGCTTTTTAACTAACCATTTTTCATCTACCTTTGTATTCATCAACAAATCAAGAATTCTTTCAGAAGAATGTCCATCTCCATATGGATTTTCACATTTTTCTATCAAATAATTTCTGAAATCAGCAGACATAGCTTTATTAATAGCTTTTATAATATCATCAACCTTAAAATCAACATCAATTACATTTATACCTCTGAATCTAAGGTTTTGCCTTCTGCCAATATTTACAGCCGGTACTTTGAATGTCGGTGCTTCTAATAGCCCTGAACTGGAATTACCTACAATACATTTTGAATTTTTTAATAGCCCCAGATAATCTTCTCTTTTTAAGTTTGAATAGAAATGGTACTCTCCACATTTAGAATTAAGTATAGTATCCTTTACCAGATTTGATCCCGCATCATTATTAGGTAAAATGACAATTTTTGTTTCTTCAAAAAAATTCAGTGCTTGAACAAAAATCTCAGCTTGTTCTCCCGCTTTACTTGCTTCTTCCGTCACAGGGTGCATTACCGCTAATATAAACCCATTCGTTAGATTTATTGAAAATTTTTCTTCCAAGTCGCTGAGTACAGTATATTTAGCTTGTACTAATTCATCAATCTGAGGTGCTCCAACATTAAATATCCTAAATTCTTCTTCACCTAATCTAATTAATCTATTGGCCGCATCTTTATTTGCTGCAAAATGCATATGGACAAATTTTCCAATCGCATGCCGTGCCATACCATCTATATTTCCTGATAACTCACCCGCCTGAATATGTGCAACCGGAGTATATGTGTATGCCGCTGCAATCGCACCTGTCAGCTGTTCACCCCGATCACCTGCAAGTAAAATCCAGTCAGGCTTTTCCGTATCGATAATGTCTGGTAAGCTCAATAGACATATGCCTAACGATTTGGCATGTGTATAATGATTGTATCCGTCTAGCGACATATGAAGCTTATAATCTATTTTAAAACCCTCATCTTCTATTTCTCTATAAGAGCTGCCAAATGACTCCAAAAGATGCATGTTTGTAACCACCAATACAATTTGAATGTCATCCCTTTCTTTTGCCAGTCTCATAATGGGTCTTATATATCCCCACTCCCCCCTTGAACCGGTCAAAATCATTATCTTCTTCATAGTACTTTTCCTCTCAATGGTTTCTTTACTCGAAATCCGAATATTTAAGCAACACATTCTCCTCAATATCACATGTTGCGACTTTGCCTATTATTTCATTCATTTTGTACGAAGGAATTCCTGTTCCAGGTCTTTTAGACCAAACCATATCTGCTTCAATAACTTGTCCCTTTTTTATAGAGCAACGCGACACAATACTTCTAAATGCCCACTCCCGAATTCCTTTTTCATTATCGTGTACGACTTTATCCGCTCCCAGCGCAACTTCTACTTTTCGGATTCCATCAACTAAATTGTACAAATCGTGGAAGTCTATCGATACCGTTTGATCTGGTCCAGGCGTCTGCTTTGACAAGATAACATGCTTTTCTATTATAGTTGCACCCAGGGTGACTGCCGCATAACACGTATATAAATCCGGTGTATGGTCAGAATGCCCTATCATTGCTTTCGGGAATCTCTCTCTCATCTTGCCAATAACGTTCAAATTTACATCTTCATACTTCGGAGGATATTCAGACAGGCAATTCATAAATGCTATGGGAGTCTCAAACGGAAGTAATGCCTCATATGTTCTTTGAATTTCATCTAATGTAGACATCCCTGTAGAAATTATCATTGGTTTTCCTATTTGAGCAATCTTTATCAGTGTTGGAATATCCGTCATCTCTCCAGATCCTATTTTGAATGCATCAACACCTATTTCATTCAGTTCATAAGCTGCTTTCAAACTAAATGGCGTGCATAAATACTGAATGCCAATTTCCTTACAGTATTTCATTAGTTCTACATGCTGATCCAACGTTAATGCATGGAGTTTAAGGAAATCATATAATGGAATATCAAAATTGGATGTCATTGGAACATCTTTCAACATTTCCTCATCCGGTAAATGATGCTGAAATTTGATACAATCAGCTCCCGCTAATTTTGCCTGCTTACACATTTCTTTTGCAACATCCAGGTTTCCCATATGGTTATCGCACCCCTCTGCAATAATAAACACAGGGCATCCATTACCAATCTTTCTTCCTCCAACTTCAAATACACGCATAATAATATCCAACCTTTCATCAACTAATTTTTATATTTAAGCCCTTAATATATTCCACAGATATTAATAATACTATTGCACATATAATGGTTATGAAATAATATAAAATATACTTCTGCGCAACTGTTACTGTACTTGGCGAAAATCTCTGAACTAATCTTCCAACTGGAATATGTGTTACATATATACTCATACTCAAACCGGATAACATATTTAATTTACCGTATTTGATATCTACGAATGATTTTGACTGCACAAATATTAATGCGGCCAAAAAATAGAATATACAATATATATCGTATTCTGTCCAATAATGCTTGTATGTAAGTACTATCGTAATAATAAAGGCTCCCCAGCCAATCACTGTCCCTATCCACTTGTGTCTTCCAATACATTTACAGTCCGAAATTCTATTTGAAATATAATAAGCCACCCCCCCCAATAACAGATTAGACAGTGCTCTAATCAAGTCAATAAATACTCCACGATGTCCTAACTGTCCCCATGTTGTATAGCAATAACCATACCAAATAACAGGAACCATCCAAATGAATATTTTAAATAACTCCCTGTCTTTCAAAAAAAGCCAGGAAATAAAAGGAATTACAAAAAGCATTGCTGCTACATACCACAACTGTCCGAGTTGTGGGAATGCAATATGAAGTTCATTTAAATAGAAGATTTCCAATGGCCATAAAATCCAGATTTTTAAACATTGTTTCACCGAACCTGATAATAATCCTATCATAAAATAATATATTGAAATCACTATGGCAGTATATGGGAATAATTTCAGCCATACTTTTTTAGCATAATCCATAATTCCCCTCGTTTTACCTTCTTCTAATGATTTGATGAAAAAGTATCCAGATACCATAAAGAAAAATTCTGTATATACATAAGCCCCATGAAAAACATAATCTCCTTTCTGACCTATTTGAGCTGCATGATGTCCCATTATTAATAATGCTGCAATCAATTTCCAACAGTTTAATGTTACATTTTGCCTTTTTTCCATACAACCTTTTTCCTTATATCTCTGATATCTAAATTAAGCGTATTTAACTATTTTTCTTTGTATTTCTTTTATATTTTCTATATATTCATCTATTGTATTGGGAATATATATTTTACTTTTATCCTGATACAATTCTTTCATATCTTCGGCATATTGCTCCGCATTTATATCTCCATTCTCATGATATTGGTGATATAACCGAAAAATGAGTACAATATATGGTTCTTTATTAAACATAATTTTGGCATACATTGCACTTGATGACGCATATGTAATAATCAATTTATTTTCTATATCCACATTAGGATAGATAAATTCAAGTAACACATTTCCTCTATCCACAAAAACTTTTTTTTCATACTCTTTAGCAAAAGACAATCGATTATTAGTATTATTGGGATGCGTTTTTATAATAATATTATGACCATTTACATTCTCTATAAGTGCATCTATCATGATACAACTTTGTTTTTCACAATCCGGAAGCCAATTGCTATTACTACTTGAAATAAAGTAAACTCCTCTTCGCTCATAAGGCAAAAGATCCTGTTCATAAATAGACATCATGTTTTCATGTAATAAATTATGGATTTTTTCATTTTTATCATCTATAAAGGGAATTCTTTTGACTGTTATCTTCGAATCCATTTTTAGATATCGCTCTGGTGAATATAAATAAATATAATTCTGAACCAAATGCATATATCTGAGTTCCATAATCTTTTCGGTAGTGAATCTTTTTATTCTGCTTTTCCAAGGAGTGATATTCTTATTACAATAATATCGACATAAATTTCGTTTAGGATTGTCATAGCTTGCTCCGCCTTCATCGTATAAAATAATTTTTAAATTATGATTATTTTTGAAAAAATAATCGATATAGTATAATGAATCATTCCAAAAGCCTGCTGTTAAAAATATATCATACTTTTTATTTCCTACAAGATTGAATAATAATCTATTATATTGCCCATGATATTTACGGTAATAATTTACCCACTCAAGTTTTAGTTTCTTTTTTATCCTTCCTAATAGTTTAATATTAGGCACACTAGTATAAGAAACACTAGAAAATATTTTTTGAGATTTAACTATTCCGAGCAAGTCTCTTGATATTCCCGGAGTCATACGGATAAACAGATCCATATCTTCATCTGGATAATAATTTATTTTTATATTCATTGCATTCAATATCATCATGTTACTCCATGCATAACATGCAATCATATTTGCCTCCTAGTTTATACAATTAGGACGATCCTGATCTCCATCCCCTTTAAATATTCTGCACTTTTCATAAGGTGTATGAAACCACAACTCAATATTTTTTTGCAGGTACGGTTCAAAATAATTGGGAATTATATTATCGTCTTCCTCCCTTCTAATAATAAATCCTGCCTCCACTAAAGCTGTGTCATCTAACCCATACTCATAGAAGTCTATATATTCCAACATTTCATTCTCCAACATTTTCTGGAATGCTAAGCCAGATTCTTTGAGTACATAATCATCACCAAAAAAATCAATAACTCTCGCAATTCTTACACCCCTATACTCTATCTTACGAAATATAATTATTCCTTCTACCCTATTATTAATTACAATTCCAACTATATTATAATTATAAGCAGGGTGCTTAAAATATCTCCGCTCAATATAATTGGAATCCTTATAATATGGCATTTCTTTATAGTTACTCAATTGAAACTCTGCATTAAGTTCCTCTATACTATGGAATTCTATAAATCTGGCTTTTCCGCTCTTTACTTCTGTAATTCTTTTTGTCTCAACATGGGCTACTACATACTTATCCTTATTGCTTAAACGGTAGTAATGTTTCAGTTTTCCAACCTTTTGCCCTTTAACATATCGAAAAATTTTTGCTGTTGTTTTCGGATTAATTCCCACCCCACTATGACTCCTGGCTCCTGTGATTTTCAGGACACTCTCTACCATTTTCAGCCCAAGCATTGGCATTTTACATTCACGTGAAACACTCCAAATTCCTCCAAAGAAATCTACATCAACCACTTTATCTCCCACAGGGTACATCAGAAGAATGCCATCTATCTCTCCATTTTCAAGGTTCTCAGCCAAAATACCATTTACACTTGTTCCATTACAGTATTCATATTCAAAAAACTCCGGATGCTTAACAAAAATATGTTGCGGATTCCATTCCCTTTTCAGATATTTTATAATCCGGGGTACATCTTCTTTTTCTGCCATACGCATTATATATGATTTAAATTTCACACTTTCCATTATAATCCGCCATCAACTCTCCATATTTGTCCTGTAATGAATGATGCCTCCTCTGATGCTAAAAATGCAATCACATCTGCAACTTCTTTGGGATTTCCCATACGTTTCAAGCTTGCCTGTTCAACCATCATTTTTTTATATGTCTCATCCATTGCCATTCCCATCTTTGTCTCAACCAAACCAGGCGCAACAGCATTGATCCGTATACCATATGAAGCTAATTCTTTTGAAGCTACTTTTGTTGCAAATGATAATGCTGCTTTACTGGAGCCATATGCTGTGTAGCCTGCATCGCTATCTATTCCTGCAACAGAAACCATATTAATTATGCTGCCGCCCCGCTGCCTCATCATTACTTTCGATACCATCTGCATTATCAGAATCTGTGAAAAAAAATTTACGTCAAATACTTTTTTTAAATCATTCATGGAAGTCATCTGTAATAACGCCCCATGCGGTACTCCTGCGTTATTGACCAGAATGTCAACAGATAACCTCTTTGCTATGATCTTCCTCAATCCCTGTTTAATTTCACTTTCCACTTCCAAATCAAAATAGACAGGTTCTATCCAGATATGATGCCTTTTTGCTAATTCCTCCATATCCTTTTCAAATTCTTCGTCTTTTCTGTGGGCACATGCCCATATATTGATTCCCACACTTGCCATCTTCTCAACTGTAGCATGTCCAATCCCTGTACGTGCACCAGTAACAATTGCATTTTTCTTTAAATTTTCCAACTAATTCCTCTCCGTATTTTGCTCATCCTTGTGCTCAAAATAGTTTCTTTCACTCCTTCAGCATCCAATTTATTCTGTCTTAAAATATACTCATAATCACCCAACCCTGAATATTCATCTCTAAATCCCATACGAATCAGCCTAACAGAGCTTCCTGATTCCGCCAGACATTCGGCCACAGCTCCTCCCAAACCTCCTATAATCGAATGCTCCTCCAATGTATAAATAACAGAATGGCTGTCGCTCAGATTTCTAATTAATTCTTCATCTAACGGCTTAATGGTATGCATATCTACTACCGTAGGATAAATCTCATGCTCATTAAGCAGTTCAGATACTTTTAAAGCTTCCGCAACAAGTGTTCCTGTCGCTATTATTGCAATATCCTTACCCTCCTTCAGTACATTTCCCTTGCCGATTTGAAACTCATAATCTTCTTTGTACACAACCGGACAATTAAGATTACCTGTTAATCGTACATAAGCAGGGCTTTTACTTTTACTGATTGCCTGTATCACTTTTATCGTTTCCAATCCGTCAGCCGGTGATATTACCTGCATGTCAGGAATCACTCTCATCAGCGCAAGATCTTCTATAGAATGATGACAATTTCCAGACGTTCCCATTGCCACACCGGCAGAAGAACCTATTACTTTCACATTAAATCCCATAACTCCAAGATTATTTCGAATCTGTTCGTAGCTGCGCATTGAAATAAAAGTCGCATATGTCGTCGCAAATACGCAATTACCTTCTTTTGCAAGTCCTGCTGCAACTCCAATCATATTTTGTTCTGCAATTCCAATATCCAGAAACTGTTTGGGGTATGTCTCCTTAAACCTTTCCAGCCCGGATAACAGGCTTAGATCTGCTGTTAAGACCATCACGTCCTTGCGGTCTGATGCAATATCCGGAAGTGCCATAGTAAAAGCAGTGCCCCTTTGCCCCAGCATGGACCATGTACGTATATTTCGTGGTGTTATCTCTATCATGGCCGCCCTCCGTTTACTTCTTCTATCGCCTGCTCATACTGTTTCTGTGATAGCTGTGAATGGTGCCACTCTCTCCTGTTTTCCATAAAAGATACACCCTTACCTTTTACTGTCTTGGCAATTACAACATGTGGACATTTATCGGAAAGATCATGAAAGATGTTTAGCAGTTCCCGCACATTATGTCCATCAACCACATTCGTTTTACAGTTAAATGCTGCAAATTTATCCTGCAGACTGTCTATATTCATAATTTCTGATGTAAGGCCATCGTACTGTAAGCCATTCTTATCTACTATTACTACTAAATTATCCAACTTAAACTGCGCTGCAGAAAGAACTGCCTCCCAGTTTGAACCTTCATCCAATTCTCCATCTCCCACCAGTATATAGACCTTATTCGTTCTACCCTTCAATTTTGCATCAAGCGCCATCCCTACTCCGACAGACAACGCCATTCCCAGGCTTCCGCCTGTATATTCTAATCCGTGCTCCAAATTAAAAACAGGGTGTCCGCCAAACTGTGTTCCGTTTTCCTGAAACGTATTTAGCTTTTCATCGGATATGAACCCCATTTCGTTTAACGCCGTGTATTGTGCCAAAACACTATGAGCTTTGCTGGAAATAAACCGATCCCTGTCAACATCACCAGGCACTTCTGCATCAACGTTCAAAACATTCCCATACAATACAGCCATAATTTCCATACAGGACAATGCGGGGCCAATATGCGCTCCCTTTTTCCCCGATTTAAAAGTCAAATCCAACGCTTTTAACCGCATCCTTTTTGCCATTGCATTGATCTCTTCTACATTACGTTCTTGTCTCACAGCTTTCTCCTACTAACTCAATCCCAAATTAACAAAGCTACTTTACCTCTATTATCCTGGACATCATTTCAACAATGTCATAGCCATCCCAAATCACATCCATGTCAAGTGCCTTTCCTACCGGAACGATTCTATCAATACCGCGTACATGACTTTGGATCAAAAAATCACGGAGCTTTTCCGGGTGAATGCCAAAATAAGTAATCGTCTGCACCTTTTCCGTAATAACGTTGATCAACTCCTCATATCCATTCAAATCGTACTCATAAAAATAACCGCAGTCACCACGCAGACTCGTAATATCCTGCGGAAGTCTGTCTAACGTTAACACATAAACCAGATTCTCAAAACGTACGACATTTTTCAGCCCCCGCATGTCAACTGCATCCTGACAAAGCTTCGTATACTTGTCCACACAGGAAGCCGCCTGCAGATAATACTTAGGCTTGGCAAAATCAAAAACTGCTTTCCAAAATCGTATTTTTACCTCTTCTGATGCATTTTTCCATAGGATCAATTGTGGTGATGAACACGCATTCTGATCCATTAAATAGGTATCATTGTAGAAATTTTCTGCAAGTTTCTTCAGTTTATCTTCATCCGCCTGCTCCACGGCTCTTCCGTCCAGAATACATATAGAATATCTATCGGCAAACACCAGATCAAAACACTTTGGTCTGCTAGCACACCTGCGTATATTGGTGACCGTATCATCCCCGCCCCAGATAACACGAACATCTGCATTCATACTGAATTTCTCAGTTATTTCATTATTGGCAGGGTATTTAACAAACATGGTTCTCTTTTTGATTTCAGGATAATGTTCTAACAATTTGTTTACTTCTCCGCATATGATAGCTATCTGAGGATATTCCTTAGATGGTGCCCTTACAATTGTTGCATTTCCTGATAATAGCGCAAACATATATGTAAACGCGAAACTGACCGGCACATTTGAAGGGGCAATCTGAAATGCAAGTCCTCTTCCCAGTCTTTTTTCTTTCTTTTTCTCCCATTTAGCTTTTTTTGCCGCTATGTTTCCCTTTCTGCACCAAAATGCAAATGTCATAACATCCGGGTATCTTCTTGCTTCCGAATCTCTCAATAACGCATCCGAAAGAGCCGCGGCAAAAGCACATACTTCTTCGGAATAGGGCTCCAATGGCTGCACAGATATCGTTCCTGATCCAACCAGATATTCAATGTCGTTCATAGGTATCACTGCACCCCCTTATCTCCGCCCCCTTTATCCTTCCATGTATCTTAAAATATTTACCTTTCCTTCCACAGGGACAATCATCCTGTCCAAGAATCTCTCCTTCATCTTCTGTCAACAAAATATGCCCCGGATAACTGGTCGGCAAAAGCGAGACCAGTTCGATCAATCCGCGTTCCCTCATTTCTGCAACAGAAAAATCCTCCGGTCTACGGATCATAATATCTGAAAAATTAGAACAATGCATATGGCCATATTCACATTCCACAAAGACCGATCCTAACTGTTCCGCCATTCCATAATAATTATGTACTTTAATGTTTCCAAGCACTTCCTGAATCGCCTTGTTATAGCTGATGGTGTCTACTGCCTGTTCTTTTAACTTTTTCCATCCGCCAATATGGAATAATACTCCATTCTCAATATGAATTTGTTCTCCGGCTTTCCTCAATGCGCCTACAACATATTGCCAGATCATATAGGTATATCCAAACATCAAAACGCGTTCCTTCTGGTGTTTCCCAACAAATGCCTGAACGGATGGGATATCAATATTCATATTTTCATCCAGCGCATATACGATATCTCTGCCAAAGGTAGAAAATCCCACTATTCCTGCCCCGCGCGCCGAAAACATGCTTCTGTCCTGCAATGCCAATTTTGTATCGAGTATAAGCAATGGCAGGCGCTGCTTTCCGATGTAGGAAGAAAGAATTTCTGCCAGTATCCTGGTCTGGTTTTTTGTGTTTTCTTTATCTAAAAATATTTTAGAAACCTTTTGTCCTGATGTGCCGGATGATGTCATTATTTTTACAATATTATCTCTGGGTACACTAAGCAGATCATACTCCTTAAACAAACGCACTGGTATCATCGGCTGTTTCTCAACTTCCTGGTATGCATTTATATCATATCCAATTGCATCTAATATCTCTCTGTATTCCGGACAAGATTGATAGTGATGTCGTGTCAAATCACTCGATGCTTCTTTGTATATTTTCTCTTTCTCTGCTTTGTTTAATTCATATGGCGAAATTTTACACAGCCTCTCTAGTATTTCACTCATCGTATCCTCTTAATTATTCCTTAAATAAATATCTGTAGGATTTGAAAATGTTCCTCCGAGATAAGAATACAGGTTCATAACAGCTGTATTATAACTTGAGATATATCCTGTAATCCTTTGATAGCCTTTTTCCCTACCAGTTTTTAGCGCATTGGCATAAAGCGATAATGCTGCCCCTGATGATCTATATTTCTTATCAACTGCTGCCAGACAGATCTCAGCACTTTTTTCATCGTCTGCTTCCTTTAATGCCAAAAATCCAATAGGGTTATCTTTATGTAAGCAAACATAAAACTCTGGTATCTCCTCTATCCATTGATGAATAATGACTCTGGCAACCTCTTGATTGTAATCCACCTCAACATGGAATCTTCGATCAGTTTCAAAACACCTCACTGCAATCTCTTCAATCTCTTCTCTATACTCCCTAGACAAAACAGGTATCATTCTGACCAACTTATCCAGATCCATTCTGTTCTGATTTAGATGAATGGTTACATCAAGCATTCTGTCTACAAACTGGTATCCATTATTCTGCATATTTAATATATTCTCTATGCCAGAAGGAAGACTTACCCTTACATGTGTTGCATCTGATACATCCCAATTCTCCGGAAGATCTGACTCAATATTATATAAAAGAATATTTTCATATTCCTTTTTCATTATTTTTCCCATTTATTCAATCCGCCTTCAAAGCCGAATATAAAATCTTTCCCGATTCGCTGCGCGGAATACTCTCAATATGCCGCACTTCAAAACCTCCGCGGGTAATCCCCGTATGATTCATGATAAAGTCGACCGCCTTTTTTTCCTGATTACGATCCGTTATAAATATGATTAGATGGTCGTCTGTTCCCGAACACAAATTTTCAATTTTCTGCTGTCTTAATAGTTCTTCAACTTCATCAAGATTCACTCTATTGCCAAAAAGTTTTAAAAATCTTTTCTTTCTTCCGACAACATAGTAAAAGCCTTCATCATCTCTTTTGGCCATATCGCCTGTATGAAGTACTCCACAGTTTTCATCCGGCTTAATTAAATCTTTTCTGCTCTCTGCATAGCCTGATGT
Source organism: uncultured Lachnospiraceae bacterium (assembly GCA_947173495.1). Lineage (GTDB taxonomy): Bacteria > Bacillota > Clostridia > Lachnospirales > Lachnospiraceae > Suilimivivens. The sequence goes on along the minus strand of CAMWFQ010000004.1, from coordinate 192,654 downwards.
TACATTCTCCCCAAAATAAACCATTTCTCCCACTTCATTGGGAGCTTCAATTTCATTTCCATTCTCATCAATCAGTACAAAATGTCCTCCTGGAATTGCTATTCCAATACTGCCGGCCTTCCTCTTAGCATCCTTCCATGGAAGATATGACATCCTGGCGGTTGCCTCCGTTTGACCATACATGACGATAAGCTGAATACTTTTTTCCTCACAAATAGCATTAAATTCTTCCGCCAGTTCCTTCGAAAGCTTTCCGCCTGCCTGTGTTATATAACGAAGACTGGGCAAATGCATTCTTTTAAACCGAAGCTTTTTCAATATTTCATAGGTATACGGAACCCCGCCAAAAGTAGTTGCTTTCTCCTCTTTTAACAAATTCCAAAACGTTTTATCCAGCAGAGTTGCTTCTGTTAAGATCATTCTTGCGCCAATGCAAAGATGGGTATTAATAATAGACAATCCATACGTATAATGCATTGGTAAGGTTGTGATCGCCTTATCTGACGGAACGATACCCAAATAATGAATAATCGACTGTGTATTGCTCTCGATATTCCTCCACGTTTGTCTTACCAGCTTAGGACTCCCTGTACTTCCGGAAGTGGTTAATAATAATGCAAGGTCTTCGCTGAGTTCATAGTCCTCTTCATAATCAGTTCTGTACAAAGAATATCTCCCATCCTGATAAACCTCAGCCCCCATAAACTCTGTACCGTTTCCCGGATACCAAATATATGCCGGATGGTAACTGGTAAATAAATGATTCAACAATTCCATATCAGTATCCGCGCCGATCATAATCGGAACGATATCATTTCGTAAACATCCTGCATATGCTATTACAGATTCGGCAACATTCTTACATGCCAAAAAAATCAGACAGCGCCGCCCAATCTGCCTGGCAAAATCATCTGCTCGTCTGACAAATTCTCTATATGTTATCTGATTTCCGTCTTCGCTCACTAACGCAACTTCATTCTTATATTGCTCTATTTTCTTAAAAAAGAAATCTTTTGCAGACATTTTCTTTCCTCTTCAGAATATTACAGCTCTACTTCATATTTTTTTAAAATTTCTTTACCTGCAGTATAAGAATTAAAATCAATAATATCATCAGTGTCAAACATAATATCAAACTCTTCTTCTAAAGCTGCCACAAGCTGCATATGTCCTACACTGTCCCATTGCGCTATTCCCTGATACTCCAAAGTTTCCAGAATTTCATCCTCCACCCCAAACACTGTTTTAAAAATCTCCTGATACCTTTCTATCGCTTTCATCATAAATCCTCCCTGATTAAAATTTGTATGATAAATAATTACAACGTAATATTTCTGTCAATGGTTTTTAAAACAATTTGAAAATCCTCTAATGTCCCGGGTATTATTATTTTATTGGGATTCTCAAATACGCCCTTCAGTTTTGTAACAAAATAGTCGAACCTTTCCTTTTCTTCTTTTTCATAATGCGGTTGTATTTTATACGTTAATACGACATACGGCTCCTTATCCAGCATACACTTCACATACAGCAATGAAGATGATCTGTTGATAATTAAAACTTTATGATCCATATCACATTGAAACAATATAGTCTCAATGGGCGCCTCTCTGCTGTCTATCCACATTTTTTCTTCACTTAATGCAACATTCTCTTTTATATAAGTACTGTATAGCGGATGCAGTTTTATGATTGAATTCTCCTTTATTATTTGGGGTGTTACTTTAATTAAATCTTTCAATATATCCTGTGAATTCTTCTTATAACAGGGCGCATCAGCAATAAATATATATTTACTCTTTCTATATAATGAATCATCAGTTATTTCATGCCAGGCCTCAAAAATTTCATAAAGCACAGGATTATTCTTTTTACTGACCACTGGCAATTTATGAACTTTGTCACTTAAATGCGTCCACGAAATTTCCTGCCTATATAAATAAAAACAACGCACACGCCTTTTTGCGGTAATTCCCAAATTTCTGCAATAAAAGAGGCCTCTGATAATCGATTCTATATTGGAAGCCGGAGCTGTTCGAAAAATCCAGTTTTTAGATCCGTCATAGTTGGCCATTCCTTCTTCCACAATTTCAATAAAAATCTCTTTATTGTATTTTCTTAAACACCTGAAAATATTTAGCGTTTCGCTCCAAAAAGCGGCCACTATAAATATTTCATATTTCTTCTTAGTAAATATATGATTTATTTCTTCTAAAAAATATTTTCTTTGTTTGAATCGGTTTAGAAATAAGAAGATTTTGCTAATTCCAGTCTTTTTGTTTTCTTTATAAAGATCAGGAACTTCTATAGTATATATATTGGAAAATATTTTCTTTCGACGTATGATCTCCACAAGGCGTTCAGACACTCTGACACAGTTATAAAGCAGTAAATCTGCACTTTCTGTTTTGTAATAATTGCATTTTGTATTTACACAATTAATTAATTGAATATCTGTCCACGCAAAAAACAATATCATAAATAAATAATCATCCTGTCATAAATTTCAAATAATGCTCCAGCACCTCATCAGGATCCCCCATCTCTTTCACCTCACCATCATGCATCCATAGTATTTCGTCACACATCTCTCTTAACAATTCAATGCTATGTGACACAATAATGACGGTTCGATTTTTATCCTCTATCAGTTCCTTCATTTTTGACATACTCTTATTTTTAAATCTTTCATCCCCCACACTCAGCACCTCATCTACCAGCATGATGTCCGTTTCCAGCATTGCCGTAATAGAAAATGCTAATTTTGAGTGCATGCCGCTCGAATAAGTATTCACTGGCTTGTCAATAAAATCTCCTATTTCGGCAAAATCAATAATACCTGACATTTTATCCAGTATCTCTCTTTCGGTAAATCCCAGGAGCAAGCCCGACAGGATAATATTCTCCCGTCCAGATAGGCTTTCCTTAAATCCAATCCCCAGTGCCATTAATGAGATCGAATGATTTTTTAAGTCAATGCTTCCGGAATTCGGTGAAAACACTCCCGCAATAGAACGCAATAAAGTAGACTTTCCACTTCCGTTTTTACCAACAATCCCCAGAATTCCGCCTTCCTTTACGGAAAATGAGACATTCTTCACCGCTTTAAATTCTTCTTCTTTCTTACGCTTCCTAAATGCAGAATGTCTGATCGTTACATTATGAAGGGATTTGTAATTCACACATACCTCTTTCACTTCTATCGCATTCTCAATTAACTCCCGCTCCTCCATTAAATCACCTTCACATATGAATTCTCATTTCGATAAATCAGTGATATTCCCAATATCAGAACAATTGCAGAAATAATTGTCCACACGATTAACAATTGCCATGATATTGCTTTCCCATAGAGCAAAACATCTCTTGCCGATGCAATTAAGTAGGCAATCGGATTTACTTTTTCAATTATTTCACCATACGGCGCCGGCACACGTTTAGCCAGAGAATAAAATGTCCCCGTAAGATACATCAGCATCCGCAGCAGAATATCTATAATATACGGCAAATCTCTTACAAAAACGCCATAATGCATCAGAACCACACCAATTGCAAAACTTACCAAAAACAGATCTATCAATATTGGTAATAAATAAAGTACATTTACTGTGATATGTACTCTATAGACAATCATCATTACAATTACAACGCCAAATGAAATCAACATTTTGAATCCGTTAACCAACATTTTTGAAAACAGCAGAATATATTTAGGCAAATATATTTTGGAAATAATTGCTTTGCTGCTCCTCACCATACTTACACTGGCTGACGTATTGCGTAGAAAAAAAGACCAGACTGTCAGTCCAATAAATATAAATGCCGTAAAATATTCTTCTGTGGTCTGAAATACTACTCCATACACAAACGCATAGATCAGCATCATACAAAATGGCTCGATTAGCCACCACAGCCAGTCCAGATATGAATTAGCCACCTCTGTCCTTAAATCAGCTTTCGCTAATCGTACTGCATATCTAAAATATCTTTTTAAATCCTTCACGAAACGACATACATCATTTTTTAACTGTTCAAAAAACCCCATACTCTTTTTTAGTAAATACAGGAATACTGGGATTATAATTGCAAAACCGACTCCCACCAAAAAATACTTTATCCTGTAAGAAACCGTCATATGGGAAAAAGAAATCCTCTTCACGCCGCGTATAAATGAAATAATGCAGGAAGCGCCGTTGATCATAAAAAAATATCCTGAATATTGTCTGGCTTTTTTCCTCCCTCTCAAATTACTTCCATTTATTTTATTTTGCAAAAAACATGCTAATATAGCAGGAGTAAATAGCATAACTATATTTAAAAATATCATCTGTCAAAAATACCCATTTTTTCTCAACACATACGATAAATTTTTCTTTCCTTCTGATGCGGCTGCACCGTACTGTCTCTTCCGCTTATAATATGTGGCTCCCATAAAGAATCCGTGCCTTCCCTTCGCCGATCAGCGTAAGCCTCATACTCCATCCTCCTGATATGATACTGGGTATCAGCCAAAATCCTTCTGTTGGCCGCCATCAGGTCAGATACAAGACCGATCATAAAGGTCAGAAACCCAACAATAATCAAAGTACACGCCAGTATCAGCGACTGCACATGGCCATATCCCTGCCCGATACTGATCAGGTACAGGAAACGTATGCCGATTGCCATCCCCGCAAGCATCGGCAGCGCGGACAGATAGGTAAAGCATTTCAACGGCTGGTACATCATATAAGCGCGGAGAATGATTACGATGGATTTTTTTACATACGGCCAGATTCCCTCCGAAAGTCTGGATGGCCGCAGCTCCGGATTGGTATGTACCGGCACACTGGTAACTGCAATCTTATCTCTTCCCGCCTGTACGATCGTCTCCAGGGTATAGGTATAATCATTGATCACATTGATGTGCATGGCCGCTTCCCGGCTCATGGCGCGGAATCCGCTGGGAGCATCCGGAATGTCCGTGTTGGAGGCTTTTCTCACCGCCCAGCTTCCAAAATGCTGAAGCTTCTTTTTTAAATAAGAGAAATGCTCTGTCTCATCTATGGGTCTGGCGCCTATGACCATATCCGCCTCTCCTGCCAGAATCGGCTGTATGAGCTTCTGGATATCCTCCGCGCAGTATTGATTATCTGCGTCTGTATTGACGATGATATCCGCGCCGTTTCTCAGGCAGCAGTCAAGGCCGGCCATGAATCCCCTGGCCAGGCCTTTATTCTGATTGAAGCTGACGATGTGATGAACGCCCCAGTTTTCAGCAACTCTCACCGTCGCATCCCTGCTTCCATCATTGATAATCAGATATTCAATTTCATCAATTCCTGCAAGCCTTTTGGGAAGATCATTTAAGACGATCTCCAGTGTATCGGCTTCGTTGTAACAGGGGATCTGGATCATCAGCTTCATGTCATTTGTTCCTCTTCCTTATCCAAATCAATCACTTCCAACGTATCTTCCTTCTGCTCCGGCGTTATATCCATGTCCTTCTTCTCACTCTGGCTGCTGCTCTTCTCATTTCCTTTCCGATTTACAGTTGAAATAATTCCTGTCGCCAAAATTCCAATTACCAGGAGTACAATCACAATTATCCATACACGGGAATGGTTCGCTTCACTTCTTTGCCTTTCCACTTCTTCTACGAGTAGTTCATTTTCCGCCTCCATGGCTGCGAGTTCATCATCTATTCCTGCTTCCACCAGAGAAACTGTTTTTTTCCCGCCATTTGTATTTATGACGTTGTCTGTCTCTTTTTTTCCTGCCTCATCCCCGCTCGCTACGGATTCATCTGTTTCTGATCCGGATAGATTTCCAGATTCCTTTCCCGATGCATCCAGGGTGTTATTATTTACTGCCACAGCTCCCGTACTTCCTATTTCCACCTGCAGATCTGTAACATATTCAACCGGTATATATCCTTCCTTTCCCTGATAGTTCACCTTATACCAGCCGTTCTGCGTCTGTCCCACGACCCACACGGCTGATCCGGCAGTATAGCTTAAAGATACGGCCGCATTGGGATCCGGCTCCGTTCTGGCTTCATAATCCGTCAGCATGGTCATGACCTGATTCATTTCGGGTGCCGCCCTTTTATCCGTATCCTCTGCCGCCCGGATCTTCAGGTCAGCTGATCCAAAAATACAGAGCATTCCTATCAGGAACGCTGATATTTTCCATATCTTTTTCATCTTCCCCTGCTCCTTCGTGATTAAAATACAAGATATAAGTAGTGGAGGCCAAAGCGTTATCATAAATATCTGACAACTTCTCCTTCCACTGCGTATTGCTGTCGGCAATCAGAAAGTCTCCCGGCACGCTCCCCGTTTCCAGGTCTTCTGCACTGATCACGCGAATCGGTCTGTCCGGCATCTGCATCTGATAAAAATCAATCCACTCCGGAATTCCTTCCTTCAAGAAAACGACACTGCTGTCGCGATCCGCGCATTCTTCTATTTTCGCAACAATATTCAGATTTTCAAAATTTACCTGATTTACTTTGTATGTATAACGCCTGCTTGCATCAATCCCGGTCAACATTTCCATGACTATGATGAGCGCCAACGGCCACGCTGTGTTTTCCCATTTTTTTACGATCCAGACGATCCCTGTCGCAAGAAGCATCAACAGAGTTCCCAAGGCCCATGTATCCCGAAAAAACAGCACCGGATCAAATGTTTCCTTATTCAGCAGACGGCAGATTCCTACCACGAAGTACCCCCGCAGATCGTTTAAGCCCTCTGCTTCTATCACAGACAGGATGGGGTACTGCATAAATCCCGCTATCACTCCCAATATAAAGGTACTGCTGACCAGCTTTGTGCTTCTCAACATGTTCATGATTCCCACAACCAGCATGACCGGCATAAGGAACTCATTGTACCTTCCATAGATCACACAGTCCGCCTTTGCAGATCCATGCATGTAAATACTGCATATCAGGATTTCCGCCGACACTGCCAGCAACAAAAACGCTGCAGTCCACTGCCTCGGGACAATAGCGCCTTCTTTCTTTCTCATGATGCGGAACATATTTTTTATCAGATCTGCCGATTCCCTGATACACCATCCCACAGCCCAGTAAAAAATCCCGAAGCTTGCCGTGCCCAGATAAAATACTTTCCCTATAATCTCCTCTGCAAAAATCACACCGCCGCGCAGTGTGAAGATATCTCTGATCTTCCACATCTGGCTGGCATAATCATTGTCGGATAGCACCTGTGCATCCGCCTTCATAAATACCGACAGAATCACATTTCTCTTGATCATCACTACAGCCAGTCCCATAACCGTCAGAACGCAGAGTACAGCCAGTATCTGTTTTCTCATGGACGGATTCATGATTCCCCAGAGGGTTAATGTAAGTACGGCAGCCGCCACTATGCCCACTGTGCGCATATGTACACTGTACGTATAAACAAGAACAACTGCCAGAGCTACCGCAGTCACAACGCGGGGTCTCTGCATCAGGGATAAAAACAGATACGTAATGCCCACAAATAAAAATGTCAGAAGAGCCTCCGCCAGAGTCATCTGCATATAAAAAATCCAGGCCGGATAAAGCGTTGCAATTCCACAGATAAGTACAAGCTTCACTTTCTCAATTTGCGGAAACAGCCTGGCCGATATCCGGCTCAACAAGATCATGCCTGCACACATAAATATCATATTGACAGCGAGGGCGGCTCTGTATGCGTCCGTTCCGCCGCTGAATATCTTCAGAAGCGGAAGAAGAAACACACTGTATCCAAAGGAATAATAGGATCCCAACGCGGCCACATCTGTCCAGTCATATCCAAGTATCTCCGCCGCGCTTGCCCAATATCCGAATTCATCCGGGTATAGGGTAAATCCACAGATCTTATGAATTCCATATTGAAAAATGCATACGATCATCATTAAAATGAAGATGAAGTAAATATGTTCCTGCTTTATTCTATGCATAATTTCCCTGAATTTTGACAAATTAAGCCTTATAACACTGCCATAAGGAAAGCAGCCTTCAAAAGCTGCCCCCTTACGGCCGCCGGGAGGGACCCGGCGCATCACTCATATAGAAATATACAGACTGCACTGCCTCTATCAATATCTGATAATTGCATATGCGCCTGCACCACCTGTGGTATCAAAGGTGATGGTGTTGGGGTTGCTGTCCACATCCGGTAAAATGGAGACAACACCGCCTGCTCTTACACATACCATTGCGTATGTATAATCAGCATTTACAAAATTCCTGGGGATCCCTACTGCAATTCTGATTGCAGGGCCCTCGGAAGCAAGGAGGCTGTACTTTCCTCCGCTCATTTTTCCAAGCTCGATATTGAGCATGGGACCAACCTCTGCTCCCTGAGAAGCAGCTGCCTGATCAATTGCCGCTTTGGCCAGAGGGCTCTTCTTGGCATCCAGATTGGAAAACTTACTGTAAGCCTTCTCGTTAGAAGCCAGGCCATAACCGGAAGCAATGGCATCCAGACCGGATGTAACTGCCGTTCCGTTGACGCCGGTGGCAAGGTAAGCGCCCGCTGTAGTTGTTCTGGTTCCTGCAACTACACTTGTGTCAGGAACCTCTGCAACTGTTGAAACTTCCCCTGATGAACCGGAAGAAACGCTCTCTTCCGCACGGGACTCGGTTGATCCTCCATCTGTGGTAGCTGAAACGCTCATTACAGGAGCCATCACCAGAGCTGCAGCCAGTGCGCCGGTCATCATTTTTTTGATGATACTTGCTTTCATCATTCTTTCCTCCTACTTGATTTGTATTTACGGTTCTGAAGCTTCCTGCATCGTCAGCTTTCAGAAGATCCGTCGGGTAAAGCTATCACATGCTATTATATATCAGATATGCTATTATTGATAGCTTTTTATGTATTATATGCTATTTATTATATATTTTCAAGTTCTTTTTATTATACAATTTTGAAATGTATATGCACAGCCAAAGGAAATTCGTATAGGGAGAGTATTATGCATGGCTAACAAAACTTTGGAGCAGTACCTGAAAGACCTGCGAAAGTCCTGTAACTATTCTCAGGAATTTGTCGCTTCACATCTTAACATTACAAGACAGACTTATTCCCATTATGAAACCGGGAGAATCACTCCGCCGGTCAATTCCCTGTACAACCTTGCCAAATTATATGGTGTCCCTGTGGAAAACTTTCTTGAGCTGGTTGTTACCTATCATATTAATATGGATTTTGCGCTGAAGCAGCAGGTTGAAAAGACAAATATGGTAGAAGATTTATCTTTCTTTTTAGACTATATCAATGCTCCTGAGAACAATAAGAAATTTAAATTTTTAAATCGTCGTGAGCGGCTGCTGCTGTTTTATTTTCATTTACTGGAAAGCCGTGATCAGGATGACATCCTTGCTTTTATGAAAGTTAAATTTCAGAATCGTAAAGAAGAGGAATCTTCTTTCAAAGATATCCCAAACAGAAATCATGATGAATAGAGTAGGGGAATGTACTTCTCCACTACTCGCTGTGCGCCCCATGCGCCGCTTTAGCGGCATACTTTCTCTGCATGGGGCTGCGCAATCGAGTAGGGAAGGTTTTCTCCCTACTCGTGCGCGGGGCACTTCATCTGTGCGCCCCTGCGCATAAAAATGGCAAGTAACGCTTCTCACTGTTACCTGCCATTTCATAAATTCTACTGTTTATCTCTCTCCGGATCCTTCCCGCGCTCTCTTGCGTCCATTCTTATCCTGATACACCTCCACATTCCCAATTCCCTGAACAAACTTGGAGAACTGGCTGTATCCGAAATCCTTCACATTAAAATTGTCGTACTTATTGTAGACCCGGTTGCTGAGTTCGCTGATCCCGATTCCCTTTCTGCCTGCCTTATGCACCGCCTCGCCGATAAATTCTCTGATCTCTTCCCTGGACTGGGCATTATCCTTCAGAAAAAGCGTAACAACATTCTGACGCTTTTCCAGAAGAAAGAGCCCTGCATCTTCCACGAATTTTGAAAGAAGGCTATAACCATAATTCCGTACGTCAAAATCAGGATACATATTTACCAGTCGGTTTCCTACTGCGGCAAGTTCCACGCTCTTACCCTTATTTTCATTTTCATTAATGATATTGGTAATAGCATTATAGATCACTTCCCTGCCAATAGTATTGTCGTTGCGCTCCTCATCCCCCGTATCCTCGTCCTGATTGCCCAGATTCTCCAGATTCACAAACCTTGTACAGGCCACACGGAAGGAACGCGGCGTCTTTTCTTCCCCCATTCCGATCACTTCCATTCCGGACTCTCTTAAGCGGCTTGCCAGACGGGTGAAATCGCTGTCGCTGGAAACAATACAGAACCCATCCACATTTCCTGTATAAAGAATATCCATGGCATCAATGATCAGGGTGGAATCTGTGGCATTCTTTCCTACTGTATTGCTGAACTGCTGTACCGGAATGACAGAATTTTCCAGAAGCTCTCCTTTCCATTTCGTAGCCTGGGTACTGGTCCAGTCCCCATATATCCTTTTGTATGTGGTAATGCCATAGGTAGAAAGCTCTTCTAAAATATCACCTATGTATTTTGCCGAAATATTATCTGCATCTATCAGAAGCGCGAAACGCTTATTCTCCATTTAAATCCTCCTGATCCATTTATCGGGCAGCGAAGACTTTTCCCTCTGCCCGCGCACAGCCCGCATGCTGCTTCAGCAGCAAACTTCCCCGCATTTATGGTGCGGACCTGCCTGCAAAAGTCTTATTTAAATCGAGTAGGGAAGATTTATCTTCCCCTACTCGCCGCGCGGCCCGCATGCTTGCTTCAGCAGCAAATTTCCTTATGCGGGCCTGCGCATGATGAGAGCCCTCATACAAATGATTTGCATGAGGGCCATACTAATTCATTTCAGTTTCTTATACAGGATATGCTGCGTTTTTGGTATCCGCCTGTGTCATATCCACTTTTTCCTGCTGTGCCTGACGGTATTTAAAGAAATCCATGGCAACCTGCGGGAAGAGAGCGTAGGACAGAACGTCCTCATCCTGCTGTTTCCACTCCTTCATCTCTGACTCAAGCTTATCCATCTCATTTTCCAGCAGATCGGCAGGACGGCATGTAATCCTCTTCTCTCCGGGGATAACCTTATCAATGATCTCCTGGTTCATAGGCTTAACCGTCTGGCCATATTCTCCGCGCAGTACCGCCTTTGTCTCCTTGGTGGCCATCTTGTATCTCTCGCCCATAAGAACGTTGAACACAGCCTGTGTACCCACGATCTGGGAAGAAGGCGTAACAAGAGGAGGCTCACCCAGATCTTTCCGAACCTCGGGGATCTCTCTCAATACATCATAATATTTGTCTTCCGCATTCTGTTCCTTCAGCTGGCTCACCATGTTAGAAAGCATGCCGCCGGGAACCTGATACAGCAGCGTCTTGATATCAACGCCCATAACCTTGGGATTTAACAGACCACTTGCAAGGCACTCATCTCTGTAAGGTCTGAAATAATCTGCAATTTCAGCCAGAATACTCTGATCATAACCGGTATCATAAGGAGTTCCCTTAAAAGTCTCCACCATAACTTCTGTAGCCGGCTGGGATGTTCCCAGAGCAAAAGGTGAAATCGCGCAGTCAATCACATCCACTCCTGCCTCCACTGCTTTCAGATAGGTCATACTTGCCACACCGGACGTATAATGAGTATGAAGCTGGATCGGAAGTCTGGTAGCAGACTTCATAGCCGAAATCATCTCAGAAGCCTTATAAGGAACAAGAAGACCCGCCATATCCTTGATACAGATAGAATCCGCCCCCATTTCCTCAATCTTCTTTGCCATATCCATCCAGTATTCCATGGTATAGGCATCGCCCAGGGTATAGGAAAGTGCAACCTGCGCATGGCCTCTTCCTTCTCTCGCTTTTACCTTGTTGGTAGCGCTGACTGCTTCCTGCAGGTTTCTCAGATCATTTAAGCAGTCAAAAATACGGATAATATCGATACCGTTTGCAATTGATTTTTCAACAAAGCTGTCTACCACGTCGTCTGCGTACGGTCTGTATCCCAGAATATTCTGACCTCTAAACAGCATCTGAAGCTTTGTATTTTTGAAGCCATCTCTTAACTTTCTGAGTCTGTCCCACGGATCTTCCTTTAAGAAACGAAGGGATGCGTCAAAAGTTGCTCCGCCCCAGCACTCCACTGCATGGTAGCCGACTTTATCCATTTTTTCAACGATCGGAAGCATCATTTCGGTAGGCATTCTTGTTGCGATCAGAGACTGATGCGCGTCACGAAGAACGGTTTCCATGATTCCAACCGGTTTTTTAGCCTGTTCTGACATTTCTATTCTCCTCCTGAAATTATTTAAATTCTTTTTAGAATACTCCGAATACTGCCATGAAGGTTCCTGCCGCTACAGCCGTACCGATAACACCTGCCACATTGGGTCCCATTGCATGCATGAGCAGGAAGTTGGTCGGATCTGCTTCCGCACCCACTTTCTGGGAAACTCTGGCAGCCATGGGCACTGCTGAAACGCCGGCGGATCCGATCAGAGGATTCACCTTGCCCTTAGTTGCAACACACATAATCTTTCCGAACAGGACGCCCGCTGCAGTACCAAAAGCAAACGCAATCAGGCCAAGCGCCACAATCTTTAAGGTATCCCAGTTCAGGAATGCCTCTGCGCTTGTGGTCGCTCCCACGGAAGTGCCCAGCAGGATAACAACGATGTACATGAGCGCATTAGACGCAGTATCTGTCAGCTGTCTCACAACACCGGATTCTCTGAACAGATTTCCAAGCATCAGCATACCTACAAGAGGAGCCGTGGTAGGAAGAATCATGCAGACTACGATAGTAACAACGATAGGAAAGAGGATCTTTTCCAGCTTGGATACGGGACGAAGCTGCCCCATCTTGATCTTTCTCTCCTGCTCTGTGGTCAGCAGCTTCATAATGGGCGGCTGAATAATGGGTACCAGAGACATATAGGAATACGCCGCCACTGCGATCGGGCCAAGCAGTGCGGTCTGTCCCAGCTTTCCTGCAAGGAAAATGGAGGTCGGGCCGTCTGCGCCGCCGATGATGGAAATCGCTGCGGCTGCCTTATCGTTAAATCCAAAAGCGATCGCACCGAAATAAGCGGCAAAAATACCAAACTGTGCCGCTGCGCCAAGCAGAAAACTCTTAGGATTGGCAATCAGAGGACCAAAGTCCGTCATAGCGCCTACCCCCATGAAAATCAGGGAAGGAAGGATCGCCCATTCATCTAAGAGATAAAAATAATACAGCAGGCCGCCGGCACCATTTGCGGAATCCTCAATACTCAGCATGATATCAGGATAAATATTGACCAGCAGCATACCAAATGCGATGGGTGTCAAAAGCAGGGGCTCAAAGCCTTTGGCAATCGCAAGATAAAGAAATACACAGGCAAAGAAAATCATCACATAATTTCCAATGGTCAGATTGAAAAATGCTGTCTGATGAATTAGATTTGACAGTGTAGTTACAATATAATCCATTTCTTTTACCTCCTGTTGATTTTCTCAGCAAACAGCCGCGCTTAATTGAGTGTTGCCAGTAATGCTCCTGCTTCAACAGCATCGCCTACCGCTACATCAATGCTTGCTACGGTACCGTCCTGAGGTGCCACAACAGGGATTTCCATCTTCATTGCTTCTACAATGACTACGGCATCACCGGCTTTCAGAGCCTGGCCCACGCTTGCTTCGATCTTGTATACCTTTCCGGCTGCACCGGCTTCTACTCTGATGCTGCCTGCACCGGCTGCCTTTGCCGCCGCTTTCGGGGCTGCCTTGGGTGCCGCTTTCGGTACCGCAGGAGCTGCCGCCCCTGTAGAAGTGCCTTCCTCTACTACTACGTCATATACGTTTCCGTTTACGGTAATTGTATAATTTTTCATTACTGAATTCCTCCTGAAATAAATGTTATAATAAATTGCTTCTCATTATCTGACGATCATACTGTGAAAAAATTTCCTATGCTTTCTGCCAGTTACGGCCGGCACGCCTGATACTTCTTACCATAAATCCATCTGCAGAGGAAGCGCCTTCACTTGCTGCAACCGCAGCGGCAATCACGGCAACCAGTTCCAGATCATCCGTAAGGTCTTCTTCTTCCTGCGCCTGCATAACAGGCTTCTGAACCGCCGGCTTTACTTCTTCCTGTACCTTCTTCTTAGAGAATTTATCCTGGATCTTCGGTATAAATGTGAAAAGACTGATGATAAAGGAAATCAGGATCAGCACTACAAATACGGTTCCCATTCCGAGAAGGGTATTCAATGCTGCCTTCTTCATCTGTTCGCCAAACGTATATTCTACATTGACGGAAACACTTGCCAGCGCATTCTTCTCAATTACGATTTCCACGATTGCTTCACGTACAGAACCTCTGATTCTGATGTCAATGATACCGTCATCCCCGTCAAAATGGGACTCGGTACCGATAATTTCTTCATAATCACCCATATCCTCAGCAGCAGATTCCCAGCTTTCAATTGCATTCAACAACAGCGGATCCGCCACCTGGTCCTTGGCTTCCAGAACTACATACTGATTGATGGTCCCAACAATCTGTGCTCCCAGTTCCTCGGCTTCTGCTTCTGACATCAGAGGAGCTTCTTCCTCCTGCTGCTCACCGCAGGCTGTCAAACCAAGCATACAGGTAATCATACCTAATACTAATAACCATTTTTTCATATTAAGTAAGCATCCTTTCTAAACTGTACCGTGCTTCTTTGCGGGACGGTCTTCTTTTTTGGAGAGCAGCATCTCAAAAGCTCCGATCACATACTTCCTTGTGGCGGCAGGTTCAATGATCTGATCCACATATCCTCTTCTTGCTGCGCCTTCTGCGCTTGTCTGGTGCGCTGCATACTCTTCTGCACAGGCGTCAATAGCCTCCGCGCCCTGTCCGTCACAGATAATCTTTGCCGCCAGCTTTGCATCCATGGTTCCGATCTGCGCATCCGGCCACGCCATAGTAATATCCGCGCCAATGGCTTTGGAATTCATAGCGACATAAGCGCTTCCAAACGCCTGTCCGATCACCAGATTCACCTTGGGAACCGTTGCATTGGCGAATGCATAAGTCAGCTTAGCCGCCGCTTTTGCCATTCTCTTTTCTGCACACTTATCCGCCTTGAAGCCTTTTACATTGGTAAGGGAAAGAACCGGAATGTCAAATGCATCACAGAAATTGATGAAATCCGCCGCCTTTTCACATCCTTCCGGAGTCAGCACCGCATCAAACTTATCAGACACTTCTCCATCTTCCCCATAGATCTCGCTTCTGTTGGCGACAGCTCCCACCGTCACACCGTTTAAACGGATCAGCGCCGTCACCATTTCTCTGGCATACCCGGCCCTGGCTTCAAATACTCTCGCATCATCTGCGATCTGAGAAAGGGCAATGGAGGTATCTCCCACGCAGCCCGCTATGTCCTCACAGGCGCGGTTCAGTTCGTCTGCACACTCCTCCATCGGAGTTCCCTCTTCATTGTTGGCAGGAAGCATGCCCACCAGTTCTCTGATCTGAGCGATCAGCTCGGCTTCCGGCGCAACCACATCAACAATCCCGGCTTCACTGCTCTGGAACTGCGCTGCAGAAGTATCACATTTGCTGATCTCATTTCCATCTAACGTATTGGGCGCATTGACAAACAGCTTTGCCTTCTTCTCTTCCATGAATGTAAAATCAGTCAGTGTGGGAATTAAAGCAAGACCACCTCCGCAGGAACCGAAAATTGCCGTAATCTGAGGGATCACACCGGAGCTTAATACCTGCTTTTTGTAAATTTCACCAAACCCGGCCAGTGCATCTGCCCCCTCCTGCAGTCTGAGCCCTGCAGACTCGATCAGACCGATAACCGGTGCGCCCATCTTCAGCGCCAGGTCATAAAGATTCGCAATTTTTCTGGCATGCATTTCACCGACACTGCCGTTCAACACGGACGCATCCTGGCTGTATACATACACAAGGCTGCCGCCTATCACTCCGTATCCGGTGATCACGCCATCCGAAGGAGTTTGGGTCTGTTTCAGATTAAAATCAGTGTTTCTTGCCGTTACCTGCGCACCAATTTCAACGAAACTGTTTTCATCGAGCAAAGCTTCAATTCTTTGACTCGCCTGTGAAGTAGTACTCATGTTTCAGCCCTCCATTTTATATTAAAAAATTGTAACTTTATTCACAGGGACACATACATCCCCATAATATATCTATAGAAGTATACCACAAATGTCATAAACCGCATAGAATAAAATTTTAAAATTTACACTTTTTTTACAGATTTTACCGGGGAAGCTGTTCGAAATAGAAGGTGCTTCCCACGCGCTCCGCCGCCGTCTTTTCATCCAGATTATACAGAAGAAGAAGCTTTGCGTAGGATGCCTCAAGGGAAATATTTTCCATTGGAATCGCGCCCTTTTCCAGTATCGCCTTTGCCGTCGCATAATTTCTCCCTGCCGGGTCCTTACAGGAGGCAATATAAACCGGTACATTCTCCTCACCGCACCGTTCCATAAAACGCAGAAGGGAGCTTTCTTCTCCCGCTATGCAGGCTGTGGAGGAGTGATACAGATAATGCAACACTGCCGCAGGTTTTTTATCCAGACGGATCATCTCATAGTCCAGCCCGGGATAGGGACGCAGTAAAAGAACCGGTTTTCTGAAAACCGGGCTCTGACCGGCTATTGGCTGCCGCTCTCCGCAGATTTCCTCCAGAGACGGATTGATTTCGCAGGGTTCATATCGGAAAACGCCATTTTCCATCTTTCCCAGAGGAACGCCGTCAAAACCCGCGAACCGGTCACGGTAAGGATCCGCCTCCATCAGGCGGCTTGCCAGATACACATTGTTTTCACCCTCCGGGCTCTGATATACGGTAAACACACCTTTCAGCGAACTGTTGCGGATCAGCTCTACTGCGCTTCTGAAATTGACAAGTCCGTTACTTTTTTCTTCCCCCAGAGGATAATTGGATGCCGTAAGTACCACCGGTACCGGCACATGCCTCAGAAGCATGCCCAGAAGCGCTGAAGTAAAGGACAACGTATCTGATCCGTGCGTCACTATCACGCCTTCGTATGTTTCATAAGGAATCTCCCACATTGTCCGGCACAGACGAGTCCAGGTATCCAGCGTCATATTTTCGCTCAGCACCAGCAGAGGATTTATCACTTCAAATTCATTTTCTGTTTCGCCCGTCTGGTTTGGATACCGGTTCCCGTCATCTGCACCTCCGGGACTTCCATAACGCTGTCTGTAAAGTTTGAGAAGCAGATAAGGCGAAGAGTCGGTCACATCCATACAGTCCTGCGTCACTTTGCTTCCTATGGTTCCCCCTGTCAAAACTACCAGTATCTTTTTCATATAAATCCCCCATGCTGCCAACACCTGCAAATTTGGGCGTCAGCACAATATTTGTAAGGTGAACAAGTTCGTTTGTGAAAAATTTATTTTTCACAGTACAATCCTGCCTCTCTTTTGAATATTTTACTCTTTTTCACTCATATAAATAAAGGAAAATGCTTTTCCGGATGAAAATGTATGACCTCAATCAAGAAATATGCTGTTCTGCTTGCAATCCTTTTCTCCCTTTTCTTCTCTTTTCTGTCGCCGGATACCGTTCTTTTGCTGCAGGCTGAGGAAGACTCTTCTCCGCCCCTGCAGCTTTATGCGCGCTCCGCCGTTCTGATGGACGCCTCCTCCGGACGGATTCTGTACGAAAAAGACGGACACAACCCGCTCCCCATGGCAAGTACTACCAAGATCATGACCTGTATCCTTGCCCTTGAATACGGCTGCAAAGAGGACTATGTCGTTGTTTCCCCCTACGCTGCCAGTATGCCCAAGGTAAAGCTGAACGCTGCATCCGGTGAATACTTCCGGCTGGAAGATCTGCTTTATTCTCTGATGCTGGAATCCCATAACGATTCCGCCGTGGTGATAGCGGAACACATCGGCGGGAGCTGCGCCGGTTTCGCCGATATGATGAATCAGAAAGCGCGGGATCTGGGATGCTTTGATACCTTTTTCATTACCCCCAATGGTCTGGACGCCACTGCCTCCGGAAAAGACGGGATCGTGAAAGCCCACTCCACCACTGCCGCTGATCTTGCCAGGATCATGTCCTATTGTATCATGGATTCTCCCAAAAAAGAGGAGTTTCTTACGATCACCCGCACCGCCTCCTACTCCTTTCAGAGCTTTCATGAAAAAGACGGAGACTATCAGCCCAGCGGCAGAAGCTTCCACTGTAATAACCACAACGCTTTTCTTTCCATGATGGAAGGCGCCCTTTCCGGAAAAACCGGCTTCACCGGAAATGCCGGCTACTGTTATGTAGGCGCTTTAAACCGGGATAACAGAACCTTTGTGGTGGCTCTTCTTGCCTGCGGCTGGCCGAATAACAAAAGCTATAAATGGAGCGATACCCGGCAGCTGATGAACTACGGGCTGGAAAATTTTGAGTATCACAGCCTCTCAGAGGCCGCCTATGACGAAAGCAGCCTGCCGGATCTCCCGGTGATGAACGGGCAGACCCAGAGGCTTGATTCCACTGCATATACCCGACTGGAAATTGACCGGGATGGGAAATGGAATACCGGAAAGACTGCTTCCCTGGAAGATGGACTTCTCCTGAAAAAAGGCGAGCAGTTCCAGGTCAGCTGCCAGATAGCGGAAAGCCTTACCGCTCCCGTACAGGCCGGCACACAGGTGGGCACTATCAAATATCTGGCCGGCGGCGATGTATATGGAGTAGAATATATCGTAGCAGCCGAAAATGTTCCCGCTATCGATTATTCCTGGTGCTTTGAGCAGATTCTGGCAAGATACAGCCTGTAGACAGCACGCTGCCCGCAGCAGGCTCTTTCTGGCCACGAAAAGCAGCTTCGATACTCTCTGCGTTGCACAGCTGTGCAGAGAAACTGCCAGGGAATCCGCTATGCAGTGCTATATATCAAGCTGCACACTTGCCTCCTGCTCCGCCTGGATCTTAAATTCCTCTATTTGAACCGCTGACAGCTCCGGCAGCTCCTCTAACGATCTGACCCCAAAACTGCGGAGAAATTCCTCCGTAGTGCCAAACAGAAGAGGACGCCCCGGAGCGTCCATCCTTCCCACCTCCGCCACAAGCCCGAACTCTACCAGTCTGTTCACCGCATGATCGCAGCTCACTCCCCGGATCTTCTCGATCTCCGCTTTGGCTACAGGCTGTTTATAAGCAATGATGGAAAGGGTCTCCAGCAGAGTATCTGTCAGCACATATTTGCGGGGGGTTTTGGCTATTTTGATCAGATATTCATACATCTCCGCCTTGGTACACATCTGAAAGGAATTCTCCAGCTCTATCAGCGTGACGCCGCATTCCCTGGACTCATATTCTTCTTTCATTTCCACAAGCAGTTCTCTGGTCCATTCTCTTTCCTCTTCGATGACAGATGCCAGTCTTTCCACCTCCACGGCTTCCCCCATAGTAAAGAGAACCGCCTCCAATACCGCTTTTGCTCTCTGCCTGTCCAAATTTTCCGCCTCCCATCACTCGTTCGATGTTATAATGATATCCTCAAAGGTATCTTCCTGTACGATGGAGATCCTCCCCATCTTCATCATTTCCAGGATCACCAGAAACGTGACTATGATCTCCATCTTGCTTTTCTGTTTTTCCAGAAGCTGCCGGAAGCTGAAGGTCCTGTTGAGATGGAGGTACTTCTCCACATAAAGCGTCTTTGCATCCATGTCCACCTCATCCTTCTCGATCTGTCCGAAAGTGCTCCTCACAGGATCGATCTTGTCCTCCTGCCTTTTGATCACCAGCTGAAACAGCTCCTTAAGTCTGACAAGATCTGCATCTCCCAGCAGTTCTTTCATATTAACGGGAGGTTTATAATCCTCAATTTCTTTGGGAAGTGTCCGCTCCTTAAACAGCGTTCTCCCTGCGTCCACCTGCCTGTCCTTAAGCTCATAGGACATATACTTATACATTTTGTATTCCAGCAGCTTTTGCACAAGCTCTGCTCTGGGGTCAACTTCTTCTCCCTCATCGTTGACTTCCCTAGGAAGAAGCATACGGCATTTGATCTCCAGAAGTGTAGCTGCCATGACCAGAAATTCGCTCATCACATTCATATCTTCTGTTTCCATATCTTTAATGTATTCCAGATACTGAGCCGTAATCTCCACGATTGGAATATCATAAATATCCACTTTATTTTTTTCTATTAAATGCAGGAGCAGATCAAGAGGACCTTCAAACGCCTGCAGTTTTACCGAAATTGCCATTTCTCCGGCTCCTTCCTTTTCCCGCTTCCTTTTTTGGCTTACTATGAAAGTCAAAGACTTTCATAGCATGGATGACCATGCGTCCCGCCAAAGCGGCAGGCTGAACATGATGGAGGTTTACTGTCCGCAGATCGTTACGGTAGCGCTTGTTCCCAGGCGGTCTGCGCCGGCCGCCAGCATTTTCTCTGCGCTTTCTCTGTCCCTGATACCTCCGGAGGCTTTCACCCCCATTTGTGTTCCCACCGCTTTACGCATCAGCGCCACATCCTCTGCTCTTGCGCCTCCTGTGGAAAATCCCGTGGACGTTTTGACAAAATCCGCTCCGGCACTCTGCGCCAGCTCGCATGCCTTTACCTTTTCTTCATCCGTCAGAAGACAGCACTCAATGATCACCTTCAGAAGCGCATTTCCACATGCTTTTTTTACCTCTCTGATGTCCTCGAGAACCGTTTCGTACTGCCTGTCCTTAAGGGCACCCACATTGATCACCATATCGATTTCTTCCGCTCCATCCTCCACGGCAAAAGAAGCCTCCGCCGCCTTCGCCCGTGTGGTCATTTGCCCTAAGGGAAACCCTACCACTGTACATACCTTCACATCCGTCCCCGCAAGCTGCCGTGCCGCAAAGGCCGTGTAAAAGCCATTGACACAGACTGACATAAACCCGTATTCTTTCGCTTCGTCACAGATCTTCTTCACTGCATTTTCTGTGGCGTCCGCCTTTAAAATCGTATGATCAAATAATTTCGTATTCATTCTTTCCTTCACTCCCATGCCAGAATATCAGCGACCGCCAACGATTCTATCACGAATCCGCCCGGCAGTCAACTTCAGAAAACCTTTCTGAAACAGTAACGGTAACTATTCAGCAAGGCTGAACTGTTACCAGTCAGTTGATCTCTATGACTACAAGCTCTCCCGGATTAAAAATCCGTATGGGAAGGGTATGTGTTCCCAGACCGCGTCCCAGGATCAGCGCCGCATTTCCCTGATGAAATTCCCCGCCGTCATATTTGGGAAAGAGCCGCAATGCCGGAGAAATCACGCCTCCCAGCACAGGCAGCCTCATAAGCCCGCCATGCACATGTCCGGACACAACAAGATCCGCCCCCCACCCGGCATAGGCTTCAAAGTAATCCGGATTATGAGCGATCAGAACATTGACTCTGGAAGAAGAAGGTTTTCCTAAAAGGCTTTCAAGATAAGATTCGTCCATTTGGACATAGTTAAACTTCCCATAATACCTGCGGCTGATCTCCAGTCCGTAAATATCCATGTTAAGCTCCGGAATGCATACCTTCTCGTTTACCAGATGTCTGACTCCCGCTCCCTTGATCCGCCGGACAAAATCCTCATACATGGAGCCAAACAGATCTGGACATCTTCTGGTCTTATCCTCATGATTGCCATTTCCGTAATAAACCGGATACTGCTCTGCAAGGGAGCAGACCAGCTCCCCCGCAACAGTTGTATCGCCGTTCTTCTGAGAAGTATACATATCTCCGGCTATCAGGATCATATCCGGGTCAATCTGCCGGATAGCATCAAGAAGCCTTTGGTTTTTCTTCCCGAAAGATTTATTATGCAGATCCGACAGGAGAAGAAGCCTTCTCTTTCCTTTTAACTTCTGTATTTTTAAGCTGTAGGTTCTTATCACAAAGCGATTGCAGTCTGCTGCCATCACTGCCAGAAAAAAAGTCATAAGCCCCAGCAAACCCATGAATATCATCAATGAATGATTCCTTCCTGTTTCTGACTGTAGTATCTTCCTGTTTCTGATATCCTACCACAATTTTTACAAACTGCAAAACAGTTTCCAGACTTTTATCAGATAATCCTTATATCCTGCTTTTTCGATCGTTACATCCGACAGAATAGATACGCTTCCGATCCTCTGTCCGTTCAGTTTATACACCGCCTCTCCTACTGCATCCCCTCTCTGTACAGGGGCCTCGATCAGCGGCGGCAGAGAAATGGTCTTTTCTATACTGTTCAGATCGCTGCCTTCTATGTCCAGATAATGGAAGGGCCCCTGGTAAATCAGCGCCGCTTCATCCTGCACCCCTCCCTTTACAGGAACAGCAGGCAGTTTCTCCTCATTGAGGTCCTCATAAAGCGCGCTGACACTGTATCCATAGTTCAGCAGCGCCATTGCATCCTGAAACCGTGTCTTATTTGAGGGTGATCCCATCACCACAGCAATCATGTCAATATTATCTCTGTTTGCCGTAGCGGACAGGCAGTACAGCGCCTTACTGGTTGATCCTGTTTTGAGTCCTGTGGTCCATTCATACATCTTTAACAGCTTGTTGGTACTTGACAGGGTAAAGGAACTGCTTCCCTGGCTGGTCTCATGTACGATATCCTCCATCCATATCTTTGTATAATCCAGAATCTGAGGGTACTTTGTGATCAACTCCCGGGACATTTTTGCCACATCCTTTGCCGAAGTGTAGTGATTGTCAGAATCACTCAGTCCGCAGCAATCCTCGAAATGAGTATTGGCAAGCCCCATATCCTTTGCTCTCTGATTCATCAGATTCACAAACTCCTGCTCACTTCCGGCAATAAATTCTGCTGCAGCCACACTGGCATCATTGCCGGACGCTACAGCAATACATTTGATGATGGTTTCCAGGCTCTGAACCTCTCCCTCCTCCAGAAAAACCTGGGATCCCCCCATAGATTTTGCATAGGCGCTGGTCATCACTTCACTGTCCAGCTTCACTCTTCCCATACCAAGATGATCAAATATCACCAGAAGCGTCATGATTTTCGTAATACTGGCAGGGCTGCGTCTCTCTTCCGCATTCTGTTCACAGATGATCTGTCCCGTAGAGGCTTCCATCAATATGTAGGAAGGAGCTTCAATGGCCGGCACTGCCAGAGCCTTCATGGGCATCATCAGCAAAAAAATAAAACATATCACATAGCACAGGGTAACTTTAAAGTATTTGTTCACAATATTTCTCTCCCCTTATGTATTCTACTACTATGGATATGTTTTATTCGATTTTAAAATGCAAGTACCAAATTTAATACCATCTTGTTCTGAAAGAACGGTACGCGTCTGTCAGTCTCTCCTTCTGCTGCTTCAGACTGATATTAAATATTTTCATCAGTCTGAGCAGATAATCTACTGTAACCAGCGCAATCACCAGCTTACAGCATCTGATTCCCCACACCCTGTCATATCTGTCTACCAGACCAAGAATCCTGCCGTGAAGAAATGTCACGATAATAATCGCATAAAATCCCCAGGCAATCGTACTTTCCAGACAAATAATCCCCTGATAATTCAAGGGCTTTTCATTATAGTCCCACCATACTTCTCCAAACAGCTTCAGCATCAGTCTGCCCACCAGATACTCAAAGAGGGTTGCAACCAGCGCACCCGCCAGGTAAAGTCTTATAAGACTTCCGCCCAGAGGACGAAGAAGAAGATATCCTATCACCCCGCCAAACCCGTAAATGGGGCAGAAAGGGCCTCTTCCAAACCCCCGGTTGGTCAGCCTCCTGTTGCACAATGACATATAAATTGATTCAACCGTCCACCCCAAAATGCTGTAAATAATAAATGCTGCGATCAAATGATACACATCCGTATCAAACATTTCTCTCGCCCACATATCATTCAGTCCTTTCTTTCCCTAATTCCTAAGAAAATCTAAAGTCTTTCCATGATGTAATAAAGTCCTTGAATAATCAAGGACTTTACAGTATACACTATACTTAGTTATATTTGCGTTTTCTAGCCGCTTCAGATTTCTTTTTGCGCCTAACGCTAGGCTTCTCGTAATGTTCTCTTTTACGAATTTCCTGTTGAATACCGGCTTTTGCGCAGCTTCTTTTGAAGCGGCGTAAAGCGCTATCTAAACTTTCGTTTTCTTTAACGATTACGTTTGACATCCTACACCCTGCCCTCCCTTCAGTCCTCCCTGCAGCATTGACTGATTGGATTTTTATTATGTGCCATATACACACCTATCATTATACCACAAAATTCCTCTCCGTCAATGTCTAATCATAAAACTTGTCAAAAACTTTTCTATGCTTTCAGCTGTGTTTCGAGAACCTTTGCAGCCTCCTGCACTGCTTCGTCAATCCCTTCCGGATTTTTGCCGCCGGCCTGCGCCATTGCCGGGCGCCCGCCGCCGCCGCCGCCCACAAGCTTTGCAATTCCCTTAATCAGATTACCTGCATGAGCGCCTTTTTTCATGGCCTCCTCTGTGGCCATGGTAACGATATTTACCTTTCCTTCTTTGTCTGAGATCAGTACGATTACACCTTCCCCAATCTTTGCCTTCAACTGATCGCCCAGATCCCGCAGCCCGTTCATATCTACGCCTGAAACTCTGGCGGCCAGAAGTTTTACACCCTTGATCTCTCTTACCTGATCGGACACGTCTCCCAGCGCCTGTCTGGCAGCTTTGCTCTTTAAGGATTCATTTTCACTCTGAAGCGCTTTCATCTCGGCAAGAAGATGCTCCAGCTTTCCCGTCAGTTCCTGAGGCGTGGTTTTTAAGAGCGCAGCCGCCTGATGAAGTTTCTCTTCTGCTGAAGCATAATAATTCAGCACGCCTTCTCCTGTAAGCGCCTCTATTCTGCGTACATTGGCCGCTATTCCATTTTCAGAAATAATCTTGAACATTGTAATGGCTGACGTATTTTTTACATGGGTTCCTCCGCAAAGCTCCGTAGAGAAATCGCCCATTTGCACCACCCGCACGGATTCTCCATATTTCTCTCCGAAAAGCGCCATGGCTCCCGTCTTTCTGGCCTCCTCAAGACTCATCACTTTCGTCTCCACCGCAAGAGACTGTGCAATTTTTTCATTGACGATCCTTTCAACCTCACTGATCTCTTCCCTGGTCATTGCTGAAAAATGACTGAAGTCAAATCTCAGCCTGTCCCCGTTTACAAAGGAGCCTGCCTGCTCTACATGGGTCCCCAGAACTTCCCGCAGAGCCTTCTGGAGAAGATGGGTTGCACTGTGATTTTTACAGGTGTTTTCTCTGTTCTCTTTATTGACCTGCAGAGTAACCTGATCCCCCACCTTCAGCATACCTTTTACCACTCTTCCGATATGTCCGACTTTGCCTCCCAGAAGCTTAATGGTATCCTCCACCTGAAATTCGCCATCAGAGCAGACGATCATTCCGGTATCGGCACACTGACCGCCCATAGTGGCGTAAAAAGGAGTCTCTTCCACGATGACGGTCCCCGCTTCCCCGTCTGTCAGCGCCTCTGCCAGCTCATCCTCTGTGGTAAGCACCAGAATACGGGAATCATGCGTCAGATGATCATAGCCTACAAATTCCGTTGTGATGGCCGGATCTATGGATTCATAGACCGTCACATCCGCTCCCATATAGTTCGTCACCTTACGGGCCGCCCTGGCTTTCTCCTTCTGCTCCTGCATGGCAGCCTTAAAGCCTTCCTCGTCCACCTTAAGTCCCTTTTCCTCCAGAATCTCCACTGTAAGATCAAGAGGAAATCCATAGGTGTCGTAGAGTTTGAAGGCATCCGCCCCATCCAGCGTGTCTTTACCGCCTTTTAAAATCTCTTCTTCCAGTTCACTTAAGATACTCAGTCCCTGATCGATGGTCTTATTAAATTTATTTTCTTCCTGCGTGAGCACATTAAAAATAAAATCCTTTTTCTCTTCCAGCTCCGGATAACCATCCCTGCTTCCTTCAATCACCGTATTGCTCAGATCTGCAAGGAAGGTACCCTCTATTCCGAGAAGCCTCCCATGCCGCGCCGCCCGCCGGATAATTCTCCGCAGCACATAGCCTCTGCCTTCATTGGCCGGCATAATACCATCCGAAATCATAAAGGTAGCCGAACGGATATGGTCCGTCACAATACGGATGGAAACATCCCATTTGTACTCCTTTTTATATTCCTTGCCGGATATCTCGCTGACCCTGCTCCTTAGCGCACAGATCGTATCCACATCAAAGATGGAATCCACATCCTGCACCACTGCGGCAAGCCGCTCCAGTCCCATGCCGGTATCGATATTTTTCTGCTCCAGCTCTGTATAGTTCCCTTTTCCATCGTTATCAAACTGGGTGAAAACATCGTTCCACACTTCAATGTATCTGTCGCAGTCACAGCCCACTGTGCATCCGGGTTTTCCACAGCCGTACTTCTCGCCTCTGTCGTAATAAACCTCCGAACAGGGGCCGCACGGGCCCGCCCCATGCTCCCAGAAATTATCTTCCTTACCGAAACGGAAAATCTTCTCCGCCGGAACTCCGATTTCTTTATTCCAGATATCAAACGCCTCGTCATCTTCCAGATAGACAGAAGGGTATAGCCTCTCTGGATCCAGTCCCACCACATCCGTCAAAAATTCCCATGTCCAGGAAATAGCCTCCCGTTTGAAATAGTCGCCAAATGAAAAGTTGCCCAGCATTTCAAAAAATGTGCCGTGTCGTGCAGTCTTGCCAATATTCTCAATATCGCCGGTACGGATACACTTCTGACAGGTCGTAACCCGTCTTCTGGGCGGAATCTCCTGTCCCGTAAAATAAGGCTTTAAGGGCGCCATACCCGAATTAATCAGCAGAAGGCTGTTGTCATTATGAGGCACAAGGGAAAAGCTCTTCATTGCAAGATGTCCCTTACCCTCAAAAAACTCCAAAAACATTCTGCGCAGTTCATTTACCCCGTATGATTTCATTTGTTTCCTCCGCATTCAAAATGCCATTTTTTCTGCAAAATAAGCGTCCAGATCCGCTATCGCCACTCTTTCCTGTTCCATGGAATCTCTGAATCTTACCGTCACGCATCCATCTGTCTCCGAATCAAAATCATAGGTCACGCAGAACGGCGTCCCGATCTCGTCCTGACGGCGGTATCTCTTGCCGATATTACCTCTGTCGTCATATTCACAGTTGTATTTCTTTGAAAGCCGGGCATAAATCTTTTCCGCTCCCTCTCCCAGCTTCTTTGAAAGGGGAAGCACGCCTATCTTCACCGGTGCCAGGGCCGGATGGAAATGCAGTACCGTACGCATGTCGCCGCCCTCAAGCTCCTCCTCGTCGTAAGCCGAACACAAAAACGCAAGCAGCACTCTGTCCGCGCCAAGAGACGGCTCAATCACATAAGGGATATATCTGGTATTTTTCTGATCATCAAAGTAGCTTAAGTCCTCGCCGGAGGTGTTCTGATGCTGCGTCAGGTCATAGTCCGTCCTGTCCGCAATCCCCCAGAGCTCGCCCCATCCGAAGGGGAACAGAAACTCTATATCGGTAGTGGCTTTGGAATAGAAAGACAGCTCCTCCTTGTCATGATCGCGAACCCGCATCTCGTCTTCTTTTATGCCCAGGTTCTTAAGCCAGTCAATACAGAACTGCTTCCAGTATGCAAACCACTCCAGATCCGTATCCGGCTCACAGAAAAATTCCAGTTCCATCTGCTCAAATTCCCTGATACGGAAGATAAAATTTCCGGGGGTAATCTCATTCCGGAAGGATTTCCCAATCTGTCCGATTCCAAAAGGAATCTTCCTGCGCGAAGTTCTCTGTACGTTTTTGAAATTAACAAAGATGCCCTGAGCCGTTTCAGGTCTTAAGTAAACCGTATTTTTGGCATCCTCGGTAACTCCCTGAAAGGTCTTAAACATCAGATTAAACTGGCGGATATCCGTAAAATTATGTTTGCCGCAGGAGGGGCAGGGAACCTTATGTTCCGCAATGAAATTTTTCATTTTTTCCTGACTCCATCCATCTATGGAGCCATCCAGTTCCAAATGATTTTCTTCTGCAAAGTCCTCGATCAGTTTATCTGCCCGGAAACGTTCATGACACTCTCTGCAGTCCATAAGCGGATCAGAAAATCCTCCAAGATGTCCTGAAGCTACCCATGTCTGAGGATTCATCAATATAGCGCAGTCTACTCCTACATTGTAAGGATTCTCCATGATAAATTTCTGCCACCATGCTTTTTTTACATTATTTTTTAATTCCACGCCCAGATTTCCGTAATCCCAGGAATTGGCCAGTCCTCCGTAAATTTCAGAGCCCGGATACACAAATCCCCTGGCCTTCGCCAGTGCTACGATTTTTTCCATTGTCTTTTCCATCACACATATCCCTTTCGTTGTCATTCTACTGTTTATAAATAATGTATGCGATTTCTCCTTCTTCGCCGTTTAATCGGATCTTTTTTCCGTTGTCTGAGACCGTTACATTATCGCTGACATAAACCGCCCGGCCGTTTAATTCAATCTCCCGGCTGTTTGTGTAGTCATTCTCTCCGTTGGTTGCCGTCTCGTCTCCTGCGTCCGTAATCAGAAGCGTCTCATCCTTCATGGCAAGAATATCCGCCTTTCCTATGGTATCCTGAGGATCTTTCACACCGCTCAGTACGACATTCAGCTGGTATCCCGCCGCTTCCGCCTCAGAAGGCGAACCGGCGAAAAAATCAGTATGATTAAACGCCGCATAGTCCTCTGTTCTCTCATAAGTCATCTGAACCAGGATCCTGCCGTTATCCGCTTCCACCTTTTCCACAGCGATTCTGCTTCCTCCGGCGCTTTTGTTATAATCAGCCGCCAGTTCAAGAATACTCTGCTGAAGATCGTCTTTATCGTAATAACTCTGCTCAAATCCTTCTTCTGTGCTGGAGCGGATCCCGCCCTCCTTTGTAAAGGAAATCGTAGTCACATTGCTTTCGCTCTGATTTTTTTCGAAGGTATCTCCGCAGCCGATTATGGCCAGGGGCAGACCCATCAAAAGCAGTACACTTATCACCATTCTGTGAAAAAATATTCTGCTGTTTCTCATTTTAACCTCCATGCCGCAGTTCTCTCTCCAAATTTATCTCATTCATTATATCCGACTTATCCCTGTTTTTCAACATGGAATTTCATTTAAAATTTCCAGGCTTTTCATTTTCCGGTCCATAAAACGGTTCCTGTAATAATCTGCGACCTGCGAAAGCTCTGCGAGCACCTGCTCAGTCACCGTAAATGTATAAAGTTTTTCAATTGTGGAATCCACGATATAGCTTACCGCGTAAACCGTAGACTTCAGATAAGGATCCTCTTTTGCCGGAAGGCCCGGATACTCTCCGTTTAACACCAGAGCCTTGATCTCAAATATGTACCGCACCAGAAGATTGGGAATGCCTTTATGCAGAAGTGCTCTCAACGACTGATATAAGAGCTTCAGCATTTCCTCTTCGTCATTGTTCTCTCTCGTATAATAATCCATGACCTCCAGAAAATAGATCCCGTAGCAGGAAGCCTCAAAGTCCTCCCGGAAGCCTTCAAAATAGTTACTGATATCAGCCTGCGCCACGCCAAATGCCGACCTGCCCTCGTACAAAAGAAAATGCCCAAAACAAAAGGGATTGGTGGAAGCCAGCAGCCTGCTGCCCTGCTTTCTTGCGCCACGGGCAAACGCCGCTATCTTCCCCCTCTCCCTTGTTAAAATCACAACCCTTCTGTCAGACTCCCCCACCGGTTCCGCCTTCAATATGATCCCTGTAACACTGACCTGATCCCTCACCGTTAACTGCTCCCCTCTCTCCTTCCGGCTCCTTCGCCTCCTCTTTTCTTCGGCAGGTCTCCCGATAAGAGAGATAATCATCAATTGTTCCCGTACTTAAAAATTGATCCCAGTAATTTAAAAGTTTCATCCTGTGCCCCCTAGTATCAAAAAAGTATAATATTAGGGTGTGCTTTTTTCTTTTTTCTATTCGCTCTCCTTTGGATTATAGCCAAAATTTTTGAGCAGGAAATCGCTGTCTCGCCAGTCCTTTTTCACCTTGACCCAGAGCTGAAGATTTACCTGACTTTCCAGTAATTCCTCAATATCTCTTCTGGCATTTGTACCGATTTTCTTGAGCATTCCTCCCTGTTTCCCGATAATAATTCCTTTATGAGACTGTTTCTCACAGACAATGGTCGCCTCAATATCCACGATCCTCTTTCTCCACTTCATCTTCTCTATGGTAACCGCAACTCCATGGGGAATTTCTTCCTCCAGACACCGAAGCGCCTTCTCTCTTATTAATTCCGCCACGATCTGGCGCTGAGGCTGGTCTGTTACCGTATCCTCATCATAGAATGCAGGACCATAGGGAAGATAAAGCATAATGCATTTGATCAGTTCCTTTGTATTTTCATTTTTAAGAGCGGATACCGGAACAATCTCCGCAAAATCCATCTGTTTTCGATAGGTATCGATGAATCCCAGAAGCTCTTCTTTTTTTACAGTATCAATTTTGTTGATGACCAGGATCACCGGTGTTGAAATACGGCTGAGCTCCTCTATAATATGGCGCTCTCCTGCTCCGATGAAGTTGGATGGCTCTACCAGCCACAGAATCACGTCTACTTCCTTAAGGCTCTTCCGGGCAATATTTACCATATAATCCCCAAGCCTGTTCTTTGCCTTATGAATCCCCGGGGTATCCACAAACACGATCTGTCCTTTGGGCGTTTCCCCCTCCGCAGAGGTGTATACGGTCTGGATCCGGTTTCTGGTAGTCTGAGGCTTATCGGAAGTAATCGCAATCTTCTGCCCGATCAGCGCATTCATCAGGGTGGATTTCCCCACATTGGGCCTTCCGATCAATGCCGCGAAACCGGATCTGTACTGGTCATTCATTTCATTCATTTCTGCTTTCCTCTGTTTTGGTTATGTTTCATCCTTCGCTGCTTCTTCTTCCTGCGCAGGGACCGGATCTGTTTTACCGTCCTTCTTCTTTGCCGGAAGGAAGGCGCCTGAAAAACGCCCTGCTGGTTTTGACTTTTCCACTTCTTTTCCCGCTCTTTTCTGTCTGCCGCGCCTTATCATCAGCCGGATAATCAAAAAGATGATCAGAATCACTGCAGCCCACACCAGAATATAGGGCAGGTTAATCACCAGACCAATACCCAAATTCTCCAGTCCGCTTCCCACATCATAAAGGCTGTTCATAAAGCCGGTGGAAATCTTCTCCCATACGCTCTGCTCCTTCACCGGTGTCAGCTTCGCCACTTCGTCAATATAGAGATAAACCGTACTGTAGGAAACCTGATTATCCATGGTACGCAGCTGGGATTCCATACTTTCGATCTGATAACGCACCTCCGAAAGGCGGCTTTCCAGACTGATAATATCTTCAATTGTCTCCGCCTTTTTCAGGAGATTCAGAAGTGTCTCCTGTTCCGCAAGAAGCGCCTTCTTGTGGCTTTCCATATCCACATACTGCAGCGTAACGTCCGTCACGCTTTCGTTGCGGCTGATCACATTGGAGACCTCCGCTACATTCATCAGAAATTCGTCCAGCTTCTCTGAAGGGACACGGATGGTCAGACTGGCATTTCTTCTCCTGCCGCTGTTGTACCGGCTGCCGTTGTAGGTTGTGCTTTCCTCTATGTATCCGCCCAGCTCTTCAATTCTGGTGCGGAGGGAGACGAGCAGATCGTCAAACGTCTCCGTTTCCACATCCAGATTCACATTTCTGATCAGCTTCCGGCTGCTGTCCTTTACCTGCGGCGCCCCGCCGTCAGATGCTCCCTCTCCCTGGTCATACCCTTCTTCCGCGGCCGCTGCCTCTTCCTCCATTTCGTAAGAGACCCCATCGCTTAAATAGCCGGTACTGCCTCCTGCATCATAACTACTGTTCTGTGCAGCCGTATCCATTGCTGCAGCCTCTGTCACGGCCTCCGAATAACCTTTGGAGGCCGACCCGCAGCCGGCCAAAAGCAGCGCTGTCACAGCAAACGCTATCCCTTTTATGACTTTTTCTCTCTTTTTCATGGCAACTCCTCCCTGTCCATTGTTGTAAAACGTTTCTGCTCTTCTTTCCTGTCTGTTTCCAAATCGAGCAGGGAAGGCTTTTTTCTCCCTACTCGCCGTGCGGGGCGCATACTGCGTCAGCAGTAAATCTCCCTGTGCGCCCCTGCACATAAGAAAGCGGTAAATTTAAAGTTTCCCTTATTTACAGATACGTTTCAGCTTCCCGGATTTATGGAATAGTTGTCAAAAATCCAATCGTTCTATCTTCCCAAAGCGATCACAGTTTTCTCTGATCTTTTCTCCATTCCCTACCACGCACAGACACTCATCCTCCATAAATGCCTCTACATAACGGTAAAGTCCTCTGATCGTGTCCGCCGTGACGGCAAGGAGTTCGTCTCTCTCTTTTTGCAGCCGCTCCATGGAAAGTCCTGTCATATATCCCCCCAGAGAGTACAATCCACGCGTGGCCGGCGTCATAGGCGTGTCGAGCTCGCTGAGAGCCCCTATGACGAACTGAGTCACCTCGCGCTCTCCAAGCTCTGCATTTTTGATATAATCCGCCGCATTTTCGTATACTTCTATGGTTTTTTCCAGATTGGGATCTCTGTAGGATACGAAATATCCATCTCCGTTTTTGTAGAAATTACACATGCAGCCATAGGCGCCGCCCTTTACTCTCACCTGATTCCAGAGATAATCATATCCCATCATCACTTTAAGAACCTTGAGCGCTCCTGTATAGGGAAGGCCTTTCTGAATAAAATTTCCCGCCCTGCACACATACTGAACCTGGCCGGCCGTCATAAAAGCCTCGTTTTTTTTCACAAGCTCCGGCACAAATCCCTTCTCCTTTGTATCTCCGGTATAAAGATCCTCCTTCAGCATTCTCACGGCCTGCTCCAGTCCCGGATATCCTTCCTCCCCGGCCGTATAATCTACCAGAAGATTTTCCGGCCGGAAAATGCATTCGGACAGCTCCTTCAGATTCCTGACCAGCTCTTCCTTTCTCTCTTCGAAATTCTTCTCCAGCTCCACCAGCAGCCAGTACTGCGGAATCCCGCTGATCTGCCCGGAGACCGCCGCCGTAGGCGAAAAGTAGGAAAGGGTTCTGATCAGTGCAAGAGAATGCCCCGCACTGCTCATAACTGCCTGCATCCTGGATTTTGCCTCTGCAATAATCTCATACAGACGCTTTGTATCTTCAAACTGTGAAGTCAGTATGATCTCCTTCATCAGCTCCATCGCTCTGTCTCTCTCTTTGTAGAGCGCCTTGGAGCGGATCTCCAGAGTGGTCCTGTACTTTTTCAGATCATCGGCGTCGGTGTAGGTATTGGCAAGAACCCTGATCCCGCCTGTGTGGATATTTACCTCGTTAAACAGTTCGCTGTAACTGTAGTGCTCCGTGTCTACCATGGCAAGAACTGCCTTTAAGATTCCCACATAGGGGAACAATCTTGCCGGAACCGCCTTCAGATCAAAGATCAGATTCAGATAACCGATCCCGTTGGTAAAGATATCATGAAAAAGAATAGTAGTGTCATCCGCCCTGCGCACTTCATTTACATAATCCGCCGCCTCCTTTTTCAGATCCTCTCTGGTCAGCAGCGGAATCGTCTTTAGTGCCTCCGGATCATTAGGTTCCTCCTGATACTCCCGAAGAGAAGCTGTTCCTTTTACGATTTCCTGCTTTTCCTCCCGTGAAAGCGTATTTTTGTAAGCCTGAAGCTTTTCGTGGAGCGCTTTCTCTTTTTTCGCAGTGAGCCCCGGGACCGGCCTTACCGTCAGAATCGTCTTATGTGTATTTTCCAGAAAATATTCCTTTATCAGCTGTTCAAAGTATCCCGTATCAATAGAATGCTTCAGCTCCTCATAGGTACGATTAGCCTCGATATGCATAAAAGGCTGTTCCTTATCATAGAGCCAGCTGTCAAGAGCCTGCATTCCCATAATCAGCCCCTTGGGAAAGGAACCATAGTCCGCCTCCCTGTATTTAAATTCAAAATAATTAATAGCAGCGGCAAGTGCCTTCCGGTCCAGTCCCTCTTTCACAATTTGGGAAAGCACCCCATCGATGGTGGATCTGAATTCCTCCTTCTGCTCCTCCTGTGCATTCTTGGCTATTATCGAAAAATACGGCTGATAAATTCCGTTTTCCATAGAACTGTAAACATCCTTGCCGATTCCTTTATCTATCAGCGCCTGCTTGACCGGCGCGCCCGGCGCGGAGCACAGGACGTAATCCAGCACATCCATGGCAATATAGAGCTTTTTGTCAAGGCTGCTTCCCATGGAAATATTATAAGTCAGATAGGTATTATCCTTTACCGGCTCCTCCTCCATCACCGGATATTCTTTCACCAGCTCCCGCACCTTTTCAAAAGGCTTCTGGACATCCACCCCGGAATCCACCTCGATCGCGTCAAAATCCGAGAGATATTTTTCATCCAGAAAGGTCAGGTACTCCTCCGCATCCATATTTCCATAGAGATAAATGAAGCTGTTGGAAGGATGATAATATTTTTGATGGAAAGCAAGGAAATCCTCATATGTCAGCTCCGGGATCACATCCGGATCACCGCCCGATTCCAGTCCGTAGGCAGTGTCCGGATAAAGGGAATCCATAATCTCTCTCTCCACCCGCTCGTCCGCGGAGGAAAAAGCCCCCTTCATCTCATTATAGACAACACCGTTGATGGTAAGATCATCCTGTTCATCCTCCATCTCATAATGCCAGCCCTCCTGTCTGAAAATTCTCTCTTCCTTGTAAATATTGGGGTAGAGAACCGCATCCATATAGACATGTACCAGATTCCTGAAGTCCTGGTCATTACAGCTGGCTACCGGATAAATGGTCTTGTCCGGATAGGTCATGGCATTTAAAAAGGTATTAAGAGAGCCCTTCACCAATTCTATAAAGGGATCTTTCACAGGGAAGTTCTTAGAACCGCACAATACGGAATGTTCCAGAATATGAGCCACTCCCGTACTGTCCTTTGGAGGCGTCCGGAATCCGATATAAAATACCTTGTTCTCATCGTCGTTGAGAAGAAGCGTAATCATCGCTCCTGTTTTCCTGTGCCTGAGCAGATATCCATCAGAATTCAGGTCGCTGATCGTTCTCTTTTCCATTACCTGATAAGCCTTCCATTTTTCAAACTGTTTGTCCATATATGTTTCACCCTTCACATTTCCCCGAAGCATGTTTGAAACATGCCCCAGTATTTAATTGATATTTAGTATATCCTATCTGTTCTGAAAAATCGAGTAAGAGGGAAGATTTTCTCCCTGCTCGCGTGCGGGGCGCACGTTGCGTAAGCAACAATTTCATCTATGCGCCTCTGTACAATCGAGCAGGGATGCTTTTTCTCCCTGCTCGCTGTGCGCCCCATGCGCCGCTTTAGCGGCATATTCCTCCGTAAAGGTATGCACAATCGAGCAGGGAACTTTTTCCCTGCTCGCGTGCGGGGCGCACGTTGCGTAAGCAACAATTTCATCTGTGCGCCCCTGCACATAAAAGAGCGAGCAGAAACAAAGTTTCTGACCCGCTCAGTGTAAAAGGGGAATTTTACCAAAATTCATAACCGCCAATCACTTCCGACTGACTGAACACATTCTAACAAAAAAAGTGCTTTTTTGCAAGAGCATTTTTAAAATTTTCAGACGCTGAACATCATCATCCCCATTTGGGATACGATAATCTCGCTGATCAAAAGGCCGGATGCCTTTTTCTTTGCCAGATTAATCTGTGTGATTTCCTGCAGGGTATAAATTTTTTCCTGATACACAACGGTACTTTTTCCGAAGAGATGTTTCTTTTCTTTCTGCACCTGCCCTTTGATCCGGATCTTCAGCTGGCTGAAAATTTCGTAAAGAAAAGAATCCTTCTCCAGATAATAAAACTGACTCTCAAGGGTGTTCTCCGGATCTGCTTCCTTCAGGACATACTGTCTGAGAATCGCTTTGAGCTTAAAAGGAACCGCCTCGTTTAAGAGCAGCTCCTCATAAGAAAAGCCGGCTCCCAGGTAAAGGTTCCCCACATCCTGAAGCACATATTTAAAATCCTCATACCGGGTCAAATTTTCTTTTATTTTCACGAAAGTCCCCGCCTTTCCTGTCAGCGCTCCAGGTCCTCTATGGCAAAGCCGCTCATACGCATGGCATCTTCAATGGTTTCCAGCGTCATTCCCGTCTCCTGAGCCAGCTCCTGAGCCGTTACCTTTCTTCGGAGCTCTTTTGCCAGTTTCTCCGCTCCTCTGGCCACCTGATTGACCTGCTCCTCCACCCTTTTATCCTGGTCCCGTACCCTGCTGTTCTCCGCGATACATTCTTCCATGGCATCCATAATGATTTTCATCAGCATTCCTTCCGCTTCCCGGGCATTTTCCAGACATCCCAGCATAGTGACCCCCGCGGACAGTGCAAGATTTCCCTCTCCGATCAGATCGTCCAGCGAAACGCCCTGACCGGCATAAAGTCGGGAGATCTCTGCCACCTGTGAAAGACAGGCATGGATCAGTTCTTGCTGCGCTTTTTTCTCTCCTGCCATAGCCCCGTGAAACAGCGCCTGACGCTGTCCGTCGCTGAGCCCGGCCTTCCCTTCAAGTCCTTTTTTATACTCTTCCAGATAGTTGATCTCCCCGTCTGAAAGATACTCCTGCGGATCCAGTGGCTCCCCAATGCCGATCCTGTGTTTTTTCAGATAATCATACACCAGCTCCAACTGCTGCTCTGACAATGACAGTTCCTTAAAGGCTTCCTTTACCTGATCCTCTGAAATGCTGTTCTGCTGCTTTTTTGCAAGGCTCTTTACCTCTTCCAGTGTCCGCGCAAATTTTATTTCCTGCTCCTGCCCCATTCCTGTCCTCACTCTCTCTTAACATGCGTATGTGTAAAAATGTGATCCTGACAATATTCATAACTTCCTTCACATTTGGAGCAGAACCTGAATTCCAGCTCCGGATTGGTTTCGTCGGTTCTTCCACACACTGCACATTTATGTCTGGTGCTCTTCGTGGTCTTTTTCACCTCCCGCTTAAATTCCTGCCGGCGCCTGGCCTGCCTGGGACTCATGTGTACCTTTCCTCTTCCGGCAATAAAAAACACAATAAAATTCATCAGGGATGCGGCAATCACAAATCTGTCCGCAATACCTCCCGTAATGAACTCAAAAACAAGCAACGCGCCATAGATCATTCCCATGATCTTGATTTTAATGGGAATAAAGAAAAACAAAAGAAGCTGCATATTGGGATAAGTACTGGCAGATGCCAGAAAAATAGACATATTTACATAATAGGTACTGAACATGGGCGCCAGAGACATATAACTGTCATTGATCATCCAAAGCGCCGTAAACGCGCCATTTCCTCCGCCAAACACATCCCTCAGCAGCGTATAGGCAAAAAGCAGAAATGCGCCCAGAATCGTAAACAGAATCCCGGAAAAGATATAGACATTATACCGGTAGGTTCCCCAGGTACGCTCCAGTGTGGTTCCCAGCGAATAATAAAAGTACAGCATCAGAAGCGTAAAGATATCAAAACCTCCGGGAGGAACGATCAGCCATGTGAAGAGACGCCATATCTGCCCGTGAAACACAATCTCATACGGGTTCAGGTAAAGATAAGAAAGCAGGTTCGGATAGATCCACTGAAACATATACCCGAAAGCATAACATATAATCAATACCAGAGAAAGATTTCTGATGGCGTATTTCCCGAATTTTCTTTCAAAGTTATGAGACAATTTCATAATTTTCCTACTCCTTCAAAGGTTGATTCATTACTTTGGCTGAAACATCATATATTCTAACACCCCTCATTCTAATTGTAAATAAAGCCATTCTTTTTTTAGAAATTTAAATGGATTCTTTACAAAATGTTTACCTTTCCCTCGTTGCATTTTAAAAATCTCTGTCGTATAATTACAACGCATGTCGAAAAATGCGGCGGCAGGAAGACCGGAATACGGTCTCATAACAGAAAGGCGGTAGATTATGGACAATCAATCCTATACACTTGGCATTGACATCGGTTCTACCACTGTCAAGATCGCCATATTAAATGATGCTCATACAATCGTATTTTCAGATTATAAAAGACACTTTGCAAATATAAGAGAAACTCTTTCCGATTTATTAGGGCAGGCGGAAACCCGGCTGGGAAATATCCGTCTCTGCCCCATGATCACCGGTTCCGGTGGTCTTACCCTTGCCAATCACCTGGAAATTCCTTTTGTCCAGGAAGTTATCAGTGTTGCCACAGCCTTAAAAGAAATGGCTCCTTTAACAGATGTTGCCATTGAGCTGGGCGGCGAGGATGCCAAAATCATTTATTTTGAAGGCGGAAATGTAGAACAGCGCATGAACGGAATCTGCGCCGGCGGTACCGGATCCTTTATCGATCAGATGGCTTCCCTTCTGCAGACAGATGCCGGCGGGCTGAACGAATTTGCCGCCTCCTATCATTCTCTCTATACCATTGCCGCCCGATGCGGCGTATTCGCCAAATCCGATATTCAGCCTCTGATCAATGATGGCGCTACCAAAGAGGATCTGGCAGCTTCTATTTTCCAGGCAGTCGTCAATCAGACGATCAGCGGGCTTGCCTGTGGAAAACCTATCCGGGGGCATGTAGCCTTTCTGGGCGGCCCCTTACATTTCCTTTCCGAACTAAAAGCCGCTTTTATCCGTACGCTGAAGCTGGATGATGAACATGTGATTGAAACGGAACATTCTCATCTGTTCGCTGCCATCGGCTCCGCTCTGAATGCGAAAGAAGAGGTTTCCTATACCATGGATGAACTGACCGGAAAGCTTTCCGGACAGATCCGAATGGAATTTGAAGTTGAGCGGATGGAGCCCCTTTTCTCCTCCCGTGAGGAATATGAGCGATTTACATCCCGCCATTCCCGGCATCATGTAAAAACCGCTGATCTTGCATCCTATCACGGCGACTGCTATCTGGGGATTGACGCCGGAAGCACTACCACCAAGGCTGCTCTTGTAGGGGAGGACGGTTCTCTTCTTTATTCTTTTTACAGCAGTAATGATGGAAGCCCCTTAAAAACTGCGATTAAAGCCCTGAAAGAGATTTATTCTCTTCTTCCCGAAGATGTGCGGATTGCGCGTTCCTGCTCCACCGGATACGGAGAATCTCTTATGAAAGCCGCTTTTCTTCTGGATGATGGGGAGGTGGAAACAGTCGCGCACTACTACGCCGCCGCTTTTTTTGATCCGGAAGTGGACTGTATTCTGGATATCGGCGGTCAGGACATGAAGTGCATCAAAATCAAAGATCAGACCGTGGACAGTGTGCTGTTAAATGAAGCCTGCTCCTCCGGCTGCGGCTCTTTTATTGAAACCTTTGCCAAGTCTCTGAATTACTCTGTGGAAGATTTTGCTCAGGCTGCTCTTTTTGCCGAGCATCCTATCGATCTGGGGACAAGATGCACCGTATTTATGAATTCCAAGGTAAAGCAGGCCCAGAAGGAAGGCGCGGGCGTTCCCGATATTTCCGCGGGTCTCGCCTACTCTGTGATCAAGAATGCGCTGTTTAAGGTAATCAAAGTCTCTGACGCATCTGCCCTGGGCAAAAATATTGTGGTGCAGGGAGGAACTTTTTATAATGACGCCGTGCTCCGGAGTTTTGAGGTTATTGCCGGCTGCGAAGCAATCCGTCCTGATATTGCCGGGATTATGGGCGCCTTTGGAGCGGCTCTGATCGCAAGAGAACGCTGCAGCGAAGAATATCAAACCTCCATGCTCTCTTTCGAAAAACTGAACGCCCTTCAGTTCGAGACCAGTATGGCCAAATGTAAGGGATGTACCAATAACTGCAGACTGACCATCAATCGTTTCACCGGGGGACGTCAGTATATCTCCGGCAACCGCTGTGAGCGGGGACTCGGAAAGCAGAAAAATGAACATAAAGTACCTAACCTTTTCGATTACAAGCTAAAACGTATCTTCGGATACGAGCCTCTTGCCGCCGACGAAGCCCGCCGGGGCAGAGTAGGGATCCCACGCGTTCTGAATATGTATGAGAATTACCCTTTCTGGTTTACCTTCTTTACCCATTTGGGTTATCAGGTGGTTCTCTCCCCTCTTTCCAACCGGAATATCTACGAGTTGGGAATTGAATCCATCCCCAGTGAGTCAGAATGCTATCCCGCCAAGCTTGCGCACGGTCATGTGGAATGGCTGATCAATCAGAAGGTTGATTTTATCTTTTATCCTGCTCTTTTTTATGAGCGAAATGAATTTGAAGATGCAAATAATCACTACAACTGTCCTATTGTAACTTCTTATTCTGAAAATATTAAAAATAATGTGGAATCCATCGGAAAAGGGGAAACAATACTGCGTAATCCCTTTATGTCCTTCCGGGATCTGAAGACGGTCTCTGAGGCTCTTGTGAAAGAATTTAAAGAACTGCCCGCGGAAGAAGTCATGGAAGCCGCACGGCTCGGCTTTAAAGAACTGACAAGCGCCAGAGAGGATCTGCAAAGAAAAGGCGAGGAGGTTCTCTCCTATCTGAAAGAAACCGGAAAACGGGGAATCGTTCTGGCCGGCAGACCTTACCATATCGATCCTGAGATCAACCATGGCATACCGGAGCTGATTACCTCCTACGACATTGCCGTACTGACAGAGGACAGTATTTCTCATCTGGCCAGTCCGGAACGTCCGTTGATTGTATCTGATCAGTGGATGTATCACTCCCGTCTGTATGCTGCCGCAAGCTTTGTAAAAAACGTGGAGTATCTGGATCTCATCCAGCTGAACTCCTTCGGCTGTGGCCTGGATGCCGTAACCACCGATCAGGTAAATGATATTCTGACCGGTTCCGATAAAATCTATACCTGCTTAAAGATTGACGAGGTGAATAATCTGGGGGCCGCGCGGATCCGGATCCGTTCTCTGCTCTCCGCCATCCGGGTGAGAGAAAAGCAGGAAAAGAAACGCTGTGTTCGTTCCTCTGCAATTGAAAAAGTGCAATTTACAGAAGAGATGCGCAGGGATTATACCATTTTATGTCCTCAGATGTCTCCTATCCATTTTGATATTCTGGAAAGCGCTTTTCATGCCTGCGGTTATCATTTTGAGGTTCTTCCCAATGACAACCGGCGGGCCGTGGATGTGGGACTTAAATATGTTAACAATGACGCCTGCTATCCGTCTCTCATGGTTGTAGGCCAGATCATGGATGCGCTGCTTTCCGGAAAATATGATCTGCAGAAGGTGGCGGTCATTATGACCCAGACCGGCGGCGGGTGCCGGGCGACCAATTATATCGGTTTTATCCGCCGTGCACTGGAAAAAGCCGGAATGAGCCACATTCCCGTTATTTCCCTGAATATGGCCGGGATTGAATCCAATCCGGGTTTTCATCTGAATTCTGACCTGCTGGCCAGAGCTGCCTGCGGCGCCGTATTCGGCGATATTTTCATGCGCTGCGTTTACCGCATGCGTCCTTATGAGAAAGAAAAAGGAAGTGTGGATGCCCTCCACCGCAAATGGCTGGAGCGCTGCAGGGCCTTTGTGTCCGCAAAGCATCTGAACTTTTTCACCTTTCGCAAAATGTGCCGGCAGATCGTAGAGGAATTTGATGCTATTCCCGTCACCGGTGAAACGAAACCCAGAGTCGGAATCGTGGGAGAAATTCTGGTGAAATTCGCTCCTGCAGCCAACAATCATCTGGTGGAACTGCTGGAAGCGGAAGGCGCGGAAGCGGTTGTTCCGGATCTTCTGGATTTCATGCTCTACTGCTTCTATAATCAGATTTATAAGGCACAGGAACTGGGCACCAGCAAAAAAGCCGCCTTTCTCTCAAAGCTTGGCATTGACGCGCTTGAATTTCTGCGGAGCAGTGCCGCCAAAGCCCTTGCAAAAAGCAACAACTTCACGCCGCCTGCCAGCATTTATCAGACGGTAGAGAATGCAAAATCCATTGTCTCAATCGGGAACCAGACCGGAGAAGGTTGGTTTCTTACAGGAGAAATGCTGGAGCTGATCCATATGGGTGTCAATAATATCGTCTGTACTCAGCCCTTCGGATGCCTTCCTAATCACGTTGTGGGAAAGGGTGTCATCAAGGAGCTGCGCAGACAGTATCCTTTGAGTAATATCGTGGCCATTGACTATGATCCGGGCGCCAGTGAAGTCAATCAGCTGAACCGGATTAAGTTAATGCTCTCCACCGCACATAAAAACCTGAAATCCCGGCCCGAAGCACAGACCGGGCGCTGAACGAATGCAGCCTGAAATGAAAGGAACCTTCTATGATCAAACAGGAAATCAATGAAATCAAACGGCTTTATACCCCCAGGAACTGTTCTGTCACCCGTATCTGCGGCTGTTATGTGGATGGAGAAAAGAATCGAAAGACAGAATTCAAGGAGGCGTTTCTTTCTCTTCCCGAGGAAGAAATCTACAAATACTTTGAGCTTCTGCGCAAAGCGCTCTCAGGAACCTTAGGGAAAAATATGCTGAATCTGGAGTTTCCCCTTGCCAGCGAGCAGGAAGGCGGAACTCAGGAATTTCTTCTCCGCCTTCGTGATAGCAAATTAAAGGATGATGAACTGATCAGTGGTTTTTATGACAAAGTGATCGGTTCTTATGAATATGTGGGCAATTATCTGATTCTCCTGATCCATGATGCCTACGATGTCCCGGGTAAAACCAGTGATGGGCTGACCATGGATGATGCTTCCGATACGGTATTTGAGTATATCTTATGCTGTATCTGTCCGGTCAACCTCTCCAAACCGGGGCTGAGCTATGATGCACAGGCAAACGAATTCCACAACCGGATCCGCGACTGGATCGTAGAGGCTCCATGCACAGGCTTTCTTTTCCCAGCCTTTAATGACCGGTGCACCGATCTTCACAGCACGCTCTACTACACCAAAAATCCGGAGGAACCGCACTCCGAGTTTGTAGATCAGGTCCTGGGCGCTGTCCTCCCGCTGACCGCAGGCAGCCAGAAAGAAACCTTTCACACGCTGATTAAGGAAACGCTGGGGGATGAGGCCGAGTATGAAGTGATAAAGAATATTCATGAAAATCTTACAGAAATGATTGAAGACCATAAGGAGCTTCCTGAACCCCTTATGCTGGACAAGATACAGGTGCGAAATCTGTTGGAGAAAAGTGGTGTTGAGGAAGAAAAACTGACTGATTTTGAATCCATCTATGATGCCGCCGCCGGAAAAGATACTGCTCTTCTGGTGGACAATGTCGCCAACACAAGGACCTTTGAGGTTAAGACCCCCGATGTGGTCGTCCGGGTAAATCCGGAAAGAGCAGATCTGGTAAACACGGTCATGTTTGAAGGCCGGCGGTGTCTGATGATCGAGATTAATGATCATGTGGAAGTCAATGGTATTACAATAACAGGCAGGTAAGTTACGCAACTTTACCTGCCAGCGCTTTTATGCTCAGGGCAGCTGTTATTTTCCTACCCGATATACAGTTCACGGTACCACTGCAGGGACTGGATATACGCCTCATACACCTGATTCATATCAATCTTTTTCAGTATCATTACTCTCGATATCTCCTGCCAGTCCGCACTTTCATAGCTGAGAAGAAATTCCAGCACCTGGGCGAACTCCCCTGTACGGTTCACCAATGCATCCCTGATATCCTTTGACACCTTTACCAGATGTAACGCCTCCTCCATGGGCTGATCCAAAATCAGATCGAGCACCGAAAACAGGCCCATAAGAAACAGCTCCTGCGCCTGCGCTCCCTTCTCAAAGGCCGGAGCCAGGTTCTCCGCAAATTTTGCACGCAGAAGAGATAATCTGGTGATTTCATTGGGTTTATCTGCGTACAGCCTGCCTGCCACCGCCGCGTTAATCCACTTTTTCA
Source organism: uncultured Lachnospiraceae bacterium (assembly GCA_947173495.1). Taxonomy (GTDB): domain Bacteria; phylum Bacillota; class Clostridia; order Lachnospirales; family Lachnospiraceae; genus Suilimivivens. The sequence continues at coordinate 148,763 of CAMWFQ010000004.1, read as the reverse complement.
ATTCGCGCTGTCCAAGCATGGCTGCCGCATGCCTGATAGAGGTAATCTCCGAATTCACACTCATCCGGTTCACCATCTTCAGCAGAGAAATCACAAGCGCCGTGTCTCTTCCAATAACATCTGCCGCCTTTGTCAGCTCAAAATCATCTCCATTCACCATATTGAGCAGTTCAATATAGTTCACCTTAAGCGGTGCCACCTGCGTCTGTCCTCTGGTTACCGGCATCCGGTAAAATTCTCCCTCATATAGCTGATAACCGCCCTCCGCTTTAAGCTCTTCAAAGATTTCCTGTGTCTGAATGTTTCCGGCGCACAGCTTCACTTCCGGATAAACCTTACTGAAATAAATCCTGGCCTTTGAAATATCGATCTTTTTATGATCCAGCAGAATGTAGTCTACCAGACGAAGAATCTCGCGATACGCTTCAAACTGCTGAACCGGAAGCTTGCGGATGGCCAGCTTGTATCCCATGTCCTTTAACCGGCAAAGCCTTTCAATATATATTGTCTGCGGCAAAACGGAGTTATCCATGAGAAGAACAAGCCTATTCCTCATGGCTCTATCCTGCTCAAGGCTTTCCGAAAAAACAGAAATACTGTTTACCGGGACGAAGATTTCCTTTTCAGAGGAGAGGGTATCCAGATCCATACTCTGGATCACTTCCAGTCCCGTGATATTGGATGCACCATCATTGACCCCTGTTCCCTGAAGGCTGGGATTCAGCAGAAAATTCTGTTTCTGCGAAAACAGCGAATAGGCACGAACACTCATTTCTTCATCAAAGAGTGGAATTAACGTTACCAGCATAGTACTCTCCTTCTTATGTATTATGTAAATGGATTCTGTATATTCAGTTTACACCATTTACAGTAAATATACAATGTTTTAGTAAATTTTCACAATTATTTTTCCTTTATTCGTCCTTTGTTATGCCATCTGACCTTCCTGATGGGTTTGAATGTAGTTCTGCAGAATATCTGAGGCTTCTTCAATATCCAGACCGGCAGAGGAAAGCAGCCTGTTCAGGCCTTCAAAATCCTTGTCTCTCTTTTCCTTTTGGAGAAGTTCCAGCTCGCTCTGTTCTGACTTGATCCGTGTCCGCAGCGCCTGAATGACTTCTTCTTTCTCCGCTATTTTTTCTTCTATTGTCTTTCTCTGTCCCCTTGCCATAGTTTACCTCCTGAAAATAGAAATTGCTCTGATTTTTATAAGTATATGGACAAGGCCGGACAAATATTCTTAAATTTTGATTTCTGTCCACTTTCCGGCTTTAAACCGTCTGGACGCAAACACAAAACGTGAAACCTGATCTCCCAAAACTCCCATCCAAATCCCGACAATTCCCAAACCAAACACATAACCGCCCAGATAAGAGACCACCGTTCTGATAATGGTAACACTTAAGGTCGACACAGCCGCAGTATAAAGAGTATCTCCTGCTCCGCGCAGGCATCCCATATAGATCACCTGGCTGATCTGGAATACCACTACAAGGATAATAACCATCATAATCTTCACGCCAATTGCCACAATATGCTCCTCCTCAAAGAACAGTCGGAACAACGGCCCTGCTCCGGCAAAATACACGACGGCAAGGCAGACTGAAATCACACCTCCCAGCATCCTGCAGATACGGCCATATTCTCTTGCCAGCTCCTTATCCCCAGTCCCCAGACTTCGGCCGATCAGCGCTACTGCCGCCGCCTGAAGCCCATCTCCAAAGGAAAAGGAAAGGCCCATAATATTCATGCCCACCTGATGGGCGGCCATGGCATCCGTTCCCTGACGCGCTGCCATCACTGCCGTCATCATAAAGCCGATCCGCATTAAGATCTGTTCAAAAAACACACTGTAGCCCACTCGCACCAGATTCACAAAAGCCTGCAGAGAGGGTCTGATATGATTTTTCACAATATAGGGAAGACTGATAAATCCTTCCGGCTTCATAATGGAAAGAATGCTCATAAGCGCAGCCGCCACCGTTCCCAGCACAGTCGCCAGTGCCGCCCCCCGGATTCCCAGTGCCGGAAATCCAAGATTTCCGTTGATCAGCAGATAATTGGCGATGATATTGATGGTGTTTGAAGTCAGATTGGTGCGCATGGTGATTTTCGTGTTGCCTGCCCCCCGCTGGGCCGAATTGATCCCCATTTGAATACAGTTAAAGATCATGCCGCCCATTATAATCTGAAAATAGATCACGGCGCTCTCATGAGTGGAACTGTTCGAGCCGCATAAGTGTATAATCGGTCCCGCCAGGGAAACGAACAGAATGCTTAAAAGAACAGCCGCTGCTGTCAGAAAAATCAAAGCCGTATATAAGATCCTGTTGGCATCCTCCTGCCGGTCTTCCCCCCGCCTTCTTGCCACCAGCGCCGATATGGATACATTCAGAGCAACAAACAACGCCAGTCCCATAAATTTGGGCTGAGTGGTCAGTCCCACTGCGGCCACTGCATACGGTCCCAGAGAGCTTACCATCAGAGAATCCACCAGTCCTGCGAAAGCGGCAAAGAACGATTCAATTATGGCCGGCCATGCCATAGAAACCGCAGCATGTACATTCTCCTTGTCATATCCCGGCTTTTTGATCAATTTCGTCAGCTTTTCCATATGTATCCCCTCGTAATAAGGCCTTTTATTTATCAAATCAAGATTTTATTTTTTCTTTTGTTCTTAAAGCTCATAATCCGTCACCTGGTACACATAATAATTGAGCCAGTTGGAATAAAGGTTATTGCTGTGTGAGCGCCATTGCAGCCTGGGCTTTTTGGTATCATCATCATCCGGATAATAATTGACCGGCAGCTGAATCGGAAGCCCCTTACTTTTATCCCGGATATATTCATTGTGGAGCGTATAACGGTCATACTCAGGATGACCTGTTACAAAGATCTCCTTTCCGCCTTCGGTCATACACAGAAGCACTCCCGCTTCTTCTGATTCCGCCAGGACTGTCAGCTGGTCACAACGATGGATTTCTTCTGAGCTCACCGCCGTATGCCTGCTGTGAGGAATCATAAAGTAATCGTCAAATCCTCTTACCAGAGGAACCTTTCGGTTTCTTACCCTGTGCTCAAAGACACCAAACAGTTTCTGCGGCAGGAGTACCTTTTCAATTCCAAAATGATAGTACAGCCCCGCCTGCGCCCCCCAGCAGATATGAAGGGTGGAAGTGACATGTGTCCTGGTCCACTCCATAATCTCACACAGCTCCGGCCAGTAATCCACCTGCTCAAAAGGGATCTGTTCCACCGGCGCCCCGGTAATGATCAGTCCGTCGAATTTTTTTCCCTTCAGCTCGTCAAAAGTGTTATAAAACCTGTTCAAATGCTGAATAGGCGTGTTCAGAGAGACATGGCTGTTCATTTTCATAAAAGAAATATCGATCTGCAAAGGCGTATTAGACAATACCCGTGCAAGCTGCAGCTCTGTGTCCTCCTTTACCGGCATCAGATTCAAAATACAGATCTGCAGCGGACGAATATCCTGATGAATCGCCCGGTATTCATCCATGACAAATATATTTTCATTTTCCAGTATTTCCTTCGCCGGAAGGTCGCTCTGCACTTTAATCGGCATAATTTTCAGCTCCATTTCTATTATTAAATCCTGATTTATTTTTATCCAAAACGTTCTACAAATTCATCTTCCGATAGAATCGGTATTCCCAGTTCCTTTGCCTTTCGGTTTTTAGAGGAGGCGGACATCGTATCATTATTGACAAGATAACTGGTTTTAGAGGTAACACTTCCTGTCACCTTTCCTCCTGCCGCTTCTACATAGGCCTTGAATTCATCTCTGTTTTTGTAATGATGAACCTCCCCTGTAATCACAAACGTAAGGTTCTCACACCTCCCTCCCTCCCGGGGCGGTTCCTCCACTTTTTCTATTGTAACCTCTTTCAGAAGCGCTTTCAAGGAAGACCTGTTTTTATCATTTTCATACCATTCCAGAACAGAACCCGATCTCTCCGGCCCAATGCCGTCCACATCCTCAAAACCGCTCCGGTTCTCCAGCCGGTCAAGAAATCCCTGAAATCCTCCCCTGGCAATCATCTTTTTTGCGGCGTCCGTTCCCACCATGGGAATGCACAGCGCATAAATAAAGTTGACCGGATGTACCTGCCTGCTCCTTTCAATCGCGCGCATCATATTCTCACAGGACTTTTCTCCGAATCCTTCCATTTCCCGGATCACTTCCGCATGCTCAGAAAGGTGATAAATATCTGAAAAATCCTTTAAAAATCCTTCGTTCATAAACTTCAGCATCGTCTGGATCGACAATCCATCAATATCCATACCCGCCTTACTCACAAAACGGGTAAACTTCTTTACATGTTTGGCGCTGCAATCCGGATTGGTACAGTGAAGAGTCCTGGTCTGGCTTCTCGGACTTAAGCGAATCTGAGTATCCGCGCCGCAGACCGGACACCTGACAGGGATTTCAAGTATACCGGCGCTGTCTGAAGCTGCAATGCATTTAGGAATGATCTTATTTGCCTTGATCACTTCAAGCATACATCCCTGTCCGATCCCCAGACGCTCCATCTCGCTGATATTGCACAGAGACGCTCTTGAAACAGTCGTTCCTTCCAGAAGAACGGGTTCAAAAACCGCCACCGGTGAAATCGTGGATGCCGCACAGGACCACTCTACATATTTCAGCCGGGTCTGTGCCGATACATCCTGCCATTTAAAGGCATATCCCGCTCTGGAGGCATGATGGCCGGTCACACTGCCGGAAGAGGCATACTCTGTATCATCATAGCAGATCACCAGTCCATCCACCGGCAAATCCATTTCAGAGCTTTCCACCTTCCGGGTCCAGCGCTCCACTGCCAGTGGAATCTCTGAGGCGGTAAGCTTCTCTCTCTCCACCACCGTAAATCCTTCCTTCTCCAGAAAATCCATTCTCTCCCCCCAGGAAATGATCGGATCCTCTCTGTACACCAGCGTAAACGCATAAAAGGTTACTCTTCTCTCCTTTACTTTCTCCGGATCATCCAGACTGAGCGTTCCCGAGGCAAGATTACGGGGATTGGCGTATTTTTCATCATCGTCTTCGATCATAGTGTTGATCACCGCAAAATCAGAATAGGAGATCACCGCCTCCCCACGGACCACCAGATGTCCCTGATATTTAATTTTTAAGGGAAAACCCCTGACCGACTTCTTCAGATAAGTGATATTCGTTCCCACCGTTCCATTTCCTCTGGTAAGGATCCGGACAAGCCGTCCCTGGTCATAAGTAAGCACCAGCGTCAGTCCATCCAGCTTCCAGGAAAGCCAGACCGTCCGGTCCTGCGCCCATTTCTGCAGATCGGATACCTGTTTTGTCTTGGCAAGCGACAGTGCGGGAAATTCATGCTCCTCCCTCTCTCCATTATTCCCCTCATATCCTGTATTGTGGGTGGGGCTTTCAGGCAGAACATAACCGGTTTCCTTTTCAAGCGCCGCGAGCTCGTCAAACAGAGCATCCCATTCATAATTCGACATAATTTCTTCTCTGCCATTATAATAGGCCTCTGATGCCTCATTCAGTCGACTGACCAATTCACGGCATTTTTCCCTAAAATCTTCCACTTTTACTGCCTCCATTTTGCAAGTTTTCATTCACAAATATCAAAAATACTTTCAAATGCCTTAAAAATAAAACTCGTTTCTTTCTTATTTTTTCAGGCACAAATTATATAACGCACGTAATTCATCTCCTGTCAGTTTCCGAAATTGCCCTGATTTCAAGCCTTCCAGCTTAATATTCGCCACCCGGACCCTTTTTATGCCATAGACCCTGTATCCCAGCGCTTCCGCCATCCTTCGGATCTGTCTGTTAACTCCCTGGGTCAACACAATCCTGAAGGTGATTTTTCCTATCTTTTCCACCCTGCAGGGCTTCGTGGTGATTCCCAGCTCGGGAAGTTCTACCCCTGCCTGCATTTTCTTTACAAATTCCTCCGTAACTTCCCTGTTCACTCTGACAATATATTCCTTCTCATGCTCTCCGCTTCCTTTCATCAGAGCCTGGATGAGCTCCCCATCATTGGTAAGCAGGATCAGCCCTTCCGAATCCTTATCCAGTCTTCCTGCATAGGTTACCCGGACCGGGAATTTCACCATATCTGTAATTTTTTTGTCCGCGAAACGGTCCTTCTCCGTACAGGTTACGCCTGTAGGTTTGTAATACGCAAGAACTACCTTTTCGTTTTTCCCATGTACAGGTTTTCCGTTTACCAGAATTTTGTCTTCCTCTCCCACCTGCATTCCTGTTTCTGCTCTCCGTCCGTTCACAAGCACCCGTCCCTGCGTAATCAACCGGTCTGCATCCCGTCGGGAACAGATGCCGCAGGATGCCAGATATTTATTCAGACGTTCCTTATCCATGAATTACTTCCCCCATATTTTCCTGCAGATACTCTGCATATTTATCTCTGTCCGCCCTGTGGCATTCCACCCGAAGCCAGGTACCTGTCTCCTCATACCTCATCTCCTGTACCTGTGCGCGTTCCATAAAATAGGATACCACATTTCCACATTCATAGGGAATCAAAAATTTAGCCTGGATATGATCCGAAAAGATGCGTTCTGCAATCATATTTGCCAGCAGCCGGATAGATCCCTCCTCTTTTGCCGAAAGATAGATTTTATGATCCCCCACGATTTTGGGATAGCGCGTTTCCTCCTCACACTTATCCGTCTTATTAAATACCGTTATCATGGGAATATCTCCGGCGCCCAGCTCCTGGAGTGTCTGGGCGGTAACAGCCATCTGCTCTCTGTAGGCCGGATCCGAATAATCTACCACCTGGAGAAGCAGATCAGCGCTTTGCGTCTCCTCCAAAGTGGAATGAAAGGCTTCCACCAGATCATGGGGAAGCCGGTGAATGAATCCCACCGTATCCGAAAGCAGAAAATCTCTGTTATGATCCATAAAAATTCTCCTCACCGCTGTATCCAGCGTGGCAAAAAGCATATCCTCCTCCAGCACTCTTTTTGTATCATTTCCAACAAAAAGATCGATCATTCCATTCATAATGGTTGATTTTCCCGCATTGGTATATCCTACCAGCGCCACAAGGGGAATCCTGCCCTTCTGACGCTTTTGGCGCTGTACGCCTCTCTCCTTTGACACACGCTCCAATTCCCGGGAAAGCTCCGATATCCTGTGTTCAATCCGCCTTCTGTCCAGCTCCAGCTTCTTCTCACCTGCTCCTCTGCTGCTCATGCTGCCGCTGGTTCCCCCCTGTCTGGTCAATGCGCCATGCATTCCTACCAGCCTGGGAAGAAGGTATTTCAGTCTTGCACACTCCACCTGAAGTCTCGCCTCTCTGGTCCTTGCCCTGGTCTGAAAAATCTCCAGGATCAATGCCGTTCTGTCCATGACCGGAAGTGCAAGCCCCTTTTGCAGATTTCGCAGCTGAGAAGGTGTCAGAGTATCATTAAACAGAATCAGCTCCGCCTCCAGCAGTGCAGCCGTCTCTCTCACTTCTGATACCTTTCCCGTTCCGATATACAATCCCTTATTGACCGCCTCCATTTTCTGGGTAATGATTCCCACCGGCTCCATAAAACATGCTTCTGCAAGTCCTTCCATTTCTTTCATGGAACGTTCGAACTCCTCAGAATCCGCCCCTGTTTCCGCCCCTACAATTAGAACCTTCTCTCTTTCTTCCTGCATCTTTTTCGTTTCTTCCATTTTCAACCTCCAGTACGATTTTTTACACTGCAGAACTCCTTTTATCTATCCCTGAGCCGTATGTGTATGTCCGCCGGATACGCACCATATGCCGGAACGCTGTGCGTGCCGGCATATATAATCAAATTTAAATTTAATTTATTTTGTTATCTGATCGATCAGTTCAAAATAATTTTCAAAAGTCTTTTTGCAACAGTCCGGATCCAAAATCGTAATCCTGCCTGTCTTTAAACCAATCAGAGTAAACGCCATCGCCATTCTGTGATCCTCATAGGTCTCCACCCGGCATTCCTGTACTTCTCCCGGGAAAATCCTGATGCCTTCTGCATCAGGCACCTCCTCGCATTGGATGCCCATACGCTCCAGCTCTGTCAAAATGGCGCCAATTCTGTCGGATTCCTGAAAACGGATATGACCCACATCCCGAATCAGCGTCGGACCTGATGCGAAAGGCGCCAATACCGCCATTGTCATAGTCTGATCAGAGAAATCTTTCATAGAAACCTCCAGTCCCGGATATTTCTCCATGCCTTCTCCGGAAATCAGAATTCCCTCCTCTTCATCCTTCATCCTGCATCCCAGGTTCACAAGAAGCCTTAAGAAGCTGATATCTCCCTGGAGGGAATCTTCATGTACATTCTTAACCACCACATTCGTCCCCATCAGAGGTGCGAGTGCATAAAAGTAACATGCGCCGGATATGTCGGGTTCCACCTGATACTTTTCTCTTCCAAAGCTTCTGCAGCAGGGCACCTGGCAAACATTCCCTTCCTGTTTTACGGGAATACCAAACTGCCTCATCATGGCCAGCGTCATTTTAATATAAGATCCGCCGGCTCTCCCGCCCTTCAGAATCACCTTAAGCCCTGTATCGAGCATCACTCCCGACATAAGAAGCGCACTGGCAAACTGGCTGCTGATCCCTGTATCAACGCAGACTTCTTCCAAAGATATGCCTTCTGAAAACATCCGGAAAGGAAAGTGGCCTTCCTCTCCCCGGAATACAAACTGTACCCCTGCCTGTCTCAATATATCCAGAAGCGGCTGCATGGGACGTCTGCACATCTGAGGAGATGCCTCCATCTCATACTCTCCTCCTGCTATCGCCAGCATGACTGTCAGAAATCTGGCTGCCGTTCCCGCACTCCGCACATTGATCCGGGCATGAGAATTTGGAATGACTCCTCCTGTTCCCTGAATCCTCACTTCTCTGTTTTCTTCATCTGTCCGCAGCTCATATCCCAGCCGCTTCAGGCTTTCGAGGAACGCTCTGGAGTCATCACTCAACAAAATTCCATGCAGGGTACACGATACATCTGACAGTGCCGCCAGCAGTAACGCACGGTTTGTAATACTTTTTGATCCAGGAACCTGCACCTTGATTTCTTTCACAGTCTCCATTTTCGGGACACGATATTCCTTTTTCATTATTAAATCCTCATTTAATCTATATCTGTTCCAGCATATCCTGTATATACATCCTGATATCATTGGGATTAATCATATTATATTTTTGCTTAACTGCACTGAAATAATCTCCGATCAGCGCTTTGGGAATCACTCTGCTGGAAACGGCGGCAGTATACAAATTTCCTCTCGAAACCAGCCATGGCATCTCTGTATGGGTAAACCGCTCAAGGACCATACCGCTATAACAGCAAATATTCCTGATCACACTGTCAAGTATCGTCTTTTCTGCAGAAGAAAAGGGAGGGCTGAACTCCGCCTTTTTTTTATCCCTTCCGCCTTCTAAATCAGCATCCGCCTTCAGAGAATTCCTCTTCATGGGATCAAAGCAGTACTCCCGATACCTGGTATAAATCTCCCGGTAAACCGGTCCGTTCACCCAGGCCTCGCACTCCTCCAAAAACAAAAACTCCTGATAAAAAGCATAATAAAATCCCTGTACATAGTAAAGTGCTTTCTGCAGCGCCAATGGCGTAATGTCGCCGCACTGCTCCATCAGATATACCGCCGCCTGATCAATTCCGGATTCGCCCTTCCGGGCAATTCCAAGCAGTTTATCCACTGCCTTCCGGCTCTTCTCATAGGTGGATGGCGTTTTAAGCTTATCTTTATTTTCCTCCAGGAGCTCTGCATAATAATTAGGCTCTTCATAAATCCGAATGAGAATATCCGAGTACTGTCTGGTAGGCAGGTCTCCTTCACAGTAACGCGAAAAAGTCTGCTCACCCCAGCCCAGAAGAAGGGAAAGAGGACGCTTTCCAATGGCATATTTACCGGGGATCTCCAAAATTTTATCCAGGGAAATAATTCTGTTTTTCTCCCTGTGGATGTTCTGCAGTGCCCGTAGATTATACGCTTTCACCTCCCGGGGTTCCAGCACTGCCCCGCAGTCTGCACATCTTGCCTTTTTGCCGGTATATATATAACGTTCGCCCCGCAGCTCCCCTTCCATCTGCACTTCACTGACAATATAACAGACATCATTTCCGCATTCTTCACAAAATGCCTTCATTTCTTTCATGTACCATCCCCGCCTGCCATTTTAAACTTCCCGCACTCTTTGTTCCTGCTATAAGCATACATTATGATCCGTCAAATTTCAACATTATTCGTATTAATTAGTACTTTTTTGCAACTATATAGCCAGATCTGCGCATTTACTGTACAGATTATGAAAAAGCAGTTATTTTGACTTCTTTTAAAAGTCTTTCTTTGCTACCAGTCTGACGGAAACCAGATAAGAAATCACCAGGAAAAACGCTGCTACAATCACAAAGAAACCGTTCAAAACTACCGGTGAAATTGCCGCTATTCTGGCATCCATGGAAGTTCCTGTCTCCTCCAGAAAATTGGCAGCTCCAAAAATAGCTGCTGCAATTGCCAGCATACCTACAATATAAATGTATCTTGCTTTTTCTACTCCCAGTTTAAATATTGCCGGCAATGAAATGGCATTTGCCAATACGAACAGACACACTGACACAATCATGCCATCCATATCAAACCATACCTGATTTTTGTTAGGCGAAAAACGCATCAATAAATCCATTAGACGGGCCAGAAGATACCCCCCGCTCATCGTAATCAAAAGCAGAACATATTTTGATCCTACCAGCGCTCTTCTGCTGACAGGCGCTGTAAGGGCAAATCTCTGGAAAGAGGACGCTTCATCTGTGCTTACACTGCTCATCACAACATTTCCGCTGATCACTACAAAATAAACGGTCATAAAGGATGTATTTTTTGTAATATAAGACCATAATGCCATAAAGAGCAAAATGATTCCATATTGTTTTGAATATCCCTTCAATATATATAAATCCTTTAATATAAGCCCTTTCATCTGCTTCTTCCTCCTTTTCCGCTTTCTTCCTTTTTTACAAGGTAGATCAGAATATCTTCCACTCCCGCTCTGTCAAAGACAATGCGGCTCTCATCCACAGCTCCCGCCCTGCTCTCAAAGGAACTCTCCAGGAGCCTTCCTTTATTTTTTACAAGCACGCTGACCCCGAATTCATTTTCTTCCTTTCCCATAATCAGTTCCTCAGGAATCAGCTCCGCCTGCTTTTTGCTACACCTCACAATACAATAGTTGTAGAGAATCTCATCCTTATTTTCTATAAAAAGAAGTTTTCCATTGTGGATCAACATGATATAATCCGCAATCTTCTCTATATCAGAGGTGATATGTGATGAAAGAAACACCGTATGCTTTCCGTCTTCAATAAATTCCCGGAAAATATCAAGGATCTCATTTCTTATCACCGGGTCGAGGCCACTGGTCGCCTCATCCAGGATCAGAATTCTGCTGTCATGAGATAAAGATACTGCGATAGAGAGCTTCATTTTCATTCCCCTGGAAAGATCTTTGACTGCTTTATCCAGAGGAAGTTCAAAGCGTGTGACAAATTTCAGAAACTTTTCATCATCCCAGCTCCGGTACATGTTCCGCAGGATCTTCTGAATATATTTCACCTTCAGAACCCCCGGAAAATTACATTCGTCAAATACCACTCCAATCTGTTCCCGCCAGGACTGATCCTTTTCTCCGATCCGGTGTTCCAGTATCTCCACCTCTCCCTTGTCTGCAGAGACCAGCCCCAATATGGCCCGCATGGTAGTGCTCTTGCCCGCTCCGTTTTCCCCCACAAACCCTACAACCGCACCTTCAGGAATCTGAAAACTTACATTGTCCAGGGTAAATCCTTCGTACCTTTTAGTCAGATTTTTAACTGTAATTACATTTTCCATACTTTATATCATCCTTCCTGATAAATCAGATCAATGATCTCTTCAAGCTCTTCCCGCTGAATAGCGCTCTGCTGCGCAATCGCTACTGCTCTCGAAAGCAAATCCTCAATCTGCTTTAATTTTTCCTCTCTCACCAGTCTGGTATCGGCTGCCCGTACAAAGCTGCCTTTCCCTACTATCGTTGTGATAAACCCATCCCGTTCCAGCTCCTCATATGCCCGCTTAGTAGTGATCACGCTGATGCGAAGTTCCTTTGCCAGAGTACGCATGGACGGAAGGGGGTCTGACTCCTTCAGCTGGCCGCTCATGACCAGTGTTTTGATCTGAGACGTAATCTGCTCATAAATGGGACTGTCACTTGAATTACTGATTATTATATTCATTTGTCACCTCTGTTACTTATTGGAATTCCTGACAGATATCTGCTAAACGTTTATATATTGTATATATCATATATAAACAATATTGTCAATATATACTCAAAACGAAATTTTTTCAAATCAAGCGGAGGAGGCTTTTTCTCCCTACTCGCGCACCGGGCACCCGTCAGCTTCTGCTGACATTTTTCCTCTGGGTGCCCGTGTGCAATTGAGTAGGGGAGAGCTATCTTCCCCTACTCGCGCGCAGGGCGCACGTTGCGTAAGCAACAATTTCATCTGTGCGCCCCTGCGCATAAAAAAAGACCTGCCCAAAGCAGATCTTTTTATCCGGGTATGTAAGAAATACTGTCCATAAAAACTTCTTATTTTCTATTCTCCAGCTTTTTTCGGACCACAACAAAGCATATCAAATGCACCAGTGCCGTCAGCATCCATGAAACCGGATAGGAAATGTAAAGCGTACGCAATGTCCTCTCCCATTGAAAGATCGTATAGATCCAGACAACACGAAAGACGCAGGCACCCAGAAGAGAAACGATCATCGGCATCACCGCATATCCGATTCCACGAATACTGCCTACCAGTACATCCATTATACCGCACAGAAAATAAGAGGTGCAGATAATCTTCATTCTCTGGATCCCATAAGCAATTACCTCCGGATCTGAAGAATAGAATCCCAGAATTCTCTCTCCCAGAAGAACAGCCCCGTTTCCCATGACCAGGCCGATCATAGTCACAAAAATCAGACATTCTATCAATATCTTATTGATCCTCTCATACTTTCTTCCTCCCAGATTCTGGCCCGTAAAGCTGACTGCCGTCTGATGAACGGAATTCATTGCCGTATACACAAAGCTTTCCACATTGCTTCCGGCCGTATTGCCCGCCATGGCAACAGAGCCAAAGGAGTTAACGGAGGACTGGATCAACACATTTGAAATGGAAAACAAAGTCCCCTGTATCCCTGCCGGAAGACCAATGGCAGCAATTTTCCTGAATTTGTCCCAGTTTAGCCTTAGCTTATTCCACTGTAGCTTAAAACAGCCCTCGCTCTGAATCAGGCATCTGATGATCAGAGCAGAAGATACACATTGAGAAATGACCGTCGCCAATGCCACGCCCGCTACCCCCATATGAAACAGTATCACAAAGCAAAGGTTCAGTACCACATTGATAATACCCGCTATAATCAGGTAGAACAGGGGCCTTCTGGTATCTCCAATGGCGCGCAGAATCGCGCTGCCGAAATTAAACACCAGCATAACCGGCATCCCAATAAAATAAATCCGCATGTAGAGAACGGAGTGGCGGATTACGTTATCCGGTGTATCCATCATATGCAGAAGCGGTCTTGCCGCCACAATCCCCAGAACAGTCAGAAGGATTCCTCCTGTCATACTGATCAGCATGGAAGTGTGAACCGTCTGGCTCACCTCCTCCTCCTGTCTTGCCCCATAATATCTTGATACCAATACATTTGCCCCCACCGACAGGCCGATAAAAAGATTGACCAGAAGATTGGTTAGGGCGCCCGTGGAACCCACTGCGGCAAGTGCCTCGTTCCCGGCAAACCTTCCGACTACTACCACGTCCGCCGCATTAAAAAGAAGCTGCAGGATACCGGAAAGCATGAGCGGCAGAGTAAACAGCAGGATTTTTCCAAACAACGGCCCATTACACATATCGATCTCATATGACTTTTGTACTTTCTTTTCCATCTTCCTATTCCCGATCTTTCTCCCTTTCCATCTCCCTGTTGGCAAAAAACGCCTACAGTTTTTCCTCCAGCTCCTGTAAAGAAGAATATCCATAAAGATGCGCCGTATTGGTCATAATCATTTCTGCAAGATTTTTGTTTTCTCTGCACAGCCGGGCAATAAATCTTCCATACAGATCCAGTGTTTCATCCGAATAGGTTAACAGCTCTCCCCGAAGATAGGTCTCATAGGAAGTATCAAACGGCGTATCCTCCGCTGTGTGGATTTTTCTGGCGTTTCCCGCCGCCTTTGGATACGCTTTCGCGAATTCCTCCATCCACGCCACCTGAATTTTGATGATCTCCTCAATGATCTGTCTCTTCATATCCGGGACTTCCGGGAATGAATCCCTGATTCCGGCATATTTAAGCGGCGCCGTACTTTCCATCATGCGTCCGTATTTTTCTGCGATCAGATTCCATCCCCTCTCGCCGGCATTTCTGAAATCATGGATATAGCTCTTCAGCATTTCCTCTGTCCATGTATCATACTGGCTCCTCCGCATAATGGAAAAGGTGTTCCAGTCATCCTGACAGTCTGCTCTGCCCCCTTCATTTTCCACCTTGTCAAAGGCCTGCCACTCCAGAAGAACAAGTTCTTCCACCAGAGCCGCTTTAAAAGAATCATCCTTATGATCCTTTTCCGGAAGACTTCTTAAAATCCTGTCCGTATGATGATCCAGGTAATTGTCTTCCCCACTGGTCAGCCCCTGCTTTTTCATTTCTGCAATAATCAGCGCTACGATCATCTCTATGGTTTGTGGGATCCGTTCGTCTCCCATTGGGAAGTCTACCAGCATGTTCAGGATCTCTCTGATCTCAGGCAGCACCCGCAGTTTTTCCATCCCCCTGTGCATCCACTTATAAAAAGGCGCGTAGGTACGGTTCAAAAGATATACCATGGCCATTGTATGCTTCATAAACTCAGAGAGCGCAATAGATGCCGTGACTTTCTCCCCTCTTCCAAACATTCTGGAATAATTATACTGACCGGACTGTGCCATCAATGCCGCCTGTCTGGCAATCTTCTTGATTCTTACTTCCTCCGGGTAATACTCCTGTATTCCTCTTCTGATCCTGGTAAACTCGCCCAGGTCATCTCTGAATACTTTTCCGTTTACCGCCGTGGCCAGACGATAATCATCCAGAAACAGCCATTGATTCTGAGTGGTCGGGATATCCTTAAGCCCGATCAGGCTTTCATAAAAATCGCCGATTCTGAAAACTCCTACCCGCTTCTGCGCCTTCAAGGTTGTAAATCGGGTAATCCCCATATAAGTGGAGGGCAGTTCATCGTAAGCTTTCTGCAGTTCTTCTCCGATCTCATCATACACCGGATCCGTAAGCCATAAGCAGAACCCCGGTCCGAAATCATGATCCCTTGAAGTCTGGTCATCAAACCCAAAACACTCCGATCCTTCCCCCACAAGTCCTGCCGCAATCATCTTCTCATACTCGGGAAACTTCTGTAAAATCATTGGGCGGCCATATTCCTCATAAAAAGCCTCGCACAGCTCAAGACCATTTTTAAACTGCCTGTTTTCCATGGGAAACGCTCCCAGCCTTTCCGTCACGGCGTTCAGATTCTGCAGCGTAATCTCATAAGCCTTGCTCCTGCCCGTATTTCTCTCAATTTCTTTTAGCGCAAGTTTATAATAGCGGGCGGCTTCCTCCAGATTTCCTGCCAGATACTGCGCCTCTCCCATGGCTGAAAGCGCACCGCTGTAATGATAATCCGGCTCCTCGTCCATCTCAAAAATTGCAAACGCCCTCTTCAGATTTCCGATCGCCTCCTCGAAACGACTGAGCTTAAGCTGTGAAAGCGCCAGATTCGTGTAGGTCACCGCCACCTCAATTCTGGCTTCCGTATACATCGTCGCAATAGAAAGAGCCCGCTCCAGGCAGTCGCAGGCACTCTCATAATCTCCCATTTCCTGAAACAAAAGACTCATATTATTATAAAAACTGGCATACCTGAAATCATCAGAAGAGAGCTTATCTTCATAAATCTTCTTAACCTCCTGATAATAAACCATAGATTCCCGCAAAAGTCCCGCCGCTCTGCACGCATTGGCTACATTGAGCAGAGTCGTCGCATAGGCGACAGACCCTTTCAGCCCTGCCTGCTCTGTCAAAACCAGCAGTTCTCTGCAACAGGATATGGATTTTTCAAATTCTCCCATCTCCCGGTAATGTCCCACAATCTCGTTGAGAAGCGTGATCACTGACGCGGTATCATTTTCCTTTGACGCTTCCTCAATTTTACTCAGCAAAAACTCTTCCACCTGATCCGTCCGGTGCTGTGAAAACATCTCGTCCAGCTGCTCCAAAACTTTTTCGATTACCATACTGCATCCACCTCCATAATCTGTCTGTCATGTATTATAACCATTATGTGTTTTTGGTAAAAAGCTCCCTGCTATTTTCCCGGAATCTGCCATCTATTATACTGCATTCCTCTTTTTTTTCAAGCACTTCACCTTCGCTCTGTTTTCTCCCTGCAAAAAATTCAATACATCTGATGGATAAAGTATCCATTGGAAAATCCATATGAAAAAGACAGAAAAAGCTTGCAAAAAGTTTAAAATCCCGTATGATAGTATATAACATATTTAATTCTAAAGAAAGTAAAGAGGATATGCATATGGCAATCAGAAAGAGAAAATCGGTACTCATGCGGGCAGTATCAGAATTGAAAGACTCCGACTACTCAAGAGAACCCGAACTGAACGGAATTTACAGACGGCTTTTAAATGGAAGAAAACAGTTCGCAGAAGTTTTCGAGAAAAATATTAATGCAGTTATGCAAATCAGTTCTCTCGACCTGACCATGCAGTATCAGACTGAAAAAATCATGGATATTTCCCAGCGCGTAACAAACGCCACAGAGACCATTTTCGGAAGCGCCTCCGGGAATACCAACAATCAGCATGATGAACTGACCGAAACCATCGTCAAGGTTTCCAGAGAAACAGAAGAAGTTTATCGAAAAATTGAGGCCGGTCAGAACGAGCTGACAACCATTAAGGAATTATCCAGTCAGACCATTGATGTTTCCCGTGAAATGCAAAAGGATATGGATGAACTGGCGGGCATCATCAATCATATAAGCGCCGTTATCGAGGGGATAGACTCCATTTCCCAGCAGACCAATCTTCTTGCATTGAATGCTTCTGTGGAGGCTGCCCGTGCAGGGGAAGCCGGAAAAGGATTTGCCGTAGTTGCCAATGAGATTCGTGCCCTGGCGGAGCAGACTCAGAAAATGACCGGAAACATGAATACCTTCGTTGAAAACATGAAGAGCGCCTCCAAAAAAAGTGTTCAGAGTTCAGCCAGCACAATCGGTTCTCTCGCTTCCATGACAGACAAAATTATGAATGTGTGGGAGTTAAATGACGAAAGCCAGCAATATGTCTCCAAAGTAAATCACTCCATCAGCTCCATTGCAGCCGTCAGTGAGGAAATCAGTCATTCCATGAAAGAAATGGAGAATCAGCTCAGGGACAGCAGTGAATTTATGCGTAAAGTTGGAGATGAACTGCAGGAGGCTACCAAGCCCGTCGTTACCATCGAGAAGACTTTGGATGAGACCGTCAAGCAAATGGGTGTAATGACAAAAGACGCTTTCTTCCATCTGGAAAATGACGAATTCATCCAATATATGCATACTGCTATTTCCTCCCATAATACCTGGCTGGGAAATCTGAAAAAAATGATAGACTCGCAGTCTGTCACTCCCCTTCAGCTGGATTCCACTAAATGTGGCTTCGGACATTTTTATTATGCCATAACTCCCAGCATTCCTGAGATTCGAACTATCTGGGAAGGATTAGGCTCCAAACATAAGAAATTCCATCAATATGGTGCATCAGCCATCAATGCCCTCAACAGCGGATCTTATTCGGAAGCCAGGCAGATTTACCGGGAAGCGGAAAACTATTCCAAAAATCTGATCGCTGATATGGAGAAGATCATTCAGCTTGCCAGTGCATAACAGGAGATGCCCGGCCTCACGGGAATAGCTATTGAATCAAGCAGGGGAAATTATTCCCCTGCTTATTATAATGCTGTATAACAGAGACTGACATTGATGACTGAAAGGCGCAGGGATATTCCACCTGCGGGAATTGCTTTAAATAATTACTAAACTATATTCTATTACAAGGGAGAGGTCAATTTATGAACACAGCTAATCCGGATTCATATTACATTGGAAATGTATTACGTATCCTTGATGAACGTACAATCATTGTCAGTGCGGGGAAATCAGTCCTCTGTCAGGGTGCCAAAATTCAAGTATATGAAATTATAGACACAGTTAAAGATTTGGATGGTAACGATCTGGATGTTCTCATCCATGTTAAAGATACTCTTGATGTAATTCAAACTGAAAACAACTATTCCATCTGTAAAAAAATGGCCACACGACCGGTAACATTTAACTTTTCTTTGTCTCCATTATTAGAATCGCCAATTGAAGAATATGTTCCCCTGAATATTGACAAGAAGGATATAAGGCCTTTGACACCCAGGGATCCGTTAGTAAGGGTTGGTGATCCTATAAAAATTGCTTGACAATCCCCTATAATTACGGTAAGATGAAATTCAACAGAAATGGTCGTTGTTGATATGACTAGCAAAAGTTCCTCTTACCAGTCTATGGAAGGAGGAACTTTTTCTTTTATCATGAGTCAGATAACATATGACAAACCATTTAAAACATACGAAGAAATGATAGAAATATTAGAGGCTCGTAATGTTATCATAGAAGATAAATATTTCGCTAAAGAGGCTCTGGAAAATTTTTCATATTATAACCTGATCAATGGATATAAAAATACTTTTTTACAGGATGGAAACAGCGATAATTTTCGCGAAGGGACTAAATTTAAGGAATTATATACTCTACATATTATCGACACTTCTTTGAACAGTATTCTATTTAAGTATATTCTATATTTAGAAAAAGCACTGAAATCACGAATATCATATCGTATTTCTGAGAAATATGGAGTTTATACAGATTTAAATGATAATAACGGACTAAATCCGAACGACTATCTGTACAGGGGGCATTATTCCAATTCAACAAAGCGACGGCTAAATATTATAAAAGAACTAAAAAATGTATTATCGATACAAGAAATAATCCTATTATGCTCCACTATTTAAACCATAAGAATCATATCCCTCCTTGGATATTAACAACTAATATTTCATATGGATTAACCATTGAATGGTACAATATCCTTCAAAGTCAGGATAAAACTGCCATTTGTGACTCATTTATCAGTCCTGGCTTGCTTACAGACGCAGAAACCAAAGAATTTGTACGAAAGGCTCTTGGTCTGACCAAAGAATATCGTAATAAAATTGCTCACGGAAATAGAACTTTTAGTATTGTTAACCTTCCGCAACTGCCTAAGCGCCAGCTTTTATTGCTTACTTATTATGCCATAAGCGAGGATGAATATAATTCCAAAATAGGGCAGAATGATACCCTGGCCGTTTTATTATCAATCATGGTAATGCTTAACGACCAATATATAGCTTTCAATTTTATCACAGAATTACGAAATGCTTTATACCCATATAGGAACACATCCTTTAATGGTCAAACTGTCTTAAAACTATTCGGATTTCCTGACGATCTGTTTGACCGGCTAAATAAATTGATGGAACAAAAATTTGCTTATTTGAAAATAGTTAACTAAAATCCCCCCTGTATGTCATACCAGGACAGTTATTTATATTTTTCAGCGGGAGGTCTCACCATGAAATTACCAAACGGCTATGGAAGTGTAGTAAAGCTCCCCGGCAGCAGACGTCATCCCTGGGCTGTACGGGTCTCCTACTGGGAGGATCTGCCGGGACAGGCGCCAAAAAGGAAGCGGAAATACTTGGCATATTTCGCAGAACAGAAGAATGTTTGAAAACAAAAAATCCCGGAAACATCGCGTTTCCGGGTAGTTTTTTGATTCTTATACAATTCCCTGTGCCGTCATGGCGTCCGCCACCTTCAGGAAACCGGCAATATTGGCTCCTGCCACATAGTTGCCTTCCATTTTATATTTTCTGGCAGCTTCATCAAGATTATGGAAAATATTCACCATGATGTTTTTCAGTTTGGAATCAACCTCCTCGAAGCTCCAGCTGAGTCTCTCGGAGTTCTGGCTCATTTCCAGGGCGGAAGTTGCTACTCCTCCTGCATTTGCCGCTTTGCCAGGTGCAAAGAGAACGCCGTTGGCCTGTAAATACTCTGTCGCCTCAATGGTGGTAGGCATATTGGCTCCCTCTGCAACTGCAAGGCAGCCGTTGGCAACCAGCGCCTTTGCATCATCAATCAAAAGTTCATTCTGGGTTGCACAGGGAAGCGCCACATCACATTTCACGCTCCACACGCCTCTTCCTTCATGGTACTGGGCGCTCTTTCTTGCTGCAGCATATTCGGTCAGCCTTGCGCGCTTCACCTCTTTTACTTCTTTCAGCAGCGCCACATCAATTCCCTCGGGATCATAAATCCATCCTGTAGAATCGGACACGGTCACGACCTTTGCCCCCAGCTGCTGCGCCTTCTGGCACGCATAGATTGCAACGTTACCTGAACCGGAAATCACAACCGTTTTACCACTGATGTCATGTCCGTTGCATTTTAACATTTCTTCCGTCAGATATAACAAACCATAACCAGTCGCTTCTGTTCTCGCAAGTGAACCGCCATAAGATAATCCCTTACCGGTAAGAACCCCCTCATATACGCCCTTGATTCTCTTATACTGTCCATACATATAGCCGATCTCTCTTGCGCCCGTACCAATATCTCCGGCGGGAACATCCGTATCCGCTCCTATGTATTTACTCAGCTCTGTCATAAAGCTCTGGCAGAATGCCATCACCTCTCTGTCGGATTTTCCTTTGGGATCAAAATCAGATCCACCTTTTCCGCCGCCGATAGGAAGTCCTGTCAGAGAATTTTTGAAAATCTGCTCAAAGCCAAGAAACTTGATGATACCAAGATTTACACTGGGGTGCAGTCTCAGTCCTCCCTTGTAGGGTCCGATCGCACTGTTAAACTGAACGCGGAATGCATTGTTTACCTGAACCTGTCCCTTATCATCCACCCAGGGCACTCTGAACAGAAGCTGCCTTTCCGGTGTAACCAGTCTCTCCAGCAGGGCATCCTTTCTGTATGCTTCCTCATTTTCTTCAATCACAACTCTGAGAGACTCCAAAACCTCTTTTACAGCCTGATGGAATTCCGGCTGGGCAGGATTCTTTTCAACTACCATCTGAAATACTTCATCAACATATGACATCTGATATGTCCTCCTTCTTATTAAGTATAATCGTAGTATAGTATTCTTGTATACAACATAGGTATTATAAAACATAACTCCAAAAATCTCAATACACTTTAAGCATTTAAATTGAAAAAGTTACAGTTTTTCACAGATAGTGCTTTAATCTCTCAATATTTTTTTCTTCAAAATCCATAAGCTCCTTCGCCACTTCCATGGAAATATTTCCGGCATTCTCATTATGATTGATGGCTTTCCACATGCTGGTCAGCCCTCTGTTAGAGCCCTGTATCATAATTTCCGCAATATGACTGGTACTGGTGTTGAGCGCAGTATTTGCACGTACCCCGTTTTTCAAGAGAATATCCTGAAAACCGTTTTCTCTGTAAAAAGCGGCTTTTCCCTCCAGCAGGCGGCCTGCCGCTTTATTATAGATCTCCGCATATCTCATGGATTCTCTTGTTACATCCATGGATAAATTATCATCATATATTTTTTCGTTGATCGTATCGATGGCCTTCATAGCCATTTTGGTGTTTTTCTGCACCTCCTGCAGAATCCTTACATCATCACTTTTCATCTCTCAAACTTCTCCTGATAATCGAGTCGGAAACACTTTCGCGCAGGGCAGATTTTCTCCCTGCTCGCCGCACGGCCCGCACGTTGCGTAAGCAACAATTTCATCTGTGCGCCCCTGCGCAATCGAGTAGGGAAGGTTTTTTCTCCCTACTCGCCGCGCGGCCCGCACGCCGCTTTAGCGGCATATTCCCCTGTGCGGGCCTGCGCATAAAAAATAAGACAAAATGCTTTCCATCATTCTGTCTTATCATTTCCCAAAAAATCTGTTTTATTCTGTTTCTGTCTTTTCAAAAGGATATGTGATCTTCCATTCCCTTCGAAGACTGTCCATAATCTCCATCACGCGGACCGTCTCTGAATGAGGCATCTGGGCACACTCCGTCAGTCCCTCGCTTATTGCTTTTCTGCTGGCTTCCACCTCATATTCATATCCTGAAATCTGTCTGGGCCGCTTATATTGTCCCACCTTCTTATTGGAGGTGTCATAAACCGTTATGCTCTCAAAATTATTGATATTTTCCACAATGAGATATCCTTTTGTCCCGTATATAATCCCCTTACGGTCGCTGCAGGAAACCATGGAACTGTTGAGATGCGCGATTCTCCCATCTTTGTAAATCAAAGTAATGCTGTTCTGCTCGTCCACTCCTGTTTTGGTGTAGGTACAGGTTGAGCTGATCCTGTCAATATCGGTTCCGAAAAACATCAGCGCAAAATTCAATGTATAAATTCCCACATCCAATAGCGCCCCTCCCGCCAATGCCGGTTCCTGAAGCCTGGGCACATGGTCAATCACATATCCCAGATTGGCGGTCAATGTTTTTGCTTCTCCGATCACTCCGCTTCTGATCACTTCCTGTATGGTATCTGCCAGCGGCATATAACGCGGCCAGATCGCTTCTCCGAGGAAGATTCTCTTTTCCTGTGAAAGCCTGATCAGTTCTTTCGCCTGAGAAGCATTCGCTGTAAATGCCTTTTCACAAAGCACCGGTTTCCCATACTCCAGGCACATTCTGGCATTTGCAAAATGTTCTGAATGTGGCGTTGCAATATAAATCAGATCCACTTTTTTATCCGATGCAAGTTCTTCATAAGATCCATATGCTTTTTTACATCCATATTTTCCTGCAAAGACATCTGCTTTAACCTTTTCTCTGGATGCGGCAGCATACAGTCTTACATTTTTCATTTTATTAACCGTATCTGCCATGACAGACGCTATATTTCCTGTCCCCATAATACCAATATTAAATTTTCCCAACATGTCAACCTCCCAAGACCTTCTCTCTCTGCAAATACGCAGACCTGGCTGAATCGTTACGTAAATGCACTACAACCGGCATAGCTTGCGCTGCGCCGGTTATATCGTTTATCATAATTACTTAACATATTCTGATTTTACATATGCAGTCTGTCCATCATAAATCACTTTGGTCCATCCATCAGCCTGTTTCATGACAAGCTGCAGCTTATCACCAGCGTAGACTGTTCCCAACGCTTCCGAACTTGTACTGGCACTTTTACGAACCCGGACGCTTTCCGTAACCTCAACCGTTTCTGTACCTGACGCCTGTACTCCTGAATTTGAAACAGATGCCTCCTGTATATCATCAGTGGAATCGACGCCTGTCTCACTCTGCTCTGTTTCCACCACTACTTCCAGGTAATCACTCTTGATATAGGCCTCTCTGTCATTATACTGGATCTTGCTCCATCCGTTTCCCTTTTCTTCCAACAGCGTAAATTCCTGTCCTATCTGCGCTTTATCAAGTCTGTCCGCCTCTTCGGAGTCAGAGCTTCTGATGTTTACCACATCTGTAGCTCGAACTGTTTTAATTACTCGCTGCCCGGATTCCTGCTCCGTCTCCTCTTCCTGCTCCGCCTCCGGTATTACGTCATTCTGTGTCTCTTCTGCTTCAGCCAGTGCCAGAGTCTCGCCAACCTCTTCGTTTATCTTTTCTTTCAGATACGCTACAAATTCATTCAGCTCTTCATTCTCAGCAAGCATTTCATTATAGGCAACCGCCACTCTGTTGTTCAGATCCACCACATCATCCTGAAGCGTGATTTCCTTGATATAATCCCAAATGGTGTCATCATAAGTTCCATCATTGATAAAATACTCACCATTCTCATTCAGCCCGATATAATAGGTCTGCATCCCGGGAAGCGCTTCCTCCGCATCCGAAAACAATACCTCAGAATAAACATATGCTACATAGGCATTTTCTTCCATTCCCGGCTTCGTATACACATCCAGCACCGGATAAGAGTCGATGTATTTGCTCAGCTCCTGCACACGGATCGTCTCAATCTCATTTAAACGCGTGTTAAGCGACGTGATCACTTCAATGTTGCCTTCCGCCTGCGCATCATAATAAGTCCTTACCACCTGATTGATTTCCGGATGTGCATTTTCTTCCAGATCAAATTGAAGAACTTCGGTTTCCTCTTCCACGGCCTCTTCATTTTCAGCAGTCACTGCTGCAGCCTGTTCAGCTTCTTTATCAAGCGTTTCCTTCTGATTGGCAGTCACCGCCACTATGATGGTAATAAGTACACAAACCACCAGAACAAGAGGCATTACGATTTTATTATGATCCATGATCCAGTAACCGGCTGACATGAATCTTGTCTTCAGCACATGCTTTTTGTCCTGTTCTGAAAATCTCATATATTTCCTTTCTTTCTATTTTCATTTTCAATATTCAAGGTGATGCAAATGCACCCGACAGGAATCGAACCTGCATTAAAGGCGTCGGAGGCCTTCGTTCTATCCGTTAGACTACGGGTGCATATGAGCTAAAATATTACAAATTTGTTACATCACCTTGAATATCATATCACATGCTTTTCAAATTGTCTAGTCCGACATTTATAAAAAATATATGAAACATTCTGATCCTTTTATAAAAGCAATAAAATCTTATCTTTCTTTCTACTATAATAATAGACGGAATCCGCCAGAACTTCATCCGCTGCTACCTGCGTGCGGTTAATGTCCGTGACAATTTCCCTGAACGCTTCTTTATCCACATTATCATCGGCAGGAACAAGGATCACCTCGTGGACAGAGCTTGGCAGAATATAAAGATCCTTTCCTATCCTGTCCGCAAATCCTCCGAGCACTCCGGGATAAAGCATGCATGCCGCACCATAAAGCTGCTGTCTGTTCGTCAGCACGTACATAGGAATTTTTTCTTTATCCTCATCGGCCAGACTTTCCGGCAAGCTGCCCCCTGCCGTATCTTTTCTTCCAAGACTTTCCGCAAAAATCTCCTGCATAATGCTTTCTATGCTTCCGATCACCCAGGGAAACAACTTTGGGGTATTTGAAAATGCAAGCTCAAACAGATTTTCAGGATTGCTCCTCCACTGTTCCATATGATAATTCTGAATCAGTATCGCCGCTCTTCCATAAAAAGGAGGTTCCTGCAGGGTATAATAAAATACCATGGCAAGATTATAATACCTTTTATGGGGAATCTGTCTTAAAAGTTCTCTGTTTCTTTCCCCGCTGATCAGTTTATAAGCGATCCTTTTACTTGCCTGCTCGAACGCAATAAACCCGGATAAATCCACTTCTTCATTCAACTGTGTACTTTGAAAATTCTCCAGCAAATTGTCCGAAATTATTTTAATGTCGTCCATCGTCATATTTTTTTGATAAAGATCATCAATATAAATGGCAGGATAAATGGTCTGTCCTTCCTTTTTAATGATAACTCCCGTTTTTTTAACTCCATTATTCTTTTGAATGCTTTTTAAATATACTGTATAATTTTTTCCAAGATCTTTTTGAACGTTTTGTAGAATTGTCTGTGTAAAAGATGTGAAATCCATAGATGTGGTCATGTATACCTCGTTCTTTCTCAAAATAAAATCACAATTTAACAATTACCCATGCATTCTGTACAATCGGGCTGGGATTGCTTTTTCTCCCGGCCCGCCGTGCGGCCCGCATGCCGCTTTAGCGGCATATTCCTTTATGCGGGCCTGTACACAAAAAAGACAATGAAATTACTCATTGTCTTTCAGGCTTCTGCTTAATTGAAAACATATGATATTTATACTCTGGAAAGATATTCGCCCGTTCTGGTATCGATCTTAATCACATCATGCTGTTCAACGAACAAAGGTACATTTACCGTTGCACCTGTTTCAACAGTAGCCGGTTTGGTCGCTCCTGTAGCCGTATCTCCTTTAAATCCAGGTTCTGTCTCTATGATCTCCAGCTCTACGAATAAAGGAGGCTCTACCGAGAACACACTGCCGTTATGAGAAAGCATCTTGACCATTTCGTTTTCTTTCACAAATTTAAGCGCATCGCCTACCGTATCAGCATTCAGGGCAATCTGATCATAGGTCTCTGTGTCCATGAAGTTATATAATTCTCCATCTGAGTACAAATACTGCATATCTTTTCTATCAATACGTGCCTGTGGACATTTCTCAGTCGGTCTGAATGTTTTCTCCACTACGCCGCCGTTCTTGATGTTTTTCAGTTTAGTCCTGACAAATGCTGCACCCTTACCCGGTTTCACATGCTGAAACTCAATGATCTGGTAAACATTATTGTCTAACTCAATGGTAATACCATTTCTGAAATCACCTGCAGAAATCATAAAATATTCCTCCTCAAATTTTCACGTTATAATTCTTTACCAGTTTAATATAAAAAACGATATTTTTCAACTACTTCCTGGAAATATTTTTCTTAGAAGCTCTTTTTCTTATTTCTGTATCATTCCCAGAACACAATCGATTGCCTCCAGATATCCTTTCAGCCCGTGTCCATAGATCTGTTTATGACAGGCCGGCGCCGTCACAGATATCTTGCGGAATTCCTCTCTTTTGGTGATATCTGAAATATGGATTTCCACCCTGGGAAGGGAAATGCTCGCAAGTGCATCATGAATTGCATAGCTGTAATGGGTAAAGGCGCCCGGATTAATCACAATTCCATCTGTCTCATCAAAATAGGCGTCCTGAATTCTGTCAATGATCGCCCCCTCATGATTGCTCTGAAAAACCTCTATGGAAATACCGCATTCTTCTCCTTTTTTCCCAATCATCTCCAGCAGATCATCATAGTTTTGAGTCCCGTAAATACTTTTTTCCCTGATTCCAAGGAAATTAATGTTCGGCCCGTTGATCACTAAAATTTTCATCCTGCTTCTCTCCCTCCCTCATCATTCTTTACATACAGGTGTCGCTCTTTTGTAATCTGCTCCAGTATCTCCTCGAAGGTTCTGTTCGAAACCTCCACTGTTACATCGGCGCATGCCTCATATACAGGCTCTCTTTCCGCAAGAAGTATCCGTATCCGCTCCCTGGGATCTTCCACCTGCAAAAGAGGTCTTGTCGTATCGCCCTTAAGCCGCTCATATACAGCCTCAGGCGTCACTTTAAGGTAATACACTCTGCCCAGCTTTTTTAAAAGCTCGTGATTCTCCTTCTTTAAAGGAAGTCCCCCTCCCACTGATATGATCTGCCCTTCCGCCGTCCCGATCAGCTCCTTAAGGCACGCTGTTTCCATATCCCGAAAAGCCTTTTCGCCATAAGAAGCAAATATCTCAGACACCGTCCGCTTCTGCCTCTGTTCAATCCATTTGTCCGTATCGATCAGAGTTCTTTTTAACTGATAAGAAAGCCGGATTCCCACACTGGTCTTCCCGCATCCCATAAAACCGGCCAATATAATATTATCTTTCATCCCGTATCCCCGTTTTTTCTTTTAATATCTCATATACCGCCTCTGCCATCTCCTCCGGAACAACAACGTCATTCCACAATTCATATGCAATAATTCCCTGGTATAAAAGCATTTTGAGACCATGATACGCTCGTCCCCCCGCTTCCCTTACCAGCTGCATAAACCGTGTGTTAAAGGGCTTATAAATAAGGTCATATCCTGTCTGTATTCTGTCATAAAACCCGGCGTCTTCTATGAGCGCATGGTCTGTGTCAGGATACATCCCCACGCTGGTAGCCTGAATGACCAGATATTTCTTTTCCGGAAGCTCCTTCCAGCCATCCAACGGCAGCGGAACGATGCAGTCCTTTCCCGTCTTTTTTCTTACTTCCTCTGCCACTTTCTCCGCCTTTTCCAGAGAACGGTTCAGCATATAAACCCGCCCAACATCCCGGGATGCACACAGAAAAGCAACCGCCCTGGCAACGCCGCCGGCCCCCAGCACTATTGCCTCTTCCTGTTCCTCCAGGCGGATTCCTTCACTGCTCATTGCCCGGTAAAGCCCCGGCATATCCGTATTATAACCCTTGAATCCCTCTTCCGTGCGTACCAGGGTATTAACCGCCCCGATCTGTGCTGCCAGATCATCCAGCGCAGCCAGCGAATTTATCACCCGGCTCTTATGCGGCACCGTAACATTTAATCCCAGCACATTGAGCGCCCAGGCCCCCTCTACGGCAGCGTGAACCTCGTCGTTTTCCACATGGAAAGGCACATACACCATATTGTGAGAAAACTGTTCTGCCAGCGTATTCTGAATCACAGGAGACAGAGTATGCTCCACAGGATTTCCTATTACTCCGCAGACTCTTGTATAACCATCAATCATTTTCTTTTCCTTCCTGCAAATAAGCTTTTCCTTCCCTTCGGCATTTCCTCTTATAAAAAACAAGCGCTATTTTTTCCAGATAACGTTTGAGGATGATCTGGATCTCTTCCTTTTTGTCGATGGGCTGCACCAGTATGGAAAAAATTCCTGCATTTCTCGCTCCCCATATATCTGTAAATAGCTGGTCCCCTACAAAAAAAGTGGTTTCTCTCTCCGTCCCCATCATTTCCATTGCCTTCAGATATCCTCTTTTCCCCGGTTTTCCCGCCTTACAAAGATACTGTACCTGCACTGCATCATTAAACATTTTTACTCTGGGTTCCTTATTATTTGATAACAGCAGTATTTGAAATCCCGTTTTCTTTAGCTGCTGGATCAAAGCCACGCTTTCTGCATCCGCCGGCGCTCCGTGAGGGACCAGTGTATTATCAATATCAAAAATAATCCCCCGGTATCCTTTGCTATAATATTCTTTATAATTGATCCGATAAGCGGAAGACATATAAATATCCGGATAAAAATGTTCAAGCATAAGAGCTCCTTCTCCCTACCATAAATTCCTTTCCTATTGTACCTAAAGTGATGCCCTTTGGCAAGAACGAATCTCATCATCGGCAGGAAGGATTTCCGCTCCAGCGGCATCTTCCTCTGTGCGGGCCTGCACATAAAGAATACCGCCGTCAGCGTCCTTTGGGCGCAGGCAGCGGTATTTCTTCGTAGTATAAATATAAAAATCTTTATTCGAGAAACTTTTTCAATTCATCCATAAAGGTATTGACATCCTTAAACTCCCTGTATACGGAAGCAAAACGCACGTAAGCCACGGCATCCGCTCCTTTGAGCTTATTCATTACAAGCTCTCCGATCACGCCGCTGGAAATCTCCTTCTCTTCCATGCCGTAGATCTCATTTTCCACCTCGTCAACCAGCTTTCTGATCTGGCCGGCACTGATGGGTCTTTTGTAGCAGGCGCGGATAACACCGGACTCAATTTTGGATCTGTCAAAAGTCTCTCTTGTATCATCCTTCTTGATCACGATAAGCGGAATAGTCTCCACCTTTTCGTACGTAGTGAACCGTTTACTGCATTCATCACAGACTCTGCGCCTTCTTATGGAATAGCTGTCATCTGCAGGTCTTGAATCGATTACTCTGGTATTTTCGTGGCTGCAATACGGACATTTCATTTGATTTCCCCCTATCGTCTGACAATGGTATTATTATATCTTTTTTTTCAGATTATGTCAATCAATTCACGGAAATCTATTTATTGTGATGTATTGAAGCAGCCAAATTCAAAAATTAAATTTACATTAAATATTATGCTGTCAGATAGTTTTTCATTACTTTCAGGGCATTCTTTTCAAGTCTTGATACCTGTGCCTGGGAAATTCCGATCAGATCCGCCACCTCCATCTGGGTTTTACCTTCAAAAAATCTCAGAGAAATAATTTCTCTCTCTCTTTCTCCCAGTTTTTTTATTGCTTCGCTCAGAGAAAGATGTTCTACCCAGTTTTCTTCCTTGTTTTTCTTGTCGCTGATCTGATCCATCACATAAAGCGTATCGCCTCCATCCGTAAAGATCGGTTCATAAAGGCTCATGGGATTCTGAATCGCATCCAGCGCATATACAATATCTTCCTTTGATATACCGATCTCTGCGGAAATCTCATTGAGAGTAGGCTCTTTCATATTCTGTCTGATCAGATTTTCTTTTGCATAAATCGCCTTATAAGCTGTGTCTTTCAGTGATCTGCTCACACGAATGGTATTATTATCGCGCAAAAATCTTCGAATCTCACCAATGATCATGGGGACCGCATAGGTACTGAATTTTACATTCAATGTGGAGTCAAAATTATCAATTGCCTTGATCAGGCCGATGCATCCGATCTGAAAAAGGTCATCCACATTTTCATTACTGGATGAAAAACGTTTGATCACACTTAAAACCAGACGTAAATTTCCTTCAATGTATTTTTCTCTGGCTGCCTGGTCCCCCGATTCAATCTGCTTAAACAGCTTCTCTTTTTCCTCTGCCTTTAAAAGCGGCAGTTTCGCCGTATTTACTCCGCATATCTCAACCTTTCCCTGGGCCATATTTTCGTTTTCCTCCTGCTTCTTTTACAGTTCTGTCCGCACAAGGAGCTGTCAAATGGATCAATTGATGCTGGCTGTGGCTGACAATTATCTGTAATAGAAATCATTCACAAATCCGGAGAAAAATATTCATCCTTTTGCACCCTTTTCCCTACAGGGCATAAAATAAATTATACCGTGAAAAAGAAAGGTCTCTGATATGCTCTTTTCCGAACTCAAATCCAAGGACGTGATCAATATGAGGGATTGCAGAAAGCTCGGACGGATTTCCGATCTGGAATTTGACCAGTGCAGCGGTCAGATCTGCAAGGTTTTTGTGCCCAGCGGCAATAAATTATTTAATTTCTTCTGTACGGAACCGGATATCTGTATCCCTTACCGGGATATCAAACAAATCGGCCCTGATATCATTATTGTGGACATAAAATGCTGACCTCTTTTCCGGGTCAGTAGCTCTCCCTTAGAAGCTCCTTTTTCAGCCTTTTCATGATCTTTTTTTCCAGCCTGGAAATATAGGACTGAGAGATCCCGAGCAGCTCTGCCACTTCCTTCTGCGTCATCTCCTGCCCGTCCGGCGTTCCCAGTCCGAACCGGAGATTGATAATGGTCTTTTCCCTCTCTGTCAGCTTGTCAATGGCTTTCAGCAGGAGCTTTCGTTCTACCTCGCTTTCAATGTCTTTGTAAATCACATCCTCGTCCGTGCCCAGAATATCTGAAAGAAGCAGCTCATTGCCATCCCAGTCCACGTTCAGCGGCTCATCAATCGATACCTCCATCTTGGTCTTGTTATTTCTGCGCAGGTACATAAGTATCTCATTTTCAATGCATCTCGATGCATAAGTTGCCAGTTTGATATTTTTCCCCGGATTAAAGGTATTGATAGATTTAATCAGTCCTATCGTTCCTATGGAGATCAGATCCTCCACTCCGACTCCTGTATTATCAAATTTCTTGGCTATGTACACCACCAGTCTGAGGTTATGTTCGATCAAAATGGATTTGGCCTCATCCTCATACTCTGTTCCCAGATCACTGATCACCGCGTTTTCTCTTTCTATCTCAAGGGGCGGAGGCAGGACCTCTGATCCTCCGATATAATGAACATCTCCCTGCCTTGTCAGCAAAAAACTGGGTTCTCTTCGGTAAAGCCGAAATTGCAGCTTTCCCGGAATTGCTACCTTAAAAACCATTCTTACATCCTCCTCATTTTTGTTATATAGCTAATTCAGGCGGCAATATCATCTGATAGCTGCCTTTTGCGGATAATTTTCCTTTAAATATTGCAACGATCACTTTATCATATTGTTTCTCTGTCTCATTTCCTTTTACCTTCATGGTATCGATTTCATATCCTTCTAAAAGACCTCTTTTTTTACCAATGCTGTGATAGGGAATCAGTTTATACTTCTCCGGTCTCATCCACATCTTCAGTTCTTTCCAGCTTTCTTCGTCCAGTATGGCAACCGGCTTCCGGCTCACAGGCTCTGTCAGTCCATTTCCTGTATCAATAAGCGCATTTACTTCAACAGGTCCTTCGTCTCCTGAAAAGCTTACTTTACAGAAATAATTCCTTCGTTTTCTGCGGTGCGCCTCTATCCATTTTTTCCCGGCTGCACAAACTGCAAATCCCATCCCTGACAAAGCGGTAAAGGAATCTCCGTATTCTGTCAGCATCCTGCTTTGTCCCCTGAGAAAAAGGATGAACCCTCCTGTAACAAAAGAAAGGGTAAAAAGGATGCCCAGAGCATAAAACAGCTCTCTCATTCCTTTGGTTCTGCAGGCGGTCTTTATCATCAGAGCGCCTATCGGAATCATTCCAAACACTGTCCGGAAGATATACGGAATGCCCGGAAGGCATAAAACCAGACAATATCCCCCTGCTCCCACTGCACTTCCTGCAAAAATCCTTAAATAAGTGGTGGTTTTTCCAAGAATCTTTGCTGTCAGTAACAGCAGATACAGGTCCATGACCAGGTTCAGCAAAAACAGGCTGTCAATATAAATAGTCCCCCGTAATTGCACGTTCCAGTTTTTCACCTCCCTTTCTCATGTACTTGTTCATTATAAACATTAATGCTTTCATAATTTGTCAAACCATTGTCATGACGCGGTTCATTCATCGCGCGAATCGACAGTGCGTACGGAAAAGTCTGAAATGACAGGATTGTGTTGGGATAGTCAAACGGATATACAGGCATGCCCGCCTGGCTCATTGTTTGCGGAAATAAAAGATTTTTTATCAGAATATTCAGAATATGATATTGTGAGAATAAGAAATAGCCCAAAAAGAATTTTCAAGATATTCGATCGTCCGGGGATGCCGCCTTCACGATCAGACGGCAGCATCCCACCGGCACCGGGTTCTGTCCCCTATATTTTCATTTTCCATAAAAACATTTTACCAGCCGGATCAGATATGCCACATCCCGGCTCCCGGCCGTCTCTACTGCGGAATGCATGGCAAGCTGCGCCAGCCCTATGTCCGCTGTGGGAACAGATACCTGCGCTGCCGAAATATTTCCCAGTGTAGAGCCCCCCGGAATGTCCGAACGGTTACAGAAGCTCTGACAGGGAATCTGCTCTTTTTCACAGAGATCGCGGATCACTGCCTCTGAATAAGCGTCTGTTGTATACTTCTGATTGCCGCTGAACTTAAGTACAATTCCCTGATTTAAATAAACCCGGTTCGTAGGATCTGTCTTCTCCGGATGATTCGGGTGGACGGCATGGCCATTATCCGCTGAGATCATAAAGCTGTCCGCCAAAAGCCGCTTATAACCACTGCCGGTACAGCCCAGTCCCTCCCCCACTCTCTCCAGAACCGCTTTCAGAAAATCAGAAGCAGCTCCCTGCATGGTGCGGCTTCCAACTTCCTCATTGTCAAATATAGCGCAGACTGCAATTTTGTCTCCCGGTTCCGCCGAAAGAAAGCCTTCCAGAGATGCATAGACACATTCCAGATCATCCAGTTTAGGGGATAACATCAGTTCCTTATCTGCTCCCGCCAGCTTTCCCTTTTCCCGGACATATAAGAATAAATCCATCCCCAGAATCTTCTCCTTATCTGTTCCGGCATAAAAAGCGATCCTGTCCTTCAAAGCATCCTCTGCCCCTGCCTTTTTGACATCTTTGGATTCCTGCTCTTTCCCTTCCTGCGCCTCTTTCCCATCTTTTTCCCTTTCTCCTACGGGAGAGCCTTCAAATGAAGCGCACATAATGGGCTGCAGGTCCACCTGAGGATTATAAGCGAGATTTTTATTTCTTTCTCTGTCCATGTGCATTGCAAGATTGGGGATCACCAGAAGATCTTCATCTATATTCACAAGTCTGGTCTGCAGCCCGTCTCCTTCCCGGCAGACTACTCTCCCTGCCAGAGAAAGACTCCGGTCCAGCCAGGAAGCATAAAATGCTCCTCCGTAAGGCTCCACGTTCAGCTTGACATAATGCTTTTCTACTGCTGTTTCCGCATCTTTTTTCAGCTTAAATGTCGGGGAATCGCTGTGAGACGCAACGATATGAAAACCGCTTGCCTTCCTCTCCGGAATCCGAAAGGCAATCATGGAAGAATCATTTCTTTTCACATAGTATCCCCGTCCCTCCTCCAGCTTCCATTCATCTTTCTCCTTCAGCTCTGCAAACTCCTTTTCTCTGAGCATCTCTTCCGCATTCGCTATCGTATGAAAACAGCTTACTGACCGTCCGATAAACGCCAGACATCTTTCAGCCGCTGCCGTAAATTCTCCCATATTTCCTTCTGTCCTGTCATTCTTTTTGCTCTTCATAGCTCTTCTTACCTCTTTTCTGACTTTGATCACTTGCTGTCCAATCGAGCAGAGAAGTTTTTTCTCCCTGTTCGCGCGCGGCCCACACGCCGCTTTAGCGGCAAACTTCCTTTTGCGGGCCTGTGCAATCGAGTAGGGAAGATTTATCTTCCCCTACTCGCGCACCGGGCACCCGTCAGCTTCTGCTGACATTTTTCCTCTGGGTGCCCGTGTGCATAGCATAGCATATGCAAAGCATAGCATAGCATATGCAAAGCATAGCATAGCAAAGCATAGCAAAAGGCTGCAACCCTGTGATCACAGCCTCCAGCTTCTGTTCTGTTCCAATTATTTCTTCTGTAAAAAATCCGGTATCTTTAAAGGCTTGTCCGCCACATTGCTTCTGATATCGCCTGGCGCATTGATACCAGAAACCGGTCTGTGAGACACTGTACCTGTTGCCGCCGCACTATTTTGAGCAGTCCCCCCCGCATTCTCATTTGAACCGGCACCCACATTCCTGAACGCCGATAGGCTGGGCGTGACAGGCTTTACATACTTTCCGGAAAAAGTACTGTACGGAGAAACAGGCTTATTCGTGGGCAGTGTAGCGTCTTCAAGTCCTGTGGCAATTACCGTGATACGGCAGAAATCACATTGCGTCTCGTCAAACATGGCGCCAAAGATAATATTGACCTCATCTCCCGCCAGCTCCTGTACATAGCTTGCCGCATCTGATGCATCTGCAAGCGTGATATCACCGGATACATTGATAATGACATGAGTGGCGCCGGAAATCGTCGTTTCAAGCAACGGACTCTCAACCGCCATCTTAACCGCTTCACTTGCCTTGTCGTCTCCCTTGCCGGTACCGATGCCTATGTGGGCAATTCCTTTATCCTTCATAACTGTCTGAACATCTGCAAAATCAAGATTGATCACGGCAGGCACATTGATCAGATCCGTAATTCCCTGAACTGCCTGCTGAAGCACTTCATCCGCCTTCTTAAGGGCATCCGGCATTGTGGTACGCCTGTCCACAATCTCAAGTAATTTATCATTGGGAATCACAATAAGGGTATCAACATTATCCTTAATCTTCTCAATACCGCTGATGGCATTGATCATACGCGCCTTAGCCTCGAAACGGAAGGGCTTGGTCACAACTCCTACTGTAAGTATCCCCATATCCTTGGCCAGTTTTGCCACCACAGGCGCTGCTCCTGTTCCTGTTCCGCCGCCCATACCGCAGGTAACAAACACCATATCCGCGCCCTTCAGCACAGCGGAGATCTCTTCACTGCTCTCCTCAGCCGCCTTTTCACCGATCTCAGGTTTGGCTCCGGCTCCCAGTCCCTTGGTCAGCTTTTCGCCGATCTGCAACAGCTTCGGCGCCCTGCACAGCTGAAGCGCCTGCTTGTCCGTATTAATGCCGATAAACTCAACACCTGTAATATTCTCATCAACCATTCTATTTACAGCATTATTACCTGCACCGCCTACACCGATCACAATAATTTTGGCTGCAGATTCAGCATCGTTTGTTTTAATTTCCAGCAAGGGTATTTCCTCCTTCATCATTTCAACAACCCATCTCCGACCCCTATCAGTCATTGAGGACTCATATTACTTATCATATAATTTTTTCTCTGATTTAGCAACTAAAAATTTCATTTTTTCTATTATACTTGTACTTATAACGAATCATCCTCACTCGTCCGGCTCAAAGGAAATGTTCTTCGTCTCCTCGGTATAATTTTCCATCCCTATGGTCCCGCTTCTTCCCTGAATTTCCGGAAGCATATATTGCAGCGCCATGATCTTTTCATCCAGGTTTTCTCCTGTTCCAAGCGACGCCTTCACCTCTCCGAAATACAACGTAAGCGCATTATCACTCCCGAAATAAATTCTGTCCACTGAAAGATTATACTTGTTTACAAGCTGCGTAATATTTAAAATCGATCTGAAGATTCCGGCATCCTCCACAGGAAGAGGTTCATGTAGAATCACATGATCGAATTTCAGTCCCGTCACCATAGGAACCCCCGCCGTCTTTTCGGACGAGCTTTCCACCACAATGCCATCCTTATCAAAATACATATACTTTTCCAGATATTCTACATATCCTGCCAGCGCCTTTTCATAGACCTCGATCCTGATGGTATTGGGGTCCAGCACCGATACGTCCATTTTTTCCACAAATGGAACGCCTTCTATACTCCGGTCCTTATATTTTAGAGACAACAGCAGAGAATTGTCCCCATAGCGTCCTCCCATTACCATATCCATGATCTCTTCATTGGTATAGTGTATGTTCCCCTCTACATATACTGTTGTAACCTTATAATTTGTAAAAATATGGAAAACGCCTGCTCCGAGAAGGCCCGCAAGGAGAATGATCATACCCCATATCACAAAAAGACTCTTATGGTTCAAAAGATATTCTCCCAGGCTGACCTTCTCCCGCTTTTTATTTTTTCGTTTTTTCTTTGCAGTTTGCTTTACCATTTCATTACCCAATATAAATATCTGCTCCAAGATTTCGGTAATCCCTGCAGATATCTTCATATCCCCGCTCAATAAAGCAGGGATTTCTCACCACCGTTTCTCCAAACGCCATACACCCTGCGATTACAAGAGCAGCTCCTCCTCTGAGCTCCTGTGCTGTCACCTCGCAGCCCAGAAGGAAATCCACACCCGAGATCACTGCCTGTCGTTTTCCCTTACGCTCTATTCCCGCCCCCATCTTCTTCAGCTGTTCCAGAATACGAAACCGGTCTTCAAAAATTGTTTCTTCTATTATACTGATTCCCTCTGCAGTTGTCAGTACTGACATCAGCGGAGACTGCATATCGGTGGGAAATCCGGGATACACTTCCGTTTTAACATAGGGAAGCGCCCGCTTATGCTCTCCGGCAATAATATCCACCCCTTCTCTGGAAATATGGATCTCCCCGCCTATCTCCTCAGCAATCTGCAAAACGCTCCGCATCTGTTCCGCCGGCGCGTCTTCCAGAAAAATGTGGCCTCCTGTTCCCAGTACACTCATCAGATAGGTACCAGCCACAATCCTGTCCGCCGGAACCGTAAAACAGGTACCATGAAGCTCATGTCTTCCCTGTATAATCAGCACCGATCCGCCAATTCCCTCTATCACCGCACCGCTCTGACGCAGGAACTCACACAGTGTAATAATTTCCGGTTCCTTGGCTGCATTCTGGATCACCGTCACTCCTTTTGCCATAACTGCCGCCAAAAGAACGTTTTCAGTTGCCCCCACACTGGAAACAGGCAGATGGATCACAGCTCCCTCAAGCTCCTTTACCCGTGCCGTAAACCCGCCATCCTTCTCATAGATTACTACTCCCATCCTGCGCAGTGCGTTTAGATGAAGATCGATCGGTCTCTCCCCTATGACGCATCCGCCGGGATAAGCCATAGTCACTTCCCCCACTCTGCCCAGCATGGCTCCCAGAAGCGTAATAGAAGAACGCATGCCTGTAACATTGTCGCCTGACATAGTATCCTCAAATATGTTTCTTGCATCAATGGTAAGAGTATGACCGATATGCGTCACTCTGCACCCAATGCCCGTAAGCAGCTGCTGCATGTGATACACATCCGAAATACGGGGACAGTTTTCTATGATACAGACATCTTTTATCATAAGGGCGGCTGCCATCACCGGCAACACTGCATTTTTTGAGCCCTGTATCTTTGTTTCTCCAAAAAGCGCCTTTCCTCCACGAATATGAATAGCATCCAAATTCTCACCTTCCGCCTTCCGGTTTAAAATTTCGACCTATTCTACTATATGCCGCACGAAGCATTTGGCACCTTGTACTATAAATCTTTCAGCTTTATCCCTCTTCCCACACTCAGCACAAAGCCTACCTCAACTAACAGAAAAAGGACTGAACTTCCGCCATAACTGATAAAAGGCAGAGAGATTCCGGTATTGGGAATGGTATTGGTCACCACCGCCACATTCAGGATCACCTGTATGGCAATATGCCCCATTACTCCTACCACCAGCAAAGCGCCGAACAGATCCGGCGCATTATTGGCCACCACCATAAACCGCCAGATCAGAAGGATAAACATTAAAATAATGGAAATCGCTCCGAACAGTCCCAGTTCTTCACAGATAATAGAAAAAATCATGTCATTTTGCGCTTCCGGCATGAATCCCAGCTTCTGCATACTGTGTCCCAGACCCTTGCCGAGAATCCCTCCCGATCCTATTGCATACAGAGCCTGAAGAGTCTGAAATCCCTTTCCGCTGGCGTAGGCTTCCGGATCAAGCCATGCAAGTATACGGCTTCCACGCACCCCGACTACCGCGCTGGTCGCTTCGGACTCGCTGAGCTTGACAATCACGAACACTGCCAGCGCGCACACTGCAATGCCGGCAATTCCCAGCAGAATAAAGCGCTTGTAGTCCGGACAGGAAACAAACAGCATCAAAACAGCAATCCCGAAAATAATAATAGCGGAACTCATGTTTTCTGTGATCTGCCATACCATGAGACAGACCGGGACTGGTATGCCAAGTACTACCAAAAAGCCCTTCCGCGTTCTGATACCGCGCCCCATCCGGCAGATCAGACTCGCCAGGCACAGAATCATTGCCAGCTTTGCCACCTCGGCAGGCTGAATGGAAATTCCAAACACCCTGAGCCAGCGCTTGGCACCGTTTGCTTCCACACCAAAGGGTATGATCAGAAGGATCAGTACAATAGATGCCGCATATCCCAGAAATGCAAACCGCTCCCAGAAATGATAGGGAATATTCGCCACCACGATCATTGCTGCCATCCCCAAAACGGTAGATGCCGCCTGCCTCTTCAGGAAGTAGGCTGAATCTCCATTGTAATGCAGGCTGGCGTCATAAGCACTTGCAGAATACAGCATCACCAGCCCGAAAGCCAGTAAAAACAAAACAATGAACAGCAGAGAATAATCAAAAAATGATTCCTGCTGTCTGCTTCGCACCCTTCTCAGATTGTTTGTGCGTCCTCTTTGTGCCACAATCATTAAACTCCAATCTTTTCCACTAACTCTTTAAACAGCTTTCCCCGCATCTCATAATTTTCAAACATCCCCCAGCTTGCGCAGGCCGGTGATAAAAGCACCGCGTCTCCCGCTTCAGCTTCCTTCACACACCATGCAAAAGCTTCCTCAAAGGTCTCCGTCAATATGATATTCTGAACGCCATGCTTTTTAGCGCAGGCAGCGATCTTTTCTTTGGTCTGTCCTGTCAGCACCAGAGCCTTTACTTTTCCCTCAAACGCCTCTATCCACTGATCATAATCGCTTTGCTTATCATAGCCGCCTCCTATCAGCAGTGTAGGCTTTGACATGGCGCGGATCCCCTGAATGGCTGCATCAGGATTTGTGGCTTTGGAGTCGTTATAATAGTCCACTCCACCTTTGGCAGCTACAAATTCTATTCTGTGCTCTACTGCCTTAAACGCTCTGACTGTCTTCAGAATGATATCCAGCGGAACCTTCATTGACAATCCCACAGCTATGGCGGCCATTACATTTTCCACATTACACATTCCCACAAGATTCATATCATGAATATTCATGAGCCTGCGCGCGCCTTCCGCTGCTCCTTCCAGAAGCCCCGCCTCGTAAATTTCCTCTCCTTTCAGAAAAATTCCTTCCCTGAGCTCCTCTTTAGAGGAAAACCATACTACTCTGGCCGGGCATCTGCCGGCAAAATCGCTGGTATAGGGATCCTCATGATTCAATACGCACACATCTTCCTTTGTCTGATTGCGCGCAATCGCTTCTTTTGTCCGGACATAACATTCCATAGTATGGTGCCTGTTTAAGTGATCCGGCGTAATATTTAAAATCGCGGAAACCGCCGGTTTGAAATTCTGTATGGTTTCCAGTTGAAAGCTGCTGATCTCAGCAACGGTCACCGTTTCATCCTCTGTTTCAAGCGCAATATTGGTATAGGGATTGCCGATGTTTCCCACTACGTAAACCGATTCATAAAAAGCAGACATAATCTGTCCCACCAGGGTAGTAGTTGTGGTCTTCCCGTTGGTCCCTGTGACAGCCACCACTTTTCCTCTGGCAAATGCATAAGCCAGCTCAATTTCTCCCCATACGGGAACTCCAAGGTTTCTGTAGGCATCCAGCATGGGCAGATCCACCGGCACACCCGGACTGATCACCACCAGTGTAAACTCCTTCTCTCTCTCCCGGGGCACCGCTCCCGTCAGGATCTCGAGCTCCGGCATATCCTCCGTCTTTTTCCTGATTGCGTTTATATCCGTCTTTTCATTGCTGTCAAACAGTACCGGAACAGCTCCTGTTTTCATAAGAAGTCTGGCCGCACCGATCCCGCTTCTTCCGCTTCCCACTACCAAAACCTTTTTATTTTGTAAAGTCATTTCCCTGACTTTCTCCTTTCTTCCTGGTCATATCCCGGCCAGTGCCAGCAGGCACATAAGCGCCGTGATAATGGAAAATACCGCCACCACCCTGGTCTCTTTCCATCCGCACAGTTCAAAATGATGATGGAGCGGCGCCATTTTAAAGAGCCTCTTCCCTCCTGTAAGTTTAAAATAAACCACCTGCAGAATAACGGAAAGTACTTCCGCCACATAGATC
Organism: uncultured Lachnospiraceae bacterium; assembly: GCA_947173495.1. GTDB lineage: Bacteria > Bacillota > Clostridia > Lachnospirales > Lachnospiraceae > Suilimivivens. Next base: position 107,755 of record CAMWFQ010000004.1, on the reverse strand, counting down.
ACTCCCACTACAGGCAAAAACAACGGCATCTGCAGCGTATAAGCACAGGCCGCCACGAATCCGCCCAGCGCAAGAGAACCTGTATCTCCCATAAACACACTGGCAGGATGCACATTAAACAGCAGGAAACCAAGGAGCGCCCCCATCACAGCTCCTGTGACCGGCACAACAGGCGCTCCCAGCCCTGCCGCGGCTGCCGTAAAGAAGGTGGCGATCATCACAGTCACACTGCCCGCCAGTCCGTCCAGTCCGTCGGTTAAGTTCGTACCGTTTACAGTCCCGATTACTACCACAAACAGCAGCGGGATGTTCAGCACGCCGAAATCCACATAATATCCCTTTGCGAAAGGAATCCGCATAGCCAGGCCGGCCGGCTGCGATCTGAGAAGATAATGACAAAACAGCCCTGTTACGATCATCTGGAGAAACAGCTTCTGCCATGCTTTCAATCCCAAAGAGCGTCTGAGCACAACCTTGATATAATCGTCCAGAAAACCGATCAGACCAAATCCCAGGGTTAATACCAGTATCGGTATGATCGCCGGATAATCTTTTACATAAAATAAGGAAGTAACCAGTACACTGATCATAATCAGAATACCGCCCATGGTCGGCGTCCCGTTCTTTTTCAAGTGCGTCTGCGGCCCCTCCTCTCTCACCGTCTGTCCTGCTTTCATTCGTTTCAGCACAGGTATGAACAGTGGCCCAAGGACGGCGCTGAGTATGAAAGATATCAATATTGGTACGATAATATAACCACTGGACATAAGTATACCTCTCAATTATAATCCATTTTTTCCAAATAAGGAAGAATATTTTCAAAAAGCTGTCTCACCACCGGAGCAGACACCTGACTTCCATAATAATTTCCCTGAGGAGTATGGACAATGGCAAGCGCCAGAACCTGGGGATCATCCGCCGGAGCAAACCCTAAGAAAGACGCGATATATCTTCCGCTGCCCCGCGGCAGTGTCTGGCTGGTAGCCGTTTTTCCTCCTACTCTTGCTCCCTCCACATAACCGTTCTTCCCTGACCCCTTTTCCACGACCTGCTCCAGAATCATCCGCATTGTGGCAGAAGTTTCCTCTGACACAATATGCTCTGTTACCGGATAAGAGAACTTTTTTATCTCCGTGCCCTCTCTGTCTGCAGCCATCACGGCGAAATGAGGCGTTACACGGTTTCCTCCATTGACAATGGATGAGACTGTCGTGGCAAGCTGTATGGGCGTGATCTGAAAGGACTGTCCAAAGGATACTGTGGCAAGCTCCACCGCCTTCATATCCTCCATTTTATGCATGATTGTTCCTGCCTCTCCGGGCAGATCCACTCCGGTTTTATTCAGAAGGCCAAACTGTGTAAAATAGTGATAATACCTTTCCACCCCCAGCCTGAGTCCCACCGTGATAAATACCGGGTTACAACTGTTCATGGTAGCCTCCACAAAATTCTCGGCTCCATGGCCGGATGTCTTATGGCATCGTATTCTGCGGTCCTCCACCATGATAAAGCCCGGACAGCTGAACCTGTCCTCTGTAGTCACTACGCCTTCCTCCAGCCCTGCCGCGGCTGTAATAATCTTAAAGGTAGAACCGGGTTCATAGGTATCATTGATACACCCGTTCCGCCACATGCGGTTTAACTGCTCCTGTTTCTGCTCTTCACTCAGATTTTCAGCATCTGTTTCATCCGGCAGCTGGTAGGGATTATTAAGGTCAAATTCCGGTACATCTACCATAGCCATGATTTCTCCGTTCTGCGGATTCATAACCAGTATGGATACCCGCTCTGCCTCCTTGGTTTCCATCACCTGCCGTGCCAGCTGAGTGGCATAGCTCTGAATGTTCATATCAAGGCTTATGTACAGGTCATTGCCCGGCACAGGTTCTACTCTCTCTTCCCCTGCTTCGTCGATTTCAACCCCTCTGGCATCGGTCACCGTAAGAATGGTACCCTCCTGTCCTTTCAGATACTCCTCGTATTTCACTTCCAGTCCGATAATTCCCTGATTGTCTCCCCCTGTAAAGCCCAGGACCTTGGAAGCAAGCGTATCGTAGGGATAATACCGCTTATAGTCCTCATCCACCTTTACGCCTTCCAGATTATAGGCTCTGATGGCGTCTCCCTTTTCCTTATCCACATTGCTTTTGATCCGTTCTATGGAAGAATATTTTTCTACCCGTTTACGCACATAATCCTCTGAAAGATCGAGCTCTTTGGAGAGAACTTCCACGATGGCATCAGGATCCTTTATCTGGTTATGGATCACTGAGATGGTACATACCGTCCTGTTATCTGCAATCACCGTACCGTTAGCATCCAGAATTCTTCCTCTGGCGGCTTTGATCCCTCTCTCTCTTTCATGAAGCTGATCCGCCTTTTCCGAATAATAATCTGACTGAAACACCATAAGATAAGTCAACCGTCCGGCCAGAAGCAGTAAAATTCCAGAGCACACGAAAAACACCGTAACGATCTTTTTTCTGTTTCCGGTTTTATTTTTGATCATAAAAAACCTCATGGAACAGGTATTATTATAATTTATTACCTGTTCCATGAGGTTATTCCCTTAAGATACTTTTTTTATCGCCTTTTTCCACTTATTCTTCCGGTTCCGGCGTTCCGGAAGGAGACGGGGATGGAGATGCTCCCGAAGAATCCGGCGCGTTTGCGTCAAAGCTTCCTCCCAGTACGGCCCCTGTCTCCGGATCTACAAATTTTCCGGTCTCCGGATCCACCGCATATCCGGTCTCCGGGTCAATGGGAAAATCCTTCCAGACCTCTCTTCCGGCCCCGTCCTCCTCCGGAGGAGGCGATTCCTCAGCTCCTGCAGGCGTGCTGCCTTCCTCTCCTTCCTGACTGCTTCCTTCTTCTCCTTCTCCCACTTCCGGGCTGGGAGAAACTGCCGGAGTCCGGATCTCGATCTGAAGCGCCTCCAGCTCCTCTCTCTCATCATCCGTTAATTCTTCCGTCATAAAGATCCCCAGATAAGGCAGCGCCTCCGTCAGAATACTCTTCACGATCCTGGTGGCAAATTTGGCGTCATCCATGATATTAGAGGGTACATTCGGCCTGTCCACCACTACATAAATAGCGATCTGAGGATCATCCACCGGCGCATATCCCAGAAAAGAAAGTACATATTCACCGTTTTTTCTGGGAAGCGTCTCGGCTGTTCCGGTCTTACCTCCGATCATGTATCCTGCCGGTCTTGCGGTTTTTCCGGTTCCTTTTTCCCCTGAGACCACCAGATTGCACATTTCACGCACTCTTGCGGATGTGGTTTCCGAGATGGTCTGCTTCAGAAGCCTGGGCTCAATATTCTGTACCGTCGCACCCGACGGGCTGACAATCTTGCTCACCATATGCGGCTCGTAATAATAGCCTCCGTTGATCAGAGAGCAGAAGCCTGTCAGCATCTGGATCATGGTCGTATTAAAACCCTGCCCGAAGCTGCAGGTAGCAAGCTCCGCAGGCCCCATATTGTCTTCATAATAAATCAGACCTGCCGTACGGGATTCGCCTGCAAGATCGATATTGGTCTTGAGCCCCATATTAAAAATATGCTGAAACTTGGTGAAAGTGCTCACACCGGTCTTCTGCGCCACGTATATCATATTAATGTTGCAGGAGCGCTCGACTCCTTCCGAGACGGTCAGCGTACCGTCTCCCCATGTATTATGGCACCGGATAGGTTTCCCGCCTATCTCAACCTCTCCTGTACAGTTAAAGGATTCATTGCCCGTAATGCTTCCGCTCTCTATTCCGGCCGCCACTGTAAACGGCTTGGCCACAGAGCCCGGCTCATAGGTCTCGTTGATACAGAAATTTTTCCACAACGCATTCAATTGCCGGTACATGGCTTCGCCATCCTGCTCCAGCGCTCTCAGATTCTCTTCATTGATGTATTCTCCTGTCCGTTTATCTTCTTCATCCAGGATAGGCATACCAATCAGCGCCTCTGTATTTCTGGTATCATTCAGATCGAATACCGGATAACTCGCCATAGCGATTACCTCTCCGGTATTCACCCTCATCATGACACACCCAATATTATTGGCGCCGTTTCCCTCATGTGCATTGTCTTTATATTCTTCGTCGAATTTTTTCAGGTACTTTTCCACAATCTTCTGTACATTAATGTCCAGTGTGCTGACAAGGGTATTTCCATCCTCCGCCGCTATGGTGGTTCTCTCCAGATTGGAATCATCATTCAGATAGCCATATCTCCTTCCCGGTGTCCCTGAAAGAATATCATTGTAATATTCCTCCAGTCCGTAGGAACCCACATTATCACTGGTGGTAAATCCAATGGCATCGCAGGCAAGGGTCCCTCCGGGATAAATCCTCTTATATTCCTCCTCAAACCAGACACCCTTCACCAGAGAATCCTCCTCATTCTGCTTTTCCAGAAAGCCTTCTATCTGTTCGAACTCGAGCCTTCTGGCAAGCACACGGTAACGGGATATTTCCTTATTTTCAGCGATAAAGCTGCGGATCGCCCCCGTATCCATTCCGAACTGGGTGCGCAGAGCTTCCAGTGTGGGTTCTAAATATTCCTCTTTTTCCGACACTGCCACTGCGTCCAGAATCACATTATAAACCTTCTCACTGGTCGCCAGTATACTGCCGTTGGCATCCAGAATAGACCCTCTTCTGTAGGGGAGGGTCGTACTGTCATATCTCTGCTGGGAAAGCACCTGCTTTTTATACTTCTCGCCATTATCTCTGGTGATGGCAAACAGACGGTAGCTCAGTCCTGTAAAAGCCAACAGCATCAGCAAAAACAGCGTCACCAGCTTTTTCTGCATCTTTTTTGTAAATTTATTATTTCTCCTCTTACTCAAACCTGCACCTTCTAATCCGGAATATCCCCTGTCTGTCTCACATAATCACTGCCCTCGCCATTGAAGGAAATGATCTGCCCCTCCTGCGCATAATACATGCCCAGCTCCTGAATTGCAATTCTCTTTACTTCCTCCAGATCCACACTGCTTACAATCCTGCTGTAATTCTCATCATTTGACAGTTTCAGTTCATTAAGAGTCCCCTCTAATGCCGCAATGTGTTTGATACTGTTGGTGATATCAGACTGAAGTGTCAGATACCAGGTAAGTATGATTCCAGCTGCCATCATGGCCACCGCCATGGAAAGCACAGAAGCAACGTTCATGTGCAATGCCCGCTCTCTGTTTTTGCGGGTTCTGCTGCTGACCTTTTTTACCGGCCGCTCGGGCGCCGGCAGAGGCTGAAGCTTTCTGGCAGTATTTCCCTGCACATAAACACTGTTTCCATAGGAAACGCTGTTTCTATATGCAGTTTGTCTTCTGTTATTGGTATTTACTGCCATTCCATTCTCTCCTACTGATGATTATTGCCTTTCAGGTTCTCGTTTCACCTGTTCTTCTCAAAAATCCTGAGCTTTGCGCTTTTTGCCCTGGGATTGTCCAACAGCTCCTTCTCTCCGGGCAGCACGGGCCTGGAAGTGATCACTTTTCCTCTGCTTGTTCTTCCGCATACACATACCGGAAAAGAAGGCGGGCAGATGCAGGGATTTTCCGCTTCCCTGAAGGCATTCTTTACGATTCTGTCCTCCAGCGAGTGAAATGTGATGATGCAGAACCTTCCGCCGGGATTGAGCAGATCAATCAGTTTCCCAATCGATTCTTTTAACACTTCAAGTTCCCTGTTACATTCGATTCTGATTGCCTGAAAAGTACGCTTGGATGGATGTCCTCCATGAGCCCTCATCTTTGCCGGGATCGCCGCTTTGATAATCTCATTTAATTCCCCGGTCGTCTCTATCGGCCTGTTCTTTCTTGCCGCCGCAATGCGCCTGGCTATATTTCCGGCAAATTTTTCCTCCCCGTAATCTCTGATAATACGAAACAGTTTCTCTTCCTCATAGTTATTAACGATTTCTCTGGCTGTCAGACTCTGACGCATATCCATTCTCATATCCAGCAGCGCATCATATCGATAGGAAAATCCTCTCTCCCGGGTATCCAGTTGATAGGAAGAAACGCCAAGATCCAACAGCATTCCATCTATTCCGTCAATTCCCAGTTTCGAAAGCACTTCGGGAGTATTGCAATAGTTATCCCTCACCACCTCTGCCCTGTCGCCAAAAGGGAGAAGTACTTTTCCCGCCGCCTCTATGGCCGCTTCATCCTGATCAATTCCGATCAGCCTGCCGTGCTCATTCAGCTTTTCCAGGATCCTGCGTGAATGTCCTCCTCCGCCCAGTGTCCCATCCACATAGATGCCGTCAGGTCTGATCTTCAATCCTTCTATGGTCTCCTCAAGTAATACAGATGTGTGTTCAAACCCCATTGCTGCTCCTTGTCAAAATCCGATGCCAAACTCCACCATATGTCTGGATATTTCCTCCATATCCTGGTAACCGGCGGCTTCCTCCCATCTGTCTCTGCTCCAGATCTCCACCCTGCTTCCAACTCCTACAAGTACTACCTCTTTCGTAATACCTGCGAATTCGCGAAGCACAGCCGGCAGCAGAATCCTTCCCTGCTTGTCCACCTCCACGCTGGCTGCTCCGGCCAGAAAAAAACGGGTAAACTGTCTCGCTTCTTTATCTATCATTGGTAAACCGTGTAATTTTTCTTCAAAGGCCTGCCATTCCGGGTGATCAAATACAAACAGACAGCCATCCATTCCCTTGGTTACAACAAATTCGTCGCCCAATACCTCGCGGAACCTGGATGGAATAATCAGCCTGCCCTTAGCATCTATTGTATGGTTGTATTCCCCCATAAACATATGCATTCACCCTTTCCGGCCCGTTCCAGCAGAAAGTCCGGGATTATCAAACCACTTTCACCCACATTATTAACACTTTCTACCACTTTCCACCACTTAATGACCATTTTAACAAAAATCGAATGGAAGCGCAAGCAAAAAAGCGCTCTGCATGTTTCTGCAAAGCGCTTATAAATATTTGTTTTTATATTTATGTGTTGTTTTTTTCTCTATTCTGTGGGCAGTTAAAAATATTCCCACAAGATATAGTGGTCACTGCCTCAAATTCGATTTTAAACTTTCTGAAAATTTTTTTTCTTCCTGATGCGCATTCTTACCACAATGTCACACACCACCGCTCCTGCAAAAAGACAGATTGCCAATACCTGAGAAACCGGAACCTGTGTCCCCGGAATAAAAAGCTGATCGGTTCTGATCCCCTCGATCCAGGCTCTTCCCAGCCCATAGCCTCCTAAATAGAGAAGGGCAATCTCGCCCTCAAATTTTTTGTGCTTCCAGTACAGCATCATTACGATTAAGATTCCCAGATTCCACAGGCTTTCATATAACAATGTGGGATGTACCTGAATATAATTGACCCCCTCTTCCATATGAGCGGCAAGGGACTGGGAGATATCTCTGCTGCGGACAGCCTCCACGGGAAGACGCATGGCAAGAATATTATTCGTATATTCTCCAAATACTTCTCTGTTGGTAAAATTCCCCCATCTTCCGACAGCCTGCCCCAGAATCAATCCCGGAACAGCAGTATCAGCCATCCGGAAAGCGTTCTGTTTTTTGATCCGTGCATACACAAAAAGAGTAGTAAAGCCGGCGATCACGCCTCCATAAATTGCGAGTCCGCCCTGCCTGATATTAAAAATCCGCAGCAAATTGTCTTTATACATCTCCCAGTCAAAAATCACATAATAGATTCTTGCTCCCACAATGGAAAAAAATACCGCATAGAGCGCAAAATCCCAGTACATATCCGGATCCTGCCCCGTCGCTTTCGCCTGTCTGGCCACAATCAGAATACCCAAAATCACTCCTATCCCTATGATCACGCCATAAAGCGCAATATCAAATCCAAAAATCTGAAAGCCCTTCGGCACATTTCTGAGATAAATTCCCAGATTGGGAAAGGCAATATCCATACTATTCATTCTTTATTCTCCTGCCTCAGACATTAAACCTGAATAAGATCACATCTCCGTCCTTCACCACATAATCCTTTCCTTCCATACCCACCAGCCCCTTTTCTCTTGCTGCGGCAAGGGAGCCTTCCTTCAGGAGATCTTTATAATTTACTACTTCTGCCTTGATAAATCCTCTCTCAAAGTCGGTATGTATTTTACCGGCAGCCTGAGGCGCCCTGGTCCCAATCTTAATCGTCCAGGCCCTGGTCTCATCCTCTCCCGCTGTCAGGAAACTATGCAGCCCCAGGAGATGATAGCTGGCCTTGATCAGTTTTTCAAGACCCGATTCACTTAAGCCCAGCTCCTCGAGAAACATTGCCTTTTCATCCTCATCCAGATCCGAGATTTCCCTCTCAATCTGTGCACATACTACAAATACTTCACTGCCGTTTTGCGCGGCAAAACTGCGCACAGCCCGCACGCCCTCATTGCCCTCTCCATCGTCCGCCAGATCTTCTTCTCCCACATTGGCGGCAAAGATCACCGGCTTTCCTGTAAGCAGATTGTAGGAGCTTAAGAGAGCCGCTTCCTCCTCATCCTCTGTCTCATAGCTTCTGGCAGGTCTGCCCGCTTCCAGATGGGCCTTTAATCCCTCCAGAAGGGACGCCTCCCTTGCAAGCGTTTTATCCATGCGGGCCGCCTTACCTGTCTTGGCGATCCTGCGCTCCAGAATCTCCAAATCGGAGAAAATCAGCTCCAGATCGATGGTCTCAATATCCCGCAGAGGATTGATGCTTCCATCCACATGCACCACATTTTCATCCTCAAAGCAGCGCACCACGTGAACCACCGCATCCACTTCCCTGATATGGCTTAAGAACTGATTCCCCAGCCCTTCTCCATGGGACGCTCCCTTTACCAGACCGGCAATATCCACAAACTCGATCACTGCCGGAGTCACCTTCCTGGAATGATACATATCCCCCAGAAGCTTCAGCCGTTCGTCCGGCACCACCGCCACGCCCACATTGGGATCTATTGTGCAGAACGGATAATTTGCAGATTCTGCTCCCGCCTTCGTAAGCGAATTAAATAATGTACTTTTACCCACATTGGGGAGTCCGACGATTCCTAGTTTCATTTTACTCTATATCCTCCTTAAAAAGCTTGATTTTATGCAATTCCTGAAAAGTTTTGTCTATATTCCAGAACGTTTGACAGTATGTTGAAAAAAGAGTCTAACACGATTTTTTATTATATCATGTCAGACTCTTTTTCATCAACAGCATTTTGAAAACAATTCAACTAATATTTCTTGCAGGAGTAATTACAAAAACTCTATGCTGCTGTCTTTTGGACGCCGATACAACGCCGCCTTCTTTAAAATCACACCGCAAGATTCACTATCAGTCCCGCGATCAAAGAAAACGCCATCACATATGCAAGATACAGCACAAACCGCCTGACTCCCAGCACAATCTTCACGGCTCCCAGATTGCTAATCTTGGTCGCCGGTCCCGTGACCATAAAAACCGACGCGCCTCCAAGACTCATTCCGTCAAGGAGCCACCCCTATTGAAAAAAGTTTTCCGGTCTTTCCCACGCCAAAGAAAAATGCGGATCAGAACTCCCGCAAGGCTTCCACATAAAAAACAGCTCACAATGCGCACGGCAAGCGCCGTCTGCCCCAATGCCGCACTGTAAATGATAAGCTGCGGGTTCAGCAGAACGGAACTCATCATAAAAGCCGCAAGCCAGTCATCTTTCATTCCGCCTTTGGAAAAAGAAGCCGCAATGGGAATCGTCCCGTACATACATAAGGGTGAGGCTATCCCCAGTGCGCTTGCGGCAAAAATCCCTGCAATGCCCAGTTTCTTTTCCGCCTGCTCCAATGTGTGCAGCCCATTGCGGGATTCAATCCTGTCTATCAACGACTGTTCCGTCATCCGCAGCCGGAGAGTCCGGCGCAGTGATTTCCGGTGCAGACGCATCGTTCCCACTCTGTCCTGTTCCGTCATTTTCCGGATCCACAGTATCCGTCTCCACCACCGATTCCGTTCCCTGCTCTGTCCCGCTTTGCTGACGTTCCGTCTCCTGCCTTTCCGGATTGCTACTGCTGCTCTGTCCGCAGCCCGAAACAGTCAATATCAACGCTGCCGTAAGCAGACAAACCGCTGTTTTTCTCATAAATTTTCTCATTTCTGCGCTGCCTTCTGCGCGTCACAAGTTTGCGGCGGCAACGCAGATACAAACTTGCGAGTGAAAGGTTTACCTTTCACTCTTACCTCCCTGTTTCATCACGACATCTGAAGTCTTCTCCGGATTTCCCCTTGTCAGCTCTTCAAAGCTCGGATTCCCTACAGTCTGCGCACGACTGCCTTCCTTTCGTCCGGTTCCTGCCCTTCTGACCAGCTTTACAATGTAATGTGCTATGAAAATACACAGCCCCATCAACGCAAGGTAATCCAAAAAGAACTTCAGCTTTGGTTCCTCATAATCCAGGAAAACAAATTCACTGCGCAGGAACATATAGGTCAGAAAGTTTCTTTTGATAAATGCATAGACTCCATAAGCCGCAATCAGAAGACCTGCGATGAAACCCACCGCCTGATATTTGCGCTGTGATGTATGCCTTTTTACAACCGTATTCAAAACCATCCCCCAATGCAGACCCAGATGCAGGCTCATCAACAGGTATCCCCAATAGGAACCCAGAATGTGCAGCCGCCTTGCCAGCGCCATCCCGCCCTGTATGGGCAGAAACGCAAACGCATGCCTGGACATGGTAATCCCGCTGTACATAAGCGCCAGCATTGCCGCAAGCGTCAGGACGTTAATCATGCACTGCAGAATACGCATGGGCGTATACCTTCCCCGGAACAGATTTTTATACCAGTTCAGGTTGCAGACCTGATGGGCGATAAACAGTACAAACATCCCGGTTCCGATCCATTCATGGACTGCCTCTCCCCAGAACTGATAACCCATCAGGAAAAACAGCGCTGCCGTCATCAGGACATCCAGCGTCCACTTTATTTTTGCCTTTGTTTTCAATCTAATAACCATGCCTTTCCTTCAATCTGCCTCCATATTCCGAATCTTTATGATTCCGCAGCCTTATTGATACAGTTTATTGCATTCAGGCTGCGGGGATAACCGATATAAGGCAGGCACTGCGACACCACCCTGATCAGAAAATCTTTGTCATTTCCAAGGTTAATATTTCCTTTCGCATGGGCGGCAAGCTGCGGTTCACAGCCGCCCTGTGCCGCCAGAAAGCAGAATGTGATCAGCTCACGCTGTTGTAAGTCCAGACCGTTCCTTGTGTAATAGTCGCCAAAGCAGTTTGCCGCCAGCCACCGGTTAATGTGCCCTGCTTTCCACGCTTCCTTCATATGCTCTCCGAAAATCTCTGCCTGCGCCTCTGCTCCCTTTTCCAGCCTGGTTTCCTTGGTCGTCGTCCCCTGTGCGGGCAGCGGCAGTCTGACTCCCCGGGCCGTTAAAATATCGTTGGCAGCAGATAAAAACGGCATGACCCTGCCAAGCCCAAGATAATCCACCGCCTGGTAGATCATCTCTTTCACCATAACGGGGGCAAGTCCCTCTTCCAGTGCTTTCGGAAGCGTATCTTTATAAACCTCAAGTCCCTGACAGCCTAACAGCGTAGCGAGAATCGCCAGATACCGTGTTTCTTCCGGCAGCTCCTGACCGGATTCCTTCACCACTTCTTCCAATGTAAAATGCTCCGCGATCTTCATAAATTCCGGATCTGTTTCGTGATAGTTCCTCATCCTGGTTTCCTCCATTTTTTCATTAATCATACTGTAGACCACACATGCTTTTCCTTTGCCGCATCCAAGGTATTCTGCGCCATGACTCCCACCAGGGCGTGGGGAACATAGGGTTCCTCCAGATATGCCAGCTCCGCATCATTTAACGTCAGATCAACCGCCTTTGCCGCTCCCTCCACATGGTGCAGCTTCGTTGCGCCCACCACCGGAGAGGTAACCTTTGTGAGCAGCCATGCCAGGGAAATCTCCGTCATACTTACCCCTTTTTGTCGGGCAAGCTCCGCCACCCTCGAAATGATCACGCCGTCCTGCTCTGCCGTAGCGTCATATTTGAATTTCGCATAGCTGTCCTCCTCCAGACGCTTAGAGGTTTCACCGGGTAGCTTTGACAGTCTTCCCCCTGCCAGCGCGCTGTACGGTGTCATGGCGATATTATCCTGTGCGCACAGCGCTGCCATCTCCCGCTCTTCTTCCCGGAAGATCAGGTTATAGTGCCCCTGAACCGATACGAATTTTGCAAAGCCCTCCTTTTCGGCAAGCGCATTTGCCTTCGCAAGCTGCCACGCAAAGCAGTTCGATATACCGATATAGCGGGCCTTTCCTGCCCTTACCACGTTATTCAGCCCTTCCATAATGTCATAGAGCGGCGTCTGATAATCCCACATATGATAAATGTAAAGATCCACATGATCCATGCCCAGATTTGCAAGGCTTTTGTTAATCATCCGCTCAATATGCTGCTGTCCTGTGATTCCCTTTTCGATGTCCTCCTGTGTCCGCGGCAGGAATTTTGTCGCCACTACGACTTCCTCCCGTTTGGCATAGTCCCGCAGCGTCCTTCCGAGATACCGCTCGCTGGTGCCGCTCTGGTAACCGATTGCCGTATCAAAAAAATTGATACCAAGTGACAGCCCCCGCTTTATGATTTCACGAGAATGTTCCTCATCCACCGTCCATGAATGCTGACCATTTTTTGCATCGCCAAATCCCATACATCCCATACAGATCCGGGAAACACAAAGTTGCGAACTGCCTAATTTTGTGTACTGCATATTTTCAATCATCCTCCTGCACTTGCTCTAAAAACATTTCCTGCATCATACCAATACAGTTGGCAGCTTTTTTCCTCACACACCTTTTCCAAGTTCATACGCCCGCTTTGGAAACTCCGTACTCTTTGTCATGGAAACCGTACCGCATCCTGTGCCCAGAATCTGCCCCTGATCCTGAAAATCAAGATACCTGCACAAAGTCTCATAAACTATCTTTTTTCAAATCAACTGATAATTCTTCCATTTTCCGCCCTTGAAGCGGATGTAAAATACCACCGCCCGGACACACCAGTCCAGACTCATGGCAAGTGCAATCCCGATCACACCCATATCAAATAGAATGGCAAACAGGACCGATGCCAGAAGCCTCACGCCGATAGTCGTTACCAGCGAACAGACCACCGTAAACTTCACATCGCCTGCCGCACGCAGGCCCTTTCCCAACGGATCTGCAAATGGAAATGCAATACAATTAAAGACATTGTGGATCAGAACCAGCCATACCGTCAGACTCCTTGTCTGAGGCGCCACATCAAAAAACGGCATCATGACGGGCGTCACTGCAAAAATTACCGTATTCCATACTATGGAGAACAGGAGCGTCACTTTTAAGAGTTTGTGAAAATAATATTCCGCCTGCCCGGCATCTCCCGCACCCATGCACTGGCCGATCACGGTGATAAACACCGGTCCCATGGTCACGCAGACCAAAGCGGCAAGGGACCAGATACTCTGGGCAATCCCGTTGGCCGCAATCTGACAGGTTCCAAACAAAGCGACAATACTGCTGAGCGCCACCTTGACAAACTGGAAGATCCCCTGCTCCACACCGTTTGGAACCGCAATCCTTAAAATACGTTTCAAAAGCCCGGCGTTCCATCTGCATATCCACTGCTGCTCGTAATATACGCCATTCCCCTTACGAAAACAGAGAACCGTCACGGCCGCTGCGGAAAACATCCTTGCAATCAGGGAAGGATACGCAACTCCGGGTACTCCCGCATGGAGGACAAATACGCCGATCAGATTGCCGACCACATTGATCACGTTGGAAACGACCGCAATATACATGGTAACGCTGGTCTTTCCGATACTGCGGCAGAGCGCCGCTCCTGCGTTATAGACTGCAAGCGCCGGGTAGGAACAGGCGGAAATGCGAAGGTATGTCACACATGCCTCCATAACGTCCTCTTCCACCCGTCCGAATACCAGCCCCAGAACCGGTCGTCCAAACAGCAGAAGCAGGATGACTAACCCTGCTGAAAATACCGTGGAGATCATCAGTAACTGGCTCGCCGCCTCCCCCGCCTCTTCCCTCTTTTTGCCGCCAATGTATTGACTTGTAATCACTGCGCCGCCGGAAGCAAGGGCCGTGAACAGAAAAATGAATATTGTATTGAAGGAATTGACAAGGGATACGCCGGATACTGCGGCTTCACCCACAAAGCTGATCACAAAAGTATCCGCCAGTCCGACCAGGATTGTAAGGAGCTGTTCCAGAAACAGCGGAAGGATCAGATTTTTCAAACCTTTATTATTAAACAACTTATCGTCCCTCCATATCCGTGCGGATAATGCTGCTTTTCGCTCTATTCCAAAGAAAACGTAGCCGTCACAATGATGATGTGCCAGTTGTTCCGGCATCCCCCGGCTCAAAAGTGACATTTGCCAGAAACACTGCCGTTTCCTTCGGATTCGTAAGAGGATTCAAATAGGAATTGCCGACAAAATACCGTGCAAATGCCTGTTCTCCTGCCCCAGTCCAAATACATTCTGTCTGTCAAATTCTTCCCTGTTGTTAATCTTCATAATAATCCTCTCCTTTTTAATTTGCTGTAATTCCATTTTCCTCAAGCCAAGCCCTTACATCGTCCCCAAGGGATGATCCGCCGGAATAATGAACGGACAGTGCCTCTCCCATATCTGCATCCGGCGCCAGTTTTGCAATCGCAGTCAGGCTTTGCCCAAAACGTCCCCCGCCATGACTGCAGAACGGCAGGATGGTTTTCCCTGTGAAATCATATTCCTCAAGGAAGGATGCGACCGGCATGGGAATGGATGCCCACCAGTTAGGATAGCCCAGGATAATGATGTCGTAATCCTCCATATTTTCCACATGGGCGGCCAGCTCCGGTCTTGCCTGTTCGTTCTGGTCGCGCTGCGCCTCGTCAAGCACGGTATTGTAATCGTCAGAATAGGGATTGACCGGTGTAATCTCAAACAGGTCTGCTCCTGTCTGGTCCGCAATCTCTTCTGCGATACCGCGGGTGTTGCCGCCCCATGAAAAGTATGCGATCAATACACTGCTCCCCTCTGCGCTTCCTGTATCTGCTCCGCTCTCCAGAGCCGCACCTTCCACGTTTCCGTTTCCTGCCGCGGCATTTCTCACAAGCCGGATGCCTACATTAAAACTGCCTTTATCCTGATCCATCGTGGCCCGGTAAGCACAGCGCATGTTTTTGGCAAAATCATTCCAGCCGCCGCCCCGGTATACGCGGCGCGTACCGCTCTGCGCACCTGTGGGGTCGCTCTGAGCGTCCGCCGGATAATCCCCATAAATGTCCCATGTCCACTCCCCCACATTTCCATGCATGTCATAAAGTCCAAATGGATTGGCCTCAAAGCTTCCTACGGGAACGGTTGTCTGCCGGTATTCACCGGGCTGTACGGCAAGATTTCCCTGGGAAAAATAGTTTTCTTCTATCATATAGGGATAGTGACCGTAATAGTTTGCCTCCTCCGCGCTTGGGGAATCTTCCATATAAAAAGGCGTCCCCGTTCCTGCCCTGCAGGCATACTCCCATTCCGCTTCCGTAGGCAGGCGGTAACCGTCCGCACTACGGTTCCAGCTTACACTTTTGCCTTCCATATCATAAACAGGTGTCAGTCCTTCCTGTTCGCTCCTCGTATTACAGTAAGCCACAGCCTCCAGCCATGTCACATTTTCCACCGGCAGATCCCCACCGGAGAAGCTGCTTGGATTTTCTCCCATGACAGCTTCATATTCCGCCTGTGTCAGTTCATAACGGCTCATATAGAAATCGCTGACCGTCACGCTGTGCTGCAACTCATCCCCGCTGCGCCATGCCTCACTTTCCGGGCTTCCCATCTGAAAGGTTCCGCCTTTTATGAGGACAAAATTCTCAGGAACTTCTGCAGACACCGTCTCTGTTTCTTCTGATGTCATTTTCTCTGATTCGTTTCCCATCGTATTTTCCCCATGACTTTCTGTGCTGTCATTCGCCTGCACTCTGCCGTTTTCTTCTACTCCACTGCTGTTTTGTATCTGCTCCTGACCGCATCCTGCCAGCACAAGACCAGGCAAGAGCGCTAATAAGAATACAATCTTTTTCATATGGCCGGCAACACTCCTTTCTTAATCCGCAAGTCCCAGACTGCCAAGCCAGTCGCTTACCGCATTCTCCGGATCGGATGAGGACGAGCTGCCGATATGAAGCCCCTCAAGGACATCTGCCTCCGGTTCCAGTTCTTTGATGCTGTTCACTGTATTTGACAGACCGCTCCCTCCACTGGTACAGAACGGTACAATGGTCTTACCGGAAAGGTCATAGCTGTCAAAAAAAGTATACAGGATCATCGGCATATCACTCCACCAGTTGGGATAACCTACATAAATAATGTCATACCGCGCAATATCCTCTATGCTTCCTGCAATCGCAGGACGGGCGCCGCTTTCCTTTTCCTCCGTGGCAATATCCAAAAGTGTATTATAATCGGAAGTATAGGCTTCCTCCGGAACAATTTCAAATACATCTGCTCCCGTCTGCTCCACAATGGCATTTGCAACATTTTCCGTATTCCCCGACCACGAGAAATACACCACCAGCGCATTGCTTCCATCTGCTTCGGCGGGTTCTGTCTCTGATTCATCTGCCGCACTGCTTCCCGGATCTGTCGAATCCTGTTCTGTCATACCGCTCTCCGATTCCTGCTGATCTGAGTCGTCTGCCTCGTTCTCCGGCGCCATTTCCTGACTTGCCATATTTTCATTCTCTGCGGCGCCGTCTCTGCCGCTGTCCTCCTCATTCCTGCCGCATCCTACCATTGAAAACACCAATATACCAACCAAAATTACTGATAACATTTTTTTCATTTTTTCCTCATTTCCGCGCTGCTTTCTGCGCTTACTTTTTCTTACTTTTCTGCATTTCATGCCGCAGATAATCCATATGCGCTATCTGTTTTTCTTTAAAGTGAATCTCATCCAGGGTCTTGCCCCTTCTCCTGTTCAGCATCGCTATCCGTTCAGGCTCTGTATGATCCCCTTCCAGGGTAAGGCGCATATAGGATTCCACCTCGCTGTTGTTAAACCCCATGTCATGCAGCGTCATGATCATACTGAGCCTCTCTATGTCCTGATCATCATACTGCCATGCCCCCATAACTTTCTTTACCGCGCCGCACAGCTCCCATTTTTCATATTCTTTCAGTATTTTAACAGGAATCTTATACCGTTCGCTCGCTTCCTTCATTGTCATTTTTGTAAATATACTCCTTTCTCAGCGTGCAGCCATTCCCTCATCCGGAGATTAAATTTATTGTATGTCTGCTTTCCTTAAATGTCTAATACTTATACAGTATTTTGAAAAATGCCTTTTTTGCATATCTTGTTTAATCGAGCAGGGAAGATTTATCTTCCCCTACTCGCCGCGCGGCCGTTACCGCCGGTAACGATCTCAGAGGTTTGGAGACATATCACCAACAAGCGTTTTCGCAGGTTTTCCGGGTGCGAAAAATCTGCGAAAATGAGCCTTCTTGTACAAAGGATTGCTTGTGAACTTCAAAAAGACATGGGA
Organism: uncultured Lachnospiraceae bacterium; assembly: GCA_947173495.1. Lineage (GTDB taxonomy): Bacteria > Bacillota > Clostridia > Lachnospirales > Lachnospiraceae > Suilimivivens. The sequence goes on along the minus strand of CAMWFQ010000004.1, from coordinate 90,200 downwards.
AAAACAGATTACAAGAATTTTTGAAATTGCTCTAACAGCTTTTCAGCAGACGCGGAGAATACCTGATATTTTTTCCATACAATAGTCAGGCCAGCCTCCAATATGGGAGAAAGCGGGCGAAAACAAAGATCAGGAATACAACAAAACTATTTCATATTATGTATTATTTATATTTGCTATTTGAATCCTGGCAGATTACAATAAAGACCAAAGCACCCTCCGGGCATACTATGATGCCCAGAGCGTATGGGCGAAGCAGAGGAAATGGGGAAAATAGAATGCCGGAGAATGGATTAGATAAACAGCACGGACATCCGGCGACTGCCGCGGAGGCAGGATTTTGGGAACGGAAATAAACAGAAGCGGGAGGACTGATTATGAGAATGATTAAAAAAGTACCGTTGTTGTTACTGGCTTTGATGGTGGTGCCAGGCCTGACTGCCTGTAGCAGCGTGAATGGGGGTGACAGGCAGCCGGAATCTTCCGGTGAGTCACAGGCACAGGATAGTGGGCAAATCTTTTCATCCTGTCCTGCCCAGGTATTCTTTCACGTGCTGGATAAACCGTATCATTGCCGGCAAAAGAATCAGATTCTTTTTCCAGACCAGAACACAGCCGCTTTCCAACTCCGGATCTAACGGCCGCAGACATAAAGTATCCTGGTTACAGGAAAATTCCATTACCAGTGCCACACCAATACCGCTCTCCACCATAACAGACTGGTTATAGTGGGAAAGATTGCAGGTCGATACAATATTGAGTTTTTCTTTGTCATAACCGAACCAGTTTTCCAGTTCATTCCGAACAGCCTGTCGCCTTGCCATAATCAATGGAACACCTGCCAGGTCGTCCGGCGTAATCTTTTGCTTTTCTGCCAGCTGCATATCTCTGCGCATTAACACCTGCCATTTTTCTCTTAACGGCATCCGCACATACTGATATCTGCTGATTTCCACCGGTTCTAACAAAAGTCCCATATCTAAAGTACCGTTTTCCAGCCGCTCTTTTACATCATCTGCAATGGCCGTGTAGATGTGAAAGCTTACGTCAGGATATTTCTGTCTGAAGGAAGCTATCATTTGGGAAAGCGGACTCATATTCTGCGTTTCTCCGCAGCCGATAGATATTTCCCCTGAAACTGTTTCCCCTCCATGCTTCAATTCTTTCGCTGCTTTTTCTGCAAGGTCAACGATTTCCTGAGCGCGTCGCCGAAGCAGCATGCCATCTTCTGTCAGCATGACATTATGCTTTCCTCTTCGGAATAATTTAACGCCAAGCTCCTCCTCCATCTGCATGAGCTGACGGGACAGCGTTGGCTGCGTGATATGTAAAAGTGCAGCCGCTTTGGTAATATTTTCTTCCCTTGCAGCAACTAAGAAGTATTGTAAAACTCTGAGCTCCACTTAGGTATGTCTCCTTTTTTCTTTCATCATATCAAATATTCATACCTGAAATCAATATTATATTTCACAAAATACTTTACGGATATCCGGTGTATGCTTCCTAATGCAACAACTTGTTCCCCTTCCCGCAGATCTCACAAATCTCGCCACATTTCGCTTCGATCAGCGGCGTAATCTTTTCCGTCTGTTTTCCTGCAATCTTTTTATAAAGAAAATGCGGAAAAATCCATCCCAGAAATCCCGGTACGGCAAGCAGGATGCACAGGATGTAACAAGGCGGCTGCGCCGTCACTGCAAAGACAGAGCCTGCCATAAAAGCTGTTCCAATGACGCCGAGTATGATCGCATACATTGTGACCGAAGCGGTCTTCGCCTTCACCAGCGCAAGGCCAAGCCCGTTCCCTTCTTTTGCGTGGGAAGTGCCCCCTGATAAAATTTATCAAATATATAATCCTTGCTATCCCGGCTCATGCCGCAGCCTGTATCGGACACTACGATCCGGATGCTATCCGCATCCTCGATTTCTGTTTTCAGTTCAATCTCCCGTTCTTCCAATATGTCCTCGAACTGCAGAATACATTCACACAGCAGCAAATCTCCCTCTGCGCCCCTGCACAAAAAAGGGCATCCATCCAACACAAGATGAAATGCCCTCCGGCTTACTCCTATTTAATATTTTTTTCTGTTTTTCAGTTCCTGATATAGCAGAACATAATTATTATAACGTACCCTGCTGATACTGCCTTCTTCCAGCGCTCTCTTTACCCCGCAAACCGGTTCGCTGATGTGCGCGCAGCCGCCAAAACGGCACATTTCCTCATAGTCTGAGAATTCCGGATAACACCTTTTCAGCTCTTCCTTTTCCATATCCCCCAGGCTCAGAGACGTAAAGCCCGGGGTATCAAGAAGAAACGTATCTTCCGCCAAAGCAAAGAGCTGGGCATGCCGGGTCGTATGTTTTCCTCTCTGGATCTTACGGCTGATCTCTCCCGTCTCCATATTGGCGTCAGGATAGAGCGCATTGACGATCGTTGACTTACCCACCCCGCTTGGACCTGCCACCACCGTCGTCTTACCCTTCAGGCAGCTTCGTATCTCTTCTATTCCCTGCCCCTTTTCTCCGCTGGCAAACATCACCCGGTATCCGCTTCTTCCATAAGCCGCTTTCAGCTCCTCCAGCTCCTTTTCTTCTGCAATATCTTTCTTATTGAAGCAGATAACCGCCGGGATCTTCTGTTTCTCCATGGTAATCAGAAAGCGGTCCAGCAGATTATAATTGGGATCCGGCCGCACAATGGAAAAAATCACCAGCGCCTGATCGATATTGGCACAGGCCGGCCGGATCAGAACATTTTTCCTCGGCAGGATCGAACTAATATTTCCCGTCAGAGGCTCTTTCTCATCGAATGTAATCTCTACATTATCCCCCACCAGGGGTTTTAACTTATCCTTCCTGAAAATCCCTTTGGCTTTACACTCCACCAGTCCCGCACAGGTATATACATAATAAAAGCCTGCGATTCCTTTTATGATCTTTCCCCTCATCTTTTAAGCCTATTCTGCAATAAACTGTACCGGTCTCTTAATCTCTTTATTTTCGCTGCTTCCTTCAATGGTGGTTACCGATCCGTCCTCCCCCTGCACGGTGGACGCCTCTGTGACATTTACATATTGATACAGAAGATAACCGGATCCGCTCTTAATCCCTGTAATATTCTGCTGCTGAATCGGGAAAGATGTGGTCTGGGTACTTAAAAGCTGTGTCCCGTCATCCGCCATCAGAGTAACCGTCACCAGCGTACCGGAGCGATAGGCCGGATCCTCCTCCGGCGTCGGTGCGGAAATCGGATCTGTAAACCGATAGGTAGCCTGCGCAGGCCCCAGGCTGACACTCACATCCACCACCGTTCCAGGCTCCACATAAGCCCCCGCCGAATAGCTCTGATAGCACACAAGCCCTGTCAGGTCGGCGTTTTCATGATTCACCTCCGTGACCTTTCCCATCTGGACGCCGGCCTCCACCAGCATGGCCATGGCTTCCGATTCATCTTTGCCGATCACATCCGGAACGGGAACCTTACTCACCTCCGGTCCCTGGCTGATGCGGATGGTCACTGTCGTTCCGGCAGGCACCTTGGCTCCCGCCTCCGGAGACTGGGTGATGACATTGCCCTCCTTGATATAGGCATCATGGCCTGATGTCTTATTCACCGGGAATCCGCCTTTTCCAAGCGCAGTCATCGCCTCCGCTTCGGAAATTCCCACCACATCGGGCACTTCCACGCCTTCGGAACCCGCGCTCACAGTCAGCACCACATTGCTGCCTTCTTTTATTTTTTCTCCTGCTTTTACACTGGAGTCCATAACCGTCCCCTGCTTGTATTCAGAGCTTTCCTGATATTCAATCTCAGGCGTCAGTCCCAGGTTTAAAAGGGTGACCTTTACATCGTCCACATCCTTACCCACCACTTCCACCATTTCTACTTCTTCTTTTTCTTCCTCCTCTTCCTGGGCCTGCTCCTCCTTTTGCCCAAAAAGTCCAAAATCAAACAGCCCAAACGCTCTTCCGACCAGAAAAAGAACAATACAGCCAATGAGAATGGCCGCCACTATTGCCAGCGCTGTGGTGATCCGCTCCATCTTGGGATCATAATCATCACCCTCGTCCTCTTCTTCCTCCTCCTCATACTCGTATTCTATCTCCTCGGGATCCTCTTCTTCCTCCTCTTCCTCTTCCACATATTTCTTCCTGGCGCTTCGCTTCACGTCAGCCTCTCTTCGAAGGTGCATGGCCTCCTCCATGCTGTCCCTGCTTCTGGACTGACGCTTAATCTGGCTGCGCTCCCCATCGCTGATCATTTTCGTGGAACCTTCCTCCTCCGGATCCACCATCTTCACAAAATCCTCGTCCGGCGTCATCAGAGATCGTTTTAAATCCTTAATAAGCTCTCCCATCGACTGATATCTCCGGTCCGGACTTTTCTGACAACACTTATCTACAATCTGCTCCACACTGATGGGAATTTCAGAAACATAGTCTCTGGCAGAGGGCATTTCTTCCTGGATATGCTTAATTGCGATAGCCACCGTCGTTTCCCCGTTAAACGGTACGCGTCCGGTGAGCATCTCAAACATGGTAACACCGAGAGAATAGATATCGCTCTTCTCATCAGAATAGCCTCCCCTGGCCTGTTCCGGAGAAGTATAGTGGACAGACCCCATAACATTAGAGGTAATCGTGTTACTGGTGGCTGCCTTGGCGATACCGAAGTCGGTAATCTTGACCTTTCCCTCTTTGGAAATGATAATATTCTGAGGCTTGATATCTCTGTGAATGATATGATTGTTATGGGCGGCTTCAATTCCCATGCTGACCTGGATCGCAATACTCACCGCTTCCTTGACGGACAGCCGCGCTTTTCTCTCGATATATTTCTTCAGCGTAATGCCCTCTACCAGCTCCATAACGAAATAGTAAATCCCGTTCTCCTCCCCCACATCATATACATTTACGATATTGGGATGCGCAAGTCCGGCAGCTGCCTGAGCCTCCACTCTGAATTTGGATACAAAATTGGCATTTTCACTGAATTCCTGCTTCAGAACCTTAACAGCAACAAGGCGGTTCAGTTTATAATCCTTTGCCTTATACACATCCGCCATTCCGCCTGTGCCTATCTTCTCCAATATTTCATATCTATCTCCAATGATCATTCCTAATTTAACCATATCTACCTCTTATATTTGTTCTTTCGCGAATACATCTATCAATATCACCGCTATATTATCTTTTCCGCCCTGCTCATTGGCCGCATCTACCAGCTTCTGCGCCTTCTCCTCAATCGAAATATGCTCTTTCATAATTCTGCCCATCTCTTCGTCGTCCAGCATATTGGAAAGCCCATCTGAACACATCAGCACCAGTTCTCCGGGCTTTATCTCCTCATTAAAAAAATCAATCTCCACCGTGTCCAGTCCGCCTATCGCTCTGGTTATAATATTCTTATCCGGATGGTTTCTGGCGGCATCCCTGTCGATCCCGCCCATACGGATCATTTCCTCTACCAGAGAATGATCCCTGGTGATCTGCCTGACCTGGTCTCCTATAATATAGAGTCTGCTGTCTCCCACATTGGCAACCTGAAGATAATGTCCCAGGCAGGTTGCCGCAACCACAGTCGTTCCCATTCCAAAAAGACTGCTGTCCTCTCTGGCCCGTCTCCTCACCAGATCGTTGGCTATCCGGATTGCTTTTCCCAGAATCCTTACCGGATTCTTTTCAAAGCTTCCCCGTACCTCCCGGACAATCGTCTCCACAGCACACTTGGATGCATAGTCTCCCGCATTATGCCCGCCCATGCCATCAGCCACAATGAAAATATTGGGAAGATTCCCCACAGGCGCTTCCGACACATATACGTAATCCTGATTCAGTTTTCGCTTTCTCCCTATATCTGTCACAGAAAAGGATCGTAACACGGGTTTTCCCTCCTACTGCTTCTGCCGTCTCCTTAATTGTCCGCAGGCGCCGTCAATATCTCTTCCCATTTCCCTTCTTATAGTAACATTTATTCCATTTTTTTCAAGTTTATTTTTAAAATCCGTAATTTTCTGCACATTGGGCTGTACATATTTTCTCTCAACCACCGGATTTACAGGAATCAGGTTCACATGGCAGTTTAAATTTCCGATCAGGGCGGACAGACGCTCCGCATCTCCGGCGGAGTCATTTACCCCTTTTACCAGAGAATACTCAAATGTGATTCTTCTGCCCGTCTTCTCAAAATAGTAAGCGCAGGCCTCTATCAGCTCCGGTATGGAATATCGGTTTGCAACAGGCATCATTTCTCTGCGCTTCTCATCATCCGCTGCATGAAGAGACAATGCCAGGGTAATCTGAAGCTTTTCATCCGCCAGACGCTTCATCTCATCCGCCAGACCGCAGGTGGAAACGGTGATGCTGCGCTGTCCGATATGTAATCCGTTTTCATCTGTGACCAGCTTTATAAATTTCAGCAGATTATCATAATTGTCCAACGGTTCCCCCATTCCCATCACTACCACATTGGAAACCCGCTCTCCGGTCAGCAGGGTGATTGCGTAAATCTGATCCAGCATCTCGGAAGGTTTCAGGGAGCGCTCCAGCCCTCCCAGGGTGGAGGCGCAGAATGAGCATCCCATACGGCATCCCGCCTGGGATGAGATACATACACTGTTCCCATGCCGGTATCTCATCCATACACTCTCGATCAGCTTTCCATCCCCTAACTCAAACAGATATTTTCTGGTGCCATCTATGGCGGATTCCTGCATCCGGACCATTTTCAGTGCTGTATATTCAAAATATTCCCTGCATTTTTCCCGCAACGCCAGGGAAAGATTCGTCATCTCATCAAAGCTGCGTGCAAGCTTTACATGCATCCACTGGTACATCTGCCCGGCCCGGAAGGGCTTTTCTCCCAGCAGCTCCATTTCTTTTTTCAGTTCATCCAAAGTAAGTGATTTAATATCCTGCATCCTGTCCCCCTCTAACCGATTCGCCGCATCCCTGCCAGGAAGAAGCCATCCGTCTTATGAATCCCGGGAAAAAGCTGCAGCATTCCTTCTTTTCCTTCCTGTTTCAAGGCCCCGGGAAGGCAGGGTGAAATATCCTCCAATACAAAAGGATGATTCTGAGTAAACCATTTTATCATCTCTCCGTTTTCTTCCGGATTCATGGTACAGGTACTGTAGATCAGGATCCCTCCGGTCTTCACATACTGCCACACAGTACCAAGAATCCTTTTCTGGAGCTGTACAAGCTCTGAAAGCTCTTTTCCTGTGATCCGATATGTGATGTCCCGCTTTTTCCCTGTAACTCCCAGCCCTGAACAGGGAAGATCCGCCAGAACCACATCCGCCTTTTCCAGAAGCTCCGTGTCCGTAATCGCAGCATCAAACAGCTGGGGCTCTATATTGGTATATCCCATTCGTTCTATATTATCTCTTATCAGAGAAACCTTATACTCCGATACGTCTCTGGAAATCACTTTTCCTGTACCGGAAAGCTTTTCCGCCATATGCATGGATTTTCCGCCGGGAGACGCGCACACGTCTACCGCCAGCAGCTCCCGGAAGTCATCCGGCTTCCTCTCGCAGCCGTCCGGTTTCCCCACGATATCCTTTTCTTTTTTCCCCTCCATCAGCATGCAGTATGCCACTTCCGAAACCAGCATACTGCTCACATCCTGTACGGTAAAAAAGCCTTCCTCATATCCCGGAAGACTGCGTACCCCTTCCGTATTCCGAAGCCTGAATGCGTAAGGCAGATAGGGATGCTGCTCTGCTTTTATTCCTGCCTTCTCGAGAGCCAAAAGCCACTTTTCTTTTTTCTCTCCGCTAAGCTTCTGTGAAAGGCGCACACTAAGTGGCTGTTCCTGTAAAATTCCCTCCAAAATGATACCTGTCTTTTCCTCCCCGTACGCTTCACACCACAGCCTTACCAGATGCTCCGGCATAGAACAGGTCACAGACAGGTAATATACAGGGTCCTTCTCTCTGGCAGGATAAGAAATCTTCTCCTTATTCCTGGAAAGATTTCTCAAAACACCATTTACGAATCCCGACAATCCTCTAAATCCTCTTTTTCCCGCCAGCTTTACCGCCTCGTTACAGGCAGCGCTGTCGGGAACCTTATCCATAAACAGAATCTGATAAGCACTCATACGCATCAGATTTCTGATCAGCGGCTTCATGCTGCGGACAGGCACTTTTGAAAACTGATCCAGACAATAATCAATCTGAATCAGCCTCTCCAGTGTTCCCTGCGTCACCCGCTTCACAAACGCCTTATCTCTGCTGTCACTATAGTCATATTTATCCAATACTTCTCTAAGCACCAAATGGCTGTAAACCTTCTTTTCAAGAATCTCCATCAGCAAATCCAGTACCAGTTCTCTTGTATTATCCACAGCATATTTCCTTCCTGCAGGCTCATTTCCGCGCTCCCCGTCTCTGCCGCTTCACCATCTGTCAGTGGCTTGTCATTAATCATCCCGCCGCCGACCGCCGGAAAGAATTACCAGCCGCAGAAGCTGCAATACAGAAGAAGCTGCTGCCGCCACATAAGTAAGGGCGGCGGCCCCCAGCACACGCTTGCAGCTTCCCACTTCGTCACTCCCCATAATGCCGCTGTTTCCCAGAATCTTCAGCGCTCTTCTGGATGCGTCAAACTCCACCGGAAGAGTAACCACCTGAAAGAGTACCGCAAGGGAAAATACCCAGATTCCGACTTGTGCCAACGAAAAATAACCGCCCCCGGGCAGGTCGAATCCGATTCCGAGAATCAGCCCCAGGATGACCAGCGGCAGCCCCAGCCTTGATCCAATGTTGGCCGCAGGAACAAGCGAGGAACGAATCTTCAGCGGAAGATATCCCTGCTGGTGCTGAATCGCATGACCGCACTCATGGGCCGCCACGCCGATCGCCGCCACAGAACCGGAGCCATAAACCGAGTCTGACAATCTTAAGACCTTATGGGCAGGATCATAGTGATCGGTCAGATTTCCGGCAATATGCTGCACCTGCACATCATAAATTCCGGACATCTGCAGGATCCTGCGCGCCGCCTCCGCTCCTGTAAAACCGCTCCGTGCCCGGATCCGCGCATACTTGCTATAGGTACTGTTTACCCTGGCACTTGCCAGAATACACAGGATCGCTCCTGCTAAAACCAAAAGATACGTAGGGTCAAAATAATATCCCAACATCTGCGTAAAACCTCCTTATCTGAAAACAGCTTCACCTTCCGAGCTTCATTCCGGGCTTCAGTTCATATCCCAGCAGGAAATCCCTCACTGACATACGCTTCTTTCCCTCCGGCTGCACCTGACGGATGCGAAGTTCTCCTTCCTCTGACGCCACATCAAAAAAGTCCTTCCCGACAAAGACGACTCTGCCCGGTATCCCGGTATCACCGGATCTGTTCTGCGGCCCTTCCTCTTCTTTTGCCACATCCGCCTCCCAGATTTTCAGCTGCTTTCCCTGATAAAAAGTATAGGCTCCCGGCCAGGAATTCAAACCTCTTACCTGGCGTTCCAGATACAGAGCCTTTCTGTTCCAGTCTATCTCGCCCATGGCCTTTGTAAGCTTTGACGCATAACAGGAGCGCGCATCATCCTGTTTTTGCCAAATCAGCTCTCCTTTCTCCAGCTTTGGCAGCGTCTCCACAATCAATTCGGCGCCTGCTTCCATAATCTTCTCCAAAAGGCCGTCTCCCGTTTCCTTCTCCCCAATGGGAATAATCCTCTGGCAGAGAATAGCTCCCGTATCGATTCCCTCGTCCATCTGCATGATGGTTACGCCGCTTTCCTTTTCACCATTCAAAATAGCCCATTGAACAGGCGCCGCTCCCCGATAAGCAGGAAGAAGAGAGGCATGTATATTCAGGCACCCGTATCGCGGCATGGTAAGAATCTCTTTCGATAAGATCTGGCCGAACGCCGCCACCACAAAAAGATCCGCCTGGTATTTCGCAAGTGTTTCCACCGCAGACGCCTCCCTGATCTTCACCGGCTGAAACACCGGGATTCCATGCTTTAAGGCACATTCCTTCACCGGGCTCATCTGTATTTTCCTGCCCCGTCCTTTTTGTTTATCCGGCTGGGTAACAACCGCACTTACCTCATGGCCTGCCCGGAGCAGGGCTTCAAGAGGCGCCACCACAAAATCAGGGGTTCCCATATATACAATCTTCACGCTATTCCTCCTCGTCGTCCGCCACAACGTCCTGCAGTCCGCCTTCTACTTTCTCCACATAAAGATGTCCGTCCAGATGCTCCATTTCATGACAGATGGCACGGGCCAAAAGCTCCTCCCCCTCCATCTCAAAAGGCTTTAATTCTCTGTCATATGCCTTTATCTTCACATAATTGGGCCTGGTCACTATTCCTGTCTTTCCTGGTACGCTCAGACACCCTTCATTGCCTCTCTGTTCACCGCTGCTCTCCAGCATCACCGGATTGATCAGAAGCACCGGATCCTCTCCCGTCACATCAATAACCACAATTCTCTTTAAAATTCCCACCTGGGAAGCCGCCAGGCCGACGCCCTGAGCCTCATACATCGTGTCGAACATATCATCGATCAGCTCCAGCGTCCTGTCTGTCATTTCCTTCACTTCCTTACAGCTCTTATTTAAAACCGGATCTCCTATTTCTCTTATGTTTCTGAGTGCCATTTTTCTAACCATTCCTTTCTTATTCATCTTTAATAGCTGTCTGTGGGATCAAAGTCAAACTGTATATTTTCCTTCAGGCTCTGTCCCTTCAGCGTATTCTCCCGGTACTGCTCTATTCTGTCCCTGATCTGTGTCAGTTGTCCATAATCAGCCGATTTACAGTAAAACACAAAACGGTAAATGTCGTTTATCTTACCCACAGAGGCTCTGGAAGGTCCCATGACCACCGCTTTTACCGGCAGATTTCTCGCAAGCTCTGCCATCTCTCCTGCAAGCGCCTGTCCCTTCTTTTCTTCCGGAGAGGTGATCAGAACTGCCATCATATGAAGCGCCGGAGGATATCCTCCCATTTCTCTGTAGAGAATCTCTTCCTGATAAAAGGCTTCATAATCCTGCTGCGCCGCACGGATAATGCTGTAGTGATCCGGACGGTAGGTCTGTATCACAGCCTCCCCCGGGCGGATTCCTCTTCCGGCTCTTCCCGCCGCCTGCGTAAGCAGCTGAAACGTTTTTTCCCCCGCCCGGTAATCGCTGTCATTTAAAGACAGATCCGCCGCCAGTACTCCTACCAGCGTCACATTGGGAAAATCGTGTCCTTTGACGATCATCTGGGTTCCCACCAGCACGTCCGCCTCTCCTGAAGAAAAAGCAGAAAGAATCTTTTCATAGCTCCCCTTCGTCCGGGTGGTATCTCCATCCATCCGGAGCACTCTGATCCCCGGAAAGGTCCGGGCAAGCTGCTGTTCGATCTGCTCTGTGCCCGCTTTGAATCCCAGAATATAAGGAGAGGCACAGGAAGGACATTTCGCCGGCATAACCGTCTCGTAACCGCAGTAATGGCACTGAAGCCGTCCGCCCAAATGCTGAGATAAAGACACATCGCAGTGAGGGCATTTCATCACATGGCCACAGGCGCGGCAGGATACAAATCCCGCATACCCCCTCCTGTTTAAAAAGAGCATGGCCTGTTCCTTCTTTTCCAGCCGTTCCTCCATAAGCTCTTTCAGTCTTCTGCTGAAAGCAGAACGATTTCCTTCCTTCAGCTCCTGCCTCAGATCTACAATGGAAACAGCGGCAAGACTGCCTCCGGTGAGCCTCTGATTCAGGGTGTACAACCGGTACTTTCCTGCCCTGGCCCGGTAATAAGCTTCCAGAGAAGGGGTTGCGGATCCCATCACAAAGCACGCATTTTTGATGACTGCCAGCTGCTCCGCCGTCTCTCTGGCATGATATCGCGGCATCGTCTCGCTCTTGTAGCTGGATTCATGCTCCTCGTCCATCACGATCATTCCCAGATCCGGAAACGGTACAAACAGCGCAGACCGTGGGCCAATGATGATATCCAGCAGTCCTTCTTTTGCCCTCTGGCACTGATCATACTTTTCTCCTGCTGAAAGAGAGGAATTCATCACGGATACCCTCTCTCCAAATCGCTTGTAAAACCGAAGAAGGGTTTGATAGGTCAACGCGATTTCCGGAATCAGAACAATGCACTGCTTTCCTCTTTCTATCATACCCTCAATCAGAGATAAATAGACCTCTGTCTTTCCGCTTCCGGTAATGCCGTGGATCAGACAGGGCGTCCTCTTTCCTCTGTCATAATCCTCCAGGATATCCCGGCAGATCATCTGCTGCCTGTCGCTGAGCGTTCTTCCCTCTTCCTTTCCGGTGTTGAGCTTCACCGGGTTCCGATAACAGCTTTCTGTTTCTATGGTGATTACACCCTGGCTTTCAAGGCTGTTTAAGGCGGCGGAAGAAACATTCAGTTTCCCGGTGACCAGTTCATAGGGAAGGACGCTTTCCGCACACAGCTCCTTCAGCACCCTGGCTCTGGCGTTCTGGCGCTTTCTCATGCATTCGCCCAGAAGAGAGAGGATCTCTTCATCGTTCATACGCCGGATAATCTTCTTTTTTTCTTTCGGTCTCACAGACCGCCGCACGGGAAGTACTGTCTTTAGTGCGGCGATCATGGTCGAGCCATAGGTGCGCCTCATCCACGCCGCAAGCCTTACGGCATCGGCTTCCACAGAGACGCTTCCCTCCACGATCCCCAATATGCTCTTTTGCTTTTCATCAGGGAACTCCGCCCTGTCCGTAATCTCCACCACATATCCCTGACGCAGCCTGTTCCCCTTTCCGAAGGGAACCTGCACACACATTCCTTCTTCCAGAATATTCCGGAGTTTATCCGGAATTCTGTACTGAAAGGTTTTATCCACTTTTTCATGAGAAATATCGATAATGATGTTTGCATATCTTCCCTGGGCCATATCAGTCCTTCCTTTATCACGAACGCCCTTCTGCTCTTTCCTTCAGAATCTCTGCGATCAGTACCCTCTCATCCATAGGATATTTGACTCCTCTGATCTCCTGATAGTCCTCATGGCCTTTCCCTGCCAGCACAATGATATCCCCCGGCTGCGCATGATCAATTGCATAGGCAATCGCTTCTTTTCTGTCGCAGATCTCGACATATTTTCCTTCTGTCTTCTGAATGCCGGTCCTGATATCTCCCATGATCGCCAAGGGCTCCTCAAACCGGGGATTATCCGAAGTAATAATGGTAAAATCCGCCATACGCCCGCTGGCTTCTCCCATCTCAAACCGGCGCAGCCTGGAACGGTTTCCCCCGCATCCAAATACGCTCACCAGCCTTTTCGGCTGATATTCCCGAAGCGTCTCCAGAAGACTCTTAAGACTCATGGCATTATGCGCATAATCGATCAGCAGCGTAAACTGATCCGACACCGGCACCATCTCGATCCTTCCCTTCACATGAGCGCCCAGAAGCGCTTTCTGTATCTGAGGAATCTCCACCTGAAAATGTCTGCACACAGAAATTGCCGTCAGCGCATTGTACACGCTGAAACGCCCGGGAGAAGGCACCTCCACCCGGAATCCCGTATCTTCTATTTTCTTTCCTTTTACCACAAAGTCAATTCCCAGCTCTCCGGGCTTATTGACCAGCTTCAGGTTTTCCGCATACAGATCCGCCTCCGGGTCAAATCCATAGGTCTCAACCCGGCAGGTGTGTCCCTTTAAAACCGCCTCTGCGTGCACATCGTCCTTATTGATGATCCCCAGCCTGCACTGCTGAAACAGAAGCCCCTTGCAAGCCTGATATTCCTCAAAGTCCGCATGCTCATTGGAACCGATATGATCCGGCTCCAGATTCGTAAAAATCCCGATCTCAAAGGTAAATCCCTGGGTTCTGTGAAGCTTCAGTCCCTGAGAAGCGACTTCCATCACAACAATCTGGCAGCCCTCCTGTTCCATCTCCTTAAAATACTGTTGCAGCAGAAAGGATTCCGGAGTTGTATTCTCCGCAGGAATGTGACGTTCTCCTATGATGGTCTCAATGGTACCTACCAGTCCCACCCTGTAGCCTGCTCTTTCCAGAATCGATTTGATCAGATAGGTCGTTGTGGTTTTCCCTTTGGTGCCGGTGATCCCGATCACCTTCAGCCGGTCCGCCGGATGACCGAAATAAGCCGCTGCAATAAATGCCATAGCATATCTGGTATCCTCCACCCGGACTATGGCAGTACTGCTCTCTTCCGGCAGCTCCACCTCCTTTTGCACAACAAGGACCGCCGCTCCCTTTTCAGCCGCTTCCTTTGCAAAGCTGTGTCCGTCCACATTATATCCGCAGATACAGATAAAAAGACAGCCTTCGGATATTTTCCGGGAATCATATACCACCTCTGTGATCTCTCTGTCCAGACTTCCTCTTATACATGTAAAATCAAGTTCTCTGAGTAATTCCTCACATTTCATAAATAACCTCTTTCAAACAATATTTTCCATATAATAAGATAACATGACTGCACTCTTTTTTCAATCTACTTAGCTTCCGCTTCTGTTTAGTTAATATATGTTTCTTATTTCTTATGATGTACTTCATTTTTTGTTAAGAGGATTTAAGATTTTAATCATAATTCGAACACAGTTTAAACACATTTTCCCTTTATGATAATAACCAAGATAGTTGAACAACTCACTATCTCCCCCCTCATAAGAATGCAAAGCCTCCGGCCATGCCGGAGGCTTTTGCATGCAGTCAACACTCCCGTTGCAGGACTGTTCAGATCATTGCCCGCGGGAATCATACAGGATTATAAAGTGCGGCCGCGTCCTCTCCTGTCTCAGCAGTAATACTGCATCACAAACTGGATACTCTCTCTGCCTGCAAATCGATTGAGCTCCGGATAGTAGGCCATGCTGATTTCCGCCTCCTGCGGCCTGATGCCGCCGCTATAGAGACGCTTTACGGTTTCTGGCCCAGAACGCCCTTCCAGAAACCTGTCAAACTGCTCCAGATCCCCGAAATAAATCATTTCGTAAGCTCTTCCGGTTTCATCTGTGATCCTGTACTTTCCCACGTTTCTGTTCTTTCCCAGTATCCTTCCTGCCAAAAGGCTGATTCTCTTTCTGGCAAAAAGTGGTTTTGGGTTGCCCGTTCCGAAGGGCTCGAGGAGCGAAAGCTCCTGGATAAATTTCTTATCCACATAAGCCAGAGGCATCGGTACATCAATATGTACAATCTCCTCAAAATCTTTGTCTGTCAGCAGACAGTTATCGTTGAGTTTTTTTCTGAAAATATCGATGGTCTTTTCCTCCGCCATAGACAGTCCCGCCGCCATTTTATGTCCGCCATACCGGGTAAAAAGCTCCCTGCAGGCGGTAATCGCCTCATACATATGATAGGCTTCTATCGAGCGGCCGCTGCCTTTGATTCCTTCTTCTCCTTTTGTCAGGACAAAGACAGGTTTCCCGTACCTCTCCCGCACCCGTCCTGCAATAATGCCGGCGAGACTTTCATGACAGTCCGGGAGATAAATCACCAGCACCTTATCTCTTTGGAGTTCCGTGTTTTCCACCAGCGCCACAGCCTGCTTCAGCCCTTCCTCCGTCATTTGCTTGCGACTGTCATTTAAGCTTTTCAAATCCCCTGCAATGGTCACAGCCTCCCGCCGGTCCGCGGCTTCAAATAAGGCAAGCGCCCGTTTCGCCGCATCCAGCCTTCCTGTGGCATTCAGACAGGGACCGATCACAAATCCTGCATGATAGGGCGTAAGATCCCTTTCCTCAATGCCGTTTTCCATAAGAAGCGCCTGCAGACCGGGATTGGAGGTTGACGCCATACTCTGCAGCCCTTTCTTAACTATAATGCGGTTCTCATCTTTCAGTTCCATCACATCGCAGACAGTTGCCAGCGCGCCAAATGCCAGGAGTTCTTCCATAAGCGCTGTCTGTTTTTCCTTTTCTACTGTCCCGGAACACTCCAACATCACCTGGATCAGCTTTAGCGCCACTACTCCGCCGCAGATCTGCTTAAATGGATAAGGACAATCGGGCTGTTTGGGATCCACTACCGCATCTGCATCCGGCAGGAGATAAACCCTTTTCCCCTCTCTGTCTTCAAAAGGCACCTCGTGATGATCCGTCACCACCACGGTCATGCCCAGCTCTTTCGCCAGCTGAATCTGCGGCGCTGCCGCAATCCCGTTATCACAGGTCAGAATGCAGTCAATCTCCGCCCCGGCGGCATCCCGGATCAGACTCTCGTTCAGTCCATAGCCATCTTTGATTCTGTGTGGAATAACCGTATCCACCTTTCCTCCCAGTGTTCGGATTCCTGACAGCAGAATATAAGTGGAGCAGATGCCATCCACGTCATAATCCCCGATAATCCGGATCGCCCTTTTCCTTTTTATCTGATCCAGAAGAATATCCGCCGCTTTCTGCATGTCTTTCATCAGAAGCGGATTATATAAATCCTTTAGATCTCCGTGCAGATACTTTTCGATTTCCTCTTCCCCAATCACGTCTCTGTTGCGCATTATCCGCGCCAAAACCGGTGTAATATGGTATTTTTCTGCAATTTTGTCAAAATCTGCCTTCTTGGCGGCAACCATCCATTTCGCCATATTTATCCCCATTTCTGCGCTGCTTTTTTGCGCAAAGCCATGAATGGCTAAAGTATATAATATGCTTAACCGTCAGCTCCTGCTGACATTTTTCCTCTGGGTGCCCGTGTGATCGAGTAGGGAAGGTTTTCTCCCTGCTCGCCGCGCGGGGTGTGTGCTGCATAGCAGCAATTTTCCATACACACCCCTGCGCATAAAACAGGCTGGCCATAGGCCAGCCCGCAGATATTTTATGATGTTTTCTGTGGAAATACCTTACGAAGAACCAGCCACAGGGCCCCTGTGATGCACACAGAAGAATAAGTGCCGCACAGGATACCTGCCATAAGCGGCAGTGCAAATTCCTTTATGGAGGATACGCCAAAGAAATACAGCGCAGCCACCATAATGAAGGTGGTAAGGGAGGTAAAGATGCTTCTGGAGAGCGTCTGGGTGATACTGCTGTTTACCATCTCCTCCAGAGATTCCTTTCTTCCCATATTGCGCATATTCTCGCGAATACGGTCAAATATTACAATCGTTGCATTGATCGAGTATCCCACAATGGTGAGCATACATGCAATAAAGGTGGTTCCCACGGAAACCCTGACAATCGCGTAAAAGGCCAGCACGACCAGTACATCGTGAAGAAGAGCCGCCACAGAACTTGCGCCGAAGCGTATGTCCTTAAACCGGAACCAGATATAGACCAGCATACACAGCGTAGCAACCACTACTGCAATAATCGCATCCGACTTCATCTCACTGCTGATGGTAGAGCTGATGGTCTCTGTGGTAATCTTTTCCGCATCCGCCTGGAACTGCTCCGCCATCGTATTCTTAAAGGTTTCCCTTTCCTGGGTATTCAGGGAACGGGTCTTGAAGATCACCTCGCTGGTTCCTTCCACCTTCTGGGTCTGAACATTACCATCGCCCGTGATTTTCTCAATGAGAGGCACTACCTTTGTATCAATATCTGCAAGAGACATGTCCTCATTGAACACCACATTGGTGGAGGTACCGCCTACAAACTCAAGGCTGTAATTCAACGCGCTGCCGCTTTTGGCATGATTGATCCCCATAAATACAAATCCGGCAAGAACCGCAACAAGGGAAATTCCAAAAAACACATTTTTTCTGGCTGTAAAATTCACTGCCTTGTGCTCTTTGGCCCTGCCGTAAAGCTTTTCGCTCTGAAGGCCTATGGCATAGAAGGACTTCATCAGCAGCTTGGTAATCACCATAGCGGTGAACATGGAAAGGACAATACCCAGAGCCAGTGTGGCGGCAAATCCCTTGATGGTGCCTGAGCCCAGCAGCCCCAGGACTGCCGCGGCAATCAGTGTGGTTATATTGCCATCCACAATAGCCGATGCCGCCTTCTTATATCCGATGTCAATAGCCGATTTCACCGTCTTGCCTTTCGCAATCTCCTCCCTGATACGGGCAAAAATGATCACGTTGGCATCCACTGCCATACCTATGGAAAGAATGATACCTGCAATTCCCGGCAGGGTCAGTGTGATTTCAAAACCGTTCAGCAGTATCACAATCAGCTCCACATAAAGCGCCAGCGCAAGGCTGGATGCCAGTCCTGATAAATGATAAACTGCGATCATAAAAATAACAATAATAGCAAAGCCTACCGCCGCCGCCTTGATACTGGTGGCAATCGCCTCTTCTCCCAGCTGCGCGCCAACGATCTTGGAGTGGAGTTCTTCCAGCTCCAGCTTCAATCCGCCGATACGGATAGTAGATGCCAGCTTCTGGGCCTCCTCATAGGTAAAGCTCCCTGTGATCTGAGCCTGTCCATCTGTGATAGCCGCGTTGACGCCGGGGGCGCTCACAATGGTTCCGTCATAATAAATGGCAATGGACTCCCCCTTCTGGAAAGCCTGAGAAGTCGCATCGGCAAACTTCTCTGTCCCTTCTTCTGTCATGGACAGTTGTACCACGAATTCGCTGTTCTGCATCTGGTTTGACTGGGAACCGGCGCGGGCGTCCTTGACATCCGTACCTACCAGTACGATAGAGCCGTCCGCTTCCAGCTCCTCAATGGTCTTATTCATGGCATAAACCACATTTCCATCATTATCCATCCCCATGGCCTGATAATTCAGATTGCCATCGGCATCATGTTCTGCAATAAAATACAGAGAACCGGGTTTTCCCAGATCCTCAAGGATCGCATTGGCATCGGATACCCCGGGAATTTCAATGTTGATCCTGTCATTTCCCTCCTGGTAGACCACTGCCTCCGTGCTGTATCCTTCCACACGCTTCTGGAGCTTATAGATGGTATCCGCCATGTCCTCCCTGTCAGGATCTTCATCTCCCACTACCTGATAGGTGATACTGACGCCGCCTTCCAGATCCAGTCCCAGATTAATGCTGGCTGCAGAGCCGGAGGCATCTGCTCCGATTCCCACTGCCGCTGTGTAACCAAAACCTCCCAGCAGCAACAGAAATACCAGCAGAATTACAATTGCCTTATTCTTTTTCATTGCTCTCTTCTCCTTCTGATTCGGCTAAAGCCGCTTTTATCATAATTGCACATTCTATGCGTTTTCTCTGTAATTTGCACCCCAGCTCGTAGACATCATTGATTTTCCCATGGAAATGCTGGGAATTGGCGGCACATCCTCCGCTGCAGTAAAACTTTGCGAAACAGTTCCTGCACTTTTCTTTGGCATATACATTACAGGTCTTGAATTCGTCCCGGATATCCGGCCGCAGAATCCCTTCCTCCACATTACCCATAAGAAATTCTTCCTGTCCCACGAACTGATGACACGGATACAGATCTCCCCAGGGTGTCACCGCCAGATACTCTGTCCCTGATCCGCATCCGGACAGTCTTTTGGCCACGCAGGGGCCTCCCTCCAAGTCTATCATAAAATGAAAGAAATTAACACCTTTTCCTTCTTTTCTTCTGTTCAAAAGCTCCAGCGCAAGACGATCATACTCTTCCAGCAGCTCCGGCAGATCTTCCTCTCTCAGAGCATAATCACATTCCGGCTCCGCAACCACCGGCTCCACCGAGATCTGTTCAAATCCCAGGTCGGCCAGATGTGCCACATCCTTTGAAAAATCCTTATTATACCGCGTAAAGGTTCCCCGCACGTAATAATTCATCTGATTCCGGCTTTCCGCCAGTTTCTGAAATTTGGGAACAATGGCATCATAGCTACCCTGGCCGCCCCTGTATGGCCGCATGCGGTCATTTACTTCTCTGCGTCCGTCAATGCTCAACACCACATTCGACATCTCTCTGTTGACAAATTCCATCACTTCCTCATTTAAAAGGATGCCATTCGTGGTCAGTGTAAAACGGAATTTCTTGTGGAAAGGCTCTTCCAGGCTTCTGCCGTAAGCTACCAGATTCTTTACCACCTGCCAGTTTAAAAGCGGCTCACCCCCAAAGAAATCCACCTCCAGATTTACCCTGTTTCCGGAATTTTTCACCAGAAAATCCAGTGCTTTTTTCCCAACCTCTTCGCTCATCAACGCCCGGCGCCCATGATATTCGCCTTCCTCTGCAAAGCAGTATTTGCAGGCAAGATTACAGTCATGGGCAATATGAAGGCACAGGGCCTTGACCACTGTTTCTCTCTTTTTAAAATCAATGATATAATCTTCATAGATGTCCTGTGTATAGAGCATACCCGCTTCCTTCAGCTCCATTACCTGCCAGAGTGCATCCTGTACCTCTTCCTCCGGATAGCTCCCGCCGCATTCTTTCAAAACCCTGCGCTGTATTTCCTCCTCAGACACTCCCTCTGCAAGAGCCTGCTCTACAACAGGGATCACATCATATACCACATCGTCTACCACATGTACAGAACCGCTGTTCACATCCAGGACAATATTATAACCGTTATTTTTATACTGGTGTATCACTGTTTCATCCTTTCGTCTACCGGATCAGAATCTATCAGACAGGGAACCCGGCCCTGCCCGCCGCATGGCACAATTATCTCAGAAACATACCCGCTTTATGTGCCTGCGCATACGCATACTGCACATACACATACCGCGCATACGCAATCGAGTAGGGACGGTTTTCTCCCTGCTTGCGTGCGGGGCACTTCATCTGTGCGCCCCTGCACATAATAAGCAGCGGCTTGCACCGCTGCTTACATTCGCTATCCTATTTTGCATCAAACGTTCTCCCAACAAGGCGCAGCATTGATTATTTCACCTTTTCACAGCTCTGATTTCCTACTGTGCAGGAGGTCTTGCAGGCTGACTGACAGGAAGTCTGGCATTCGCCGCATCCGCCCTTTTTCATAGATTCTTTTAAATCTCTTGTGGCTAATGTCTTGATACGTTTCATATTATAATAATCCTCCATTCTTGCTTAGCACCGTAAAAGCTTTATTTTTCACAGTGTCTCTTTTATTCTTACCGTATTGGTATAGTATAGCATAGTTGCAGATTCAGGAAAAGCATTTTTTACTCTTTTTCCCGTCCTGACGCCTCCTCCGGCTCTTCCGGATCATGGTCATCCCCTGTTTCGTCCTCCGAAAGCTCCTTCTCCGGCAGTGTCATCCTGACCTTCGTCACTCTGTTCTGATTTACCCCCATAACCTGAAGGGTAATCCCCTCATCCGTCACGATGGTCTCTCCATCCTCAGGAAGCCTGTCCAGATGCTCTATAATAAGTCCTCCCACAGAATCATAATCTTCGGATGAGAGCAGCGTCCCCAGCTCATCATTGATATCGCTCAGCTTCATGCCGCCTTCTACCAGATAAACCCGCTCCTCCAGCTTCTGAATCAGTTCCTCCTCATCTTCGTCATATTCGTCGCGGATCTCTCCCACAATCTCCTCCAGAAGATCCTCCAGCGTAATCATTCCCACTGCAGAACCATATTCATTGAGGACAATAGACATATTCACCCGCTTTTCACGCATTTCCATCAGAAGGTCGGCTGTCTTCTTAAACTCGTAGGTATAATAGGCCTGACGCATAATATCGCTGATCTGAAACGCTCCCCGCTCTTCCACCAGAATAAAATCCTTAATGTTGATCAGACCAATGATATTATCCTTCTCCTCATGAAAAACGGGAATTCTGGTATACATACATTCTTTGAACAGCTCCATGACCTCGTCATAGCCGGCCGATTCACTGACAGTAGCCATGTCAATCCGGGGAATCATAATATCCTTGGCAACCGCATCTCCAAAATCAAACACATTGTAAATCATCTCCCGCTCTTCTGATTCAATGACCCCATCCTCATGACTGACTTCCACATACGTACGCAGCTCCGTCTCTGTCATAGCAGTTCTCTTGCTCATATCAATATGTAACAGCTTCATCAGCCCCCCGGCCATTTTGTCTACAATAAAGATTACCGGCGTCATTACCTTCATAAGACCTGCAATGATCCCGGCGTAAAAAAGCGCCAGCTTCTCTGAATTGACCATAGCCATGTTTTTGGGGACGATCTCTCCGAAGATCAGAATGACCACCGTCAATATCCCGGTTGCGATCCCCACTGCCAGATGAATTCTGATCGCCAAAGTAGTCGCCAGTGAAGAGGCTGTCAGATTCACAATGTTATTTCCAATCAGAATAGCGCTCAGCATCTTCCCGTATTTTTCCAATACATCCAGCGCCGTCTGCGCTCTCCTGTTCCCCTCATCCGCCAGATTTTTAAGCCGTACCCTGTTCGCCGTAGTAAGGGCGGTCTCCGCAGAAGAAAAGAAAGCAGATAAAAACACTAACACCAGCAATGAAAACAATTGTATGACACCATCGGTATCCAAATTCAAACTCACTCCTTATTCTTTTAAGTTTACGGCCAGTTGCCGCATATGCAAATATTACAATATCGGGTATTCTCTGTCAAGGTCAGACATATGATTTAGAAAGGGAAACACAAAAATCCATTGATAAACTATCCGGGAGGTTTTATGTTAAAGAAATTTAATTTGAGCTCAAGACTTACTTTTGTTTTAAAATGTCTGCTTATTTCTTACCTGCTCACCACCGGGCTGCTTCTGCTGCTGGCTTTGATGCTCTATCGCTT
The DNA here is from genome assembly GCA_947173495.1 of uncultured Lachnospiraceae bacterium. GTDB lineage: Bacteria > Bacillota > Clostridia > Lachnospirales > Lachnospiraceae > Suilimivivens. The sequence goes on along the minus strand of CAMWFQ010000004.1, from coordinate 67,630 downwards.
CAGCCTGTCCGAAAAAGTGGTATCCGTTTGCATTATCGGGATCTACATCCTGATCACCTTCCTGGCAGGCTTCATCGCAGGTAAACGTGAAGGAAACCGAAAGTTTCTGTGGGGACTTCTAATGGGCGGTCTGTATTTCCTTATTCTGATCATCATTTCCCTGGTCGTCAATCATGGAATGAATACTGTGGATGGAAATTTTTTCACCGTACTTATTCTATGCTGCGGAAGCGGAATGCTGGGAGGCATGATCAGTTAGCAGTTAAGCGCCAAACGGCTCTTTACCTGTATCCCGGCACAAGAGCTGACGCATAACTCCACGCGTCAGCTCTCATCCTCAATCCCCTTTTACACCAAGCCAACAGCCCCGCCTGGCTCATTGTCTGCAGAAATCAAACCAACCTTCCGACACTCATTTCCTGAACAAGCTTCAATATCCCCTGCACGTGTTCCATCTGTTCAGGCGTAAAGCCTTCCAGTATATCCACCACCTTTTCCGGCACCTTAATGTTTACATTTCCGCTCAGCAGATAGTCATTACTGACACATAAGGTTCTGGAAATTCTGGAGAGAATCTCCACCGTAAATCCCTTCTTTCCCATTTCTATTTCATACAAAAATTTTGCTGAAATATCAATTTTCTCCGCAAATGCATCCCGTGTGTAACAGTTTGCCTCCCTTAAGCTGCGTATTCTTTGTCCTATGTCTTTATATGACATTTTCATAACCCTCCATCCTACAAAATATTGATGCTTGTCCTTTGTTTACTACAACATATGCCGTTGAAGCTATTATACCACCGATTTACATAAGTACCTGTTTTTTATCTGAATTATTGAGTTTCCGGAATTAAATTCCATTTTCTTACAAATTTCGACAAATAATATTCTCCTGGTTGCGATATTTGTGAATTCATGAAAAATATAAAAGATAAATAATAATTCATATATACTGTCCTTAATTTAACACGAAAGGAAACGGTATTATGAATGAGTTCCTTAAAGAACAGTATCAGTTCAGTGATTATCAGATTGCTGTTCTTAAATATTTTGGGAAAACAGTTGCTTCAGAAGTGAGCAAACTTTTGATTATGGGATTTGTTTTCAGAAAACAACTTGATGTTTACGCAGTTGCCGTAATTGTGATGATGCTCATCAGGACAGCTACCGGAGGACTCCACTGCAAGAGGTATCTCTCCTGTCTTATGGCCTCCTGCAGCTATATGTTCCTGTCACTGATTCTGCTTCCAATGATACCAATTAACAAAGTATTTCAAATGATACTCCTCTTTCTTTGTATGCTCTGTAATTATTACATTGGACCGGTGACTTCAGCAGTACACGCACCGCTAAGTGAAAATTGTGTGAAACGGGTGAGAATTCAGGCGTTTTTGATCATATTCTTTTACATTACCCTGATGTATATAATTCCCGAATGCCCGCATCTGACTGCAGGCTTCTGGGTCATTATATTACATACGCTGCAGTTGATCGCAGCAAGAATAATTAAGAAAGGAGAACCTTATGAAAGCAAAACTTATTAAATTTAGTAAGCCTTTGTTAAGTGCTTGTATGGCGTTAGGCATTTTTATGGGTTGGGACATTACAAGTGCCATATTTTTAGGAGAATACCAATTTCCTAAAGAAATTTAAAATCACAAGAAAGAGGAAACCGACTTATTAATTGGTTTCTTCTTTTTTGATTATTCTACACGAAAACCAATTTATGTTATCTATCTCTAAATTTTCACAATAGATTTTCATGCTATATTCTTCACAAATATTTTTAACATTATATAATCCTAATCCCCTATTTTCACCTTTACTACTATATCCTTTGATAAAGAAAAAATTAATTTTATCATGACTAATAAATGGACTTTCATTTCTGACTTCTATTTCCATTTTGTTCTTCTCTTCTACAATTGATACATAAAGCTTATTGGAACCTTCTATGTCCTGAATAGCCTCTACTGCATTGCTTATTAGATTGCCAAGTATTTCAATTATTTTGTAAATTGGAATACCAATCTCCATTTCGTCTATAGATATATTATAAACAATATCTATTCCCATTTTATCGATTTCGATAAATTTTCCATATAAAAATCCTATTATAATCGGATTACCTGTTGATAATAACTTATTAAAACAATTTTCTTTTGTAACCATCTGGCAATAATTTTTTTGTGCTTCAATTAATTCCTCGTGGGATTTATATATATAATGTTGGCTATAAATTGTAGCAATATGGTTATCAAATTCATGTTGACGTAAACGAATATTCTTAATTAGCCCTTGAAAGGAGTCGGCATACACTTTGTGCATGCGTAACTCTGTTTCGACCTCTTTAGCTCTTACCTTGGAAGCACTCAACTGCTCCGCTAATACAAATATGAATACTATACTTGCAAATAATAAAATTGCTTGCCTAAATTCCAACAATGTAAAATCCTTGTATATCAAAAGGAAAATTATTATCAAGGTAATTCCAACTGCCAATGCTATGAATAAAGTCTTCTCTACCTTTTGCAGAAAAGATGAGATCTTATTAATCCTGCATTTAGGCAAAAGCAATACTATACTCAGCAATGTTAAACAACTTATAAATAACAGTTCATAATCCTTAAAAAGCTGTTTATTCAATATAATGCATAGTGGAAGTGTAATTAACATTTGAATTCCACCTACAATTACTACGCATAAAGCCATATTTATTAAAATAGATTTTAGTTCACGCCCAAATCTAAACCCACAATAAACAGCCAATACAGGATAAATAATCATTGAATACCCTCTCGGAAGCCTATAATAATTTAAAAAAGTCATAATTATCATATATATCGAAAGATAACTTGTAGTAGCGATGTCTAATCTGAACTTTTCATCATACAAATAATGCAAGCATAAAACCATTGAAACTGCTTCCAACAACAAACAAATATTAGTCACCATATCCGAACTCCGCTAAAATCTTTTTCTTATAGGTATGTCCAATCGAAATTTTATCTGTTACATCCTCTAACGTGATATACTTGTTTGGGATGTCTATGTTTTGTATGTAATCTTTATTGACAATCGTACTTCTGCTGCACTGGATCAGGCGGTCGCTGTCCGCTTCTTTGAGAATCTGCTTGCAGGTTCTGTACGGGATCGTAAGACTGCCTTTCTTTTTGATATGGATGCAGATCGCATGTCCTGAGCTTTCCATATACAGGATATCCCTCACCTTGACCGGGTATAATATGCCATCCTTTCTGAAGCAGCAGGTTGCATCTCTGTCTCTTTCAGTAGAAAAATGCAATGCCTTTTCCAGGATTTCCTTAACTCCTTCCGGTAAAAATGGTTTTTCCAGATAGCCCAGGCAGTTTAAATCTGTATAGGCATAATGAGAGGTATCCTCCAGTGAAGTGATAAACAGCACTGGTACAAACATATATTTTGGAATTGTTCTGATTTTCTCGACTAATCGAATACCGGAAGTATCGCCCGGTCTTGTGGTATCCAGGATGATATCCACTAAAAATGTATCAATTGTATTTTCTATGAGAATCGTATAAGCGGTACGTATGTCTTCAGCCATATACACCTCTGCCGCCGGATCGACTTCCAGCACCAGTTGTCTTAGCATTTCCAACTGTGGCTTACTATCTTCGACAATTAAAACTGACTTTCTCATGTCTCCCCCTTTATCGTGCAATAGACCATCTGAATATAGAAACTCCTGGCAGACTTTTTTTCACATTTTCAGAAACCAGAGTACCTGTTTTACAAGTGACAAAATATTCTGTCGGACGCGGGGCGTAACCTGCCCCCATAAATCATCTATGATCATACTCTCTACATTGGAGACATCAAAAAGTAAGCTGGGTCTGCAACCAGTCACCTTATAAATCTGAAGCAGAAGCTCTGCATCGGGGTTGACCTGTTCTTTCTCCAGCATACGATACTTTTTGATATTTACACCCAGTTTTTCGGACATTGGAATCTGCGCCAGTCCGGAAATCTTCCTGATTTCAAACAAAACAGATTCAGAAGTCTCTTCTTTTGCCCGCATCTTCAGTATTTCAATCTCGCATTTTGTCTCAAAGCTCGTATCTGCAACACACTTTTCAACTCCCTGCTCCAGCAGCCATGCCATAACAGACAATAACTCTTTTTTATACTCATCTCCCGCCTGTATTATCAAGTCATTCAGTTCTGAGGTATCGACAGATGATTCCTTTCCTGTAACAAGGTAATCAACATCCCATCCCATTTTCATAAGGAGCTCTAATACCTTATATGGAACAATGGTCTTTCCAAGCTCCATTTTGCTGAACTGGCTCTGTGTAATGCCAAGACCATTACTTGTCTCTTCCTGTGTCATATTCAACCGTAATCTGTACTGGTTAAGTCTGTGTAAAAATTCTTCATAACTCCTACGCATGATAATCCTCGCGAATTGCCTTTGCTATGCCATGCATAAATTTTACGGGATTGTAGTTTTCCCACTCTAGACCTATATTTGACTATCGCGCATAATCATGCTGTTTCCAATACCATATATGGAATTAATGTAAATTATTTTATGTTTTTTCGTTTTCCAAAGATTGTTTTATTACTAAATTTATTCCTGCAGGCAACGAGCCCGGCAAACATATCAGCATGTCCATTCATGACAACAGGAAGCAGGCTTTCTGTTGTCGGGATCACGTACCGTCCAGACAAACTGATAAATGCACATTGTAAAAAGCAGATAGTTCTTTTATAATCAAACATATAAATTCCATCGGGATTTGACGCAGATGATGATAATAAAGCGCAAGGAGTATCTATGAAAAAAATTAACTGGAAGCTATTCCATTCAGCATTATGGATCGAAATTGTATTATCTTATTTTTTGCCTTTTAAGGTAACAGATAATTTCCAATATCAGGTCGGTTTTCCGATATCATTTCTATCCGTTTATGATACGAAACCTGCTGTGAATCCTTTCCTGTCAATGCATCTAAACCCATTAGGGCTTCTGTTAAATGTGTTTATAATTTATATGATTCTTTTGGCTTGTGGAAAAGCATGTCAAAAATATTTCCGCGGCTGATGGGTGGGCGCGCCCGTGTGCAATCGAGTAGGGAAGGCTTTTTTCTCCCTACCCGCGCGCCGGGCACCCGTCAGCTTCTGCTGACATTTTTCCTCTGGGTGCCCGTGTGCATAAAAAAGACTGTCCCTTCAAAACGAGACAGCCCATATATTTACTTTATGCAATTTTCCTTATTTCATGCCTATAAACTTTGCATCTTCTTCGAGGGTGTTGATACGGGTTCGGGCTTTGATGATGATTTCCTTCCGTTCCGTGACGTAATCAACGAATACTATGCAAAGGACATAAGCAAGAAAATCAAGTCCACCTTTAAGGCAAAAGGCGAAAGCGGAAAACACGTTGCGAGCAGTCCGCCATACGGCTATCTGAAAGACAGCGGGGACAAAAACCAATGGGTGGTGATTGATGAAGTGGCAACGCCCATTGTCAGATGGATATTCCGAATGACTTTGGAGGGTTACGGTCCGTATCAGATTGCGACACAGTTATCAGCCGAACATATCCCGATTCCTGCCTATCATCAATTACAGTTAGGCGTGGGATTGTGCAGAACGGGGAAATTAAATATCTCCCTTTTCAGAATTGTGTGCCCACTGAAAACGAGCCTATAAATATAGATTTATGATGAATAAAAATACGTTCTGACTATTTTACATACATTGAAACATGCAGTAAAATATAGTATGATATAAAAGATTTTTTTGAGGAGGATAGCCGTGAAAAAGAAGATAAATCAGATACTAAATATTATCATGGGCTCGTTTATTGGTATGTTCATTGGCTCAGGACTATATAAATACTGGCATTTTAGAAAATATCCGTATTTATATGCTATGCAATCTGCTCCATGGCATACCAGCATTTTGATAAATGGATTATTAACGCTTGTATTATTGGCAGTTTGCATGATAGTAAAAGTCATTCTTATAGAAAAGATAGGGCGGATCCAAAAAATAGCATTGATTTTAGGAATTGTTTTTCTGACTTTAACATTTATAGGTGGTTGTTATGTACTTGATAATCAAGGACAAGTAAATGCCGGATATGCAGTTGTGCCTGGGATTTGGACTATGATATGTTTTGGATATTACCAAAGTAAAAAACAGGACTAAATCCAATTAAAATAAATATCCAAGGATCTTCCATCAAACAGATAATCTTTTTCCAATTTCTCCCACATTCAGCAGGCAAAATTCAAAACACAGTTACTCAAATTGCGGAAAAAATTAAGAAGCGGAAAGCCGAGAGCTCTGATACTTCGTATACCTTAACCACGGATGGCTCTTTTTGCGGCTGGGAACTCCCGTAAAGGTTCCGCCAAAATGTTATTGCCATTCAGCTCTACTACTGTTGCCTGAAAAGTAAATCCGCCCAATTCCAAAATCTCTCAATCCTGCCGGCAAATGTTTCGCGGTATTTTTCATCCTTTTGTATTGCTGCAATCCTGTCAGGGCGCTTTCTTAACTGCGAGGGAATCATGTCCTGAGAGCCGTTTTAATATTTTTCTTCCGCTTTTCATTCAGCTTTTCATACAATTCAATTTCTTCCTGTGAAAAGCCCTCATACTGGATCTGCTCCATGTCATACAGGCCAAACAATGTCTCCGAAAGGATGTTCTCGGCCTCCTGTGTCATCGTGTATTCCTCAATTCCGGCTTTTCTTTTCTCTTCCTGCTGTTTTCCCTTTGTCCCGCTTTTGGTTCTGCCTCTGCCTTTTTCCTCCTCCGGCACTGCAATCATTTCTTTTGCCAGCAATTTTTGGACAGAGACATTTATTTTCCGTACGGGAATATCCAGAATATCCGACATTTCTTTCCGCGTGCACTTTTCGTGGGGACCGTTCAAATAATACAAGATCTTGATATCAACCGTTGTCAGATCATTTCTCAGCGCCACTACGTCAAACAGTTTTTCCAACAGCTTCCTTTCTCTGTAAAGATCAAAGAAGATCCCTTCCCCTTCCTGTATCCCTTCGCTTACCTTCGTCCTCTCGCTGCCAAGCTTATAATTTCCATGTAGATCTAAAGGCGATACACTTCCGTCACTGGCTGCGTCCAGCAGAAAACGGTATACCTGCCCCCGTCTTTTTTCATAATCCTCCTCGCCCAGAACATCCTTGTAAAAATGATTGTAAAATGCGAAAACCATGCGTTTCATCTGAATCGTCTTTTTCATGCTGAGCCCCTGGGAGACCAGAGAATCCTTTGTCTTTACATAATAATACATTGGGACCTTCAGCACGTAGACCGTATTGATATACCGGACATATTCCATATTGAAGATGAAATCCTCACACCAGCTGACGGCAGTATCCATCTTTATCTGATGCTCTTTTATAATGGATCTCCTGTAAAACTTATTCCACAGAACCCCATAATAGAAATCCGCCGGTTTCCGCATCATATTGGAAGCGTAGTCCTTCCTGTCCAAAATGCCATCCTTTTCAATTGTCCCCTTTTGTGCGACACGTTCGCCGATTACTCTGTAAAAATCGCCAATCACCATATCGCAGCCGTGCTCTGCTGCCGCACGGAGCAGGAATCCCGTGGCCTCCGGAATGATCCAGTCATCGCTGTCTACAAATTGCAGATACTCTCCCTCCGCCATGTCGATCCCCTGATTCCGGGTGTCGGAAACTCCTGAATTCTCTTTATGAAATACCCTGACTCGCATATCCCTTTTGGCATAATCATCACAGATCGTCCCGGAATTATCTGTACTGCCATCATCCAATAACAGCAGTTCAAAATCTTTATATGTCTGGTTCAGTATGCTGTTCACACATCTCTCAATCGTTTTTTCCGCATTATAAATCGGAACAATAATGCTCACAGAAGGCATTTCCCACAAACTCCTTACCTTGCATTTTCTGTACGGTTTTTCCTGTCACATTTCCTGCTTACTTCATTTCCGTAAGTATATACATGCGATTATCATACAAAAAGCTTATGGTGTCAATATAGAATACTCTTCCATTTTCTTTGGACATCCTGCCTCCCCATAGTTCACACAGACATACACCGCACCGGATTCTCCGCCGTCATCCGTCGGAAAGGATACTTGATCTTACTTTTTTCAGATTCTCTCTGATGGCAATGTGCTGAGGACATGCTTCCTCACATTTTCCACATTTGATACACTGGTCCGCACTCTTTTGCCCGTGGCCGCCCACCAGCCATTCTTCCTGATGCTTTGCAGCACTGATATCACCGTAAAGCGTCAGATAGTTCATTGCGGTAAAGGATCCTGAAATTCCGATATTCATAGGACATACCTTGGCGCAATAGTTGCAGGAAGTACATGGAATCAGGAGAATTTTCTTCAATTCCGACTGCGCCTGCTTTAAGGTTTCCTTCTGTTCTTTTGTAAAACCGGCAAATGTCTTCATATAAGACAGATTGTCTTTCATCTGCTCCACATTGCTCATTCCTGAGAGAACCGTGATAATCCCTTCCAGATCAGCGGCAAAACGCACTGCCCAGGATGCCACTGAGCTTTCCGGCTCTGACGCTTTCAGAATCTTCTCCACAGAAGCCGGAGGCGTCGCCAGCATTCCGCCTTTAACCGGTTCCATGATGATCACCGGCTTGCCATACGCTCTTGCCACTTCGTAACAGCGCCGCGACTGCACGGCAGGATTTTCCCAGTCTGCATAATTAATCTGAAGCTGAACAAACTCCATTTCCGGATGGGCCTTCAATATCGCCTCCAGTTCTTCCGGTGTGGAATGAAAAGAAAATCCTATATGCCGCACCAGGCCTTCTTTCTTTTTTTCCTGTACCCATCTCCACATATCATATTCGTCAAAATAGCGGGATCTGCCCTCTCCCAGATTATGAAGCAGATAAAAATCAAAATACCCTGCCCCTGTCTGTTTCAGGGACGTATCAAACTGGGCATATGCTTCCTCCCTGGTCTTACAGTTGATCCACGCCGCATTCTTGGTGGCCAGCTGATAGCTTTCCCGCGGATAGCGCTCCACCAGCGCCTTACGAATGGCATCTTCGCTTCCCGCATAGGCCCATGCCGTATCAAAATAAGTGAATCCCGCTTCCATAAACAGATCCACCATTTCTTTTACCTGCTCTCCATCGATGATTCCTTCCTTCTGTGGCAGCCGCATCAGGCCAAATCCCAACTTTCTGATCTCTTCTCCTAAATAGCCCATATTTAACCCCATTTCTGCGCTGCTTTGTTGCGCAAAGCCATGATATGGCTAAATCCATAAAATGGCTTAACAAGTTTGTGGATGCAGCGCAGACACAAACTTGCAGAGGAAAGATTTGAAAAATCTTTCACTCTTCTCTCCTGAAATTTATGTATTGCGCGAAGCCGCGCTTCGTATTATGCTGAGTATATCAGCTTCGTGTTGCTCGAAGTCAATCCCTTTTTGTGGGAAATTACAACTTTCTTTTGGAGGACTCTATGCTTTATACCATCAGGCAATTTGCAGAACGATTTCATACCACAGAGCACACCATCCGTTATTATACGGATATTGGCCTGCTGCCCTGCAGGAGGGATCAGGGAAACCGCCGTGTGTTTGACGATGAATCTGTCAACTGGATGCAGGGTATCACATATCTCAGAAACTGCGGCGCCTCTATCAAATCTATCCAGGAATACTGCCGCCTGTGCCGCTTGGAAGAATCCGAGGAAAATCTCCTGGCAAGATACCGGATCATCTCCGAGCAGTATGAGCAGGTACGCCGGAAAGCACAGGAGGCAAATGCCACCGCTGCATATATGGAACACAAATTAAAGCACTATGAGGATATTTTAGCCGGCCTGGCAAAGGATGACATGAATCCGGGCAGATGGGAAGATCCTCTGATATAAGGCGATGGATACCATCAGATAACACTTTACAGATTGCGAGGGATGAAAATGTCTGTTAAGGAACATAAACTTTGGAAATTGTTTTATCAAAAGGCAGAGCGCGAAAAGGGCAATGCTGCCTCATTTACGACTGCTGTCTGGGAAATCTGCCAGTATGGGATTGATTTGTCCAAAACCATTCGTGATACCTTTAAAACCTATACCCTGCATGATGAAACGCACTTCTGCAACGTGATGACCCAAATGCTGAATCTTATAGGTGATTTAAGGGAAAATCTCTCCTTAAGTGAATGCGCCCTTCTTATCATGTCCGCCTGCTGCCATGATATCGGGATGAGTATTTCTGACGAAGAAAAAGAATATCTCAGAGGCTGGCCGGACTGTATGCAGGTCTATTTAAGCCGACATCCCGCAGACTACAACATTGCACACCAGAGCGGCGAGATTACAGATACTATCATTCAGCATTACGTTCGCTCGGAACATCACAGAAGAGTCAGAACGCAGCTCATGAATGTTTCCTGGCCCGAAGCACTGGGGTCCGCCATCAGTGTAAACGAGCTGATCGCTGTCTGCGAGAGCCACGGCGAGGATGTGCAGACGATTCTCAAACTGGGGAAATATTCTTCTGAGCTTGACCTGCTCTTTTGCTCGGTTCTTCTCCGATTGGGAGATATTCTGGATTTCGACGCAACCCGCGCGCCTGACTCCCTGTATGGTTACATTAATCTGGCCAGACTGGACGGAATGGAAAATGAGTTAAGCCGCTTAGAATGGGAAAAGCATAAAGCTTCGAGAGGTTTTTCTTTTGTAAAGGGAGAGCACCCGGAACTTCTTTACCGTGCGGAGTGCACCAATATCCAGGTAGAGCAGGCCATCTCTTCTTATCTGGAATGGACAGATCAGGAGTTATCCAACAGCAGAAAAATGGTAAGTTATATGGAAGCGCGCTGGAAATCTCTGGAAATTCCCGCAAAAGTGGAACGACAGATCACTGCAAAGGGCTATCTGTCCGGAGACTATAGATTCACCCTGGATCAAAAAGGCGTTCTGGATCTTCTGATCGGTCGGAATCTTTACAGTGATCCGGCAGTGTTTGTGCGGGAGCTTCTCCAAAATGCCATTGATGCCGTGCGGACACGGAAGCAGCTGGACAAAAATCTCTCCAGGAACTGGAAGCCTCAGATCAATATCCGCACATGGGTAGATACGGAGGGCTGTTACTGGTTCCGGATTGAAGATAACGGAATTGGAATGACTGAGGAAATGATCCGGGAATCCTTCTTAAAAATCGGCCGCTCTTATTACCGCTCCGATCAGTTTCAGGCAGACCGGATCCGCAGTGAAGCAGACGAGGGCTATCAGCCCATCAGCCGGTTCGGGATTGGGATATTATCCTGTTTCATGAGCGACTCCCAAAACACCTGTGTGGAAGTCACCACGAAGCATTTTATGGAAAACGGCACCTATTATCCGGCATACCGTCTGAGTATTAAGGGAGTCAGCGGTTACTATTATCTGGCAAATGAAGAGGAACACCGGAGCATTGCACCGGATATGCCGGATGCTGGTGACCGAAAGCAAAAATTCATCTCCTGTCCGGGAACTGTCATTGCCGTCCGGACCAACCCCTATCAGGGGAACAATGCCAGAAGTTTCAAAGATATTATCGATCAGTATGTCGTATATCCGGAAATCCCCGTTCACTATGAAGGGATAGAGGGCTGCTATGATTATGAAACGGAACAGGATTTTATGGATGCTGTCCATAGACTGGTTCCTATTTCTCCCGATGGAAAATATGAAGCCCTTGCCCGTTTTCCCCTCCCGGAACAGGATTTCTTTGCGCTGAAAGAAAAGTATCCCGATTATACCTGGACGCAAAAACCAAGCATTGCCGTCTACTGCCTGCCACTTGATTATTTCACCGACAGTCCCCTGATCAAGGGCGCGACTGTTTTTGTCAATGTGGAGGAGGAGGGCTATTGGCGCACAGAAGGGCTTGAAGATGAATATATACCGGAAATCCGTTTTGGAATCCGCTGTGACTGGGGAGAATCCTGCTATACCCTGTGGACGTATTTCGGACTGTCTTCACTTGCGGCGGCAAATTCTCTCGCGGAGAGTCTTTTGCCGGAACTGCAGCTCGGGTTAAACCAATCCCATATCAGGCTGAATCTGGATCAGGATTTTCCACAAAGGAGATCCCTGATCTCCGCTCTCCAGATAGAAGACTTTAAGGACATACCGGTTAACAAGGCCCGCGTCTATCAGGCTGTTGTTGATACGACCTTCAGCAGATTCCCCAGAGCGCAGATTGAAAGTCTGGAGTGGTTTCAAAAATGGTTTGTACGACACAGTCATCTGATCAATAACAAGCAGGGGATCTTTTATGGTTCTGTCAATGCCCATAACGGAATCTTCTCAGATACTTCTTTTCTGCTTCCCTTTGGCACTGACTTTTTGAATCTTACCATCCTGATGCTGAAAGATGAATATTGTCCCGATCTGAATCTTTCACGAAATATGATCTACGAACTGCCTCTTGCCCTGAACTGTACATTAGAAGCCACTGCAAACAGGATGCTTTGCTCTCTGATCAGCAACTGGAGGTACAGAGGATACCGGAGCTCAATGGCTGTATGGCATGAACGGATTTCTGCACAGCGCTACTGGCAGATCCTGGATCAAAATCCCTCTCTGGCGTCCAATCTGCTTTTTTCAACAAAGAAAGGCGATCTCTCTCTGGAAGCGTTGGAAAAACAGCTGCAGACACAGGAAAAAATTGAGCTGAATGCCGGGTACATGGGTCCCTTCCATTTGTCTGTACTGTTGCGCTCATTTGATCTGAAGATCAGCAGAATGGATCCGACAGATTTCTCTGTCTGCCTGATGAAAAAACTCCCCGGCTCTTCCTCAGATGAAATGCCGCTTTTTACTCCCGCCATGTTTCTATATCCCTGTCATGACGATATTACAAAGCTGTCCCTGATGCTTACCCATCCGGACTCCGATGTGCAGGACAGCTATTGTCCTTATAATGCAAGCCATCCCTTTTCTCGCTGGCTGATCCGGAACCGGGATACCCTGGAAAAATATGTTCCGGGCATCTATCAGCAGATCATCGCAAAGATGTTTGAAGGACGCGGTCTGATCCGGAATATCAATCTGTTGCTTGAACAGCTCCGCTGCCTTGGCCATTTGGGGATTAAGATTGCCGATGATCTGACGGAGGATGATTTTTGTGTGGTCAAAATAGGCTGGTGATCCCGTGTTCCATACCCCTATCTCAGTTTTTTGGAAAGATAAAGAACCAGATCGTCATCATTGACGCATTCTTCATATGGTCCGCAAACCTTGTCTCTGAACCAGACACCGGAGCCATCCGGCAGATAGCCGCGCTTTACATACATCCGCTGGGCGCTTCCATAGCCGCTGTGGAGTCCCACGCCGAGATATACCGTGTCGGCGTATTGGGCGGCGATCTTCTCCGCAATATCCATAAGCGCTGATCCGATCCCCAGATTCCGGTACTTTTCCAGTACGCCAAAGTCCACGATCTCCGGATATCCCTTCCCGCCAAAGGCTCCGGTCCGGGCATCCGGATAAACATTGATATAACCTGCCCCTTTGCCGCAATACTCCGCGACCAGAGAAATCGCATTTCCCGCCTTCTGGTCGTCCAGTCTTTTCAGATACTTGTCCACTGACGCATGCCAGCCCTGCTCTGTTTCCGCGTCTGTAAATACCTGCGCATCTTCGTATTCCATATCACGAACCGTCAGGTGTCCCCGTGTTTCGTAAATCATATAATTTTCTTCTCCTTTCCGGTAACAAGTATCGCCTGTGAATTACTGAACGGAACAAGCGGCAATTTCGTACCATACTTTGAAATTACCAACTCCACGGCTTCCCCTAATGGATCGTTTTTATAGTGCGGCACAGGATAAAAATCGATCATGTTCAATCCTTCAAACGTTTTTAGCAACGGCGCTGCAAGGGGATGATCCGTATCTTTTGCATATTCAATATCAGGTGCCAGTAAAATTGCGCCGGCAGATTCTCCTATAAAGAGTTTTCCTGCATTGATTTGTTTTTTGACTATATTTCCCGCATCTGACCGATTCATTTCCTGAAGCAGAAAGAACGTGTTCCCTCCCGCGACATAAATATAATCATTATTCTCTAATTTGTTTTCTATATCTGAATGCGCAGCCGTCGAAATTTCCAGTTCATCAACAATAAGCCCCATTTCAGATAATAATTCTTTACTATATTTAATGTGAAAATCCAGTTTGTCCGGCAATGCGGCTGTTGGAATAAATGTTACAGTTTTACCTGCAAGTTTTTCATTGGCAAACTCTACAAATATTTGAGACACATCCTTAAATAAGGACGCCAAAAAAAGTTTCCGCGATAACATCATAAGCTCCCCCCATTTGCTTCCCTGCCTGTTTTCTCGTTGCATCCATCAATCATCAAAATCATTTTATCGTTTCCCTTTCGATTTGTTCCTTATCAATACAGCAGTCGGTGTAATCATCAGATAAAGAACGGTCAGAATCATGAAAAATCCTATATCCGCATCCAGAAACACATAAATAATATTAAAGCCAAAGTGTAGCAATACCGAGTAGAGCAGATTATTATGCCGTTCCAGAAACATGTTCATCAAAACGGTCATGCTGGTAATGACAACAATATTGGAAATGACATAGGGGATTGCCCTCCAGTCTGTAAAATCCGAATCTACCACCCACAACAGAGTATGCCAGAAGCACCACACCAGGCCCTGACAGACAGAAGATTTCAGGAAGCTGTACCTTCTGTTAAATTCCTCCCGCATAAAGCCCCGCCACCCCAGTTCTTCGCCTGTCGGTCCCGAAGATAAGGAGAGAAAAATACTGAGCGGCAGTGCTGTTTTTCCCAGATTAATATAGGACAATATCGGCTTTCCTGTGATACCGGAAAATAGAAACAGCGCCAGAACACTGATCCCAAACGTGAGGGCAAAAGAACTCAGCAGCGGAAGCAGTTTTATTTTACCCGAAAAGCACCGTTTCACAAAAACCGTTCTCGTCTCCTCCGGTCTGAAATACTTCCATCCAAGCAAAAGCAGATACGTTGGCGACCAGGCGATCAGATTGCGGACCAGCCACATTATAACGGGCGGCGCATGAAAGACCAGGCTTGCCGTTCCTGCCACAAAAATAATAAGCGCCCAGACCAGAATATAGGAGCTGATGATGTATTTCTTCAAATAATTTGTTTTCATCCTATTATACCCCTCCTTTACAGGCACTGTAAAGCTTTGCCGGTACTGATTACAAGCTCGCTCTTGATCCCGTTCAGTTCAATCAGGTTCTCCGCATCCGGTATACTGAAATCCTTCGTCTGTTTTCCCTCCTTCTCATAGGTTATACTTGTGCCGATCCCCTTCGCAATGGCAGTAAAAGCCGCTCCTTCCGGAACGTGGATTTTTGAAGTTGCCGACACCTGATTGATTGCCACCTCTCCATTTAAGGTATGGCAGACCACTTCCATGTCAAGGTTACAGTTGATCTCCACCGATCCAACAACATCCTCAAGTGTAACGCCCGGTGTCTTTGTATCGAGTTCTATGCTGTCACACGCCAAAGAACGGATTTCCACTGTCTCCGCATTGACAGCACACTCGATTTTTCCAATATACGGTGCCGGTATCTGGACAAAAATACTGACCGCTTCTTTTGCCGCCGCTTCCGTCACTCCATTTTTACGGTTTACATCCACATCTATCCGCTTTCTGGTGTCATCAATCCTGACCTTAAAATCATTCTGAAGCGTGGACATGGTATTGGATACAAGACGGACACGGATTTTTTCACCCTCATAGCCCGAAAGAGTAAATTGCTTTGCTCCGCCGAACTTCATATCATAGCGTTTCGGCTCGTCAATATCGTACTCCGTAATACTCTCATATAGATACTTTTCCGGTTTTTTCGCTCCTTTTTCGTTTGAAAGCAGCTCATCAATGGAAATGCCAAACAACGCGGAGACCGCCATAATATTTTCGATATCAGGAATGCCCGCATCCGTCTCCCATTTGGTAACTGCCTGCCGTGATACGCCAAGCTTCTCCGAAAGCTGCTCCTGCGACATCCCTGCCTGCTTACGGATAAATTTTAATTTTTCTGCAAATGTCATATAAATCCTCCTTGTTGCCAACACCTGCAAATTGGGGCGTCAGCATAATATTTGTAAGGTGAACAAGTTCACCTCCTTGTTGATTCATGACCTCTTTCCTTGTCATGAAAAAGCATCTGCCAATTCGCACCATGCCTATTGGCAGATTTAAGTATAGGAAAATGTATTTTACATTACAAGCAATCAGAGATTACATTTCAATTTTTTCTGCTATTTTGCGTGGCATCTCCTTAACACCAGACATTTTGAAATCTGCAGCGTGTACGGACGGACGTTCAGTGCCTTCAGTCTATCAAATCGAATTTCCTTATGCGGGCCTGCGCACAGAAAGTGCCCTGCAAGAAAGTATTTCTCACAGGGCACAACAGCATAATATATCGCTTAATAAAGTAATAATATAAACTACATAATAAGTGGATAGACTTATCACTTTCCTGCAACTCCCGTTTTCTCTCTGCATCCATACGATTTAAGAAAGAAAAAGGGGCGCAGATCAGGATCTGAAAGCAAAGGCTTTACTTCGGAGCAGTCGTCACATAGTAAAAGCAGATTTTCTCCGGTACACTGACCATACTGTTTCCTTCCTGTCGGAATTCCGTGCGGTCGCCGAATACGACCCGGCCGTCCGGAAGCGCGCAGTACATCACGCCTTCCCAGTCGCAGGGCGCTTGATAGGCGGGCAGAATGTTGTCCGCATTTTTCTCCCCCAGATCATACGTGAAAATACCGTCATAGCCCCAGAAGACCAGATCCGTCTCCGATCCGGGCGCGATGAGATCCAGCATGATCGTTCCTTCCGGTACGATGTCCATATAGACTTCGCCCAGGCCGCCTTTTTCCAGATCGACTGCGGCAATCCCCATGTTGTCGCCCGCCTGTATCTGGGTATAAACCTTACCGTCCCTGCCGATCCCCAGGCCGCCCAGATCATGGCAGTCATAAGTTTCAGAAGTAATGCTTTTCACATAATTTCCCTGCCCGTCCAGTACCAAAAGCAGCGCATTGCGGAGGCCGACGCCGCGAAGATAGATATATCCCTCTTCATCCACAACCATTCGCGTCACCTTACTGATCCGGCCATACTCCTGTTCCGAATCAAAAGCCAGATCGATCTTCTTCACCACCTCTTTCTCTGCATTCAGGATCCAGAGTCCGGGCCGATATCTTTCCCCTGCGATCGTCACACTGCCCAGACCGACGTCTGCCGCATACCCGGCAGCTCCTGTATTTCCCGCATCTTCTCCGATGTCATCTATCCGCTCATGCAGTGCGAGATAGAGATTTCCTTCTTTATCCTCATACATATCACTGATGTACGTGTCATTTTCAAAATCGTTGAAAAACAGTTCCGAATCACTGCTGCCGATCTCCATCTTATGAATACTGTTTTTGCCAGTCAGGTAGATGCAGTTCCGCCCCGCCGCCATCTTTTGCACGGGCAGTTCTCCCGTGTAACGGATCGTCAATTCCTCCCCTGCGTTTGTTTTTTCTGCGTTTGTTTCCTCTGCAATCTCTTTTGCCGGGAACGACATCTCTCCCGTTTCTATCTTCTCATTCAAAGCCTGCAGACTGTAATCACGCTTGTATGTGAAATCGATCATCTGAAGCAATTCTTCATCACTCAGGCTCTCTTCCGGCAGGAAAAAGGTCGAAGTACCCTTGTAAAAGCCAACGCCTTTTCCACGATACGCTTCCGGCTCCGAAAGCATGGTAAGAAGCTTCTCCGGGAACAGCGCCTCCTGCTCATAGGCCGTGCGCAGCTCCTTCATACGCTGCTCTTCCTCATCAGTCAGAGGCCTGTTGTAATTATCCGCACCTATCTTACTGGCATGTATCTGCACAAAATAAGCCTCCATCTCCTGTTCGTTCATCGCTTCCATCCGTTGCTGCAGAGCTCCCACTGCCGCCATCACCGTAATAGAGCACATGGCCGTGAGTGCCGCCGCCAGAAGCACAGCCTTTTTCCATTTCCTTCTGACCCGATATCTTTTTTGCTTCAAACCGGCAAGCGTGTCATCAACTCTTCCGTATAAGGACTCGGGTATTGCCATTTTCTCCCGCTCTGCCATCCGGAATAACTCCTGTTCAAATCGATCTGTTCTGTCGCATTTACTTCTCATAACGGATCAAACCTCCTTTTTCTATAATATCCACACTCTCTTCCAATGCCATCACACTCAGTCAGGCACATCCGGCAGCGGCTCCCTGATCCGCCCTTTTATCCCCGGTCCGACAGCTGCTCCCGCAGCCGCTTCTTCCCCCGGGAAAGCCGGGATTTTACGGTGCCCTCAGGAATCCGAAGCGCTTTTGCGATCTCCGCAACAGAGAAACGCTCATAGAAATAAAGCAGGATCGTCTCACGATAACTGACTTCCAGTCCCATCACCAGATCCCATAGCTCGTGATATTCGTCTTCAAAAGCCGGCAGGTATCTCTCCATATCCTCCACAGGGGCACGCCTCTTGTTTCCTGCATAGATCTTCTTCGCTTCATTAGCAGCAATCTGCATCAACCATGCACGGAAGCATTCCGGACGGCGCAGGGTGTGTAATTTCTCATACGCTTTAAGGATCGTCTCACTGACGGCGTCTTCCGCGTCCTCGTGATTTTGCAGAATGCCGTATGCGATCCTGTACAGATTCGAAGTATAGGTCCGAATCTCTTTCTCAAATTGTTCCTTATTCATCACTGCCGCATCCACCTCCTCTGTTTTATGCTCTCAAGCAGCTGCTGTATAGTATGATAAAGAAACCGACCAAAAGGTTCCCGGGCTTTTTCAAAAAATCCGAGCATTACCTCAGATTAATGCGATATTGTTTAATACTTTCATCCTCTTTCAGACATACTGACTGCTTCAATCGCAACACTTCCTCCCCTTACGATCTCTATCCTGCTTGCAAACTTTCTTTTCAGTAAGGCGATCAAATCATCATTCCTGTTTTCTGTCTGAGTACATTCCAAAAGGACCGTATTGCCATCATAGTCAATAATTGCAACTCCGAATACTTTTGAAATGCGAAACAGTTCCGTTATATCTGTATCGGAACAATAATTTACCTTAACAAATAAAATTTCTTTCATGTGGATAGATCTATCTGTATAATCTACTACTTTGATTACTTCAACACTCCTGTCAAGCTGTTTTTTGATCTGTTCAAAAGTCCTGTCATCGCTTGTTAAACTGATTGTCATCCGTGATATGGTACTGTCCTGTGTAGCTCCGACCGTCAGGCTGTCCAGATTATAAGACTTGCCGGAAAACAAACCCGAAATACGGACAAGCACACCTACTTCATTTTCAACAAATAAACAAATCCATCTCTTTTTCATTCTCTGCCTTCCTCTCTTTCCAAAATCATGTCATTAAGAGGCTTCCCCGGCGGAACAATCGGCATGACATTGACTTCCCTGTCTATGATAAACTCAATAATTGTAGGTGTTTTTGAATTCTGTTTTGCATGGATTAAAGCTCTTTTTATATCTTCTGCTCTTGTGACTCGAATTCCTTTTGCGCCATAGCTTTCTGCCAGTGCGATAAAATCTGGCGTATATTCTGGACAACAATGATCAGGTTGGTTACATCCTATCTCACAGCTTCTCCGATAACGCATACAGGTACTCGAATACCGTCTGTCATAAAACATTTCCTGCCATTGCCGCACATTCCCTAAATATCCGTTATTCAGTATGCAGATGATAATTGGCAGTTCATAAACAATTGCAGTCGCCATTTCCTGAATATTCATCTGCATACCACCATCGCCGGATATAACAATGACATCTTTATGTGGATTACCAAGTTTTGCTCCGATTGCTGCCGGGAAACCATATCCCATTGTTCCCAAACCGCCTGATGTCAGCATTTGATTATTCTCACCAATCTCAAGAAATTGTGTTGTCCACAATTGATTTTGTCCCACATCTGTAGTAACAATAGCATCTTTGAACATTTCATTTATGGATTGAATAATCATTTGTGGCGTCAGACCGGCTTTCCCCATATCAATCGGATATTCCTTTTTCCAACGGTTGATTTCATCTGTCCATTCTGAGATATGCAGCGGCTTTGCCTTTTCAAGCAAAGCATATATCGCCTTTTTTGCATCAGCAACAATAGGAATATCCACATCAATATTCCGGGAAATAGATGCTGCATCCACATCAATATGGATAATCTTTGCATGTACTGCAAATTCTTCTATTTTCCCTGTAATGCGGTCATTGAACCGTGTTCCTATTGAAAAAAGAACATCACAGTTACTGATTGCTGAATTTGCAGCATAGCTCCCATGAATCCCTATATTGCCAACATATAAACTGTTTGTTGTGGGTATTGCCCCTTTTCCCATGATCGTCGTAATAACAGGCACGCCAGTCAGCTCTGCAAGCTGTGTCATTTCCTTATTTGCATGGGCAATATTCACTCCGCCGCCGATCAGGAAAACAGGCTTTACAGCATGGTTCAAGAGGTCCAGCGCTTTATTTAACTGTCCCATATGTACAGAAAGTTTCGGCTTATAACCTCTGACCGCAATTTCTTGCGGGTAAAAGTCTCTGCCGTAAGCGCTCTGAACATCCTTTGGCAGATCAACAACTACTACCCCCGGTTTTCCTGTCTTTGCAATATAAAACGCCTTTTTGATTGTTTCTGCCAAATCCTCTCTTCTTCGTACCATTACTGCATATTTACAGATACTTCTTGTAATGCCTACAAAGTCCACCTCCTGAAAAGTATCATTCCCAATGAGGTGGATCGGCACCTGTCCCGTAAAACATACCAGCGGTACGCTGTCATAATTTGCGGTAGCAATGCCTGTAACGAGATTCGTAGCCCCCGGTCCGCTTGTCACAAGACAGACGCCAACTTTTCCCGTGGAACGTGCATAACCATCTGCCGCATGAATTAAACCCTGCTCATGACGCGGCAGGATCACATTTATTTCTCTTTCTCCATACAGTGCATTAAACAGATCTATCGCCTGTCCCCCCGGATAAGCAAATAATGTGTCAACTGCTTCTTCTTTTAGTGCTTTCACAAATAAATCTGCACCTGTAATCTGTTTCATAACTTCCTCCATTTATTAATGCATGTGCTTGCATGCATATTATTTATTTTATTAGGAAACGACTCCTGCCGTTTCCTGCAACATTACCTTCTGACAGCGCCAAACCTTACTGACAGATTCCTTTTACAAACATCTGCACACTTTTTTTTATATACTTATCTTTCTCAATATCCGTAAGCTCTTTTCCAAACGATGCCTTCAGAAATGTGTAGCCGAATGTTGCTGAAAATACGGTCAATGCCAGTGTCTTAAAGTCCTTCTCCGGTATTTTCCCCATCTCGCACATCTTATCCAGGTAATCAGTAAATGTCTCCAAAAAAGCCTGTGGAACCTTCATAATGAGCTGTTTGGTTTCCTCATAGAGCTGTGGTGCCCTCAAACCGATTGACAGATTAACGAAATCCGGTGTCATCCTGTCAATGTATGCCTCCATGAACATTTCCAAATCTGCCTGCAAATCCCACTCTACATTTTCAAAAATCTCCGGTACAACATTCGCACGCCAGCCTGCCTGATTCGCTCCCTGCAAAACAATATCCTTTTTACTCTCAAACTTGCGGAACAGGGTACACTCGTTTACGCCTGCTACCCTTGCGATCTCTTTCGTGGTTGTTGCAACATATCCCTTGTCCCGGACTAATATCATTGCTGCGTCAATAATTTTCTGGCTTGTTTCATCCAACTCAGCTCATCTCCTTTCATGCAAGTACATGCTTTCATATTAGCAGATAAAATGTTGAAAGTCAATACTTCTCCACTACTCGCGCACCGGCCCCCCGTCGACTTCTGCTGGCATTTTTTCTCCGGTGCCCGTGTGCATAAAAAAGGTAGCTGATTTTCCGTTAGAATTAACAGCTACCATAGATAACCTTTATTCAATTTAAATAGTAAGCGTCAACCGTCCGCTCCTGTATCAGCCTGCATATCTTATCCATCAGGGCACTCCTCGTCCCGATCAGCAGTTTGCCGGGTCCCTTTCCCCCCTTTTCCCACCTGGGGACAAGCTCCTCCTGCTTTGTTTTCTTTCCCAATAATTTAAGGCTGTAAGTCAAAACGACCTGCAGCCTGGAAAATACAGAAATATCACGAACCATATCCATGCTTCCTTGCCCATGCCAGAAGCTGGTCATATTCAGAGGTGACGCTTTTTATAGTCTCATCCTTTTCCCGGATGACAGCTTCCTTTTCCACAAGGATATTATTTTTTTCAATGATTATATTGTCCTTCTCAGCGATTTCATTGTCCTTCTGCGCCAGCATATCCTGCCATCCCCGCTGAGTCCGGTAGTAATCCTCCCGGGCCTCGCACTGCATACGGATCTTTTCTTCCTGACTGAGCTGGTAGACAGTTTCTGCGGCTTCGCCGATGTATTCGTTTTTCTGCGACAACATCTTAAGCTCCTCCCATGTGGTGGCTTTAAAAAGGGACGCCCAATAATCAATCTGGTAGTGTTTATCCTCTTCAGAAGCCAAATCTGTACGGGTTAAGTTTAACACACTAAGACGGAGCTTGTCACTATACAGCGTATGATTCTTTACATTTAAAAATTTATAGGTGGCATAAAATTCCGGGTATTCCGGAAATAAGGTGAAATTAAGAAGCCCGATCTGGATCACAGGACGCACAGTCTGATACTTCTCTCCGGGTTTCAGATTGTCAAAGCTTCTGCACAGGTAGCTTAAGGAACGGTCTGTCCAGTTATGTTCGTTGATAACCTGCATTTCGAGATGTATGACTGCATTATCATTCAAAGAAACCTTAATATCCAGAATAAAGGTTTTATTATCAATGGTGTCTCCCAATTCAATGGGATTGGTGATCACGGCAGAGTAAATATCCGAAGGCGGAAGGTGGAGCAGTGATGATACTAACCCGATCAGTACATGATTGTTTCGCTGAAGGAGCGCACGGAACAGATAATCATTTGTCATGGGAATGGAAAGGGGACCTGAGGCAGAAAAACGGAAAGTGCCGGCATGACCGGTGTTTGAGATATGATGCATAGAATTGTCCTTTCTGTGTGAGATGATTAGAAGTTTAGATTTGCAGTATTGATTTAGATCGGCCTGGATCCGGCCATCAGAGTAAACGTCAAAATCATTTGTCGTTTATTTTACAAAAGATCATATCACGAAAGGAAGTAAAAATCAAAGAAAAGCCCCGAAAACAGGTGTAGAAAATTATATAAACAGCTTCTGTTACAAGCAGACAGAATCGCAATATATTGTGGTTAAATTATGAACGTATAAGCATAAATACTATGTATAGTATTGTGCAAAATGATGTAGTTCCTGCTTTTAACGATACGCCACTACTATCTCCAGCATGGCCCTCTGGAGCATCTCATCTGCCTCCATGGCCTGATTCCCTGACTCCCTTGCCGGATTACCGTCAATGAAGTATACTGAAACAGACGGCAAAAGGAAGAGGGGGACATCAATGCGAAAAATATTTATCTCAAGTACATTCCGTGATATGCAGACAGAACGCGACGTCATACATACAACCGTGGTGCCAAATCTCCGGGCCGTGGCCCGGCAGTACGGGGAAGACGTGGAGGTCTGCGATCTTCGATGGGGCGTTAATACCGGCGATCTGGACAGCGAGGAAGGATCCCGGAAGGTTCTGTCCGTATGTCTGGATGAGATCGACCGGTGCAAGCCTTTTATCTATCCGTTTTGACTTAATTTCTAAAAAGTAATATCGAGTATTATTAAGTGCTGTAAAAACCCCGTTTGTTGCAGTTAAGGTTTTCCTGTTGCACCCGATTAGCCCAAAGGACTTCTCAAGCTAATATCATTACTTTACCCATTCTATATCCTCACATTTCACCACAATCCATTTTCTTCAAAATCTTACCTCTGTAATATTTTATATTATTACACTTGTGAGATTTAAATTCAAGAGAAATTTATTGAAAAATTGACATTTTCTCATTTTCACATTATAATGTATATTACAACTGTAAGATTTAAGGAGGGGATTACAGATGAAAACATTGCCACAAATTTCAGAAGCCGAATTTGAAGTGATGAAAGTCATATGGAAACACGCACCGATCAGTACCAATGAAATCACCGAAAAATTAACCCAAACTACAAAATGGAGTCCTAAAACAATACAAACCTTGATAAAGCGGCTTGTAACCAAAGGGGCGCTTTCCTATGAAAAGCAGAGCAGGGTATTCGTTTACACGCCTTTGATAGAAGAAAAAGAATATATCGGTCAGGAAAGCCACTCTTTTCTTGAACGCTATTACGACGGAGATATTACTGCAATGCTTTCTGCCTATATCGAAGGTGACAAACTCTCCGAATCAGAAATTGACACGCTCCGTTCCCTTCTCGCAAAGGGTTCAAAAGACAGGGGGAAAAATTGAAAAATCAGGGATTTTTCAATTGGCAAATTTGTTCCCACATCACAAATTTGCAGGTTATAGAAAGGCAGGGTTATTATTATGGCAAATTTTGGAATACGCTTTTTCCTATGTAATATTTTTATTTGTATCATCATAGGTTTTCTTATTATCGTAAAACGGGCATTTAAAAATTATTTAACCAGCCGGATGCAGTTCAATTTATGGTTTTTGCTGCTTGGGATTCTTGCAGTCCCGTTTGTTCCCTTTCGTCCGGCTTCTTTTACACTAATTTTCACATTACTTGGCGTATGGAAAAATGCTGTATCATCAAACAAGGGGACGATTACAGAAGGTGTCCTAAATCCAAATACGTCCGGCGCTGTAAATCAGATGAATGATTTTGCACTGTCTGTCAGCAGGGAAACACCCTCCATTATTGGACTGATTTTGTGTGGTATATGGCTGGTTGGCATTTTGGCTATGATTTTATTAGTGATAAAATCCGTATCCCGATTAAACGCCATGAAAAAGTCTGCGCTCCCCCTGCAGAACAAGACTGTCCGTATTTTATATCATAACTGTTTAAGGGAGATGAAAATAAAAAGAAAGATTCCCGTTTACAGCACCGCCTTCCTGAAATCCCCCGTTATTGTGGGATTATTCAACCCCCGCATTTATCTTCCCATCCACCTCATATCGGATTTTAATGCTGCGGATATGCGGTATATGCTGTTACATGAATTACAGCATTACAGGCACAAAGACGCACTGGCAAGTTATCTTATGAACTTTTTCGGTGTACTCTACTGGTGTAACCCATGTGTCTGGTATGCACTGAAAGAAATGCGGAATGAACGGGAGGTTGCCTGTGACACATCCGTCCTGAAGCTGCTTGATGAAAGCGATTATGAAGATTACGGAAATACCCTCATCAATTTTGCGGAGAAAGTTTCACTTACACCTTTCCCCTTTGCTGCCGAAATCAGCGGAAGCATGAAGCAGATGCAACAAAGAATTGCTAATATCTCCTCTTATAAAAAGCCTTCTGTTTTCAGAAAGTTAAAGGGATTTACTGCTTTCGTCACGATCAGTGTTATTCTTTTCGGGTTTGCCCCAATACTCTCCACCTATGCCGCAGAGCAGAGCTGGTATCAGTGGAATATTCCCTCCGACAAAGTTTCCACGATTGACCTGTCTGCCTGGTTCAGTGGATATGAGGGCTGCTTTGTACTCTATGATCTAAACGGCGATACATGGAATGTCTATGACATAGAGCAAGCCACTTTAAGGACAGCCCCAAATTCTACTTACAAAATTTATGATGCGCTGTTTGGTCTGGAAGAAGGTGTGATTGCGCCAGATGATTCTTTCATGGCATGGAATGAAACTGACTATCCATTTGAAGCATGGAACGCTGATCAGAATCTGTATTCTGCAATGCAATCCTCCGTCAACTGGTACTTTCAGGAAATAGACCGACAGCTCGGCACATCTGCCCTCCGCAGTTACATTAAGGAAATAGGATATGGAAATGAAATTATAAATTCAGACCTTTCCTCTTATTGGATACAGGGGGCACTAAAAATTTCCCCGGTGGAGCAGGTTGAACTTTTGACAAACTTATACAACAATGACTTTGGCTTTTCCCCGGAAAATGTAAATGCTGTAAAGGATTCCATCTGCCTTTTTTCATCTGAAAATGAAAGTTTTTACGGAAAAACCGGAACCAGACGTGTAGACGGTCAAGATGTAAATGGCTGGTTTGTGGGCTTACTTGAAACCACTGGCAACACATACTTTTTTGCCACCAACATCCAAGCCGCAGAAAATGCCACAGGCAGTAAAGCATCAGAAATCTCTCTCTCCATCCTGTCCCATATGGGTATATGGAAACAATAACAATCTGATCCAATGCTCTCAAGCATGCAAAAATGCTCCCTTTTTAAGTAATCCATGCAAAATGCAGTTACTTAAAAGAGAGCATTTTCTCAAATATGATTTTAATAAGTATCTAAATCAGCCAATATTTCAAGATTCGCCCTCTCATATTCATTGAATGTGCTATCGTCAAAATCTGCGGTGTCACAAGTTGGACTATACCAAATACATCCCATAAAATAGTTGTATAAATCTTTATCTGCAAATATATATCCATGCCTTGCATATATTTCATTCTTAGCTAAATGAATTACCAGCATTGGCTCATTTTCAAATTCCTCTTTTGTATAGTATTTCTTATCCGTTTCAAACAACGGTTCAATGAAGTTTGAAATATCCCGTACTTCTCTGACATTTTCCCAATAATCAATTATTTCAGAATAATATGCGCTGGCTTTATAATATTGGCTTCTCTCACTTACTGCGCTTATTATTTCTTCTTCTGTCCATGACGAATGATAATCCGAATCAACGGCAATGCCATTCTCTGTAATATCCTCTTTCTCTCTTATCAGCTCAAAAGCGCCGCTGATACCATAATCACTGCCATGAGCTGCGTTTTTATCATTCAATACCTCCACATATATACTGTCGCTTAGAAACTGAATATGCAATGTTCCACCGTTTCCCCATTCGTCATCAGTATAATCAAAATATAATTCTGCCTGTTCTATTTTCCCACTAATATCCTCAATCGTGGCTAACCGTTCTGTTATTTCCTGTTGTGAAAAAAGTGTTCCCGAAAATTGATTATCTTCTGTAATTGTGCAGGATAGTTCAATTCCTCCTTCGGCTAAAATCTGTTCATGTGACTTTCCCTCACAAGACCAATAACCGCTGTATTCTGCAAAATGAATAGCATCTTGAATCTCATTGTCATCTTGTCTAGTATTGCTATTACCGCATCCAACGAATAAGCACATAGCAACAATAATGATTATGTATATTTTATATTTTAACATTTTTTACACCTCATAAATTAAGATTTTATCTTTAAATACTTGTCCGATCAATGGAATTTTAATTAACCAATTTAATATAATAATCTAAAAGTTCATATATCCAATCTTGAAGTACCGAGAATCGAAATCCCAATAATTCTGCTTTTTTCGTATTGATACTATATACCGGCACGCCATTATATGGAGCATCTTCTCCTTTTTTGCTAATAATTGCCTTAGTTCCTGTTTTCTTTTCAACATACTCAATGATTTCTCTTATGGAAATAGTGCCTTCCGAGCTTCCATTAATTGCCCCTCTGATATCCTTATCAATCAAAAAAGCCATGAACTTTCCTGCTTCATCGGAACGAATATATCCCATCTGAGCATTCAAATTATCAACATTCATTGGAATAGATTTCATGATATGTTCCACATAAAAAAGCAATCTCTTTGTATAATCATCTTTTCCTATTACAAATGGATATCGTACCGCAATCCAATTTCTATCGACGTACTTCTTCCATAGCGCACACTCTGCCTGTCGCTTTATTTCCTCGTATGGGAAATCCCCTCTATCACACCATATCAACTCTTTGGAACTACCGTCAAAGTCCGATTCAACCGTATTCATGTGCATGGATTCATAAACTGCTGTACTTGACATATAGATATATCTGTCACACTCTACTGCCTCCATTACATATTTTATTTCATTGGAGCAATAAGCAATTTTATCAATTACAACGTCATATCTTTTTTGGCTTAACCCATTTTTCATACTCATTTTATCTGTTCTATCAAGAAAAATCCGCTGCACTCTATCCCCATATCCGTCAGTTTTCATCCCTCTTGTAGCTATTGTAATATCATGACCTTGGTCTAAAAGTTCATTTACCATATGTATACCAAAAAATTTTGTACCGCCAATCACCAAAATATTCATTTTTTTACCTCATCAAATCAATTATTGTTTTTTAAGTAATTACAAACAGATTCAATCGTTATATCTTTTGCCAATATATGCTGTTCAATATCTGTTACCACATCTTCTGCAAGATAAAATTCATTTTCCTCAGCTATAAATATTCTGATATCCGGACGGGGAACCATACCTGTCGGTCCTGCTCCGGAAACATAATATACTATGACAATTATGTCATCTTTCCCATCATCATTGATATCCCGAAAAGCAACTGCACCAACACTATCAAAAGAACCTTCATGCCCCATTGTATTATCTTCATAACGATAAGGAAATCTATATAATATCTGTTCATCCCTAAGCAGGAAAAAGGAAGCATACTCATGTTCGACATCATAAGTCGGCTTACAAGATACAAAGGTAACTTTTCCCCAGTCATCTAATATAACATCGAACGATTGCTCCGATATCATATACTTGTATATTTCATCTATTAGAATATCGTCATCTATTGAATTATTATCATCCAAATTCGTATCTTTCTCGCCCATTTCAATATTTTCTTGATTTTCTGGTTCACTTACATATGCTGCCTGTGAATTTATTACCGCATTTTCATTTACATTCTCATTTTCTGTGAGCTTCTCTTTATCCGTTAATTGCTTTCTCTCTTTCCTACCATCGAAGTACAAAATAATCTGCTCATCGAACTGTTCATCTCCGGACAAAATAACTTCCACAGAATCCTCATGCCATGTAACCTCCCATACACTGCTGCGTATGCTTCCACCATCATCAAACAATTCAAAGTCTGCTTTGGATATTCTGCTTTTGCCCTCATAAAGAATCAGCCTTCCGGAAGCCGAACCAAAGGGGAAATCAGCTTCTCCCACAGCCTGTAAAACCAGTTCATAAGTTCCATCCGGTGAAACTGACATGTCTGCCTTTGTTATTTTGTAATCTGACACATAGACAAAGCTCCCCCAAAACACAGCAATTATAATAAAGATGACAACCACAAATCCAAATACAAATTTCATTACCTTTTTCATTGCTCCATATCCCTTCTCGTCTTGTACAAGAACTATGGCGATTCCATTTTTTTATCCTGCTGCAGGAAATTGAACTATCCTTTTCCTATTTGTGGCAGTTCCAGTTCCTTTTGTTCAATCATATTAGACAGATACCGGAATGTCCCATCCGGGAATGGCTGGACTACAATCTGGTTTGTGAAAGCATAATCTGAATTGTAATCGATCCAGACTCCGTCTACAAAAAGTGTGATTGTCCCATCCTCATTATGTTTGTAATCTACCACTTCCCCAAAAGGCGGAAACTGTCGTGCAAATATCATTTCATATTCATAGCCGCCCGCATCTGCATGATAACCGCAATATTCCCTCACCTGTTCTACGGATACCGGAAAACAGGTGGTCATAACACGCTCATAAATCTCCGCAGGAATCAGACCTCCTTCCGTCCTGAAAGGCTCATTTGTGTATACCCGGTATATATCTTCAAACATACGAGGCATTAAAATTTCCTCCACATTATCGGCGTCCCAGTTTGTTACAAGCATATTATAGTTCACGAAGCTAAGTCCATATATGTACTTTTTTGTCAGCTCCCTGCATTCATCCGATAATGGCTTTACCCTGTAATACTCCCGCAGATTTCCATGTGCGACCACCTCTGTATTTGTATAAATAAAATACCCTTTCTCGGTCAGCCTTATCTCTTCCAGATCATTGCTCCCAAAATCCTTTATTTCCGGTATACCGTCTTCCCGCCAGCCTATCGAAACATAATAAGATTGTATCTTCCCTTTTCTATGAATAAATGTCATGGCGCTTATGTTCCCCTCCCTGTGTACATCAAACACTGTAATCATCGCATCCCTGCCGGAAATATAATCAGAATAAAAATCCTCCATTTTCTGATAATTTTCCATGTTCCTATCATCAGAAACACTTACAACCCCCTGTTTTCCCAACCGCTTTACCACATCTTTTCTCTGTTTTTCAGAAAAATTCTTAATGCGGGAATACTCCGTCTCAAGATATGCAATTTCAATCTCCTTATAAAGCTCCATGCACTGCTCCGCTGCCGACATTGCCTCGTCCTGTAAATCCTGTTCTTCTTCTGCTGTCAGGATACTGACAGGTTCTGACTTCTCCCCTATGGGAGCTTCGGCAGGAGTTGGGGTCTCTTCCCCAAAACATTCTACTGATTCATCTTCTTTTACAGCTTCCGTACTTTCAATTACGACCGGATGTTCCCACTCTTCCTCTGTGTTCCTTTTCGTATCTCTTTTCCCCAAAGCAATACTGCCTGTTATAACAATGACTGCCATTAGCACAATGAGGAAATCATACCTTTTGAAAAGCCATTTTACATCTTCCACTATTTAAGTCCCTCCATAAACCTCTTTCGGGTAAAGATTTTCCCTTTCTTTCTCCGTCAACCGATTGGAATGCCACCAAATATCATAGTCTCCTTCTGGTAAGGTTATCTCATTCAATACATACTGAAAACTGTCTTCACTGAATGGACGGATTACGGTTGTGTGTGAAAACTCCTTAGACATATTTCCATCGGGGTATACTGCATTGATATAAAGCGTAACTGTCCCGTCCTCGTTCTCCGTATAACTCACTACTTCCGGATACGCAATATCCGGATATTCCACCTCGTAAAATCCTCGTGGTCTATATTCATAGGCGGCAAGCTCTGAAAGATATGTTGTTTTAGAACGGAGCGTTTCACAGTCTATATTGATATATGCCCCGATCACATTTTCAAATAGTTCTTCCGGTACTTGATAAACAGCTCCAACTCCTAAATTTTCATCCGCCATATAAGGCACTGACTGGCTGTGCATCATCGGATAGAACCTGTCAAATAAATCGTAAAAGTCCACATCCCCAAAATCATCCTCGCTCCAATTACAGAGAAACAGGTTGTTTTGTTCATAACCAACTGGCAGGATATACTTTCGGTTATATTCCCTGCACTTTTCATCCAAGGGCAAAATCCGAAGCATCGTATGTTCCGGTGTGTCGCTTAATGTCAATATATAACTTTCATCTGAAAAGCAGCTCCCCTCAAAGATTAGATATCCTTCCTCCGTATACTGCCAGAAGTCCGCCAGGTAGCTTACCGTACTTCTGTTCTGCAAACTGCCATTCCGGTCATATTGATAATATCCTCTGACAATATTTACATTGCCGTCCTCCGTTTTCAAATCAAATTTACGAATCCCCATCTCCATAACCACTATAATGGTCAATTCATCTATCTCTTTTTCATCTACTGCTTTACAAAAATCAAACGCCTGCTCTGCCTGCACCATATCAATCTGATTCCCGCTGTCAACAGCCACATAACCATTTTCACCAAGTACAGCAACCATGCGCCGCATAATATCCAGACTTCCCAATGTATTTGTATCTACTGCTTCCTCATAAATATCACTGAGAATCTCCGCTATACGCTCTACATCAGCAGAATCATTATTATCGAAAGAATATACTTCACTGTCTTGCTGCGTTATCTCAATCTCTGATACCTCTGGTGTGTCATCGCTGCACCCTGTCATTATTGACAATATCAGTATTATCATTGCAGATGAAAGAGCTTTTTTATTTTTTTCGATTAACCCAGCTTTCCAAAACCTGTCTGTCTTTTCCAACACCATAACCGCTTCCTCCTACTACGATGTTTGTTTGATCCACTAAAAAAGCATTGGGAATCCAATATTCGGTTTTCGTTTCCTGACTATAGAGCAGATGCGGCTTTATTACATTTCCTCATTGCAAAAGCCGTATAAATACAAGCCATGTGCGATGGATTGATTAAAATCTGTCCCTGTCCATATCCGCTGTCCACCAGTTGTATTTCCGTTTCACTATTTTCATATTAGAATATTGGCACCAATTTTCAATGCTGCCTTTGCATTGCACATATGGTTATTGCACCAATCCCCATACATATCATAAGTACCCATAAGATTTTGCTTTTTCTCCATTGCTTTTAATTCTTACACAAGTAAGATTTGCTTTAAATATTACGCTAGTAAGATTTAAAAGTCAAGTAAATTAGGATCCTCTTGGGTTTTCTTTGCGTTTTTCCTTCTTGTGTCATCGCTGATACCGAGACAATATACAAATGCTTGATGATTGACTATAGCAAAAAAGGACAGTCTCATTCGTTAGAATAAGATTGTCCTTTAGGCGCTATATCAGGTTATTCCTCTACATCATCAAGTATTATTCAGTACCATTGGATAAAAAATTGATGTACAACAAAAACTCCTTTTAATCCTCAAGAAGTTTCCGTTTTCTCCCAATCATCTCATCGATTCTCTCGATATACTGGGCCAGCTCCTTCACATTCTCGCACCACTCGATCCTGCCGTCAGGAAAGATCCGTTTGCTGATACTGCCCGCTCCCAGTGCGAGGATCTGCTGCTTTTCCTCCATTATAAGTCAAAAAAACTTATTATGGTGTATTATCGCTTATCTATCCGTTTTGACTTAATTTCTAAAAAGTATTATCGAGTATTATTAAGTGCAGTAAAAACCCCGTTTGTTGCACTTATGTTGCAGTTAAAGTTTTCCTGTTGCACCCGATTAGCCCAAAGGACTTCTCGTAATACTAAAAAAGTTTCATTTGTTCAAAAATCTCATTGAGGAAAGCCTTTTTCTTCCACTCGGTTACTTCTGCATAGATATCCATTGTTGTCTGAATATCTTTGTGCCCCATAATTGTCTGAATTACTTTGATATGGACATCCGCTTCGCATAATCTGGTACAAAAAGTGTGTCTTAAATAATGACAGGTAAATTGAGGCAATAATACCGCATCTCTTTTTTCTTTTACAGCCCGGACTTCTTCAGTAGAATTGTGATTCTCAATAATTCTCTTCAATTCCCGGTTAATAGATTCCGGCGTATATACCTCATAAAACCTATTGCAGAAAATAAAGCCTGTCATATCCTCAATCTGCGTCTGACACGATGTTCCTTCTTCTGCCTGTCGTGACCGTTCTTCCATCAAAGCAGTATAAACTGTATCTACCATTGGAATCACCCGGCTTCCCGCTTCCGTCTTCGGCGCATTGATAACCCATTTACTTGATGATTTATTTCTTCTTCCTGCAAAATAGTATAAGGAATGGTTTATATCAATAGTTCTGTTCTCCACATCGACATCTTCCCACCTCAAGCCTATCATCTCTGCTTTTGTCAAGCAAAATCTAAAAAAATAACACTTTATTTCTCAAGAGAAAAGACACCACAGAACCAGCTTCCATGATGTCCTTTCCATATTATTTCCTATAATTACTTTATTGCAATGCAACCACTTCTTTCTCCCCTGCTACTCCGGGGAAGAACCAGTCATTCATCTTCCAGACAATCTCTATCCTCTTTTCGCTGTAGACCTGTACACTGTCAATCACCATAGACAGCCTACCCTTGTCAAAAGTTTCAAGTATTGCCAGCCCATCCAACTCCGTCTCCTTCTCTTTCAGGTGCTGCACCTGTTCCCTGATCCGGATAACTTCGTCCTTAAGCTCCGGTATCCTCTTTTCTATTTCCAGAATCCGGCTGGCGGCGGTTTCATACTCTTTACGGTACTTGTCTTTTGTGATATTCCCGGAGCGGTAATCCTCATAAAGCCTGAGTTTCCTTGCGGAAAGCCTCTTTCCTTCCGCTTCCAGCTTCCTTATTTCTTCTTCAACAGATACCGTCTGCGACAGTTCTTTTTTCTTTCTGTCCGCCTCCGCCGACACCATGCCCGCCATGGTGCGGGTGCAGGACAGTATGGCATTTTCCAGCCGACCTTTGTCCACATGGAGCGTCCTGCATTCCGCAATGCCAGAAGTTGCCGCCTCCCCGCACCGGTAGGATTTTCCCCAGCTGGTCAGCACAAGTCGCCTTCCGCAGTACGGGCAGAAAAGGATTGGCTGCGGTTTGCGCCCTGCAGGTACCTTTTTCTTCTCATACGTGAACGCCTTTGCATTCGCTGTGTCAAACAGTTCCTGCGACACAATGGGCTCATGCGTCCCCTCTATGACAATCCATTCAGACCTGTCATTTTTAATCTGACGCTTCGAGCCGACTTCCGCCTGCCTTGTTTTCCTCCAGATGGTCTTTCCGAGATAAACCTCTTTCTTCAGCATGTCGCCAATGGTTGTAATGGTCCACAGCTTTTTCTCTTTTTCCTTATAGCTTTTTCTTTTCAGCCCCAGCGCCTGAAAATGTTCCATGCAGGTAGGGATGCCCTGCTCGTTAAGGAACCGTGCAATCTCCGGCTTTTTCTTCCCCTCCGCCGCCATTGTATATATCGTCCGAACAATTCCCGCCGCTTCTTCATCGGGAATAAGCTGGTGGACATTATCTGGGTTCTTTATATATCCGTAAGGAGCGAACGCGCCCATGTATTCACCGCGGGCGGCCCTTGTCCCCATTGCGCTCTTCACTTTTTTTGATAAATCCCGGCTGTACATGGAATTGATGATGTTTTTCAGGGCGACGCTCATTCCCCCTGTCATTCCCATGCAGTCCTCACTGTCAAACTGGTCATTCACGGAAATGAACCGTATCCCCAGCAGCGGGAAGATCCGTTCAAGGTAGTTGCCAGTCTCCAGATGGTCTCGCCCGAACCTTGAAAAA
Source organism: uncultured Lachnospiraceae bacterium (assembly GCA_947173495.1). Taxonomy (GTDB): domain Bacteria; phylum Bacillota; class Clostridia; order Lachnospirales; family Lachnospiraceae; genus Suilimivivens. Next base: position 32,618 of record CAMWFQ010000004.1, on the reverse strand, counting down.
TCCTTGACGATAATGCAGCCGATCTCCCCGCGTTTTGCGTCATCCATCATCCTGCGGAATGCCGGCCGCTGGAAATTTGTGCCTGAAAAACCATCGTCCACGTACTCTGATGTATCTTCCGGGGCAGCGGAAAGGCTGTTCCTCTGCATATAGTCCCTGATCAGAAGCCTCTGCGCCGCAACGCTGTTGCTCTCCGCCTTTACGGTTCTGTCAACATGACTGTCTTCATCAGAAAGGCGGATATAGATTGCAGTCTTTTTATTCCCCATGGCCTTCTGCCTCCCTTTCCTTCGTGTAAGCCACCAGCTCGTCCAGCATATCATCATATATCAAATGCACGGTCACTTTCCCTGCTGAAAAAATCTCAATCTTCTCCACAAATGCGTCCACCATCTTTTTTGTCAGGTGCCGGATATTCCGGTACTTGTTGATCGCTGCTTCCCAGTCCTGGCTGGCACAGTAATTCCGGTCATATTTTCTCTGGTATTCCGTAACCTCATTTATCCTTTTCCGGAGTTCCGCTTCTGCGGCTGCATCTTTATCGGCAAAGGCTTCATACTGCCCCGCGTCAATCAGCCGTTCCGCATAATCCTCATATAAATGCTGCCTGTGCGCCGCCACCTTTTCCATTTCATGGTGGAGCTTCTGGATCTCCTTTGAAAGCACGTCATACTTTTTCATGCTTTCCGGTTCATCCGCCTTAACATTTCCATGCTGTCAACATATACGTTCATATGGGCATGGATGACACGGAAAACTTCATCATTGACAGCATTTTCAGAAACGCTTTTCCTGCTACATACCTTCTTTGTCTGGTGCCTGCCGCATACAAAATCCGTTGTCCCGTTCGGATGTTTAATAAGGTACATGGTTGCGCCGCAGTCACCGCATACGATCTTTTTTTTATAGAAATTCCGGCAGGCAAGCTCGCCCCCGTTTTTCTTCCCATACTTCGGGGAGTTCCCATGGATTTCCTTTAACCTTTCTTGCGCTTTGAGATACAGCGCCCTTGGCACGACCGGCTCATGGGTGCCCTCCACGATGATCCAGTTTTCTTCCGGCTCCTGCCACTGCTTTTTTTCCGCGAAACTGTCACTGCCATACTCGTTGTGCCTGCTGTCCCCTGCATAATAAGGGTTGCAGAGCATCCGTGAAACAGTGTTGCCCCTCCACTCAGGGTTATAATTTTCCGGCAGTTCCTTTGTTCTTTTGAAATGCTTGTATGCCTTCGGCCCGATCACACCCTCGTCATTCAGGGTTTTTGCTATCTGCGCATACCCCATTTTCTCATTCACAAACATTTCAAAAATACGCCGCACCACCGGGGCAGCGTCCGGGTCAGCTGTGATACGGTGCTTATCCAGCGGGTCTCCCATGAGCCCGTATGCAAGGTTCCCGCACACATTGCTGCCCTTTTTCCAGTGGGAACGGTAGGCAGACCGGATTTTTTTCGCCAGGTCCCTCGAATAAAACTCATTGAAGATATTCGCCATACACACAGAGAGGTCGGCGTCTTCCCTTGCGGAATCGTATCCGTCAGTCACTGCAATGAAACGCACTTCAAAGAAAGGGAATATCCGTTCCACATAATTTCCAGCCTCCACATAGTTCCTGCCAAGCCGAGACAGGTCCTTTACAACCACGCAGTTGATGCGTCCGTCCCTGATGTCGCGCATCATTTCCTCAAAGCCGTCCCTCTCGAAATTTGTGCCGGTCTTGGAAACGTCCATATATTCACGCTCCACTACGATATCATCCGCACCCTCCACAAATTTTTTCAAAAGCCTCATCTGGTTTTCTATGGTCCCGCGTTCCTTATTTGCCCCGCTTTCAAGGGAGAGCCTTGCGTACAGCCCCGCCCGGAATACGGGCTTCTCTCCCTTTACAGCCGTTTCCGCTGCCACTTTTCCCGTATTCACAAAATCAGTTTTCCTTGATTTTCTTGCCATGTCACACGACCTCCCTTCTCTGGATATCTATTCTTCCGTTTTCCCCTGTGCATACCGTGCAGCCCGCAGACTGTAACTGGCGGAGCGCCGACTGGAAGCAGTCCTGAAAATTAAAGTCAATCTCAACATGGTTTTTGTCAGACACCCTTACCCGGTCAACCAGCTCCACCACCGCCATCCTGCTTAACACGCTGATGTTCTGGTATTCTTTAAAAAAACGGAGCCATTCATATTTATCCGTTCTGGCATCCATCACGTCCTGTATCTCATGCCGGAGTTTCCGCACTGCCTCCTCCGCTTTCTTCCTCCTGCCGGTATAGCCTTCATACAGCTCCGCATAATCTTCTCTTGAAACGACCCCGTCTTTTAAATCCTCGTACAACATATCCCGCAGTTCCCGGCACCGCTGCGCCTCCTGCTCTTTCGCCTCCTTCTGCCTTTCCAGTTCCTTAATTTCCAACTCCTGGAACGGTACTGTATTGACATATTCCAATATCCTCCCGGTATCAAGGACGTTGGCGATATGCGTCTTCAGCACCTCGAATACAAGGCTTTCCAGCTTCCCCTTCGGGATGCGGTGCGGCCCGCACTCCTTTGTCGCAGCATTTTTGGAGCAGATATAATAGGAATAGACCTTCCCGCCTGCCGGGACGCTGCGCTTGACCATGGGTGCGCCGCACTCCGCGCACACCGCAATCCCTGCCAGCACATAGACTTCCTCCTCATTCGGTGACGTCCTCGTGTCCATGCCGAGAAGTCTCTGGACGATAGCAAACTCCCGCCTGCTGATGACCGGCTCGTGGTTATCCTCTACCCTGACCCATTCCTCCTCTGGCTTGTCCACAATCTTCTTTACCTTATGGTTCGGCGTGGAATGCCTGCCCTGCACCAGCGTCCCCACATATACCTCGTTTTCAAGTATCCTGCGTACAGCCACCGGGCTCCATTCTGCCTGTTCATGCGTCTTAAAGTGATCCTGAATGCGGATGCCAAGGCTGTGCTTGTATTCCACCGGGGACAATACCCCCTGCCCGTTCAGCCGGTCCGCGATGGCGGCCTGGCTCATCCCGCGCAGCTTCATACGGAATATGTCTTTCACAACTCCTGCCGCATATAAATCGGGGACCAGTTTGTTCCTGTCATTTTCATCTTTCTTATAGCCATAGGGCGTAAATGCGCCTGTGTACTCACCGTTCTTCCGCTTCACTTCCAGATGGCTGCGTATCTTTATGGAAATATCCCGGCAGTAGGCGTCATTCATCAAGTTCTTGAACGGGACGACAATATCGTCCCTGCCGCTTTCCTCCCTGCTGTCGATATGGTCATTAATGGCGATAAAGCGCACCCCAAGGGCCGGGAACAGCCTTTCGATATACTTCCCGGAATCAATATACTCCCTCCCGAAACGTGACAGGTCCTTCACGACCACACAGTCAACTTTTCCCCTTCTGATGTCCTCCATCATCATCTGGAAGCCGGGGCGCTCAAAATTAGAGCCACTGTAACCGTCATCCACGCGCTCGGAAACCACTATAATATCGTCTTTGTCTTTCAGGAAATCTCTGATCAGATTTTTCTGGTTGGAAATGCTGTTGCTCTCTGCCTTTGCAGGACCGGCAACATCGCCGTCTTCCTTGGAAAGCCTTACATAGATGGCGGCATGGTAGATTCTGTTTACTGTTTTACCCATGTGCGTAATCCTCCTTAAATTGTCAAGCAGGACAAACGCCAGTAAACTCTTATTAGATTTGAAGCTGATACGGGTGCGCCTTTCCTATAGGATACCCGCCTGTCTTTCCTCAAATCCAATCTTACCATAAACCGCTGCATTTTTCCACTGCTTTCTTATAATATTTCGACTTATTTCTACCGTTACCCCATAAGGAGCAGGCCTTCAAAGGCATCCTCGAAACTTACCCCGTTATTGGCAAAGCGTATCTTTACCATTGTGCTTCCGACCCTTACGAGGTAGGGGTTCCCTACTTTCCCAAGGTACTGTTCCTTTTTTTCCTCCACCGTCCTGTCCCGGTCAATCCTTATCCTGCTTATGTCCTTTAATTCCTCCATCTTCACGTCCTCAAAATCCTGCCCAAGAAACCTCCTGTGCTCTTCCACGGTCATGCAGACACCTCCCGATATGAAAAAATAAGGCAGGCCATAATGCTGTGCCATATCCGGCGCAATGCATTACGTCCTGTCCGGTATATACTTTTATCTGGTGTCCCCCTTGCCTGGGCCTGATAGATACCGCTGTTATCTGGTATCATAAAAATATGTATGCGTCCAGCCTTTCCCTGAAATCTGTATCTGAATCTGAAAGATTTTATCCACAAAATAATTCCCACACGCCATACAGGGCAGTTCGCCGCAAATCCGCATAAATCATTGCCCTGTCATGGTTTTTGATTTTCCCTCCCCCGGCGTGGGCCGGAATATGTAAAGACCGTCTGGCCGACTGCCCAATGCCCTGTAGCACCCTTCCACGCTGCAGCACATCCCGGACGCCGCTCCGGCTGCCGTGATCTCCGGCAGTGGTATCATTATCATCCAGCGTTTCAAGACAGCCTGCCACTGCTGCCCCATGCCGGGGATGCCGCTCCTATTTTTCCTTCTCCTGTTACGGTTCCTCGTTTGATCTGCCCTATGGCGCTGCCACCCGCCATATGCACAGACAAATATCTCTCCGCGAAGCTCTCCCCTCATCACCCTTTCAGGTGTTCCGAATATTTTGTGTCCATACATACTGATATTCCACTCCGGCATATAGTTGAAGCTGCCGGGGCTTTTGTTGTCAAGGTACGCTGCCCGTCCATGGAAGCCATGCCCATAAGGGTTTTATCCACAGCATTTATCCAAAAAGTAGAAATTTCCATCTTACAGCCTGTAGTCACAGGCCTGCCCGGAAGCGCCTTAAACAGGTATCCCCGGGCAGGCCAGCAACATCCAGTTTCCCCCTACTCGATTTTCTTTAGTTCTGCCGCCATGGTCTCCAATACCTTTACCAGAAAAAGTGCCTGTGATTCTGTACTTTCCAGTAGCACTTTCTGCATCCTTTCGGTACAGTCCCCCTTCACAGTTCCAGCAATAAATTTAATGACAATATCCGCTCCCAGTACTGCCATTACCTTTTGGTATGTGCCCAGCCCCGGCTGCCTTGCCCCGGTCTCTATCTTCTTTAAATGGGATTCGCTGATGCCCGCCGCTTCCGACACCTCCACCCTGCTCATCCCTTTTGCCATGCGCAATTCTTTCACTATACCCCCTAGATCCGTGCTTCCCCTGCTTATCATCCTGTTCCTCCCGATTGGTGTTTATTATAAAGTTGTCCCTGTTTTTTGGGAAGTGACTGGCTGTGCCCTTTTTCCCATAAAAGGGCACTTGCAAGCCTTTTTACATTTTCCGCCTTTTTACGCCAGCGCCATCCGCCTTTTCCCAACATCATTCTTTCTTTTCCGTCCGTGTTTCATTAATTTTGTCGAACGATTTTTACTTTATGCTTAAAACAAAAACAGCCTGACCCTGCCAGCCAGACCGTTTCAGCAACTAAATATAACTGTATTTTTCATATTTCTTTTCCGTATACCCCTGCCTTTTCAACAAATAATTTCGCAAATGCAGGATTGGACGGATAATACAAATGCGGAAATCCCATCCATTTATTTTCTTCCTCTATCACACAAAAATAACCTTTGCCCGTTACCGGCTTTACCGCCATAATATCTTCACCATTACAGGTACTGTCATAATAATGAAATTCATGCCCCTTAATTTTACTGCCTTCCGGCAAAAAGCAGCTTTTCTTCTCCTGCATTTCGATATAACCAAAACGTACCAACTTCCCGGTATCATAACACTTTGCAGGAATGACCCCGGCCATGGCATAACTGGTTCCTTCCCTGTCAATGAGCGCACCATGCAGATACATAAAGCCGCCGCACTCTGCCACTACCGGCATCCCCCTTTCCACCGCCTCCCGCACCGACTTTCGCATGGTAATATTTTTGCTTAACTTTTCCGCATACAATTCCGGATAACCGCCCCCGATCAAAAGCCCGTTACATGCGTCCGGCAGTCTTTCATCATGGAGCGGTGAAAACCAGACAAGCCTCGCCCCGTTTTCCTGTAGCAATAAAAGATTATCCCTGTAATAAAAGCAAAAAGCCTCATCCCTTGCCACTGCAATTACCGGCTTTGTCTCTACGCCATCCTTCCGCATGGATTCGCCTGCCGGTTTTCCCCAGCCCACGCCTCTTTCCAAATCATCTGCTGCCCTCCCCCATCCTGCCTCTTCTTCCGATTCATCTTCCGATTGGCTCCCTGTACCGGCTTTCTCCACCTCTCCCGCACTTCCTGCTATCCTCATAATATCCGGCAGCGATACAGTCTTTTCAAATTCTGCTGAAAGCTTTGCCAGCCTGCCCTTAATCCCTTCCAGTTCATCCGGCATGACAAGCCCCAGATGGCGGCTTCCCACATGGAACCCTTCCTTCTCCGGCAAAAAACCAGTCACAGACAGATGCAGCTCCTTTTCGATCATAGGCTTTATAGTTTCATATAATCTTTCGGAAATCCTGTTCAGGATGACGCCCCTGATCAGACGCTCCGTATCATACTGTAAAAACCCTGCCAGAAATGGGAGGATGGAACGCCCCATCCCTTTCACATCTGCCACAAGCACAACAGGCGTACCGGTTATCTTTGCCAGATGATAGGAAGACCCCTCTTCCCGGATTCCCCCCAGCCCGTCATAAAGCCCCATGACCCCTTCCATGACAGCAACTTTTGCTCCCGCCGCATGATTTTCAAAAAGCTGTCCGGTCTGCTCCCTGCCTGTAAAAAAGGTATCCAGATTGTAAGAAGGGACGCCCAGCGCCTTTTCGTGAAACATGGGGTCAATATAGTCCGGCCCGCACTTAAAAGCTACCGGGGCTTCTCCCTTATTCTTCAATGCCTGCAAAAGCGCACAGGTAACCGTGGTCTTCCCGCTTCCGCTCTTTGGCGCTGCTATCATGATTCTTTTTATCTTCATTTACATTCCCCCAGATTAAAAGCACATATCCACACCGGGTTTTCCGCTTTCATCAAATGATAATTTCCCATTTCCTTTACCCGGCTTACCTGCACCTGCACCATTTCCGCATCCCTTATCCCAAAATCGCCAAGACACTCTTTCATCTCACAGATGGTTTCCATGCTGACCGCATTGACCACAACCCGCATTCCGGGGGTTCTCCGATACAGCTCATCCAGTATTTCCTTAAGGTATCCCCCGCTTCCCCCGATAAAGGCATGAGTAGGGGCAGGCAAATTTTTAAGCCCTTCCGGCGCTCCTGCCTCCACCACCGTTATATTATCCAGCCTGAATTTTTCTTTGTTCTCCCTGATCAGGGATACCGCTTCCTGTTTCTGTTCTATGGCATAAACCCGCATCTCTTCCGAAAGCCCCGCCGCCTCCACCGCAACCGAACCAGTTCCGCTGCCAATGTCATAAACAACCGCCCCCGGATATAACCGCAGCTTACAGATACTGATCTCCCGCACTTCCTCCTTCGTCATGGGAACCTTGCCCCTGATAAACTCCCCGTCCGCCTTACCGTGGGTAAGAGATGCCCTGCCCGCATGGGAATTTCTTACCATGCAGGTATACAGACCTTCCTCTGCAAGGCTGCGGCACTCTTTCGGGGAAAGTGTCCTGACCCATTCTTCCCCATAGGATAGCTGATAGGCCACAGTCACCTCGCATTCCCCCATATCCGCTTTTTCCAGAAGCTCCCCCAGCCGGTTTACGTCCCTGACCCCGGACATAAGGAGAAAGGTCTTCTCATTTCTTTCTATCTTTTTCACAATTCCCGATAATTCTTTTCCATGCATACTGTAAATGACCGCATCCTGCCAGCTTTCCCCCATACGGGCCGCAAGGGTTGCAACCGAAGAAACCCCCGGAAGGACACGGAGCGAAGCATTTAAGCCTCCCGCGCGGATTTCTTCCATAAGTGCGCGGTATAGCCCCCGGCATCCACTGTAAAAACCACTGTCCCCGGAAAAAAGTACAACTACCCTTTTCCCCGCAAAAGGCATATCCTCAAAGGGGATATCCTCCGCAGGCAAGTCTCCCGGAAGCCCATGGTTTTCCTGCATTTTCTTTAAATATGGAATGATCTGCTCCGCCTGATAAATCGGGCGTTTTTCCAGCTTTGGCCGAAAAGGAGACAGTATCCTTTCAGCACCCAGCAAAACATCCGCCTCGTCCACCGCCTCCTGCACTTCTTTCGTCAGCCCACTCCTGCTCCCCATGCCCACACCGGCAAGGGTAATCTGTAAAAAATCTTCGTTGCAAAGCTTCTTCCCATAAAGCCTTTCCAACTCCCGGCACACTTTATAAAAAGAAATCCCCTCGTCCTTCGGGCGTCCGACCACAAATACCGCTGTCCCTGTTTTTTTCGCAGCCTCCAGTTTTTCCGAAAATCCCCCTGATACCCCGCTTTCCTTTGTGACCAGAACCGAAATTCCATATTGCCTGAGCATTGCTTCATTCATGGACGCTGAAAAAGGACCCTGCATGGCAATAACCTGTTTCCCGCAGATTCCCTGCTCCATACACAGGGAAAGACTTTCCACGCTGGGCAGAACCCTGACATAAAGCCTTTTTTTAACCTCATCTGAAACACAATAACAGGTCAGTTCCTTACTTCCCGTAGTCAGAAGAATATTTCCTTCCGTTTCCTTTAACGCCTCCGCACAGGCATGGATTGTGTCGAAAAAGGTAACGCCTTCTTTTCTATAAGAAAGAGACACGTCTCTTTTCAGCCGGAAATACAAAATTCCCCTCCCGCCGGAAACAGACTGCAGAGCATTCAACTCATCAACTGCCGCCCTGATATTCCTGGTAACGACCTCTGCGTAAGGGTGGGTTGCGTCTACTACCGCAAGATAATTCCCCCGCCCGATGAGTTCCCTTATTTCTTCCTGTCCCATCCTTCCCTGATGAACCTTTACAGCCGGATGGCTTTTTAAGACAATTTCCCCATACTGCGTTGCAACGCAGAGCGTATGGCCGATTCCCACAGCCGCCAGATACTCCGACAGCTTCCTCCCCTCAGTTGTTCCCGCAAATATCAGTAAGTCTTTCACCCATATCCTCCTGCCTGTAGCCCCTTTTAGTCACCAGTTTTCCGTTTATAATCTCAGAACCGGAATTTCCCACAAACACCGTTGTAAACATATTCACTTCTTTCTCCCGCAATTCCTTTAAGGTACAAACCTCCGCCCTGGTTCCTTCCCTGCCTATATTTTCCACATAACCACAGGGGCGCTCTGCCTCCATACTGCCAAGCAGAATGTCGCATGCCCGCCTTAAATAATCTTTCCTTTTATTGCTGGAAGGATTATAAATGGCAATGGCAAAATCCCCTGCGGAAGCGGCCAGAAGCCTTTTTTCAATCTTCTCCCAGGGCGTCAGCAAATCACTTAAGCTGATCACACAGAAATCGTGGTTTAAAGGCGCTCCGAGAACTGCCCCGCCGCTGCTTGCCGCCGTAACTCCCGCTATCACCATAAGTTCCGTACCCGGATAATCTCTCCCTATTTCATACATCAGGGATGCCATCCCGTAAATCCCCGCATCCCCACTGCATACAAGAGATACCCGCTTTCCCTTTGCAGCTTCCTGAAAGCAGAGAATGCAACGCTCCCGCTCCTGGCGCATAGGAGTAGAGAGCAGTTCCTTTTCCCTGAAACGCTCCCCCAAAAGCTGTAAGTATACCGTATATCCAACGATTACGTCCGACCGCTCCAAAGCCGCAATTGCTTCCCCTGTCATCATCTCTTCTTTTCCCGGTCCCATTCCCACGATAGTAATCCTGTTTTTATTCCCCATCAAAATTCACGCTCCATTCCCTTTTCGCAACCGCAATCGTCATTCCGTCCTGTGCATATTTTCCGGCAATCAGCCTTCCGCCCATACCGCAGGCTTTCATGGCCGCCCGCTCGCACACGTTGTCAACACCCACCTGCTCCTGCACAAACAAAGACCCGGTAAACTCCCCTTCCGTCTCCATAAGTTCCTGCGGAGTATAGGTAAAAAAGGGAATATTTGTTTTCCGGCACCACGCAAGGATTCCCGGCTCCTCTTTTTTTAGCGTAATAGAAGCAAGCGCCCAGATCTCTTCCGGCAGAATACCCAGTTTCTTAAGCTTTTCGGAGATAAAGCTTTCAATTTCCTGAACCTGTTTTCCTTTTTTACAACCAAGACCAATCACATATTCCTTTGGCCTTAAAACAAGCAGCGCGCCCAGGTTCCCTCTCCGTGAAGTAACTGCCACATCCGCCGCTTTCTCTCTCCGGGAAGTGACTGCCACGTCCGCCGAATCCTCTTTCCGGGAAATATCTGCCGCCTCATCTATGGGGCATTCCGCCTCCCTCTCCGGCGGGTATTCCACCACCTTTACCTCCTCCGGTATGGAAGCATACCCTTTGATATGACCCCTTTCTATGGAAAGCGTAATCTTCTCCCCCGCCAATACTTTTGCAGATACTGCCGCAATTCCTTCCCTGTTTATAATGGAAAGCCCGTTCCTTTTGGCAAACAAATCCACTGCAAACATCCCGCCAATATCCGTTGCGGTAGTGATGACCGGCTGTGCCCCTGTCCTTCCAGCCAAAAACTCTGCCAGCCCATTGGCGCCGCCCATATGCCCGGAAAGGATTGGAATCACATATCTCCCCTTCTCGTCCATCACAAGCACCGCGGGGTCATGAAGCTTATCCGTCAGATACGGGGCGACTGCCCTGACCGCAATGCCGCAGGCTCCTATAAACAGCGTGGCATTTTTCTCCTGCAGCTGCGCCTTTGCCCATTCGCCTACCGAGCCCTCCACAAACAGTACCGATTCCCGTTGTTTTTCCTCATCAAGATATCCCCTGTATTTCGTATATAGCTGGATTTCCATTTTATCCGTCTCTGCCAATTCCTTTGCAAGCCGCCCCGCAAGCATTCTTCCGCTGCGTGTAAAACTGATGATACTTATTTTCATGTCAGCCTCCGATCCCGAAACTCCGTGGAGAAATCCGGGGCATACAGTCTGGACCGGCTGTAATGCTGATGCGTGACTACATCTCCCACCAGTACCAGCGCCGTTTTGGTAATGCCATGCTCTCCGGCCGTCTCATACAGCGTTCCCACCGTACAGAGATAGGCTTCCTCTTCCGGCCATGTTGCCTTATAGACAAGGGCGGCGGGCGTATCCTTCCGGTATCCGCCCGCAATCAGCCTTTTACTGAGTTCCTCCAGCATTCCGGTGCTTAAATAAATCGCCATGGATGCCTGATGCACTGCAAGGCTCTCAATCCGCTCTTTTTCCGGCACCTTTGTTTTCCCTTCCATTCGCGTAATAATCAGGGATTGGGAAACCCCGGGCAGGGTATATTCCAGATTTAAGGAAGCCGCCGCCCCAAAACAGGCACTCACCCCCGGGCAGCTCTCATAAGGGATTCCCAGCCTGTCAAGTTCATCCATCTGCTCCCTGACCGCCCCATAAACACTGGCGTCTCCGGTATGCAGCCGGACCAACATCTTTCCACCATCCTGTGCCCTTTTCATAACAGCAATCACTTCCTCAAGGGTCAGCTTTGCACTGTTATATATCTCGCACCCTTCCTTTGCATAGGCAAGCAGTTCCGGATTTACCAGAGAACCCGCATAAACAATTACTTCCGCCTGAGAGAGCAGCCGCATTCCCCTGACTGTAATCAAATCTGCCGCTCCGCATCCTGCGCCAACAAAATAAACCATTCTTCCGCCCCCTTACTCCTTGCCAGTTCCCCGTATTCATTGGAATACAGGACACAATCCATCTGCAAATTCCCTCCTGCGCGCTTTTCCAGATAATAGCAGATACGCTCCGCCGCATATTCCATCACCGGACGGACTTTTCCGTTTTCCGCAAGCACCGCCACCGCTTCCTCCGTGGTCACGCACTCTAATATCCTGCGGCATTGCTTCGGCTCCGCTCCCTCTTTTATGGCAAATGCGGCAAGCAGCTCCATCCGGGCGTCCGCCTCCCTGGAATGGGTATTCATAATTCCGCCCGCCACTTTAATCAACTTGCCGATATGCCCGGTTAAAAGGACTTTGGAAAACCCAAGTTCCACTGCCATATCAATGGTCTCTCCGATAAAATTACTGCATTTCACACTCCGGTCCAGGTCATATCCGTAAGCCCGCTTCATAAATTCCTGCCCATAATTTCCCGGCGTGATTGCCGCATAATGAAAGCCCTGCACCCTTCTCTGGTTCAGTTCCACCCTGATGGTATCCAGAATGGCCTGGCTGCTCATAGGCTCCACAATCCCGCTTGTTCCCAATATGGAAATGCCTCCCACGATTCCAAGTCTGGGATTAAAAGTCTGTGCGGCCAGCCGCTCCCCTTCCGGCACAAAAATCTCGACCTTAAGGCTGCCCCTGTAATCTGCAATCCGGCAGACCTCAAGCACCTCCCTGCGGATCATCTCTCTGGGAACATGATTAATTGCCGCATTTCCTACCGGCTGATCCAGCCCCGGCTTCGTCACCCTTCCTACCCCTGTACCGCCGTCAATATATATCTCCTGCCTGTTTTCCTCCGCCTGCAATCCATCTTTCCAGATTCCCGCCGTATTCCTGTTTTCAGCGAAAGAAACTTTTGCATAAATCCACGCACCCGTGGTCACGTCCGGGTCATCCCCTCCGTCCTTTTCCACCCCGCAGCTTACCACATCCTCCCCTCTAGCAATATCCAGAATGTCGGCTCGGTAAGGGATTCCCTTTGGCGTTTCTATGGTAATCTCTGTTTTCATCTTTCCCGTCAGGAGCATATACGCCGCCGCTTTTGCCGCTGCCGCCGCACAGCTTCCCGTTGTAAATCCACACCGCATAATGCTTCTCCTAACGCTGTACACACCTATACAAAATCGCATTACATATGGCGGCGGCAATACTACTGCCTCCCTTTCTGCCCCGATTCACAATGTAAGGAACTCCACTCTTCATAATCAGTTCCTTTGCAGCCTCCACATTCACAAACCCTACCGGAACTCCAATCACAAAAGCCGGCTTAAAATATCCTTCCTGTATCATTTCGTACAACTGTATCAATGCAGTAGGAGCGTTACCGATTGCGAAAATGACAGGCTTCCCAATCTTTGCCGCTTTCTCCATGCTAAGAGCCGCCCTGGTCCTGCCCTGCTGCCCGGCAAGCCTTGCCACATCCTCATCCGCCATAAAACAGTGCGCCTCCCCGCCCAGCTTTGCAAGCGCCTTTTTATTAATTCCGGATAGCGCCATGTTGGTGTCCGTCACAATGTCCGCGCCGCCAAGCAGGAGCTTTCCGGCAATTTCCACCGCATTTTCAGAGTAGGTCATGGTTTTTGCATAATCAAAATCCGCACTGGTATGAATCACTCGCTTCGTGACCATTTCCTCTGATGCTGGAAGCATAATCCCCCGTTCCACAAGTTCTGCCGAAAGTATCTCAAAGCTCTTTCTCTCAATTTCCTCCGGCCTTAGATATTCTATCCCGCTTAGTCTGTCCAAGTTATCCCTCCCTGGCGCATTCTTCTATCGCCTTTAATAATGTCTCATTCTCTTTTCTGCTTTTTACCGCAATCCGGTAAAACCCCTTTGACAATCCCCTGTAATTCCCGCAATCCCGGATCAGGATACCTTTCTTAAGTAACTTCCCATACAAATCTTCCCCACTGTAAACCAGCAGAAAATTTGCCTCCCCGGAAATCACATGGATGCCGGCCCCTTTAAGCCCCTCTGCCAGAAACTGTCTTTCCTTTGCCACATAGCCTGCCGTTTTGATAAGAAACTCCTTCTGTGCGGCACACGCGCATCCTGCCGCCTGTGCAAAAACGGAAAGATTCCACTCCGGGAGCTGCCCTGCTATCCTTCCAAGGAGCTTTCGGTTGGAGCAGACAAGATACCCGAGCCGCACCCCTGGAATGGCAAATATTTTCGTAAAAGCCCTGACAAGAATTAAATTATCATACTCTTCCATCTCATCAGTAAAAGAACGGTTTCCCTCACAAAACTCAATAAAACATTCATCCAATACTACATAAATTCCTCTCTCCCTGCAATGGGATAGCAGCTTTCTCAAATACTCCCTGCTCATGAGAGTTCCAAATGGATTGCCCGGATTTGCCACAAACAAAAGTCCGGTATCCTGCGTCAGCACCGAAAAAAATTCTTCCCCAAGCCGAAACACATTTTCTTCTCTCATTCCGTAATAAACAATCTCTCCTCCGGCTGCCCCGGCTGCATATTCATACCCGTAAAAAGATGGCACCGGTATCACTGTCCGCCCTGGCCTGATTCCATGGACGCATGCCATAAACAGCTCTGACGCTCCATTCCCGAAAAGCAAGTATTCCGCTGGTACTTCCAACATTCTGCTGACCGCTTTTTTCAGTTCTTCCCCGTCAATATCCGGATATCTGTCGCAGTTCTCTACCGCTTTATGCAAGGCTTCCTTTACCGCCTCCGGTATGCCAAGGGGATTGATATTGACAGAAAAATCAAGCTCTATCCGGTTCCTATAGATATCCCCTCCATGTATCCCTTTCATCGACCTTCCTCCCAAAAACTGCGCCCGGCAATGATTCAAACTCCAGCAAAAAGCCTCCAAACCAATACCATAAAAAGCAGAAATATAATCTCCCCAAGCCAGGCTGTCAGATACATCAGCCGGTTTGCAAACCTGATATCTTCAAACTCCACCTTACGCAGGTCATCCCCGATATACGGTTTTTTTACCACTTTCCCAAAATAACTGGCATCCCCGGCAAGCCGTATCCCCAACGCCCCCGCACACACCGATTCTGTCTGGGCGGAGTTGGGGCTTGCGTGTTTACGGTTGTCTCTCCTGTAAATGGATAATGCCCATTTCCCCGAAAAGCGCTTTCCACCTATGCAGGCAGCCAAAATCATAAGATATGCGCTGATTCTTGCCGGGATATAATTTACCCCGTCGTCCAGCCTTGCGGCCGCCCTTCCGAAATAGAGATACTTCTCATTCTTATACCCTACCATGGAATCCAATGTGTTGACCGCCTTATACCAGAACCCCAACACCGGCCCTCCCACCGCCGTATACAGCATGGGCGCAATAACCCCGTCAGAAGTATTCTCCGCAACCGTCTCAATCGCCGCCCTGGCAATGCCTTCCCCGTCAAGGCATTCGGTATCCCTGCCTACAATCATGGAAACAGCCTTCCTTGCCCCCTGCAAATCAGAGTTTTTCAGGCAACGGTATACCTTCATGCTTTCCACCTTCAGGCACTTTGCGGCAAGAATCTGATACGTCATAACCGCTTCCGCAGCTACCCCGGCCAAAGGGTGGAGCAGGTATGCCAGTAACAGCACAGACGCCGCTGTAACCGGCGCTGCAAAGGTGACAATGACCACAAGCCATATCCCCAGCCGCAGTTCCTTTTCTCCATTCCGCTCCGGCTGCGTCTGTCCTGCCCCCGTATTCCGGTTTTGACCGCTCCCACTATTTCTTAAATATTTTCCCCGGAAATACTTTTCCGTTTTCGTAATCAGGCTTCCAATCAGCCGGACGGGATGAGGGAGAAAGTAAGGGTCTCCCAGAATCATATCCAGCAAAAAACCTGTAAAAAACGCAATGATGTGATATCCCATTTCCGCTCTCCATTCCTGGCCGCTATAGTTCCGTTGCCCCTGTCAGCTTCAGACCTGCACTTTCCCAATGGCAGCTACAGATATATCCTTTTCCATTTGCCGCCTGATAGCTGAAATAATCCCCGCCGAGATATCGGGAAAGCAGCGACATGATTGTGCCTCCATGCACTACCAGCCCCACTGTCTCTGGCATTTCGCCCTCTGCCTTACTGATTTGCCTTATCATTTTTTCAAACCCTGTCTCACAGCGCAGCATAAACGTTTCCCTGCTCTCCCCCTCCGGAAAAGGAAGCGCACCGTTACTGTCAATCCACTTCTGATAGCGTTCATCTCCCTGCAGCTGTCTGTAATTTTTCCCTTCAAATGCCCCAAAATCTATCTCCGTCCACTCTTTTATATAAACCGGCGCAAGAGCCGGATAAAGAATCTCCGCAGTCTGCACACATCTTTTCATGGGGCTTGCAAACAGCGCATCAATCCCCGGATAATCTCCCCGTTCCTTATACAACAGCAGTTCCTTTATCCCCTCCTCAGAAAGAGGTTCCTCCGTTTTCCCCAGATATCTGTGTTCCTGATTCGACCATGTTGCCCCGTGTCTTATCATCACAAGCGTTATTTGATTTTCTGTCCGATTCCGCATATCACACGCACCACTTCCTCTGCCTTCCCGGCCAGCTCCACAAGGATTCTTCCCGTCTGCTCCCTGTACTGCCTCTCAAACGCCTCCACCGGCACGATACCGTTTCCGATTTCATCGCTGATAATCACGCAATCCGGGAAATTCTTCAAAAATTCTCCCACTTCCGCCTCCGGACAGCCTCCCCCCAGCATACAGCCCTTGACCCAATTATGAAAATGGTCAATGACAACCATTTCCATTCCGGCGTCTGCCTCTTTTGGCAACACACCGTCCCATACCCTGCACCTGTCCGCTCCATAATGTTCCAGTACAAATGCAAGCTTTCCCTGTGCATATCCTCCAATCACCAGCTTCATCTTTTCCTCCATGATTCCGCTTTGCGGAATCTCAAATCCATGCGGAGAATGCCGTATTTCACGCATTCTCCTGTGTGAGAAAAGTCTGCAAAGCAGACTTAGTACTTCTTCGCGAAGCAGCCTTTGCTGCGAGTGATTAGAAGTACTTCTCACACTAACCTCCCTGCAATCTCCATAACCGCCGCCACAAGCATCATGCTCCCCTCACAAACCAGAATAAAAAAGCCTGCCGTATCGCCTGTAATGCCGCCAAATTCCTTTTTGCTCCGCCAGTAATAATAGAAAAAACAAAGCAGAGCAGCCCCGGTCACAGCCGCCGCACCGGGCGACTGCCAGAGCATAAAACCGATACAGCACACTCCCTGCAGATACAAAGACCATTTCACAATGCTTTTCCGGGAGCTGTCCGCAAAATGGTAAAGCATCCCTTCCTTTTTTGCCGAAGGAAAAGATACAACGCTGATTCCGCTCAGGCACCGGGATAAAAAGAATCCGCCGCTTAATACACGCAAAAGCCTGACGCTTAATACCTCCGAATAAGCCCCGAGATAAAGCAACCCGTATACCGCAAGCATAATCACTGCAAATGCCCCGATGTGGGAATCCTTTAAAATTTCCAGCTTCTTTTCTTTCGTTCCATAGGAACGAAGCGCATCCATGGTGTCCATAAAACCGTCTACATGAAATCCCCCCGTAACCACAAGCGGGATTGCCGCCCCGACCATGGTGCGGCACAAATTTCCAACCGCCAGCCTTTGGCACAGAACATTCCACAGATAAAAACAGATGCCCGCCACCGCCCCGACCCACGGGAAAAAGCAGAGCATATACTTCATATCCTTTTCTTCCCATGGAAACTGGGGGACAGGAATCGCAGAATAAATCGAAAAAGCAATGACAAGGGATTTTAAAATGTGCATGGTACATTCCCTCCCGGCTCTTCTTTTAATATGACGGGAATGCCGGCCACCACTTCCACCACCTGATCCGCCATAGCCGCAAGCCTTTCATTAATCCACCCCATGGCGCGGATATAAGCCATTGTGGTATCATCATAGACCTTTCCGTCCTCAAAAACATTGTTGCTTACAATTACAAGGTTCTTAAGTTCCTCTTTTAATGAAGCAATCCCGCTTACAATCTTTTCCACCACTGCCTCTTCCGCCGCAGGCTCCTGTCCGCCAAACATCTCGTTTGCCGCAAGGCTGCCGATACATTCCAGCAAAGCAACCCCTTTTCCATGCCTGTAGCTTTCTGTCCTCTCCTGATACAAATTTATTTTATCTGCCGCCAGCCGGATATCCACCGGCTGTTCTATGGTGAAAAATCCCTTACCGCTCCTTTGCCGCCTGTGCCTTTCTATCCGCCCTCTGGTCTCCTCGTCATAAATATGCATGGTGGCGAGATAATACTTCTGTCCGGGAAACGAGGCCACATAGCCCTCTGCCCAGAGCGACTTCCCGCTTCCGCTTCCTCCAATCACCAAAACCATCATAATCCTATCCCCGTACTTGCTCCCTATTTCATCGGGGCACAAACCCCATACTCTTCCTTTTCATACCGCTCATATTGCGCTATCCGGATATCCGAAAAGGTCGCCCCGTCCTCATAGACAGCCAGTGCCAGGTCAAGAAGCGAAAGCATCATCACCGCCCCCGTCCCTTCCCCCAAGGCCATTTCCCCCTCAATCACCGGCCTAAGACCCAATTCCCGGCAGATTTTTTCCATTGCAGGCTCCTTCCCCTTATGGGAGGGAATCAGATACCCGCAGGTTCCCGGAAGAATCCGCTCCGCCAAAAGCGCAGCAACCATACTGATTACCCCATCCAGCACCACCGGTATATGATAAAGAGCGCCGCCCAGACAAACCCCGGCAAGACCGCCTATATCAAAGCCGCCAACTGCTTCCAGAATCCTGAGAGCCTTCTTTTCCATGCCCTCTGCTTTCTCCCCCTCCGTCTCTTTCAGATGATACCGTCCAAGCGCCCGGGCAATGACCTCACGCTTGTGCGCCAGCTTTTCATCACAAAGCCCTGCCCCTCTTCCGGTCACTTCGGAAACGTCACAGCCAAGGAGCGCAGCCGCCACAGCGCTGCTGGTAGTGGTATTTCCGATTCCCATCTCTCCTGTGGCAAGAATCCCGTATCCCTTTTCTTTACAGTCCGCCGCCAGCCTGATTCCGGTAAAGATTGCTTTCAGGGCTTCCTCCTGTGTCATAGCCGGTTCTTCATTAAAGTTCCTTGTCCCGCACCGGATTTTCCGCTCCAATACTCCCGGTATTGTTTCCTTGCAGTTCATACCGATGTCTACCGGAATGGTATCTGCGCCAATCCTCTCCGCCATCCTTCCCACCGAGGATTTCTTTTTTGCCATGTTTTTGGCCACTGCAAAAGTGACCTCCTGCCCGGACTGGCTGATTCCCTCCGCAACGATTCCATTGTCGGCACACATGATAATGACAGCCTTCTTCCCAATGTCCGGTCTTTCCCTGCGGCTGACTGCCCCGATCTGCGCAACCAAAGCCTCAAACCTCCCCATGCCATTTAAGGGTTTTGCCACATGATCCCAGTTTGCAAGAACCTTTCTGCGGATTTCTTCATCCGGCCTGTCAATTTTCAGTTTCAACAGGGCTTCCAATGTGTTTGTATCTGTAATTGCGTTTGTATCTGTGCCTACATCTGTATTTGTACCTGTATCTGCACCTGTATTTATCTTCCTATTTAAGCCGGGTTTCCTTAAGCATTCCATAAATTTCCTCCATATCCAGATACTTGCGCAGGGTATCCGCCAGCCTGTCAAACTGTCTTTCTTTAAAACTCCCATAGTCCTCAAAGTGGGCTCCTGCCAAGCCGATTCCCTTTTGCTCCGCAAGGGCTCCTATCAATGCGGCAGCGGTTTTCCCTCTGTCAAAAATCCCATGAAGATAGGTTCCATACACATTCTCTCTGTTAATCACAACATCCGTATCCGCCTGCCGCACCCGACTTTCTGTCCCTTCCTGTTGTGTAACAGCTTTTTCCTTCCCGCCAAACGCCTCATCTTCCACAAAATCAGTCCGCCCCATATGAATCTCATAACCCGCATATTCCATCCCGGAAATCCCCTTCAGAATCCCTTCCACAGAATTGATTTTCCCCTCCGTTATGCAGCGCACCTTTTCCTCCCCCATCCGGGTATGCACGGGAAGCAGCCCTATTCCCCGAAGGCTTCCTCCCTCCTCTACCCCTTCCGGGTCAGAGAGCCATTCCCCCAGCATCTGATAACCGCCGCAGATTCCAAAGACCGGAATTTCCGCCGCCAGCTTTTTCACAGCCGACTCCATGCCGTTTTCGCGCATCCATTTCAAATCCCCCATGGTATTCTTACTTCCGGGAAGAATGACCATATCCGGATGGCCCAACTGAGATGCACGGGTAACATAGCGGATGGATACAAAAGGCGTCTGTTCAAAAACATTAAAATCCGTGAAATTGGATATTCTCGGGTATCGGATTACCGCAAGGTCAATACAGCCCTTCTTTCTCTGACCAAACCGCTCTGTCAGGCTGTCCTCATCCTCCAGCGCAACATCCATATAGGGAACCACACCCATGACCGGAACGCCGCCCTTTTGTTCCAGTATGGCAATACCGGAATCAAGCAAAGAGGCATCTCCCCTGAATTTATTGATGATAATCCCCTTTACCCTCTCCTTCTCCGCTTCCGTAAGCAGCATGAGAGTTCCCAAAAGCTGGGCAAACACGCCGCCCCTGTCAATATCCCCCACCAGAAGCACCGGGGCATCAATCAGCTCCGCAAGCCCCATATTCACAATATCATTTTCCCGCAGATTGACCTCCGCAGGGCTGCCCGCCCCCTCCACCACGATAATATCCGCATACTCTGTCAATTTCCGAAAGGCATTTTTGATATCCGGAACCAGATTTTTCTTATAGACAAAATAATCCCTGGCGCTCATATTCCCCAGAACTTCCCCGTTTACAATGACCTGTGAGCCGGTATGGCTTGTGGGCTTTAACAAAATGGGGTTCATGCAGACCATAGGCTTTATGCCCGCTGCCTCTGCCTGCATGACCTGCGCCCTTCCCATCTCAAGCCCTTCCTCCGTGATATAGGAATTCAGCGCCATATTCTGGGATTTGAAAGGAGCCACCCGGTATCCGTCCCTGTGCATAATCCGGCAAAGCCCCGCAACCAGAAAACTCTTCCCCGCATTTGACATTGTTCCCTGAACCATAATTACTTTTGCCATTGCTACTCTCCTCTTCCAACCCGTCCAAGATACCCAAGGAGCTTTTCATTCCCCTGAAAGTTCTCCTCTGAAAGTCCAAAAAGCCTTTTTATAAAATCCCCCCTGAATATCTCCTCCGGCGGACCATACCCCTCCACATATTCCCCCTTAAGGCACAGAATCTTATCGGAAACAATTTTAGCCAGTTCCAGTTCATGCAGCGACATAATCACCGTAAGCCCCTTCTTTTCCCGCAGCGCAAGGAGTACAGAAAGAAATTCAAGCTTATGCCGGATATCCAGAAAGGAAACCGGCTCGTCCATGACAATCACCTCTGGTTCCTGAGCGATTGCCCTTGCAAGCATGACCCTCTGCCTCTGCCCGTCGCTGACCTCCGTAAAATCCTGATGTCTGATCCCGGACACATGAACCAGTTCCATAGCTTCCCCCACAAGAGCGCGGTCCTTCTTAGACAGAATGCCGAAATATCCGGTGTACGGATATCTTCCGGTAGCTACCACGTCCTCACAAGTCATTAACTCCGTCTGCATCTTTTCCGTAAAGACCACCGCCATCTTTTGGGAAAGTTCCCGGCCTGACATCTGCCCTGTATTCTTTCCATCCAGAAAAACCGCCCCGCCAAGGAGCCGAAGCTGCCCCGCAATGCTTTTCAGCAGGGTAGACTTTCCCGCACCGTTAGGACCCACCAGCGTCATAATTTCTCCCTTACTAAGGCCGATCTCTATATGCTTAACCAGCGGTTTCCCCTGATATCCCACGATGAGCTGTCTTGTCTGAAAGTAATACTCCATTATGCCGCCCTCCCTTTTCTACGCTCCGACATAATCCATAGCACCACCGGAGCGCCGAAAATCGCCGTTACCGTACTGATAGAAAGTTCCGTAGGGGCAAGCAGGGTTCTTGCCAGTAAGTCACTGAACAGGCAGAAAACACTCCCTCCCAGAAAACAGGCCGGTATCATCTTAAGCGGCTGCGCTGTTCCTGACAGCTTCCTGACCAGATGCGGCGTTGCAATCCCCACAAAAGAAATCGGTCCGGCAAAAGCCACCACACATGCAGACAAGATACTGGAAAGCATTACCAGACATACCCGCAGAAATTTCAGGTTTACCCCCATGTTCCGGGCATAGATTTCCCCAAGTCGATATGCTGAAAGAGGCTTTGACAACAGAAACACCGCCGCGAAAGCAGGAACGCTCACCACAGCCATGACCTGTACATTCTCCCAGGTCATACCCGAAAAGCTTCCCCTAGACCAGTTATGGAGATTGACTATCTGGGCATCACTTGCAAAAGTAACCACCAGCTCCGTAACTGCCGAACAGATATAGCCAATCATTACCCCGCTGACCACCAGCATGGACATATGGCTGACCTTCCTCGACATCAGAAGCACAAACCCCATGGACAGCATCGCCCCCAGAAACGCTGCCAGTATCATAAATGCCGAAGTAACCCTGACCTCCCTTCCCGATAGGATCTGCCATCTCATAAAAAATACCATCACAAGCGCTACCGCCATCTTTGCACCGGAGGAAATACCAAGTACAAAAGGCCCGGCAATCGGATTGTTGAAAAAAGTCTGCAACAGATAACCGGAAAGGGAAAGCGCCCCGCCAAGCAAAAACCCGGCCGCCGCCCTGGGCAGCCTGATATCCCACAGAATCCTTACCGATGTTCCATCGCCCTCCCGCCCTGTAAGCGCCCCTGCAATCTCCGACAAAGGAATCCCCACGCTGCCAATACAGACATTCAGGATAAAAAGACCCAAAACCCCCAGCGCAAGTAAAATATATGCCAACAGACACCTGTGTTCTCTCTTATCCCTCATATGTTTATCACTGCCCTTTCCTCCATATGTCTCCTTTTTTCCCGATATTTCCTTTTCCCGGTTTTATAACGAGCGACAAAAATCTTTATTTTTGATTCACTGCTCCAATTTTGAAAGGGGGAACAGGTAGTGCATCCCATCCTCTTTTCCCCGGAGCATACCGTGAATATCCTCCATCAGATACCCAATGGATAAAGACTGCTGGTACATGTCATTTGTGGTACACCACACGTTCCCTTCCCTGACCGCCTTAAAATCAGCTAAAGGCCCACATTTATCCAGTAATTCCTCCACACTGGAAACCCCGCCGTCAATGGAACTGTTGTAAATCAGAAAATCCGCATCCTTTGCACCGTTGTAAAACTCCTCTACCTGCATGTTCAAGGTGGAGCGCTTTGTTTCCGGGCTGCCCAAATCCTCAAAGATATATCTACCCCCGGCAAGTTCTATTACCTTCGGAATATAGTCCGAAGGCTCTCTCACCTGCACCAGACCATTAGAAGTGATGAAAAAGAAAGCAACTGTCTTGTCCGTTTTCTCATCCTCACTTACCCTTTCAAGAATTTTCCGCTGCTCCTCGAATATCCGGTTTGCTTCATCTTCTTTTCCCAACAGCGTTCCGTAAAATTTCACCCATTCCACCCTGCCGAGAGGATGGTTTTCATAGCTGGAATAGTCAATCATGGCGGGGATACCGAACTCTTCCAGTTTTTCTATCACCTCCGGGGAATGGGAAATCATCATGTTCTCCACTGCAAGGGAACACCCCTTAGACACGATCAGCTCATAATCCGGCCTGTTATACTTGCCTGCATACACAATATCGCCATTTGCCATGGCTTCCCTTGCCGCTTCTATGTACCACCCATCTTCCTTCTGCCCTGAAAATGCAATCGCATCCATGCTGCCTAACTGGGCAAACATATCCATGGCGGAAGAGGCAACCAGATAAATATCCTGAACCGGGCGGTAAAGCACCGTGATATCTTCTTCCAGTCCTCCCGGTATCCCTCCATTTTCCGGCACGAGCAAAAATCGCTCCCCGTCCATGGTTGTCGTCAGCATAGTATAGCCGCCCTCGTAGTAATCTACCGTGAAGTTCTCCGCATAACAAAGCTCCATGCTGCTTTCATACACAAGCCCTGCCTCTGCCTGTGCTTCCGCTTTTGCCGCTATTCCGGACTCTGCCTGCTCTTCTGCCTTTTCCACTTCGACAGACTCTGCCTGTGTCTGCCCGCCTGCTCCTACATCCAAATCAGAAGAAGGACTGCCGCAGCCATACAGCCACGATAGTCCTGTAAAAAGCAGACTGATTATGATAATCTTCTTTTTTTCCTTCATATCCCCCTACCTCTCATTCCGCAGGCTTTACCGTATCTGAATGAAAGGTGATTGTATACTCCACCTCGTGGGGTTTGCTCATAGCCACAGTATCGCCAATCACATCAATAGGCGTATCAAATTCCAAAACCGGAACCTCAAATACAGAATTGCCATCTGTGTTGACCGGCAGATACTTTTCCCCGCCCACAATCATATAATCATAATTAGAACTGCTCCATGTAAGGGTTGCGCTCACCGCTCCCTCTTCCACGGTAAGCGGTGCCGGGGATAAAACCGTTGCTTTCCCGCTTCCGCCTTCAAAAGTAAGCTCTACCGTATAAGAGCCATCCTCAAGGCTGCCCACATCCCCGGCTTTCGTCTGCCCGTCATTATCCAAAGGCTCCGGCTTAGAAACACTGACCTTATGGTCATACCATTTCCCCTTTGTTCCGATTAATGCCAGATCAAATTCTTCCTCCAATACGGGAACCGGCACATCAAAACCGTAAACCTCTTCCGTCAGGCCGTCACTGTAAGTAACAGTATCCTCTGTAGGCATTAAGAGCTCCGCACCCTCTTTGGCGGCATCTTCGGCGGTTCCGGGATAAAGGTTTAAAATCTTCTTAGAACCCAGGGAGACATGAATCGTCATCTCCCCGTTTTCCACTGTCAGCGTACCTTTTCCATCGCAAGCTTCGCTTACATGGAACATACTGCTGTCTGTTTTAAATTCCGCTGTGTACACACCGTCCGGCAGACTGGCTGCCTGCGCTTCTCCCTCATCTGCCTGCGGCATTACATCTTCGGAAATATCCTCCGGTTCCTTTTCCGTCTCTGCTTCCCCATTATCTTCCGCTGTCCTTGCTTCCTTTTCCACAGTGGGAGCCGCCACATCCTCCAAAGTCTCTTCCTGCATATTACCTTTCTGTGTACAGCCTGAAAACAGCGCTGCACACAGAAGTACACTTATGGTTAAAATTCTGCTTTTTTTCATTAATAACTCCTCTTTCAACTTTTCCGGAGCATTTCTCTACAGCAGTCGGATACCTTCACTGCCGCCTTTTATCCCCGTCTGCTGAGCCATGCCTTCTCCGTCACTGCTCCAGCGCATCCTTTGTATGCTGTACATACAATTCCTGAATTGCAGGAATCGAACCAAGTCCGCTGATCTGCGCGTCCACACTTTCAAATTTACCAGATGCTTTGAACGTACTCAGCCATGAATCTTCATCCTCTCCTGCCATGTCATTGTTTGCATGGTCGCCTGCTACTACCATCAGCGGGCGCAGAACCACCTTCGTATAGCCGGCCTTGGCAATTGCCTCCATCACTGTCTCACAAGCGGTTTCTTCCGGGTCGCCTTCCACTGTTCCGACAAAAGCATTAACACAGCCGATGTCCGTCAATTGCGTCTGCATCTGGCTGTAACTTACCTTTGCTGTATGGTAAGTGCCATGTCCTAAAAACACGAATGCCGTGTTATCTTCCTGTGCCTCTGCCAGACTTCCATAGCCCGCATCCGCCACAGCTGCCGCGAGAATCGCATCCGCTACCGCTGCCTTATCCTCATTGACAACTGAGGCATCTGCACCAACATCGCCAAGCAAGGGCTCCGCAATCTTTACCGTCTCAAATTTATCCTGATAAGCTTCCACCGATTCCATCAATTCATCATATTCCGCACCGTGCATCAGATGGGTAGGCTGCACCACCAGATTCTTCACCCCATTTTGGGCCGCGCGTTCCAGTGCCTGATCCATGTTGTCGATAAACTCATTATCCCGTGCCTGCACATGGTTAATGATAATCTGTGCGGTAAATGCCCTTCGCACGGACCAGTCCGGGTTCGCCTCCTGTATGGCGTCTTCAATTCCCTTAATATCAGCCACGCGGCTGTCATTAAAAGAAGTTCCGAAGCTGACCACCAGAATCTCATTCTCCCCAATCTCGTCCTGATTGCGGGGGTCATCCTTCGATGCGTCACCGGTATCCCTGCCAAAATAATCCGGGTCGGCATTTTCACCTTCCACCATTTCCTTCTGGGTATCTGTCAGCGCGTCCCATGCCTCCTTTGCCCTGGCACACTGCCCGTCCGTCTCATCTGTCCTTGTCTGAACATAAATTGCGTCAATCAAATCCGCCACCTCATCGGCTGCCGCCTGATCGGTGTCAGCGCCGCTTTCTGCCCCTGCTCCACTCTCCCCGTCTGCCGCCTCTGTCTGCTCCGGCTCACTTTCCGCTTCCGGCTGCGCATTTTCTGTTTCCGGCTGCGCCTCTGCGCCCTCGCTCTCCGACACATTTGCCGTTGAAGCCGGACTATCCCCGGAACACCCTGTCAGAACCAGAGAGCAGGTCATTACTCCAATCAATAAACCAGCAACTAATTTCCTTTTCATTTCCATTCTCCTCTTTTCTCTCTGCTTTTCGCAGAATTTTATTGTATAAAAAAATCCCTTACCATGGCCTGGCCACTGCTATGGTAAAGGATTTGTACACAAACAACGGATGACACGCTTCGCGCGACATCCTTATGCTAAAAAGCCTGCAGAACGCAAAGACGCTTTCTGCAAGTTCAAACGTACAACCAATTACTCGTGGCCTGAAACAAACGTTTCCGTACAACATTCAGGCAGGTCTCCCGGCTTAAAGATCGAGGTTTGTAAACAAACCAGCGCATCCGCCGTCTTCCCGGATCAATTTCTCTTTGCCATCCAGTGACATATCGGCTTCTGCTCCCTAATTACGGTGACGAGTTCGTACAGGATTTGCACCTGTTTCCCTTTTCACCAGAACCAATGCCTAAACACATGCTATGCGTATTGCATATATGAATACTGCATTGTCCTGACACCTGAACGTTATTTATTCAATTTCTATAAAGTATAGCATATTTTATATATATGTCAAATATGGTTTTGGGCTCTTTGCTGCCAGATGTGTTGGGCTCTTTGCTGCCAGATGACAGCGACTGCTTTCCGTTACAATAAAATACCTTAACCGCATAGTTCCCCTAGATTTTCCCAAAAATCCTGCCATATCCATAGTTCAATGGTATATCCGCCTTTGCCATCAGGCGGCTTTCTGCCGGGTTCTCCGCTATCTTATTGGGGCAATTTTTCCTGCCGCATCCTATACAAATGCCCTCACAATGGACTGCCATATCCTGTGTCAGTTCGGCCACAAAAGCCACACTTTTTTTTGGATTCATGTAAAAGCAGCTATTACATTTTACCTTGTCACTCAATTTCCCTAATATATCCGGCAATATTTCCAAAGGAAATTTTTCCTCACTCCCGGGGAAATGATACCTTGCCACATGCCATTTCCCTTCCATCCCGACATATCGGTTATAAGCGCTGTAACCCCGCAATAATAATTCACTGGCTAAAGTCTCCAGCATATAACTTTCCAACAGCATTCCTTTCCTGCTGTAATTTTCCTGCAGGTCATCCAATCCCTTCCCCAAAGACATCACAACCTCTTCACAGACCATGCCAGGTTCTCCCTGCGCTCCCCCGTAACTGTGTTCCACTCCTCTTTCCCAGAAAGCCTCCTCATGTATAACCGGCAGCATTTCCCTGGCAACAGCCATCAGAGTTTCCAACTGCTCCTCCCCATAATGAAATTTCTTATGCACCATCTTCAAAAAGTCTGCCTTCAAAAAGCCATCCAGCAGTTCTGTAAAAAAAGCCGCCATCTCTGCCGCCATACTCCTTTCCATCTTAACCGCTAAAATTCAATCCCTTTTCGCGCCTTCACCCCTTTTTCAAAAGGGTGGCGCACACATACCATCTCCGTAATATAATCGGCAGCATCTGACAAAACATCCTCCGCGCCCCGGCCGGTCAGCACCAGTTCCATCTTCCCTGCCGACTCTCCTTTCCCCATCTCCAGAAGCCTTTGCAGCTTTTCCATATCCAGTAAATTCCATTTTACCGGGTACGTCACTTCATCCAGAATAATCATATCACACTTACCGCTTTCTGCAATTTCCAAAATCCTGTCCAGAATTTCATTATGGATATCCGTAAGCTCTGCTTTATCGTCCCCGGACATGGAATGATAAAAACCGAAATTCTTCCTGCTCCGCAGAACTGTCACAGCGGGCAAACTTTCAAGCACATGCACCTCTCCCGTATCATTTCCCTTCATAAACTGCGCAAAACAAATCTGCCTGTTCCATCCCGCCGCCCGTATACAAATCCCGATTGCCGCGCTGGTCTTCCCTTTTCCCTCTCCTGTATATAAATGCACCATGCTGTTTCTGCCTTTCTCATATTTTTATGATTTACATTGTATCAAATCCAATATCATAAAAACAAGACAGCATTTCAAGAAAATGACTACCTTATTTAAATTCCCCAATATTCCCAGTTTCCCTATTTTAATATCCCTGCTTTGCTCTCGCTATGCTTTCTTTGGCTGCACCATTCCGCTCCATCGTGCAGCTATCCACGCTTTCCCCACCCAGTCGCTTACGGAATGCGCTCCGTTCCTCCGCACATACCGTATCCCGCCGCTTCGCTCCGGGAGCGCTCTTACGCAAGCGCAGCTTTGCTGCCCTTGCCCGCTGCCACCACTTCCCCCTTCCCTGCCAATCTACATTTTCTCAAAATTTTTCTTTCCCGTGCGGTAGCACAGGTTATCTCAAATCGGCTTTTATTATAGGAGGGCTTTCAATTCCCGAAGAGCAAGTTTCGCCTGCGTAACTCAAAACCCACTTCGTGCGTTTTGAGCCACTCCGGCTTACTTGATGGGGCCTCCGCGCCCCATACCCTCGGTGGCATATCCTCCGGATATGCAGAACTGGCTACCGTTACACTCTCGCAGCGTGATGAAGCACGACAGTGCTGCCATTCCATGGCAGCGCTGTCCAGCTCCATCACGGGAAAGGATACGAAATGGCAAGACCGAAAAAAGAAAAAGAATTAAAGCGCAGCCACTGTGCCATGCTCCGCTTCACTGACACAGAGTATGAAATCATCATGGAAAATGCCCGCAAGACAGGGCTGCCCCTTGCAGAATTTCTCCGAAAACAGGTAATGAAAGGGAAAGTAAACGTCAAGTATGAGATTGTGGCAGATGTGCCGGAACTAAAAAAGCTGGTCGCAGAGTTAGGGAAAATCGGGAGCAATCTGAATCAAATTGCCCGCCACTTTAACCAGGGAGGAATCCACTCTCAGGAAATGCGGCAGGCGATAAACAGGTGCATTGCACAGATTTATGAAATGAAATATGAAGTGATTAAGATGGCAGGAGATTTTCATGGCGATACTCAAACACATAGCAAGTAAGAATGCAGATTATGGGGAAGCACAACGTTACCTCATTTTCCAGCATGACGAATATACCGGGAAACCAATCCTTGATGAAAACGGAAATACGCAGCTCCGGGAAGAATATTACCTTGACGGGGTGGAATGTGACCCGTTTTCTTTTGATATGGAATGTAAGGAACTGAATGCCCGCTTCCATAAAAACCGGACCTATGACGAGATCAAATCCCACCACTACATCATCAGCTTCGATCCGAAAGACAGGGATGAATGCGGGCTGACCGGGGAGCAAGCGCAGCAGCTTGGGCTGGAATATTGCAGGAAAAATTTCCCCGGGCATCAGGCCCTTGTCTGCACCCATATGGACGGGCACAATGGCAGCGGCAACATCCATGTGCATATCGTCATCAACAGCCTGCGGAAAAATGATGTGGAGCGGCAGGACTTTATGGAGCGTGACTGCGACTCTCGCGCCGGGCGCAAGCATCACCTGACAAACAATTATCTCGTTTGCCTGAAACAGTCTCTCATGGATTTATGCCAGCGGGAAAATCTCCATCAGGTGAATTTGCTCACCAAAGCGGAACGGAAGGTGACGGAAAAAGAATACCATGCGAAACGGACCGGACAGAAAAAATTGGAGGAGCGCAACAGACAGATGCTTTCAGAGGGCATCACGCCGCGCATCACCGTCTTCCAGACACAGAAGGAATACCTCCGCACTTCGATTGAGGAAGCTGCCGCCTCCGCCCATGACCTGAAAGAATTTGAACAGATACTTTCAGAGAAATTCAACATCATATTTAAAATCAGCCGGGGCAGGTTCAGCTACCTCCACCCTGACCGGGATAAACCGATTACCGGCAGGAACCTTGGGACACACTACAAAAAAGATTATCTTATGGAACTGATTGGGAATAATTCCCGGCTTAAAAATATAGAAAAAGACCAGACTGTGCAGAAAGAAATTTTGCCGAAAGAAAATATTCGCAGCAGGAAGCCTTCTGTCAACCAGCATGAAATTTCTGCTGGTATGGACACATCCACTGCCCCGTTTGAGAAATCCGGGCTCCGTCTGGTAACGGATTTACAGAACTGTATCAAAGCCCAGCAGAGCAGGGCCTACGCAAATAAAGTGAAGCTTTCCAACCTGCAGAACATGGCAAAGACCCTTTCCTATGTGCAGGAGCATGGGTATGACACCCTTGAAAGCATGGAAGGGCGGCTTGCTGAATTAAGGGGACAGACTTCTTCTTCCTTAAAGGAGTTAAAAGACACCGAAGCAAGGCTCCGGCAGGTCAACGAGCAGATCCATTATACCGGACAGTACCTTGCCAATAAATCCGTATACGCACAATTACAGAAATCCAAAAACAAAGCGCAGTTCCGGCAGGAAAACTCTGCAAAGATTGCGCTGTATGAAACTGCACTGAAATTCCTGAAGGAGAAAGCAGGCGATGGGAAGCTTCCCACCCTGCAGACGCTGAAAGCGGAGAAGGAAAAGCTGCTGGCAGAGAAAAAAGAAAGGCAGGAGAGATATTATTCCTACCGTGAGCAGAAGAAAGAACTGGATACTGTATGTACCAATATCCATGCCGCGCTGGGACTTACGAACAGCAGACCGGCACATAAGCAAGTACGGGAATAAAGGGAATAATCTTGCCAGCAGCAATCCAATGTGATAGGATAACCGAAAAGACTTTGTAGATTTTATGGAGGAAAGTATATGATGGATATTTCTAAATTCCAATGGACGAGACAGCCGAAAAGCTTCCACATTGACGACAGCAGGATAGAAATTACCACAGCGCCCCACACTGACTTATGGCAGAGGACCTACTATCATTTCCAAAATGATAATGCGCCGGTTTTTCAAATGGAAACGGATGAGAAATTTTTCAGTTTCATAGTGAAAACAGATTTTTCCGAAAGCCATCACCGGTTTGACCAATGCGGCATTGTTATGTATCTGGACAGCGAAAACTGGCTTAAGGGTTCCATCGAATATGAAAACGAATCTTTCCAGCATTTAGGCAGCGTTGTAACGAATGGCGGGTATTCTGACTGGGCGACTACCGCTGTTTCTGCCGCCATAAAATCTATGTGGTACCGCTTTAGCCGCCGGGAAGACGACTACTGTATTGAATGTTCCGAAGACGGCGTAAATTTCAGCCAGATGCGTATCTGCCATATGGACAAAGGCAATGGAAAAATCCGCTTTGGTATCTATGCCTGTTCACCGGAAGATTCTTCCTTTAAAGCGGTTTTTACTGACATGGAGATTACAGAATGCCAATGGAAAGCCCATGATGGGCAGCAGCCAGACTAATAGGGAAATATGATTTTCTTCCAGAAAAAAGGGAGCATCCGGCCACAGCCGGACACTCCCTTTTTCTATTTCCGTTCCCGCTCCACATCCTTTTCCACCGCTGCCTGCCGCTCCTTTTTCCCACTGCTCTTTGCAATCTCCGCCTGTTTTTTGTGGAGCTTTGCCAGCACCGAAGACCTGCCCTGCGGTTTCTCTTTCGGCGGCATACTCTTTGCCACGGGCGGAGCCTTATATCCGTTGTTTTTCCTTCCGTCAATCAGGTTATAATTCTGCTCCCCGCTGATCTCTGCGCTCCTTAGGTATTCCCCGTTTTCCATATATTTCTGCCAGTTATCAAGCTTTGGCATATCTTCCCCGGATTCTTTTTGGTGCGGCTTCATTTCCTCCTGACAGATTTGCGCTCTTTCCGGTTCTGACGGTTCAGGTCCAGGCTGTGGCCGGGTTCCTTCCCTGCAGCGCCCCTCCGCTTCCGGCTGTGAAGTGCGGAGGTACTCTTCCAGCTTCCCCCGCACTTCCCCATCAAAGCCATTCCGCACGTTATCCGCCGCCAGCCGCCCGGCCTCGTCTACCACCACCCATGCGGCTTCCTTCCCGTAAGCCTCATGTTCCATCAGGAAAAACTCCTGCCCTTCCAGCCTGATACTGTCAAAGGCAAGCCAGCTCCCGGCTTTCCCTTCGATTTTAAAATTGGTTGTGTCGATGGAGACTGCTGCTCCTGACGGACCGCTTTCTTTATGGATAAAATTTTCTATCACCGTAAATCCCGTTTTTTCCACATAGTAAGAGATAACCGTGCCTTTCCTGTAAAATACCAGCACATCACTGACGCTGACGGAATGCCCCGCAAAGGAACGGGGCGGCTGCTGCTCTAGCCGCTCCTTCACTCCCTCCGGGGTATCCTGCGGATGCAGGCTTCCCGTATATGTTAAACAGCAAACTATTACCCTCGTCCAATGTCACTTTTCAGGCAAATTATTC
>CAMWFQ010000003.1 GCA_947173495.1 uncultured Lachnospiraceae bacterium | reverse complement strand
AGGATGAGACTGGTTCCGATTGACAGTATGGACGAGATGTCTGATGAGGGATATGAGTTTTCTGATCATGATAACGAAGCCTCCCCGGAACATATTGTATTAAGGCAGGATGAGACAGACATGATTCAGGGATTCGTTAAAACTCTGCCTGAGAAGTACAGAATACCAATCTATTTGTATTACTCAGCAGATATGCAGATCAATGAGATATCTGAGATTCTTGGACTGCCGGAAGGAACCGTTAAAAGCCGGATGCGGAAAGCAAAGAAGCATTTAAAGGAAAAATTGGAGGCGATAGGATATGACAGATGAAAAGTTAGATCAGATCTTAAAGCAGGCCCTTGCTCCTGAAATAAGTGACAGAGAAATCCGGATACACAGAAGGAGGAAGGATAAAGTGAAGAAATTGGGCATAATAGGAAAGGCTGCGGCTGCGGCAGTGGCAGCAGCGATTATTGGAACCCTTGGACTGGGATTCGCCAATCCGGTTCTGGCAGCAAAGATTCCATTGATTGGAAAGATTTTTGAGAAGGTTGAGGATGATGCCACATATTCCGGAGATTATACGGATAAGAAAACGGTTCTGACAAATGAGGATCATGCGGGAGATTTGGATACATCGGACTACACTGTATCTGATAAAGGAATCACACTGACTGCATCAGAGGCCTACTGTGATGGATATTCCATATTCCTTACAGTAAATATTGAATCAGAAGATGCAGATTTTACTCATATTCCCCAGCATTATACAGGAATGAATGCTGCAGATAACCGGACAGCCGCGGGATTTTATATAGGCGGAACATGGAGTGTGGATGGAAGTTCACCCGAATGGCTCGAGAATACGTTCGACGGAGAAGTAATTGACAGCCATACATTTGCAGGCATGCTGAAGATCAATCTGGCGGAGAAACATGCAGGCAGCGGCGAACTTAACTTAAATGTAAACGGTCTTGGCTATGATGATGACAGGATGCTTGAAGGCGAAGATATATCGGCGTCTCACTGGACGGACGGCAGCTGGAATCTTGCCATTCCCTTTGAGGTAAACGAAACAGATGTAAAAACAATTGAAGTGGGTGAAAAAGAGGGGAATATTACGCTTGAAGATGTAGTGGTATCTCCGTATCAGGTAATTGTCCATGCGACAACACCGGGAAAGCAGCGGGAGCTGACAGACGACAGGAGGGAAAAACTGCTTTCAAAAGATCCTGATATGACGGATGCGGAGATGTTTGAACTTCTTGGATGGTCTTATGAACCCTGCCAGACGATCTGTTTTAATCAGGACGGGGAAATGCTCTATCCGGATATGGAAATGGCAGGCAGAGCCGGATTTGCGGTTCAGGGGAAAGAGATCAAAATATTACATGTATTCATTTTTGACAATCTTGATGACTGGACGCAGATGGAGCAGGAAGGAATGAACAGCAGCGCTGCAGACAGGGCGGTCATTTCAAAGGAAATTCATATAGAGTAAGGGGACAAAATTTTATCTGAGAAATAAAAGAAATACCTGATACGTAATGGGATCAGGTATTAATCCGGGAAAGCGTTTGTTGGAAGAAAACCAATGAACGCTTTCCCGGTTTTAAAGAAGAGAGCGGAGGAGCAGGAAGGATATTGTAATTTCTAATCATTCTGTTATAAAATAAAGAAATACCGCAGGCATGAAGCAGAGACAGCCGCGACGAAAAAGATATGGGAGAGAGGGAATGAACGCATTAAGGGGATTCATCCGAAAGGACTTCAGAAACAGAATAGTTGTTTTCATTATTCCGTTCATGATCCTGATTATTATGATTATATCGATGTGCTGCTATTACATTTTCTATAAGGCTTTTAAGGAAGAAAAGCTGGAAAGTACGCAGATTCTGATCGATCAGATCGGCGTCCAGTTTGATGCAAAGTTCAAGGCGGCAAAGTCTCCGGTTTCGTTCCTCACACTGAATCAGCAGATCGAAAATGCTCTGAAACGATATCCGAAGATGAGTGTGGCGGAGCAATATTTTTTAAGAGAAGAACTGAGAGGAAACTTAAGCAATATTGAAATATTCATAGACTATGTGACGGATATTATCATTGTGGGAAAGAATGGATACCTGTTTAACCTGCCTACAAGATATGCGCTTGATGAGAAGAAATATAATGAGGAAAAAGAATGGATCGAAAGCTTTATAGAGCCGGAGGCTACAAGATTTTTTTATACGACCTCACACGAAAATGACTATTATAACCAGGGCGAAGGAATCAGACAGGTGGTATCCGTGCTGCTCCCCCTGAAATATCAGGGGACTTATTACGGCTATATCCAGGCGGATATGGATTATGAGGCGTTAAACAGCCAGCTGTACGGGATATACAGTCAGGAAGAGACAGATATCACCATTGTAAACGAAGATGGAACAATCGTATTTGATAAATCAGAAGAGAAGCTGGACCGGAAGCTGGATCAGTCTGTGCACTGTCTTCTGACAGAGAAAAGCGGTTCCTTTACCATACAGCAGGATGGACAAAAGAGGCTGGTCGTATATCAGAAGCTGGATGTGACGGGATGGTACCTGATCGCCAGCATTTCATACGAGTCCATTGTCAGTGCCAGCGATTATGTGCTGAAAATCATCTGGCTGATCATATTACCTGCATTTACCATACTTTCCGTTATTCTTTCCATGATTCTTTCCAGTCAGATCAGAAAGCCTATCCATGAACTGTCAAAAAGAGTGGAAAGCGTGGATATTGAGAGCTATGAATATATGGAAAGAGATTACGGCGTGGATGTGATCAACGCGCTGGCCGTTCAGTTTGAGGATTCTTACAGTAAAATCAGGGAGCTGATTGAAAAAGTGTATGTGGCGGAAATCCGCCAGAAGAATGCTCAGTATGAGGTTCTGCAGAAGCAGATTACACCGCATTTTATGTATAATTCTCTGCAGCTGATTAAAACAGAAGCTCTGATAAAGGGAAACCGGGAGATCAGCGAGATTACAACCTCTTTTTCCAATCTGCTCCGGTATTCACTGGAAAGAGGGATTAAGTGGGTCTGTGTACAGCAGGAAAAGGAAAATATAGAAGATTATCTGAATATTTATCACAGGAGATTTCCCGGTAAATTTTCTTATGCGATTGAAATCGATCAGGCAATTCAATCCCGGTTCATTCTGAAGCTGATCCTGCAGCCCATTGTAGAGAACTGCATCAAGCACGGATTAAGGGATGTATCGGAAAATGGAAGGATCATCGTCAGAGGATATGAAGATAAAGGGGATATTCAGTTTGAAGTGGAAGATAATGGTGAAGGAATTACCAAAAAGAGGATAGAGGAAATCAGACAGAGCATGCGGGATGAATCAAATATGAATCATGTCGGGCTGATCAATGTTCATCGGAGAATACAGATAGAGGATGGATCCGGATACGGACTGATTAAAATCCACAGCCAGCCGTGTGAAAAAACAATATTTGTGATAAGGGTAAGAGGAAACAGGTATGTCTGAAAAAAACAGATATAAAATTATATTTATTGACGATGAGGTCAGTACTTTAACATATCTGCAATATGCGCTGGACTGGGAGCAGCTTCGGATCAGTGTATGCGGAACGGCTGATGAAGGCAGGCGCGGGCTTGCTTTGATAAAGGAGGTAAATCCGGATATTGTCATCACGGATATCCGGATGCCCAAATGCAGCGGCCTGGATATTCTGGAGGAGATCAGGAATGAAAGCAGGAAATGCCGGGTAATTATGCTTTCCGCCTATGCGGAATTTGAATATGCAAGGGATGCTCTGGAACTGAATGCGGCGGACTATCTTCTGAAACCGGTGGATGAGAGGAAGCTTGAGGAGAGAATCAAGAAAATTGTGGAGGAGCTGGATCACGAAAGCAGGCAGGAAGATGGTAAATTCGTCCGGGAACAGGAAAAAATATTGAGAAAGCTTTTGTGCTCCGATGCGCCTTTATCTGAAGCGGAAGAGGAAATACTCCGTAACATGAAGGAGGAACAAAGCTGCTTCATTTCCTGCGTTATTATGGATAACAGCTATATTGCCAATATGGATCTGGCGTACGAACAGCTGAAGGGTGTACTGAAAAGTATCATGCCGGAAGCGGTTTTATTGATTGTACGGGACAGAGAAATCAGAGGGATCATCAAATGGGATTCTTACCAGAGGAATGAACTGAAATTGAAGTTCGAGCTGGAAAAAAACGGCATGCAGATGGTATTCGGAGCAGCGCCGCTGCGGCAGGAAGCGTTCAGGGAATGTGATACACAGGCATATCTGGCCAGAAGCCGGTGTTTTTATTCGGGCAGGGCAGTGGAATGGTATGAAAAGGATCTGCTTTTTGCCAGTCATCCTTCGGTGGAGATGGGGGATTTTCAGGAGGATATCGAGGAATACTGTATGCAAAAGAACTGGGCGGGGCTGGAAGAAGCATTGTTCTCCATTTTGGAAAAGGAATATGCAAGGAGACTGCTTCCATGCCAGCTTGCCAGACTTGCTTTTGATTTTTTTGTCTGTGTGAAGCTGTATATCACAAAATTATATCCGGAGAAAACAGCTGCTGTCCTGCGGCATCTGGATCCGGAGTATTTTGAAGGTGCGGCGGTGAAAGGAATATTTGAGAAACGGATCATACAGATTCTGCACAGTATTGCAGAAAAAATGGATGTGGAAACACAGCAGCAGGAAACAGCGATTATAAGAAAGGCTGTGGAATATACTGCCGGCCATTACAGCGAAGCGGACTTAAGTCTTCAGGATGTGGCTGATTATGCAGGGGTGAGCCGTAACTATTTCAGTACGCTTTTTAAAGAATACAAAGATAAAAAATACTGGGATTACTTATCCGAATACCGTATTGAAAAAGCAAAAAAGCTTTTAAGGGAGACAAGGATGACAAACTATGAGATTGCGCTGGAGATCGGCTATAAAAGTGAATATCATTTCAGCAGAAAGTTTAAAGTTCTGACGGGCATGTCACCCAGAGAATACCGAAGATAGGAATAGTTGGCAAGAAAGAGGAATAATTGTCATTTTGCACGGAGAGAATTTCTTATAAAATCAGTTTGTAACTAAAAAAAAGATGAAAGGGAAGGAACAAAGATTATGAAAATAAGAAATTCTCGTTTGGCAGCTTTGCTTATGGTGCCGGCTCTGCTTCTGGCAGGGTGTGGTAATGGCGCGTCCACTCAGGAGGCTTCACCTGCACAGGATGATCAGCAGGAGACGGAGTCCGGAACAGAGGAAAAACAGGAAGAAGCGCCGGATACAGAAACCGGAGAAGAGGCGGGAGAGGAAAGCACCGCTGCAAAAGGAGATGTCTCCGGAACACTCAGCATTCTCTCCTGGTATGCGGAGGACAAGATGCAGCCGATTCTCGATGGTTTTACGGCCCAATATCCGGATGTGACGCTGGATTTCCAGCATGTGTCCAGTGAGAACAGCCAGTACGC
This sequence comes from uncultured Lachnospiraceae bacterium, assembly GCA_947173495.1. GTDB lineage: Bacteria > Bacillota > Clostridia > Lachnospirales > Lachnospiraceae > Suilimivivens. The sequence continues at coordinate 231,117 of CAMWFQ010000003.1, read as the reverse complement.
GCAGAAACTGACACTGCTTGCAAATGCCGGGGAATTGCCCGATCTGTTTTATCTTCAGCCGCCGATCACATTGATGGCGTCCAATGGATATCTGGCGGAGATCAGCGGGATTGATGCTGTAAAAGCTTTGCCGGAAACGTATCAAAGCAGCTATTCCTATGAAGGCGGTGTGCACGCATACTGCCCGGATGCATGGATAGGCGGTGTTTTCTATAACAAAACCATGTTTGAAGATCATAACCTGGAAGTACCGAAAACATATGATGACTTCCTGAATATATGCAAGACCTTAAGCGATGCGGGAATCAAACCGCTGGCGGCTGATGCGAACAGTGTTATAGATTATGTATATTGGCTCCACAATACGGAGGTTCTGTCGGAAGACATAGGATTTAACAGTAAAATTGACACTGGTGAAAAAACGTTTGAAGAAGGATATCTGGAAGCATTGACGATTTTCAAGGAAGATCTTGTTGATACAGGGTACATTGGGCAGGATGTGGTGGGAACCACAGACGACCAGAGAATGACAGAATTTGCAATGGGTGACGCGGCTATGACCATAAGCGGTCCCTGGGCAGTATCAGGATTTAAGGAGAAAAATCCCGATCTTGACTTCAGCATTTTTCCTTATGTTGGCACCGAAGGGCAGGTTCTTACGGTAGGCGCTCTGAACGTCGCGATCGCCATGAATGCCCAGCCCCAAAATCAGGCGGCTGCGGAGGCGTTTCTCAACTATCTGGGTTCAGAGGAAGGAATGAGTGCTTATCAGAGTATGACAGGGAACTTCCTTGGCGTGGACACAGTATCTTATGAGATCGACCCTGTTCTGGATCCGATCAGAGAGTGTGCGGCAAACGGTCAGTTTGCCTATCCGGATGTGACATGGGAATTTCAGGCGACATTAAGTGATATGATCAAAAAAGGCGTTCAGGAAATTATTCTTGGAACAACGACGCCCCAGGAGCTGGTGAAGGCGCTGGATGAAAAGGAAACTGAGCTGAGAAATAACAAGTAGTACGATTGGTTAACTGTGAAGATATGGAACAGTTCTGTGGATTAAGGGAAAGAGAAGTTATGTGAGATTGTGGCATGGAAGTATCCATGCCACAATTTATAAAAGCGGTATTAAAACCGGTAAAAAGCGGAAAGGAGCAGTATCTTTGAGAGAAATCAGGAAAAATGTGCCCTATGCCTTGTTTTTGGCTCCGGCAATCATCATATATACCATAATTACCTTTATCCCCGTGGTGTGGACCTTTTTTTATTCCTTTACGAATTTTAATGGATTGTCAGAATATGAATTTGTAGGACTGAACAATTATATCCAGGCGTTTACGACCAAAAATGTCGTACAGTCATTTCGCAACACCCTGCTTTATGCGGTGGCCGTGCCGGTTAGTGTTACAGTCCTGGCAATTCCGCTGGCAGTGATTCTGAGCGGAAAAATGAAAAGCAGGAATCTTCAGAGAGCGATTTTTTTCTTTCCATCTGTGATCAGCTCTCTCTTCATAGGATACATCTGGAATTTTATCTTATCGGCGTCGAAATATGGGCTGGTAAACAGCATATTGACGGGCCTGGGGATGGAGAAGCTGCTTCTGCTTTCAGATCCGGACAGCGCCATGCTCCTTTTGATCCTGGTAACGGTATGGTGCAATCTGGGATGGCATGCGAGCATTTACATTGCCAATATCCAGACTATTTCGCCGGAATTTTATGAGGCGGCGGAGGTGGATGGCGCAAGTGCCTTTGATAAGTTCCGGTACATAACCTTTCCCATGCTGGCGCCTGCCATGACCACCAGCGTAATGTTGCTTCTGACCGGGAGCCTCAAGGCTTTTGACATGCCCTTTGCACTTACAAGCGGAGGTCCGGGGTATGCGACTACCATGATCACCCAGACCATCATCACAGAAGGGATAGGGGCAAACAGAGTGGGATTTGCCTCGGCAATGGCCTTTATTTTCCTGTTTACGATCGCGGTGGTGTCCACCATACAGACAAAATTCATGACGAAGAGGGAGGATAATCTGAGATGAAAAGGAGAAAAACGCTGCTTCATGTGCAGGAGGCCGTCATGCTTTTGATATGTGCGGTTTTCTTTATTCCGATCTATTATCTGATTGTCAGTACCTTTAAGACACAAAATGAAATTGTGAAGGCGCCCCTTGCTCTGCCGGCGCATTTTACTCTGATGAATTATGCCAAAGCGTTTCAGGCTATCAGCTTTTTCAGGAGTTTTGGAAATTCTCTGTTTGTCACCGCCATATCGGTGACCCTGATTGTGGTGATCAGCGCAATGGCAGCCTACACGCTTGCAAGGAAAAGAGAGGCGAGGGTGGTAAAGTTTCTGGACTGGTATCTGTTTCTGGGATTTTTGATTCCGCTGCAGACCACAATGATTCCGCTTTTTTCCATTATGAAAGGGCTGAAGCTGACAAACTCCCTGCTGGGGCTGATATTTCTGCACTGCAACGGCTGTGTGTTCGGCAGTTTTCTGTATAAGGGGTTTATCAAGGCACTGCCGGAGGATCTGGAGGAGGCGGCCCGCATTGATGGAGCCGGTACCACAAGGATCTTCTGGAAGATTGTATTTCCGCTTCTGAAACCTATCACGACCACGCTGGTAATCTTTAATGTAATGTGGACCTGGAATGACTTTTTATATACTTATCTGTTTATCAGCTCATCTGATAAGTCTACGCTGATCATGCAGGTATATAACGGCGTGGGGCAGTATTACAACGACTGGTCAGTGATGATGCCGGTGCTGGTCATTGCGCTGCTTCCCATGGTGATTTTCTATCTGATTCTTCAAAATCAGATCATAGGGGGATTGACTATGGGGTCAATGAAGAATTAAGATATTATGAAAAAAGGAGAACATAGGGACGATGAAAACGTACAAAACAAATGCGCCGCTCTATGAGGATCCCATATGGGGAGGCCCCACGGATCCGGTGGTGATATGGAACCGGAAGGAACAGGAATGGTGGATGCTTTATACCCAGAGAAGATCATACGGAAGAAATGTGGGCGTCTCTTCGGTACATGGAACGGATATCGGAATTGCATCCTCCCCCGATGGAAAGGAGTGGCTTTACAGGGGAATCGCATCAGGGCTGGCATATGAGCCGGGGAGGAATACTTACTGGGCGCCCGAAGTGCTGTATGCCATGGGAAACTATCATATGTATGTCTCTTATGTGCGCGGTGTGCCGGCTGCGTTTACCGGAACGGCAAAGATTCTTCACTATACCTCAGAGGATCTGTGGAACTGGCATTTTGAGAGCGAGCTCTGTCTGGATTCAGACCGGGTGATAGATGCCTGTGTGTATGAAGTGGCTCCGCATCAGTACAAAATGTGGTATAAGGATGAGCGCAGAGGCTCACACACCTGCAGTGCATATAGTGAAGATTTATATCACTGGACACTGGGAGGAGAAGAAATCACAGACTGTGCCCAGGAAGGGCCGAATGTATTTGAGCTGGAAGGAAAAAAGTGGCTGATCGCAGACTGCTGGGATGGGCAGGCCGTCTATGAATCAGAGGATTTCACCCATTGGAAAAGACAGGAAGGAAATCTTCTGCGGACACCCGGGGTCCGGCCTATGGATCAGGAGATGGGAAATCATGCGGATGTCGTGGTAAGGGATGGAAAAGGTTACATTTTTTATTTTGTTCATCCTGACTTTCTGTCCGCTCAGAGATCCGATCCGAAATTTTGCATGGGAGAAAAGCAGGCTCATACCGTGATTCAGGCTGCAAGGCTTATGGTGGAGGAAGGAAAGCTGATCTGCAACCGAGATGAGGATTTTGAAATTTTCAAGTCCTGATACAAAAATCAGGAGGGAAAGTGCGGCAGGAAAAGAGAGCGGTGTGGAGGATGAAAATGAAATTGCACTGGGAGAGAGCAGAAGGGGACATTATCATATATTCGGACGAAAACCAGCCTCTGGCGCGTCTTTTGGGGCAGAAGGATGCGGAAGATGTGCTGGAGATCCGGGAAAAGGAAATACTGTGGAAGCGGATTACGGCGCATCCGGCGCAGCGCATGGTGATGGAGGTCCAAAGTCTGTTTACGGCGCGGCATACGATGATTCCGGCAGTTCTGTATGATGGAAATCCCTGGGGAACGGATCATGAATACAAAGGATATGAATGGAACGGGGAACCCTATGTAATTGCGGGGCATCGCTCTGCACTGCCGGGAGCCTCGGCGGTACAGGGAGAGAGATATGGTTTTGCCATGTGGAGCCCGGGAGAGTGTGCTGAAAGCCTGTGGCCAAAGGAGGAGGGGAGCGTTCACAGAGTAATCTGGCCGGTGGAGGAAGGACCGCGGGTACTTATGGCGGACGGATGGGAAAAGGGTTATCGTGAAAGCCGGGTACCGGAGAAGGAATTTATTGTGCGTCTGCATATCAGCGGAGAGCAGGACAGGCCCGCATGGCAGGATATGCTGGACCAATGCTGGCAGAGTGCGTGGCATTCCCTGCAATATCCGCTGAAAGCCCGGGAGGTCTGGGAAAGATCCGTTGACTATGCAAAAAGGCTTTATACCCGGGAGGAAGATGGCTTTAAGGCGTTCAGCATTGGTTTTGGCTGGAACGGCGCCAACTGGGAAAAACGCAGAGAGGAGAGATATGAGATCGGATGGTGCGGGCAGAATGCATCTTTGGCAGTTTCTCTTTTATATGACCATCAATTGACGAAAAATAAGGAATCTCTGGATATGGCGCTGGGCGTCCTGGACAGCTGGGTACAGAGCGGCAGGAGCCGGGAAGGATTTTTGCTTACAAGATGCTATGATGAAGGAAAGAGCCTGATAGACGCCTGTAATCTGGGAACTTACGGCTATCAGCTGTTTGAGGCGGCGGATCAGCTCAAAGCGCTGGGCCTGCAGTATGAGAAATATGAAAAAGCAGCATTTGAGATCTGCAGCTTTATTCTGGAAAGACAGGAGCTGTCAGGGGAGACTGGATTTTCATGGAACCGGGATGGCTCTCTTTTTCAGAAGGAAGGAACAGCCGGCTGCTTTCTGATACTCGCTCTTGCCCGGGCGTTCCGATATACCGGTGAGGACAGATACAGAGCAGGTGCGGAAAAAGCGTATGAATACTATTATCAGGATTTTGTACAGAAAGGCTATGGAACGTCAGGGGCGCTGGACACCTGCTGCATCGATAAGGAATCGGTGATTCCCCTGCTGAAGAGCGGCCTGTTATTATATGAAGAAACAGGAGAAAAACAATATCTGAAGAGAGCGGAAGAAGCAGCTTGGTATCTTTCTACCTGGCAATGGCATCAGACCAATACTTTTCCGAAAGGGTCTGCACTGGAAAGAATTCATTATGATACGTTTGGCGGAACAGCTGTCTCTACATCGCATCAACATATGGACGCGTTTGCACTTTGTTATGTACCGGATCTGTGGAAGCTGGGAATGTATACGCAAAAAGTCAGCTGGAAACAGCGCGCCCTAGCGGCATGGTACAATGGGATACAGGTGATTTCAGACGGAAATCTGGAAATTTATCCGGAGGATGTGCGTCCGGCCGGAGCCAGCGACGAGGGCTTTATGCATACGCACTGGGGCAGGAGCGGACAGGCGGAGAAAACCGGATGGCCCGGCTGCTACGAGACGACCCGCTGGCTGGTGGCGTGGCCCTGCGCGTTCCGCCTTGAGGTACTCAGAAAGTTTATACTGGAAGATCACAGCAGGGAAGAGCTCCGCTAAAGAGTGTTTGAAACACGATCTAAAATAAATTACAATTTTACACGCAATATTTACAGCGCTTTTTTTACAGAGATTGCTTTCAAAGGGCACATTTCCTGGCAGCAAAAACAGGAAATGCAGCCCTTTCTCTTAAAATGGGCTTTTTTTTGCGCAGGCTCGCATATGGAAGGCTGCCGCTGAGGCCGCATGCGGGCCGCGAGCGAGTGGAGGGAAAAGCCTCCTCTGCTTGACTTTTCAATTGTGATCACATGGGCGGGGCAGCTCTCCGCACATTTTCCGCATCCTACGCAGAGCTCCCTGTTAAGCTGGGGGTAGGATTTCAGTATCCGCCCTGCGAAAAACAGAAAGGGTTTTTGCAGAAATCCAGGAAGAGAGCTGGAAAAATCCAGTTTTTTGGTATCGGGAACCTGGAAAGGAGTGAGATCCTGAGGAAGGGGATCGCCCACAAGCCGGATTTCATCCGGTTTAGCAAGAGAGGCTTCCACAGCCTGACGGATCATTTCGATCTTCATAGGATCAAGTCCCATAAGGCCGGCGGCAAAGTAATCCTGTGTATAAAAATCCCTGGCGGCAAGGAGAAGGTGAAGCGGGTGAGAAGTCCCTCCGGTGGGCCCGTTTCCCTCCATGGCATCCACAGCGTCGATGATGGTGAGCTGCGGTGCCAGGGTCTGGGCAAGTTCCAGCAGCATCCGGGAGAAATCTTTCAGATTCGGCCAGCGGTAGTGCATCTGCGGCTTTTCCAGGCCGGGTATGGTTCCGAAGAGATTTTTGATTCCTCCGGAATAGCCTGTCATGGCATGGGTCTTTAATTTGCAGATATTGATCACATAATCGGCCTCAAGAATGGGTGTGATGATATGGAAGGAATGATTGGCGAATCCTTCCCTGCAGTTTACAGTGCGCGCGGAAAAATCCATATTCAGTTTCAGATCAGGCTCTAACTGCTTCATGCCGCAGGCACGGTAAATATTTTTCATATATTCCCCGTTGTAGGGACCGCCTGAACTTTCAGCAAGTGTGATATTGCTGACGCCCTGTTCCTTCAGCCATTGGGCCACAGCCCTGATGACAAGAGGATGCGTGGTGGCAGGCAGCTCGGGGCCTTTGGCTATGATCAGATTAGGCTTGATCACCACCTTCATTCCGGGGCGTATGTCTTCTTTTATATTCAGATCCTCCATAAACCGGCACACAGCCGTATAGATCAGTTCTTCTTTGTATTCCGGAACATGATAAAGTGTCTGTATCATACGATTCTCCATTCCGGAGCGTTTATTATGAAAGTTCAGCGCTCCGACGCTGAACTGCGCGAAAATGGGGTCACGAAGTGACATCTTCCTCTCCCATTTTCTGCGCATCCGCCGGAGGCTCAAAGTAAATCCCTTTCATTCATGGTGGTATCTGCAATGCCGATATGGGGGGTTACTATGAAAGTTCAGCGCTCCGACGCTGAACTGCGCGAAAATGGGGTCACGAAGTGACATCTTCCTCTACGGTAGGTCTGCGCACTTGCTGCGCTGACCGTACAGCGCCCAAATGCCTGCTTTTGGCATTTTGTGCGCATCCCCCGGAGGGTTCAATGTAAACCCCTTTCATTCATGGTGGTATCTGCAATGCCAATATGGGGGTTTACATTGCAAGAGGCATAACTTTTCTGCCGCAAAGCCGCAAATCTCAGATTTTCGTCTGCCATCAAACAAATTTGTGACGCTCCGGCACAAATTTGTTTGTGAAAAATTTTCTGCTCTCAGTATAAACGATTCCGTGCAAAAACGCCAGAAAATAATCAGAGTCCTTTTTATGGGACATTTAACACGGTATACTGAAAGACAAAGATAGCGGTTTTGAAAAAGAAGAATGACAATGGCTGAATCTGGGATTATAATTGATATAGTGATGCAGATCACAGGACTTAAATTATATGCGTACAGGAGGAAGGTCCTTCTTCTGTAAGCTGCGCAGAAAAGAGGCAGACTATGTCAAACATTCCAACACCCGGACAGGTTTACAGACATTTTAAGGGAAATCTGTACAGGGTTGTAACACTGGCAGAACACAGTGAAACGAAAGAAACGCTGGTGATCTATCAGGCGCTTTACGGAGAGTATAAGGTCTATGCCAGGCCGCTTTCCATGTTTTTGGAGCAGGTAGATGGCAGGAAATATCCGGAGAACGCCGGCCGGCCTCGCTTTGAGCTCCAGAAGGAGCTGATCGGGGCTCCTGTGAGAGGGTGCTCTGTGGAGGGTGAGTCTGCAGAAGAGCCTTTGCAGGCGCACATGCAGAAAGAGCCCTGCGCCAGGAAGCCGGAGAGCGCGCGTGAGGAAGAGACTGCTTCTGCAAAGGATGAAGAGAAACAGGAAGAATTGAATATTGACCCGCTGGTACTGGACTTTCTGGATGCCCGGACGTACAGGGAACGTCTCAGGATCCTTTCTGAGCTGCATCCGCGTATTACAGATGATATGATCAATATCATGGCGATCTCCGCCGATGTGGAGATCAAGGATGGAGATACGGAAAAGCGTTTCGAGGAGCTCCGCACCTGTCTTCTGACCTTCGAGAGATATGAAAGCAAAAGCAGCCGTCTGAGGCAGAGATAGAGACAGAGGACAGGGAGTTTTCTTTCTGCTCCGGACGGGCAGAGGCGGACGGAAGGAGCCGGTCTGCAGTGCGGGTGGAAAGGAAAACAGAGTATGGCATATGATCTGGAGAATAAACTGGTCATCGGTGTGTCCTCGCGGGCGCTGTTCGATCTGACCGCAGAGAATGAAATTTTCCGTTCACAGGGAGTGGAGGCGTACTGCCAGTACCAGATAGAGCATGAGAAGGACCTCCTGAAGCCGGGAAACGGCTTCAGACTGATCGAAGCACTGCTGAATATTAACAAAATTCCCGGACAGGAGGGAAGGGTCGAGGTGATCATTATGTCCCACAACAGCCCTGATACGTCCCTTCGGGTTTTCAATGCAATCGCCCATTATGGGCTGGGGATTTCAAGGGCAGTGCTTGCAAGCGGGGCGTCTCTCACCCCTTATCTGGAGGCGTTTCACACCGATCTGTATCTCTCGGCGGATGAGAAGGATGTGCAGTCCGCCATTGACTGCGGGATTGCGGCAGGAATTATTTGCTGTGATGAGATCAGGACATTTCATGAACAGCAGGAGATTTCCCAGATCCGGATCGCGTTTGATGGGGATGCGGTTTTGTTTTCCGATGAATCGGAGCAGATCTTCAGGGAATCCGGGCTGGAGGCTTTTGAAGAGAACGAGAGACTTCAGGCGGAAAATCCGCTGAAGCAGGGACCGTTCGCCAAGTTTTTAAAGACGATCTCCGACATTCAGAAGGAATTCGAACCTGATCAGGCGCCCATACGGACGGCGCTGGTAACGGCAAGGAGCGCTCCGGCCCATGAACGTGTGATCCGCACGCTGCGGGCATGGAATGTACGAATTGACGAAGCATTTTTCCTGGGAGGTATTACCAAGCGGGATGTGCTGAAGGCTTTTGGAGCGCACATCTTTTTTGACGATCAGGCGGTGCATACAGCTCCGGCATCGGAGGTAGTGCCATCGGCCAGAGTACCCTATAAACAAAAGAGGATAACAGAGTCCGAACGCGCCCCATGATAAACAAAAAAGGGATTTCCGGCTCTGTGAAATCGAGTAGGGAAGAGCTATCTTCCCATACTCGCGCGTGGGGATGCTGCCGTAGCAGCAATTTTCCATACACACCCCTGCGCATAAAAAAAGCCGGCTCTGCAAAAGAGTTGGCTCTGCAGGAGAGCGCAGGATCAGGAGAGCAGGAAGATGAACTACGACCATATAGAAAAAGGGCGGTTTGAAAGCAGGCCCAACAGATTTGTAGCCTATGTCACACTTGGAGAAGAGAGTCGGAAGGTTCATGTGAAGAATACCGGGCGATGCAGAGAGCTTCTTACGCCAGAGGCGGAAGTTTATCTGAACAGAAGCGGAAATCCCCAAAGAAGTACCGAATATGATCTGGTAGCAGTCAAAAAGGGAAGCCGTATTATCAACATGGATTCTCAGGCGCCCAATAAGGCGGTGGAGGAGTGGATCCGCGGGGGCGCGCTGTTTCCGGATGCCCTGCTGATCAAGCCGGAAAGCCAGTATGGAAGTTCCCGTTTTGACTTTTATGTGGAGACGCCGGAGGATAAAATATTTATTGAAGTCAAAGGGGTGACACTGGAGAAAGAGGATGTGGTGATGTTCCCGGATGCGCCTTCCCAGCGTGCCGTTAAGCATGTGCAGGAGCTGATCCGAGCTCTGGAAGAAGGGTATAAGGCTTATGTCATTTTTGTGATACAGATGGAAGATATCAGATACTTTACGCCAAACAATGAGACTCATCCGGAATTTGCAGAGGCGCTTCTGAAGGCCAGAGAAGCGGGTGTAAAGGTTCTGGCCTATGACTGCAGTGTCACCAGCGATTCCATGATCATCCGAAATCCTGTTCCGGTTATGCTTTCAGCGCTGGAGCGGGCAGCGGATCCGCTGCTGGAATGGTATGACAGCTCCAGAAGGATTCTTCCCTGGCGGGAGGATCCTTCGCCTTATCATGTATGGGTATCGGAGATCATGCTTCAGCAGACCAGAGTGGAGGCAGTCAGGCCCTATTATGACCGTTTTACGAAGGCACTGCCGGACATTGCCGCCCTGGCGCAGGCCGGAGAAGAGGAGCTTTTAAAACTCTGGGAAGGACTTGGCTATTACAATCGGGTCAGGAATCTGAAAAAGGCAGCGCAGAGGATCATGGAAGACTATGGCGGCGTTATGCCGGAAGACTACGGGGAGCTGTTAAAGCTTCCCGGAATCGGAAGTTATACGGCGGGAGCGGTCAGCTCGATCGCCTGCGGCAAAAGGGAGCCGGCAGTGGATGGCAATGTGCTCCGGGTATTGTCAAGACTGAAGGGAGATGAGAGGGATATTTCCAAACCTGCTGTTCGCACTGAAATCGAGGGCGAACTCCGCATGACCATGCCGCAGGAGCGCCCGGGAGATTTCAATCAGGCACTGATGGAGCTGGGGGCGATGGTATGTATACCCACGGGCATGCCGCACTGCAGAAGCTGCCCATGGGAGAATATGTGTATAGCTCACAGAGAAAAAAGAGAGCTGGAATTCCCGCGTAAATCGCTCAAAAAGCCCAGAACAATAGAGGAGAAAACGGTCCTGATCATCCGTGATGAGAACAGGGCGGCGTTAAGACAGCGGCCGAAAAAGGGGCTTCTGGCCGGAATGTATGAATTCCCTTCTCTGGAGGGACACTGTTCACCGAAAGAGGTGATTGATTACCTGAAAGAGGAAGGTCTGTCCGTACTGAAGATCGAATCCCTTGAAAACAGCAGACACATTTTTACCCACAAGGAGTGGCATATGATCGGATATGCAGTGCGTGTGGATGAACTGGCGGAAAACAAAGGCTCGGGAAACATGATATTTGTAGAACGCCGGGAGGTAAAAGAGCGCTATCCGATTCCGGCAGCTTACAACGCGTATCTTCATAATTTCTTAAGTTGATTCTTTTGGACAAAGTGCTAGAATATGCTTAGAAAGATTTTGACAAAACAGAAGCGCATATGCAGGAAAGTGACGGCATATGTCCGAAATATCAGTAAGAATGGGAGAGAGCAAAATGAAGCTGTTGTCATTTGCAGTGCCCTGCTATAATTCAGCGGCATATATGGAAAAATGTGTGGATTCGCTGTTAAAGGGCGGAGAGGATGTGGAGATTCTGATTATAGATGACGGCTCTACAGATGAAACACCAGACATTGCAGACCGATATGCAGAGAGATATCCTTCAATTGTCAGGGCAGTACACAAGAAGAACGGCGGACACGGATCGGCGGTAAACGCCGGGATTGAAAATGCGACGGGCCTGTATTTCAAGGTGGTGGACAGTGATGACTGGGTCAAGGAAGAAGCTTATTTGCAGATCCTTGATACGCTGAGGAATCTTACCGGTACAGAAAAGGTGCTGGATATGCTGATCAGCAACTTTGTGTATGAAAAGCCGGACAAAAACAGACACAAGGTGATGCGCTATAAGCATGCGCTTCCGGTGGACGAGCTGTTTACATGGGAGGATGTCAGACATTTTCATAAAGGGCAGTATATTCTGATGCATTCGGTGATCTTTCGAACAAAGTTGCTCAGGCAGTGCGGACTGCGTCTTCCTGAGCACACTTTTTATGTAGACAACCTTTACGTGTTCGAGCCCCTTCCTTATGTAAAGAATATGTATTATCTCGACGTAAACTTTTATCGTTACTATATTGGCAGAGAAGGACAGTCGGTAAATGAAGATATCATGATCGGAAGGATAGACCAGCAGATCACTGTGAACAAAATGATGATGGATTATCTGGTGGAAAAGAAAAGTATGGTGATTCCGGTTAAGAAGATGTATCATTATATGGTCAGCTATCTGGATATCATCACCACAGTATCCTCCATTTTGCTGATCCGTTCAGGTACAAAGGAAAACCTGGCGAAGAAAAAGGAGCTTTGGAACTATCTGAAGAAAAAGGACTGGATGCTGTATCGAAAGCTGCGATATGGTCTGCTGGGAAACTGCACCAATCTTCCCGGCAGGAGCGGCAGAAAAATTTCTGTGGAGGGATACAAGATCTGCCGCCGTTTTTTTAACTTTAATTGATATTGAAAATCGAGCAGAGAAGATTTTCTCCCTGCTCGTCATATGGGGCGTACATTGCGTAAGCAACAATTTCATCTATGCGCTCATGCGTATATCAAAGGGGGCCGCCATTTGCGGCCCCCTTTATCTGAGTACCTATCAGACCCGGCGTACTCTTCTGTTGCGTTTGATACCGGAGCGGTAAGCCTGATACATTGCTACAACATCAGCCTGATATACAATCCAATACATGACAACAGCCATAACGAAAGCGGTAAGAACATCGAACATGGAATGCTGCTTCAGAAATACGGTGGAGAAAATAATGGAGACGCACAGCACAAGGGAGGCAGTGCGTACTTTTTTGCCGGCGGCAAGCCTCTGATTATGAAGGACAGCCAGGTGGGCGCCGATGGAATTGTACACATGGATGCTTGGCCATAAATTGGTAGGTGTATCGGCGCGGTACAGACCGGATACAAGGGCTGTAAAAATATTTTCTCTGGGCATGACATAAGGGCGAAGGTGGTGTCCGTTGGGCCAGAGTGTCGAAATGACTAAAAAGACGGTCATTCCTGTAAAAAGGAACACGCAGGTTTTATAGTATTCCTGTTTATTCCTGAAAAAGCAGTACAGAACCGCCGCTGACACATATAGGAACCACAGAAAATAGGGAACGATAAAAACCTCGCAAAAGGGAATGATATCATCCACCTTCATATGAATAATAAACTGTGGATATTTTACCTTTTTTTCGAGATAAGCAAACCAGACGCAGTAAATCAATGCATAAATAATAAGCGGTATCGCATGCTTATACCTTTCAAAAAATGTTTTCATAATAACCTCCCTGCTTGCTCAGCCCGCGAATTTGGGCGCAAGCACAAATTTGCCTGTGAAAAATTTATTTTTCACAGTTTTCCTCATTGTATATCTATATGCAAATGCAGTCATTATCAGGATTCGGGATCATAGTAACCCCCATCATGCTCAGCCTGCCGCTTTGGCGGGCCGCATGGCCATCCATGCTATGAAAGTCGAAGACTTTCATAGCAAAAACTGCAGTCTGTTCCTCTGGCAGGACATGGTAACAGAACTGCTTTTCATGGTGACTTCTCCATCGGTATGTACCCAAAGGGGAGTCGAGGTCTCAAGGTGTATGAGTCTTGCCTGGTAGCGGTCGATCCCTTTAAAACGATAATGATCACCGGTAAATGCCGTTGGAAGGGCCAGAAGTACAAGCCACTTCGGAATATCGCCTACGGCACAGACATCCAGCAGTCCATCATGACTGTCGGCACCGGGACAAAACTGGAATCCCCCGCCCTCGTAAGAGTGGATCATTCCTGCAACAAACAAAAATTTGGGAAGACAGATCTGTTTTCCGTCTTCCAGCGTGATGCTGCAGGTGATTTTGGGCGCTTTGATCAGCTGCCTGAGCGCTATGGAAAGATAAGTGAGCTTTCCGAGACCGATTTTGTTCAGGATTTTTTTAAAACCGGATGCCAGTGCCTCCTCACAGACGGCAGCGTCAAACCCGATACCGCTGCTGACAGCAAAATAGCGCCGAAGCGCTACTTCTTCATCATGCTGTCTGGAAAGCTCTCCTGAGGTCTGTTCATAGGTAAGGCATCCAATATCCATGAGGGAAGGAGTCCGGCAGGATAAAATGCGCTCTAATACCTCGTCTGGAGATTTGGGCAGTTTCAGATCCCGTGCCATATCATTACTGGAACCGGTAGGAATATAACCGATCTGCACCCGCGAAAAATCCGAAATTCCCTGAAGGGCTTCGTTCAGAGTACCATCCCCGCCCAACAGGATCAGCTTCAAAATCATTTCCATATCTTTTGCCAAAAGAGAAGTGCACAGATCACGAACCAGTTTGATCACATGACCGGCTCTTGCAGAAAAGAAAACCTTGTACTCGATATCCTTTTTTTCTAAAACCGGCTGTATTGCGGACCAGATTCTGGCGCCCCGTCCAGACTTTGAAGCCGGGTTCACAATGATATAATACATCTCTTTTGTCCCTTTTAAATTCTTTTCCCATTTTAACAGTAATTCAGACAATAGTAAAGATTTTTTGGTGCATTTGGAAAACCTTAAGGATTAATTAATAAAATGTGCTGCAGTGCTGTTTCTTTTTTTCAATATAACCGTTGCGGATATTCTATAGATTATTTTATTGGGAATGATAATATGAAAACATCAACGATACGAGGAGGTAATACGAATGAAGAGACTTGCAACAATGATACTGGCTGCGGCCATGGTAGTCAGCATGGCCGGCTGTTCATCGTCAGGGAGCGGTGCGTCGGGCACGGCCGCAGCGGAGAATGAATCAAAAGCAGCGGAGACTGGCAAAGAAACACAGGATACGGAGACGCAGGATGAAGAAACACAGCAGGAAACGCTGGCAGGCGGAGCAGATTTTACAGGAATCACACTGAATATTGCCCACAGCAGTACCGGAGATATATCAGATGCCTATGATGCGCAGTTTGCAGCGTTTGAAGAACTGACCGGATGCAGGATTGAGGTGGAGCATCTGGCGAGCGATGCGGACGAGTCTGAAAATACCATTCAGGTACGTGCGGCAACGGGGAATCTTCCGGATATCTGGCAGAACTCCATAGGCGCCAAGCTGCAGAACATTTCACCCCAGGACAATATCTACGATCTTTCCGGACAGAAGTGGCTATCCAATATCGTGGACAGTTATCGGGAAATCGTGACGGATAACGAAACAGGAGCCGTATATGCGGTGCCGGCTACAACATCCAATGTGGCGGGCGTATTCTATAACAGAAACGTATACGGGGATCTGAATCTGGAGATTCCGGAAACCTGGGAGGCATTTCTGGCTAACTGCGAAACAATCAGGGCAGAATCAGATGTTGTTCCCTGCGCCTCCCCCTACAGTACGCCTTCCGGAGTACAGATTCTGTTCCTGGCACAATATTATTATGTCCAGAACGAGAATCCGGATTTTGCTCAGCAATATACGGCAAAGGAGACAGAGCTACATGAGTCCGAGGCTTATATGAGAGGACTCACCAAAATGTATGATATCTGGGAAAAAGGATATCAGTGTGAGGATCCGTTGTCCCTGTCCTTTGAAGACGCATCGGTTCAGCTGGCAAACGGGGAAGTAGCCATGCTGGTCTGCCGTACAAATGTAATGGCGACAGTGGAAGAGCTGGCAGGAGAAAAAATAGATCATATCGGATTTTTCCCGCTTCCGGATCTGGACAGTCAGTCTCTTGGGGTAGCCACCTGGATGCCCGCCGGGTGGGTCGCCAATAAGAATATTTCCGCAGAAAAGGAAGAATGTGTATTGGCTTTGCTGGAATTTTTGACGACAAGCGATGCGATAGATGCTTATTGCACGAAAACCACGCCTACAGGAGCCTTTATGCTCAACGGTGTAAGCCTTCCCGACAATGTATCCACAGCAGTGACAGAGGCACAGAGCTGGGTGGATAAGGCGTCTTCACCGGTCATGGAATATTTCAGTGATATTAAAGGTTCCAATATGGCAACCATTCTCCAAATGGTAGGAACAGGGGATTATACACCGGATCAGGCAGTGGCGGAAATTGAACAGGATAATGCGATTGACGCACAGCAGAAAGGGATTGCAGGCTGGTAAGCGGAGTCGTTTCTGAAGTTTTATGCAGGAGTTGGGCAGCCCGGATTTACAGCCGGGCTGTCATGATCAGAGAGGAAGAAATATATGAACAGAAAGAGATATCCCATCTGGCTGGCGATTCCGGGGCTGCTGATTTATATTACGATATTTGTGATTCCCACCTTTGCATCCTTCTATTTTTCCATGACCACATGGAACCTGAAGACAGCGGTTTTTACCGGAACCGAGAATTTCAGGACCTTTTTTACCATGACCAGCACACGGGCGGCGTTGATCAACACAGCCATATATGCCGTGGTCACCTGCTCTGCAAAGGTGATTTTCGGATTGCTGATTGCACGCTATGTATGCAGTGGAATACGGAGCGGAAACTATCTGAAGATTGTGATTTTTTCCCCCACACTGTTGGGAAATGTAGTGATCGGCACGGCTTTTCAGAGTGTGTTGGAACCCACAGGTATTGTCAATCAGGCTTTATCCGCGGCGGGTATTTCCGCGGTTCGCTTTCTTACGGATAAATCTGTTGCTCTGGCTGCATGCTGTGCCATAGATATATGGAAAGGGATGGGCACTGCGGTGATCATATTTGTTGCGGGTCTCAGTGCGATTCCACAGGATTATTATGAAGCGTCGGCAATTGACGGGGCAACGGATCTGAAAAAATTTACAAAAATTACACTGCCGCTGATTGTTCCGACAGTCAATACGGTTTTGACGTTGTCCCTGATTGGCGGCTTAAGAGATTATGATCTGATTTATACCCTGACAGGAGGGGGACCCGGATATTCTACAGAGGTAATAGGTTCCGTTGTATATAAACTGTTCTCCAGAGGAAGCTATGGATTGGCTACGGCAGGAAACGTGATCCTTTTTGCGATTGTGTCTGTTATTGTATTTCCATTAAATTCCTTTGTCGGTAAGTGGGAGGAGAGGTTATAATGGTTAGAAAGAGAAGTCTGCTGAGCAAAATTCTGGAGGTTATTATCGTACTGGTCACGGTGATAACACATTGGATCATTTTTTATTTCGCCATCATCACATCAGGAAAAGAAAAGGCAGATGCGGCAAGGCTTACGCTGGAGCTCCCGGAAAAGTGGAATTTTCTGGAGAATTATACATATGTTCTCCAATACCAGAACGGAGCGCTCTTAAAAGCATTCAGAAACAGTATGATCCTCACGGTTTCGGCCATTTTGATCCTGGTTCTGGCCGCTGCCTCCACCGCTTACCTGCTGCAGCGCAGGACAGGAACAATCCGTGCAATTTCAAATAAGCTGATTCTGGCCGGGCTTATTGTTCCTGCGGCAGTCATTCCCACTTATTGGATGCTGGACAGGCTGCATATAGCCAATACGCTGATGGGCCTGATCGCGGTTGAAGTAGCTACATTGTTTCCTTTTGCTACCATGCTGTATAAAGGATATGTGGCGACCATACCGGTGGAAATTGATGAAGCGGCTATTATAGACGGCTGCGGTCCCTTTTCACTGTTCTGGAGAGTGATTTTTCCCATGGTAAAGCCAATTACGGCGACAGTAGTGATTCTGCGTTCTATTGTAGTATATAATGACTTTCAAAATCCGCTGTACTATATGTCCGGCTCGGGATCACAGACCGTTCAGCTGTTTGTTTTCTCTCTGAAGTCCGCATGGACGACAGACTATGGTCATTTGTTTGCAGCGGCAATCATTGTTTCAATGCCGATTATTATATTATATTTGTTCTTGAATAAAAAGATACTGGAGGGCATGACAGCAGGAGCTGTAAAGGGATGATAACGTGAAACATGGAAACTTTACCAGAAAACTGATCCTTTCTTATCTTGTACTGGCAGTCGTTCCACTGATGATTGTGCTGGCAGTCGTTGCGGCTAATATCACAAAAAGTACGGAAAAATCGCTGCAGGCCGGGCTGGATTCAGCTGTGCTTCTGGCGGAGGAGCAGTTCAGTTTTCTGAAAGATACCATGGAATTTATCTCTCTGAATGTGATCTGTCAGGAGGGCTTTCTTCAGAAAGCCAAGGGATTGACTTACAACGACAATACCACCTATGAAGAACGACAATATTATCAGGGGGTTGCCGCATCTGTCTGCACCTACCCGAATGTGGTATCCAATTATAATCTGGTCTATTTTAATGAAATGGGCCACTTTATCACCAGCGAAAAGTATAACAATAAGTACACCTTTCAGTTCAGGCTGAGGCCGGAGCAGATCGAATGCCTGGATTGGAAAGAGGAGACAGACCGGAACAATGGCGCTGCGATTCTGTTGCCTGTGTCTGACAAAGCTGTTCCGGAATTTGATACAGAAGCGCTGACGCTGGTACGGGCGGTGAGGGATCCGGGAAAGGCGGTGGGCTATCTGGCCGTACAGATCAGGCTGGAGGATATGAATTATATTTTTGGGATAGACGAGCTCAGTGATTCCGAGATCATGGTTCAGAGCGAGGGTCAGGTTATTTATGTTACGGAGGGATTTCCTGAACAGGAGTTTTTGCTGAGAGGGACAGAGGAGCTTAGAAATGAGCATCTGATTGCATCGGCCAGGAACGGGGACAGCCAGATCACAGTTACGCTTTCTTCCCCCAGAAGTCTGGTTTATGTCAAAGTTTTCAGGACTGTTCTCACCTTTCTTATAGAAGGAATTCTGCTGCTTACGCTGACGATCGGCGGTATTCTGGTATTTTCCAGACAATTGTCCATGCCGTTGGTGGCACTCAAAGAGGAAATGCAGTTCACAACTCTGGAAAATCTGAAAACTGTTACCAGCAGAAAGCCCTTTGAACGGTACGAGGAAACAAGATACCTGTATGAAGAATTTGTGAGCATGAGAAAGCGGCTGGATACCATGATCCAAAATGAAATCACGCTGAAAACCCTGCATATCAGAGAACTGCTGCATTCTCTTCAGGGGCAGATCAATCCTCATTTCCTTTACAACACCCTGAATATCATAGGGATTATGGGCTCTGAAAACGGGGATGATGGAGTGTATGATGCCTGTCTGAAGCTGTCCGGGCTTCTTCAGTACTTTATTTCTGACAGAAACAGTACCGTCACAACGATACAGGAGGAGATGGATCATACAAAAGTTTATCTGGAGCTGATGAAACTGAGGTTTGAGGACAGAATCACCTACCGGCTGGGCTGTGAGGAAGAGCTTCTGGAACAGCCGGTTCTGCGGCTGGTGATGCAGCCCTTTGTGGAAAATATTTTTGAGCATGCCTTTGACAGGGGACACATTTCCATTGAAATTCAGATAAGAGGATATGAGAGGAACGGGCGCTGGGTGATTTCCATCGAGGATAACGGAGCGGGTATGAATCCGGAAATGCTCGCCGCTCTTCAGGATGAGCTGCATCTGGCATGGAAAAGTATGCTGAAGGAAGGCGGGCAGGTCAGAGATGGAATCGGCGTGAGAAACACGATTCTGCGGCTGAAATTATATTATAACGGAGACTTTGACTATATCATAGAAAACAGGCCGTCAGGAGGCTTTCACGTGGAATTGTCCGCGGTGATGAAGGAAAGCAAAAGGAATGAGAGAAATCAGGGTATTGATTACGGAGGATGAACCTCCTATTAGCCGGTTTGTGAAAAAAATTACAGAGGAGATTGCGGGGTTTTCTGTATGCGGTATTTGCTGCAGCGGTGAAGAGGGACTGGAGCTGATTGGAAAAGAACATCCGGATGTGCTGATCACGGATATTCGAATGCCCGGAATGACCGGTCTGGAGCTGATACGCAGGGCGAGGCAGCTGAATGGTGAAATGTATTTTGTGGTCATAAGCGGATACAGAATGTTTGAATACGCAAAGGAAGCCATAGAGCTGGAAACGGCAGCCTATATTCTCAAGCCCATACATCCCGGGGAGCTGCGGGACATCCTTTTTTCCATTCAGGAGCGATACCGGAAAAAGGATACGAGCAGGAGACAGGAAGAGCTTCAGAACGCCTTTCGGAAAAGAGAGGAGGAAAGGTTTCTACAGGTACTGTCATACAGGAGCGTTTGTCTTTTGGCAGTATACTGTGGAGATGACCGGGATAAAATCAGCATGATTGCTTCCGGTGTAAATCGGGAAATACTCAGCCTCGTCTACAAGAACTGGATTTTTTTCCTGCAGGATGGAGAAGAGGACGTAAGAAATCTGGAAATAATATCCACGAAAATACTTGCAAGATCCGACAGGAGACGTACCTGTGCCTGTATCCGGACCCCCAAAATCCGAGTACAAGAGGGAATGATAGAGGAAGTAAGCAGGCTCTACCGGACAGTGCTTCGCTACAAAATTATTCCGGGGAAGGCGGTTCGGGAGGTGCTGACGGAACCATGTACCTGTGCCGCAGAAAACAATATCCCTGATGGAACATTGAAGAACCAACTGAGGATCGATATACAGGCGGGAGATAAAAAGAGTTTTCAGAGACATTTTTTTGAGCTGTTTTCACTGTGGGAGCAGAATCAGGCCAAAATCGCCGGAATTCGAAGCTGGATGCATGAGCTGACGGCTCTGCTGATCAAAAGCAATTTCCTGAAAGCCGAGAGTATTCCCTATAATGAGAGACTGGATGAGATTATCTGGCAGGGAGACAGTTTTGCAGAAATAAGGGACAATCTTTGGAAAGAGATAGAGGAGGTGTTTCAGGGAATAGATACACGGACAGAAAATTTGAGGAAAGATGAGAAAAAGCTGTTTGACCAGATCTGCAGCCTGATGGAGAAGAATCCGGAGAAAAATCATTCTCTGCAGGAAATATGCGACAGATTTCAGGTGAGCCAGCCTTATGTAAGGAAAATATTCAGAATCTATACGGGAAAGACCTATAAGGAGTATCAGCAGGAATGGAAGATTCGGATTGCATGCCGTCTGCTGGATCGCAATCCGGCCATGCTGGTAAGAGAGGTGGCTGAAAAAATTGGTTTTGAACAGCTGTATTTTGGAACGGTTTTCAGCAAGTATACGGGAATGACGCCATCTCAGTATAAGAACAGGAAGATGGCGGAAAAGAAAGATGAATAGGAGAAAAGAAAATGCTGTATAAAAAAAACGGAGAAAAGACACTTTCAGACGAGTTGTTCAGAAATCCCACCAGCGAATATCGTGGGACGCCATTCTGGGCGTGGAACGGAAAACTGGATAAGGATATACTGCTGGAGCAGATCGATATCATGAAAAAAATGGGAATGGGCGGTTTTCATATGCATGTGCGGACCGGGATGGACAGCCCGTATCTCAATGAAGAATTTATGGATTTTATCAAAACCTGTGTGGAAAAGGCAAAAGAGGAGGATATGCTTGCCTGGCTGTATGACGAGGACAGATGGCCATCGGGAACAGCCGGCGGGATCGTTACCCAAAAGCACCCGGAGTTTGCCGCAAAAAATCTGATGATTACCACAAGACCCTATGAAAACGGGGAGAAGCAGGAACAGCAGGGATCGGCAGCAGGCAGAGGACGCGGCGGGATGCGGCAGAATAACGGAGAACTTCTGGCAGTTTATGATGTGGTTCTTAACGCTGATGGCACTCTGAATACCTGGAAAATGATTGGAGAAAAGGAGAGCGCGGCAGGGACAAAATGGTATGCCTATCTGGAGCATGGAATGGCGGATCCCTGGTTCAATGATGCCCCATATGTGGACACGCTCTCTGATGATGCCATGAAGTGCTTTGTGGAAACCACCCATGAAGCATATAAGAGGGCGGTAGGAGAAGAATTCGGAGAAACGATCCCTGCGATTTTCACAGATGAACCCCAGTTTAATACCAAAAACACGCTGGATTTTGCAGGCGAGGAAAAGGATTTGTTTCTTCCCTGGACGACGGATATAGAGGAGACTTTCTTAAAGGAATACGGAAAGGATCTTCTGGCAGGTCTTCCCGAGCTGATCTGGGAGCTGCCAAAGAGGCGGATATCTGAACTGCGGTATGAGTATCACAACCATGTGGCGGATCGATTCGTAAAAGCCTATTGCCGGCAGATCGGAAACTGGTGCCGGCAGAACAAAATTGCGTTGACCGGCCATGTACTGAACGAGGAGGAACTGAAAAGTCAGACCCAGGCATTGGGAGAAGCCATGCGTTGTTACCGGCATTTTGGAATACCGGGAATTGATATTCTCTGTGACCGTCGTGAATACACGACTGCAAAGCAGGCTCAGTCGATTGTTCATCAGATGGGGGCAGAGGCCATGCTTTCTGAGCTTTATGGGGTGACAGGATGGGACTGCGACTTCAGAACCTATAAACTTCAGGGAGACTGGCAGGCGGCGCTTGGTGTTACGGTCAGGGTGCCCCATTTGTTCTGGATGACGATGAAAGGGGAAGCAAAAAGAGATTACCCGGCTTCCATTGGATATCAGTCGCCCTGGTATGATCAGTTTTCCATGATCGAAGACCATTTCGCCAGACTGAATACAGCGCTGACCAGAGGAACCCCGCTTGTTCGGGTTGCAGTGGTACACCCGATAGAGAGCTACTGGCTGCATTGGGGACCGTCAGAACAGACGGCGGCGGTGAGAGAGCATATGGAAGAGCAGTTTCATGAGCTGGCGGAGATCCTGCTGTTTCATGGAATCGATTTTGACTATATTTCTGAAAACGAGCTGCCTTATTTCTGTCCGGAAGGAGGAAATCCCCTCCGGGTGGGGCAGATGCAGTATGAGGTAGTGATTGTCTGCGGCTGCCAGACGCTGAGGAGTACGACGCTTGTCAGACTGGAAAAATTCCGGGCAGAGGGAGGAGAGGTACTGTTTATTGGGGAATGCCCGGAACTTGTGGACGCGAGGCCTTCCGATGCGGTCAGGGGCCTTTATGAGAGCAGCAGTAAGATCGTCTTTTCGGAGACTGCGGTGCTGGCAGCTCTAAAGCCCTGGCGCTTTCTGGATATCTACAGACAGGATGGCAGCCGGGAAAACCGTATTCTGCATCAGATAAGAAGGGATGGAGAATACCTGTGGCTGTTTGCCGCAACCGGAAAAAATCCGACCTGTCAGGATGTGGATGATGCAGAATATGTACGTTTTATATTGAAGGGCTCCTGGAAAATAACGCTGTATGACACACTTACCGGGGAAATCCGCCCTCTGCAGGCGGCTTATCGGAATGGAGATACGGTTCTGGAGAAAAGGTGGCATCATCATGAAAGCATGCTGCTTCGTCTGGAGCAGGGCGTTGGTGAAAACTGCGCTGCAGATAAAATGCAGGTGGCAGGGCAGGGAAAGATGATTTTCGGTACGGTGCCGGTGGAGTTAGAGGAGCCGAATATGCTCCTGCTTGATATGGCCGAGTTTGCACTGAATGGGGGAGAATACATGCCGGAGGAGGAGATTCTTCGGATCGATAATCTGGCAAGACAAAAGCTGGGGATCCCTTTGCGCAGAAAGGAAGTAACTCAGCCCTATCGTATTACGCCGGAAGTACCCGGCGATATGCTGTCGCTTCGATTTTCAATCTGCAGTGAAATCTTGGTAGAAAGACCGGAACTGGCTCTGGAAGATATGGACGGTACGGAAATCTGTCTGAATCATGTTCCGGTAAAAAAGAGCCGGACAGGCTGGTTTGTAGATAAGTGTATCGAAAAAACACTGCTGCCTCCTTTAAAGAAAGGAGTGAATATCCTGGAAATTAAAGTGGCGGTGGGAACCAGAACAAACCTGGAAAATTATTATCTGCTGGGAGACTTTGGCGTGAAGGTGGAGGGAACCCGAAAAACAATCATTCCGCCGGTACGCCGGCTGGGATTCGGCAGTATCGTCGGCCAGGGACTTCCCTTTTATACAGGAAACCTGCTCTATAAGTTCAGAGTATGCGTAACAGGGCAGTTAAAAATCAGAATTCCCGGATACCGGGGCGGTCTTCTGAAGGTATTCGCAGATGGAAGAGATTGGGGAAATGTGGCGTTCTCCCCTTACCTGGCGGATTTATCAGGATTAGAGCCGGGAGAACACGAAATCGCCATACGGCTTTACGGTACCAGACAGAATGGGTTTGCCCAGCTGCATCATACGCCGGGGATCTGGTTTTATCAGAGTCCGGACTCCTACAGAAGTACCGGCAGCAGGTGGCGTTATGAATATCAGCTGAAAGATGCCGGAATTATGACGAGCCCGGAAATTTACGGAGGCTTTGTGCGGAAGGAAGAAAAACAGGTATAAAATCAGGAAGATAAAGGTATTTTAGTCACGATAAATCGCCATATAACCCTGCGTTCCGTGCGCATATTTCCGCTAAGGGAAAGCTGCCTGTGCCGGTCGGATACTATCTTATGATAAAGCCCGGCAATCAGTCTTTTTTAGGCGGCGGTCTGTTTGCAGATATGTTTAAGGATGCAACAGCGATGATACGGGATTATATTGTGCAGAATGGAGAAGAATGGGAAGAAATAATACATGAGCCGGCGTTTGAAAATTGTTTCACGGTACGAGGGACAGCCTTAAAGAATGTTCCTGCAGGATATGAGAAAGAACATCCCCAGGCGGAGTATCTGAAATTTAAGAGCTGGTATCTGGAATATCCGCTGAAGGACGAGGAACTGAAGGATGCAGAAGCATTTCTTGCAAAGGCATCAGAACAATTCCGGATTATGAAACCATTTAACGATTATTTGAATAAAGCGCTTGTAACGTTTCAGATGCCGGCAAGATAATGAAATAGGCAGAGATGTAGGATGAATCGCAGTCAGGCGGTGCATATGAGAATTGCAAGTCTTTTATATGAATATTGAAAATTCAGGGAAAACTCTGTATAATATACGAAATCAGCGTGAAAAGTAACGCAGCAATTCATATAAAGAGGAGGAAAGATATGTATTCACTTGACGAAGTAAGAAATGTGGATCCGGAGATTGCCCAGGCCATTGTGGACGAGCAGGAGCGGCAGAACAGTCACATTGAGCTGATTGCATCTGAAAACTGGGTGAGCAGGGCAGTGATGGCGGCAATGGGAAGTCCGCTGACCAACAAGTACGCGGAAGGATATCCGGGGAAACGCTACTACGGCGGATGCCAGTGCGTGGATGTGGTGGAGAATCTTGCCATCGAGAGGGCAAAGGAGCTGTTTGGCTGCGATTATGCCAATGTTCAGCCTCATTCCGGCGCCCAGGCAAATCTGGCGGTGCAGTTCGCCATCTGTAATCCGGGAGATACCATTATGGGAATGAATCTGGATCACGGCGGACATCTGACCCATGGGAGTCCGGTCAATATTTCCGGAAAATATTTCAAGATCGTTCCTTATGGGGTAAACGATGAGGGATTTATTGATTATGACAAACTTAAGGAGATCGCGTTGGAGTGCAGGCCCAAAATGATCATTGCGGGAGCATCCGCCTATGCCAGAACCATTGACTTTGAGAAATTCCGCCAGGTGGCGGATGAGGTGGGAGCCGTTCTGATGGTGGATATGGCCCATATTGCCGGACTTGTGGCAGCGGGCCTGCATCCCAGCCCGATTCCCTATGCGGATGTGGTTACCACTACCACGCATAAGACGCTTCGGGGACCCAGAGGCGGCCTGATTCTTGCAAACCAGGAAGCGGCCGATAAATATAATTTCAACAAGGCAATTTTCCCCGGTATTCAGGGAGGACCGCTGATGCACGTGATCGCCGCCAAGGCAGTCTGCTTTAAAGAGGCTCTTACAGACGAGTTCAGGGCTTACCAGCAGAATATTATAGAGAATGCCCAGGCGCTCTGCAAAGGTCTCATGGAACGTGATATCAGAATTGTGTCCGGCGGTACGGACAACCACCTGATGCTGATGGATCTTACTTCCTATGGACTTACCGGCAAGGCAGTAGAGAAGATGCTGGACGAAGCCCATATAACGGCTAATAAGAATACCATTCCCAATGATCCCAAATCGCCTTTTGTAACCAGCGGTATTCGTCTTGGAACGCCTGCGGTCACCTCCAGGGGCATGAATACGCAGGATATGGACCAGATTGCGGAAGCAATTGCAATGATCGTAAAGGGCGGAGAGGAGATGATCCCGGAGGCACGGGCAATCGTGCAGAAACTGACAGACAAATATCCTCTGGTCTGAGTAAGATAATCGTGAAATGATAATAAGAGCTGCGGGAAAGCACATGTTTTAAAGACAGGCTTATCATCCGGCAGCTCTTTTTACGGGCGGAAATATGAGCGAAGCAAATGCTGCCTTGCATGTTGATTCGGCGACAAAATTCCCTGTGCAGACCTGCCCATAACTACGGGCTGACACGTTTCTCAGAAATCCTGCTGTCATGAATGAAATTTCTTGAAAATTATGAGATAATTTGGAAGAAAACAAAGAAAAAGCTGATAAAAACATATAAAATAGAAAAAAATGGAAAAATAAATAAAAAAATTAAAAAATGTGTTGACAAATTAGAACTCTCTGGTTATAATAAAATCACAAAAACAAATTCACATAGATCATCTTAAGTAAAGGAAGGTATGGACCAATGAAAACGTAAGATGTGTTATCTGATTCCTTTCTCAGATAACAGAAAATGTGAAACTGTAAACAAGCTTTTAATGTACAAAAGAAAGAGGTACCAAAGAAAGCGAATTTCAAATTCGTATCAGATTCAGAAGAAAAAGTAACGAAGTACCAATGAGAAAGGAATGGACGTTACAGTACACCAGTACAAAGGAAAAAGAAGAAAGGTACGAAAGAGAAAAAAGACAACTGAATAGGGAACATGATTCTGACGTAAGAAAGGAGCAGGACCATTGGACAGCATAGCTTAAAAGCGGGTATTGATTTTAGAAGAATCAGTACCCGCTTAGTCGTTATGAAAAACGCTTATGAATCAAATGATTCCCGCCAATAATTCTGTATAATTTTATGTGGAAATTGAAAGATAAATAAGTTATGATAGATTGTACGGAGGAAAGTAAGGGATATGGCAAAAGAAGAATTGTATGAGGAAGAATCAGACAGGAAAATATACAGACATAAACGCAGAGTGAGAAACCAGATCATTTGCTATGCGGTTCTGACAGTTATTCTTGCAGGGCTGGTCACAGGCGGCATCATTGGAATCCGGAAGGTTATTACGGTTTTGAATGACAGAAAGCAGGCGCAGGAGCTGCAAAAGCAGCTGGAGGAGCTTTCCGGGACGGAGGATCAGACGCCGGTGGTGGAAGCACCCACAGAACCCGAGCCTGAAGCAGAGGTCGGGGAAGAAGACAGGATGGAAGAGCTGGTGGAGAATTATATAGCGGAAATGCCTTTGGAAGATAAAGTGAAGGGGCTGTTTATGATTACGCCGGAGGTGCTTACCGATACGGGGGTTGTGATCCGTGCAGGAGATACGACAAACGAAAAACTGAAAGAGAATCCGGTGGGAGGTCTTATTTATGCTTCCCAGAATATCAACGATGAGGCTCAGCTTACGGAAATGCTCAAAAATACGGCGGATTTCTGTCCGTATCCGATTTTTCTCGCCGTGGAGGAGGAAGGCGGGGAGGTGAGCTGTGTGTCAAAAAGCGATCTTGCGCCGGATGTGGGCGATATGGCGGATATCGGAGGCGCAGGTGATCCTTCGGCAGCACAGCAGGCAGGCTCTTCTATAGGAGGTTATCTGTCCACCTTTGGTTTTAATGTGGATCTGGCGCCGGTTGCAGATGTGACGGCGGAGGAAAATGCAAGGATCGGCAAACGCTCCTTTGGCTCGGACTCTAATATGGTATCTTCTATGGTATCATCTTTTGTGCAGGGACTTCAGGGGAGCGGCGTGAGCGCCTGTCTGAAGTATTTCCCGGGAACGGGAGATGTCACAGAGAATCCGCAGGATGGAATGGCAGTCACGCAAAAGTCGCTGGATGACTTCGCCGCTGCAGATTTTCCTGTTTACCAGGCCGGAATTGATGCGGGGGCGGACTTTGTGATGGTAAGCCAGGTATCTGCGCCTAATGTGACGGGAGATAACACGCCGGCGGCGCTTTCTGAGAAGATGATCTCTGAGATCCTGCGTGGACAGTTGGGATATCAGGGAATCGTGATTACAGATGCCATGAATGTGAAGGCGGTTACGGAATATTACACTTCAGAGGAAGCCGCAGTGAAGGCGCTGCAGGCAGGAGCGGATATGATTCTGATGCCGGAGGATTTTGGCGCGGCCTGTGACGGAGTATTGAACGCGGTTAATGACGGAACGCTTACCGAGGAGAGGATCAACGAGTCGCTGAAGAGGATCTTCCGGGTAAAATTAAGAGACAGGCTGGAATAAGGCGGACGAAAACAGGAATGGAAGAGGATTCAATATGGTATTCAGCTCAACGATTTTCATTTTTTTCTTTCTGCCGCTGGCTCTGGCAGGCTATTATTTGCTGCCGTCTGTTAAATGGAAAAACACATGGCTGCTCATCGCCAGCCTTTTTTTCTATTTCTGGGGAGGCTATGCTTTTTTCCCGGTGATCCTGTGGACGATCTTTCTGAATTATGCGGGAGGGCGTCTGCTGGAAGCGGCGGAGGAGCCGGAGACAATGCAGAAGGCGGCTCCTGTGCGCAGTGCGGCCATCCTGGGCAGGATCGGCAGGGAGAAGGTAAGAAAAGGCATTTTTACAGGGATCATCCTGCTGAATCTGCTAAATTTTGTGTATTGGAAGTATACCGGATTTTTTCTTCAGACCATCAGGGACATTACCGGTCTGGAATTTGTGATCCCGGAGATCATGCTTCCGATCGGAATTTCATTTTTTACCTTTCAGGGTATGAGCTATGTGATCGATGTTTACCGGAAAAATGTTCCTGTACAGAAAAATATCCTGAAGCTGGGACTGTATATTGCATTGTTCCCTCAATTGATCGCGGGACCGATCGTGAGATATTCCGATATCCAGAAGCAATTGGAAACGAGGAGACACAGCATTGATGACTTTGCGGAGGGAATCCGCATTTTTACGATTGGACTTGCAAAAAAGGCAGTGATCTCCAATTCAATGGCAATTACGGCGGATGCCGTTTTTGAGCTGCCGCCTTACCAGCATGAGGTGGCGGTTGCCTGGATTGGCGCGGTTTTTTATACCCTTCAGCTTTATTTTGACTTTTCCGGTTACAGCGATATGGCCGTGGGGCTGGGCAGAATGTTTGGGTTCAGGTTTTCCAGAAACTTTGATTATCCTTTTATATCAACGTCTGTAGCGGAGATGTGGAGGAGATGGCATATTTCTCTTTCCTCCTGGTTCAGGGATTATGTGTATATTCCTATGGGCGGAAGCAGAAGAGGAAATGTTTATCTGCATCTGTTTATTGTTTTTGCACTTACCGGCTTCTGGCACGGCGCTGCATGGAACTATGTTGTGTGGGGACTGTTCTGGGGAGTGGCAGTGGTGGCGGAGAGATTTCTGACCAAATGCTTCTCCCATGGTTCTGCAGGGGGAAAAACAGACAGTCCGGGGAAGCTTCAGATCCTCGCTGCAGCGGCGGCCCGTATCTGCCGCTGGGCATTTACCATGCTCTTATGGATCATCAGTATGGTAATCTTCCGCACGGATACGCCGGCACAGAGTGTGCAGTATCTTAAGGTGATGTTCGGACTTACCGCTTCCCGGGATGTGGGATTTTCGCTTTCCTATTATATAAACAGATATGAGATATTCATTCTGCTCCTGGGGCTGGCCGCCATGCTGCCGGCAGGAAAAGCCTGCTTCCTCAGATTAAAGGAAAAGCTTCCGGAGAACGGATTCATATGTCTGCAAAATATTGCAACGCTGGCTCTGTTTGGCATTTCTGTGATTTATGTGGTTACAGGAACCTACAATCCGTTTATTTATTTTCAGTTTTAAACATACACATGCTTTTGGAATGAGGACTGCTATGAAACGAAGCATAAATCTGATATTCATTCTGATATTTATATTGACGATTTCGCTTCCCTGTCTGTTTGCGCACAGAAGCAGGGAGGGCAGAGTTTCAGATATGGAAAACAGAACCCTGGCGGCATACCCCTCCCTGAGACAGGAGGATGGAGGGCTTAACCGTGAATATCCGGCGGAGCTTGAAGAGTGGTTAAACGATAATCTTCGTGGAAGGACGGCTCTGGTGGAGCTGAATTCTACGCTGCAGTATCGTCTGTTTCAGAGAATCGTAAAATCTGATATCCTGCAGGGGAAAGATCACTGGCTTTTTGTGAAGGATCCGGAATATATCAGGGAATATCAGAGAATGAATCTGATGTCCGAAGAAGAGCTTAAAAAGTATGCGTCTGATATGCAGAATATTTCTGATTATCTGAAGGAGAAGGGGATAGCGTTTTATTATTTCCAGTGTTATGGGAAAGAAGAAATTTATCCCGGGAAATATGCAGAGGGCATAAACCGTATGGAAGAGTCTTCGAAGGCGGATCAGATTGTGGATGCGCTTCAGCAATATACGGACGTAAAGCAGATTCTGACAAAACAGATTCTGACAGAACGAGCGGGAGAAGAAATTTATTTTAAGTTTGTGGATTCTCTTCACTGGAATGAGCGGGGATCTTACTACGGCTACCGCGCGCTTATGGATGAGATCCATAAAGACTTTGAACAGGCATCAGGGCTTGAGGAGACGGATTTCCTGATCAGAGAAGAGGAGAGGAGTGTGGAGCTCTACGGCTTTGCATATCCTTATCGCGAGATGTGCCCTGTGTATGAGGTAAAGGATCCGCACGCGGTGGAAATTACCCGGGATACGCTTGAAAGGTGGAATTTCCTGCACTTTAAGGAGCACACCCATGATTATGTGAACGAAGGCTGTGAAAATGATCTGAGGATTCTGATACTGGGAGACAGCTTTGTGCGAATGTTTATGAAAGAGGATCTGGCGGAAAGCTTTTATCAGACGCTGAGTATTGACTGGCTTAATCTTCCGATACTGGACGAAGTAGTGGCGGAATATCAGCCGGATATCGTGGTGCTGGAAAGCGCCCAGAGCGCTCTGGCAAATACGGTGGCGCTTGCCGGCGAGACGGATTTTACAGGAAAGTGACCCATGGGAGACGGCAGATAATCGGCTGTTTCCTGTCTATGCGCTGCCCCATGCAGAGGAAGTATGCCGCTAAAGCGGCGTGTGGGCCGCGTGCGAACAGGGGAGAAGTACATTCCCATGCTCGATTAAAATATGGCTCAGGCGGTTGACAAAACAGGCACTTGTGAATATGCTGTTAAAGTAAAAGAAGCTTCCGGTTTACCGCGTATGATGGGAAAACGAACCCGGCGGAGGAACCGGAATAAGGGAGTTATCTCGTGGGATTTATCAGAAAAATAAAAGAAGAAGTTGCGATTATAAGAGAAAGAGATCCTGCCATCCATTCGTCAATGGAGGTTTTTCTTTATCCCAGTTTTAAAGCGATGCTGCATTACCGCCTGGCGCACAGGCTGTATCTCAGGGGGCATTATTTCTGGGCCAGATGGGTTTCCCAGAGAGGGGTGAGGAAAACAGGAATTGAAATTCATCCCGGAGCACGGATTGGAAAAGGATTCTTTATTGATCATGGAAATGGTGTTATTATAGGAGAGACTACCATAATCGGCGATAATGTGACCCTTTATCAGGGCGTGACGCTGGGAGGTACAGGTAAAGAGCAGGGCAAGCGGCATCCCACCATTGGTAATAATGTGATGATCAGCGCCGGAGCCAAGGTTTTGGGTTCTTTTACAATAGGAGACAATTCAAAGATAGGCGCGGGGAGCGTAGTGCTGGAAGAAGTGCCCCCCAATTCTACCGTGGTGGGGGTACCGGGACGGGTAGTCAGGCGCGACAACAAGGCGCTTCCGCAGGAGGAGCTGGATCAGGTGAATCTTCCCGATCCTGTCAAAGAAGATCTTGGCATTCTGCATCATGCGAATGCGGAGCTGACCAATTGTATCATCGATCTGGAGAAAGAGCTGCGAGATATGAAACGCCAGTGCGGCAGATACCAGGAATGTGACATAAAAGGAGATCAGTTATGAAAATTTACAACACCTTATCTAAAAGAAAAGAAGAGTTTGTGCCTTTGGAGGAGGGCAGGGTAAAGATGTATGTGTGCGGCCCTACCGTATATAATCTGATTCATATTGGAAATGCCCGGCCTATGATTGTGTTTGACACTGTCAGAAGGTACATGGAGCATAAGGGATATGAAGTGAATTACGTATCCAATTTTACGGATGTGGATGATAAGATTATCAAAAAGGCCGTGGAAGAAGGAGTGGATGCGTCGGTGATCTCTGAGAGGTATATTGAGGAGTGCAAAAAGGATATGCAGGCAATGAACGTAAAGCCTGCCACTACCCATCCCAGGGCGACCCGGGAGATCGGGGGGATGCTGGAGATGATCAGCACGCTGATTGAAAAAGGACACGCCTATATGGCCGGAGATGGAACCGTCTATTTCAGAACCAGAAGTTTTAAAGACTACGGCAAGCTTTCCCACAAGAATCTGGACGATCTTCAGGGAGGAAACAGATCGCTTCTGGTCACCGGAGAAGATCAGAAGGAGGATGCGCTGGATTTCGTGCTCTGGAAACCGAAAAAAGACGGAGAGCCTTACTGGGAATCCCCTTGGTGCAATGGGCGTCCCGGCTGGCATATTGAGTGCTCGGTTATGAGTAAAAAATATCTGGGTGAGGAGATTGACATCCACGCGGGCGGGGAGGATCTGATCTTCCCTCATCATGAAAACGAGATCGCGCAGTCGGAAGCGGCCAATGAGCGGCCCTTTGCAAAGTACTGGATGCACAATGCTTTTTTGAATATTGATAACAGAAAGATGTCCAAGTCGGAAGGGAATTTCTTCACGGTAAGGGAAATCAGTGAGAAATATGATCTTCAGATACTGCGCTTTTTCATGCTCTCCGCTCATTACAGAAGTCCCCTGAATTTCAGTGCGGAGCTTATGGCGGCGGCGAAAAGCGGATATGAGAGGATCGTCAACACAGTCGGTAATCTGAATTATCTTCTTGAAAATGCCGTATCTTCGGATCTGACACAGGAGGAGAGCGCGCTTTTGGAAAAAGCCGGGGTGTACACAGACAAGTTTGACGAGGCAATGGACGATGACTTTAACACGGCGGACGCTATTGCCGCAATTTTCGAACTGGTGAAATTTATCAATTCCAATACAAATGAGAAATCCGGCAGAGCGTATCTGGAAAAGCTGAAGGAGGAAGTGCTGACGCTTTCCGATATCTGCGGGCTTGTGGTAGAGAAAAAGCAGGAGATGCTGGAGGATGAGATAGAGGCTCTGATAGAGGAGCGTCAGGCGGCAAGAAAAGCGAAAAACTTTGCCCGCGCTGACGAAATCAGAGAAGAGCTGCTGAGCAGGGGGATTATTCTGGAGGATACGCGAGAAGGAGTCAAATGGAAGAGAGCATAGGTGTGCTGACACTGATCAAAGAAAGTTTTGGGTTAAAAGAGGTGGATATCAGAACATATTCACCTCTTACTCTTGCATATATAGGGGATGCAGTATATGATCTGATTTTCCGCAGCGTAGTGGTTCAGAGAGGAAATGCGCCGGCAAACAAGCTGCATCATCAGACGATCCGATATGTAAAGGCCCCTGCCCAGGCGCTTCTTGTGGAGAAAATTATGGAAGAATTGACTCCGGAGGAGCTTGCGGTGTATAAAAGAGGCAAAAATGCCAAGCCTTATACTATGGCGAAGAACGCTACCATGGCAGAGTACAAGAAGGCCACGGGGCTGGAGGCGCTGGTGGGGTATCTTTATCTGACAGATCAAATGGAACGGGTGCTGGAGCTGGTGCAGAGCGGTCTGCACAAACTGGAGAGAGAATAGGAGAGGAAAAGGGAAAAATGGAAGCGGATGGCAGGATAAAGGAAGGTTTGATAGAAGGGCGAAATGCTGTGATTGAGGCGTTTCGTGCAGGAAGACCCATAGATAAGGTATACATACAGGACGGCTGCCAGGACGGTCCGGTCCAGACCATCAAGCGGGAGGCAAGGAAGAAGGATGTGCAGATCCGGTATGTGGAAAAGGAGCGCCTTGACCAGATGACGGTGACGGGAAAGCATCAGGGAGTGATCGCAGTTGCCGCCTCCTATGAGTATGCTTCAGTGGAGGACATGCTGAAGAAGGCGGAGGATGCGGGAGAGGCGCCGTTTTTGATTCTTCTGGATAATATTGAGGATCCCCATAACCTGGGAGCTGTCATCCGTACGGCCAATCTGGCGGGTGCTCATGGCGTTATTATTCCCAAAAACCGTGCGGCGGGACTGACGGCAGTGGTGGCGAAAGCTTCG
This sequence comes from uncultured Lachnospiraceae bacterium, assembly GCA_947173495.1. Taxonomy (GTDB): domain Bacteria; phylum Bacillota; class Clostridia; order Lachnospirales; family Lachnospiraceae; genus Suilimivivens. The sequence continues at coordinate 196,849 of CAMWFQ010000003.1, read as the reverse complement.
GCGGGAGCGCTCAATTATACACCGGTGGCAAAGGTCACGAATCTGGCAAGGACGATTGAAGAGCTGAAAGAAAAAGGGCTCTGGTTTGTATGCGCTGACATGGACGGAACGAGAATGTACGATCTGAACCTGAAAGGGCCCATCGGCCTGGTGATCGGAAGCGAAGGCGAAGGGCTGGGCAGACTGGTAAAGGAGAAATGCGATATGACAGCCGCCATTCCGATGAAAGGGGATATTGATTCTCTGAATGCATCTGTGGCGGCAGGCGTGCTGGCATATGAGATTGTCAGGCAGAGGATCATGGAAGTAAGGAAGTAAAATGGGAAAGATTAACAGGTTTTTAATGATGCTCATTGCAATGGTGGCGATCATGATCGCTGCGGTGGGGATCGACAGGGGAATGCAATTTTATAATACCCGGAAATGGGAGAAGGAGCGGGTGGCAAGATATGAGCAGGCTTATGCAGATGTGGCGGATATCGAAATGACGATCCGGTCCCTTTCTCAGGATCAGGAGGCGCTGGAGGCCTTTATCGAGGAGCACAGAGATTACTTTGAAGATCTGGCGGATTACCTGGATGAGGAAGCTGCGGAAATAAAGCAGAGCGCGGAAGAGGAAAATCTGGAGGGCACGGAAGGCATGGGATTCTGGGGCACAGGGCAGGAGGATGTGTCCGGAAACCGGGTGGAGAGTGTGTCTGGAAATGTGCTTATGGACGTATCCGGGAATCTTCTTGGCAGTATATCGGGAAGTGCACTTGTGGATGTATCCGGGAATCTTCTTGGCGGTATATCGGGAAGTGCGATTATGGACGTATCCGGGAATCTTCTTGGCAGCGTATCGGGAAATATGCTTATGGATGTATCGGGAAATCTTCTCGGCAGTATATCGGGAAATTCGCTCAGAGAGATGTATGGAGGCGGTTTTATCGTGATTCCGGCTGATCCCTCGGGAATCGTCTCCGGAAACACGCTGAATGATGGAGAGGCGGAGAACGGGGAAAATGATCAGCCTGCAGGTTCAGGGCAGACGCTTCTGGAAAAGAGAAAGGTCTGCGCGTCCTATATGGAGACCAGAAAACAGAACAGTGCTGACCGCAGGGTGATTGCAGAAAGCAATATAGACTTTTCTCAGATATCCATTACCTGTCTGGGGGACAGCATTACAGAGGCGGCTAATTTAAGCGATCTGGAGGATTACCAGCAGTATTCCTATCCGGCCAGGCTTAAGGAAATCCTGGGCGCGGAGAAAATGACGAATCTGGGGATCGGCGGCTCTTCGGTGGGCAGATACTGGGATAATGCTTTTGTGGACAGGTATAAGGAAATTCCGGAGGATACCGATCTGATCATCGTGATGGGCGGAACCAATGATGGATTCTGCATGGATCAGGAAGAACTGGGCACCATGGAGGAGAGAAAGCCGAGAACCTTTATCGGGGATCTGGACGAGCTGATGCGGGGGCTGAAGGAAAATTATCCGGATGCCCGGGTGGTATTTGTGACGCCGCTGCCGAATATTCTGCATGATATCCTGCGGAAAGAAAAAGATTATCTGCTGCCGCAGACCGCGATTGTAAATGCCATGAAGTTTCTGGCGCAGGAATATGAGATTCCGGTGATTGACCTTTATAATTCCAATATTCTGGATACCCATGACGCGGCGATTATCTATAATTATATGCCGGATGGCGTACACTGTAATTCGGAAGGCTATCAGCTTCTTGCCGAGCATCTTGCGGCGGAACTGATCAGACTGTACGAAAAACCGCAAATGGAAGAAGCGGAAGAATAAGGAGAATTATGCACAAAGATTATGAAAAGTACAGCGATGAGGAGCTGATTGTGCGTCTCAGGGACGGAGAAGGGGCCATCACGGATTATATTATGGACAAGTACAAAAATCTTGTGCGCAGAAAAGCAAAGTCCATGTATATACTGGGGGCTGACAGAGAGGATCTGATACAGGAAGGCATGATCGGGCTTTTTAAAGCCATACGGGACTATGATACGGGGCGGGATGCCAGTTTTTTTACCTTTGCGGATCTGTGCGTTTCCAGACAGATGTACACGGCAGTGCAGGCGGCGGGCAGGCAGAAGCATGCGCCGCTCAATACCTATATCTCCCTCTATGCCGGCTCTTCGGAACAGGATGGTTTTGGCGGCGGGGAGGACTTTGAGCTGATTGACAGTGTGGTTTCCCGCTCCGAAAGAAATCCGGAAGAGCTTCTGATCGACAAGGAGAATGTGGAGCTGCTGGAAAAAGTCATGGAGAAAGAGCTCAGCAGCTTTGAAAAGCAGGTACTGGATCTGTATCTCACCGGTATGAAATACACGCAGATTGCAAAGGTGCTGGGGCGGGACGATAAGTCCACGGATAATGCGCTTCAGAGGATTAAATCCAAGCTGAAAAAGGCAATTCTTAAATAAGCATAAAGATGTTAAATTTCAGTGAAAAATCAGAGGAGTATATTGACAGAAAATTGTTTTGTCAATATACTCTTTTTGGTGCCGACTGACTGGTCGGACGGCATCTGTGTTGAAATCCGGAAGAGAGAGGACTACATAATATGTTATCTAAATTCAGTGTCAGGAAGCCTTATACAGTGTTGGTTGCGGTAGTGCTTGCAGTGGTTCTGGGCGTCGTTTCCTTTACCAGGATGACCACCGATCTCCTGCCGAGTATCAGTCTGCCTTATGTGATCGTTATGACAGGCTATCCGGGGGCAAGCCCGGAGACGGTGGAGACAGTGGTCACTAAGCCGGTGGAATCCTCCATGGCGACCGTGAGCAATATAGAAAGTATCAGTTCTGTTTCCAGTGAAAATTATTCCATGGTGGTTCTGGAATTCGCCCAGTCTACGGATATGAATGCAGTATCCCTGGAGATACGGGAAAACCTGGATCAGATCAAAAGTTACTGGGACGATTCCATAAGCAATCCCATTATCATGAAACTGAATCCGGACATGCTGCCGGTGATGATCGCTGCGGTGGGCGGAAATAACATGGATTCCGCCCAGGTGACGAAGATGACCCAGGACACTATCATACCGGAGTTGGAGAGTATAGAGGGCGTTGCATCGGCCAGCGCCACCGGGCTTCTGGAGGAAAGCGTAAATGTGATCATCCGCAGGGACAAGATCGACCGGATCAACCGGCAGATTTTCGGCTCGATTGACGAGGAACTGGAGGAGGTCCTGGAGGATTTAAACGAGAGTAAACAGGATGTCTATGAGGGACAGGAGGAGTTGGCGGATGCCCGGAAGGATCTTGCGGAGTCCAGACAGGAACTGTCGGATAAATGGCAGGAGCTTGCCGACTCCCGGCAGGAGATCGAGGACTCCAGCCTGGAGTTGGACGATTCCCGGAAGGAGCTGGATGATGGACGGGCGGAGATTGCGGAGAACAGGATCAAGCTGGATGAGGGCAAGCAGGAGCTGGCGGACAAGAAAGCGGCGACGACCAGGCAGCTTGCGGAGGCCGAGGCCGAGATCATGACGGCAAAGGCGGATCTGGAAGCCACGAAGATGCATCTGACGATGGAGATTGCAACGGCGGAGGCGGCGGAGACGGCTCTGGAGCAGTCAAAAAACGGAATAGAGACGATTGACAGTGCACTGGCAAAGATACCGGAAGCAGAGGCGGGGGTATCCACGGTAAAGAATCTGAAAAAAATGATAGATGATGCAGGCGATGATGCCGATAAGAAGCAGGAGGCGGCGCAGGCGATTATAGCGGCACTTTCTCAGATGGGAATCCCGGCGGATCCGGATGCCTCTGTAGATGATTTATATCCGGTATTAGAGGAAAAAGAAAAAGAGCTGCAAACGCTTGTAGATAGGAAGGACGAATTGGAAGCGCAGAGGGAGGAGCTTGTAGCCGCTGTTTCCACCCTTGAACCTACCGTCGCCATGAACAAAACCGTGATAGAAGAATACGAGAAGCAGCTTGCCGTGGTGGAGGAGAACGCTTCCAAACTCGACAGCGCTCTTCAGGAGATCTATCAGGGGAACTTGACGGCAGCCATTGAATTTGCCAACGCCCAGACGACTATCAGCCTGGGAGAGCTGCAGATTACCACTGCGGAGGCGCAGATCAAGGCGGGGGAGAGCCAGCTGGAGGCGGCAAGGGAACAGCTGGACGCTGCCCGGGAGCAGCTGGATGCCGGAGAGGAGCAGCTCAGAGACGGGGAGGACCAGATTGAATCCGGAGAAGAGCAGCTGAATGACACGGCGGAACAGCTGGCGGATGCCCTGCAGCAGATTCTGGACGGCGAGGAGGAAGTGGAAGAAAACAGGATCAATGCCTATGATAAAGCGGATATGCACAGTATCCTGACTGTGGAGACGGTGGAGTCGCTTCTGAAGGCCCAGAACTTCTCCATGCCTGCAGGGTATGTGACGGAAAGCGGAATCTCCTATCTGATTCGTGTGGGAGACAAGCCGGAGAGCCTGGAGGAGCTGAAGAAAATGCCGCTGATGAATCCCGAGATGGATGGCGTGGATGTGATCACTCTGGGAGATGTGGCGGATGTATTCATGACCGACAATTCGGCGGATATTTATGCCAATGTAAACGGAGCTCCCGGCATTATGGTGACGCTCCAGAAACAGACAGGGTATTCCACGGGAGACGTGTCCGACCGGATCCTGGAGAAATTTGACGAGCTGATGGAGGAAAATGAGGATCTGATGCTGATCACCCTGATGGATCAGGGCGTCTATATCGATCTTGTGATGGACTCCATTTTGAATAATATTCTGTTTGGAGCGGTGCTGGCGATTTTGATCCTGATTCTGTTCCTGAAGGATCTAAGGCCTACGGCGGTGATCGCCTGCTCGATTCCCATAAGTCTGGTGACGGCGATCGTCTGCATGTATTTCAGCGGGGTTACGCTGAATGTGATCTCCTTATCCGGCCTGGCTCTGGGGATCGGCATGCTGGTGGACAATTCTATTGTAGTCATCGAGAACATCTACCGTATGAGAAAGGAAGGAAGCTCCGCCCGGGAAGCCGCCATCAGAGGAGCTGCCGAGGTGGCAGGGGCTATCGTCGCCTCCACACTGACCACAGTATGTGTTTTCCTGCCCATTGTGTTTACGGAAGGAATCACCAGACAGCTGTTTGTGGATATGGGACTGACCATCGCTTATTCTCTTTTTGCAAGTCTGGCCATTGCGCTGACCGTAGTGCCGGCTATGGCGTCCAAGGTTCTGGTAAAGACCAGGGAGCAGACAGAAGGGAAATTCTTTACAAAGATAACAGATGGGTATGACAGGCTGCTGGAGCTGGCATTGCGATTTAAGCCGGTAGTGCTGGTGCTGGTGGTAGCGCTTCTCGGGGTGAGCGCTTATGCGTCCTACGCAAAAGGGACGGCCTTTATGCCGGACATGGACAGTACCCAGTGCAGCATGACGGTGACGCTGCCCGATGATACCCCTCTGTCCCGGACCGCCGAAGTGACGGACGAGATTGTGGACAGACTCATGGCCAGGGAGGATGTTGTGGATGTGGGAGCCATGGCTTCCAGCTCCTCCATGTCCATGCTGACAGGCAGCGGAAATGCCGCCACCAATGCGACCACCCTTTATCTTGCCCTGAGCGGGGAGAAAGAGAAGACCAACGAAGTGATTGCAGATGAAATCCTGGAAGAGATGGAGGATATCTGTGAGGAATATAAAGCGGAGATCGATATCGAGACCTCTTCAATGGACATGAGCGCATTGGGGGGCAGCGGAATCTCTGTGCAGGTAAGAGGGCGTGATCTTGACAGAATGCAGGAGATTGCGGTAGAGGTTGCCGCCATTGTGGAGAGGGTGGAAGGAACGGAAGATGTATCGGATGGGCTTGAGGAATCCACAGGCGAGCTGCGTGTGATAGTGGACAGAGACAGAGCGATTGAGCATGGCATGACGGTTGCCGAGATCTTCCAGCAGCTTTCCGCGAAGCTGGCGGAGAGCGCCAGCGCCACCACCTTAGAGACGGCGGACAATGAGTTTGAGGTTTATGTAAAGCATGGATCCGATATAGAGCTTACCAGAAACCTGGTGAAAGATGTGGTACTGGAGAGAACCAAACAGGATGGAACCAAGGAAAAGATTCCCTTACACGAAGTGGCGGATTTTGAAAATACCATTTCTCCGGATTCGGTGAACAGGATCGATCAGAACAGATATATTCAGGTCTCCGCTCAGATTGCCGATGGATATAATGTGGGACTGGTTTCGGATGCGCTGGAGAAGGAGCTGGATCAGTATGAAATGCCTTCCGGCTACAGCCTTGTGATGAGCGGTGAAAATGAAATGATCACAGATGCCATGGAACAGCTTTATCTGATGCTGCTTCTGGCCCTGATCTTTATGTACCTGATCATGGTGGCTCAGTTCCAGTCATTGTTATCGCCCTTTATCATCATGTTCACCATTCCCCTTGCCTTTACAGGAGGCTTTCTGGGACTGGTGATCAGCGGAAGCGAGCTGAGCGTGATCGCCCTGATCGGCTTTGTAATGCTTTCGGGCATTATTGTAAATAACGGGATTGTACTGGTCGACTATATGAATCAGCTGAGGCAGGAAGGGATGGAAAAGAGGCAGGCCATTCTCGTGGCAGGAAAAACCAGACTGCGTCCCGTCCTGATGACGGCTCTTACCACGATCCTGGCGCTGTGCACCATGGTATTCAGCCACGATATGGGATCTGAGATGGCAAGACCCATGGCGGTGGTTACCATTGGCGGACTGACCTATGGCACGCTGCTTACGCTGGTGGTGATCCCCTGCATTTATGATATTTTTACCCGGGAAAAAGCGGACGGGAAGAAACTGTCCGGGAAAGGACATACAGAAGGGCAGGAGAATGATAAGGGGGAGTAATGTATGAAAAGCAGGGAGTTACCCCAAAAGGTCAGAGCGCTCTATAAAGCGGTGGTTGAATTGTTTCTGGAAGGGGCTGACCTGAATAATCTTACGGTATCCGAGATCGCTGCAAAGGCGGGAATCGGAAAGGGCACAGTGTATGAGTATTTCAGTAACAAAGAGGAGATGATAGCAGGAGCTCTTTTCTTTGAGATGAAAAGCGCCTGTCAGCAGATGTATGACAGGATCAGGGAGGAAAAAGGTCTGTATAACAGGATGGATCTGCTTCTTACAAGTATGGAAAGAGAGCTGACAGAGGTTAACTGTATTCTTCGCGCGCTGCACATTATGATGGATCATTCCGCCTTAAGCTTAAGGCTTCGAAAACTGGCGGAGGAAAAGGATGAGGGAGACATGCTGTTCGTGGACCTGGTGCGCCGTATTGCAGAGGAGGAAACAGAGGATCTGGGGGAACTGGAGGAAAAGGATAAAGCGTATCTGGTGATGGTGGTTCTCTCCAGGATCGTCTGTTTTGCCATGTATCAGCTTGACCCGATAAAAAGCGTTCAGGTGGACAGTAAGACCATGCGGGAAATGATCTGTCAGGGAGTATGTCAGGATGTGGAGAATTTCCGGGCGGAAAAGGCAGGATGTCCGGAAATCCGGCGGAGAAAGGAGAGCGCGGAATAAGGGCGTGCAGGGGAAAGGAAAATTATGGAAAGCAGAAACATCTTAAAAAGTAAATCCTATTTATATTTAACAGAGTTCTTTGCGGGAATGAGCGTGATGGCAGTGGAAATGGGTGCGAGCAGGCTGCTGGCGCCGTACTTCAGCTCTTCCCAGATTGTTTATACCATCATCATCGGAACCATCATGATCGCCATGGCGCTTGGCAATGTGTGGGGAGGAAGAAGCGCGGACAAAAATCCCGATCCCGACAGACTTTATCGCAGGATCCTGATAGCGGCAGTATGGATCGCGGCCATTCCGCTGGCAGGGAAATATGTTATCCTGGGAGTATCGGGACTTCTGATCCTGACGGTGGATACCAATTTCCTGGTGCTGGCAGCATTCACCGCCTGTATGGTTATTTTTGTATTTCCCCTCTTTTTACTGGGGACAGTTACCCCTTCCCTGGCGAAATACACCATGGGAAGTCTTGAGGACAGCGGGAAGATTGTGGGAGCGCTGGGAGCCTTTAATACCATCGGAAGTATTATCGGAACCTTTCTGCCGACCTTTGTGACCATACCGAAGGTGGGAACCGCGGTGACCTTTCTGATCTTTTCGGGCGTACTGCTGATTCTGGGAATCGTTTATTTTGCCAGCAAAAGACAGAACGGGAAAGGCTGTGTTCTGGCGGCGGCATTATTTCTGCTGTGCAGTATCTTCGGAAATTCAGACAGCTTTGCCTTCTGGGAAAAAAATCTTGTCTATGAGGGAGAGTCCATTTATAATTATCTGCAGGTAAAGGAGAATGACAACAGTGTGATTCTTTCCACCAATGTACTATTTGGCGTACAGTCTATCCTGAAAAAGGATGATTCCCTGACGGGCATGTATTATGATTATGCGCTGGCGGCTCCCCTGATGACGCCGTCTGTGGAAGAGGAAAAGGAAGTGCTGATCCTGGGAATGGGAACCGGGACCTATGCCAGACAATGTCGGAAATATTTTGACCATATTTCAGTGGAGGGCGTGGAGATCGACAGCCGGATCACGGATCTGGCCCATAAGTATTTTGAGCTTCCCGAAGAGGTGAAAGTGACGACCTATGACGGCAGGGCCTATCTGCAGGCATCAGAGCAGAAATATGATGTGATCATGGTGGACGCCTATCAGGATATTACCATACCGTTCCAGATGTCATCCCTTGAATTTTTTACCATGGTACGGGAACATTTGAAGGAAAACGGCGTGATGGTAGTAAATATGAATATGAAATCCGGGGAGGAAGGCAGTATTAACGAATACCTCACAGATACGATTTGCGAGGTGTTTGATACCGTCTGCACAGTGGATGTGGCCGGATCTACCAACCGGGAGCTGTTCGCCTCTCAGAACAGCGGGATAGAGGAGCTCCTTGCCCAAAACGCAAAGGAGCTTGAGGACGGGCAGCTCTGCGCTATGATGGAGCGGGTGAGCGCCGGACTGCAGAGGTGCGATAAAGGCGGACATCTTCTGACGGATGACCGGGCGCCGGTGGAGCTTCTGGGAATGCGTGTCATCGACGGGATCATTCAGGAGGAGATCGGTTACTATAAGGAGATTTTCAGGCAGGGAGGCATCTCGGGCCTGCTGGAGGCCATGTGAGAGCAGCCGGTAAACGACAGGCGTCTTGTGCGGAGAGAAAACACAGGCAGCAGCAACCTTTTCGGGCAGGAGGACGGTAGTGACAATACCATCAGGAGGTACCTTATGAAATTTCAATATTTGGGAACAGCGGCATATGAAGGAATACCCTCTCTGTTTTGCAGCTGCGGGGTCTGCAGAAGATCACGGGCGCTGGGGGGGCGCAATATCCGTTCCAGATCCCAGGCTATTATAAATGACGAGCTTTTGCTGGATTTCCCGCCGGATACGGTGTGGCATTCCATTCAGTATGGGCTGGACTGGGAGAAAATCGGCGACTGCCTGATTACCCACAGCCACAGTGACCACCTTTATCCGGAGGATGTGGAGATGGCGGAAGCCGATTATACCGGGGAACACCGGGTTCTGCATTTTTATGCGGCAAAAGACGGATATGAAAAGCTGCGCAGGATGACAGAGAGGCCGACGATGCATGGCGAGGCGGATGTAAAGCTGATAGAGCCGGGGCGGCGCTTTTATGCAGGCAGCCGGGGACAGTATCAGGTAATGCCCCTCTGGGCAAATCACGAGCAGGAGACCTCGCCGGTGATCTATTCCATCCTGTGGGAGGATGCCCCGCAGAAGGAGAATACTTCATGGAAAGGGGATGCCCCATTGAAAGAGAATGCTTCGGCAGAGAGTCCGCTGTCAGAGAAAGACAGGATGGACACGGCCCCCAGGTCAGGAAAGGTTCTCTATGCCCATGATACCGGCGTTTTCCCGGAGAATACCTGGGAGATGCTTAAGGAGGAAGGGCGTTATGACCTGATTTCCCTGGACTGTACAGGCGGCCCGGGAATGACGGGTGAGTGGCGCAACGGACATATGAGCCTGAAAACCAATCTTGAGGTGGTGGAGCAGATGCGGAAAGAAGGTATGGCGGATGATGACACGATAATTGTCTGCAATCATTTTTCCCATAACTGTGGGCAGGTATATGAGGAGCTGGTTGCAGAAGCGGCAAAATATGGGATTCTTGTGTCTTATGATGGGATGACGCTGGCATTCTGAAAAGTCTGAGGGGGAAATTTTTTGTGCTTCCCCCTCAGACTTGTTGTCAGATCTGATTTATTTCACATTTTCCTTTGCTGCCGCGGAGGCCAGGGCTCTGTATCTGGCCTTTTCTTCGGCCATTTCCGCAACGGTTTTGGTGTGCTGCTTAAAGCCTTTGGCAGGACGACAGGGAACGGTTTCATTCGCTAATCTTTCCTTTGCCCGGAGAATTTCGTCCTGGTACTGGGGCAGCCATTTGCTGCCGGCTACCAGCATTTCGTCTACCATCTGCCGGATTTCATCCGGGGTGCAGACGGCGCCGGTGAGAGGATCCATCATGGCAGCCTGATAGAGCAGGCGGATATCGGCATGGACAGCGGCTTCCACTGCCAGCCTCTGAACCCATACGCTCTGGGAGCAGACTGCGGCGCAGCCCAGGGGAAGATCGCCGACCTTTGGAATGGAGATTCCGTTGTAATCCACATAGCAGGGAACCTCCACCACGCATTCGTCTGGCAGGTTGGTGATACAGCCATGATTCATCACATTAAAACAGCCCCGGTATCTTCTGCCGGTTTCAAGACCTTCTATAATATAGCTCCCGTGTTCGCCGGAACGCTTTTCCGGTATAAACTCTTTTGCAGGCTCTTTGAGCCAGTTGGGAAAATCTGTCTCAAACCAGTTCCTGCTTTCCCTGCAGACGCGGAGATAACCGGCCGTTTCCCCCTGAATCCAGGAGCTGTAGTTGATCCATTTTTCCATATCTTCGGGGCGTTTCCTGTACCACATCAGATATTCTGAGAGATGGCCGTTTGACTCGGTAGAGTAATACCCGAAATTCTTCATCACATCAAGGCGTATATTTTCGTCCTTTGCAAATTCAGCCTGCTTCATCAGTTCATACAGTTCGCCCGTGCGCTCCTGCCCGTCGGTTTTTACGCTGATATACCAGGTCTGATGATTTAAGCCCGCACAGATAATATCCACGTCTTCTTTTTTGCGCCCCAGAGCTTCTGCGATCTGGTCGTGGCCGTGCTGAACGCCGTGACAGAGACCGTAAGTGGGAACGTTGCCATATTTATTACATGCCCAGGTGATCATGGCATTGGGATTGGAGTAATTCAGCAGGATACAGCCCGGTTCGGCGACCTCGCGGATGTCCCTGCAAAATGCAAGTATGGCGGGAATTCCTCTTTGCCCGTACATGATTCCGCCGATGCAGAGGGTATCCCCCACACACTGATCCACTCCATATTTCAGAGGAATCTCCACATCCGTCTCAAAAGCTTCTAGCATCCCGATTCTGACACAGTTGATCACGTACCTTGCATTCCGGAACGCCTCTCTGCGGTCCAGGGTTGACTGAATTTTGATGGAAAGCCCGTTTTCATCGATATCCCGCTGGCAAAGCTGTGTTACCATTCTCAGATTATCCGGATTGATGTCCGTGAAAGCCACTTCGATATCCCGAAATTCCGGAACGGTCAGGATATCTGCCAGAAGTCCTCTTGTAAAGCCGATGCTGCCGGCTCCTATAAATGCGATTTTAAAAGATCTGTTGTTACCCATGTCTGTGCCTCCTGTGTAATTTTTTGATGATTTACATTCAGACATCCGGATGCTATACTTAATTTGCAGAGTCATTCCTTGACATGATACTATAGCTATAATTTGGTATATTTCCGGGGAAAATCTATAGAGATCATCATTTTTCTCTATCATAAATAAGGACGGTCATTTTTTCAATGGTAACAATTTGATAGAAAGAGGTAAATTTTTGATGTACACACATGGAGAAGATATCGTGGACAGCTATGGGTTTCATTTTCTGGAGGATGTGGAGGAACCATTCATACGGATGACCGCCATCGGCAGGGAAAGCCGTTACTCCTCCCGATACCACTGGGAGACGAGGGGGAGGGGACCGGCCTGGCTGTTTCAATATACGCTTAAGGGAAGCGGTATGGTCAATATCGCCGGACAGGAGTATTTGGCGGATGAAGGAAAAGCCTTTTTTCTGGAAATGCCCGGAGAGGAGAGCTATTACTTTGATGAGGAGCGCAATCAGGCACCCTGGGAGTTCATTTACATGATGTTTGAAAGTAATGGTGCAGAATGCTACTGCCGGTATATAGAAGAGCATCTGGGAAAGGTTTTGGAACTGCCGGTATATCATGAAGCGGTGAGGCTGATTGTTGCGCTTCACGCTGCAGCAAAGGAACAGAAAGCGCAAAGCGCTTTTGCTCTCAGCAGTAAAGCGTTTGAGTTTCTGTGTCTTCTGTGCGCCAGGCAGCAGAGCAGTGTGGATTCCGATTCGGATCTGACTGCCCGGGCAAGAAACTATATCAGACAAAACAGCAGCAGAGATATCGGAATATCGGACACAGCCGCATATCTGAAGGTAAGCCGGAGCCATCTCTCGCGGGAATTTTACAGAAATACCGGAATGAAGCCTATCGATTATCTGACAAGGATGCGTCTGGAAAAAGCGGTGGATTTGCTGGGATCCACATCCATGAAGATAGCGGAGATCGGAAAGGCGTGTGGATTTTCCGGATCCAATTATTTCAGTAAGGTATTCAGGAAACATATGAACATGACCCCGGTACAGTTCCGCGACTATATCCGGAGCGGAGGATATTCCAAAATTCAGATATAGGTGCGGCGGTTCATTCTTGCGAAGCGGGAAAAACTCTGATACAATTTTTAGCAGGAAACGATAGTCTGCAGTTGGAAATGGAAGGCAGGAGGTTATATGGCAAAACAGAAGAAAAGTCAGGATATGGGCAGTGGAAGTATTCCGCGGCTGATGCTGAATCTGGCGATCCCTGCAGTGGTCGCACAGCTTATCAATATGTTGTACAATATTGTGGACAGAATCTATATAGGGCATATTCCGGATGCAGGAGCATCTGCGCTGACCGGTGTGGGACTGTTCCTTCCGATTCTGATGATGATCAATGCGTTCGCCATGCTGGCAGGTTCCGGCGGCGCTCCCAGGGCTGCCATTGCCATGGGGAAAAATGACCGGGAAGGCGCCCGGAAAATTCTGGGAAACTGTTTTTCGGTATTAATGATTTTTGCAGTACTTTTGACGGTTCTGTTCTATCTGTTTGCGCCGCAGCTGCTCAGGCTGTTCGGCGCCAGCGATGTGACGCTGCCTTACGCGCTCTCTTATGCCAGGATCTATATTCTGGGAACCGTATTTGTAATGATCGTAATGGGACTGAACCCTTTTATCACGACGCAGGGATTTGCAAAGTTCAGTATGATTACGACAGTAGTAGGGGCTGTGTGCAACATTGTACTGGATCCGGTCTTTATATTTGGCTTTGGAATGGGCGTACAGGGAGCGGCGATCGCCACCGTGCTCAGCCAGGCGGTCAGCGCCGTGTGGGTGCTCTGGTTTCTGAGAGGACCCAGGACGATATTGAAGCTTACCTTATCCGATATGAAGATCGTTCCTCAGGTGATCCTTCCATGTCTGGCACTGGGAATCTCCACTTTTGTGATGCTCAGCACAGAAAGTATTCTGAATATCAGTTTTAACAGCAGTCTTTCCCGCTATGGAAAAGATGTTGCTGTGGGAGCCATGACGATCATTTCCTCCTGCAGTCAGCTGATCACATTGCCGCTGCAGGGAATCTGCCAGGGTGGTCAGCCTATTATGAGCTTCAACTTCGGAGCAGGGAAAAAGGAAAGAGTGAAGCAGGCATTCCGCTGTCAGTTTACTGCCTGTGTCTCTTATTCCACCGTGATGTGGCTTTTGCTGATGATCTTCCCCCGGGTCTTTGCCGGGATATTCAGCAGCGATTCTGATCTGGTGGATTATACGGTGTGGGCAATGAGAATTTATATGGCGGGAATCTTTTCAACAGGCGTGCAGATCGGGTGTCAGCAGACCTTTATGGCATTGGGCCAGGCGAAGATCAGCCTGCTGATGGCGTGTTTAAGGAAGCTGGTGCTTCTGATTCCGCTTATTTTTATACTGCCGCATATCTTTTCAAACCAGGTATTTGGCGTGTTTGTGGCGGAGCCTGTGAGTGATATTCTGGCAGCGGCAGTGACCGGTTCCATGCTCTTCATGCGTCTGAACAAGATTTTGGATAGCCCTGTCATGACAGGAGAAGTGCATAAGGAGTAGACGAATGTGCGAAAAACATGCTCCGGAATGGAGAACAATATGAATTTTCTTGAATCGGCATTGATTCTGGTTCCTTCGCTGACGGGCATGGAGCTGACTGTGTATGAGGAGGATCCGGAGGTTCTGAAGGAATTTGAAAGAAGATATTGCTTTTCCACAGAGATCCAGAAAATACTTACAGCCGGAGGATTACTGGAGTTTTTTGAAAAGGGAAAGGAGAAAGTGGTCTATGATGTAGTGGAGCCCTTTCAATCTCATTTAATCCTTTTTAAGGCAGCGGAAAAGTGGATACTGCTGGGGCCTTATGTGGAAGAGGGATGGAATGAAAGCGCTGCCCAACGTCTTCTGATCAGATTGAGGGCGTCCGAGGCGGATATCTCGTCTTATAAATCCTATCGCTGCCGGTTTCCGGTTTCTCAACAGAACTATTCGGTCAAAATCGCCCTGCTTATAGCAGAGCATATAGATGAATGCGGTATTGTCCGCGGGGTCAGAAGACTTTATATGGATATGGAATGTGAGAAGGCGGATTTGCCTTTCCCGGAATGTGGAGAGGACATTCGTATGATCAACAGGCGCTATCATGTGGAGGAGAAATTTATCACGGCTGTGAGTCTGGGAGAAACAGAAAAGGCCCGGGAATGTATGGAAGAATTCAGGGAAGTGTGTGCGGGACTGAGATTTCTTTCAGATGAACTCAAGGATCAGATCACCGGAGCCGCCATCATGAGGACGCTGGTGAGAATGGGGGCGCGGAAGGCGGGACTGAGTCCGGTTGTCATTGATTCTCTCAGCCAGGAATATGCTCAGAAGATGCAGCGTACGACTTTTGCCGCAGGACTGAAGGATCTGACAGAGGAGCTGGTTGAGAGCGTCTGCAGAGAAGTACAGGAGAAACAGAAGAATCATTATTCTTCCGGTGTGAGGAAAGCCATCGATTATATGTGTATTCATCTGGCAAAGCCAATTACCGTAAAAGAGCTGGCAAAGGAGGCGGGAATCAATCAGCAGCATCTGGTAAAGGTCTTCTGTCAGGAAACCGGCATGACGTTCAAGCAGTATCTGGCGAAAAAGCGCTGTGAGATAGCGGCGGAGCTTCTTCTGGAGAGCAGACTGAGCGTGCAGGAGATCAGCGCTTATGTGGGATATGAGGACAGTAATTATTTTTCCAAGGTATTTAAGATCAACAAGGGAGTTTCACCACAGAACTACCGGAAGGAACAGTGGTCTCTTCTGTAAAATTTATATGGGTTTTTACTAAAAGCTGTCTGTTATTTCTAACCGGCGTTTTTTTTTAGTGTTATAATTAACTAAAATAAAATACGAGGCATAAATCCGGGTTTTACGGTTTGTGCAGAAATGGAGGACACGATGCAGGAAAAAAATGCAGGCGGATTAGAGAAGATGAAATGCTCTGATCAGGAATGGGTTGACGACGTGTATGAGAAGTTGGTGGTCAAAATGAAAAAGGAGTGTGCCAGAGTGGGGACGATGATTCCATACAGTCCCCGCAATGGAAGGTATCAGGATCTGGATTTTCCCGGAGGAATTTATTTCTGGACCAACGGATTCTGGCCGGGAATGCTCTGGCAGATGTATGAGGCTACCGGCGATGAGGCATACAGAAAAACGGCTGAGGGTGTGGAAGAACGGCTTGAAGAGGCGATCAGCGGGTTTGAAGGACTGCATCATGATGTGGGGTTTATGTATCTGCTCTCTTCAGTGGCAAATTACCGGAAGACAGGAAACAGGGACTCCCGGCGCAGAGGGCTGCATGTGGCGAATCTGCTGGCCGGCCGCTATAATATAGCGGGAAAATATATCCGGGCCTGGAATGAATCCTTTAACGGAAAGGATGATGTGAGCGGATGGATGATTATTGACTGTCTGATGAATATTCCGCTGCTCTATTGGGCGGGCCGGGAGATCAATGATCCCCGCTTTGAACAGATTGCCATAAGCCATGCAAAGACTGCACAGAAGTATATTGTGCGGGAGGATGGGAGCTGTAATCATGTTGTAATCTTTGATGCAAAAACGGGAGAGTTTGTGGATAATCCGGCAGGACAGGGTTATGAGAGAGGATCTTCCTGGAGCCGCGGACAGTCCTGGGCCGTATATGGGTTTGCGCTGAGCTACCGGCATACAGGAGATGAATCGTTCTTAAATACAGCCAAGAGCTGCGCGCATTACTGCATTTCAAATATGGCAGTCAATGACTGGCTTCCTCTGGTGGATTACCGGGCTCCGGAAAAGCCGGTGAAATATGATTCCACAGCGGCAATGATAACAGTATGCGGGCTTCTGGAGCTGGCGGAGCATGTAGGGGAACATGAGAAGAAGCTGTATACAGAAGCTGCTTTCCGTATCCTCAGAGCCTGCGATGAGAAGTTTAATAATTGGGATCCGGAGGTTGATTCTATTGTAGATGGCGGAACCTTTTTCTATCATGATCCGACAGGGGAGAATACGGAGGTTCCCATAATTTATGGCGATTACTATTTAATAGAGGCGATCCTGCGACTGAAAGGAAAATCGTTGTTTGTCTGGTAAAAGGATTCTTACAAAAGGCCAAATAGTTACTATCGTTACAAACTGAGGATTTATTCTTGACGCTGTTTGTTCCTATCAAGTATAATAACATTTACGTAAGAATATCAGAATGAACAGGAAGAGAGGAATGGATAGTGAGACAGTTTTTTGGTATGAGCCAGCGAGGGGATCTGAAAGAAGCCGTCAGGGGGCTGACGAATCCTCAGTTGATTATGCTGATGTCTAACAGTGATCAGTTTGAGAAGCATGTAAAAGAACTGGAAAAGCTATACCCGCAGGTGCCCAGTATCGGATGTATCGGGATGTGTTATGATACCCGTGTGGCGGAGCATGGTGTGGGCGTGGTTGCTTTTCTGGGAGGGGTCAGCGCAGCGGCGAATGTGCTGGAGCAGGTATCGGTTATGCCGGTAAAGTATATTGGAAGGCTGGAGGAGGATCTGCAGAAGGTAAACGCGGCCCAGGCGGACACGATATGCATTGATTTTTGTTCCGGCAATGATGCCTGTGTGCTGACCACGATACATACAGCTTTGAGAAAGCGGAATATTTCTCTGGTAGGAGGAACCGGCGATGGCGGGAAGGTATCTGTCAACGGTCGGATTTATGAGGACGCAGTGGCTTACGCTCTTGTGAGAAATCAGGGCGGCAGAGTCAGAGCGTACAAAGAAAACATTTATCACAAGATGGGGAATTATCGGTTTATTGCCTCTGATACGGACAAAGCCAAATACATTATGGGCGCTCTCAATGGGAAACCTGCCAGGCAGGTGTATCAGGACATTCTTCATGTAACGGAACAGCAGATCTTAACGCAGACCTTTAAGAATCCCTTTGGAAAGATCAACGGAGACGAGACCTGTATTATTTCCATTAAGGAGGTAAGCGGGAATGCGCTGGCCTGCTTCAGGCAGGTAAATGATTCTGATGTGCTGATTCTTCTGGAGCTGGGAGATTATAAGGAGATCGTAAGGGAGACGATTCAAAAGATAGCGCAGGATTTCCCGAAACGGTCGGCTGTATTTTCTGTTAATTGTCTTTTCAGGTATAAGCTTTTTTCTGAAAACGGCTATATGCAGGAGTATCTGAAGGAAATGAGCACGCTGGGAAATCATGCGGGGCTTGTGGGATACGGAGAGCACTATAACAATCAGTTTGTCAATCAATCCATGACATGTGTTGTATTTGAATAAGGGAGGGAGAAAAAGACATGCTGTTTCGCGGAGACAATAAACAGGGAGCAGGGAAAAAACAGAGCAGAGAAGAAGAAATGTATCCGGTTCTGTATGTGATGGACAGCTTAAAACAGTACCATACAGATCTGGTACAGAAGGAAGTACAGTCTTTGTGGGAATTGAGCCTGGTAGGCAGTTCTTTTGACGGTGTTTTGGGAGAAACAGAACAATTTCAGGAAAAACTGGAAGACATGGGACAGAATTTTTCAAGTGTTAAGGATGTCTCAGAACAGTTTGTGACGGTGAAGGATGAAATCTCACAATCGGTCTCTCAGGCCCAGAATGAGGTAGAAACCCTCAAAAACAGTTCTCAGGAGGTAGAGACTCATTTTGACGAAATGGGAAGTACCTTTATGACGCTGCAGGAATCGGTGGATCACATCAAGAAGAGGATGAATCAGATCGTGTCCATTGCAGATCAGACGAATATCCTTGCGATCAATGCATCTATTGAGGCGGCCCGGGCGGGTGAAAAGGGAAAAGGATTTGCCGTAGTTGCTGTGGAGGTAAAGAAGCTTGCGGATGAGATCAAAGATCTGGCAGCGGCAGTGGATTCAGATATCAAAGATGTGGAGCAGGGAACGGATAAGCTGAGCGAGAGTATTGACAGCTCAAAGAAGGCGCTGGGCCAGAGCCTTGAAAAGGTACAGGAAACTTACGAAATGTTCGATCAGATCACCCGTGCGGCGGAGGGAGCCACAGAAGTACATACACAGATATCAGAGGTGATTGGAGATTCCAAAACGGCGCTCAGTACCCTGTGCGGATTTTTTGACAAGATAAGAAGCCAGTACAGAGAAGTCGTAAAGCATATTAACAGAGCAAGCCGTCTGGGAACCACCAAAAGCGCCATGTTTGAGGATATCGATAATCTGATGGCTCAGGTTGCACCCATTATCAGGGAGCAGTAAATTTTTCATCAAGATAGTTAAGAGCGAAAGCAGTGAGCATATTACGTCAATGCTTTCGCTCTTTTGTTACAATAAGCTTCATGATCCGAAGGAGCTATGATCCGCTGGATTTGTAGTTACTAAGCCCGATTTTGTAAAGAAGTACGGAAGGTATCACAAAGAAGAGAGATAAAACGGGCGAGAGTATATACAAAATGCCGTTTTGCCTGTCCAGCAGATAAAGCAGCGGATAATACTGAATCAGTGCCAGCGGAATCACAAAGGTAAGAAACATAAGGATACTTTCTCCATAGACAGAAAAAGGATATTTTCCGAAATCACGCATTCCATAGGTAAAGATATCCATAAAATCCAGGGACTGCAGGGTGAAAAAGGAGATCGACGCCACCAGAAGAAACAGGCAGAAGAAGATCACGCTCCCGCAGAGAATCATCAGGATAAATACCACTACCTTTTGCCAGGTCCATACAACAGAGCTGGCAGGGATGGCAATGCCCAGCACGATGGCGGCCTGCGCCAGAAGTCCCAGACGGGAGAAGTCCATATTCGGCATGATAATCTGCAGAAGGATGCTTCTTGGACGGACAAGGATCCGGTCCATGCTTCCTTCTCGCAACAGATCAGGAAAGACAGCCAGTCCTCCGCCAATCATTTCACCAATGGCAAAAGACATCATGATGACGGAAAAGCACAGCAACACCTGCCCATAAGTAAAATCATCCACACCATCGATCCGGTCAAACAGAAACTGTATTCCAAAGAAGGTGGTGAACGCAGTCAGAAACTGTCCAATCATTGTTAAAAGGAAAGAAGCTTTGTACTGCATCTGACTTTTTAATTCCATTATAAAATAATTCCAGTATAATTTCATTTCAACCTCCAAACGCCACTACTTTTCTGGTGGCCTGTCCCATAGCGGCCCATCCCGCCAGAATCAATATACAGAGCCAGAATAATTGAAACATGATTCCCTTTACGGCATCTGCTCCGCTGATGGTGCCGCAGAAGATCTGCAGCGGCATATTCTGCATGGCTGCAAAAGGAAGACACTCCGCGATCCTGCGCACCGGTCCGGGGAAAAAGAGGAGGGGAATCACGCCTCCGGAGAAAAAGGAGGTTGTGATTCTGACGATGATCCTGATCCCCCTTTGCGAAATAAAATAGAAAAGAGAAACATACATCAGCATGGCAATTGCCACCGTTACGCCGAAAGCAAGCAGCGTGGATACCAGAAACAGAAGCAGCTGCAGGGCGGATGCAGGCAGCACGAGCCTGAAGGGCGCGGGCATGAGAATACCCAGAATCAGGACCGGCAGGCAGTTTACAAGAGAGAACGAAAAGCGGTTAGAGGCCGACTGGCAAAACCATCTTCCGTAAAGTCCCACCGGACGGGCCAGATCATACACCACGGCTCCCGTTCGGATCGAGGAATAAATCTCACTGTCTGCAAATACCACTGAAAACAGGACAATGAATGACTGGTGTGCCCATACATAAGAAACCGTACTGGAAAAATCCATAGGCAGCGAATCTCCGCCTGTGCGGTAGATTGCCAGATAACCCAGAATCTCCATCATCGCCCACAAAAAGCCTTTGAGAACAGCGCCCAGTACGACTGCCCGGTATTGGAGATTGTGGTTAAAACGGATGCGGAACATAGAAAAATATACGTTTAATTCTGCTCTCATAGGCGGTACTCCTTATACAATTCGGCAACCATTTCCTCTGTGGAAATGTCTGCGACCGACACATCCAGAAGTTCTGTGTTCGCAGCAAAATAAGCGATAGCGCCTGATACGGAAATCTCTCCGGGATCAAAACTGACTTTCATACGTCCCTGGGAACTTTCCGTCTGTGTCATTTCCTTCATCAATATGGGAGGGTTTCCCTGGTATTGAATGACCATAGTCTTGCGTTCTGAAATATGCTTTTTCAGATCATCAAGTTTTCCATCCAGAAGGATCCGCCCTCTGCCGATCAGAAGGACCCGCTCTGTCAACGCTTCGATATCCTGCATATCATGGGTAGTGAGGACAATGGTAGTGCCTTTCTTTTCATTCAGCTCCCGGATAAACTTTCGTACGGCAAGCTTGGATACGGCGTCCAGTCCAATCGTGGGTTCATCCAGAAACAATACCTTTGGGTTGTGCAGGAGGGAAGCCGCAATCTCGCACCGCATTCTCTGGCCCAGACTCAGGGTCCTGACAGGGGTCTGAAGAATTTCCCCCAGATCCAGAAGGTCTGCCAGCTCGCTGACATTCTTCCGATAGGTTTTTTCATCCACCCGGTAGATGTCCCGGATCAGATCAAAGCTGTCGATCACCGGTACATCCCACCAGAGCTGGCTGCGCTGGCCGAATACCACACCGATATCGCGCACATGGGCAACCCTCTCCTTATATGGGACGCGGCCGTTGATCATACAGGTTCCGCTCTCCGGCGTAAGGACTCCGCACATAATTTTAATGGTAGTGCTTTTCCCGGCTCCGTTCGGGCCGATATAACCTACCATTTCGCCATCCCGGATGGAAAAGCTCACATTCTGCAGAGCGTGCACAGTGTTGTACTGCCTGGAGAAAAAGGATTTTACCGCATTTTTCATTCCCGCCTGACGCTTTGCCACCCGGTAGATCTTGCTTACTTCTGTAAATTCGATCATGTCTGTCTCCTTTCTTTACGAAGCATTGCTATAAATTACAGGTACAGTCTTCCCGGCCGGTTGAACTGTTACTCTTCCCGGCCTGGGGGCCGCTCATAGCAACAATTCGGGGCGATATTCCAGGTTTTGCTACGCAAAAATCGCCCCTCACACCTGCCTCAAGTTCTCACGGAATGCGCAGCCTGTGCGCATTCCTGAGCCGTGAACAGTAACGAACTGTTACTATTATTGTATCAATTAATTAAAAAAAGAGTAGACTCGTAATCATTTTTGTGGTAAAGTATATAATTAGTACGGGCCAAATGAAGGCATGTGTGAATAAATTATCTGAATTTTGATAATTTGCAGGATTTTACATTATGTGATTGACAAAATAAATCATGCTGTGATAGAATATAGTTCGTTGATGCAAGAAGCATCGCAGGCTGCTGTGGCTCAGTCGGTAGAGCGTCGCATTGGTAGTGCGGAGGTCACGGGTCCGATTCCCGTCAGCAGCTTTGATTAAGAGTGCGGAAACCTTGATTTTGACAGGGTTTCCATTTTTTTGTGTGTCTATAATCCGGTAGACAGTTGTAGACAGTACTTTGGTACTGTCACAAAGAATCTTTTTGATGCTTATATAATGACTTTGTGGTAAAATAACTACTGAGTTATTATTATATCTGCATTAAGGAAGAGATTTCCGGGAGGAATATGAAATGAGAGCGATGAAAGGAACAAATCTCTATGAAAAAATACAGCATGCTTGAGGACAGTCCGGGAAAATCTCTGTTTTTCTTTGCGTTGCCCATGATTCTGGGAAATCTGTTTCAGCAGTTTTATTCTACGGTGGATTCTATCATAGTGGGACAGTTTGTGGGAGAGGATGCGCTGGCAGCGATTGGAGCTTCTTATTCGCTGACTACGGTTTTCATTATGATTGCCATAGGCGGCGGGATTGGTTCCTCTGTGATCATTTCTCAATATCTGGGAGCAGGGCTTTACGGGAAGATGAAAACCTCTGTGTATACGGCGCTGATCAGCTTTCTGGCAGTGAGTATCTTCATGGGAGCTGTGGGGCTTGTGTTTGGCAGGAGTATATTGACAGCTCTCAATACGCCCGGAAATATCCTGAGCGATGCGCTGCTTTACCTGAATATTTATTTTGTGGGTCTCCCTTTTCTGTTTATGTATAATATCCTCTCATCCATCTTCAATGCCATGGGAAATTCCAAAACGCCGCTGTATCTTCTGATCTTTTCTTCCCTGTTTAATATTGGGATGGATCTGGCGCTTGTGAGGGGCTTTGGCTTTGGGATAGCAGGGGCGGCTATAGCTACGGTTCTGGCCCAGGGCATTTCTGCGGTGGTATCCTTTCTGCTTCTGATGAGAGCGCTGAAAGCACACCGGACAGAGGAGGAATCCATCAGGGAAACAGTACAGTATTCGGCGGAACTGCAGACAGCGGACCAGAGGGGGCAGAAGAGGATTCGGCTGTTTGACGTACAGATGCTGGGAAGTATGATCAGGGTGGCGATTCCATCCATGCTTCAGCAGTCCATAGTTTCCATCGGAATGCTTCTGGTGCAGTCTGTGGTCAACGGCTATGGATCCTCCGTGCTGGCAGGGTATACGGCGGGGACACGGATCGAATCCATCTGTATTGTCCCTATGATTGCCACCGGAAATGCGGTCTCAACCTTTACGGCGCAGAATCTCGGAGCGGGAAAGCCGGAACGGGTAAAAAAGGGGTATTTTGCCGCTGTTCGTATGGCGGCAGTGTTTGCCGTGATCATCTGTCTGAGCCTTACCCTGTTCCATGAAGCCATTATCGGCGCCTTTCTGGAAGAGAGCAGCGGGCAGGCGGCGTTTGAGACGGGAAATGCCTACTTATCCTTTATCGCCTTTTTCTTTATCTGCATCGGTGTGAAGGCGATCACGGATGGGGTGCTGCGGGGAGCAGGAGATGTGGTGGTCTTTACCCTGGCCAATCTGGTCAATCTGGGAATTCGTGTAACGGTAGCCTTTGTGTGTTCACCGCTATGGGGCGTCCGGGCCGTATGGTTTGCAATTCCCATGGGCTGGACAACCAATTTCCTGATCTCCTTTGTACGATACCGATCCGGTAAGTGGAGCAGAAAGAGGTTGATAAAGACAGGGGAAGAGGAGTAAAATAAAAAAGAACAAAAGAAGAGCAAAGGGACAGCAGTCGTCCGGAAGATGTGCAAAAGGATAACTGCAAGGCCGGATGAAGGAGGACATATGCAGCTTTTGGAGGAACGGATTCGCAGGGATGGCAACATCAAACCCGGTAATGTACTGAAAGTGGATTCATTTTTGAATCATCAGATGGATGTGGAGCTGTTTAATGAAATGGGAAAGGAGTTCAGGCGCTTATTTCCCAGTGAAAAGATCAATAAAATACTGACGATTGAAGCGTCAGGAATTGGAATTGCCTGTTCTGCGGCACAGTATTTTCATGTGCCGGTGGTGTTCGCCAAAAAATCTCAGAGTATTAATCTGGACGGTGAACAGTATGTTACCCGGATCGAGTCCTTTACACATAAGAGGATTTATGATGTGATCGTGTCCAAAAAATATCTGGGAAAGGATGACCATGTGCTGATTATCGATGATTTCCTTGCCAACGGCTGTGCGGTACTTGGGCTGATAGATCTGATCAAAAACGCCGGCGCCCATGTGGAAGGAGTGGGGATTGCCATCGAGAAAGGCTTTCAAAAGGGAGGAAGCCTTTTGCGGGATCAGGGAATCAGGGTGGAATCCCTGGCCATCGTGGAGAGAATGAACGATGAGACCGGAGAGATCGTTTTCCGGCACTGATTTCTGCGAGCAATGAGCCAGGCAGCTGCAAAACAGACATTTTGATAAATGATATTGGGAACAGAATCAGAGAAAAGAAGGCTGCGCTGAAAGATCGGCTATATCAGATCTTTCAGCGCAGCCTGTTTTGTATCATAGGAAAGATATTATTCCGTGGCTTCCCCGTTACTGTCATCAGTAGGAACAGGTTCGGCGGGAGGAGCGCCCTCGCCGGCAGCCGCAGCGGCAGCCGCTGCTCTTGCCGCAATTTCATTTCGCATTTGTTCTATGATCGCTTCCGCATCCGGCTGTGTGACAAATTCCCAGTTATGAGGACAGATGCTGGTCTGATCCTGAGGCACAGCTACTGTGGAGACAGAACCGTCTTCATTGGTAACCTGCTGGGTTACAGCGGATCCCTGCTGCAATGCAGGATGCTCAGGCGGCGTCAGTTCCCGTATACCTTCGACTTTGAAGGGACATTCTTCGCTGGCAGGAAGATCGGTGTACTGGCAGATCATTCCCTGATAGTGGACATCACAGCTTTCAGTGGGAACAGTCCCCTCTGCAAAGTACTCGCTCCTCAGGGTGCCATCACATAATCCCGCAATAGGCAGTTTCCCGGAACGCGCACAGACGGTGGCCTGTACAATGCCCTCCGCAGGCATCGGGAAAGATGCACTGGGAAGATCTTCATGAATTCTGGCCATAACTGCCCGCCAGAGCTTCTTGGCCAGATTCCGCTCTTCTCCCTTGCGCAGTTTGGTATTGTTGTCATAGCCCGTCCAGGTAGAGGCCGTATAGTAAGGGGTATAACCGGCGAACCAGACATCATTGTAGGACGAGGTAGTTCCGGTTTTACCGGCAATGGCCATGTTTCCAAAATTGACAGCAGTACCGGTACCCTGTATTACAACATCTGTCATAGCATTGGTTAAAAGCCAGGCAGTGGTTTCCTTGATCACCTGTTTGGAGTCCGGCTGTGTATTATCCAGCAGGACGTTGCCATCATGGTCTACTACTTTCGTGTAAAGCTTGGGCTTGATGTAGGTACCGCCGTTGGCAATGGCCGCATAAGCGGCATTCAGCTCTTCATTGGTGACGCCTACCGTCAGACCACCCAGGGCAAGAGACTGCTGAATATCGGAAAAGATCTGAGTCTTTCCGTTTACTGTGACTTCTTTCCGGTCTACTACGGTGGTAAAACCAAAGTTCTTTACATAGTCAAAGCCCAGCTGAGGGGTGATGATGGTCAGGGTCTTAACAGCGAGAATATTCATGGAATCCTTGATTCCCTGCCGGAGAGAATTCATTCCTCTGTATCCGGTACTGTACCAGTTGTTGACCGGACGGCCATCTGCATAGTTGAAAGGCGCGTCGTTCAACATGGTAGCCAGTGTCAGTCCGGCGCTGTCAAAGGCGGGAGCATAGGCTGCAATGATCTTGAAAGTAGAGCCAGGCTGCCGCTTGGCATCAGTAGCCCGGTTAAGCGTCTTGCTGGCTTCCTTGGGCCCGCGACCGCCCACCATGGCAACCACATACCCGGTATGCTGATCCTCTACCGTAAGGGAAACCTGCGGCTGCGGCGTCAGCGAGATCGATTCGTCAAAGACCTCGTCGCCGGATTCCAGGTGAGCGGCCTTGTATTCCTCGATCATCGTATGGGCATCTTCCTGAGAATTAAAGATCAGATCAAAGGAAGGATTCTGCAGCTTGAAATAGTCCCGGAACATTTCAGTGCTGTGATTCTCAAGATCGCCTCCGGATTTCTTGATGGTCAGCGCGTAGTTCAGATACCAGCGGGTATCGGCGGGATAGTTCTCTTCATTGGAAAAAACTTCATCACAAATCGCCTGAATGTGCGGATCCTGGGTGGAATAAATCTTCAGACCGCCGCTGTAGAGCAGCGTAAAAGCCTGAGTCTCATTATAGCCTGCCGCCAGAAGGTCATTCATCACATCATCGGTTAATGCGTCCACAAAGTATGTATTAACCGTAGCTTCACCTGTGTCTTCGTTAACGACCTGGATACGGGAATAAACGTCATCTGCCATGGCGGCATCATGTTCTTCCTGAGAGATATACCCCTGATCCAGCATATTTTTCAGAACTTTCTGACGCCGCTCGGCATTTTTTTCCGGATGCGTGATCGGATTAAACCGGGAAGGGTTCTGCGTAATACTGGCGATCACAGCGCATTCGGAAAGGGTAAGGGAGTTTACCGACTTATTAAAGTAACGCTGAGAAGCGGCCTGAACCCCCAGGGTATTCTGGCCCAGGTTAATGGTGTTCATATAATTCAGGAGAACCTCATCCTTGGACATGGATTTCGTCAGTTCAATGGCAAGGTACTGCTCCTGAATCTTCCGCTTCATCTTGTCGGCAAAGCCGGTCTCGCTTGTCCAGTCGGTAAAAACGTTGTTCTTTAAGAGCTGCTGAGTAATCGTACTGGCGCCTTCTGTAAAGTGGAACTTATTCATGACACCAACATAGGCCGCCCGGAAGATACCTTTGATATCAATGCCATTATGATCATAAAAACGTTCGTCCTCTATAGCGACAAAAGCGTGCGCCAGATCCTCGGGAATCATATCCCAGGTCACCGGAATACGGTTGGAATTCTGGGAGATCAGTTTGGCAGTCTGATTCCCTTCAAGATCATAGACAAAGGTGGAAAAGCCGGTAGGCGTAACCTTGACGTTTTCGATACTGGGCGAGGTGTCGATCACGCCCTTGAAAATGCCGAACCCCAGGCTGACGCCGATAATGCCTACCGCCAGAACGCAGAGAAGAGAGAGCTCCAGGCTGTAAACCAGAAGCTTTTTTCCCAGTCTGGTCGAGGTGGCATGCAGGGACTTCTGTTTGGCTTTGATCCCTTTTTTGCTGTAATTCATGTATATGCTGTACCTCCGTGTAAATAAAATGATATTCGTAAAAAATTACAATACCTAGAGTATACCAAAATGCAGGACTGAAATAAAGTTTTTTTATATTTTATTAAGAATTATTCTCATTCTGGTACACTTTTATTCTCCTCTGTGATAAACTTCAGGAAGTGAGATAAGAAAGCAAGGGGATGAATATGGAAGATAAGAAAACAGAGTTTTTACCCTATAAGGTGGTATACCGCCAGGGGATCGGAGAATATGAAGAAAAGAAATCCCGTTTTATCGCGAATATTGCCCCGGTTTCTTCAGAGAAGGAAGCGGCAGTATTTATTGAGTCTGTAAGAAAGAAGTATTATGACGCCAGACACAATTGTACCGCATTTATTATAGGAAGGAACAGAGAGCTCACAAGATGCAGCGATGATGGAGAGCCGGGAGGAACAGCGGGAAAGCCCATGCTGGAGGTGTTGCTGGGGGCGGAAGTGACGAATGCGGCAGCCGTTGTGACAAGATATTTTGGCGGTACGCTTCTGGGAACCGGAGGGCTGGTACGCGCTTACACCCAGGCAGTGAAGGCAGGACTTGAGAATGCAGGGATCGCAACCATGCGTTACGGATGCCGCCTGCGGATCGGGCTCGACTATACGGACGCAGGCAGGGTCCAGTATCTTCTGGAGGCCAGAAAGACGGAAATTTCGGACGCCAGGTATACGGAGAAGGTGGAGATGGATGTGCGTGTACCGGCGGAGCAGAAGGAGGAGCTGATCAAAGCCCTCACGGAGGCTACCTGCGGCAGGGCGCGGGTGGAAGCTGTGGGAGAGGGGTATTACATGGACACAGGCAAGAACAGGGAAGATCTGGAATGATCTTCCCTGTTCGATTTTTGTTGACAAATGAAAGACCCTGAACTAAAGTTAAGAAAAGAAAAGCAATTTTCAGTCAGATTTGTGCGCAGCCTTACGTCAGGAACTGCTGAACAGTTCCTGATGGCAACAGGCGCGGGAAAGGAGGAATCTCATGAAAAAGAAAATAACAGACAGTAATGCAGACATCCCTCCTCACCGGCGGAGTATAGTATGGGACAGCGCAGCTGCCTCATACATAAAAATCACATATGAAGGAGAATTGCTATGGAAGAAATCAGAGATTTTGAGACGGTAAGACAGCTGCTTACCACCAGGCAATACACCAGGCTCCGCCAGAAGATGGCGGAAATGAACGCCGCCGACATGGCGGTGATCATGGAGGAGCTGAAGGAGGAGGAGCTTTTGAAGATCTTCCGCATTCTGCCCAAGAATCTTGCGGCAGATGTGTTTTCCTATATGGAGGTGGAGAGCCAGCAGTTTATTATTACCAGCCTGTCGGAAAAGGATGCGGCAGGCATTATTGATAATCTTATGGCCGACGATGCTACGGACCTTTTGGAGGAAATGCCCGCCAATGTGGTCAAAAAGCTTCTGGCCAACGCCAATCCGGATACCAGGAGAGATATCAATCACCTGCTCAGATATCCGGAGGATTCCGCCGGGAGTATCATGACGGTGGAATATGTGGATCTGAAAGAGAACATGACCGTGGAGGAGGCCATAGCCCGGATCAGAAAGGTGGGGATGGACAGCGAGACCATCAACATCTGCTATGTGCTGGATACCAAGCGAAAGCTCGTGGGAACCGTGGCGCTGCGATATTTGCTGATCAACCCGGGGGATGCCGTAATCGGGGAGATCATGCATGAGAATGTGATCTATATCAACACGCTGATGGATCAGGAAGAGGTGGCGGGACAGTTCCAGAAATATGATTTTACCTCCATGCCGGTGGTGGACAATGAAAACCGTCTGGTGGGGATTATAACGGTGGATGACGTGGTGGATATCCTGCAGGAAGAGGCCACGGAGGATATGGAGAAGATGGCGGCTATCGTGCCGTCGGACAAGCCCTATATGAAGACAGGAGTGGTGGAAACCTGGAAAAAGAGAATGCCCTGGCTTTTGCTGCTGATGATTTCGGCGGCCTTTACAGGGAGTATTCTTACGGCATTTGAGGACGCGCTGATGGCCTGCGGCGTACTCATCGCCTATATTCCCATGCTCATGGACACAGGCGGAAATGCGGGAGGACAGGCCAGCGTTACCATCATCCGCGGCCTCTCCCTGAAAGAGATCGAATTTCAGGATGCCTTCCGGGTGGTCTGGAAGGAAGTGCGGGTGGCCGCACTGTGCGGGTGTACCCTGGCAGCCGCCAATTTTTTAAAGCTCCTTTTGTTTGACAGGGTAGGGATTATGGTGGCCGTTGTGGTATGTCTGACGCTTATGGCGGCGGTGCTGATCGCAAAGGTGGTGGGCTGTATGCTTCCCATGCTGGCAAAGAGGATCGGATTTGATCCGGCAGTTATGGCGAGCCCTTTTATCACCACCATTGTGGACGTGCTCTCCCTTCTGGCATACTTTCAGATCGCCTCCATGCTTCTGCATATCGGATAAAGCCAACAAAAAAGCGGTTAAAAAAGCAGAGAATCTTTCCTGCTTTTTTAACCGCTTCTTTTTATTGCACAGGTCCGCACAGGAGAATAGGCCGCTAAGTGCCCGAATATTCTGTTATTGACCTGCCTGGCGCAGACTGTTTTCACGCATGGCGGCGCGCTTGCGCATGGTTGGATCCAGTATTTTTTTGCGGACCCGTAATGATTTGGGGGTGACCTCCAAAAGCTCATCCGTATCGATAAACTCAAGCGCCTGTTCCAGGGAAAGGATTTTAGGCGGCGTCAGACGCAGAGCCTCGTCCGCGCTGGAGGAGCGGGTGTTGGTGAGCTGTTTCTTTTTGCATACATTCAGTTCAATATCCTCGCTTTTCCCATTCTGTCCAACTACCATACCCGAGTAGACTTTTTCTCCGGGACCGATAAAAAGGGTTCCTCTTTCCTGGGCGTTATACAGGCCATAGGTGATTGCCTCACCCGCTTCAAAGGCGATGAGAGATCCCTGCTTGCGGTACTGGATATCTCCCTTATAAGGGCCGTAACCGTCGAAAATACTGTTCATAATGCCGTTTCCTTTGGTGTCGGTCAGAAATTCTCCACGATATCCGATCAGCCCTCTGGAAGGAATGGAAAACTCAAGACGGGTATATCCGCCGGAGGCAGTTCCCATGTTCTGCAGTTCACCCTTGCGCTGGCTCAGCTTTTCGATAACGGTTCCCGAGAATTCTTCCGGCACATCAATATAGCAGAGCTCCATGGGCTCTAATTTTTTGCCGTTTTCATCGGTTTTGTAGAGAACCTCCGCCTTGCTTACGGCAAATTCATAGCCCTCTCTGCGCATATTCTCGATCAGCACGGAAAGATGAAGCTCGCCACGGCCGGATACCTTGAAGGCCTCGGTGGTGTCGGTCTCCTCCACCCGGAGGGAAACGTCTGTATTCAGTTCCCGGAAAAGCCGGTCCCGCAGATGGCGGCTGGTTACATATTTGCCTTCCTTTCCCGCCAAAGGGGAGTCGTTGACAATAAAGTGCATGGCAATGGTGGGCTCTGAAATCTTCTGGAAAGGAATGGGGCAGGGAGATTCCGGGGAACAGAGAGTATCGCCGATGTGAAGATCGGAGATGCCGGAAATAGCCACAATAGAACCCATCTGCGCCTGAGCCACATCCACCTTATTCAGACCGTCAAACTCATAAAGCTTGCTGATCTTCACCTTGCGCAGCTTGTCCGGGTCATGGTGATTGACGATGACCACCTCCTGACCTACCTTTACAGAGCCGTTGTCCACCTTGCCCACACCGATCCTTCCCACATATTCGTTGTAGTCGATGGTGCTGATCAGTACCTGGGTGCCGGCTTCGGGATCTCCCTCCGGCGCCGGAATGTAATCAAGGATGGTTTCAAAGAGAGGCACCATGCTGCTTCCGGGCTGGTCCGGATCAAGAGAGGCGGTGCCTGTCTTGGCGGAGGCAAATACAAAAGGACAGTCAAGCTGTTCTTCGTCCGCATCCAGCTCCAGGAAAAGCTCTAAAACCTCGTCCACCACCTCCCTGGGGCGCGCTTCCGGACGGTCGATCTTGTTGACGCACACAATCACGGGGAGCTTCAGTTCCAGGGCATTGCCCAGGACAAACCGCGTCTGGGGCATGGCGCCCTCAAAGGCATCCACCACAAGAACAACGCCGTTTACCATCTTAAGCACGCGCTCCACCTCGCCGCCGAAGTCCGCGTGTCCCGGCGTATCGATGATATTGATCTTGGTTCCTTTGTAAGTGACGGCAGTATTTTTGGAGAGGATGGTGATGCCCCGCTCTCTCTCGATGTCGCCGGAGTCCATGACCCGTTCGGCTACCTCCTGATTTTCACGGAACACGCCGCTCTGCTTTAAGAGTTCATCCACCAGCGTGGTCTTGCCATGATCCACATGAGCGATAATCGCAATATTTCTTATATCTTCCCGTTTCTGTCTCATTATAATCCTCCAAGCTGCCAACAATACACATGATTTCTGTTCAAACTGTTTCAGTATAGCACCAATCGCTTCGGCTTGCAATTATTAAAAGAATTTCTTTATCAGAAGGGGATTCTGTGATATTTTATAGAAAACGACAGGCTGCAGTTTACGGCTGATATCGTTGACTGAATGACATGATTCACGGCTATGTCAGATAAATCTTGTGAATCACAGGTATGGAAGGAGGACGTTTTATGAATGTGGAGATAAGAGCCGTAACCGAAGAGGATGCAAAGCAGCTTTTAAATATTTATGCCTTTTATGTGGAAAATACTGCCATTTCCTTCGAATACGAGGTGCCCTCTCTGGAAGAATTCAAAAGACGGATTTCCAACACCCTGAAAAAGTATCCCTATCTCTGTATTCTGGCAGATGGCGTGATTTCGGGATACGCTTATGCAGGGCCTTTTGTGGGGCGCGCGGCCTACGAAAGGTCCGCCGAGATGACCATCTATCTGGCACATGACGAAAGAAGGCGCGGCCTTGGCAGGAGGCTGTATGAGGCGCTGGAAAAGGCGCTGAAGGAAATGGGAATTCTGAATCTGTACGCCTGCATCGGATATCCGGCAGAAGAAGATGAATATCTTACAAAAAACAGCGCGGAATTTCACGGGCATCTGGGATACGAAAAAGTGGGGGAATTCCATAACTGCGGATACAAATTTGGCCGATGGTACAATATGATCTGGATGGAAAAGATCATCGGGACGCATGAGGGGGCAGGTAACCCCGCCGCACAAACGCTTCAGAACGGAGAGGAAGATGAAAAAGGAGTTTATTACTAAAATAAAAGAAAATACGAAATTCCAAGTGTCCGATAAGACCGAAATCCATTATATCCTTCAGGCGCCGGAATACAGGGAATTGGAGGACAGATACCACATCTCGGCAGTTGCAGGCGAAAGAGATTCTGAAAAAGCCTTCCACCTGCTTGCCTGGGTAAATACTCATATACGTCATACCGGAAACTATGACAATTCTCACAGACAGGATGCGCTGACCCTGCTGGAGGCGGCCTTTGACCCTCGCGGCATTCGCCAAATGCCTGCTTCGTATCTCTATGGACAGCCGCCTGGCTCATTGCTCATAGGAATCAACTGCCTGGCCATGTCCATTGTATTATGTGAATGTCTGCTGGCGGCAGGAATCAGGGCGCGGGTCATGTATATGATGCCGGAGAGCACAGAGGATGGCGATAATCATGTGGTGGTGGAAGCGTATCTTTCAGAGCCGGGCAAATGGGTCATGCTGGATCCTACTTACGGAAGCTGGTGTGTGGATCCGGAAGGGAAAATCCTGAATCTGTATGAAATACGGAGCTGCATTGCCGAAGGAAGAGCGTATGAATTTTCCGACAGCATCAATTACAACGGGGAAAGGGTTGAGGATACGGAGGACGTAAAGGAATATTACGCGAAAAATCTGTTCTTTCTGCGGTGCAGGAGCGTGCAGGGATACGGACAGCACCGGGAGTACGGCAATATGCTGGAGATGGCGCCGGAAGGCTTTGATGTGCATAAAAGAATGGTTGAGAATCTGCGATGGCGGATCAGAAACTGGGGGGATTTTGAGATTTTCCGCCGCTGGCTTGCGTATGAGGAGGGCCTCTCCAACCGGTATGTCGCCATAGAATCTCTCTATGAAGGATGACAAATACCCATGATCGATGAAATCTGCCCGGCTGATGAAATCTGCTCGGCTGATGAAATCTGCCGTGCGTATCGCACCATCTGCAGCCGCGAAGAGCTCGGGAATGGTGAGGAAAGGGGAGCAATATGGATAAAAATATCAGAAAAGCAGCACCGAAGGATATCTCAAGACTGGCGGAAATACTGGTTTTTACCAAGAGAATGACGTACCGGCCCATTTTCCGGGATGATCAGGTGTCCTTTGGAGAAATTCAGGTTCTTCCGCTGGCACAGGAGTATCTGGCCGATCCGGGGAAGCTGGAAAAGATCTGGGTCTATGACGATGAATTTGTAAAGGGAATGATCCATATAGAAGGTGAGAGGGTACAGGAGCTGTATGTGGAGCCTTTTTTCCAGGGAAGAGGGATAGGGGCGGAGCTGATCGATTTTGCGGTGCGCATCTTTGATGTAAAAGAGCTGTTCGTTCTGGAAAAGAATAAAAGGGCTGTCCAGTTCTATCAGTCCCACGGCTTTTACCTGACAACGGAGCGCCGGCCGGAAGAGGGAACCACGGAATATATTATAAAAATGAAGAGGTGATCGAGAAGGCGGAGGGCTGTCTTATGGCAAATATATTGGTTGTTGAAGATGAAAAAAATATGCAGGAAATTATTGTTGACTATTTGCGGCGGGGCGGCCATACCTGCTTTGCTGCGGACGATGGTGTGGACGCGCTGATGATACTGAAAAACAATCCTGTGGATTTAATGATACTGGATATTATGATGCCGCACCTTGACGGTTTTTCCGTCTGTAAGATGGCAAGGAAAATGAGCGATCTTCCGGTTGTCATGTTGACTGCAAAGAGCGGTGAGGACGATAAGCTGAAAGGCTATGATCTGGGCGCGGATGACTATATGACAAAGCCATTTAGCCCCAAAGTGCTTTTGGCAAAGGTAAACGCTTTATTGCGTCGTTCATCTGTAATCCCGGCGGACACCGTAAATGCCGGAAAAATCTCCGTTATTCCGGCTTCTCATAAAGTCTTTGTGGATGGACAGGAAATTGCACTGACTCACAAAGAGTATGAACTACTACACTTTTTCATGGCAAACCCCGGACAGATTTTCAGCCGGGAACAGTTGTTGAATCGAATATGGGGCTATGATTTCGAGGGAACGACCCGGACTGTGGATACGCACATCAAAACCCTGCGCCGGAAATTGGGCGATGAAGGCAAACATATTGTGACGCTGATCCGTTCCGGCTATAAGTTTGAGGTGGCAGTATGCGTATAAAAGATAACTTTACCTTGAAGACTGTCCGCAAAAAAATCATAATGGTTTCCAAGACAGCGGGAATTATTCTGATTATTTCTTATGTTGTATCGACCAGAATGTCCATCGACCCGGATCTTTCATTTTGGATCTGGCTTTTCTTTGTCACAGCGCTGGTTTTGGCTGTTGACTATTTAATGGGACGCTTTATCTCAGATCCTGTTTCTAAGTTGAGCCGGGCTGCCCGCCAAATGGCGCATCTTGATTTTTCGTCTCCCTGTAAAATCAATACAAATGATGAATTTGGCGAGCTGTCTGAAAATCTAAATAAAATGTCTCAAAATTTGCAGCAGGCGCTTTTACAGCTTCAAACTGCAAACGCCCGGCTTGAAAGGGACGTGGAACAGGAAAGGCTTCTCCTGATGGAAAGAAAGGAATTGGTAGACAGCCTTTCCCATGAAATGAAAACCCCTTTAGGAGTGATACGGGCTTATGCTGAAGGAATGCAGGACGAGCCGGACGAGACAAAAAGGCAGAGGTATTCCGAAGTCATCATAGCGGAAACAGAGCGCATGGGACATCTGATCGCCACCCTGCTGGACCTGTCGGCCCTTGAAAATGGAGCCGCGCAGCTTCACCCGGAATGCTTTGATTTCGTTGAATTTCTGGAAACCGTTGCGGGACGCCTGCTGATCGACATCCCGGACGCAGATTTTGACCTGCAATATGAATTACCGGAGCGGCCTGTCTATGTCAATACTGATAAAAGCCGGATGGAACAGGTATTGGACAACCTGATCGTTAATGCCAGAAGGAATGTCTGTCCGGGCGGCATTTTGAAACTGTCGCTGAAAGAAAACAGCGGTATGCTGGATTTCTCTATTTTTAACCAGGGTTCGTCTATCCCGCAGGAAAACCTTTCAAAAATCTGGACGAAATTTTATCGTGACAGAAATTCCACATACAGCGGTTCGGGATTAGGACTTGCGATTGTCGCACAGATTTTGTCTATGCAGAATTTGAACTACGGCGTTGAAAACAAATGTGGAGGCGTTGCATTTTACTTCTCCCTCCCCGCTCAATTACATTGTCGGAAACCGCGGTAAATAACGGTTCTGAATGGGAATTTTTTTCATATATATAGTAATACATTACGGGAAAAAATTCTTAAAATGTAAGAAGGGAGAACAACTATGACAGATAAGGTAATTGAAAACAACCAGGTGGTAATCATGGGGGAGATCGTAAGCGATTTTGTATTCAGCCATGAAATTTTCGGGGAAGGATTCTACATGGTAAATGTGAATGTGCCCAGGTTAAGCGATTCCAGTGATATTATCCCGGTGATGGTATCGGAGCGTCTGATCAACGTTGAGGAGAATTATAAAGGCCTTATGATTATGGTTCAGGGACAATTCCGTTCCTACAACCGCCATGAGGAGCGCAAAAACCGGCTGGTGCTTTCCGTGTTTGCACGGGAGATTGAATTTGTGGATGAGACGCCGGAGAGCTCAAAGACAAACCAGATTTATCTGGACGGTTATATCTGCAAGGAGCCTGTTTACCGGAAAACTCCTCTGGGGAGGGAGATCGCCGACCTTTTGCTTGCGGTGAACAGGCCTTATGGAAAAAGTGACTATATCCCCTGCATCTGCTGGGGCAGAAATGCAAGGTTTG
This sequence comes from uncultured Lachnospiraceae bacterium, assembly GCA_947173495.1. GTDB lineage: Bacteria > Bacillota > Clostridia > Lachnospirales > Lachnospiraceae > Suilimivivens. The sequence continues at coordinate 160,386 of CAMWFQ010000003.1, read as the reverse complement.
CAAGTAATTTTACGGTGGGTACCCGGTGCGAGATCTGGGGAAGGATACAGAGCAGAGAATATATGAAGCGTATTTCTGAGGAGGACGCGGAGAAAAGAATTGCGTACGAGGTTTCGGTGAGCAAGCTGGAGCTTGTGGAAGAATAGAGGAGCTTACGACTGATCTGAACAGCCGGAGAAAAAGGCCGCAGCCCGTGACGGTTTGTGACGAACAAAGGCGGCGGTTGATTTTTATACACTTCTATGGTATGGTTAAAGCATTAAATTATTAATATTATATTAAGACAGAATCATAGAGGTGAAGATATGAGTTGTGGATCCGTATACATATACAGTGGAGAGGGCCAGGGAAAATCGTCGGCGGCACTGGGCAGGGCTGTTCTGGCAGCTTCAGAAGGGAAAAGTGTTCTCGCGATCCGCTTTCTGAAGGGAAAGGAGCTTGCCCATTCTGCTTTTTTTGACAGACTGGAGCCTGAGATCAAGATTTTTTCTTTTGAGAAGTCGGATGTGAATTTTGACGAGCTTACCGGAGAAAAGAAGTCGGAAGAGATTTTTAATATTAAAAACGGGCTCCATTTTGCCAAAAAGGTTCTCGCCACCGGAGAGTGTGATCTGCTGATACTGGATGAGATTCTGGGACTTATTGATAACCGGATCATTACACCGGAGGATTTAAAGGAGCTTCTGGCGGCGAGAGACGAGGAGACGGATATTATTCTGACGGGAATCTACCTGGATGATGAAATATGCGCTCTGGCGGATGGAATTTCCAGAATTGAAAATATCAAGTGAGCGCATTGACAGTTCTTTCTGTCAGTGTTATGATGTATTTAATTTAGAACAATTTAAACAGAAATCAATTTCATAGAAATGGAGATCAAGAGGTAGAGGTTGCGTTTTTGATGAGTAATTTTTTGGATGTGGCAGGCACAGGAGAAGAAAAATGAAAGGAAAAAGCGCCGAAGGAAGCTGTTTTTTCTGCAGGACAGTTTCCTGGGCATACGGCAAACAGCCGTATGACTGTCATCAGTGATTCTGAAGCGATTCTGAACCGATCCTGATGGAGGGCTATCCGATGAAGGAGTATCTATAGTAGTCGGTGCGCAGTCAGTGTGCATCGATTTTTTTAAGGAGGGAAAGGATATGGCTGTTTTTACAGGCGCGGGTGTTGCAATTGTCACACCATTTAAAGAAAACGGGGAAGTAGACTATGAGAGCTTCAAAGAACTGATCGAATTTCAGATAGCGGAGGGAACAGATGCAATTATTGTCTGCGGAACTACGGGCGAATCGTCTACTCTGACACATGAGGAGCATCTGGATGTGATCGGATACTGTGTGGAAAAGGTGGCGGGCCGGATTCCGGTTGTGGCGGGAACAGGTTCTAATTGTACGCATACGGCTGTCTATCTGTCTGTGGAAGCACAGAAGCTGGGAGCGGATGCGCTTCTTCTGGTGACACCTTATTATAATAAGGCTACGCAGAAAGGCCTTTATGCGCATTATAAGACCATTGCAGATGCTGTGGAGATTCCCTGCATCCTTTATAATGTTCCCAGCCGTACGGGCTGTAATATTGCACCGGAAACAGCGGTAAAGCTCTGCAGCGAGGTGGAGAATATTGCAGGGGTCAAGGAAGCCAGCGGTAATATCAGTCAGATTGCCAGACTGATGCAGCTGGCGGATGGAAAGGTGGATCTGTATTCGGGCAATGACGATCAGATTGTGCCTCTGCTTTCACTGGGCGGAAAAGGCGTAATCTCAGTGCTGTCCAATGTGGCGCCCAGGCAGACCCATGAAATCTGTGCAAAGTTCTTTGCAGGCGATGTTGAAGGAAGCTGTGCGGAGCAGCTCAGAGCGCTTCCTCTGTGCAATGCGCTTTTCTCGGAGGTGAATCCGATTCCGGTGAAAAAGGCTCTGAATCTTATGGGAAAGAAGGCAGGCGCTCTGCGTCCGCCCCTCACGGAGATGGAGGAGCAGAATGCGGTCAGGCTGGAACTGGCAATGAGAGAATACGGGATTTTATAGAAGACGATGGAATCGGGGGCCCTGCAGAGGGCTCCGGCAAGGAGGACTTGTATGACAAGAGTGATCATGCATGGATGTAACGGCAGGATGGGGAGGATCATCTCGGAACTGATTGCGGAGGATGAGGAAATTACCATCGTGGCGGGAGTGGATACTTTTGATGAGGGGAAAAATTCCTTCCCGGTCTTTTCCAGTATCAGTGAATGTACCATCAAAGGAGATGTAGTGATTGATTTCAGTACGGCGGCGGCGATAGACGGACTGCTGGACTATTGTGAAAAGGAGCAGGTACCCTGCGTTCTGTGTACCACGGGATTGAAGGAAGAGCAGCTGGCAAGAGTACGGGAGGTGTCCGGAAAGACAGCGGTTCTTAAGTCGGCTAACATGTCTCTGGGTATTAACATGCTGATGAAACTGTTAAAGGAAGCGGCGGCAATACTGGGACCTGCAGGGTTTGACGCCGAGATCGTGGAGAAGCATCACAGGATGAAGGTAGACGCCCCAAGCGGTACGGCGCTGGCTCTGGGGGAAAGTGTGAGACAGGCGCTTCCCGGAGAATATGAATTCGTATTTGACAGAAGTGGAAGGAGAGAAAAACGTCCACAGAAAGAGATCGGCTTTTCAGCAGTGAGAGGCGGAACCATTGTGGGAGAGCATGACGTGATTTTCGCGGGGGCGGATGAAGTGATCACTTTTTCTCATACGGCGTATTCCAGAGCCGTTTTCGGAAAAGGTGCGGTTCAGGCTGCCAAGTTCCTGAAAGACAGAGAGCCGGGGCTGTATGATATGAGCGACGTGATCGGTCAGGCCGGGTGCTGAAAAGCGAAAGAGAGCCCGGACGGAAGGAAAAGACGAAAATGAAAGACGAACTTCAAAGGATGGAACTGAAATATTTAAAGAGTCTGGCCAAGCAATATCCGAATATAGCGGCGGCCTCCACAGAGATTATCAATCTGCAGGCAATTTTAAATCTGCCCAAGGGGACCGAGCACTTTATGACAGACATTCACGGAGAATATGAGCAGTTCAACCATGTTCTGAAGAATGGTTCCGGCGCGGTAAGGCGTAAGATCGACGAGGAATTTGGAAATACCTTAAGCCAGAAGGACAAGAAATCGCTGGCAACCCTTATTTATTATCCTCATGAAAAACTGGAGATTGTCTCCCGGCAGGAGGATAATATTGAGGACTGGTACAAGATTACACTTCACAGGCTGGTTCAGATTACCAAACGGGTGGCTTCCAAATATACCAGGTCCAAGGTGCGCAAAGCACTGCCGGAGGATTTCTCTTACATCATAGAAGAGCTGATTACAGAGAAATCGGATATTTCCGATAAGGAAGGTTATTATAACGAAATTATACATACGATCATCCGGCTGGGGCGGGCGCCGGACTTTATTGTGGCCCTCAGTAATCTGATCCAGAGACTGGTGATCGATCATCTCCATATTGTGGGGGACATTTATGACAGAGGTCCTGGTCCTCATATCGTAATGGATACGCTGATGCACTATCATTCTGTGGATATTCAGTGGGGCAACCACGATATTGTATGGATGGGAGCCGCCTGCGGACATCTTCCGTGTATCGCCACTGTGCTGCGGGTAGCTGCCAGATACGGAAACCTGGATACCATAGAAGACGGATACGGCATTAATCTGGTGCCGCTTGCCACTTTTGCGCTGGATCATTATCAGGATGTAAACTGTGACGCTTTTGCCATTAAATATAATACCGATTACAACACCAAGGATCTGAATCTGGACATGAAGATTCATAAGGCCATATCCATCCTGCAGTTTAAGCTGGAGGGACAGGTGATCAAAAGGCATCCTGAATTTGGTATGGATGACAGGCTTCTTCTGGATAAGATCAATTATGAGAAGAAAACCGTTACGATTAACGGACAGGAATACCCTGTGAAAGATACGGAATTTCCTACTGTGGATCCGAAGGATCCTTACAAGCTGACGCCGGATGAGGAACAGGTAATGGGGAGACTGCGCCAGGCCTTTTTGAGATGTGAAAAGCTTCAGCGTCATGTGAGATTCCTCTATTCCAACGGAGGTCTTTACAAGATCCACGACTCCAATCTTCTTTATCACGGCTGTATGCCTCTGGACGAGGAGGGCAATTTCAAGTCGGTAAATATTGATGGCTTAAAGTATAAAGGGAGGGCACTGTATGATGTGCTGGACACCTTTGCCAGAAAGGGCTATTATGCCAAGAACGATCCGGTAGAAATGCGTAAATCCCAGGATTACATCTGGTATATCTGGGCAGGACCCAATTCTCCTGTTTTCGGAAAGGATAAAATGGCTACCTTTGAGAGATATTTTATTGATGACAGCAACGCCCACAGGGAGACGAAGAACAGCTATTATTCCATGCTGGATCAGGAGCAGATCGTCCGGCGTATCATGGAAGAATTCGGGCTGGATATAAACAAGTCTCACATTATTAACGGACATGTGCCTGTAGAGCTGAAAAAGGGCGATACGCCCATTAAATGCGACGGCAGGCTTCTGATTATAGACGGCGGTTTTTCCAAGGCTTATCAGGGCAAGACAGGGATTGCAGGCTATACCCTTGTGTCGGACTCCAGAGGCATGCGTCTGGTTGCTCATGAGCCTTTCGATTCTATGGAAGCGGCGATCCTGCGGGAGTCGGATATTTATTCGGATTCCACGGTGGTGGAAATTGCGCCCGCCAGGATTCGGGTATGGGATACGGACAGCGGCGCCGAGATTCGGGACAGCATCAGACAGCTGGAGAAACTGCTGCAGGCCTACCGGGATGGTGTAATCGTGGAAAAGCAGCACTGAATAACGCGAGCAGGGAAAATTTTTCCCTGCTCGATTATTAGATGCACAGGGAAATCTTCCCTGCCCGACTGCAGTATATGGCGGCTGTTATCTCCTGACAGTGTTTTTGCCGGTACCGTTCGTTGTTCCGGAAGTGGTATTATTTTTGGCAGTCGCGTTGTCTGTGCTGTCATTGTTATCGGAGGCGTTATTATCGCCATCCCCCAATACATCATCCGTTGCATTGGAAACGCCGTCTGCAATGTCGTCTACTACATCGCTGACAGCATCGCCTGCATCATCCAGAAGGGAATCATTGTCATGATCGGAGCCTGCAGTGGCGCTGTTGACATTACCGTTTGCACTGCTTCCTGCCGGATCCGCGGCCGTGTCATTTCCTGCTGTCCCGGTTCCATTGGCGCCGGTGCCGGTTGTTCCGGCCGTCCCATTGCCTGTGGTATCGCTGTCGACCGTGTTGCCGTTGTCAGCGCTGCCTCCGGTGGTATCCGTTCCGGTGGTGCCGTTGTCTGTGGTGGCGTTAGTGTTTCCGGCCATATCATTTGAATTGTTCTTTTTGTCGGTTCCGCAGGCAGTGAGCATGCAGAATGTTGCAATGACAAGAGATACCGTGATCAGTTTTCTCATATTTTTCATAATTGACCTCCTTTATAAGAACATATATAAGAACTGCATTATCGTCAGTTCTTTTGCTATTATGTGCAATGAATTTAAAAATATACCTGTCCGGAATTGATACATTTATGAAAGTTTTATGGAAAAAGAGGGATTTGGGCGTAAGAATAAAAAAATATGTTAAAATAAAACAAATGTAAAAGAAATGAGGATAAAGCGGAAAATGAGATTCAGACCATGCATTGATATTCACAACGGTAAAGTAAAGCAGATCATAGGAGGAAGCCTCAGAGATCAGAAGGACGCGGCGGCGGAAAATTTTGTAGCTGAAAAGGATGCCGGGTATTATGCAGAGCTTTACAGGGAAAAAGGGATTAAGGGAGGACATGTTATCATGCTGAATCCTCCATCAAGCGAATACTATAAAGCCACCAGGGAACAGGCGCTGAAGGCGCTGAGAGCTTATCCGGAAGGCTTTCAGGCAGGCGGAGGGATCACGCCTGCAAATGCGGAAGAATTTCTGAAAGCAGGAGCCTCTCATGTGATTGTCACGTCTTATGTTTTTCAAAAAGGAAAGTTTCACCGCGACAGGTTAAGGGAGATGCTTGCAGCAACGGGAAAGGAGCGTCTGGTACTGGATTTAAGCTGCCGCAAAAAGGGAGAGAGCTATTATATTGTTACCGACAGATGGCAGAATGATACAGATATAAGAATCGACAGAGAGTTACTTCAGGAGCTTGCACGGTACTGCGCGGAGTTTCTGGTTCATGGAGTGGATGTGGAGGGAAGAGCGGAAGGAATAGAGGAGGAGCTTTCAGAACTTCTTGGAAGAGAGTGCACGATTCCCGTAACCTATGCGGGAGGCGTCCATAATATGGAAGATCTCATGAAACTAAAAAAGCTGGGAAATGGAAAGGTAGACGTTACGATCGGAAGCGCGCTGGATCTGTTTGGCGGAAGTATGAAGCTTGAGGAAGTTCTCTCCTTCATCGGACAGGGAGAGAACTTTCAATAAGCTGCTTTGCGGGAAACGGATATTTTTATGATTCTTTGTAGAAGCGGCAGCCGCAGCGTCCGTTTTCCTTTACCTGATAAAGAGCGGAATCTGCTTTTTGGTAGAGATCGTCTGTGAATCCCTTTTCGGAGAAAGCCCCGCCGACACTTACGGATACCTTTGGAAGATGATCGGCAGGATTCATCAGCGTATGGTTAATGCTGTTAATTTTGTCCAGAATAAGAGGTTCGATCTCCGGAGCGGCATCCGTTACAATCACGGCGAATTCATCTCCGCCGATACGGGCCGGGAAGTCTGTGGAGCGGAAGCCTTCTTCTAAAAGCTTTGCCACTTTTTTGAGAACGCTGTCGCCCGTTTCATGGCCATAACCGTCATTGACCTGTTTAAATTGATCCACATCGATGATCAGCAGAGCCATAGGAGAGGGATTGAGTTTCAAAAGCTCCCGCAGCTGGTCGAAGGCGCCCCGGTTGATGATGCCGGTGAGAGGGTCATGCTCCGCCTGATATCTGAGGATGGCCTCGTTTGCGGTATTGAGTTCGTAGATGTTATTATAGGTCAGAGCAAGATATTTGAATTCATAGGAACCTGATATTTCCAGCATTTTGGAGTCTTTGATATTTTTGATGTAAATCTGCAGAGGCTTGATGATCAGGCAGATGATCAGTATAAAAGTGATGATGTTTTCCACAAAAAGGATGCTGATCAGAAGCTGCTGATTATGCATGGTGTGCTTTAAACTGCCGGCGCTGGCAAAGAGCTTGGCCTCTGTTTCGTCAACGATACTGTCCAGAAAGTGTCTCACATTACTGCTGATCAGCTCTTTGGAATCCTGATAGGCGCTGCCGAACACGAGCTCCTGCGCTTTGGCAGTCATCTGTTCAGAGCTCAGACGCAGATCGTCCGGCGGAAGAATTTTCTTTTGTATTTCTTCCGGAAAGCCTGAGAGATCGGCACCCCGGGCGGCGGCAATCAGCTTCATGGCGTAAATTTCTTTTTCCATCAGACGATTGGAATGATCAAGAGCAGCCTGAAGGTAGCCGTAGATCTCATCATCCACATGGTAGGTCTGCAGAGATTCCAGGGCGCGGTCACGTCCCCTGTTTACATGAATTTCCGTAAAATAGTCCTGTACGTGTACAGGGTCCGCCGTAACAGTATACAGACGAACCTTTTCTGTAAGGTAATCGGAGGCAGACGTTACGAGGACGGCATAATCTTCACAGGTGATATATTCTTCCGTGGCGCGGATCATGGATTTGTACTGGCGGGATGCGTGAAAGGTGGCAAAGAGAAGCATCAGGTACAGGATGCAGGATATAAGAATCATAATGAAATTCATGTTGCGTATTTTGATTCCCCTGACAGCTTTACGCGTAGTATTTTCCATTTCCAGACCTCCATTCCCGGTTTTTATTCCGCGTGCAACAAAAGACCTTTTGTTCCAACATTATCATATTCAGTATACCATGGATTGGAGGAAGGATACAATCTTTTCAAAAGAAATAAAGCTGTGCCCGGATCCGAAATTGATCCGGGCACAGCCATTCATATTAATCGGAAAAACAATATTGCGAATTCATAATAAAATGAAACATTTATATTAAGAAATGGCACATCTTGTTACTGATTAATGAACTATAATCAGCAGGAGGCTGATTATAATTTTGTTACGTTTACGGCCTGAGGTCCTTTTTCGCCGTTTACTACATCGAACTCTACGGAAGCGCCCTCTTCAAGAGATTTGAAGCCTTCCATGTTCAGTCCTGAGTAGTGTACAAATACGTCATTTCCTGATTCATCGGAGATGAAACCGTATCCCTTTTGGTTGTTAAACCACTTTACTGTACCTTTGTTCATATAGATACCTCCAAGAAAAATTAAGTAATAGTGTGCCTGTCACAAGTATGTGACTACAGACTCTGCCGGGGCAGAATACTGCAATGAACCTAGAATAGCACAATCATTATTAAAAGTAAAGAAAATTTTTTCAAAAATTTTATTGACAAAACGGAAAACATCCGAATATTTCACGCCTGAATGGCTGGAAAAGGTAAATAAAGTTGCGCATATTTGTAAACTGTGATAAAATAAAGAAGATCAACCGGAGGTGATAAGTGAATCATGGAGAGGCAGTCAAAAAGGAAAAGTAAGTATGCTCTGCTTCTGGTGACAGAGAAAGAAGATGGCACCATAAACAGGCATACGATAAATTCTGTCATAGTCGAGGTGGCGGCCGCCCTTCTTTTTGTGCTGGCCGTTTTGGTGATCTGTAAGATCGTTTATGATGCGATCATAATCAGTAACGCAAGAAAAAATATCATGGAGCAGACTGTTACGATCAATGATCTGACAGATGAAAATGAAGCGCTGACGATAGAAAATTCCACGCTTTCAAGCAAGGTTACGGTTCTGAGCGAGGCTGTCAGCAAAAAAACAGAAGCGGAAGATGCCCTTTCACAGGAGACCATTGAGAATGCGCTTCCCAAGGGTTTTCCCTTAAGCGGATCCGCTACCATGAAAGAGTCGGAAGAGGAAGAACCTATGCTGATATTTACAGCGGTTCTGGGCATTAATGTACTTACCACAGGAACGGGAACGGTTGTGAGCGTGGATGCGGATGAGCAATACGGAACAAAGGTGATCATTGACCATGGCAACGGCTACCATTCCATTTACCGTAATAATGGAACTCCGCTTGTAAAAAATGGAGAAGAACTGGGAAAAGGATATATACTGTTCAGTATAGGGAAAGACAATCAGGAGCTGGGATATCAGATCATGCAGAACGATCAGTATATTGATCCCATGATATTGATAGACATTAACGGATAATCCGCGGGGATTATCCATTTTGTTATCTGTAAAAGGATCTATTTAACTTCGTTTAAACGTCCGAATACCAGATCGTAGCCCTCGTTTCCGTAATTCAGAGACCGGTTTACACGGCTGATAGTTGCGGTGGAGGCACCGGTTTTTTCGGCAATTTCCAGATAGGTTTTGCGGCTTTTGAGCATGGAAGCTACTTCATACCGCTGAGAGATGGAGACAAGTTCGTTGACCGTGCACAGATCTTCAAAAAAACTGTAGCACTCTTCTTTATTTCTCAGGCATAAAATAGCTTCAAACAGATGGTCTACGGAATCTGACTGAATTTTTTTGTTCATGATAATCTCCATTCCGGAGCGTCTACGTGACAAGGGGCATAATTCTGCCGCCGCAAAGCCGCAGATTTGTGACGCTCCGACACAAATCCGGGTGTGAAAAATCTGCATTTACCGCCCGGCAGAATGCATTCGCACAATGGTATTTTAACATATTAAAGTTTTAAAGTAAAGCTGTTTAAAAAGACAGAGGGAGCTATGGTGACAGCCTGAAAGATTATGAGTTATACGGCTGAATCGTTACCAGAGGGGGCAGCGTATGTGGAAAAGAAAGAAAAACGGTAATTTAAATATATCTTATGATAAAACAGATAAAAAGCCTGTGATCCGGGCCAGCATCTGTACAGGGGAAAAGGTGGCCGGCTTCCGCGATGAAAAGACAGGGCGGATAGAAGAACTGATGCTGATCACGGGAGAGAAGGATCTGCAGAACTTTATGGCCTCTTATGGAGTAAAAGAAGACGAGATCGAGACGGTCTGGTAGGAGATACAAAAGAGAATAGGAAATGAGGAAAAAGATGAAAGTACGAAACAAAGGAAAAAGGCTGACCGGTAATTATCCGGCGGATTATGTAGTGTTTGACCTGGAAACCACAGGGGTGAGTCAGGAGCGGGATGATATTATTGAAGTATCGGCGGTCAGAGTATGCGCGCATAAGGTGGTGGATTCCTACTCCACGCTGGTGAATCCTCACAGGCCGATACCGCCGGATGCCACACAGGTCAATGGAATCACAGACGATATGGTAAAGGATGCGCCGGACATTGGGGAGGCCATGGAAGGATTTCTGGCTTTTATCGGGGTCAGTGTTTTAGTGGGGCATAATATACATACCTTTGACATGAATTTTGCCTATGATGCCGCGTACAGGTCGCTGGGGAGAACGCTTGACAATGATTATGTAGATACGCTGTATATGGCGAGAAGATGCCTTCCCGAGCTTTCCCGCCACAGACTTACGGATATTGCAGAACATTTTCAGATAGAAACAAAAGGCGCTCACAGAGCGCTTCAGGACTGCAGGATGAATCAGTGCTGTTATGAAGAGATGACAAAGATTCTGAAGGAACAGAGCGCTGACGCTTTAAGCTGCCCCAAATGCGGCGGAATGCTCATAAAAAGAAAAGGAAAATACGGTCCCTTTTACGGATGTGAAGAATTCCCCCGCTGCCGGTATACGCAGAATATTTAATGATTTTTGTCTTTTTTATCCTCCATATGGCGGCTGTCCTTTGCAGTCGCGCTCTTAAAGCTGTCGATCATCTTTTCGATCAGCAGCTTTTTTACGTAGACATCATAACTGAGCATGGAAATGAAGGAGAAGAGCTGTAAAATTTCCTGATCTTCTTCCGGAGCATCGGGAAATGTTTTTTGGGAAATGGAAAACTTCCTTACGATATCTTCCTGAAGGTCGGCAATCTCCTGCTCTTCCAGACTGAATACTTCCTCATAGACGGCTCCCAAATCAAGGCTGCCGCTGGTATGAAAATATTTTTCCGTGATGGGACGTAAAAGCGTCTGAATATCCCCTATGGAGAGGATTCCTTTATAATAGTAGATAAAGATCAGCAGAAGAATATGCTCCCGGCTGTACTTCTTTTTGACAGGAGGGGGAAGAAGATCGTTTTTGGCATAGTTGTTGATCATGGTTTTGGTCAGGATCTTATCCGCATCGGGATTTCGGGTAGTGCTTCTCAGGTTCTTATCCATGAAGGTAGTTACCTGGTCCATATAGAGGTCGATATTAGGAATATCCTCCAGATTAATATGGTGGATCCTGCCCAGGCTGTCTATAATACTGTTTATCAAATCTTCCCTGTCGATTGTCATAAGAATCATGCCTCGCTTTTGGAATACTAAGTCCTATGGACCTGTTATTTATTATATAGTATTTAAAACCACATGACAAGTTTGATATGAGAAAATAAAAAAATAAAAAAAATGAAGATAACAGGGAGATTAAGTCGTTATAGATAATGAAGAAAGAAAAGCAGAAAGCGGGGTGGAGAGAATAAGTACCGGAGTGATGCAGAGGGGCTGTACAGAAAGCAGGCTTTCTGAAATGATTGATACCTATGATAAACTTGTTTTTTCCATCTGCTATAAACTGACCGGCGATTATTTTGCGGCGGAGGATCTGATGCAGGAAACGTTTCTCTCTGCTTACCAGAAATATGAGTCCTTTGACGGAAATAATGAGAAAGCATGGATCTGCAGGATTGCTACCAACAAGAGTATTGACTACCTGCGCAGCGCCAGTCACAGAAATATTCCTACGGAAGATGTCTTTTTCGAGCAGGCTGTTGAAGAAAGGGGATCGCCGGAAGAAATCTGTATTGAGGAGGAAGTGAAGAATACCTTACGACAGCAGTGCGAAAGGCTGAAACCTCCTTACGATGAAATTGCGAGAGCCTATTACCTGGAAGAGCGCAGTCCAAAAGAGATTGCAATGAAACAGGGAAAAAATGTAAAAACCATTCAGACACAGATTTATCGGGCCAGGCAGATGTTGAAAAAGTTTTATGGAAAGGAGGAACCGGAATGAAAGGATACCCTACAGACGAAGAACTGAAACTCTTTATAGAACGGATGGAGCAACAGGAACTTTACGCGCCGGGACATATGAAAGAGCAGATTTTAAGCCGGGCGTTCCCGAAAAAAATCGGAGAAGAACTGCCGGAAACCGGGAGAGGAGAAGGCGAGGTCCGATTTTTTCCGGATACTCGTGATCAGAAATCTCATGTGGATCGTGGCCGCAGGCGTTATGTGGACTTTTTGTACAGGGTAAAAATTCTGGCAGGAATGGCGGCGGCACTGTTTCTTCTCCTGGTGTTTCCTTTTCAGGAAAAAAACGGGAAATATGAAACGGCGAAGTATTCATATGCCGTATCAGACCGGGTGCAGGAGAGGGAGGATGAAGAGAGTGTGGATATTAACTATGTGCTGAACGAAAGTACCCGTCAGATGAACCAGAGGATCAATTCATGGTTTGACAGGTTACTGGGAATGTAGTAAGAGTTTGGACAGAATAAAGGAGAATAAGAATGAAAACCAAGAAAAAGAGCAAATTTTTAACCTTTTGTTTTTCCCTGTTTCCGGGCGCGGCTGAAATGTATATGGGATTTATGAAAACCGGACTGAGTCTGATGTTTTTGTTTGTAATGCTGATCATAGTCACGACATGGATGAATCTGGGAGCCCTTCCGGCCATATGCATTGTGATATGGTTCTACGGATTTTTTCATGCCAATCATCTGGCAAGTCTGACCGATGAAGAATTTGAACAGGTGAAGGATGGGTACCTGTTCGGTCTGGATGAACTGCCGACGCTTAAAAATGTAGTGGCAAAATACAATAAATGGGTGGCATTCTTTTTGATCTTTCTGGGCGTATGTCTTCTGCTGGATACCTGCGCATCCTTTCTGTCAAATATCCTGCCGGATGGGTACCGCTTTATCTCAAGACTGATGTGGAGGATCGGCGATTATCTGCCGAGATCCCTGATCGGAATCGGAATTATTTATATGGGACTTCGTATGATCAACGGGAAGAAAACAGGCTGTGAGCCGCTGGAAAGTATTGAGGAAGCCGAACGGGGAAGACAGCAGCAGGACAACAGTGAGCCGATGGGCAGTATCGGACAGGATAAATGGAATGAAGGGGAGAACAGTACCGGAAGAACAGGACTTCCCTGTGATAAGGGGGAGGAAGAAGTCATTCAGGAGAGCGGTACGCAGGAGGAGCAGTGATGGAAAAAACGACGATCAAAGTACACAGAGTGGGAACCGTTACCTTTGGAATTGTTCTCGTGATGACAGGAATCGCATTCCTGGCCCGTCTGTTCCTGCCGGCACTGAATTATGAGATCATATGGCATATCTGGCCGGTCATCCTGATTATTCTGGGCATTGAGATCCTCTGGGGATGCCGCAGCAAAAACTATGAGGTGCGTGACGAAAAGGGCGAGCTCCTGGAGCAGAGCCGCATCGTCTACGATGTGCCGGCGATCATTCTCATGGCAGTGCTTACCTGCTTTTCCATGATTATGGGATTGATAGAGTGGGTGTACTGGGGGGTATAGCTGTGCATAGCTGTGCATAGCTGTGAGCATAGCTGAACAGAATGATTGGCAGATACAGATTTAAGAGATAATAAGAAAGAAGCTGACAGTATTTCGCGCGGTCCCGGGCAAAAAGAGTTTTGCCGGGGCCGTTTGCTTTTATGCGCAGGCCCGTGCAAAGGAAGTATGCCGCTAAAGCGGCGCACGGGCCGCGCGGCAAGTAGGGAGAAAAGCCTTCCCTGCTCGATTGCGAAGGCCCGCACAGAGGAAGTTTTCAGTATTGCCCGATGCTTCGGTGTGAAGTATAATCAAATCTGAAAGATCGGGAAGGAAAATTGACTATGAAGAAAAAGCAGAAATCCATTGTCAGACAGTTGGGGATCCAGAGCGCTTTTATAGCGGTGATCGCGATTGGGGCACTGCTGGTCAGTACCTTTTATAATCTGTATCTGTTTGCCAGGGAAACCCGGATGCGGAACGAGTATTTTCTGGGGCAGTTCATCTATGATGTGGAGAGTGAAATGAAAGTGTTTGGCCTTCTGATGTCCAATACAGTCGTGGAATATGCGGTGATGTTGCAGCAGAAGGATACGGATAAAAGATATTTTGTCAACAATGAGATGATGAAGCAGCTGGACTTTATGACCCCGGTGATGCATTATATCGATGGATGTTTTTATGCCTCTCCTCTGGACGAAACAATTCTGTTCTGCATGAATTCCAGTCTGAAGTATAAAACGCCTCAGGATATAAAAGGATATGTATATCAGTATGGAGACAGAGAAGATAATATCAGTAACTGGGAATTTCTGGAAATACAGGGCAGTCCGTATCTGCTTTACAGCAGTATTTATAACGGTATTTATTTTGGTGTGTGGTGCGATGTGGAAAGACTCCTGCGGCAGATCTCCGCTGATATGCCGGAAGAATGTGTGATTTCTGCCCACAGCCTGCAGCAACAGTTTCAAATGGAAGCAGAGAAGGGAAAAATACAGGAGAACGAGTTAAAAGACGGGCCCGGAAAACTGGCGGTATCCCTGTTTCTTCCGCAAAAGAGCACGGATTTTTATCTCAGGGTGAGTACACCAACCTTTTTTTACAGTTATGCAAAGTTTTCTGTTTTGTTAATCGTTTTAAGCCTGGGAGGAATTCTTATCCTGCTTTTAAACGTATGGTGGACGAGGAAACGGATACTGGTGCCGGTGAATAAGACGGTGGAAGCCTTTGGTAAGGTGGCGGAGGGCAATCTGGAAGTTCGAATGGATTTTTCGGCTTTTTCCTCTGAATTTCAGAAGATCGGACGTGCTTTTAATGAGATGGTATCCCAGATCGGACGGATGAAGATAGAGCAGTATACCCAGAAGATAGAAAGACAGAACGTGGAATTGCAGTATTATCAGATGCAGGTTGAACCTCACTTTTACTTAAATACGCTTAATACAATTTACAGCATGGCGCAGATTGGAGAAAACAGTGCCATACAGGAAATATGCCGTTACCTTTCAAAATATATGCGGTATATGTTTTCCAGAAAGGATTTCCATGAGACGGTAGAGGAGGCGCTGGAAAATCTGAAAAATTATCTGCAGCTGCAAAGACTCAGAAATGCCAGAGAGATTCAGTGCTATATAGATATTCCCTCGGAATTGATGAGGGTCAGGATCCCGGTTTTTCTGCTTCATACTTTCGTGGAAAATTCTGTGAAATATGCACATTTGGGGACAGATCAGAAACTGATGATTCAAATAACAGGAAGCCTTACTCAAAACCGGGTGGAATTTGTGATAGGGGATAACGGCGAGGGATACGGGGAAGGGATCCTCAGAGAATTTCAGGACAAAAGTTATTGGCAGAAAGAAAACATGCATGTCGGAATCAGAAATGTTTATCAGAGAATGAGATATTTGTATTCAGGAGAAATGGGAATAGAGATATGGAATGAGGAAGGCGCCCATACCAGAATTTATTTTCAGTCAGATGAAGGTGAAAGAAATGAAAGCATTGATCGTAGATGATGAGATCTACAGTATACGTGCCATCAAGAGCGCTGTGGATTGGGAAAGGATTGGTATTAACGAAGTGCTGACCGCCTTTGACGCCAGATCGGGCAGGCGGATGTGTATGGAGAATCAAATCGATGTGATTATCAGTGATATCGAAATGCCGGATGAGTCGGGGATGGATTTTTTACAGTGGGTTCATGAGCAGAGAGAAGACACCATTTTCATTTTCATTTCCTGCCACGAAGAATTCTCTTATGCCAGAGATGCGATGAAACTTAACTGCTTCAGTTATCTGGTCAAGCCAATCGATTTCCAGGAGCTGGAGGGTGAGATCGAAAGAGGGATCCGGCAGCTTGAGAAGAACAGGCAGACCCGTACACAGTCCCGTCTGGGTGAATACTGGAATCGAAATAAGGATGTGGTATCCAGGGAATGGTGGAGGAGGCTGTTGCTCAGCAATGACGGTAAGGAAGCGGAAGAGATCGTTGCGGAGGCAGGCAATTACGGAGTCAGTCTGGATCTGGAGCCTGACTATTTCCTGGTGCTGATCCGGCTGTGCAAGGTTCACACGGAATTGGGACGCTGGGACTACCTGAAGGTACTGCGCGGCATTCAGAATATTTCTTATGAGATTTTTTGCGGAGATTTTTCACTAAGTTCCGGCTGTATGATCGAGAGGGATATTATCATAATAGGCCATGGAAAGGATTCCTGGAAGAGAGTGGACAGAGACAGTAAGCGATGCGTGCAGGAGAGCGCGCAGCTTCTGGGAGCAGAGGTGAGAGTGTCTGTGCAGGAACCTTCTTATTGTGAAGAGCTGTGGGAAAAGTATAAAGAACTGCTTTTGAAGGAGCACGAAAAGGATGCGCAGGGAACCGCAGAGTATGAGAACCTTACAAATATGGAAGAAATCGTCAGACAGGCAGAGCAATTTGTGCGGTCACATCTTGATCAGCCGATTACGCGGGGAGATGTCGCCTCAAGTGTACATCTGAATCCCGATTATCTGAACAGAATTTTGAAAAAGGAGAGAGGCTGTACCATATCGGATTATGTCATAAAGGAGAAACTGAAAAAGGCGGAGGAGCTCCTTTGCAATGAGAGCCTTTCTGTGAGTGAGGTGGCAATGCAGGTGGGAATCCAGAACTTTTCCTACTTTTCCAATGTGTTTAAGAAGGAAACCGGCTGTACGCCCAAGGAATACAGAATAAAAAAAAGATCCAGGTCTGAATTTTAACAGAATGTCGTTTTAGAGAAAGTCCGGATAAAAATTCAGGGGAAACAGGATAAGGGAATAATCATGCAGAATATCGGTATCACTAAAAAAGGAGACTGAATTCTGCAAGATTATTCTTTTTTTCTGTTATATGATAAAGATGTTTCAGGAGAGGCCGGTTATGCAAAAGCAGAAAAACGGCCAAATACATGATAAGGAGGAAGGTTATGAGTAAAGTCTGGAAGAAATGGATGGCGCTTTTTGCAGCGCTTGCAATGGCGGCAGTGATGACCGGATGTTCAGGAAGCACCGGAAGCGGAGAGCAGATGGATGCCGGGATGCAGTCAGCACAGGAGCAGAAAGGCGGAGAGGCATCAGAGGCGAGAGGAGATGACGGAGAGGAAAGCGAGCCCGCGGAGGTGATATTCCGGTTTGCAAACTATGGACCGGTTCTGACGGATCTGCAACTGGTAGAGGACGCCATGAATGAGATTCTGATTCCAAAGATCAACTGTAAAATCAGACTGGAGGCCATCGATGGATCAAACTATGACAATCAGATGAATCTGGATCTTTCCAGCGGGACGAGGATTGATGTGGCGAAGACGGCGGGTTCCTACAATACGGCAATTGCCCAGAATCAGATCCTGGATATGACGGAGCTTTTGGAGGAATACGGACAGGAGGCCAAAGCGGAAGTAGGGGAAAAGTACATGCAGGGCGTCATGGTAAATGGGAAGGTTTACGGATTGCCCAATGTAAATGGAAGAGGAGCGGTTATGCAGTTCGGGGCAAGAACAGACCTGCTGAAAAAATATGATCTTTCGCTGGATGGCTTCAGCCAGCAGCCCGACTGGGAATCCCAGAGTGCAAATTTAAGGCTCATGGAAGAGATTCTGCAGAAGGTGGCGGATAACGAGCCGGATCTGATTCCTCTGGTGGCGGATCAGGTGGGAAATGTACGCCTGGATGAGATAATTCCGCGGACCAATCTGGGGGATGACCTTGGGGTGGTCATGGGAGGCGACAGTATGGATGTAGTGAACTATTATGCATCCAAACAGTTTGAGGAATGCTGCTATCTGCTCCGCGACTGGTATCAAAAGGGATTTATTATGAAGGATGTGGCTACCACAACAGAATCCTCCAATTCGATCCTCTCCGGCGGAAAAGGATTCTCTGTATTAAGCAACAGTGAGATCGGGTGGGATGCGCAGCTGAAAAACAATACCAGCTATGATTTTACCTGCGTAAAGCTCTCCCTTCCTCTGGTTGGAAATGTCAGCGGCATGACCTATTCCATTCCGGTAACGGCTGCGGATCCCGTGGCATCCATGAAGGTGCTGAATGAACTGTATACCAATTCGGAAATAGAGACGCTCCTTACATTTGGCGTGGAGGATGTTCATTATGTACTGACGGAGGAAGGCAAGGCGGCGTATCCGGAAGGCATTGACGCCAATACCTCGTCCTATCACCACTCTAACTTCTGGGCTGTTCCCAATCAGCTGATTGCGCTTGAGATGGAGGGAACCGTGGCGGATTACAACAAGACCCTGAAGGAAAACAATGAGACGGCGGATGTGGCCAAAGTTCTGGGGTTTGTCTTTGACAACAGCAGTGTTCAGACGGAAACGGCGGCCTGTACGGCGGTGATCGATGAATACAAAAACGGATTGCGGTCAGGCTCCATTGACGTAGACAAAAATCTGCCTGAATTCCTTAAGAAGCTTGAGGACGCCGGGATCAATACTATAATTGAAGAAAAGCAAAGACAGCTTGATCAATGGGCGGCGGACAATCACATCCAGTAAGCATGATAACATGACGGGGTGCCGTTTTACGAAAGAAGATGGCATCCTGTTATGTCAAAAGACCGGAAAGGAGCAGGAGCTATGCCAAAAACATCCCATAAAGGGAGGCGGCTTAAATGGAAACGCATGCGGCCTCTTTACATAATGATGATTCCGGGTACCCTTTATCTGATTATTAATAATTATTTCCCCATGTTTGGAATATTTATTGCCTTTAAAAAGATCGATTATTCCAAAGGAATTTTTGCATCTCAGTGGACAGGATTTGATAATTTCCGTTTCCTGTTTGCAACGAAGGATGCCTTTGTTATTACAAGAAATACCATATTATATAATCTTGTCTTTATCGTTTTGGGGACGATAGCGGGGGTGACGGTAGCCATACTGTTGAATGAGGTGATCAGCTCCGTATGGAAAAAGCTGTATCAGACAATTCTCCTTTTGCCCCAGCTGATCTCCATGGTAATCGTGGCATATATCGGATATGCCTTTCTGAATGTGGAAAACGGATTTCTGAATAATTCGGTTCTGCCGTTGCTTGGATTAGAGCCTGTCAGTTGGTATTCTGAACCCCGATACTGGCCGTTTATCCTGACGATCACGCACTTATGGAAGGGGCTGGGATACGGAAGTGTCGTCTATTTTTCTGCGATTCTGGGAATTGACAGAGAGCTTTACGAGGCGGCGTCTATCGATGGGGCCAAAAGAGGGCAGCAGATCCGTCTGATCACGCTCCCGCTTCTGAAAACCACCATCATAATTATGGTGCTGATGTCAGTGGGGAATATTTTCCGGTCGGATTTCGGTCTGTTCTACCAGCTTCCGCTGAATTCAGGAGCGCTTTACAGTACGACCAATACCATTGATACTTATGTATTCAGAGCGCTGATGCAGCTGAACAATACGGCTATGTCCAGCGCGGCCGGAGTGTTTCAGTCCGTGGTGGGATTCATTGTCATTGTGATTGTGAATGGAATTGTCCGCAGGGTTGATGAAGACAGTGCGCTATACTAAGGGGGAGTGATCATATGACAGGTTTAAAGAGAGAATCCGACAGCAGCCGCGAGGTTATGTCAACAGGAAGAAAGGTTCAGCAGTTCTTCATTAATCTGGTATTGTTTTTGCTGGCGGCAGCGGCGCTTGCCCCGTTTATCCTGCTTATTTCTTCTTCTATAACGGATGAAGGCACGCTGATTCGGAATGGCTACAGCTTTTTTCCGGAGAAAATCAGCTTTGCTGCCTATGAATATTTGTTTGCTTCCGGAATCAAGATGGTGAGGGCATACGGAATCAGTATCCTGGTAACTGTGGTGGGGACAGTCATAAGCCTGGGCATTACGTCCACGATGGCATATCCGCTCTCAAGAAAGGATCTTCCGGGCAGAAATGCTTTTCTTTTCTTTGTGTTTTTTACCATGCTTTTCAATGGAGGGTTAACCCCGTCCTATATGATGTGGACAAGGATTTTTCATATTAAAAATACCATCTTTGCACTGATTATCCCGGGACTTTTGATGAGCGCCTTTAACCTGATTCTTATGAAGAATTATTTTGCAGCGAATATTCCGGGGGAGCTTCTTGAGGCGGCAAGGGTGGATGGGGCCGGGGAATTTCATATTTTCTGCAGAATTGTGATCCCCATTTCAACGCCTATCATGGCTACCATCGGATTATTTGTGGCGCTTGGGTATTGGAATGACTGGCAGAATGGTTTATATTATTTGTCAAACCGTATGGATTTGTACAGTCTGCAGAATTATCTGAATAAAATGATGCAGGATATTCAATATCTGAACAGTGGAAGAAACGAAGCGATGATGGCCAATCTGCAGGGGATGACCATGCCCAGTACGGCTATCAGGATGGCGCTGTCCGTTATGGGAGTAATTCCCGTAATGGTCTTGTATCCGTTTTTCCAGAAATATTTTACAAAAGGGATCACCATCGGATCAGTAAAGGGATAAGAGAGGAAAAAAATGAAGGATTTCAGAAAAGTACCGCCTTTAGGCGCGTTAAGCGGAAGCTGGAAGGAACGCAGAAAAGAGATCAGGGAGCTTCTGGCGGATCAGATGTACGGCAGAGAACCGGAAACGGGATATTCAGTATCTGCAGATTTAAAACAGGCAGGGGACTGTGAGGAATATCACATAAATGTGCAGGGAGAATACGGCAGCCACCAGTATACGGCAGCACTTTGGATACCGGAGAAGCCGGGGAAAAAATTCCCGGTGATTGTGTACCTCGGACAGGGAATGAAGGCCGAAGGAAAATGGAAAAAGCCCGGCGAAAGAAATATGCCTCCGGCATTTTTGCTGGAGAACGGGTATGCAGTGGCCTTATGTGAAGCCGGGGAAATTGTAAAGGATGATCCGGCACTGTTCCCCCAGGGACTTGTGGAGGCTCTGTGCGGAAAGAAAAGAACAGAAAATTCCATGGGGACGCTGGCGGGATGGGCGCTGGGAATGCGGATTGTGATCTCGCTTCTGAAAAAGAGAGAGGATATTGATTCCGGGAGGATCGTAGCGGCAGGGCTGTCCCGTCTGGGGAAGGCAGCTCTCTGGTGCGGGGCCTGTGAGGAAAAGATTTACATGACGGTCAGCTTTAACTCCGGATGTGGAGGAGCAGCCATTAACAGAGGAAAGAGAGATGAACGCCTGACCCAAATGATGGAGAATTTTCCGCACTGGCTGTGCAGAGGAATGGAACAGTATAAAGGCGCAGATCAGGAGATTCCCTTTGACCAGCATTTTCTGCTTGCGTTGATTGCGCCCCGAAAGCTCCTTGTGACCAGCAGCACAAAAGATATCTGGTCAGATCCTTACGCGGAGTTTCTGGGACTGATGTATGCCCAGGAGGCATATAAGGCGGGAGAGAAGAAAGGTATCGACACCTGGATCTGGCCTCCTGCAGGCACTTTGCTCGCCGGAGATGGCGCTGCCTATTATCTTCGGGAGGGCGAACACGGCGTGGAGGAAGAGGACTGGAGAGCGCTGGATGAATTTATGAAAATATAAAAGCGCTGATTTCGCGCTGCGTGAAACACAGCATTTACCTTTGTAAAATAACAGAAAAGAGGTGATATTATGGAGCATAAGGATAATCCATGGGAAAAGAAAACGGAGTATATCTGGCTGCCGCAGGGAGACAGCAGGGAAAAAACACAGCCCTTAATGGTATTTTTCAGAAGAGAACTGCATCTTATGCAGGTACCGGATCAGGTACTGGTACAGATAAGCGCGGATACACGCTACCGCATTATGGTAAACGGCAGTGATGTATGCTGCGGCCCCTGTAAAGGGGATTCCTTTGTATGGTACTATGAGCAGGTGGATCTGGCTCCCTTTTTAGTAGAAGGCGAAAATGTGATAGCAGTTAAGGTACTGCGGTATCCTCAGGAGAGCGGACTCGGATGCTTTTCCATGTTTCGGACAGAGGTACCTCATCTGTATTTTCATGAGGTAGAAGGCAAACTTGGAATTTCTGCCGATGAACAGTGGCAGGTCAAAGTATGTGAAGGGATCCGGATTCTGCCTGAAGATGAACACAGCAGATATCTCTGGAACAAGGAGATGGTGGACGGACATCTGCTGGAGAACGGATGGGACAGGCCGGGAGGGAGGAGTTGTAAGAAAAGAGAGGAGAAACGACAGAAGACTGCCGGACAGGAGACAGAGGAAAGGACAGGGTGGCGGAGCGCCAGGGCATATAGAAGCGGGGAGGTGCCTTTGGGCAGGAGTCCCCGAAATCTTATGATGAGACCAATCCCATTACTCCCCGAGACAGAAAAAAGGTGGCAGAGGATTTCCTGTATCCGGCAGTCGGAGACATCGAAGGAAGACTGGCAGGAACTGATCGAGGGAAAAAGAGGGATCCTTCTTGCGCCAGGCACAGTTCATGTCATAGAGCTGGATGCAGGGCAGGAAACTACGGCGTATCCTCTGCTGGAGATTACAGGGGGAGAAAACAGTGAGATCGAAATGCTCTGGGCGGAGTCCTACTGTGTGCAGAATGAAGAGGGAAAATGGGTAAAAAGAGACAGACAGGACTGGAAAAGGGGCAGGCTGTCCGGCTATACGGATACCTATGTGGCAGGGGGCAGCGGGACAAAAGAGGATCCGGAGAGATATGTTACGTTTACATTCAGAACCTTTCGTTTTTTGAAGCTGACTGTCCGGACAGGGAAGGAGCCGCTGCTGATCCGGAAGATAGCATACCGTGAGACCGGTTATCCACTGGAATCCCGATCTCAGGTGGAGGCTTCAGAGCGGGAGATGGATGCCATCTGGCAGCTGAGCCTTCGAACCCTCCAGTGCTGTATGCATGAGACCTATGAGGATTGCCCTTATTATGAACAGCTGCAGTACGCTATGGATACACGGGCGCAGATTCTTTTCACCTACTGTGTCAGTGCGGACGACAGGCTGGCGCGGAAATGTATAGAGGATTTTCATCGCTCCTTAAGGCCGGACGGGATGATCAACTGCTGCTATCCTTCCATGCATCCGAATCTGATACCGGGCTTTGCCCTGTATTATATCTTTATGATTCATGATCATATGATGTATTTTGGCGACCGGAAACTGGTGGAAAGCTATTTTCTGACGGTGGAGAGAATTTTGCAGTTTTTTGAGGAGCGGACAGGAGAGGATGGACTGGTAGGGCGCATAGGCGGATATAACGGCGAGCACCCGTTCTGGTCCTTTATTGACTGGACACAGCAATGGAAATGGGGTGTGCCCAATGCCATTCGCCGGGGGCCTCTGACCATGGAAAGTATGCTGTACCTGATGGCAATGCAGAAGACTGCGGAGATGGCAGGGTTTCTGGAAAAGGACGAAAAACAGACAGAATATGAGAAAAAAATCTGCAGACTGAAAAAGGCAATTATAGAAAAGTGCTACGATGAGGAAAAGGGACTGTTTCAGGATGGACCGGGATACACAGAGGATTACAGTCAGCATAGTCAGGTTTTTGCCGTACTGACCGGCCTGGCGGAGAAAGAGAAGGCGGCTGCGCTGATGAAAAAGGTATTGCATGGGAAAAGGAAGAGCGTGGGTGAAAAATTTTTCCCGCTGACAGAGTGTTCTGTAGCAATGTCCTTTTATTATTTCCGGGCGCTGGAACTGGCAGGGCTGTATGACGAAGCGGCCTGTGAAACGTGGGAACCGTGGCGGGAAATGCTGCGCAATCATATGACGACCTGCATGGAAAGTACCGGGGAGGGCAGAAGCGACTGTCATGCATGGGGCGCAACGGCTTTGTATGAATTTCCTTCTGTGATTTTAGGGGTACGCCCCATAAAACCGGGATATGAGGAAGCGATGATTCGACCTCATCCTGCATTTCTTAACTGGGCAAGGGGAACAGTGGCAACACCCCGGGGAAATATCAAAGTGGAATGGAAAAAGGACGAACAGGGGAAGATACAGCTTCAATGGGACGAGAGTGAATACAGGGGAAAAGTTTATACGGATTGCTTTTTTGACCAAACCAATATATAATTTATCTCATCAGTTAAGCCATTCATGGCTTTGTGCAACAAAGCAGCGCAAAAAAAAAACAGCAGACCTCCGAAGCGTGCACGGCGGGTTTTGCGGGCATAGAATATGACCGGAAACCCCGCCGGACAAAGGTGTACCAAAGGAGGTCTGCGGAACTGGAATGGAGGAATCATGAAAAGTGTGGATCAGAAAGAGTTTCTGGGTGGTCAGGGGACGGTACACTTTGATCATATACTGGAAGCACAGGAAATGCATGGGATGAACCGTGTTTATGCAAAGGTGACTCTGCAGAAAGGATGCTCTGTGGGATATCATGTGCACAACGGCGACGGCGAAGACTATTATGTTCTGAAGGGAACGGCAACCATTGATGACAATCACGAGAGAACACTGACCCTCAGAGAAGGCGAGCACTATTTTACTTCTTCCGGGAAGGGACATAGCCTGATGAATCTGGAGGAAGAAGAATTGCAGGTCATGGCACTGATCATTTATGATCATGAGAAAAAAGAGGGATAGAAAATCAGAAATATAAATACAGAATGACAGCCCGGAAACAGAAAAAATGTTCCGGGCTGTGGTTTTAGCTGGATATTATTTTGCTGCCTTTTCGGCAAAGGAGGTATCCACCAGCTTTTCATAGGGGACCCGTTCAGGCAGTTCACCGGCCTCCTCCAGGATATTCTGAAGCAGGGTAAAGGAATCCTCTTCAAAGATCAGATCCTTCTTCCAGGTGTCCTGTTCATGGTAACGGGTGATGATGGTCACCAGGGTATCATGGTCGGTCTCTTCAAACTGAGGCTGAATGACCTTGGCGATTTCCTCGGGAGTATGATCCGCTACATAATCCATACCCTTTTGAAGGGCATTGGTAAAGGACTGGATGACTTCGGGATTCGCCTCTATATAGCTTTGTTTTGCACTGAAGGCAGTGTAGGGGACATAACCGGAATCTTTTCCCAGAGAGGCTATTACATAGCCGTCGCCTTTGGTCTCCAGGGAGGTCGCGTGTGGCTCGAACTCGACTGTAAAATCAGCCTGCCCACCTGAGAATGCTGCGGCAGTGGAACCGAAATCAATACTCTGGTCAATATCCAGGTCTGCTTTGGGATCGATGCCGTTCTTTTTCAGAATAAATTCAAATACCATTTCGGGCATCCCGCCGGCACGGCCGCCAAGAACAGTGGATCCCTTCAGCATATCCCAGGAAAAGTTATCGACAGGCTCTCTTGAGACAAGGAAGTTGCCGGCGCGTTGTGTCAGCTGTGCAAAGTTGACCACATAATCCTGTGTACCGCCGGCATAGGTGTAAATCGTCGATTCACTGCCCATAAATCCGATATCCGCCTCATCGGTCAGGACAGCTGTCATGGTTTTATCCGCGCCGAAACCGGTGACAAGGTTCAGGTCAATCCCTTCCTCTTTAAAATAACCCTCTTCGATCGCTACATACATGGGCGCATAAAATATGGAATGGGCCACTTCATTCAAGGTTACCTTTTTGAGAGAGCTTCCTGCGCTTTTTCCTGTGTCAGATGCAGCGTCCTTTCCGCAGCCGGCCAGAGTACAGGCAAAAAGTACTATGGCAAGCATGATTCCTGCGGTTTTTCTGAAAGCACCGGGCAGGAGGAAAGATCTTTTGACAGTTAAATTTTTTTTCATAATAACCTCCGTTGTTTAATGGAATGAAATAAACAGTCACAGAAAAGTGCGGCTGTTTTTGTTTATTATATGTGCGGATGACAAAAGGGTGTTTTGACAGGAATAAAATATTAAATGTTATCCAAAGCTCGCGCGCTCCATGCGCCGCTTTGACGGCATATTTCCTCTACATGGGGTTGCGCAATCGAGCAGGGGAAGAACTTTGCCCCTGTTCGCGCGCGGCCCGAATGCTGCTTTGGCAGCAAACTTCCTTATGAGGGCCTGCGCATAAAAACAGCCGGTACCGGATCCGGTATCGGCTCATATGTAAACAGGCGGCGCCTGTAGTATTTTGTCGAAGCCGGTCAGCACCGCATTTCAGCACCGGCGGCTTCTTTTATGAACGTAAGAGTAACTCTTATTGTTTAAATACAGGTTACAATAAATTTGTGTCTAAAGTGTTGCCGAATTAGAAAGAAAATCTTAAGTTATCATAAACCTTTGTTTATAGCCTGGGATTACCGGAAATATCCCGGGAAAACTTTCCGGACGGATATTATTTGGTTACTTTTCACGGCCAATGTCAGTAAGCTAACATTTAAGCCAGGAGGACAGAAAAATTCTCAAGGAGCCCCTTAAAAAGCATCGGTACTTGGTGAGGTATTTCACGAACCTGGTACCCGTTACGCTTTTTATGGAGCGAAAGCGCGGCGACGGAGAATTTTTTTGTCCTCCCCGCATCCGTTACCGTCAACTAACTGATATTGGCCGTGAATAGTAACATTATTTGTAACGATTCTTTTCAGGATATTGGAATGAGGTCTTGTTATGGGACAGCTTAAGGAGTAAAATAGTGGAAAACTTCTTTGTTAAGGAAGAGTGGACGGAGGTAAGAAAAAGTGAGATCACATTTAAAGCTGCAGGCGCATCCCGGGGCGATCAGGGATAATATGATCCGGGGGAAGTGCTACCGGATCACGTTGCTGACAGAGCGTCTTGTGCGGATGGAATATAGTCCGGAGGGGCGATTTACGGATGAGGCAACACAGACAGTTTTAAACAGAGATTTCCCAAAGGTGGATTATACCTGTCGGGAGACAGAAGATGGACTGGAGATCAGCACGGAGTATTTCCGGATGTTTTATGATGGAAAGGAGTTTACAGCACACGGTCTTTTCCTGTCCTGCCTGGGAATGGAGGAAGAAGGGAATACGGGAGGAAGCCGTCTTGCCTGGCACTATGGGGAAAAGGGAAATTCTCTGAAGGGGACGGCAAGGACGCTGGATGAAGTGAACGGAGCATGTGAGCTGGAAGAGGGGCTTATGTCTTATAAGAGCGGCTGTGTGGCGCTGGATGATTCCCGTACCCTCCTGATCAGAGAAGATGGATGGGTGGAACCCAGGCAAAAGGGGATTAAGGACATCTATCTGTTTGCGTATGGGCACCGTTATCTGGAAGCTTTGAAGGATTTCTATTACCTCTGCGGCAAAACGCCTATGCTGCCGCGCTTTGCCCTTGGAAACTGGTGGAGCAGATACTTCAAATATACAGAGAAGTCATATGGGGAATTAATGGACAGATTTGAACAGGAGAAGATTCCCTTTGCAGTGGCAGTGATCGATATGGACTGGCATCTGGTGAATATCGATCCCAAATACGGAACCGGGTGGACGGGATATACCTGGAACCGGGAATTTTTTCCGGATCCGGAACGTTTTCTGAAGGGACTGCATGAAAGAGGAATGAAAACCACGTTGAATGTGCATCCTGCAGATGGGATCCGGGGATATGAGGAATGCTATCCTGAGGTGGCAAAGGCCATGGGACGCGATGCATCAAAGGAAGAGCCGGTGAATTTTGACATTGCGGATCCCAAATTCCTGGAAGTGTATCTGGAAAAGGTACATCATCCTCTGGAAGAACAGGGAGTGGATTTCTGGTGGCTGGACTGGCAGCAGGGAACTAATACGAAGCTGGAAGGCCTGGATCCCCTGTGGATGCTGAATCATTATCACTATCTGGACAGTGGAAGAGATGGCAGGCGCCCCATGACATTTTCACGTTATGCAGGACCGGGCTCCCATCGTTATCCTGTGGGATTCTCGGGGGATACGGTAATTACCTGGGATTCTCTGGATTTTCAGCCGTATTTTACAAGTACGGCATCCAATATAGGATATGGCTGGTGGAGTCATGATATCGGAGGCCATATGCAGGGAAAAAAGGATGACGAGCTGGAAGGGAGATGGTATCAGCTGGGCGTATTTTCGCCTGTCAACCGTCTGCACAGCACCAGCAGTGCCTTTAACGGCAAAGAGCCCTGGCGTTTCCGGAAAGATATTTGTGAGATGATGAAGGAATTCCTGCGTCTTCGCCATCAGATGATTCCTTATCTGTACACCATGAATCATCGGGCATGGGAGGAAGGAGAGCCTGTCTGCCAGCCTCTTTATTACCGGTATCCGGAAAAGGAAGAAGCTTATCTGCGCAAAAATCAGTATTTCTTTGGAAGCAGCCTTATGGTGGCTCCCATCACCTCTCCCTGTGTGGAGGGATTGAATGCGGCGGAGGTAAAAGCCTGGCTGCCGGAGGGATTGTGGTTTGACTTCTTTACGGACACGGTATACCGCGGCGGAAGAAATCTGTGCCTGTACCGGGAAATCGAGAGAATGCCGGTGTTCGCCGGCGGGGGAGCTATTATTCCCATGACAGATGCTTTTGACACAAAGACGGTCATGGAGAACCCGGAAGAACTTGTGGTACGGGTCTATCCAGGTGCGGATAACAGCTTCACCCTGTACGAGGACGACAATGTCTCTGAAGCCTATCAGGAGGGAAGCTGCGTCAGAACAGAGATGAAACTTGACTGGGCGGGAAGGCGCTTTACGATTCTGCCGGCGGTGGGAGATGTTTCCCTCATTCCTTCAAAAAGGAACTGGAGGATAGAATTTCATAAGATAACGGCAACAGGTGCCGACGTGTTTGTGAATCATACAGAGCAGAAGGCAGTGTTCACATGCAGAGAATCTTCATTTGTCGTCTTTTTAGAGCAGATCGATCCCCGGGAGGAAGTGGAGATCATTCTCCCCGCAGAGTGTGATGTGGCCCCCAATCCGGTGGAAAAGATGCTCTATGAGTTCCTGAACAGGGCAGAGATTGCATTTTCTGTAAAAGACAGGATCTACGAAATAGCAGAGTCGGGTAAAGCAGACCCGGCGGCAATGATCAGTGAACTCCAGGCGATGGACGTGGATGAAAAACTGCAGAGAGCAGTGCTGGAGATTCTGGGAGCATATTGATCAGTAACAGCGACAGGAATGAGTTGTAAAATGGAAATGGAGGACAGGAAATTATGGGCTTGATCAAAGCAATTACCAGTGCTGCCGGAGGCGTTATGGCCGATCAGTGGAGAGAGTATTTTTATTGTGATTCCCTTGCAAACAATATTCTGGTGGCAAAGGGGAAAAAGCGCAGCGGAAAAAGGAGCGGCGGAAACAATAAAGGAGAGGATAATATCATATCCAACGGCTCCGTGATTGCAGTAAATGAAGGGCAGTGTGTGCTGATCGTGGATCAGGGAAAAGTGATGGAATTCAGCGCAGAAGCGGGAGAGTTTACATATGATATCTCCACCGAACCAAGTCTGTTCTACGGAGAGCTGGGAGAGAATATTCTGAAGGCATTTGAGACGGCAGGCAGACGGATGGCCTTTGCAGGAGATACCGCAAAGGATCAGAGAATCTACTATTTTAATACCAAAGAGATCATGGGAAATAAATATGGGACAGCCAATCCGGTTCCATTCCGTGTGGTAGATCAGAATATTGGTCTGGATATTGATATCTCAATCAGATGTAATGGAGAATATTCCTACAAGATTTCAAATCCCCTGTTATTTTATGCTAACGTATGTGGCAATGTGACGGAGGATTATGATAAGAGCAGAATAGAAGGCCAGCTGAGAACAGAGCTCATGACAGCGCTTCAGCCGGCGTTTGCAAAGATTTCGGCTATGGGTATCCGCTACAGTGCGATTCCGGCTCATACTATGGAGCTGGCGGATGCCCTGAATCAGGTTTTGTCCGAAAAGTGGGCGCAGCTTCGGGGACTGGAGATTGTATCCTTTGGCGTCAATACGGTGAAAGCTTCTCAGGAAGATGAGGATATGATCAAAGAGCTGCAAAGAAGCGCGGTACTGCGCAATCCCAATATGGCGGCAGCAACGCTGGTGGGAGCTCAGGCGGAGGCGATGAAAGCGGCGGCATCCAATAAGTCCGCCGGACCCATGATGGCTTTTGCAGGGATGAATATGGCAGCCCAGACGGGTGGCATGAATGCCCAGCAGCTCTTTCAGATGGGACAGCAGGCGCCATATGTCCAGCCGCAGACAGGGCAGGGACAATATCAGACAGCCCCCGGTCAAGGGGCAGAGAATACAGGAACCGCAGCAGCTGTATCTGAAAATGAAAATTCCGGATGGAAATGTACCGGCTGCGGGCAGAATGGTAACAGAGGAAAGTTCTGTTCCGAATGCGGAGCACCCAGGCCGCAGACCTGGACTTGTGCCTGCGGCACAATAAATAACGGGAAGTTCTGCTCTGAATGCGGATCTAAAAGACCTTCATAATAAAAATAGCGGGAGTTACTAAATGAGCATTTATGACACACTGAATAAACAGCAGAAAAAGGGAGTGTTCACTACGGAAGGACCTGTGCTTTTGCTGGCGGGAGCAGGGTCCGGCAAGACCCGCGTACTCACGCACAGGATTGCTTATCTGGTGGATGAGCTGGGGGTGAATCCGTGGAATATTATGGCGATTACCTTTACAAACAAGGCGGCCGGAGAGATGAAAGAGAGAGTGGAAAATCTGGTAGGAATCGGATCAGAGAGTATCTGGGTTACTACTTTTCACTCTACCTGTCTGAGAATACTGCATCGTTATGCGGACCGGCTGGGATATGAAAATAATTTTACGGTGTACGATACAGATGATCAGAAATCTGTGATGAAAGAAATCTGTAAGCATCTGATGATCGATACAAAGCAGATGAAGGAAAGGAGTATCCTTTCGGTCATATCCTCAGCCAAAGATGAACTGATCACTCCGGAGGAATTTGAGAGGAATGCCTTTGGCGATTTCCGGATGCAGAAAATTGCCGCTGCCTACAGGGAATATCAGGCAGTGCTCAAAAAAAACAATGCAATGGATTTTGACGATCTGATTATGAAAACAGTGGAGCTTTTTAAAGCAGATCAGGAAGTGCTTGGGGGGTATCAGAAACGCTTCCGATATATTATGGTGGATGAATATCAGGATACCAACACGGCTCAGTTTGAGCTGGTCAGACTTCTTGCTGATACCCATCATAATCTCTGTGTAGTGGGGGATGATGATCAGTCTATCTACAAATTCCGTGGAGCGAATATCAGAAATATTCTGGAGTTTGAAGAAGTTTACCCTGAAGCGGAGGTGATTCGGCTGGAGCAGAATTATCGTTCGACTCAGAATGTGCTGGATGCGGCAAATGCTGTGATCCGCAATAATGTCAAAAGAAAGCCAAAGTCTCTCTGGACGGATAAGGGCGCAGGCAGCAGAATTCACTTTATGCAGTTTTTGAATGCTTTTGAGGAAGCGGAGTTCATTGCGGATGATATTGTAAGAAAAAAGAGGCAGAATCGGGCTGATTACCGGGACTGTGCGGTTCTTTTCCGCACCAATGCCCAGGCCAGACTTCTGGAAGAGCGGTTTATTGTGGAAGGCATTCCCTACGATGTGGTAGGCGGCACGAATTTTTATGCCAGAAGAGAGATCAAGGATCTGCTTGCCTATCTGAAAACCATCGATAACGGACAGGATGACCTGGCGGTGAAGCGTATTATCAATGTGCCCAGAAGAGGAATCGGTACATCTTCTGTGGTCAGGATACAGGATTATGCGGATATGCGGGATATCAGCTTCTATGATGCGCTCTGCCAGGCGGACGAGATTGAAGGACTCAAAAAGAGCGTTGCAAAGCTGAGGACTTTTACAAATATGATCAGAGCATTCAGGGGGAAACTTGAATTTTACAGCCTGTCAGATCTGATCAGGGATGTGATAGAGACTACCGGCTATGTGCGGGAACTGGAGGCATCCAATGATGAGGACGCAGAAGGGCGTATTGAAAATATTGACGAGCTGATCAGTAAGATCGCTGCTTTTGAGGAGGTACATAATAAGCCGACTTTAAGGGAGTTCCTGGAAGAGGTGGCTCTGGTAGCAGACATTGATAATGTGGAAAATGACGGCAACAGGGTATTGCTTATGACGCTGCACAGCGCAAAGGGGCTGGAATTTCCGCATGTATATATGGCCGGAATGGAGGATGGCGTGTTTCCCAGTTATATGACGATTGCTTCGGATGACCCGGAAGAGATCGAGGAGGAGCGTCGGCTGGCCTATGTAGGTATCACCAGAGCAAAGGAGGACCTCACCCTCTGCTATGCAAGGATGCGGATGATCCGGGGAGAGACTCAGATGAATGCAGTCAGCCGTTTTGTAATGGAAATTCCCGAGGAGCTTATGGACCGCAGGCCCGGAAGCAGGAGAGCGGAAGAGAAAGACATACCCAATGCAGGGACAGGGAGCAGCAGAACGGATTTTGGTACAGATACGTTTCAATCGGAAAATTCTCAATATGGTGCGTCAGAAAGAAATGTGAGAAGCAGGCCGGTTGCCGTACTGCGGCCCAGAAGAACTGCGGAAGAAAATAAGCCGTTTATTGCAGGCGATAAGGCGGCTGCCCTGAGCGCCGCCGGAATCAGTAAGGGGATAGGAGGAATCAGCGGCGGAAAGCCGGATTATGACGTTGGCGAGAGGGTAAGGCATGTGAAATATGGTGAGGGAACTGTTACCGGCTTGGAACCGGGTCCAAGGGATTACAAAGTAACAGTGGATTTTGACGAGTGCGGACAAAAAATTATGTATGCAGCATTTGCCCGGCTGGTAAAAGTTTAAAAATTTTGTAAACTTTTTCAAATTTGAGTAGTAAATTTTTACGTTAAATGTTATATTATTAATCATAAAGGAAATAATAATTCAAAAAGTCATTTTTAAATGAAAATCAGAGCAGGTATTGCAGGAAAGGGAGGCATAAACAATGAATACATGGAACAAAGTAGAGGAACTGATGGATTTCGTCAGGACGCATGATATCAAGGAATTGAAGGATTACTGGAATCATAAGGAAGAAGAGAAGAAGGTTAATACAATCGTATGGGTACTGGCGATCATTGGTGCAGTTGCAGCAGTAGCCGCAATTGCCTATGCAGTCTATCGTTATCTTACACCGGATTATCTGGAAGACTTTGATGATGATTTCGACGATGACTTTGAGGACGATTTTTTTGAGGACGAAGAAGACGACGTGGAGGAGAAGCCTCAGAAATCCAATGAGCCTGCGGGAGAGGCCAAGTCAGAATAAGCAGGTAATTAAGAATGTGAGAACTTAAAAATGATGTATTGTGGGATGTACAAAAAGAAATGTACATCCCATATTTATGCGCAGGGGCGCACAGATGAAATTGTTGCTTACGCAACGTGCGCCCCGCGCGCGAGTAGGGGAAGATAGCTCTTCCCTACTCGATTGTGCAGGCCCATGCAGAGGAAGTTTGCCGCTAAAGCGTCGTGTGGGCCGCGTGCGAGAAGGGAGAAAACCTTCCCTGCTCGATTGTACAGGGGCGCACAGAGAAAATAGGGGCAGAAAATATAAGGAAAAATCGCTCCCCATTCGACTAATAAGCTGTCTCGCAGGTAATTATGCAGGAATCAGGAGTGAACAGATGAAAAAAGGACAGGAACTGACAGGAATTGTGGAGAGAGTGGATTTCCCCAATAAAGGAATCGTTCGGACAGAGGAAGGACAGTGTGTGGTGAAAAATGTGCTTCCGGGGCAGAAGATCACATTTATCGTTCAAAAAAAGAGAAATGGAAGGGCAGAAGGACGGCTGAAACAGACAGAAGAAAACTCGGTTCTGGAGAAGGGAAATCCTTGCAGTCATTTCGGACAGTGTGGAGGCTGCCTGTACCTGTCACTGCCGTATGAAGAACAGTTGAAGATCAAGGAAGATCAGGTCGGAAGGCTTTTGGAGGGAGTATTATCCGGCCAGACGCAGGAGTGGTTATTTGAAGGAATCAGAAAAAGTCCTGTAACGGAGGAATACCGCAATAAAATGGAATTTTCCTTTGGGGATGAGGTCAAGGATGGCCCTCTGTGCCTTGGCATGCATAAGAGAGGGAGTTTTTACGATATTGTCACAGTCTCTGACTGCCGGATCGTGGACGAGGATTATAGGAAGATTCTGGCCGCGACCAGAGATTATTTTGAGGGCTGCAGCTTTTATCACAGACTGCGGCATACGGGCTATCTGCGTCATCTTCTGATCAGAAAGGCATCGGGCACAGGGGAGATTCTGGCTGCGCTGGTGACCACATCTCAGCAGGACGAGGGTGAGAACAGAGTTGAAGGGTGGAAGGAGCAGCTTCTTTCTCTGAAACTGAAAGGAAAAATAACTGGCGTTTTGCATATCATAAATGATTCAGTAGCGGATGTTATTAAAAATGACCGCACGGACATTTTGTATGGAAAGGATTTCTTTTTTGAAAAACTTCTGGGACTCACATTTAAGGTATCTGCGTTTTCTTTCTTTCAGACCAATACTGCCGGAGCAGAGGTTCTCTATCAGACGGTCAGGGAATATATCGGCGATCTTTCAGGCGAAAAAGGAAGGGCTGATAAGGTGGTGTATGACCTCTACAGCGGAACAGGCACAATTGCACAGCTTATGGCGCCCTGCGCAAAGAAGGTGATCGGGGTGGAGATTGTGGAGGAGGCAGTGCAGGCAGCAAGAGAAAATGCAGAGCTGAATCATCTGAATAACTGTACGTTCATTGCAGGAGATGTTCTGAAGGTTTTGGATGAGATTGAAGAGAGCCCGGATCTGATCATACTGGACCCGCCGCGAGATGGCGTACATCCCAAAGCGCTCAAAAAGATTCTCGGGTATGGAATCGAAAAGATGGTGTATATTTCCTGCAAACCCACCAGCCTAGTGAGGGATCTGGCAGTGTTTATTGAGAATGGATATGTGGTGGAGCGTGCAACGGCGGTGGATCAGTTTCCGTGGACGGCGAATGTGGAGACGGTGTGTTTGTTGAGCCGCATAAAATAAGGGTTTTCAAGGTTTTATAGGGTGTAAAAACAGGTGGTTTGCCACCGGTTTGCCACCGCAATTCTGATTTGCCCCAAATATTCAAAAATATTGCGTCATTGGACACAGGAAAAGAATTCCTGATTAGGAATGATCAGTTTGAAGGAATATGCGGCTTACAGGAAAGGATATTTTGTACAAAAGAACATGGGAGAAAAATTTAACATATTGGTTAGTATGACGAAACTTTGGTTAGTTTAAAAATAACATTGACAAAAGCCACATGAGATCATATTATAATTTATAGTTAGTAAACACTAATTAGTGTTCGCCGCAACAAAAGCCTTGCGTGATAATGACTTTATTGTTTAACACACTGAGTCAGTGAAAACTAATACATATTGAAAAGAAAGGGAGGAACACATGATGCCGCTTACACTGGCAGAAGTAGGAGAGCAAAATATTATCAGGAAAATCGGGGGAAAGCAGGAAGTAAAGACACATTTGGAGAACCTGGGTTTTGTTGTAGGAGGGGCGGTCACGGTGATAAATGCCATCGGGGGCAATGTCATCGTAAATGTAAAAGACTCCCGTATCGCGGTCAGCAAAGAAATGGCGCAGAAGATCATGGTGTGAGAAGTATTTTTGAAGCTCAGCGGCAAAGACTGTTACGCAAAGTCAGCAGTACTGATTTTTCACACCTGTATTTGTGCCGGAGCGTTACAAATTTGTTCGATGGCACACCGCCGCGTAAAGGCGGCGGAATGAAGATGATTATGAAATGAGGAGGAGGAAAGAAATGAAAACACTGAAGGAATCAAAAGTAGGCGACACCATCCGGGTGGTAAAACTCCACGGTGAGGGAGCCGTCAGGCGTCGGATCATGGACATGGGGCTGACAAGGGGGGTGGATGTGCAGATTCGCAAGGTGGCGCCTTTGGGAGACCCGATTGAAGTGACCGTCCGCGGGTATGAACTTTCCATCAGGAAAGCGGATGCGGAAATGATTGAAGTAGAAAGCGTGTAAAAGACTTCTAAGCGGTCAGATTACACCCGTTAAGAAGTTTCAGAATTTTTTTAATCGGGAAAATTTGTGGAGGAGCGTCACAAATTTTCTTAATCGCAGAACCGAATTCAAGATTAGGTTCACGGTTTCTCAGCTTGACGCTTCGGAATGGAGGAAATTATGAATGTGAGAATTGCCCTTGCAGGCAACCCGAACTGTGGGAAGACGACATTATTTAATGCTTTGACAGGATCCAACCAATTTGTCGGAAACTGGCCGGGAGTAACGGTAGAGAAGAAAGAAGGAAAGCTAAAGAAACACGATGGTGTGACGATTACTGATCTTCCTGGCATTTATTCCCTTTCTCCCTACACACTGGAGGAAGTGGTGGCAAGAAACTATCTGATCAGCGAGCGCCCCGATACGATCCTGAATATTATTGACGGTACGAACCTGGAGAGAAACTTATATTTGACTACGCAGCTTACTGAACTTGGTATTCCTGTTGTTGTTGCCATTAATATGATGGATGTGGTGGAGAAAAGTGGTGACAAGATCAACACCGGGGAACTGTCGAGGGCTTTGGGCTGCAAAGTGGTAGAGATTTCCGCTCTGAAGGGAAACGGTATCATGGAGGCGGCGGAGACTGCAATCGAAGCGGCGAAAAACGGAAAGACTGTTCCCTTGCACACCTTTTCGGGGACGGTGGAACATGCCCTTGCTCATATCGAAGAGGCGGTGGTACACGGGCTGCCGGAGGAGCAGCAGCGATGGTATGCCATCAAGCTGTTCGAGCGGGATGACAAGGTTTTGGAACAGTTGAAGCTGGGCGGACCTGTTCTTTCTCACATTGAAACGGACATCAGGGCAGTTGAGGAGGAGATGGACGACGATGCAGAATCGATCATTACCAATGAACGGTATATTTATATCGGCAGTATTATCAAAGGATGTTTAAAGAAAAAGTCCGTGGGAAAGCTGACCGGTTCCGATAAGATTGACAGGATCGTCACCAACCGTTTTCTGGGGCTTCCGATTTTTGCGGCAATTATGTTCCTTGTGTATTATATATCCATGGTGACGGTAGGCGCTTCCGCCACGGATTGGGCAAATGACGGCCTGTTCGGAGACGGTTTCCACCTGTTTGGCATCGGTTCCGCTGCTTATGGAGCGGCAGCCGGGGAATACGGGGATGCGGCACTGATCGTGGACGGTTATGATGCTTATGTGGAAGAAAACGGAGAGACTCCCACAGATGACTTCCTTTATGAAGTGGCGGATGACGAAACGCTGGAAGTAACGCTGGAAACAGCATCCATCACAGACTACGAAGCTGCGCTTGCAGTAATGGAACAGTATGGTGATGAGCCTGACCCGGCTGCGTACGGTGTGTGGGTACCTGGAATCCCGGTTCTCGTAGGAAATGGACTTGAGGCTGTCGGAGCGGCAGACTGGCTGTCAGGACTGATCAACGATGGTATCGTAGCCGGTGTGGGAGCAGTGCTCGGATTTGTGCCCCAGATGCTTGTTCTGTTCCTGCTTCTCGCGTTTCTTGAGGCGTGCGGATACATGGCGCGTATCGCATTCGTGCTTGACCGTATCTTCCGCAAGTTCGGACTGTCCGGTAAGTCTTTTATCCCGATGCTCATCGGTACAGGATGCGGTATTCCGGGTATCATGGCGTCGAGGACGATTGAAAACGAGCGCGACCGCCGTATGACGATTATGACGACTACTTTTATTCCCTGCGGTGCAAAGGTACCGTTTATCTCCATGGTTGCCGGAGCGATTTTCGGCGGCTCCGCGTGGGTGGCAACAAGCGCCTATTTCGTTGGTATGGCAGCAATTATTATTTCCGGTATCATGTTGAAAAAGACGAAAATGTTTTCCGGCGACCCTGCACCCTTTGTTATGGAGCTTCCGGCTTACCATATGCCTACGGCGGGCAATGTGCTGCGCTCCATGTGGGAGCGCGGATGGTCCTTTATCAGGAAAGCGGGCACGATTATTCTGCTTTCCACGATTGTGATCTGGTTTACGACATATTTTGGCTTTACGACGGAAGGATTCCGGATGCTTGGCGAGGA
The DNA here is from genome assembly GCA_947173495.1 of uncultured Lachnospiraceae bacterium. Classification (GTDB taxonomy): domain Bacteria; phylum Bacillota; class Clostridia; order Lachnospirales; family Lachnospiraceae; genus Suilimivivens. The sequence continues at coordinate 122,221 of CAMWFQ010000003.1, read as the reverse complement.
GGAAATGAATCAGTCTCTTCTTGCATCGGCCGGCGGTGCGATTGCATGGATCTTCATACCGCTTGGATGGGGAAACTGGCAGGCAGCAGTGGCGTCCATTACAGGACTTGTGGCAAAGGAAAATATTGTCGGTACAATGGGCATCCTCTATCCCGGCGGGTGGCCTGAGATTGGCGCAAACTTCAGTATGGTTGCGGGATATTCCTTCCTTGTGTTCAACCTTCTGTGTGCACCCTGCTTTGCGGCGATGGGCGCTATCAGGCGGGAAATGAACAGTGCAAAATGGACGTGGTTTGCGATCGGCTACCAGTGTGGATTAGCATATGCGGTGGCGCTGATGGTTTATCAGATTGGATCGGCATTCACAGGAAACCTGAATGCTATCGGCCTGCTTGCTGCTATTGTCATTTTCGGCGGTATGATTTATATGCTGTTCAGGCCATATAAAGAGGCGACGAAGCTGACCAAAAATGTGAAAATGGTAAATCCATAGTATGAATGGAAGACAAAACCACGAACGATATTGAGCTGCAGAGTGACAGGGTTACCTAAGAAACAGATTGTAAGGAAAGGGGGGATTTCAATGTTTACATGGCTTATGGAAAATATGGCGACAATCATCATCAGTTTAATTTTGATTATTGCGGTGGCGGCTGTCATTGCCGGCATGATGCGCGGTAAGAGAAAAGGAAAAGCATCCTGTGGCTGCGGGTGTGCAGGCTGTGCCATGAATGGTGCCTGCCATCCGGCTAAGCCGGAAATTTCACAGAGGATTCACACAGATTTCACATGAACTTCAACTCACTTTCTTATTCTTACCCCGACATATAAAATCAGCATTTGCCCGGACGGGGCTGCGGAAGAGTTTCAGGACGCAGAAGCGGACGGAAATTCTTCCGGTATTCCGGGGAGCAGGAGGGCGGATGCGGGGATGGAATAGGAGGTAACGGATATGTTTCTGGGTTTGGAATGGTACTGGTGGCTTGTGATTGTGGCGGCGCTTATCATCTCTGTTCCGTTTAAAGTAAAGTTTATGAAATGGTGGAGCAGGCGCGGACAGGAAAAGAAACAGCATGGGAAATGGGGGGATGAAGAATGATCGAAGTAAAGGATCTGACGTTCTCTTACGGAAAAATTTCCCGTGGAAAAAACAAACAGGCATTACATGGCCTGAATTTTCATGTAGCGGATGGAGAAATTTTTGGATTCCTGGGGCCAAACGGCTCCGGGAAGTCTACCACACAGAAGATATTGACCGGTATCCTGAAAGGGTATGGCGGTATGGTGTCTCTGTTCGGGAAAGAGTTAAAGGAAGTACATACACAGGAATTTTCCCGGAAGATTGGTGTGTTGTTTGAGTTTCCTTATCTGTATGCCAATTTAAGCGCACTTGACAACCTGCATTATTTTGCTTCGTTTTATCCCAAAGAACAGTTGCGGGATGCGGAAGAAGTACTTGATGAACTGGAATTTAAGAGGGATTTTCTAAGGAAACCGGTGTCCACTTACTCAAAAGGGATGCGCCAGCGTGTCAGTATGGCGAGGGCTTTGATCAGCAGCCCGAAACTTCTGTTTCTGGACGAGCCCACCAGCGGCCTTGATCCTTCCGGCGCCGTCCTCTTCCGCAGGATTATTGAGAAGGAGCGGCGGAAAGGAACAACGGTATTTGTAACGACCCATAATATGCTGGATGCTGATCTGCTTTGTGACAGAGTTGCTTTTATCGCCAATGGAAACATTGTTGCCCTTGATACACCTGAAAACTTGAAAGAACAGAACAGCAGCCGTAGTGTTGTTGTTGATTATCTGTATCAGGGCAGAAGGGAAGAGCGAAGGCTGGAAGCGCAGTCGCTGAAAGCCGGTATTCCTTTTCCGTATGATGAGCTGATCAGTATTCATTCCCAGGAGCCGACGCTGGAGGATATCTTTATCCGGTACGCAGGAAGGAGGCTGTCTTGAAGCGCATTTCTTCTTTACTCAAAAAAGACTGCAGGATGATGGCGTCAGGGAAATTTTTCCTTGTAGCGTTGGGCTCACTTTTACTCTATACGTTATTCATTCACTTTGGCTACCTGAATTTCATGGGGGATAATGCCAATATCTACCCTGTATATCTCTATGACCCGGAGGGAACGTATACGCAGGCGTCAACCCTCGTCCACTCCGTGGCTTCCAGGAAAGAACTGGATGCGGTGCTTGCCGGGGATGCAGGCAGCGGTGTTGGTATCTACGTAAAGGATGGAAAACCGAATGTGGTACTCTATGCGGGAACCGAAAAGGTTGACCGGCACAGAGCGGATTATGCGCTCTCGCTTCTACATTCCGGCCGTGAATATAAGCCGGAAACAGTGGGAGATCATACCCCGGAGATGAAACAGCGCAGAGAAATCACATGTGAACTGCTGTTCATTGAGATTGTCGCCGTAGGATTTCTGGGGATTGCGTCTGTACTGTTTAAAGAAAAACAGATGGGAGTCATATGGCTCCATGCCATTATGCCGTTTCCAAAGAGTCTGTTCGTATTTTCCAAAGTCTTTCTTTTTCTGCTCACGGATCTGGTTTTTGCGGCTTTGATGACGCTGTTCAATGTGGGACGCTCAGAAGCGGGAGGGATTTTGCCGGCTGTACTGATACAGACAGGTATTTTGTCCCTGATTATGGCCCTTACGGGCTTTTGCTGTACGATGCTGCTAAAAGATTTCAAACAATTTTCCCTGGCTTATCTGGTAATTGCACTCTTTACGGCGACACCGGTTTTCCTGTCGGCCAACACGGCAATTAAAATGGACTGGATCTACTGCCATCCGTTTTATTATGTGTATATGGGACTGAAAAATGCTTTTTTCGGTACGCCCGTTACAATGCCCGGTTATTATATCTGTGTGGTGTGCGTCATTATCCTGCTCTTTGGGATTACCACTACAGCGTTTCGTAAAGAAATGGGAAAGGAGGGCTGAAGATAAGATGATAAAAGGATTGCGCTATCAGCTGAAAAGCGTTGGAAAAGATAAATTTTGCATCATGTCGTTTCTCCTGCCTGTTGTGGTAGCCATGGCGCTGAACATTGCCGGATCCATTGATCTTTCTTCTTTAGGAGAATATTATTTTTGCGTGATGGATGGCGGGGTCGCTGAGGAAACGCAAAGATGGCTTACGGAATACGGCGATGTTACGGTCTGCCAGACAAGGGAAGAATGGCTTTCGGCGATCAGGGAGCCGTCTACTAATCTGATCGGTGTGGAGATGGACGGAGAGGGGATCAAAACAACTTTATCCGGTGATGAATTGCCCTTGTGGCAGCAGGCAGCAGCCACACTTCCGGCTCTCTATGAACAGCGGGAAGCGTCGGCAGAAATCAGCATACAGAGGCTGGAACAGCCCGACGTGCTGGCGGGAATTCAGTATATTTTTATGGCAATGACATTGATTACCGCCATGTTCATGGGATGTACTTTTAATGCGATGAACATGATTTCCGAAAAAGAAGACGGTGTTGCGCTGATCAATGAAATACTGCCCGTGACGTCCAGACAATATGTAATCCAGAAAATCTTTATCGGCTTTGTGTTTGGATGTCTGTCCGCAATCGCGACTACGGCAGTCTGCTTCAGGCTTTCCCCCGCAGGAGCAGCGGCCATGCTTGTGCTGACGGTACTGTCGGCCTTTGTAGCGGCTCTGGTGGGCCTGTTTATCGGCCGTATTTCGGAGGGGATGATGGTGGGCGTGGTCTATATCAAAATTGTTATGATTGTGTTTATGGCAGTTCCCCTTCTTAAGTATCTGGCAATGGCAGAAAATAAGGTCCTCTCCGCTGTCTGCTATGTGATCCCGTCCAGCGCTACCTTTGAGGGCGTTATGGATCTGGCGAACGGAGGTATGGCAGCAGGCAAAGATATGGTGATCCTGGCAGTCCATTGCGCCGGCTGGCTTTTGGTCTGTCTGCTTCTGGCGAAGCACTGGAAAAAAACGTAAAAAACACAGGAATTCTTCATCCGGAATAGTAACCCGGAATATACGGAAGATTTGTAAGAAGGTGAAATATGGCATACAGACCGTCTGATTTATGCTATAATTATTACAGCTGACAGCGAAGGAGGAGGCCGGGATGATTGATTTGCATATGCACAGCAGCTATAGTGATGATGGAGAATATACGCCTTCTGAACTGATCAAAATGTGTGCAGACGAAAGATTGAAAAGGGTATCTATCACGGATCATAATTGTGTAAAGGCAAATGCAGAAGCGCAGGTATCTGCAGACAGGTTTGGTATCGCCTATATTCCGGGTATTGAAATAGACTGCGTTTACCAGGGAGTGACATTTCATGTTCTGGGATATGGAATTGATTATGGCAGTAAAGACTTTGAGGAGATAGAGGAAAGGATCCGGGCCCAGAGCCTGGGGGCATCCCTGCGAAGGCTTGAGCTGACAAAGCAGCTTGGATTTCCTGTAACCGAAAAAGAACTTCGGGAAGCAACGAAAGACAGTTATTGGAATGAACTGTGGATGGGAGAAGTATTTGCGCAAATTTTGCTTGCAAAACCGGAACTGGAGAATCATCCGCTGCTGAAGCCTTACAGGGCAGGCGGAGAACGGGATACGAATCCATACGTGAATTTTCAATGGGATTTTTATTCTCAGGGAAAACCCTGTTATGCAGCGGTTGAATATCCTTCCATGGAGGATATTATTTCTATCATTCATCAGAATCGCGGAATTGCGGTGCTGGCTCATCCGGGAGCAAATTTAAAGGGACAGGAACATCTGCTGGAGGGCATTTTGGAGATCGGGATGGATGGGATAGAAGCTTTCAGCAGCTATCATTCGCAAAAAATATCAGATCTGTACTTCCGGAAAGCGAAAGAAAAGGGGGTTATATATACCTGTGGAAGTGATTTTCACGGTAAAAATAAGCCGGCAATTCCGTTAGGGGGCGCGGTGTTTGGAACTGATATGGACAAAGAAGAACAGGCGCGTCTGATAGAGAACATGCTTTTCTCTTTTAAAAAGTAAAAAAGTATATGGAAGACCAAGTGAAACCCGTCGAACAAAAGGAGGTATAAGATTGAAAATTAAAATTTTCAATCGCGAGATTTGTGTCTGCGCGTTGCCTGCCACAAACTCGTTAATCCATATATGGATTTAGCCATATTATGGATTTAGCCATATTATGGATTTGCGCAACAAAGCAACGCAGAAATGGAGTGAAAAATGCCGGAATTACCAGATCTTCAGGTTTTTTCAAAAAATTTGAAGAAAAGAATTGCTGATAAGAAAATCGTATCGGCAGATATTTTTAACAGGACAAAACTTAATATTACAGCGGATGCAGCACAAGAAAAACTTCTTGGCACAAGAATAGCCGATATTGTGCGGGAAGGAAAGGAATTATATTTCCAACTGGAAAATGCAAATGTTTTCAGTGTGCATCTGATGTTGAAGGGGAGATTTGATATCTGCTCTCCGGATAAAGTATCCGGTATCTCAAATAAAATATTATCTGTAGGTTTTGAAGATGAGCAGGCTCTCGTAGTTTCAGATTTTCAGGGATTATGTAAGGTGACATTTGACCCTGTTATACCAGATGTACCCGATGCGCTGGGAGAAGCGTTTTGCTTTGAATATTTACTGAAAGAGGCGGATCGTAATCGACGGAAGAACATAAAGGCATTTTTAGTTGATCAGAAGATTGTCCGGGGAATTGGAAATGCATATGCAGATGAAATTCTCTGGAAAGCCAATATTTCGCCTGAATCAACCGTAGGAAAAATTCCGGAAGAAGGTTTAAAGGCGTTATTTGGTGCTGTTTCTTCTATATTAAAAGATGCTATTGTAAAGATTGAAACGATAGCTCCGGAGATTATCAGCGGCGAAGTAAGAAGCTTTTTGAACGTACATAATCCGCAGAAAAACTGTACCGATGAGGGGGAAAAGATTCTCGTCAGGAAAATTGCCTCAAAAATTACGTACTATACGGAAAAGCAGCAATTGTATAAATAGATGTTGCTGCCGGAAGCATGAGGGGGAGGACATATATCATGAATAAACTGGAAGATCTGATCAGGCTGTGCGAAGGACATGCTGTTTATATCCAGACCCACAATTTTCCCGATCCGGATGCCATCGCCTCCGCATACGGGCTGCAAAAGCTTCTGAGTCTCTACGGGGTGGAATCGAAGCTTTGCTACGATGGGCGGATTGACAAACTGAGCGCTTCCAAGATGCTGGATGCTTTTCAGATACAGATGCTGCCCTATGCGCAGCTGCGCGCCGATATGGTAGAGACGGACAGGATTATCTGTGTGGACAGTCAGAAACACAGCGGAAATGTTACGGATTTTATCGGAGATGAGGTTGCCTGCATTGACCATCATCCCACATTCGTCCCGATAGAGTACGGATACCAGGATATCCGCATCACTGGTGCATGTGCCACGCTGATCGCGGAGTATTATGCCGAGTCCGGGAACGAACCGGACCGCAATGTGGCAACGGCGCTGCTCTATGGGATAAAAATGGACACCCTGCAGTTTACGAGGGGCGTTACGGAGCTGGATATCAAAATGTTCGGGTTTCTGTTTCCACGCTGTGACCAGGAGCTGCTGGCCGGTCTGGAGAGAAACAACATGGAATTTACAGACCTGAAGGCCTACGGGGCGGCCATTGAAAGCATCGAGCTCTATGATAAGATTGGTTTTTCCTGCATCCCGTTCTCCTGCCCGGACGCGCTGATCGCTATTTTGTCCGATTTTATCCTCGCCCTGATCGAAGTGGAGGTGGCGGTGGTATTTTCTTTCCGAAAGGACGGCATAAAGCTTTCCGTCCGCTCGGAGGATCCGGACATCCATGCCGGCAATCTGCTCCATGAGGCGCTGAAGGATATCGGAAGCGGAGGCGGGCACGCTTCCATGGGCGGCGGACTCATCGGCAGTGAGAGACTGCCGGAGCTGGGAAATTATCCGGAAAATTTCATAAGAAATCTGTTTCTGGATACCCTCTCGAAGGGATAAAACCATTGAGGGGGCAGCATACCAGCCTGCCCCTGGAGGGGCCGTCGCAAACGAGAGGGTATTCCCGCGGGCAATGAGTCAGGCGGATGCCACGGGTTTATGACAGCTGTGAAAGAACAAGCTTGTCGATCAAATCCAGGAGCTCTTTGCTGTTTCGGCATTCCGCCACAACAGATACAACCGCGTTCTGATCAGGCAAGATGATGGAAAGCTGGGAAAATTTTCCATCCGCCCGGAAGGAATTGTATGCTCCCCGCCAGAACAGATAGCCGTAAGGTGCGTCCGACTGTTGCTTTGCGCATTCTGAGATCCAGTCCTGTCCAAGAAGCTGTTTACCCTTCCAGCGGCCCTGGTTAAGACAGAACAGACCGAAGCTGTGCAGTTCCGTCAGAGTAAGAAACAGACCGCCGGCTCCGAAGGTATTGCCCAGAGGATCGGTTTCCCACATAGGACATTTGATCCCCAAAGGGGCAAACAATCTGGGCGTGAGATAAGAGACCAGATCGCAGCCGGCTCTTCTCTGGACCAGGACTCCGGCCAGATAAGGGCCCACGTTATTGTATACGAAATGCGTTCCCGGTTCATAGGCAAAAGGGACGGCAAGGCTCATCTTTACCCAGTCGTCTTCTTCGTAAAGAGGGCGCTGGGCGCCCATAAGAAAGGGATGCTCCTGGCCAAGGCACATGGTCAGCAGATCCCGCACGGCAGCCTTTTGCAGATTTGCGTCAACATGGGCGGGCAGATCCTCCGGGAAGGCGTCTGTGAGTTTTTCTGAAAGAGAAAGAAGCCCCTCCTGTACGGCAAAACCCACCGCGCAGGAAGTAAAGCTCTTGGCAACAGAATAAACATTTCTTCTGATTTCTTCTTCGCTGTGCCATTGGGCCAGCAGACAGTCGTTTTGAGTCACCCTGATGCCGAGCACATGAAAGCTGTCGGCATATTCTGTAAATCCGGTTAAATTCATCATAATCCTCCATTCTTATTCAGAGCGTGCTCAAAAAATACTTTCCGGCATGGGGAATGAATTTTCAAACACGCGCCGGCACGCAAATCGGGGCGTGTCCTGCTAAGCGTATTTTACCACAGATGCCGGAGGAAGTCCTGTAAATTTCTCCCGGAACAGCAAAAAGAAGTGGAACAGAAGAGGGGTAATGTGATATGATACAGATAAATAGAAAATGGATGAAGACAAAACAGCCGGACAGTTTTGAAAGTTGTTGAACGGTTATGTCAGGAGGTATCTCATGAAAAGAAGAATGAAGTTGGCAGCATTGACGGCAGCGGCGATTCTGGCGTTGCCGGTATTTGAAGGATGGGAAGGGCTGAATGAGGTGAAGGCCGACCAGGCTGGAGCTGGTTTAAATCCAAGAGAATTTCAATCCACGGATCCCTCGAACCCTAACCCGGGAACCGGCGGATCAGGAGGCGGAACCACAGCCGCAACTCCGTCCACCACCCCTCAGGGAGATAAGGATAAGGCGCAGGAAGAGCCCGGTCCGCTCTGGAAGCATGAGCATGCTTTTGAATATGTGCGGATACAGGAGGCAACCGAGACACAGGATGCGGTGATACAGCTGCAGTGCGGCTGCGGGGCAGTCGGCGAATCTATTTGCGAGGCAGGAAGTTCGATACGGTTTTTTATCGGAAAAGTGGTCAGCGGGATCACGAATGCCCCGGAAAACGGAACCGTCACGGTCGATACGCAGATCTGGACCTGCTATAATCAGGAGGTAATAGATGCACTGCTTCAGAGACCGGATGTAACACTGGTTACAAACTATCGCTATGAGCATGAGGATTATACCGTTACCATACCTGCCGGCTATGAGGCGGATACCCTGCTGGATGAGAACGGATACTGCGGTTTCCGGTATCTGGATCAGATCCTGGGAGGAGACGTGACAGCAGAAAATTAAGGTATCAGGGCTCCGAAGGCTGCTCGGATACGCTGCTCAGGCACATTATGAGAGTAAGATACAAGGCATTTAGGGCACTTTCTTTACGGAGAGTGCCCTAAATGAAGTTTATGATCTGTGGTAACTATGGTATACTATAACAAACGACAAAAACTGCCGTTTGTGGGACTGACAAAAGAGGAACCGCCTGATGATTTATACATTTTATGAAATTGCCATATTATTTTTTGCATATTCATTTCTTGCCTGGATGGCAGAGACCTCGGTGGCAACCATCAAATTAAAAAATTTCAGGAACCGGGGCTTTGCATCTGGGCCTTTTTGCTTTATTTACGGCTTTACGGGGATTCTGCTGACGATCTTTCTGCAGGAGCTCAGAAGCGACGCCTTTTTCCTTTTCCTGGGAAGCGTGGTGATTGCCACAGCCGTCGAGTGGTTTACAGGAAAAGCGCTGGAGGGAATGAAGCAGAAAAAATGGTGGGATTATTCCGGAAAGAAGTGGAATTTTGACGGATATATCTGTCTGCAGTACTCTCTGGTCTGGGGGCTTCTGGGATTTCTGGCAGTTCAGTATGGAAATGACCTGATTCTTGCCTTGTATCATATTCTGCCGGGAATCGCAGGGAAAACAGTTGTCTGGGTACTTGCAGGAATCGGGTTTGTGGATATTGCAGGCTCTTATATGTCTGTCTATCATGTGGAAGAAAAACTTCCCTCTCTCCTGAGATGGAACCGCAGGCTCCAGAAATGGACATCCCGGCTTGCGCTGGAAATATCGAAGCGTATTGAAAGCCGGATGAAAAGGGCGTACCCGGCCATCCGGCAGGAAGAAGCGGCGCAGGAGGAAAAGCGGGGAGAGAGATGCAGCCTTACGCTGCTGTTCTGGCTGTTCGTGACAGGGGCCTTTATGGGGGATATTGTGGAAACTTTATTCTGCCGGGTTACAACGGGCGTCTGGATGAGCAGAAGCAGCCTGGTCTGGGGGCCGTTCAGTGTGGTCTGGGGGCTTGCCATTGCGCTTGTGACGGCGCTTTTGTACAGGAACCGGAATGGACAGGATTATCATATTTTCTGGATCGGTGTTTTCCTGGGAGGCGCCTATGAGTATATCTGCAGTGTATTTACCGAGCTTCTGTTTGGAAAGGTTTTCTGGGATTACAGTGACATGCCCTTTAATCTGGGCGGGAGAATCAATCTCCTGTACTGCTTTTTCTGGGGTGTGGCGGCAGTGGTGTGGATGAAGAGCTGTTATCCCAGGATAGCTGCGCTGATCCGCCGGATTCTGGCAAAGACAGGATGGGTTCTGACCATTGTCCTCGCCCTGTTTATGGCGACGGATATCTGTGTGTCGGTGATGGCCCTGATCCGGTATGACACGCGTGCAGCAGGGAGAGAAGCGGAAGATAAATGGGAACAGATCATGGACGAGCGTTTTGATGATGCCAGGATGGAGCGGATCTATCCCAATGCAATAGAGCAATAAGCACACGGCAGACGCCGGATCAGGTTGCCGTTTAAAAGAAAATTTTGAAAGGAAGAATACCATGAGTTATTATCGAATCCTTTTAGCGGATGATGAGGAGGAGGTCCGAAAGGGGATTATCCGGAAAATTGAGTGGGAGCGGCTGGGTTTTGAGGTTGCGGGAGATGCTGAGAACGGGGAAGATGCCCTGGAAAAGATCGAGCAGCTGAAGCCGGATGTGGTGATGACGGATATCCGTATGCCATACATGGACGGGCTTACGCTGACAGCGCGTATCCGGCAGAAATATCCTTCTGTCAAGATTCTGATTTTTTCCGGATACGATGACTTTGAGTATGCGCAGCAGGCGATCAAGCTGAATGTTACTGAGTATATCTTAAAGCCGGTGAATGTGGAGGAGCTCACGGAGATCCTGACGCGGGTACGGGAAAATCTGGACGAGGAGATCGAGCAGAGACGGAATGTCAACCTTCTCCGGGAACGATACCGCAGCAGTCTGCCGGTGCTTCGCGAACTGTTTTTGAATGAGTTGGTGCGGGGAAATGTGGCGGAGGAGGAGGTGCGTCCGAAGCTTGAAGAATATGGTGTGGATATTCTGGATGCCCGTAAGCTGACAGCGGCGGTGATCAGCGTGGAGGGCGAGGAGCGTATGCAGGAGTCGCCGGATCTGCCTCTTCAGCAGGAAAAAATGCTGATTCCGCTTTCAGTGCGATCTCTTGTGGAGGATCATATCAGAGGTTATTTCCGCTTTACAAGCTTTAATTCCCCCGGCGGCATCACCATCATTGCAGCCATTGATCAACAGAATACACAGACAGGCCTGATCGATCTTCTGGCGGATGCCTGTAAAGAAATCCGCAGAATCCTGGGAGTGACGGCGACTATCGGAGTAGGACACAGCAGCCGACAGCCGGAACAGATCGGCGTTTCTTATCAGTCGGCGGTGGATGCGCTGGGCTATAAGGCCATTGTGGGAGCGGGAGGGACGATTTATATCAATGATGTGGAGCCGGTGAACAGGGGGAAACTGCAGCTGAGCCAGAAGGACGAGGCGGAGCTGGAGAACCGGATCAAATTCGGCACGCCCGAGAGTATTGAAGCGGAGGTCAGATCACTCACAGGGCGGATCGATGATACCAGAGCTCATGCCAGTCAGTATCAGGTTTATATGCTCTCCCTGGTGAGCTGTATGACACGTCTGATGCAACAGTATGACATGGATATGCGGCAGGTCTTTGAGGCCGATGGCGGCGTAATGAACCTGATAGGAGGCGGGCAGAAGCAGGAGGAATTTGCAGCGTGGATGACCCAGACCGCATGCCGGATGAATGAGACCCTGGGGCGCCGCAGGGATAATACCACACGGCAGGTGATCGAGGAGGCTAAGCAGTATATTCAGGAGCACTATCAGGAACCGGACCTGTCGGTGGAGATGATCTGCAGGCAGCTTCATATGAGCCCGGCCTATTTTTCTACTATGTTCCGCAAGGAAACAGGAAAGACCTGTGTGGCTTATCTGACGGACGTAAGGCTGAACAGGGCAGTGGAACTTCTGAATCAGACCAGCGACAAGACTTATGTAATCGCGCAGAAGGTGGGATATCTGGAGCAGAACTATTTCAGCTATGTCTTTAAAAAGAAATTTGGAGTATCCCCTACGAAATTCCGGGGGGCGTCAAACGTCTGAGGACAGACCCTGAAGCGGGCGGGAGGGATCTATGATCAGACCGAGGAAATCTGATTTTTTACAGCGGATAAGTATCCGCTACACAATTTTTATTTATTTTACCGTCAGTGCGCTGGTGATGTTTCTTCTGATCGGCGTGTCCGTATACGGGCGGCTGACAGGACAGCTTTCCGCCACCATCCGTAAGGAAAACCAGGCGGTGATCGATCAGGTGAATCTGTCTGTGGACGCTTATCTGCGCACTATTATGAAGCTGTCGGATTCGCTTTACTATGGGGTGGTCAAAAATGTGGATTTGCTGACCCAAGCGGAGAAGATCAGCAGCGAGATTACGCTGCTGTATGACAACAATAAGGACTCCGTTTCCAATATCGCCCTGCTTTCCGGCGAGGGAGAGCTGCTGGCGGCAGTTCCGGCGGCACGACTTAAAAATGATATGGATGTGACACGGGAAAAATGGTTTGCGGATACGTTGGAGCACCCGGAGAATCTGCACTTTTCCATGCCTCATGTACAGTATATTTTTGATAACAGCGAGAATCAGTATCGCTGGGTTATTACGCTGTCCCGGGCAGTGGAGATCACAGAAGGAACCTCCACTGCCCAGGGGGTGCTGCTGATCGATATGACGTATGCAAGCCTTCAGTATATGCTGGATAATATCCCGCTGGGAGAAGAAGGGTATCTGTATCTGACCGGAAGCGGCGGAGAGCTGATCTATCATCCCAGAATGCAGCTCATTGACGCCGGACTGGAGGAGGAAAACATCGACGCTGTCAGGGACTATCGCGACGGAAATTATCAGGAAATCTGGCAGGGAAGGGAGCGGAATATTTTCGTAAAGACGGTTGGCTACACCGGCTGGAAAATCATCGGAGTGGTGCCGGAGCAGGGATTTACGCTGAATGAAGTAAAGACCAGACTGTTCCTGGTGTTTGTAGTCGCCTTTTTCATTTTTCTGCTGGCCGTGATCAATGCCTATATCTCTTCAAAAATTACGGCGCCGATTCAGGAGCTGGAAAAATCAGTGAATGCCCTGGAGGAAGGGGAACTGGATACACAGGTGTATACGGGCGGCTCCTATGAAATCCAGCACCTGGGACGCTCTATCGGGGATATGGCAAAGCGGATCCAGACGCTGATGCAGGATATTGTGACAGAGCATGAATCCAAAAGGAAAAGCGAGTTCGATACCCTTCAGTCTCAGATTAATCCTCATTTTCTTTACAACACTCTCGATATCATTGTGTGGATGATTGAGAATGAACAGAAGCAGGAGGCTGTAAAGGTAGTGACTGCCCTGGCCCGGTTTTTCCGTATCAGCTTAAGCAAGGGCAAGAGCATCATTCCGGTGAGAGACGAGCTGGAGCATGTGCGCAATTATCTGACCATTCAGCAGAAACGGTTTAAGAATAAGTTTTCCTATCGGATCGAAGCCGAAGACAGTGTACTTTCGCTGGCATCCCTGAAGCTGATGCTTCAGCCGCTGGTGGAAAATGCCATTTACCATGGCATGGAATTTATGGATGGAGATGGAGAAATCCTGGTGAAGGCGGAGAAAAAGGAGGAGGATCTTTGCTTTACGATTGCAGACAACGGACTGGGGATGACGAGTCAGCAGGCCCGGGGACTTCTGACCGGTGAGACGCGGTCCACTTCAGGCAAGGGATCAGGCATCGGGGTAAAGAATGTGAATGAGAGGATCCGTCTGTACTTTGGAGAAAATTACGGGCTGGATATTTTTTCCGAGCCGGATGAGGGGACAACCATACAGATCCGGCTTCCTGCCGTATCATATGAGGAATTGATGGAGAGAGAGAAGAGAATATGACCAGAAAAGTGAATGTTTTTTGGATACTGTACGGAATGGTACTGACCGTACTGTTTCTGCTTTCCTCCACAGATCTGATTATCAAGGAGGAAGCGGCGGAAATCTACCCGGTTTCGGTGATCATCGGTGATGCTTCCGATGAAAATTATGTGAATTTCCGCAAGGGAATGGAACGGGCGGCGGTGGAGCTGAATGCGGATGTAAGCTTTATCACCCTGTATGAAGAAGGAAGTGAAAAGCAGCAGAGGGAGCTGATTCTGAGGGAGCAGGAGGATGGAAGCCGCGCGCTGGTGGTAGATCCTGTGGAAAGCGGATGGCTGGTACAGATGCAGAAGGACAGGCAGATTTCAGTTCCCCTGATTCTGTTGAACGGAGAGAGGTCAGAGGCGGCTGAACTGGAGAGGGGAACCTGTATTACGTTTGACTATCATGCTATGGGGCGGAAACTGGGGGAAGAAATTCTGAAGGCGCATACAGCCGGTGAGAGAATCTGTCTGCTGGAAGGAGAAAACCCGGATATGGCGGAGCGCCTTTTCACCCGGGGACTCTCAGAGATCCTGACAGAAGCGGGAAGCAGCGAACGGGCTTTGCAGATTCCCGGCGGGAAGGATATGGGAGCGCTGTTGAAGAACGCGCTGGGAGAAGAGGGCAAGGCAGTGATCGCGGCGCTAAGTCCCGGGAGCCTGATGCAGGCGGCGCAGCTTCTCTCAGAGGAAGAAGAGACAGAAAAACGGGTAGAGGGGCTGTATGGACGGGGAAACACAGTGTCTCTTTTGAACTATCTGGACAAGGGCGTGATAGCGGGGATCTGTGTTACCGATGATTTCAGTGCGGGATACTTAAGTGTGAAAGCGGCGGTTGATCTGGCGGAGAACCGTTCTGTCAGGGATATGGGATATCTGGAAAGCTATTATATCCGGCGGGAGGATTTGCGGAATGAGAAATATGAAAAAATGCTGTATCCTGTTGAGTAGCCTGTTGTGGCTTTGTATGGCGCTCTGGCTCACCGGTTGCGGGAGTATGGAAAAAAAGGATGAGAAGAAATCGATCCGTATTGGCGTAAGCCTGTACCGGGGGGATGACACTTTTATTAATAACATCAGAGGAGAGCTGGAGAAGTGCGCCAAAGAGTATGAGCAGGAAAACGGCGTGAAGGTGAATATGGACATTCAGGACGCCAAGGGAAGTCAGAATACGCAGAATAAACAGGTAGAGCGCTTTCTTTCTCTGGGATGCGACGTGCTGTGCATCAATCCGGTGGACAGGACGGCAGCTTCTGTGATGATTAATAAAGCCATGGCGGCGCAGATCCCCGTGGTGTTTTTTAACCGGCAGCCGGTGGAAGAGGATATGGACCGCTGGGACCAGCTTTATTATGTGGAAGCGGAGGCGAAGGAATCGGCAGTGCTGCAGGGAAGTATTGTGGTGGAACGCTATCGGGAAAATCCCGGCAGCCTGGATCTGAACGGAGATGGAGTGGTGAGCTATGTGCTTCTGGAGGGAGAAAGCAGCCACCAGGATGCCCTGATCCGGACAGAATGGTCGGTCCAGACATTAAGAGACGGCGGCGTCCCTATTGAAAAGATCACGGGAGGCATAGCCAACTGGGAGCGAAGCCAGGCGTCCGCATTGATGGAACAATGGCTGGAAAAATATCCGGGGCAGATAGAGCTGGTTCTGTGCAACAATGACGATATGGCGCTGGGGGCTATCGACGCCATGGACCGGACAGGAATTTCCGGTATCTGCACGGTGGGAATCGATGGAACCACTCCCGGAATAGAGGCGGTGGAGAACGGAAAGCTTGTGGGAACTGTATCCTGTGATAAAAAGAAGTATGCAGGGGCGATTTTCGGTATTGCTGCAAGCAGGGCGACCGGGCAGGAAATTCCCCCGGAGATTGAACTGGAGGAAGGGAAATATTACCGATGTCCACAGCAGATTGTGACAAAAAATCAGAAATAATATCCAAAAATTGAAAAAATTCAATATAAATCAAAAAAAAACTTATAGAAAATGCCGGAATAAAGCCGTATAATAAACATGTCGTTTTACAGATTGATGAAAAAGCGACAGAAACATTCAAATTAATTAAAAGGGAGGAAAACACATGAAACTCAAAAAAATCATGGCTTTGGCACTGGCATCCTGTATGGTACTGGCACTGGCGGCCTGCGGCGGAAAAGAAGATACGCCGGCGAGCGCAGAGACAGAAAGCACGCAGGACGCTTCGGCAGGAGAGGAAGCGGATGCGGCTGAGGCCACAGATGCAGCAGAAGATACCACGACAGACGCGGGAGAGGAAGCGCCTGCAGTAGAAGGAGATGTTTCCGTATTCTACTATACTTATGGCGATACTTATATTTCCAGCGTACGTTCTGCTCTTGACGCAGCTCTTGACAAGGCGGGAATTCCTTATCAGGATTATGACAGCAACAACAGCCAGACAACCCAGACCGAGCAGGTTACCACAGCTATCGCCAAGGGAACTTCTCTTCTGGTAGTGAATCTGGTGGACAGCGGCTCTGACGACGCAGCCAAAAATATCATCGAGCAGGCAAGCGCACAGAACATTCCCGTTATCTTCTTTAACCGTTCTGTAAGCGAAGAGGCAGTAAGCAGCTATGACAAGTGTGTGTTCGTAGGAACCGACTATGAAATGGCAGGCCATATGCAGGGCGAGATGATCGGCGAGTACCTTATGGCAAACTATGATGCGGTTGACTTAAACGGCGACGGAGAGATCTCCTATGTAATGTTCAAGGGTCAGGAAGGAAATGCGGAAGCAATCGCCCGTACTCAGTTCGGCGTGGAAGATGCAGATGCGATCCTTACCGCAGGCAGCAAGTCAGCTCTGGCATTCTATGACAGCAGCAACGACAATAAATATCTGGTTGACCAGGATGGCGCATGGTCTGCAGCAGCAGCCAACAACTATATGCAGACAATTCTGTCACAGTACAGTGAAGCCAACAACAATATGGTAGAGCTTGTAATCGCCAACAATGATGAAATGGCAATCGGCGCTGTAACAGCTCTGCAGAATGCTGGCTACAATCTGGAAGACGGCAGTGCAACAGTGATCCCCGTATTCGGTGTAGATGCCACTGATGCAGCCAAGGAAGCAATCGGCAAGGGAACCATGACCGGAACCATCAAGCAGGATGCTGACGGTATGGCTAACACCATTGCACAGATCTCCGCAAACTTCCTGGGAGGCGCTGATACCTTCGCAGAGGTAGACGCAGCAAATGTAGTGGGAACATGGCGTGTGAATATTCCTTACGCAACCTATACAGGTGAATGATTACAGGCGCAGGGATGATAAGATCGGGCAGGGAAGACCTTCCTGCCCGATTAAGATGGAAACAGGGGGTGAAAATTTGGAGAACAGTGTCCTTTTAAAAATGGAAGGAATCAATAAATCCTTTCCCGGCGTCAAAGCGTTGGACAATGTATCCCTGACAGTGAAGGCCGGTACGGTTCATGCCCTTATGGGGGAGAACGGCGCAGGCAAATCTACCTTAATGAAATGTCTTTTCGGGGTATACAACAAAGACAGCGGCCATATCTATCTGGAGGGCCGCGAGGTAAATTTCAAGACATCAAAGGAAGCCCTGGAAAACGGAGTGGCCATGGTACATCAGGAGCTGAATCAGGCTCTCAAGCGTAATGTTATGGACAATATGTGGCTGGGGCGTTTCCCGAAGATTTCAAAGTGGTGTCCTTTGACCAGCGAATCCAAAATGTATGCGGCAACCAAAGAGGTATTTGATGAGCTGGACGTTCATGTGGATCCGAAAACCGTGATGAGCCGGATGCCGGTATCCCAGCGGCAGATGGTGGAGATCGCCAAGGCGGTATCCTATCATTCCAAGGTGATTGTATTCGATGAACCGACTTCTTCGCTTACAGAGGAGGAGGTTGAGCATCTTTTCAGGATCATCAACATGCTTCGGAAGAGAGGCTGTGGAATCATTTATATTTCTCATAAGATGGAGGAGATCCTGCGGATTTCCGATGAAGTGACCATCATGCGCGACGGACAGTGGATTGCCACCCGTCCGGCAAAAGAACTGACCATGAATGAGATCATCCGGCTGATGGTAGGCCGTGAGCTGACCAACCGGTATCCGGATAAGGATAATGTGGTCGGCGAGCCCCTGCTGGAGGTGAAGGGACTGTCGGCAGTTTATTCTCAGCTGAAGGATGTTTCTTTTACGGCAAAGAGAGGAGAGGTCCTGGGCGTGGCGGGACTGGACGGATCCGGACGTACGGAGCTTCTGGAAAATATCTTCGGAATTGCCACCCGCAAGGAGGGCGAGATTTATCTGGACGGAAAGCGGGTCATGAACCGGAACGCCCAGGAATCGCTTGCCAACAAGTTCGCCATGCTCACAGAGGAGCGGCGGGCGACAGGTATTTTCGCCATTCGGGATATCCAGGCGAATACAACCATATCCAGTCTGCGCAGATATAAGGTGGGACCTTTCTTAAGCGACAAGAAGCTAAGCGAATCTACAGAATGGGGGATTCAGGCCATGCGGACCAAGACTCCCAGCCAGAAGACACAGATCCGCTCTCTGTCGGGAGGAAATCAGCAGAAGGTAATACTGGCAAGATGGCTTCTGACAGAGCCGGAGGTATTGCTTTTGGATGAGCCTACCAGAGGAATTGACGTGGGCGCCAAATATGAGATTTATCAGTTGATTTTGAATCTGGCCAAGGAAGGAAAGGCAGTGTTAATGGTTTCTTCAGAGATGCCGGAGCTGTTAGGCGTATGCGACCGGATCCTGGTCATGTCCGGCGGCAGACTTGCGGGCGAGGTGGACGCTAAGACTACCACCCAGGAAGAGATCATGACCCTGGCTGCAAAATACGCATAGCGTGATACGCAGAAGTGAAAACAGACAGAGCGTAAACACGCGGCGGCGTATTACGCATATGAGAATCGAGGAGGTATAAACTGTGGCTGATAAGAAAATCGGGACGAAAAGACAGGCATTTGCAGAGCTTTCAACCCAGGATAAATTAAGAAAGGTAGGAGACCTTTTACTCAACAACGCCATGTATATTATTATTATTCTGGCGGTAATCTACATATCCATCAAAGTACCGGCATTTCTGAAGCTGCCGTCCATTGTCAATGTAATATCCCTGACGGCGGCAAAGCTTCCCATAGCCCTCGGCATCGGCGGCTGTATCGTGCTCACCGGAACGGATATTTCCGCAGGCCGTGTGGTAGGCCTGACAGCATGTATTTCCGCATCGCTCCTTACTACTACCTTTAAGGTATTTCCGGACATGACCAGCGCGCCGTCCATATTCGTGGTGCTTTTGCTGGTGCTTGCAGTGGGGGCGGTGGTAGGACTGGTAAACGGATTCAGCGTGGCAAAGTTCAAGCTCCACCCCTTTATCGTAACCTTGTCCACTCAGCTGATCGTATACGGTATCATCCTGATGTATCTGAAAAACGGGACCAATAACGGCCAGACCTTAAGCGGACTTACAGACGGATACCGCTCTCTGGTTACAGGAACTCTGTTTAGCATCGGAAATGTGGCAGTTCCCAAATACGTGCTGTATGCCATCATACTCACTGTGATCATGTGGATCATCTGGAACAAAACCACCTTTGGAAAAAATATGTTTGCTGTGGGATCCAATGAAGAAGCAGCCAACGTATCCGGGGTAAATGTATCCCGCACCATCATTCTGGTGTTTGTGCTGGCAGGCGTGATGTATGCTATTACAGGATTCCTTGACAGCGCCCGTATCGCTTCCGCCAATGCGGCTACCGG
This sequence comes from uncultured Lachnospiraceae bacterium, assembly GCA_947173495.1. Taxonomy (GTDB): domain Bacteria; phylum Bacillota; class Clostridia; order Lachnospirales; family Lachnospiraceae; genus Suilimivivens. The sequence goes on along the minus strand of CAMWFQ010000003.1, from coordinate 102,492 downwards.
ATTTAACTACGAATGTGACGCCATTGCAGCCTGCGTAATCGGCGGCGTATCCTTTGTAGGCGGTATCGGAAGGATCAGCGGGATCGTAGTAGGCGTGCTGCTCTTACAGATCATCTTTGCAGGATTGAATTTCCTTTCAGTGGATGCCAATATGCTGTATATCATTAAGGGTTTGATCATTTTGATCGCATGCGCTATCGATATGAGAAAGTATCTGGTGCGGAAATAAAGTCAGATATTGCGCGGGGCGCCAGGGCAGGATATGCCCGCGCCGCCGCGCTTTCATATGCGTAGCCCCATGCAGAGGAAGCATGCCGCTAAAGCGGCGCATGGGGGGCGCGGCGAGTAGGGAAAAAGCATCCCCCTACTCGATTGTACAGGACCGGAAACAAAAATCAAAAACAGCAGCAAAAAGCAGAAACAGAAAACAGAGAGGTAAAAGAATGGGTAACCCGGAAGAAGAAAAACCGCAGCGTCAGCTGCGGGGATTGTATGAGCGCGTGAACATCTCAGTGGGAACGCTGAATATTGTGATCATTGTACTTGCCATCGTGCTGGTTGGGTGTATGGCCTACGGCATAGCGCACCGCGGCTATCAGATCACATTTGATACGCTTGGGGGCACGGCTGTGGAAAGTCAGAAGCAGATGTACGGTGAGCTTTTGCTGGAGCCGGAAGCGCCTGAGCGGGAAGGCTATGTTTTTGACGGGTGGTACCGGGATGCGGCGCTTACCCTTCCGTGGAATCCACGGGAGGATGTGATCACGGAGGCAATGACTCTCTATGCAGGGTGGAAGGAAAAGCAGGAATAAGCCTATACGCCCGGGAAGGCAGCACGCGTTCCCGCCAGGAAAGCGCTTCCGCCCCCGGAGGGAGCAATGCGCACATTTCCGTAAAAATAATCCATCCGAAGCACGATCCGATATGTCCCGGCGCTGTCAATCATAACAGAATACTCTTCTGTCTGCATATCCGATTCATCAAAATAAATCTCCTCATCTTCGCCGATGATCTTCATTCCCAGCTTCCCCTTATCAGAAATACAGGAAATACTCAGGACGGCAGGTTCATCAATGTCTATGCTGCAGGAGAAGGAGGCGGCGTACACCCCCTGCGGATCAAAAACAATTTCCTCCGGCCAGTTATCATGGACAAAGGGAAAATCACCCGGCAGATCCGCGTTAGACTGCGCGAGGTCAATATCAGGCAGGCTGGACGGATCGATATTAGGCAGGACCATATCTGTCAGATCGCTATCTGTTTCACTGTCAATTATAAGATGACTCTCCGCTTCATCCGCTTCTATCCTCAGGTCAAAATCACAGACAATCTTTCCACCATTCCCTCTGAAATGAACCGTTCCTTCTCCCTTCGGAATGAGGATGCGGGTATCGACAGACTCCATATTTCTATCGGCAATCAGTATTTCCTCTCCTCCGGCCGGGGAATAGATCAATTGTATCTCTCCGCCTGCGGGCTCAATTGTTCCCGTAAAAAGGACAGAGGTTTCTTCTTCAGATTTTATATGGGCGATGGTGCCGTTACTGTCATCCTCTCCCTGATGAAGAGTTCCCCTGACTGTGTAGCCGTTTTGATCCCAACCGGCAGAGAAATGATCAAAGTAGCTGGTGCTGTAGTCGATGACAGATATCCCGGAAAGCCCGTCAGATATTTCGGAGGAACAGCCGGATAAGAGCAGACCGGCAAGGAGCAGAGAAGTAACCATTTTTTTATGTTTCATTTGAAGTACCGCCTTTCGTAAATTGCTGTCGAGGAAACCTGGCGCCTGTCAGCCGGCTGAGGAACATCAGATTCCCCTGATGAATGACTCTTTATCATATGAAACGTATGATGTGGGCGAAAATCTTCAAATGAGATGAAAAAAGACAGGGATGACGGTTCCGTTATTGTATTTCAGCCCCCGATTTCGTGCGCAGCGCTGCAATTTCCGCATGAAGCGCCGCGATTTCTGTGTCTTTCTCTTTCAACACCTTTTCTTTCTCTTTCAAAATCTTTTCATTTTTGGCTATTACTTTTTCGTTCTCAGCTATTACTTTTTCATTCTCAGCTATTACTTTTTCATTCTCAGCTATTATTTTTTTCTGATTTTCAAGCATGAGCTGTATGCCCCGCTGCGTGCGGTAATAGTCCTCTCGGGCTTCGCACTGTTGGCGGATTTTCTCTTCCTGGCTAAGCTGATAAACAGTCTCCGCAGCTTCTTCTATATATTCATTCTCTTGCGCTAACATATTCATTTCCTCCCATGTGACGGCCTTGAAGAGAGACGCCCAGTAGTCAATCTGATAATACCTGTCTTCTTCTGTAGCCAGATTCTGTTGGGTTAAGTCTAACACAGAAAGGCGCAGTTTGTCACTATATAAAGTATATGTTTTTACATTTAATAATTTATAGGTTGCGTAAAATTCCGGATGATCCGGAAGCAGGGTAAAGTTCAGAATGCCGATCTGTATTACCGGACGCACATTCTGATAAAGTTCTCCGGATTTCAGGCTGTCAAAGCTGCGGCAGAGATAGCTTAAGGAGCGCTCCGGCCAGTTGTGCTCGTTGATTACCTGCATTTCCAGATTGATCAGGGTATCATCATTTAAGGATACCTTAATGTCCAGAATAAATGTTTTGTCATCAATTGTGGTTCCTAGCTCAATAGGATTTGTAATAACAGCAGTATGGACATCCTTCAGTGACAGATGCAAAAGCGAACAGATCAGGCCTCTCAGAACTTTATTATTCTTTTGTAAAAGGGCACGAAACAGGTAATCGTTGGTCAAGGGGACGACCAGAGGTCCTGTGGCAGAGTGCCGCGGGGAAGAATACCGTGTGGGGAAATTTTGCCCACGGAGGTCAGTCGGCTGTACGTCGGAAATGCAAGAAGAATTTTCAGATGGTTTCATGAATTGCATAGATTTGTCCTTTCTTTTTGAGAAAATTAATAGATGTTGTAACAGATTTCGCAGATATGCTTTTTCTTTCAATATGAATCAGTCTGGAAAGATCACCGGAATCAATTGGAAAAATAGAAAAGCGGATGAATGTTGAGACAACAAAGTCGGACATTCCGGCAGAGACGCTGCCAGTATCTTTTTGAAGAATAGTTTCAGATTGAAATTATATAACAATTTATATCACAAAAACAGACAAAAGGCAAGGGGTGAATTACGAAACCCAGGAGCCGGTAGTCAGGTCGCTGGATCTGAGGGTAAATCCGGGGGAGCATGTCGCCCTTGTGGGAAGGAGCGGCTGCGGGAAGAGTACCCTGGCGGCAGACAGGACTATCATAACGATAGCTCACAGACTCTCCACCATTCTGATCTGCGACAGGGCGGTGCTTATGGAGAAGGGAGAGATCGCGGCGGAGGAGAAGTCCGGAGAGATGTTTGGAAATGAGAAGTTTGCGGCTTTGTTCCAGCAGCAGTATGAGGGCGTTTAAATATTTCTAACTGTGCGGTTGGGCGATCCAGGGAGCATCCGGACTGACTCCCGATTTATTCTAACCAACCGGGGATTGACAAGAATGGTTAGAATGTGGTTAGAAAGATTCGGGAGGTAATCAGATGGTTTTTCGAGAAAGTGAGACGGTTGAATTAAAGGCAATTGTGGCGGAGGACGTTAAGAAAGAAATCATTGCATTTGCAAATTGCCAAGGGGGAAAGCTATATATCAGGATCCGGGATGACGGGACCGTGTCAGGTCTGGATGATCCGGATGAAGCCGCATTACAGATCAGCAATATGGTCAGGGACGCCATCAAGCCGGATCTGACAATGTTTCTCCATTATGAAACACTGGAGGCTGAGGGGAAGAAAATTGTTGCTGTCGATGTTCAGCAGGGAACAGAGAGGCCTTATTATATCGCTAAAAAAGGTCTGCGTCCGGAAGGAGTTTATGTTCGTCAGGGGTATTCCTCCGTACCGGCTACCAATACGGCAATCCGCCGCATGATTAAAGAAACGGACGGAGATCACTTTGAAGAAATGCGTTCATTGGAGCAGAATCTGACCTTTGAGGCGGCTGAAAAGGAATTTTCAGACAGAAAAGTGCAGTTTGGTCAGGCACAAATGAAAACACTGGGGATCATGAGTCAGGATGGTGTCTATACGAATCTGGGATTATTGCTTTCCGACCAGTGTGTGCATACGATCAAAGCTGCAGTTTTTGAGGGAACGAATCAAAATCAATTCAAAGATCGGAAAGAGTTTTCCGGTTCCCTGTTCAGGCAGCTGGAGGAAGTTTATGACTATATTGATTTTCGCAATCAAACCCATTCTACTTTTGAAAAATTCCATCGAATAGACCAGCGGGACTATCCTGAGGTGGCGGTCAGGGAGGCTCTCTTGAATTTGCTGGTGCATCGCGAATACGCCTTCCGTGCCAGTGCCTTTATCAGTATTTTTACAGACAGAATTGAACTTACTTCTATAGGCGGGCTGGTAAGCGGCGTGACCTTAAATGATGTGAAGATGGGAATTTCAGTCTGCCGAAACAGGAAGCTGGCAGACGTATTCTACCGCCTGGAGCTGATAGAGGCCTGTGGAACCGGAATACGGAAGATTATGGATGCTTATGCCGGGACTGGTGTGACGCCGCAGATTGAAAAATCAGATAATGCGTTCAGGATCATCCTCCCCAATCTGAACGTAGACCCTGGATGGAAGGAGCAGGAAAAGACCGGAGAGAAAAATAACGAGAGCGAAGAAAAGGTACTTACGCTTATGGCCGGGCAAGGCTTCGTGACAAGAAAGGAAATTGAAAAGCTGCTGGGAATCGGCCAGACAACATGCGGGCGTCTCTTAAAGCGAATGACAGAAAACGGGCAGATTGTTCAGGAGGGTCGGGGGAAAAATACACATTACGGCTTTCCACGGAATAGAAATAATCCATGAGCCGAATCGGGCAGGGAAAAAATCTTCCCTGCTCGATTCTGTTTTAGGCGCAGGCCCGCATAAGGAATAATCCAAACTTATCCGGAAGTATATAAATCATAGGTTATACATACAATATCCCATATTTGACATTATTCAAACGCCGTTCCACATTTGATAAACTAGGATAGATATCAGAAAATGTCGTTTCGATCAGGTGAGTGTTAATGGGGAAGAAAAAGGACTGTGCGGAAAAGAGTAATGAGATGCGATACAGGCAAATGGGATTATGGATCGCATTTTATCGAAAGCTGAACGGGTACACTCAGGAGGAATTCGCAGAGCGTCTGAATATCTCCGCCGGCTATTTGTCCCAGGTGGAATCTCAGTCTAAGGTTCAGCCCATATCCATGGATCTTCTATTTGATATCGCCGATCTTCTGGGGATAGACCCGGCGCGCCTTTTGGAATTTAAGAAGGAGGGCGAATAGCAGGTAAGAAGCGGTTCAGGCAATTATTAAGAGAAATGAAGAGAAAAAGGGATTGTCAATCAGTCCGGAATCAGATACCATAGAGACAGAAAGATCAGGAACTGTTGCGGATCTCAGAGCGATACATTGTTCGCAGTCAAAGACCCCGCAGCAAGCTGCGAGGTCTTTGACCCCTCGCCGGGTGGCATCTCCTCTTCTTCGAAGAGCAGATCAGCCTCGCGGCAGTCGCCAAATGGACATGCGAGCATGTCCGCTTGGCTCGTTGCTCGCGGGAATAAGTACCGTGCAAAGGATAAAGCAACCATGAAGAGAATCGCCATAATTGACGACGACAGAAATTATGCGGAAAACATTAGAGAAGAAATCCGCTCCGAGGAGTGGGGGGAGGCCGTCAGTATCGATCTGTACGAGCATCCCCTTTCCTTCTTAAGCCGGATGAAGGAGGAAGGCGGCTACGATCTGTGCCTGTCGGATATTGAAATGCCGGGAAAGAACGGGATCGAGCTTGCAAAGGAGATCCGCAGGTCAGATCAGAATGTACTCCTGATTTTCCTGACGGCTTATCCGAAATATGCGGTCCAGGGATATGAGGTGGAGGCTTACGATTATATCCTGAAGGATCGGTTCCGGGAGGAGTGGAAAAGGGTTTTCGCCAGGATACGGAAGGAGTTTGAGAGGGCGGATCAGGACTTTTATCTGGTAGAGATGCCCAATTATTTCGATAAGATCGCGTTGAGCCAGGTTCAGTATATTTATAAAGAAAAGAAATACGTGCTCTTTGTGCTGGCAGAGCGGGAGGTACCCGTACGGAAGACCCTGAAGCAGGTGCAGGAGGAGCTGGCGGAGTACCGTCAGTTTATCCAGGTGGAAAGAGGATACATTGCCAATATAGAGAAGATCAGAAGATTTGCAATGAGAGAACTGGAAATGGAAAACGGACACAGGATTCCCCTTGGGCGTATCAGAACGGCGGAGGTCAGTGCGAGGATCCATTCCTATTATCATGGCAGGTGACGGATATGTTGTGGTGTATGCAGGCGGTCTTAACCATAATTGAGGTGGCAGGCTCCTTCTGGTGGGTGGGATTGTTCTACCCTGAAAAGAAGAATACTTGCCGAAGAAAGCTGCTTTTCCTGATAGGGGTAGCCACGATGGCGGCGCTGACAATTATACAGCGTGGAATCGCAATGTATTCGCGCTGGTATTTATTGTTCTGTATTGTAATGTGCAGCCTGGTCTGCTTTGGGCGGTTGGGCAGAAAGAGCTCAGTCTTTTTTCTGGTGGCCTTCTATTATGAGACTGTGTACTGCCTGGATGTATTATTGAGTATTCTGGCCGGATATATCCTGAATAACCCGGGTTTTATGATGGAACAACAATATGAGCTTGGAATGGGAAGAATCCTTGTGTATCTGGCTGCGAGAGGAATTGGAGCAGTCTTGTTTTCGTTCCTCTATTTTAAGAAGGACCAATGGTTTGTCTTCCTTTGGGGAAAATGGTGGTATGTAGTTCCTGTTTTTGAGCATCTGATCTTACTTGCATGCGATGTCATTCTGACCCCGGGAGAACAATTGCTGGGGTATTCACGCGTCAGAGCAGTCATTGTGATCAACGTCTTACTGTTTATTATCTTGGTGTTTTTTTATATTTTTAATATGAAGAAGAGCGTTTCCGAGCTGGTGGAGATGCAGAAAAGTCTGTATGCCCGGAGCTATGAAAACATTGTGCAGAGACGGCTTGAGGGGGAGCGCATTACCCACGATACAAAGAATCATCTGCTGACGCTGCAGGGACTGATCCGGTCAGGACAGTCGGAGCGGGCGGAGGAGTATATCGATCATCTGTGCGACTCATTTGCCAGCAGCCGGGAGTATACGGGAAGTCAGATGATCGATTATCTTATCTCGGAAAAGGCGGCCGTTGGGGAGCAGCTTGGCATTCAGGTAACGTTGGATTGTGGAAATCTTCCGCAGAGCAGAAGCGGGCAGGAGGATATGGACTGGGCGGCACTGCTGGGAAATCTCTGGGACAATGCCATTGAGAGCTGTGAGAGATATGCAGGCGAAAAGCAGATCGTATTTGGCATGAGGCGGCAGGGAAATATTATTCTGATTCATATGGAGAACAGTTGCCCTGCCTCCACAGGGCGGACCGGACTTAAGACCCTGAAAAATCCGGAGGAACTGCATGGAATCGGCATGCGGAGTATCCGGTATGTAGTCGGTAAATATCATGGAATTCTGAAATGGGAATGCAGAGAGAACCTCTTTATTACGGATATAACAATGTATTTGTAAAGAGGATATTTGAGGTCAAAAAAGTGCTTTTCGGACTGGGATGAAGGCCAAAAACGGAGAAAATATGCTATCATTAAACATAATCGGCCGGATATATGAGGGCGTTTCAAAAACTGAAATTTGAAATGCTCTTTTTCGTTGCTTAAGTCGGCATCGGTATGCGGAATTTGACGGTGCTCAAATGGAAGAGCACAGGAAAATGAAGGAGAAGAAAAGAGGGAAATATAATTCCGCTGAACAAAAGCGAATGGCTTAGAAATGGTAAGGGGGGAGTTTCCATGAAATCGAAAATGAAATTTATCCTGGATTTTGCAGCGCCTCACAGGGGGAAGTTTGCCCTCATGCAGGGCTGTATGATCCTGACCACCATAACCCTTGTAATCCTGCCCTATATCATCGGGTGGCTGATCGACGAGGTGATCTATACAAAGGATATGTCGCGGTTTCTGTTTGTGGTGTGCGTATATGGAGGAGTTTATATTTTTAACCAGATGCTGTTTACTGTCCAGAATATCCTGGAAAAGGTGCTCAGCGCAGCGTTTACCTTTGATATCAGGGAGGAGCTCTATATCAGGATTCTGCGGTTCAAGGGAAAATATCTGGCGGGCATGTATACAGGAGATGTGATCAGCCGTCTGGGGGACGATGTGGATCAGATCATAACCATGATCAATATGAACCTGTTCGGCATCGTGGCCAATATCGTGAACCTTTTGATTGCCCTGGGTTTTCTTTTTGCGGCGGATCTCTGGCTGGGGGTCTTTACGGCGTTCATAACGCCCATTGTGGTGTACATATCCCGGTATTTTTATGGGAAAGCCAAAGGAATCAATTACGCCATGATAAAGGAAAAGGGCCTGCTTTCCTCCTGGACCTATGAGATACTGGGAGGGATGCAGGAAATAAAGCTGCTGCATGCATCCCGTCAGGTCATATCGGAATTCCTGAAAAGAAGCATAAAGGTGTTCCGGCTGAAGGCAGACTTAAGCCGGGTGGAGGTGGCCGCGGAGCGGATCAATGCGGGAGTCATCCTGCTGGCTCAGATGATCCTGTTTACCATAGCGGCCTTTCTGGTGAAGGAAGGGAAGCTTACCATAGGAAGTGCAACGGCCTGTTTTACCTATTATGCCAACTGCATTTCCTTATTTAATGAGATCAACGCAAAGATCCTTGCCCTGTCATCCAACATGGTGTCCTGCGAAAGGGTCAGGGAGCTTTTTGAAGTGGAGCTGGAAGAAGAAGGGGAATATGCGGGGCAGGAGGAGCGCCTTGCGGGAAGCATCGAGTTTCGGGACGTGTCCTTTGGCTACCGGGAAGGGCAGGATATTCTTAAGGATTTGTCATTTTGCATAAAGCCCTGTGAAAAGGTGGCTGTGGTGGGTCACAGCGGGGTGGGGAAGAGCACGCTGATGAACCTGCTGTGCCGGATCTACGATCCCCGGTCCGGACAGATTCTGATAGACGGAAAGGACATTGCGGAGTATGAGGTGAAATATCTGCGCAGGCAGATCGGGATGGTACACCAGAGCAGCGTGATTTTTCAGGGAAGCGTGCGGTTCAACCTGCTCTTTTGCGAGGACAGGTCCCGGGATGAGGAGCTCTGGAAGGCCCTTGAGATGGTCGGCCTGTATGAGTTCATAAAGAGCCTGGATGAGGAGCTCGACACTGTTATAGGGGAGGGAAGGATATCCTTTTCTGGCGGGCAGAAGCAGAGGATTGCCATTGCAAGGGCATTTGTGAAGAACCCTCCCATCATGATTTTTGACGAGTCTACCAGCTCCCTTGACAGCGAATCGGAGATGACCATACAGAATTCATGGGAGGTGCTGGGGAAGGACCATACGCTGCTGATCATTGCCCACAGGCTGTCCACCATCATGGACGCGGACAGGATCTTGGTCTTCGCGGACGGGAGGATTGCGGGCATGGGCAAGCATGAGGAACTGCTGCATACCTGCAGCACCTATCAGACGCTTTTCCAGGAGCAGTGCTTCAGGGAAATGGCATCATAACAGCAGCGGAACGGAAGTGCCCGGCACAATTTGTGGATGCTGAAAGCAGCAGCAAATTTGTGCCAGATAAAGGGGCACTGTAGAGAAGCTGCGGAACTGGAATAGGAGGAATAGTGTGAAAAATAAATTTTCCACGGATAAGATTTGTGCTGACGCCCAAATCTGCGGGCAATGGCAGTATGGAGGTTATAATGAAACTACGGTCTGAGAGATTAAAGATCCTGGGCAGGTGCTACTGCCTGCTGGGAGATAAAAAGAAGCTGTTTTCCCGGCTGACGGCCTGCAAGGTGCTGGATCTGCTGCTCCTTCTGGCAGCCCCTTATTTCTATTACCTGTTCATCAATAACGTGATCACCAACGGGGATCTGGCATACCTTCCCTTAGCCGTTGCCGGCTATGTGGGTGTCTTTGCGGCACAGAGCCTTCTGATCCGGTATACCAGGAAGACCTATAACACCCTGTTTATCCGCCTGAAAGCGGAGCTGCGGGTCAGCATGCTGAAGAGATATGCCAATATGAAGACAGCGGAGTATGGCGGATACAGCACAGGAGATCTGCATAACAGGATCGACCGGGACGTGGAGCTGGTGGAGACCTTTCTCCAGACCCATGTGCTGGACTATTTCTTTGCCCTGGCAGGGAGCCTGATCATATCGGCGATCCTGTTTGCGCTGAATCCGCTCCTGACAGTGATCGGCTTTGTGGCGATCCCTCTTTCTTTCTGGTTCGGCCATTCTGTGAGCAAAAGGGCAAACCGCGTGGCGGAAGAAAAGCGCAGGTTTGAAGGGGAGTATGAGAGCTTTCTGAACCATTCTTTCCAGAACTGGGCGGACATCAAGACTAACAACCTGGAAGAGCATATGACACAGAGGTTCCGGGAGTACAAAAAGAGGCTGTCAAAGCTGATTGTAAAGCACCAGGTTTATATTGCGGTCAACTGGCTTTTCATGGCCTTCAAGGATTATTTCATCACCAGGATGAACCTTTACTTTGCAGGGGGCCTGCTGATCATCTACGGAAAGCTGACGGTAGGGATCCTTCTTACATTTATGGATTATTTCCTCAAGCTGGTGGGCAATATCACGGCTGTGGTAAACTCCAACCTGGGGCTCAGCTCCCAGAAGCCGAACCTGGAGCGGGTATTTGAGATCCTGGATATGGAATATGAGGTGAAAAAGCCTGTCAGGGGCCTGGGGGATGAAGTGATTTTCTCAAAGGTGAGCTTCTGGTATTACGAAACCCAGGAGCCGGTAGTCAGATCGCTGGATCTGAGGGTAAATCCGGGTGAGCATGTCGCCCTTGTGGGAAGGAGCGGCTGCGGGAAGAGTACCCTGGCGGGCCTGCTTATGGGAATGTACGAGCCGCGCGGCGGGGAGATCCTGATCGGGGGATGCCCGGTCTCAAAGCTGTCCTATGAGGACATCAGCAGGAAGATCGGGATTGTATCCCAGTTTTCCCAGATGCTGAACCTGACCATACGCGAGAACCTGCAGCTTGCGGACCGGGATGCGGATGAAGAAAGGCTTCTGGAGGCCTGCAGGAGGGCGGACATTCTTTCCTTTGTGGAAAGCCTGCCCCAGAAGCTTGACACAAATGTAGGGGAGAGGGGAGTCAAGCTCTCCGGAGGGCAGAAGCAGAGGCTTGCCATCGCAAGGATCCTGCTGCAGGATCCGGATATCATTATTTTTGATGAATCCACCAGTTCGCTGGACAGCTGTAACGAGCAGGAGATCCTGAAGACCATTCGGGAGCTGGCGGCAGACAGGACTATCATGACGATAGCTCACAGACTCTCCACCATTTTGATCTGCGACAGGGCGGTGCTTATGGAGAAGGGAGAGATCGTGGCGGAGGAGAAGCCCGGGGAGATGTTTGGGAATGAGAAGTTTGCGGCTTTGTTCCAGCAGCAGTGTTAGCATCTGATAAATCGTTTAAGAACTGGTATATATCTAATATGATACAAATTTATTGTTTTCCAAAACAAAACAGACTTCTTTATTCATATTTCTATTTGGGTTTAGAGCCTAACCCTATTCAATATATGCCATTTTTTGATCGGCAGATGGTTGAGATGAACTTTTTAAAAAGAAACTTTTCATTAATTGATTTTGTCATTGCAATGATAGATATGGATTATTATTGCTTTTTAATACTCAATGAGTTTTATTTACCTTGTAAAGATTCATATCAGAGACAAAGCTTTGAACATGGTGTGATGGTGTATGGATATGATGCAGAAAAGCAGACGATATTTATTTCAGGGTATAATAAATCCCATTACTTTGGATTTGATACTATTTCATTTTCAGAATTTGAGGAGGCTTTTCTACACACAAAAAGAAATGAAAATATAATATGTTTCAGAAGGAATTCATTCGAATATGATTTTGATGTGGATTTAATGAAAAAACTTATAAATGATTTTTGTGATTCTACAAATACATCGTTAAATTATAGAATGCTTCAAAACCCAATGAAAAATTGTTATTGGGGCATAGATGCATGTAAACATATCATAAGCAGTACGGATAAAGTACTAAATTATAAAGATTTCTATACTATTTACGAATATATAACATTGATGATAGAACGAATAGACGTGTGTAGCATGACATTAGATATTGACCTGCATCAAGAAAGTAAATATTGCATGAGAATTTCAAAAGAGCTTTATCTATTGTTATTGCATGCTTTGAAATCAAATTTTAGAGAATATAATGCGGACAAAATACATATCATTCAGACGAAGTTAAATGGCTATATGAATGAATTGAAGGATGTTCTGTCTGCGTTTTTATATATGATTGAAAAGGTTTTGTAAAATTAGTCTATATTTTTACTAAACTAATCAGTAATAACGTAAAGCTGTATAGGTCCTTGATATTTTAATATTTTTCCCTTCAGCTATTAGAGGCAGGAGTCAAATCCGTAAAAACAGCTCTTTCCATATGAAAATGATACAAAATCCGCTCACGGACTGCTACTGGGGAGTGGATGCATTTAAGCATATTCCGGATACCTTTGATGTCCGTTATTTCTATATGGTATACGAATATACAGAGCTGATGTCAGAAAGAATCCATACTTTGAAGATTCCTTCCCTGGAAGAGAAAATGAGTCAGCTCGCATCAAAATTTCAGACTCTTTTGTATTCCTCTATGAAATTGTGCATAAAGCCTGCGGGAAAATATGTCGAATCAATCGCGCAGAAGCTTTATGAATTGCTGGAGGAGGAGACGGCTTTGCTGTATCAGTTTTATAATATATTGTGAAACGATTTTGAGACATAGCTTGCTGTTCCTTTGTTGATGACGTATGTTGTAACCTTCATATGTCTACCGCCTTTCTATTTGCTTTGTTTTCCTTAACTGTTAATGCTATTATGTAAGTGCGCACCTATAAAACAAGATGAAATATTGTATAAAATATCAGTGTTCACGCATATAATTATTTGTGCATAATGTATAGTTGTACAATTATATTATTTATAGTATCCTAAAAAGAAAGGCGGTGATATAGTGGCAAGAGCAAAAAGAGCGGACGGAAAGAACGCCCGGACGGTAGCAAGCAACAAATACCAAAAAGAAAATTATGATAGAATAAACATACTTGCACCGTTGAATTATAAGGACAAGGTAAAAGAATTTGCTGAAAAATCGGATATGAGCATATCGGCATATATTATTAAAGCTGTTGACGAAAAAATAGAAAGAGAGGGGAGCGGATGCAGATAGAAGAAATACAAAGACTATGCAGCCAGTCAAAAATAAAATGGTCTGGTCATGCATCGGAAAGAATACAGCAAAGAGGAATCAGCCGGGAAGATGTCATAAATTGCATCATGCACGGAGAAATAATAGAGGATTACCCAGACTATTGGTTAAATCCTGCAAGTTTGATTTTTGGATATTCCGTAAATGGCAAAATAATCCATGTGGTAGTGGGAATTGATAATTACATCCATATTGTAACGGCGTACTATCCAGACAAAACAAAATTTGAATCAGACATGAAAACCAGAAAGGGGCGTTGAATATGTGTTTTTACTGTAAGGGCGATATGAAAGCAGGTACAACTACGCATGTTGTGAATTATAAAGAGTGTGTTATTATTATTAAAAATGTACCCTGTGAAGAATGTGAGCAATGTGGGGCGGTGGAGTATAGCGATGAGGTTATGAAACGTCTTGAAATCATGGTAAACCGTGCGAAAGAACTCATGCAAGATATTTCTGTTATGGACTATTTGAAAATTGCATAGGCAAGGCGGGAAAGAGATCCTGTGAAGAAAACGCCTGAAATTCCGCCGCAGATGTGCTATATCCCGAGTTTGCCACTTGTAGAGACAAAAATGGAGCCCTGTATGAATTTAATGCAAATGTGATTTGAAACAAAATATGCCAAATGCTATATGAAAGGATGAGAGATTATGCAGAAAACCCATGCTATGGTAAACAATCTTCTGTTCTTAATCAAAAAGTCTTTTGCGTTTGATAAAGGTTTGTTTGTCGCACTGATAGTAAGAATTCCTGTTAACATACTAATTCCGCTGATTACTGCATATTTGACAAAATATATGACATCAGTTACGGCAGGGCAGACAGAGAGTGGTTCTTTCTTAATTCATATTCTGTCCTATTGTGGGATGATTTTTGCCTTGACAATAGTGAACAATTATGCGGCTGCCAAGATAAAATATGATACCATGTTCGTCCGTCTGCGGTACTTGGGATGTATATCAGAAAAAAACATGAAGGCAGATTATCAAAATGTGGAAAACCCGTCTGGTCAGCTGCTTGCCCAGAAAGCGAAGAGTGCCGTATATTCCAGTAATTCAGGTACGGAGCAGATGTTTGATCAGCTTGTGAATATATTCTCATCTGCTTTTGGCCTGTTGATATATTCGGCTATTGTATTTGGCGCTATTCCCTGGGGGATACCGGTGTTGTTAGCGGCAGGTATTGGTGATTATCTTGCGGGAGTATACTTTTCCAAATGGCAGTACCGGAACAGGGATAAATGGACGGAGTATGACCGTCGCCTTAACTATCTGAATAATAAAGCGGGAGATTATCGTGTAGCAAAGGATATCCGCCTGTTTCATCTTGCGCCATGGCTGGAGGCGATGTATGGTGATTTTTTACGCAGCCGGGTGTTCTGGTATCGTCGGGAAGAGAACCACCGCATGGTTATTAACTGGGCGGGGCTGGCTCTCGCATTTTGCCGGGATGGATTGGTGTATGGAATTTTGATCTATCAGCTGTTTGTCTGGCAGATGGAGGTTTCTTCTTTTATTTTCTATTTTAGCATTATCACCCAATATTCCGTGTGGGTATTTAGCCTTATGGGGAGTTTTGCCGCGTTGAAGTCATCCAGCTATACAGCGGAAGAAATACGGCAGTTCCTGGAGATGCCGGACAGCTTTAACCGTACAGAGGGACTGCCTGTGCCTGACGAAACCTGCTCCATACAATTTGAGCATGTGAGTTTTCGCTATCCCAATGCGGATCGGGATACCTTGAGTAACTTGAATTTTACCATTCAGAAAGGGGAGAAAGTAGCTATCGTGGGTGTGAACGGAGCCGGAAAGACCACGCTGGTGAAATTACTCTGTGGGTTGTATGCTCCCACCCAAGGCAGAATTCTGGTAAATGGGCATGATATTCGGGACTACAACATCGAAAATTATTATTCTCTTTATTCCGTAGTATTTCAGGATATTTATCTCATGCCGACCACAATCGCTAAGAATGTCGCCTTAACGGAGGATGAGCGGATTGACTGGGATAGGCTGCGCCGTACTCTGGCGCTTGCTGATCTGGAGAAAAAGGTGGAAGGGCTGCCGGAGAAAGAGAATACGCTGTTGATGAAAGGAGTTCAGGAAAAGGGGATCGAGCTTTCTGGTGGCGAGAAACAGAAATTGGCACTTGCCAGGGCCCTCTATAAAGCTGGAAAGATTGTGGTGTTGGATGAGCCTACGGCGGCGCTTGACCCGATTGCTGAAAGTGAGATATATGAAAAATACAATGAGATGACTTTAGGACGGACAGCTGTATTTATTTCTCATCGTCTTGCCAGCACACGGTTCTGCGATACAATACTGGTTCTGCAGGATGGAAAAATTATGGAAAAAGGAAATCATGACCGGTTGATGGAGCTTGGAGGGAAATATGCCGCCATGTTCAGGATACAGAGTCAATACTACAAGGAGGGTGCGGCAGATGGACAGTAAAAAGAAAAAGCTGCAGACCATCATTCGGGGGCTTCATCTCATCGAGAGTCTGTCGCCGTACTTTATACTGTGCTGCATTGGCCAGGCGGTTTTAAAGGCATTATCTCCATTTATCAATATATATCTGTCAGCAGTGATGATTAACAATCTTCTTGGCGGGCAGAGTATGGAACATATGCTGGTTCTTGTGCTGCTGATGGTGGCATTGAATCTGGTCTGTCAGGGGCTTGGTTCTCTGATGGACAGACTGGTGAGTGTGAAACAGAATGTTTTGAGTACGCAGTATCAGTGGACTTTGAATAAGAAAATGATGGAGTTTTCTTATGCGGACGTGGAGAGCCATGCTGTCCAGGCACTGAGGGAAAAAATACGGCAGATGGAACAGGTGAACAATATGGGGCTGCGGAATCTGATCTTTCCTGTCAGGACGGCGATACAAAGTGTTTTCAGCATTCTTTTTGCCTTTTCTATATTCTGTGTTGTATTCTTTCAAAAAGGGAGCGGAAGCAGCGGCAGTGTTTTGATGGACTTTTTTTGTTCACCGTGGGCATCAGTGATGCTGGCGGTGCTGATTTTAGCAAATATTTTGGTCAGCCTGTGGACGGTTTCCCAATCCACAAAAAAGGTATATGACGCTTATGCCGGTCTGGTGCCGCTGAACCAGGTATATACCTATTATCTGGAGAATTACATTGATACCTACCATTCTGGCAAAGATATACGGCTCTACTGTCAGGAAAATTTGATACGCAGGGAAATGGAACATTTGCTGGCAAATGGCCGGACGCCCATGAAAAGACTGAAAGGGATTGAATTCAAATATAACGGTCTGGGAGCACTGGCAACTTTTATTATGAATCTGTTTATATACCTGACTGTAGGGATGAGGACACTGGCGGGGCTTTTCTCAGCGGGGAGTATTGTACAGTACATAGGGGGAATCAGTCAATTCATTACGGGTTTTACCACTTTATCGGGGCAGCTTACGCTGCTGGGAGCAAACGTGGAAGCGCTGGATCTGATACTACAATATTTGAATATAGGAGGATTAGAGGGGCACAAGGGAAAAAGGGATCAGGGAATTCCCGGGAGACCGCAGTCGGAGGTGCTCTCGGAATTTGTGGAAATACAATTCCGCAATGTATCCTTTACTTATCCCGATACTGGCAAGAAAGTACTGGAAAACTTGTCCTTTACAATCAGAGCAGGTGAAAAGCTGGCAGTGGTAGGCGCAAACGGCAGTGGCAAGACCACAATGATCAAACTGCTCTGTCGTCTGTATGATGTCGATGAGGGGGAAATTCTGTTGAACGGTATCGATATCAGAGAAATTGACAGCCAGGCCTGGCAGGAACTGTTTGGGGTGGTTTTTCAGGATTTCCAGCTATTTCCCTTTGGATTGGGACAGAATCTGGCGGGTAGTAAGGAGTATGACATGGACAGGGCGAGGGCTGCTTTGAAGGAAGCTGGCTTTGAAATGCGGCCGGACAGCATGGATATGGAAACCTCGCTTTATAAAGATTTTGATCCATCGGGTGTGGAGATTTCTGGCGGAGAGGCCCAGAAGATTGCCATAGCCAGAGCACTTTATAAGCAGGCGCCTGTTCTGGTGTTGGATGAACCAACGGCGGCGCTCGACCCGCAGGCAGAGTATGAGGTCTATAAGAATCTCAATCATGTTTCCAAGAACAGAACCGCTATCTTTGTTTCTCATAGAATGTCCTCCTGCAGATTTTGCGACAGGATTCTGGTATTCGATGAAGGGCGGCTGGTTCAGGAGGGAAGTCATGAGGAACTGCTTGGGGATGTTAAAGGGAAATACTATCAGCTATGGCGGTCACAGGAGCAGTATTATCAATAAGTATTGAGATAACTAATCGGTGTTCGCTCTCATGTCCGCAATGCTATAAGCCCGATTTACAACAAAGCGATATGGATACTGGTGTGTTTTTAAAAATTGTGGACGAAGCTCAAAGAATTAGGAATAAGAACTCTTATCAGCTGTTTTAAAAGGAACTCGAAAACCTATCATCTGGACCTGCCCCTTATGAAAGACCGGCTCCATGATTTCCTTCACTCGAGTAACAGCTCTTCCTATGTGAAAATGATACAAAATCCGCTCACGGACTGCTACTGGGGAGTGGATGCATTTAAGCATATTCCGGATACCTTTGATGTCCGTTATTTCTATATGGTATACGAATATACAGAGCTGATGTCAGAAAGAATCCATACTTTGAAGATTCCTTCCCTGGAAGAGAAAATGAGTCAGCTCGCATCAAAATTTCAGACTCTTTTGTATTCCTCTATGAAATTGCACATAAAGCCTGCGGAAAAATATGCCGAATCAATCGCGCAGAAGCTTTATGAATTGCTGGAGGAGGAGAGGGCTTTGCTGTATCAGTTTTATAACATATTGTGAAACGATTGGGAGACATAAAAAAGTGATTTTTCTTGACATAAGTTCTGTTTTTCGGTATAAACTAATTAGAGATGAGCGTAGGCTTATCTTATGGGAGTGTAAGCTCTTGTAAAAAGCAGTGAATCCTACTGAGAGTGGAACCGATAAAAGCGGTGAGTCCTACCGAGAGTGGAATCAATCCGAGGCTGCGTCCATGCGCAGCCTTAAGCTTTATCCGAAGAAAAGTAGTGAGCATCTTGCATGAAGGGACGACTATGGAATAGAAAAGGTTGAAGCTATATCTCATAGATATGAAATACATACGGAATCTGGCAAAGGTGGATGGCCATGTCATGTCGGTATCGCCGCAGGCCGGGAAAGAGACAAGGCCTTTTGTGGAAATTGTGATCGTGTGCGGTGTACAGAAATACTGCATCCCTTTAAGCTCCCCAAAACCGAAACATAGATCAATGAAGAATGATGTGGATTTTACGAAAATTCTGGATGGGGAAAAACTGATTGGGGTCATGAACTTCAACAACATGATTCCGGTGGATGAAAGCTGCATCGCGCCATTGAATCTTCGGATTGGTGGAAATGATGATGCAGCCACAAAGAATTATAAGAAGATGGCGGCAAAACAGTTGGATTGGTGCCAGCATAATCAGGATGCGATTGTCAGAAAGGCTAATAAGCTCTATGTGTTGGTGCAGTCTGATAAAGTCAGCGGATATCTCAAAAGGCGATGCTGTGATTTCAAAAAGCTGGAAGTGATTTTGCAAAAATGGAAAACAAATATCAAGGAATAGACTGGTAGTTTTATTGTCCTGGCAGGTGACAATCCTGTCTCCATAGTAGAGTTAAAGTTCTCTGTGGTCAAAGAGCTGGTTCGCCTTAGTTAATAGTGGTTCAAAAAAGCAACTTAACTTTGGTCGGGGCAGTCGCCATACAACAGAAAGCAGGCTTTCTGTTGTCATGAATGGACATGCGAGCATGCCCGCTTGGCTCGTTGCTCGCGGGAATAAGTACCGTGCAAAGGATAAAGCAGCCATGAAGAGAATCGCCATAATTGACGACGACAGAAATTATGCGGAAAATATTAGAAAGGAAATCCGCTCCGAGGAGTGGGGGAGGCCGTCAGGATCAATCTGTACGAGCATCCTCTTTCCTTCTTAAGCCGGATGAAAGAGGAAGACGGCTACGATCTGTGCCTCTCGGATATTGAAAATTGAGAAGATCGCGCTGCGCCATGTCCAGTATATTTCTAAAGAAAAGAAATACGTGTGCTGGCGGTCTTAACCATAATTGAGGTGGCAGGCTCTTTTTGGTGGGTGGGATTGTTCTACCCCGAAAAGAAGAATACTCGGCTGAGGAGACTGCTGTTCGCGGCGGGGGCAGGCACGATGGCGGTGCTGACAATTATACAGCGCAGAATCGCAATGTATTCGCGCTGATATTTATTGCTCTGTATTGTAACGTGTAGCCTGGTCTGCTTTGTGCGGTTGGGAGGAAAGAGCTCGGTTCTTTTTCGGATAGCCTTCTATTATGAGACCGTGTACTGCATGGATGTATTATTGAGTATTCTGGCCGGATATATTCTGAATAACCCGGATTTTATGTTGGAGCAACAATACAGGCTTGATATTGGAAGAATTCTTGTGTTCCTGGCCGCGAGAGGGATTGGAGCGATTCTGTTTTTGAGCATTTGATCTTACTTGCATGCGATGTGATTCTGACTCCGGGAGAACAAATATTGGGTTATTCTCGAGTCAGAGTGGTCATTGTAAGCAACACCTTACTGTTTGGTATCTTGGTGTTTTTCTATATTTTCAATATGAAGAGCTGTCCGACCTCTACAGGACGGATCGGATTTAAGACCCTGAAAAATCCGGAGGAGCTGCATGGAATCGGAATGCGGAGTATCCAGTATGTGGTCGGTAAATATCACGGGATTCTGAAATGGGAATGCAGAGAGAACCTCTTCATTACGGATATCACGATGTATTTGTAAAGCGGATATTTGAGGTCAAAAAAGTGCTTTTCGGACTGC
This sequence comes from uncultured Lachnospiraceae bacterium, assembly GCA_947173495.1. Lineage (GTDB taxonomy): Bacteria > Bacillota > Clostridia > Lachnospirales > Lachnospiraceae > Suilimivivens. Next base: position 82,130 of record CAMWFQ010000003.1, on the reverse strand, counting down.
TATGAGGGGCAGAGACGAAAGAATTATGCTATATTTATTCAGAAAGAAGTATTTTACATTACAAAGCTGTGTAAAGGAATGAAAAACATGAAAATACTTGTAACTGGTGGAAGCGGATTTATTGGTACTAATTTTATTAAATATTGGCTGGACAAATATCGCGAGGACGTCGTAGTAAATGTTGACAAAATGACCTATGCGGCGGTGGAAACGAATCATATTGATACTGCTTTACAGTATCCTGATCGTTATTTCTTTGAAAAAGCAGATATCTGTGATTATGATGTTATGTCAGACATTGTCAGGAAGTATGATATAGAAACCATAGTGAATTTTGCTGCGGAATCGCACAATAGTTATGCAATCATTAATCCCACGGTATTTTACCAGACGAATCTTATGGGGGCACAAACGCTGTTGGAACTGACGCGGAGGGGATGTATAAAAAGGCTCCATCATATATCCACCTGCGAAGTTTACGGAAGTCTGGAATTGGATTCGGACGATAAATTTCAGGAGGATTCCCCTTTATTTCCCAATACGCCATATAATTCTGCCAAAGCATGTGCCGATCTGGCAGTGCGGGCTTATATTAAAACATATGACGTACCTGTGACTTTGTCAAATTGTGCTAATAACTATGGCCCTTATCAATTCGTTGAAAAAATGATCCCTTTGTTTGTCACGAACATGGTTTCAGGCAAACCACTGACACTGTATAAAGAAAGTCAGAACAGAAGAGAATGGCTGCATGTAAAGGATCATTGCAGGGCAATAGACGATATTTTACATAAGGGCTGTCTGGGAAGGACGTATAATATCGGGAGCGGATGCGAGAAAAGCATAGAAGACATTGCGGATTATATCCTTGCTTATTTTGGCAGAGGTGATTCTGAGAAAGTGTATATCCCTGACAGACCGTCTCACGATAAACGTTATCTGCTGGATTCAACCAGAATCAGAAAAGAATTGGGCTGGGAGCCAGAGATCAATTTTGAAGAAGGATTGAAGGAAACAATAGAGTGGTATATAAATAATGAAAAATGGTGGAGACCATTGTTAGAACGGCGGGTTGTTGACGAAACAAAATGGAAGTAAAGCGGTTTTCAGAAGGTATAAATTAATCTTTACAAATTTATACCTTCTTTTTGTTTATAACTTTAACTTTCTACATCAAAAATAGGATTCGCATCTTGGCTGTGTAATTGTTTTTGGCAATATAAGCAAGCTGTTTGTGCCTTTTTTATGGATAAAGTTACCCCCAATTTTGTCGCATTTGATTCATATACGGAGATTTGATATAATCAGCTGCAACCTTCTTACAGAAAAAGCGGGTATGAAGATGAACAATAATCTTTCAAAAATTTATAAGATTATGAAAAAGCATTTACTCGGCAGCAGGATTTTTTTCGCCCTGATTTTGGGCGGGCTGCTGCTTGAGACGGGAATTTCCCTGGCAATGCCGCAGATGATCAGCGTGATCATTGATAACCTTGAAACGCAGACAGTCCGGTGGCTGGCCTGTTGCACGCTTTTGTTTTGCGTTACGGTGATACTGCGCGGGGGCGTCAGTGTCTTAAATACGTATCTCAGCGAGGCGACAGGGTGGAAGATGTGCGACTATCTGCGGGAGGATATGTTCCGGCATATTTTTTCCTACAGTGTCAGCCGGCATAAGGCGGCGAAAGCAGGGGTTTTCCTGGAACGTATCGAAGGGGATATCAACATTCTGGTAGGCTTTTTCTCGAATATGTTTATTGATATATTCAGCAGTTTGTTGATGGTAGTGGGCATCCTGATTGTATTTTTCCAGAAATCTGTCGCGATGGGAGCTGCCTTTACCGCTCTTGCAATGGTGATCATCCTCTTATTTGTCAAAACACAGGATTTCATTGCAGGCTTGTGGAAGGCCGCAAGGGAAAAAGAGACGGAAGTGCTGGGCGAGTTTTCACAGGATGTAGCGGCTTATCAGGACATCATGGGGATGCAGAAGGAAAATTATGTTTTGGGCAGGTTTAAGGGGATATTCAGAGAGTTTGGAACAAAGCAGGTCAGAGCGTCGTTTCTGGGAAATATACCGGCCACGATATTTTTTTCCCTGCTGAATGCAGGTGAGGGCGTGGTGCTGATCATAGGGATGATCTTAATGTCGAAGGGGAGGATGACCATCGGGAATCTGTATCTTGTTTTAAGCTATGTAGGGCTTTTAAATATGCCTTTTTACAGTCTTAAGTATGAGTTTGCCCAGATGCCCAGGGTGCTGGCTGCAATTGGGCGGATCAATGACGTGTATGAGGAAAAAGAGGAAAGGAGAAACGGCGGTACGATGCTTTGGGAAGGCGACGGCAGCATTGTCTTTGACAGAGTGACCTTCGGGTACGTGCCGGAAAATGTAGTATTGAAGGACATAAGCTTCAGGATTGAGAGCGGGGAGAACGTTCTGATCGAGGGGAGGACGGGGAGCGGCAAGAGCACAATCCTTCAATTGATCGCAGGGTTTTACTCCCCGGATGAAGGGAGTGTCCGGGCAGGCGGGCAAAGGGTAGAGGATTACCGGTCAGACAGCTATTATGACGGGATATGCTATATTATGCAGTCCAACCCGGTCATAGAGGATACAGTGAGGAATCATGTGACCCGTTATCGTGATGGTTATACGGACAAAGAAATATTGCAGGCATTGAGGACGGCCCATTTGTATGAGTGGGTGGCGGATGAGCTTGACAGGGGGCTTGACACCGTGATCAGCGCAGGGGACGTTTCCTATGACAGGGCACAGCTTCTGGCATGGGCGGGGGTTTTGCTCATGAAACCTAAGATACTGCTGGTGGATGAATTTGACGGGAACATTCAGGATAGGACGGTGAGAGTCATTGACGGGATACTCAGCGGCGGCCTGGAGAAAACAACAGTGGTGATGGTCACCCACAAGCACAGAAGCAACATAAAGTTTCACAGGACGATGAAGGTCGAAGCAGGGAAATTGGTAAATAGCAGCGCAGGGATGGAATAGTGCCGGCAGGGCGTGTCGAAAAGGCGGTGGTAAGCATGGAACATAAAAAAAGCATATACCGGACAGCGGCAAAAGGAGCAGCGGCATTAACCCTGGCAGTCATTGCCGTGGAGACGGTTACATATACATTCAGCTTTCTGGTGAGCGGGCTGGTAAAAAAAGATATTTTCAACCTGATTGAGGGGACAAAGACCACCCTTGGGATAGATTCTGTCTGGGTATTGATTGCCTTAAATATTGGTGTGCCGTTACTGATCAATTGTGTGAAGCAGATCAATTCCGGCCTGGCCGTAAAGCTGGAAACCAGACTAAAGGAAAATGTGAAGTCTGATTTACTGAAGGATGTCCTCAGCGTCAGGGTTGGCGGAAAACTTAATAAGAGTGAGGGTGAGCTGATCAGCCTGTTCCGAAATGAGTGTGAGGACATTTCGGTTTACTTCATGGAATTTTACCGGCAGACCTCCACAATCGTGCTTTGCGCGGCGATACTGATCGTCATGCTCTGCATCAACCCGGTTTTTACAATCGTAAGCCTGTGCCCGACAGCCCTTATGGTGCTGGCATTGCGCTTCTTTCATGGGCGTATTACCAATAACCGTATGGCTGCCAGAAAGCGGACAAGCGAACTGACGGAATATATGGAAAGTGTATTCGGCAATATAGAGTATTTCAAAATGACCTGCCGGGAAGAAAAGATATTCGAGCTTTTCCGGGAGAAATGTAAAAGGAGAAGAAGCAGCGAGGTAAAGGACAGGGTACTGGATAAGGCTTTGGGATCCGTATCTGAAAATTCCGCCAACTTTACATTGGGGATTGTTTTGCTGATCTCCATTCCGCTTTTGAAGCAGGGGCGCTTGACGGTTGGGGAGATGGTGATGTTTGAATATTATTATGCGTTTCTTACTTCTCTGCCGGATGCCATAGGCGCATTGATCAAAAGGCATAAGCAGACCCGCGTTTCGGCGGACAGGTTATATGAGGTGCATGAGGCGTCAGGTTCGGAAGGCGGCAGGGCAAAAGGGCCGGAGGCCGGGGATGCCGTATATGAAGCCGGGGAACTGGAAATCCTTTTGCCCGGGGAAAAGAAGATGATCCGGGCGGGGAGGGGGCAGGTTGTCCTTCTCGGAAAGGAAAATGAAGAGGAAAAGAGCGTGCTCCTGCAGCAGCTGTTTCGCCTATGCAGTGACCGCATCAGGGATATCAGGTGTGTGTATGTGCCAAGGGAACCGGTCCTGTTTGACGCTTCCATCTGTGAAAACATCTGTATGGGAGAGCCTTTTGACAGGGATAAATTCATGACGGTAATAAAGCAGGCCGATCTTTTGGAGGATATAGAGTCATTTGAAGAAGGGATGCACAAAAATGCCGGGAAGCGGGGAATGGCCGTATCCGGCGGGCAGAGGAAACGGATTGCCATTGCCCGCGCGCTGTATGGGGATGCCGGGATCCTGTTTCTGAATGGGCTGACGGATCAGGTTGACCGGAAGACGGAGGAGAACATGGTCAGATCTATTCTGGGAGAATTTAAGGGAATCATTTTCCTGGCGGCTGCAACTGACAGTGCTGTGAGACTGATGGACGGAAGGCAGGTGATTGGAAATTGCAGAAAAGAAGGGATGAATTTACGGAGAAAAGATTATGATAGAGCAAATATATGACTGTCAAAAATGTGGTTTATGCTTTAACCAAAAGCCTTTACTTGATACAGAAAAACCGTGTCAGGTTTTTTGGGTTGGTTTATCAGCTAAGAAAATGATGTCTGATGTCGAAATTCCTTTATCCCCAGAAACTAATACTGGAATGCTGATTCATAAAATCGAAAATTCGTGCTGCAATGTTATTACATACAAAACGAATCTGGTGAAATGTTTACCATTAACAGAACAGCAAAAACTTCGATATCCCAATAAAAAGGAAATTGACAGTTGCTTTGAAAATTTACGGAAAGAGATTCATGCAATGTCACCTAAAATTGTATTTTTATTAGGGGAAAAAGTATATTCTTCGGTGGGAAGGCATTTAAATACTGTTTTTGAAAAGTGGAATGATTTTGATTATACATATAAAACAGTTGAAAAAATTCATTATGTTCCTGTACATCACCCCTCGTATATCTATGTATATAAAAGGAAAAAGACGGATGATTATATTAATAGTATAAAGCAAATAATAAATCAATTATTATAATAAATTTATACCTTCTTTTGTTCATAACTATGAATGGACAAATATAACCGAAAAGTGTACTGAAAGGAAAAAACTATGGGTACAGACAGTAACTGTAATACTTTGCTGAAAAGGATGCTTTCATGTTTGTGTCCATTGCCAGTCCGAGGACAGCGGCATCAAAGCAGTCAAATACGGCGGATACATAGAGCTTTCCGTCTTTTGCCTTGATTTCGGTTATGTCCCTAACGCATTTTTTCAATGGCTCTGCGGATGTGAAAAGCCGCTTTTGCGCCGCCGATTTCCTTTGCCAGCTTTACGGCCTGGATTTTATATTCCATGTCGTATTTGCGTTGTTTTTTTGCCATTGTCAGTTGCCTCCTTATTTCTCTTTGATTATACATCAAATCCTTGCGTATAAGGTGTCAACTAAAATGATACAACATCACAAGTTACTGTTTGATAATAGTTATATGCAGTTCTTTAGCATCAATTAAATTTTCCTGTTTGCATTTCGGACAATAGAGTGGAAATTGTTTATTTTTCAGCTTTTATAATCATTGTGCTTTTATTTTCATAAAGTATATGTACATTTCTAAAACCTGCATTTTTCATCAACTGTATTTGATGCTCAAGTGTTAATGGAATATCAATATGAACAAAAACATCATCAGGTATATGGTTTTCTTTGCGTTTAAATTCATATTGTTCAAGGCAGAGTATTTCTTCATCTAAGCAACAGGCGACATAATCACATTCAATATAGTACCCTTCGCATTTAATTGTTTGGAAAAGTTTATCATATATTTTTTGTTTTTTAGAGTATTTAAAATGATGTAATGTTTCAAATGAAAGAGCTGCGTCATATTTCTCTGCTTCTAATGGATATTCAAAATAATCTGCCATAATTAAATCAATATCCTTATCCGCATATTTAACCCGCAGTTTTTCCAACATATCTTTGGATAAATCAATACCTGTAATCTTCACATTAGGAAATTTTTGATATATTGATGCAAGTTCTAGCCCTGTACCGCAACCAATATCAAGTAAAGAATTTATAGAGGTATCAAAATAATCCGCTATATGAGCATATTCTTCCCCCCAATTATTAAGATGAACATTATCATAATTATCAATTCGGTTAGAAAAGAAATCTGCCATTTCTTCAATAGGTTTATCTCTTTCCTGGGCTAACCATTTTTTGAGATCAATCATATATTTTTTGAGCTCCTCCGGCGTCCTTATTTCATTTTCTAACATAATTAAATTATCCTTTCTTTCATTTTTTATACTGTTTCCAATGAGAATCGTTTAAAAGCATTTTCTAATAATTTCTTTACCAAATCCAATGGAATTTCTATATCATTAGATACAATTTGTGTAGCTACGCCATGAGAATATAGCCAAAAATTGATAAATAACATTTCTGCTTTTTCCGTTGATAAACCTGTCAATGCTTTGGCGTTTTCTATGGAAGCTCTGTTCCATTCTGCATGGATAATATCTTGTAAAGAAGAACCAGCCATAGTCATATTCATAAATAAGCTACTGAAAATCATTTTTTCACTACGCGCAAATTCGATATATGAAATGCCTTGACTTAACAACCGATTTTCATTAGTCATATTCTTTTCCATGAAGTCATTGTAATAAATATCAAGTTCCTTTTTAATGTCCTTTTTCAGCTCCTCCATATTTTTGTAAATGCGAAAAAGAGGTTTTGTAGAACAGTTAAGAGATTTCGCCAAACTACGGGCATTTACGCTGCGTATTCCGTTTTCTCTAATTAACTGAATCCCAGTGCTAATAATTTCTTGTTTAGTAATAATTGGTGTTGGTGGCATTTTAAATTCCCTCCTATAGAAACATAAGTTGCGCAACATTAGTTACCATTATGGTATAGCTATATTTTCTTGTCAATAGGATAGTAAAATTTGTTCGGTTTTGTCTAATAGCAGAATCTTATAAACACAATAATAAAGGATAAAAGAAACGAAAAGATTTCGCCGCCGTCGGCATTGGTGGTAATATGTATAACCGGCTATGCGCTTTGCTCTGCTTTTTCGGCGGTGGCTTCCTCGTCAATCAACCACTCGCCTTTTTCCTCTTTGGAAGCGCGGTAGCCATAGCAGACGCTCCCGGAACAACGCAAGCCCTTTTCCATTCTTGACTTGAAAACAGCTTTGATTTTGCGGCTGGTGTCGGCAACGTACCACTCGTTAAGCCTGGTGTCATTGAAAGCCTGTACACAGAATATGCTAAAAATATAGCAAGAGAGTGTTCAAATGATGCTGAGGCAGTATGTAATAAGCTTAAAAGAGAGATAAATCAATATAGAAAGTATTTAAATATGAATCAGATTTGCGGAGCTGAAGCAAAAAATACCTCTCTGCGGTTGGCTGTATCAGAAAGGCAGAACTAATAGAGGCCTTCCGCCATCACTGCCGGATTGGCTATATGGATATTGTATCTGCGATGTTTGTTAATGTTACCGTGAAGCAACGGTTCGCCTCAGTTATAGTAGTTCAAAAAAGCAACCTAACTTTGGTCAGGGCGGTTGCTTTTTTGATGTCTTTTTTCCGGCCTGCCGGATACTGATTATCGTGACGATGATGCTGATGATCGTCACTACAATACCGACAAATTCCAAAATCATTCCGAACACCAATAGTGTTTACCTTCCGCTTTATTTTCCATATATCTTCTGGCATAGTGACAGAGTTTTGCAAGATGTGACAGTAAATAGTTTGATTCATATACGGTAATTTGATATAATTAGTTGCAGACTTTTTGCGGAAAGAGCGAGTATGAAGATGGACAATAAATTTGACGTATTTGCAGGCCATGTGTATGATAAATTGTGAAATACGCAGGAGTTCCACTTGACGAAGTGAAAAACGGAAAGCAGAACGGACAACAGGTTCTAAGAAAAACGAACAATGGGTAATTGGAGAATTCATATATGCCACAGAGAATCAAATTGTTAATGAACCGGATTTCCGGAATGAAGCTGCGTTATCGTATGCTGTTTATTTATATCATCGGAAGCGCCCTGCCGATTATTTTTATCGGGCTGTACCTGATCCATGGAATGTCCGGTATTTTGATCGAACAGGCGAAAGATGCGGAAGTAGTTGAGCTTGAAATGGTGAAAAAGCAGGTGGAGGAGATGACCGGAACGGTCAGCACTGTTACAAAGTATTTCTATTTTGATGCGAGGCTGGAGGAGATTGCGGCGAAGCAATATAAAGATTATCAGGAGGTGGTACAGGATTACAAGGAGTTTACTTCCTTTCTGGATTATGGGAGATATTATAATAATACCCTTGCATGGATTAACATATATGTAAAAAATGAAAGTATTGTTGGAAATTCGCGCTTCATTAAGATGGCGGAGGAGATGGAAAAGGAGGAGTGGTATCAGTCGGCAAAAGAAAAAAACGGAGGGGGATTATGGCGTCTGCGTCAGATCCCGTCTACCGATTCTATGACGCTGGCGCTTCTCAGAATGCTGAAAACCAGGAAAGGGGAGGATGTGGGAGTACTGGCGGTCTATATCAGGCCGGAACGGTTTGAGGCATTATTGCAGAATAAGGACAGTGAAGTATTTATCCTATTGAATGGAGAAACAGTCGTCACAGATCTGGGGAAAAAGATACAGGCCGAACAGATTATGGGATTTCTGCCATCTGCCGACAACAATGAGACACAGGAGAATATCCTGTTAGAGAGACAGGAGTATTTGATGACCTGCGAAACAATTCCGTTAGTTGAGTCCGGTGATTATCTCCAGATCGTCAGTCTTAAGTCATATCATAATATTCTGCGGGATGTAAACAGTCGGACAATGAAGAGTATACTCTTTTTTGCGTTAAGCGTCGTGCTGTCTGTTGTGATTATCATGTATTTTTCCCATTCCTTCAGCAACCGTGTGGAGCGGTTTTTAAAACAGATGCAGAAAGCGGCGGGCGGCAGCTTTGAGCTGGAAGAAAAGCTGGAAGGGAATGATGAGATCAGTGAACTGTATGATTATCTGGGAACCATGATTTATCAGATACAGCGGCTTTTGGCGGAGGTCTATCGGGAAAAGCTTCATGCGGAGCGGCTGACGATTCAACAGAAGGATGCGGAATTCAAAATGCTGGCGAGTCAGATCAATCCTCACTTTTTATATAATACGCTGGAAACGATTCGTATGAAGGCGCGCAGGAGTAAGCAATATGATATTGAAGAGATTGTCAGGATGCTTGCTAAAATTATGAGGAGCACTCTGCAGGCAGGTGTCAGTGAAGTTACTGTTTGTAAGGAAACAGAGCTGGTAGAGCATTATCTCAAAATTCAGCAATATCGTTTTGGGGAAAGAATCAAATATCACATTTATGTGGAGGAGGGAATAGAGCAGCTTTATATTCTTCCCCTGATCATACAGCCGATTGTGGAAAATTCCATTATCCATGGTCTGGAAACCAAGGAGGGGACGGGAACGATTGAGATCAATATATGTAAGAGAGAGGAAAATGTGGTTATCACGATAGCGGATGACGGCATGGGGATGAGTGAGGAGAAACTGTGTGAACTTAAGAGAAAGCTGGACTGTTATAATGAAAAGGGAAAACATATTGGTATCAGCAATGTCCATCAGAGGGTGAAGCTTAAGTATGGAGATGGATATGGAGTGAAAATTGACAGTGTGGAAGGAAAGTTTACGAGAATAGAAATATGGTTGCCGGAGGCGGAAAAGCTCAGAGGAGATGTCTATGTACAAGGTAATGATAATAGATGACGAGGCGATGATCAGATGGGGCGTCCATGATTTGCTGGACTGGGAAAAAGAAGGCTTTGTTTTTTGCGAGGATGGAAAAGACGGAAAGGATGGGTTAAAGAAACTGCTGGAATATTGTCCGGATCTGGCATTGGTTGATATCAAAATGCCGGGAATGAGCGGCCTTGAACTGATCCGCGAGGCAAAGGAAGCCGGATATGAGGGGTATTTTATTATTTTGACCGGTTATGCGGAATTTGAATTTGCCAAAGAGGCAATCAAATATGGCGTAAAAGAATATTTATTAAAGCCTATTGAAGAAGATGAGCTTACACAATGTGTACAGAGGATCAAGGAGGAGCTGAACCAGAAGGAAGGAGAGAGAGTTTATCACTCAGTCAATGAGAATATAGCGAGGGAAGAATTGCTGCGCCTGATCGTACTGCAAATGGAAACGAGGGAGGAGCTGGAAGAGAAGATAAAGCGTTATCAGGTTTCTTTTGGAGAGAAAATCCTGTGCGCCGCAATCCTGACAGACAGAGATCTGCTTTTACATAAAGAGGATGGGGAATTTCAGGAAAAGGTAAAGATATTTCTTCAGGATGGAGAATTGTACAGTGAAAAAATAGTAATGGATAATCAGATTGTACTGGTAGGAACCGGTATGGATTACAGAACATGGGTTGATCTGCTTTCCAGACGGAACGAATGGATCAGGCGGAGGTTTGGCGAAGGACTGCTGATTGCCGTAGGACATAATGTGAATCAATGGTATGACTTATGTTATTCTTATGAATTTGCGGAATTCATGTTGGAGCAGAAGTTTTTGTTCGGGAGCTATGATATTCTTTCCATAAGTACGATTGAACAGCAGCAGGAAATGGCGGAATGTCCTCAGGCGGAGCAGTTTATGCTGCTGATTGAGGTGGGAGATCTGGATGGAATCAGGGAAAGCGTGGATAAATTTGAAGTTTATTGCAGAAAGAATCTGATGAAGGAGATGGATATCAAAATCCAGCTCATGTATAATCTGATGACGATACGTAACAGTCTTGAAAAGAAATACGGCAGCCTGAACGGACATATCATGCAGTTAATGGAAAAAATGAATCAGTCGGAAAAATTAGGGACTTTGATGGAACTATATTGCGAAGTTCTGCAGGATATGTGCCGGCAGATCGGAAGCGATGATTCCGCAACTGTGATTAAGCGTATGTATTATTATATGGAAAAAAATTACGATCAGGATCTCAAAGTTGAAGGGTTTGCAAAGATGTTTAACTACAACAGCAATTATCTGGGGAAAATTTTCCGCAGGGAGATGGGAGACAGCTTTAACAATATTTTAGATACCATACGGATTGTCAATGCAAAGAGACTGCTGCTGGAAACGGATATGAAGGTTTATCAGATCTCCGAGAAAGTGGGATACAACAACATCGATTACTTTTACCTGAAGTTTAAGAAATATGTGGGAATCAGTCCCAAAGAGTACAAAAAGGAAATGATAAAGAATGCGTAAAAATGGTGTCAGGGTCAAAGGACCCTGGCATTTTTGCGCAGGGATAAAATCTTCCCTGCTCGATTGCACAGGCCCGCATAAGGAAATTTACTGCTGACGCAGCATGCGGGCCGCGCTTATCCTACCAAAAATAGGGTGAAATATCTCCTGAAAACAGGGTATTAATAAATTTACTCTTTTTTTATAATTTTTTTAGAAAAGGAGGAAAAACCATGAAGAAACAAAATGCAAAACCAAAAGTACAGAAAGAAAAGTTTTCATGGAATCTTATGTGGAAACAGAGATATCTTCTGTTAATGTCAGTTCCGTTCGTCATATGGCTGATTGTCTTCAAGTATATTCCTTTATGGGGCTGGACAATGGCATTTCAGGAAGTAAAACCAAATTCCTTTGCACTGCCGATATGGGAAAGAAAGTTCGTGGGATTTGATAATTTTATCCAGGCATTTACGGACCGCCTGTTTCCCCAGACAATGATCAATACCATAGGAATCAGTATTCTGGGTATTGCAATAGGAACCATATCGTCGATTTTCTTCGCGCTGGTATTAAATGAGATCTGCTTTACACGATTCAAAAAGATAACCCAGACAGTGTCCTATCTGCCTCACTTTGTATCATGGGTGATCATTGCCAGTATCGCAAAAATGCTTTTAAATGACGGCGGCGCAGTTGATACCATGCTGAATACGAAGCTTCACCTGATGTCTACGAATTCCGCGCTGTTCTGGGTCGTGGTATGTCTGATTAACGTCTGGAAAGAGATGGGGTGGGATGCTATCATCTATCTTTCCGCAATGGCAGGCATTGATCAGGGGCTTTATGAAGCGGCAAAGGTGGATGGAGCGAATCGTTTTCAGAGGATCTGGAATATTACCCTTCCAAGCATTAAGCCGACTGTGATTGTTCTGTTGATTATGAGTGTTGGCGGCGCATTAAATGTAGGCATGGAACGGCAGATGCTTCTCAGCAATGGTATTGTACAGGATCATGCAATGGTTCTTTCATGGTTTGCCTACGTCCGCGGTATTGGAAGTAATAATTATGGACTCGGTACCGCAATCGGTATGTTTCAGTCGGTAGTCGGCATTATCCTCTTGTTTATCGCGAATAAGATTGCGGGAATGCTTGGCGAAAGTAAACTTGTGTAGGAGGCGGGAAAATGGCGGACAATAATTATCAGATTAAAGGCGCAGGGAAAAGTGAAAAGTGGTTTGACTATGTATTGCTGATCTTCTGTCTGCTCCTTATCGTTATGACAGTATATCCGTTTCTGAATGTACTTGCAATTTCATTGAATGATCCTATGGATACGATGAGGAATATTAATTTTATTATTCCCAGAAAGTTTACGTTCAGCAATTATATTTATATCTTTACGGAAAATAATCTTGGCAGCGCTTTTTTGATGTCGATCGCAAGGACGCTGGTGGGAACCGGAATTGGAGTGATCTGTACGGCGATGCTGGCGTATGTACTCAGCAGGAAGGATTTTTATTTTAACAAGCCCTTTACGATTCTGTTTATTATTACAATGTATGTAAGCGGAGGAATGATTCCTGAATATTTGCTTCTTACCAGAACGCTGCATTTAAGTAATAATTTTGTGGTGTATATTATCCCGGGGCTGATATGGGTGTACAATGTTATATTGATGCGTTCTTTTATAGAGGGACTGCCGATTGCTCTGCAGGAAGCGGCCAAGATAGACGGAGCAAATGATTTTATAATCTGGGCAAAAGTGATACTTCCTCTTTGTACACCGACCATTGCAACGGTAGCGCTGTTTCTGGCAGTGGGACAGTGGAATGCTTTCATGGATACCTATCTTTATGCCAGAGAACTTCCTACCCTGCAGTATGTATTATATGAAATTATGGAAAAGGCTACGATTAAAATTGACCCTCATGCACAGGCGAATCAGATTCAAAACGCGGTATCGCCCATGTCTGTACGTATGGCGATTACAATTGTTGCCACAGTGCCTATTTTGATTGTCTATCCGTTCTTACAAAAATATTTTGTGGGCGGCATGACGCTTGGCGCAGTAAAAGACTGAAAACGAATAAAAAATAAGGAGGAAAGAGTGAAAGATTTTTCAAATCTTTCCTCTGCAAGTTTGTGTCTGCGCTGCATCCACAAACTTGTTAAGCCATTCATGGCTTTGCACAATAAAGCAGCGTAGAAATGAGGTTAATTATGAACGCAAAGAAGTTGGGTATGTTATTGTTGGGTGCTTCCCTGACAGCCAGCCTGCTTGGCGGCTGCGGCGGGAATGGAAGTGCGGGCACCGGCACGGGAGGCGGAGACGCGGATGCTTCCGGTGAAGGCGGAGTCGTAGAGTTGACTTTTTATAATGCGGACGGAGAGGAAGATCCCTGGACGGATCCGGTAGCCCAGGCACTGACGGAAAAAACCGGCGTGAAGCTGAAAACAGAATATCCTGTATCATCGGATGACCAGAAAGTGGCGCTGATGATTGCGGAGCAGAACTATCCTGATTTGATTTATGCAAAGGGGGATGCGGGAAGTCTGATCGATGCAGGCGCATTGATTGATATGACGGAGCTGATTGAGGAATATGGCCCCAATATCAAAAAGATGTACGGAGATGAGTTTGATAAACTGAAATATTCCCAGGATGATCCGTCCATCTATCAGTTATCTTCCTATGCGGTAGGCGGAACAAATTATAAAAATTCCGGTACGGCGCAGATTCAATGGGCAGTACTGAAGGAAAATGACTATAAAGTTCCGGAATCACTGGATGAATTTGAGAAGATGCTCAAAGATTATATTGCGGCGCATCCCACAACGGATGACGGCATGGAAACCATCGGCATCACGCTTTCCACATCAGACTGGCACTGGATGATTACGTTGGGAAATCCTGCCGGATATATCGCGGAAGGCGCGCCGGATAACGGGCAGTGGCTGGTAGACGAGAACTACAATGCCAGTTACAAATTCCGGTCCGACAAGGTGCGTGCGTATTTTAAGTGGCTCAACAGAATGTATAATGAAGGGATTCTCGACCATGAATTTGCAACCCAGACCCACGAGGATTATATTGCAAAGATCGCAACCGGACGTGTACTGTCACTTTTTGATACGGATTGGGATTATAGCGATGGGGAAAAGATTCTGAAAGCGGATGGAAAGCTGGAGCTGACATATTGTGGTATCCCGCTGACTATGGATGCTGGTACCAAAGCGCCCTCGTTAATGTACCAGGGGCTTACCACAGGACAGGGCGTCGGCATCACAACCGCATGCAAGGATCCTGTAGCGGCGATCAAATATCTGGATTTTCTCTGCTCAGATGAAGGCCAGGTACTGGTAAACTGGGGAATTGAGGGAACGAATTACTTTATTGATGAGGAAGGACATCGTTATCGTACCCAGGAAGAAATTGACGAATGCAATAATAATAAGGATTATGCAAAAAATACCGGCGTCGGATTTCACAATTATCCGTTCCCGTGTTATGGCAATGGGATTGCGGATTCCACCGGCAGCGCTTATACAACTGCCAGTAAGGAGGCGGTTATTGCAGAATATGACGAGGAGCAAATGGCGGCATGTAAGGCATGGGGAGTAGATCTTCTGGTTGATATCTTCCCCCAGCCATCGGAGTTTGAGACGCCTAAATATTCCGCAATCTGGGCATATTCAAAACCCACCGAGTTTGACGAGATTGGAAATAAGCTGGATGAGGTCGCATGGTCGGCACTGATCAGCTGCGTCATTGGAAGCGAAGCAGATTTTGATGCCTCCTATGATAAGATGATTTCGGATCTGCAAAGTACAGGTATGAGTGAAGCGGAAGAAATGTTGACAGAAATTATCAAAGAAAGAGTAGCATTGGTTGAATAGTAAGCAATAATTTCAGTTGATGTGAAAGCAGGTCATGATTCGAGATTTTGAATAGGTGGCCTGCTTTTTGCATGGCATTTCTTTATGCGCAGGCCCGCATAAGGAAATTTGCTGCTGACGCAGCATGCGGACCGCGCGGCGAGTAGGGAGAAAACCTTCCCTACTCGATTCTTAGCAGGAAAGAACTTGTCAAGCTGAAGTGTGAAAGTGCGCAGGCTTCCAGGATTGGGGCATAAGGCATTGTTCACACGCAAATTTGTGCCGGAGCGTCACAAATTTGTTTGATGGCAGACGCAAATTGGAGATTGCGGCTTTGCGGCAGCAAAGTCATGCCCTTGTTGCAAAAACGCTTCGGAATGGAGGACATTTATGAATGGAAATGAAATGAGAACAAAGGCAAAGGAACTTACAGCAAGACTGACATTAGAAGAGAAAATCGGTATGATTCATGGGGCGCATCTTTTCTCAACGAAGGGTGTTAAGCGGCTGGGCATCCCGCCGCTTGTCATGTCGGACGGCCCCCTGGGAGTCCGTCAGGAGTTTGAGGCTGATCATTGGAAAGCGATTGGAGGATCGGACGATTATGTGACGTATCTTCCGTGTAACAGCGCGCTGGCTGCCACGTGGAACAGAGATCTGGCATTTGCCATGGGCAGTGTGCTGGGGGGGGGAGGCCCGGGGAAGAGGAAAGGATGTGATTCTGGCTCCGGGCATCAATATTAAGAGAAGCCCTCTTTGCGGCCGTAATTTTGAATATTTCAGCGAAGATCCCTGCCTGACCGGCGAATTGGCGGTTCCTTTTATTCACGGGATACAACAGTGGGATGTGGCGGCCTGTGTAAAGCATTTTGCCGCCAATAATCAGGAAACACAGCGGCTTTGGGTAGATGTGGAAGTGGATGAAAACGCGCTCAGGGAAATTTATCTTCCGGCCTTTTACGATTGTCTTGTAAAAGGCGGAAGCCTTTCTATCATGGGGGCATACAATCAGGTGAACGGAGAACATTGCTGTCAGAGTAACTACCTTCTTCATGATATCCTCCGTAAGGAATGGGGATATGAAGGAGTCGTGATCTCTGATTGGGGCGGCGTACATGACACAGAACTGGCGGCTGTGTCGGAGCTTGATATTGAAATGTCCGTAACCAATCATTTTGATGAATACTTTATGGCGGAACCGCTGAAGAGAGCGGTGGAGCAGGGGATCATTCCGGAGTCAAAAATTAACGAGAAAGTGATCCGTATTCTGATGCTGATGCTGAGACTTCACATGATAAGAGGAGAAGAAGAGATAGAACGGAAAAACGGAACTTATAATTCACCTGCCAGCAGGCGGACAGCGCTTGAAATTGCCAGGGAGTCAGTTATCCTCCTGAAAAATGAGCGGAAACTTCTGCCTCTTAACATGGAGACTGTCAAGAGAATTTTGGTTGTGGGAGAGAATGCACAGCGGATGCATGCAAATGGCGGCGGCAGCGCCGAAATAAAAGCGCTCTATGAAATTTCACCGCTTATGGGGATTAAAATGTTGCTTGGCAGCAGGGTGCAGATCGACTACAGGAAAGGATATGAAAGTGATGACAGACAGAGTGCGGATGATGGAAATTGGCAGGAAAAGAGCCTGGAAGACGGCGGCGGGCATGGCAGGAACAGCGGAGAAGACAGCCGGGAACAGGAAGATGCCAGGGCGCTGCTGCGTAAGGAAGCCGTGGATGCGGCAGGAAAGTATGACAGTGAAGAAAAGTACGATGTGATTATTTTTGTGGGAGGATTAAATCATGATTATGACAGCGAGGGGCTGGACCGCGCGGATATGAAGCTGCCTTATGGTCAGGATTTGCTGATACAGGAGCTTCTTAAAGTAAGGCCGGACACCATCCTGACGTTTATTGGGGGCAGCGCAATAGAAATGGGAGAATGGATTGACCGTGCGGGGGCAGTGCTGTGGAGCTATTATGCAGGTATGGAGGGAGGAACTGCGCTGGCGGAGATACTTTTTGGAAAGGTAAATCCGTCCGGAAAGCTGCCGGAGACCTTTTATAAAAGTCCCAGGGATTGTTCCGCTCATGCGCTGGGCGAATTTGCAGGGGAGAAAAGCGTTGCCTACAAAGAGGGTATATTTGTGGGATACCGTTATAATGAAACTTTCCGTGTGGAACCTGAGTTCTGCTTTGGACATGGATTGTCTTATACGGAATTCGTTTATGAAGATGCGGCGTATGAGGAAGCGGACGGCTGTGGCTGCGTGATATGCAGGCTGAAGAATGCAGGTAACTGTGCCGGCGGAGAAACGGTTCAGGTATACCGTATGGGCAGTCATCGAAAAAGAGCGGAGGATGGTATCCGGGAAGATGAAGATGCTGAGGAAATTCGTCCGGTAAAAGAGCTTGCAGGATTTGGAAAGATCTATCTGGAGCCGGGAGAAAGCGGCCAGGTAAAGATATCGGTAAATCATGTACGGGACAAAAGAAGCCTGGGTGTGGGAAGCAGTGTAAAGGATATCAAAATCATCATCAGAATCTGAGCAGGTGACTGTTCACGGTGCCTTGCACCCCGCTGCAAGGCATCCGGCCGATAAGGATACCTTACGCCTGAGGGCTGAAAAAGGGGTTTAGGGTAACACACACCCGCCTATATGAACTTTGGACTATTCGCTTTTTTCTCCGTAAGGCGTTTGCTCCTCTGCTGCTATCTGAATTTCCTGTTGTGGCTCGAAGTTATAAACGATGGACTTATGTTTCTGTGGTGGTGCTTCATAAGGCTTTCCTTCTTTGTTGTAGGTAAGATTAAATACAAGATCGGAAAGCCATTTCTTGAATGAGGGATTATCCTGAAACTGTTTGAACAATTCCATATTATCAGCCATGATAGCGAAGATGACCTGCTGCAAAGCCCGCTCACTTTCAAGTCTTGCACTCTGTTCATCAGAGTTCTTCATAGCATTTTGATATTTCTCATCCCTGGAAACCATAGCGGGTATTTCAAGAATCTGTCTGCGCACATTATCTGCATCGTTCCAATTGATATTGCCAAACATATCGTTGAAATCAGACAGAATAACGGAAAGTAAATCCATCTCTGGTTCGATAATGTGACCAACCTTGCCGGATGGAACCGGTGCAACCTCGGAATCAGAATCCTCCAACTTGATGGATATTGACTCACGCGCCTCGTTGCGATAGCTTTCCAAATCGATTGCCTCAAGAATGCCCTGCGACAGATCGTCCTCACGGGGAGAAGGCAGTTTGGGTATCAGCAGATTGAGGAAAATAGAGAGCCGCTCCCAATCTGCATTGCCATAGGGAATAATCGCGCCGAGGAATCCATATGTACGGCAAAAAGCTTTTGCCGCGCTTTTGAACTTAATCTGGTCATCCGTTTCCAACTGCTTATAAATGACTGTACAGGCATCCAGAGTAGGATCAAGTTTATCACGATCTGCGCCATTCAGATACAAGTTAACCAAGCGTTCTACATCATCACCGGAATATATCTGATACCCTTCCATCGTTGCCACAAGATCATAAAGTTTGTTGGGGTCAGTCTCTCCGGACAAAATCGTGGTGCGATAGTAGCGCGAGAAGGACTCTTCAATAATTTCCGGTTTATTAGCGAAATCCAAAACGAAGGTGTCGTACTTCTTTGGATGACAACGGTTCAGCCTTGAAAGGGTCTGTACAGCTTTGATGTCATAGAGCATCTTATCCACATACATCGTGTGGAGCAGGGGTTCATCAAAGCCGGTCTGAAACATATCCGCAACAATCAGGATGCGATACGGATCCGCCTTAAAGGTCTTTGGTATCTTAGCGTCTGGGAATCCATTCATGCCTGCCGAGGTCAGCGGCGGTTCCTGACCGTTGTACTTACACTCACCAGAGAAAGCAATAATGGTTTTATAGGGGCTGTGCCTTTCAGAAAGACACTTGTTGATAGCATAATAATATTCGATGCATCGCGGAATACTGGCAGTCACAACCATAGCGCGGGCCTGCCCGCCAACTTTTCCCATAGCGATGACCTGTTCATGGAAGTGGTCAACCATCATAGCGGCCTTCTTCGCTATGGTATAGCTGTCGCTCTCCACAAAATTACGGAGTTTCTTCTGGGCGCGTTTTTTGTCAAACATCGGATCGTCCTCGACAGTCTTCATCAATCTGTAAAAGCTGTCAATAGGTGTGTAATTCCGCAACACATCCAGAATAAATCCTTCCTGGATAGCTTGCTTCATCGTGTAGACATGGAATGGCTTATGCTGCAATTCGCCCTTATCATTCAATATAGGATTTCCATATTCATCCACAACAAGCATGCCGAAGGTCTCCAATGTCTTATTCTTCGGTGTAGCTGTGAAGGCAAAATAGCTGGCATTATTCAGCAGTTTACGCCCTTCCATCATAGCGTTGATTTTGTCCTCGTTGTCCATCTCGTTATCCGAAGCGAGTCCGGAGAGGGCAAGATTCATCTGTGCGGAGTTGCGACCACTCTGCCCGGAATGCGCCTCATCAATGATAATGGCAAACCGGTTATCTTTGTGGACGGCTCCAATTTGTGGAACGATATACGGGAACTTCTCGATCGTAGTAACGATGATGCGCTTGCCATCCGTGATGGCTTTGGTAAGGTCGCTGGAGTGTTCTGCCCATGCCACGGTATTGCTGACCTGCATAAACTGCTTGATAGTATCCCTGATCTGTTTATCGAGGATACGGCGGTCAGTGACCACAATAACCGAGTCCAGCATCGGATGCCCATCCTGTTCCAGTCCAATCAACTGATGGGCAAGCCATGCGATAGAGTTGGACTTGCCGCTTCCTGCACTGTGCTGAATCAGGTATTTACGCCCAATACCGTTTTCCTGCATATCGCTAAGAAGCTTTGTAACTACATCCAGCTGATGATACCGTGGAAAAATTTGCTTCTCTTTTTTCTTTTTGGTATCCTCGTCTACCTCGATAACAACCTGAGCGTAGTTCTCAATAATCAGCGTCAGTTTTTCTTTTGTAAGAATGTCTTTCCACAGGTAATCGGTCATTAAGCCATTGGGATTCGGCGGATTGCCTGCTCCATCGTTGTATCCCTTATCGAAAGGCAGAAACCAACTGTCTTTGCTCGCGAGTCGAGTGCAAAATTTGATACGGGCGTCATCCACGGCCAGATGCACCATGCAGCGTTTGAACTGGAACAACATCTCTCGAGGATCGCGATCATCTTTGTACTGCTGGACGGCATCATCCACATTTTGCTTTGTAAGCTGGTTTTTGAGTTCAAAGGTGATGACAGGCAATCCATTGATAAATAAGCACAGGTCAAGAGCTAGCTTGCCTGCGTCCTGAGAATAGCGGAGCTGGCGCGTCACGCTGAAAATATTTTTCTGGAACATCTCCCTCGCTTTTTCGTTGTTTTCGGTCGGTGTGAGATAGAACATGATGAGATCAACCGGATACACTTTAATGCCATTGCGCAGAACATCTACAATACCGCGTTTGACCAACTCACCCTGGAGGCGGTTCAGAAACTGACGCTTTTTCTGTTCGGACCGAAACACACCCAGCTTACCCATCTGTGAGGGCTGGGTATCCTGCAAAAATCGAAAAAGGCGGGGTTCATCAATCGCATATTCTTTATTATAATCGGCGTTAGTCCCTTCTTCATAACCGTTCTGCTCAACCAGCCATTTTACAATGAGGGCCTCCAAACCGCTTTCTTTTGTATTTGTAAAGGCCATACTCAGCCCTCCTGTTCTTCAATCCGCTTGCGCTCGGCTTCGATTTCACGCTGTAATTCTTCAGCAGTGGGCAGGGCAAAACGATAACGCGAAGCAAAAACTTGTTGAGCATCGTTCAAAACAGAGTATTTGACGATTGCCTCATTCTTTTGGGAACACAAGATGATGCCGATAGTAGGGTTATCATCTTCGTTTTTATATAGCGCATCAAACATTCGGATGTAGCTGTCCATCTGGCCGATGTCGCTGTGGGTCAATTTCCCGATTTTCAGGTCAATCAGCACATGGCATTTCAGGATACTGTGGTAAAACACGAGGTCAAGATAAAAGTCCTCATCTTCATAGCGCATCAACTTCTGTCTGGCTACAAAGCAGAAACCACGCCCCAACTCCAACAGAAATTCCTGCAATTTATCAATCAATGCCTGTTCCAAATCAGACTCCCGCAGGGCCGGGTAATCTTTCAAATCAAGAAATTCCAACACATATGGGTCTTTGATGAAATTTTCCGCAGATAAAGGTGCTGTGAGTTCAACAGCCTCGGCCCTTACAGGTACCTGGTCTCTGCTTGCAAGAAGCCGCTCATAGTATAGGGTAGAAATCTGCCTTTCCAGTTGGCGACTCGACCATGCGGAAGCAATAGCCTCGTCCATATACCATTGCCTTGCCTGTTCATTTTCCACCGACAGCAAAAGGCGGTAATGCGTCCAGGTCAATTGCGAACGCAGCGCGTTCGTATTTGGAAACATCGCATAAAATTTCTTCATCTGTTGCAATGTCCGCACAGAAAAGCCCTTGCCGAAGTCCTTGGTCAAACGGCTGGACAACTCCTGTAAAACAGCTTTCCCATAATCAGCCCGCGCATTGCCGTTTTGCTCATGCTCTACAATGATGCGCCCAATCTGCCAGTAGGCTTGTACCATCGCAAAATTGACTGCGCTGTATGCCTGATTGCGTGACAGCAGGAGGGTTTCCTTTATTTCGGAATAGATGTCCTCATAAGGAGTTAGGTTAAGGTCAGCCATTTTATTAGTCCTCCTTGCCGTGAAAACATTTTTTATATGCGTTTTGTTGTTTTGTTGCGATGTATTCACGCGCTAGGGCAGATAGTTGCTGGATTTCATTCTGATTATATTTGCTAACCTCATTCATAAGGGCAAGTAAATTTTCCCTTTGAGGTTCAATGTCAATAATTTTGCTTTTATGGATTTCAATTTCAGCTTCACTATACTCTGGCGGCTGTCCCAATGCTTGATGCCGCTGGTTGCTTTGCTGACAATTTGTTATCAAAGCTTGATACAGGGCATTACTGACAGAAACAACAACATAGGCATCTACTATCTGTAGCAGTTCGAAAAGTTTGCTTCCAACCTTCTCATATATCTTTTGAAACTCCGGCAAAATTGATTGGACTCTGCAAGGCTTTTTACAAGCGGAACATCCTGCGGTCATTGCATAAATATCTGTGAAAAACATAGTTTCCAATTTCAGAGCATTAATTTTTCGCATTTCTTCAGAAAGTTGCTGTCGGATAGTTGCTACTTCAGCAGGTTCATATCCCTTGCCTGTAATATACAAACTGTTAAACTGCTGATAGAGAGTGCTTGATGCAAAAACATTCAAATCACAAATCGCTTTCCCCAACGCATCTTTTTCTTTTTCGATGCTATCCATTGATTTCTCATATTGATGGATATTGCGTTCATGTCGCAATGTAAGCATGACACCCGCAAGTGTCATCGTCCCGCCAAGGTAACTGCCACAAAAGATAAACCATGTGGAGGCATCGACATTTGGCACATTGATATTGATGCCAAAATAATTCCCCAGAGCAATTCCTATATGCAGGCAGAGCATTAGAAGGAAGGGAATGGTTAGGACAACCAGAAACCACCATTTTGATAATTTATTCTTCATATATTTCACCTTCCATTCCCTCCATGCTTTCATTATTCTCTGTATCAACCGTTTCCTCCACAAATTTGCATTCTGGAATTTCGATACCTCGGACATCTATTTTACCTGTTACCACATCGGAGATAAGGCGGGCCTTAAATTCCTGTAAAGTAGAAATCTCCTGCGTTAGGCTATCTTCATACTTTTTTGTCTTATCACGGAACTTAATTATGTACTCCATAATTTCTGCCTGTTCTTCAATTGGCGGGACAGGCAGAACGATAGTATTAAAATCATCTGTATAAAGTCGCCAGAATCCTTCGATTATGCCGCGCACCATGATGCGCAGTTCACCCCGGCAACGGTCACTTTTTAGTACAGTTTCTGCAAATGTCGGGAGAACTCTCTCTGTGTTTGGTATCAGCACTGTATAGTCTGGGCTGATAACTCCAGACTGTGGAGACAACGCAAAGACACCCAAGTGTGCTTTGAGCCTGTTCAAAACAAGATCATCTTTATAACACAGTTTACCGCCTGCATACGATTCTGAGAGCATCCTGCGTTCATCAAGTTGACTATCTGGTACAAGCCCATATTTTTGGCTCATAGACAAATGCTGCTCCTGGCCCTCTTGTGAACGCTCGTCCCGTTCCGAGAAAAGATACTTACATCTCATAGTTTGCCAATGTTCTGGTATATCGCCAATCCACTCTACCCCAGAATTTTTTGTAGATACATTATTGTGTAGGCCATGTGTGACAATGTGTGAGATATAAACTCTCTGCCGCTCATGAAGCAATGCTATTTGTTTCCGCTTTATTGAAATTAGCCGATTAATACTTGAAACCTTCCAATCCAAAAACCGCACAATCTGATCCTGTTCGGGGCGTGGTGGGATGGGGAGAAGAATGGATTTCATTTCACTGTATCGCGTTGTCCATAAATCAGCAACAATTCCTCTGCCGTTACGATAATATTCCTCCGAGAAGGGCTGGCTTCTCAGTAAATAATGTACATATCTGCTGTTCCATTCGCTTCTGGGTGTAAGTACAATGTTAATAAGAGAAACCGAACCATCAAGTTCCGAAACACCACAAGAGCCTTTTCTATCAGACCGGCTATTGATAACAAAGTCCCCTACACGCACCAGTTTACGATTGTCCCCTGCATCAGTTTTTACTGCACTGTCTAATTGCGGCACAACACCAATTTTTGCGACAGAAAGTGGGGGATAATCTTTGTCGGAAACCTTAACTTTTCGCTCAGTAAATAAAGAGCCAATTTTCTTGCAGTCCCAATGTGAGGGAATTGCCCTGAGCCAAACGAGATTATCATGGGTATGATTTGTGTTCATCGTATCCCCTCCATAATCTCCGCCATCATGCCATCCGCTTCCCGTTCAAGAGCTTTCAGGCTCTCTAAAATTTCCTCCATAGGGCGCAGTTCCACCGGCTTATAGAAATACTTGGTAAAGCTGATCTCATAGCCAATCTGTGTTTTCTTTTCGTCTACATAGGCATCTGGGGCATATGGCAACACTTCATCTTTCATAAATGCATCAATGCCGCCCTCATAGGTAAACGGGATATTTTCCGTATCCCGCAAATCAACATCCGGTTCCCCTTCAATGGCCTGCGCAGACGAGTCTTTCTCCGTGATAAAGGGCCGGATTTTCTTCAAGGTAGCGGCTTTCAGCTTTGTGGCTTTGGCAAATGCTGTCCAATCATCCAGAGGAGCGGTTTTTGCGGCTTCGACGACAGCGCTTTGCACCGCCACAACCTCATCCGCTTTCTTAAACAAACTGGCCGGAATTTCCCTGTCTAGATATATGCGCAGGCGCAGAGGCCGCTCCACCGTGACAGACCAGTAGCCAAACTCCTCGTTATCAAAGATCATGCTGACTTCGCTTTGCTCCATTTCCATAAAAATGCGGACGATCTCATTGCGGATTTCCGGTGTAACTTCGCAATTCTTCTTGCCCATATTTTTGCGGAGCGGAGATTTCATGGCGGTCGCGTCAATCAGTTGAATTTTTCCTTTGCGTCGTTCTTCCTTTCGGTTGGACAAAATCCAGATGAATGTCCCGATCCCTGTGTTGTAGAACATATTCTCCGGCAATGCGATGATAGCCTCAACCAGGTCATTCTCAATCAGATAGCGGCGGGCATTGCTTTCCCCGCTGCCAGCGTCTCCCGTAAAAATGGACGAGCCGTTATGTACCTCGGCAATTCGGCTGCCCAGCGGTGTATCCTTTTTCATCTTTGCCACATTGTTCAGCAGGAAAAGCAACTGACCATCGCTTGTCCGCGGAATCATCGCCATCTGTTCGCCGTCTTCAAGATAGGTATTAAAGCGGGTATCCAAAATCTCCTTTTTGCCGCCCATCTTCTCCGCGTCCACTTTCCAGCTTTTCCCGTAAGGTGGATTGGACAGCATAAAATCGAACTGCCTTGTGGCGTTTCCATCCAGGGAAAGTGTAGAACCATAGCTGATATGCTCCGCCTGTTCCCCATCACCTTTGAGCAGCATATCCGCCTTGCAGATTGCATATGTTTCGGGGTTCACTTCCTGTCCGAACAAATGAATAGATACATTCTTTCCATACTGCCGGGCAATCGTCAGAAGCCGGTCCTGCGCGACAGTAAGCATACCGCCCGTCCCGCAGGCTCCGTCATAACAGGAATAGGTAGCATCCTTGATTTTGTCGGCGATGGGCATAAACACAAGGTCAGCCATCAGTTCAACGACATCGCGGGGCGTCCAGTGTTCCCCGGCCTCCTCGTTGTTTTCCTCATTGAACTTGCGGATCAGTTCCTCAAAAATCGTACCCATTCCGTGGTTGTCCAGTCCTGGATGCTTCACGATAGTCTGCGCATCATCCTTATAAACCGGCTTCGGAGAGAGGTTGATATCCGACGAAATAAATTTCTCAATCACCGCCCCCAGAATATCCGCCTCAATCATCGTGTCAATTTGGTTTCGGAACTTGAACTTCTCCAAAATTTCCTGCACATTAGGGGAAAAACCGTCTAGGTAAGCCTCAAAGTCTGCCTTTAGTGTTTGCTTCTTAGCACGACTGGTGAGGTCGCGCAGACGGAATGGCGAGGCATTACAGAATGCCTGCCCTGCCGCATTGCACAGCGCCTGCCACTGATTGTCGATTCTGGCTTCATCCAGCTTTTTCTTCATATCAAGAACAGCCCCTTTGCTGTCCTCCAGCATGGCATCCAAACGGCGGATAACTGTCATTGGCAGAATGACATCACGATATTTTCCCCGCACATACACGTCGCGCAGGCAGTCATCCGCAATTCCCCATATAAAACTTACGATTGTATTGTGAATTTGATTGTCCATGTGTCTTTATTCCCTTCTCACAGAGATTGACGTCTTCCGATTTACAGCAGATTTATCGTTGCTTCAAAACTCATATTCTGTAAAACCGATTCACGGTTTTTCTACCATTTCCATAATATCACAGACATCACATCTTAGGGCTGTACAGATTTTTTCAATGATTTCCGTATTTACATTTTCATTTTTGCCGAGCTTCGTAACAGATGCCGCACTAATCCCCGCCAATTGTTGCAAGTCTTTTTTCTTCATATCCTTGTCAATTAACAGTTTCCATAATTTTTTGTAACTGATAGTCATAATGAACCTTCCTTTTCTGGAAATGTGCCGATTTGAAGATTTCTGTTGCTTATTATAACACGACTAATTCCTAAACGCAAGATTTTCTCCTGCGATTGCAGGATAAAATGTGGATTTCTATTGGATTTTTGCTAGTTTATGGGTGAAAATATCCTTGACAAATCCCATCTTGACTGGGACTGGTATCGTTTTTACCTTTATGATATGATACAGGAGGGGGGTAGCAGTATGAGCAATCACAGGAAAAAATCCCGTGCAGCGGGGAAGAGAGAGGTACGATGGCAGGCGGAAGGAAAGAACTTTGGAAAATAGAACAACTTGGCAGGCGCACAGGGGACAGCATCTTCTTCAGTCTGTTACTGCTCAGGAAGTTATCACAGGAGGAGTTTTTACCGGAATTTTTAGCAGAGAAGGATTTTGGACAAACTGAGCATCAGCTGCTGGAGCTGGTGCTGACAAAGCGGAAGAGCACGTACAGGGAGTCTGTGGCAGATGCCCTTACTTTGCTGAAGGACTCGTTTCCTTTTGTGCAGATGCTGATAGAGAAGAATGAAAAGCAGGATGTGGAAGAGGACTCTTTGAGAGAGCTGACAGAATGGCTGTGGGATATTCCCGAAAATGTTTTGTCCACGGCTGATATTTTTGAATTTTACTTTTGCAGAAAAAGTTCCGCAGGCAGCATAACATCGGCATCCGGTGATTTTTATACGCCCCGGAGTGTTGCCCGGTGCCTTGCGGCACTGCTGAATCCGGAGCAGGGGACGGCGTACGATCCCTGTTGCGGAAGCGGAGCATTGCTCTCCGCAGCCTGGCAGTACAGCGGGCGGAACCTGAAACTGTATGGGCAGACCCAGGACGAGGATTCGTACCTGCTTTCTCAGCTGAGCCTTCTGTTCAGAGGGGGATATGCGGATCTGGGGCGGGAGCCTGCCAGTACACTGCTGCAAGACCGGCACAGGGACAGGAAATTCGACTTTGTTATTATGAATCCGCCGTTTAATTACAAGGACTGGTTCAACGACTTTGCCATTGCAGGTGATGAAAGGTGGTGTCTGGGATTCCCTCCCCGCTCAAATGCCAACTTTGCCTGGCTTCAGCATGTTTTAAGTCATCTGAAACCGGAGGGCCGCGGGGCTGTGGTCCTGCCCAACGGGACGCTGACCACCCGGATACGACGGGAAGCAGACATCCGGGAGGCAATGATCCGAAACAATCTGGTGGAGGCAATTATTACCCTTCCTCCGGGTCTGTTCTATTCCACCAGAGTGCCCTGCTGTATCTGGCTGCTGGCAGGTACCGGCAGGGCGGAGCGGGAGATCCTTTTTATAGATGTCGCACGGATGAAGCCGGCAGTCAGAAAGGAAATTACGCCAGCACACATCGAGGAGTTAAAAGGGCTGGCGGACAGGCACCGGAAGGGAAATCTGCATGGCTGTACGGAGTGGTATGGGACTGCCTCGCCAGAGGCGGTGGCACAGAAGGAGTTTCTGCTCAGCCCGAATCTGTATCTGGCGGTTTCCCGGCCCGGACACTCTCAGGTCAGGAGAGAATGCGAAAAGCTGGCGGAGATCATAGAGGAGATTTCCGCACAATGCGCGGATGCATCCTTCGTATCCGCCCTGGTTCCATGGAAAAATGCCGAAGGTGCAAAAGCATGGAAAAAGGCGGATCTGCTTGAAATGTATGATGTGTCCGGCGGGGTGATGAAAGGCAGGGCATTCTTTGGCAGGGGAACCCCGTTAGTGGACGTAAAGGCGGTGATTCACGCTCCTTATGTACCGGATCATGTTTCTTCCTGTGTGGAAGTGACGGAGGATGAAAAAATAAAGTACGGAATAAAGTGCGGAGATGTGCTTTTAAACAGGACAAGCGAGACGACGGAAGAGCTTGCCTGCGGCTGCGTGGCACTAAAAGATCAGGAGGCGGTCTGCGGCGGTTTCCTGAAACGACTCCGTCCCCGGGAAGAGAAGACCATGGATCCTCTTTATGCAGCATGCTACTTTCGCAGTGAGATTTACCGATGGGAAGTTGAAAATGTCTCTACTGTCTATACAACATATGCGGGCATCAACAATAAAAAGCTCTCAAAAATTGCGGTTTATTTTCCGGATACGGAAATGCAGAAGAAACTGGGAAGCGCGGTATTTTCGCTTTTCCGGTTTCGTGAGCAATGTACGGATGAACGGCTGAAGAGCCTGCTGGAAGAATGCGAACGGCTTCTCATACGGAGGTATATTACCTGTTCTGTCATGGGTATCCAAAGCAGAAAGGAGGATGATCCATGCAGATGAATCAACAGGAGCAAAAATGGCTGGTACTGCTTTATTCTCTTATGGAGCTGGGCGGAGGCGGCCGGAGAAAGACGGTATTACAGCATATACAGGAAAAGGGATACTGGTACAAAAATGACCGGAACGATGCTTTGCGCACGACGAGAAACGAAAGAGCCTGGCGGAATGATTTTTCTTATGAACGGCATCACCTGGTCGAGCGGGGATATATGCAGAAGGGCGTGAAGGGAATCTGGCAGATCACAGAGCCTGGAAAGGCATATGTGAATTTGATGGATGAGAAGGTCAAAAATATGTCGTCTGAAGAGGACGCCCGCTTTACAGCCGTTTTCCGCCAGAAATTTCTTCACAGTCATATGGATTTTGAAAGTACGGCGGATCAGATGCTGCTGGAACAGATGCATCAGTCAGAGGATGTTCAGGACGAGGCGGTGACGTTTTGTTCGGACGAACCGATGCCTAAGGGGCCGCTCCTGGAACGCTCAGGCAGCAAAAATATCTATTTACGGGATCCCGCCGTTGCCCGGCGGGCCCTTGCCCGTGCCGGACATCGCTGTGAGGTGGACCCGGCACATGCATCTTTTCGCCGTAAGAATGCGGATTGCCTGTATATGGAGCCGCATCATTTAATTCCCATGTCCATGACAGACGAGTTTGGCGTCAGTCTCGACAGAGAACAGAATATTTTTTCGCTGTGCAGTAACTGCCATAATCAGATCCATTATGGTACAAAAGAGGATGTGCGCCGGCTGCTTTCCGGCCTGTTCCATTCCAGAGAGCGGGAGATCAGCGCAATTCTGGGGAGAACCATTGCTTTGGAGGATCTCTGGAGGATTTATAAAGTCTGACAGAGTGCTGCAGTGAAAAGCCAGCCAAATGTTCGTCCGCAAATGACTCTGGCATGTTTGGGGCAAAGAGGGTATACTATAGGAAAAGCAGCGTGGACTTTATGGGTAAGAGGTTTTTTGAGCGCCTGAAGATTACGGAGTATTGATTATGGGAATGAAAAAGCTCGCAGTGGGTGTGGAGAGTGATAAAGAGCTTATTGACAAATCCTGCTATTATGTGGATAAGACCTTACTGCTCAAAGAACTGCTGGAAAAAGGGAGCAAGGTAAGCCTTTTTACAAGACCCTGCCGTTTTGGAAAGACGCTGACGCTCACAGGAAAGGGGTAAATGAAGATGAAAATAGCAGTAACTTATGAGGAAGGAAAGATTTTTCAGCATTTTGGACGTACCGAAGCATTTAAAATTTTTGATTTGGAAGAAAACAGGATCAGAACCGAAGAAATCATTGCGACTAACGGTACAGGCCACGGGGCGCTGGCCGGCTTTTTGAAAGAACAGGGGGTGGAGGCGCTGATCTGCGGCGGTATCGGAGGCGGCGCGCAGGCAGCGCTGGAGCAGGCGGGTATCCGGCTCTACGGCGGCGTCAGCGGGGATGCGGACGAAGCGGTAAGGGCATTTCTGGACGGAACACTGAGCTATGACAGCAACGTGCACTGTGATCATCATGACCACCACGACCATCACGGAGACGGTGAACATGGCTGCGGCCATGGAGAACATGGATGTGGAGGAAGTTGTGCTTAATAAAGTACAAAGGAGCAGCAGAGTTCATTCAGAAAAATATGGAATAAGATCCCGTTTCTTCCTGCTGTTTGCAGTGCTGGTAATCCTGCCCTTTCTGACCATAGCCATACTTGCAGGCACGGTATTCCGCAACAGTGTGGTTGACAACTACGGTTCCAATATGGCGGATACTATGGCGGCGGTCTCCCAGCAGGTGAAAACCCTTATGACCAAATATGAGGAGGCCACCATGAATCTCTATTACGGCGGCACAGTCGGCCTTCTGCCGGGAACAGAGAAGAGGGATTCAGTTCAGGACAAACGGACGGAGAGCACGCGCACAGCTGTTGTTCTCTCAGAGGAAGAGAAGGAGGAGAGAATCATTGAAAGCATGGAGGCCATCTGTTATTCCAACAGTGACGTAATGTCAGCTTATCTGCTCAGCGGCGGAAAAATCTATTCAGCAGGCCTTCAGAACAGCGTGGATATTAGAAAGGTAGTGGAGACCCATGAGGAGGCGGTGTCAGCTGCCGGGGGAAGGGCCAGGTGGTTTCGCGCCGACGCTCTCTTTGGAAAGTGGAAAAGCCAGCGCTATCTTCTGGTCAGAGAGGTGAATGATACGGATCTTGTCAGTGTGGGTACGCTCTGCCTTGTACTGAACGAGAAGCTGTTTTCCAAGCCGTTTAAAGGACTCAATGTAAACGGCTTGGAGAGATATGTGCTGGATGGAGAGGGGAAGATTTTTTACAGTGTGAACCAGGAGGAGATCGGGAAGGAATTTCCGGCAAAGGACCTGGTCATGGACAGGCAGAAGATCTATGGAAGCAGCAGAATTGAGGGGCAGGATGTGATCTATGCGTCCTGTGCCCTCTACTCTCCGGAGCTGTATTTTGTGAGCATCTGCCCGGTATCCAATATCCTGAAGCCGATGGAGGGACTGAGGGCCGCTACAATACTGATCTGCGTGATCTATCTGACCTTTGTCTTTGCCATGCTGTTTTTGCTGAACCATTATATTTTTCATCCCATTTCGCTTCTAAGCCAGAAGATGGATGCCTTTGCCCAGGGGGATCTGCATATCAAAATGGAGCAGTCCTCCATAGGAGAGGTCAGGAGTCTGGGACAGCATTTTAATCAGATGACGGAAAAGATCAATGATCTGGTGGTGACCAATGAGAGAAATCTGAAAGAGAAGAATCAGCTGGAGGCCAGGGCTCTGACTGCCCAGATCAAGCCGCATTTTATTTATAATGCTTTAAATACCATTAAGTGGATGGCGGTCATTAACAGGCAGGATAATATCAGCAAAATGGTGGAGGCACTGGTGGGAATCCTGATGAATGCCGCTCAGATAGAAGACGAGAATTATACCCTGAAGGAAGAGATCACCCTGATCGAAAATTATGCGAGGATACAGAAAGC
Organism: uncultured Lachnospiraceae bacterium; assembly: GCA_947173495.1. Classification (GTDB taxonomy): domain Bacteria; phylum Bacillota; class Clostridia; order Lachnospirales; family Lachnospiraceae; genus Suilimivivens. The sequence continues at coordinate 50,225 of CAMWFQ010000003.1, read as the reverse complement.
ACGGTTTATGAATTTTGAGCTGGAGTTTGAACTGGATCTGGAACCGGAGCGTTTCAGGATCCGCAAATTTCTGCTGCAGCCTGTGGTGGAGAACGCCATCACCCACGGATTTTCCCGCGGGAAACGCCGGGGAAGGATTCATATCCATATCTGGGAGGATGGGCAGCTTCGGATCAGGGTGCAGGATAACGGGATCGGCTTTGATGTGGAGAGCTGGCGCAGAGGGGAAGAAAAGCAGGAGGATCATACCAATATCGGACTTCATAATATTGAACAGCTGATCCGGCTGGAATATGGAGAGGAATACGGAATGGAGATCGAAAGCCAAGCGGGCAGAGGGACTACAGTAGAGTACCGGCTGCCACTGCTGAAATGTAGTGCGGAAGAGAAGAAAACGGAGATTTTATAGAGAAGTATGATAGAAGTAGTAATCGTAGATGACGAAATGCTCTCCCGGATCGGGATACAGACCCTTCTGGACGGAGCGAGAGATGTGCATATCAGACAGACCTTTGAGGATGCATCGGAAGCACTTTCCTATTTAAAAGGGAACCCGGTGGATATATTGCTGACCGATCTGGAAATGACAGGAATGCAGGGAATGGATCTGATCCGGAAAGTAAAGGTACAGCACGCCGGCATGGGAATTTTGATCCTGAGCTGTCATAATGACTTTAACTATGCAAGAGAGGCTCTTGAGGTGGGAGCGGATGGCTATCTCCTCAAGCATGAACTGAACGGAGAGCGGCTCTCGGGAGAGATACGGAAAATTTATGAAAAAAAGTCCCGGAGCCGTTTTCAGGACGAGAGTATACAGCGCAGGGCTCCACGGGAGGAGAGGGAAAGTCTGATTTACCGGATCGGAGTGATCCGTTTCTGTCAGGAAGAGAACGGACTGGACAGGAAAATGGCGGCGCATTTTCTGGAAGAGCTTCTTTCAGGGTATGGAGCGGGAACTCTGTTTGCACCGGCAGCAGGCGATATGTTCATAGTGTTTCAGGCAGATCAGGGGCTGGCGGATTGTGAACGGCAGGAAAATTTCGCCGCGGTGGCCGCCTGCCTGAAGGAAGATACGGAGCGGATCATGAGTCAGCAGATCATTCTGGGTGTCAGCAGGGAGTTTGAGCGGACGGAAGAGATTCCCGAAAGATATAAGGAGGCATCCCGGGCGGCGGATGAAGCTGCTTCATCCACGGAGAAATATCTGTTTTTTTATCATGAGGAGCCCTTTGACGAGCTGAAGGCGGCGATGGATTTCATCAGAGACCATCTGGAAGAAGGACTCTCCCTTGCGGAGATTGCAAAGGACAGCAACATGAGCGTTCCCAGTTTCTGCAAAAAATTCAAGGCAAGGACAGGAAAAACCCTGGTGCAGTATGTGAATGAGCAGAAGGTGGAAATGGTCAAGACAAGGCTCTCGGACCGCAGCCTTTCACTGGCGGAGATCGCGGAGCAGACCGGATTTTCCAATGAGAATTACATGGTCCGGGTGTTTAAGAAGGTGACCGGTTCCACTATTACAGATTACCGGAAGACGAACTGAAAGCAGGCAGCTGTTCCTCACAGTATGACAGGACAGACGACAAATCTATCCGCCGATTCCTGTAAATAATAAGATTTTGAATCCGGAGATAAGATCTTGAATCAGAGAAAATATAAAGATAGTTTTGTGAAGAAAAAGGAGAAGTTTGTTGATTGCATTTGCATTGGCAAACTTCTATCATTATTTTAAACTTTAAAACAGCAGCGAAGCAGAAGTGCCCGGCTCGATTTACGGATGCGAGAGCAGCCGGAAATATGAGCCAGATAAAGGGGCACTGCCGCGTAGCTGCGGAACTGGAATAGGAGGAAAAATATGAAAAAGAACATGAAAAAAGTGATTGCTCTTCTGGGGGCGGCAGCACTGACACTGTCACTTGCAGCGTGCGGCGGCGGAAATGATGCTTCTTCCGGCAACACGCAGGAAGCAGATACTGCAGCAGAGAACACCGAAGCGGTGGCAGAAGATGCCGAGGCAGTTGATGCGGCGGAGGGAGAGGAAAACCAGGAAAGCGCAGAAGCAGATATTTCCGGTTCCCTTACCATCTGGGAGCATGCCTTCAGTTTTGAGCCCAGCCTTAAGGATGTAATCGCAGGCTTTGAGGCGAAGTATCCCAATGTGACAGTCGATTATGAGATTAAGGATGACAATTATTATAGTATTCTTGCCACAGCCATCCAGTCCGGCGATGGTCCCGATCTGTTCTGGACCAACGGAAGCGTGAATCCTACCATGGGCGACTATGTGAGTAACGGTGTGTGTGAGGAACTGACAGACAAGATTGACTATTCCCTGATGCCCGAGGCGGCAATGGAACTGACAAAGATCGATGGAAAATCTTATTCCGTACCCTGGCTGACCATGGATACCCGTACAACATTTTATAACATTGATATGTTCGAGGAGAACGGATGGACAGTTCCCACTACATTTTCCGAGTTCGAAGAGCTTCTGGGAAAGATTAAGGATGCCGGTATTACCCCTATTTCTTTGTGTCCCAACAGCCAGTGGAGTACTCTTTTTGCCTTCGAGCCGGTTCTGGCAGCATATGATGTGGAGTATACCAAGGGCCTGGCAGATTACTCTGTTCCCGCTGCAGGGGAGGAAGTAAAGGGATGCTTGAACAAAATGCTTGAATGGGGCGAGAAAGGATATTATGGAGATAACTGGCTTGGCGTGGCGGATTCTAATGCACAGATTCTGGCATTTACCACCGGAAATGCAGCCATGACCATTGCAGGTTCCTGGGAGGTTTCCACCATCAGCGAGAATAATCCGGATCTGAATTACGGCGCTTTTGCAATCCCGGGCGAAGATGGAACGACTGGTCTGGTAGGAACACCTGCCAACGGATTTTCCGTAAACAGTGCAAGCGAGAACATGGATGCGGCTCTGGCATTTGCAAACTACTGCGCAACGCTGGAGGCTCAGACTATTTGGGTACAGTCTCAGGGTTCCGTGTCTGCATCCGATCAGATCGAGGCTTCTACAGATATCGCAAAGATGATCTCTGAGAGCGGCAAGGGAAATATCTATACCAGCTGGCAGAGCGTTCTGAACTATCACTCCAAGGATGGAGAGGCAAACAACCTCTGGGATCAGGATTTCTCCAAGGTTTTCACCGGCGGTATGAGCGTAGATGATTTCTGTGACGAGATCACGGCAGTTATGGATTAAGCAGAATTCGCGGATCACAGAATTTATAGCAAACGACAAAAATATTTGCCGTTTGCTATAAATGGATGCGCACGTCCGCACAGAGAGATTCGCTGCATTCGCAGCATGCGGACGGCGCAAACGGAAACGACTAATGTCGTTTCCTATAAATATAGTTCAGAGGTCTGCCTGTACATAAAATTGTGAATCATTAATGGAAAGATAACAAAAAAGGAATGCCCCGCCATACAAGACGGGGCATTCCTTTCAGTCAAATCGCCCGGCACAGAGAACATGCAGATTCTTCTGCTGCCTGCGGAAAAGAGAGAAGGGATGGGGAATTTGAAAAAGAAGAAACATATTTTATTTATTGCTCCCGGATTTATCCTGTATACGATATTTATTATTCTTCCAATTTTTTATGTGTTTTATTTAAGTGTGTTTGAGTGGTCGGGACTGGGGGAAATGAAGTTTATCGGTCTGGAAAATTTCAGAACGTTATTTTTCAATGAACGGATGGCGCCCACCATGTTTAATGCGCTTAAAAATAATTTGAAATATCTGCTGTGCGTATGGCTCATCATTACGCCTTTTCAGTATCTGATTGCTTATCTTTTGTATATCAAGATTCCGGCATATAATTATATTAAATTTATGATTTTTATGCCCTATGTGATCAGTTCCGCCATCGTGAGCTTTTTTGCGACTCTTTTGTTTGATCCCAATATCGGATTTTTGAACAAGATCTTTGAATGGCTTGGGCATCCGGAATGGCAGAGCGCCTGGTTTGGAGATCCGGACAGAGCCTTTAAGCTGATGATTGTGCTGATTATCTGGCAGGGGGCAGGATCAGGCATCATGATCTTTTACTCCAATCTGATGGATATTTCAAGGGATATCATGGACTCATGCAGGATTGACGGATGTAACGAGTGGCAGAGATTTTTCCGTATTCTGCTGCCCTTATCGCTTCCTTCCTGTGCGTCTATTATTACCATGAGCACCATCTGGGCCCTGGCAATCTTTGATATGCCTTTTATTCTGGGGGGCGCTAACGGGGGCGTAAACGGGTGCCTGGATTTTGCCAATATGGTGTTTTATCGGTATACTTTTGGAAGCGGCTTAAACGGCAAGTCCAATCTGGGATTCGGCGCGTCCATCTGCGTGCTGATGTTTGTGATCATGCTGTTTGTTACGGTACTGCAAAACAAGTTTTTGTCGAAGTTTGAATATGATATGTAAGGAGGGCCCATGAAGAGAAAGCAAAGCGGAGAAATTTTATCACCGACAGCAAAGCTGGCCAGGGCAGTCCTGGCGGCGGTTTTGATCGTTTATACCCTTACCACGGTTTTTGTGATTGGTATAACCCTTCTTGATTCCCTTAAGACCAAGGGTGATCTGGTCAGTAATTTTGTGGGACTGCCCAGGGCGCTCTCCTTTGAGAGCTACCGGAAGATTCTGATTGAAGACATTTTCCTGAAATATTTTAAAAACAGTATTGTGCTGACTGTCTGCGGAACAGCCGGATGTACCTTTATTGCGGCGTTGACAGCCTACGGGATTTCACGTTATGATTTTAAGGGGAAATCTTTCCTCACGGCATACTTTCTGGTAGGGATGATGGTGCCGGTACAGGTGAGCGTCCTTCCTCTGTTTCTGATTCTGAAAAAGATCGGCCTTCTTAATAAGCTTCCGGGAATGATTCTGGTATATATGGCGGGAATCTCCATGGCCTGCTTCATTTTTCAGAAGTTCTTTAAGACCATTCCGGTGGCGCTGGAGGAATCGGCAAGGCTGGATGGGGCGGGAGACTTTACCATTTTCTTTCGGATTGTTCTTCCTGTCTGCAAACCGGTGATCGTAACCATGGCTCTGATCACGGCGATTCAGGAGTGGAATGATTTTTATATGCCCATGGTGCTTCTGGGAAACAAGAATGTTAAGACCCTGACCCTGGCGATTTATCAGTATATCAGTCAGTTTACCCGATATATGAGCGAGTCCATGGCGGCGGTTATTATTACATTGATACCCATCATTATTCTTTATTTTGTATTTTCTTCCCAGATTGTGGAAGGACTGACAGGAGGTGCAGTGAAAGGATGAGCAGCAAAAGAAAAGAGTGGACGGCCCGGTGGATCCGTCCCGCAGAAAAAATGGGAGAAGTATGTCCTGTGTTTTCAAGGACATGGCAGCAGGAACAGGCGCCCGGAAGCGCAGTGCTGTATCTGACGGCCCTGGGGGTCTATGAAGCGCAGATCAATGGAAAGCGGGTAGGCGATTATGTGCTTGCTCCGGGCTGGACGGTCTATGAGAAGCGGCTTCAATATCAGGAGTATGATGTCACAGAGCTTATCAGAGAAGGGGAAAATGAGATCTGTGTGACGCTGGGGAAGGGCTGGTTCTCTTCCCGCATGCCGGGCTGGAAATCCTCGGAGGATAAGGAAAGGCGCATGGAGAGAGATCAGGGAATCCTGGGAGAGCTTATTTTATCCGGTAAGAACGGGGAAAATCAGATCATTGCCACCGATCAGACCTGGAAGGTGCAGGAGGGACCGGTGCGGTTTTCTGAAATTTATGATGGAGAAAGCTATGACGCATCCCTGGAGCCCGGGGAGAAAGACGTGCCTCCAGCCAAAGGAGAGGTATGCGAGTTTTCCTGGCCCATGGATACGCTGATCCCCCAGGAAGGGGAACAGATTAAGGAGATGGAGCGGGTCGGCGCAAAAAAGATCATACGGACGCCTGCAGGGGAGTGGGTGGTTGATTTCGGACAGAATATTACCGGCTATGTGGAGTTTACGCTGGATGCCCATAAGGGCGACAAGATCCGGATCCTTCACGGGGAGATCCTGGATAAGGATGGAAACTTCTACAACGAAAATTACCGCAGTGCAAAGGCGGAAATCTGCTATATCTGCAAGGAGGGGAGGCAGACCTGGCATCCCAGGCTTACCTTCTTCGGCTTCCGCTATCTGAAGCTGGAAGAGTTTCCGGGAGAGCCTTCGGCAGATCAGTTTACGGCCATTGCCGTTTATTCGGATATGAAGCAGACCGGCTTTGTGCGCACGGCCCATGAAGGGATCAACCAGCTCTTCTCCAATGTGCTCTGGGGACAAAAAGGAAACTTTCTGGATGTGCCTACGGACTGTCCTCAGCGGGATGAGCGTCTGGGATGGACAGGAGACGCTCAGACCTTCACCAAGGCGGCCGCCTATAATTTTGATGTGGCGACTTTTTTCCGCAAATGGCTGCGGGATCTGGCGGCGGAGCAGCTTGAGAGCGGTTCCGTGCCTCAGGTGATTCCCAATTATCTTCCTGAGTGTAGAGAGAGTGCTGCCTGGGGGGACGCCGCTACCATCTGCCCCTGGCAGATCTATATGACCTACGGAAATGTATCGGATCTGGAAGAGCAGTTTGAGAGCATGAAAAAGTGGGTGGACTTTATTACAGGGAGCACCACGACCCAATATTTATGGACCGGCGGAGAGCATTTCGGGGACTGGGTAGGACTGGATGCGCCTGTGGGAAGCTACAGGGGCGCAAGCCGGGAGGATTTTATCGCTACAGCCTTTTATGCCCGTTCCGCTCAGCTGACGGCCAGGGCAGGACGTGTATTGGGGAAAGATATGTCCGAATACGAGGCTCTCTTTGAGGAGATCAGAAAGGCTTTCCGGAAGGCTTATCCGGAATATCTTACCCAGACCGAGCACATTCTTGCGGTATGGTTTGAATTGGCGGAGGATCCTCAGAAGACAGCCGATGCACTGGCAGATATGATTGTCAGGGATGGAACCCGGATCATGACAGGTTTTGTGGGAACTCCTTATATCCTCCATGTGCTCAGCAATTACGGGCATACGGATCTGGCCTATTCTCTTCTTTTGAGAGAGGAATATCCTTCCTGGCTGTATCCGGTAAGGAAAGGCGCCACCACCATATGGGAGCACTGGGACGGTATTATGGAGGATGGCTCTCTCTGGAGCCCGGAGATGAATTCTTTCAACCATTATTCCTACGGATCGGTGGCCGACTGGCTCTATGAGGAGGCGGCGGGGATCAAGCCTGTGGAGGAAGCGCCGGGATTTGCCGGGGCGCGCATCACTCCCAAACCGGACAAGCGTCTGGGCTGGATCGACGTGACGCTGAATACCAGACACGGACAGATCCGCTCCGCATGGAAGTATGTGGATGATCAGGTACGATTTGAGATCACCACCCCTGTGAGGAGTGAGATCGTCATAGGAGATAAAAAAGAAACCGTCGAGCCCGGAAGCTATACCTACTGGGGTTAAAGAGCGGTTATGCTGCGCCTGCCGGCGCAATAAAAGATGAAACGGATAGCCCGCGATGCGGTGCTATCCGTTTCTTAACATAAGCAGTGTCAGTAAGTTAACGGTAATGGGCCTTGTAACATAAGGACAGTTCGCGAAGCATGTTGCCCGATTATTCCAACTCTTTCAGCCCTCGGTTAATCTCCTCAACCTGTTTTCTGATGGCCAGGTATCGTGAAATCCAGACCCCGGCATAGATGACAAAAAAGATTCCGAAGAAGAGACAGGCGCCTCTCACTTGGTGGGGAATCCACTGCAGGAACCAGGCAATGGGAAAGGTCACGGCAGAGAGAAGCACAAGATGAGTGAGCGTCATTCTGAGAAGGCTCCAGTTCTCTATCTCCCATATGACCGATCCGCCGGCCCATACCGCGCCGTAGAGCATACTGAAAACAGTCTGCAGGATTACGGCATTTATCTCACTGCCGCAGGCGGCAGCCAGCTCGTGGGGGACCGGGAAATATTCACCGTTTCCGAGAAGCGCTGAAAAAACAATGGTAATAAAGGTGCTGATCGTAAGCCCAATGGGCGCGCCTGTAAGAGAGCGCAGTAATATTTTCTTTTTCATGTTCATAGTGATCTCCATTCCTCCGTTTATACTCCCAAAACCTGTTTGATTTTTTTCACATATCTTTTTGAAACATAGGTGACGGTTCCATCCGAAAGCGAAACGCAGATGGTGCCTGTGAAGCTCAAGTCAAAGCTTTTTACCTTTTTCAGATTGATGATCTCCGAGTTGGAGATACGCACAAACTGACCCTTGTCAAGCCTCTCCTCCAGTTCATAGAGCCGCAGGCGCAGGGTATACTCGCCGCTTATAGTGGAAGCAAAAACTTTTCCGGCTGCCGCGTAAATGCGGAGGAGATCAGACTCATCCAGCACTTCCAGCTTATCGTTCCGGAACCCGGCGAGGATCTGTGGAGAGTCTGCGGACAACTTTTTTACAAGCTCATTTATTTCATCTGTTATCCTGTCGGTGAGGATAATGATCTTTGGCTCTTTGCAGGTACTGTCAATTCTGATTTCTGTCTGCATCCGATTTGGTATCTCCTTTCTGTAGCTACGGCTATAGTATAGGAAAAAGCAGAAAAGATTTCTACTGTTTTTTCACAGACGGTCGATTTCGAATGATATATGGTAACTTCTTCTGTAAAAGTATGGTATAATGAGCGTTAACGAGATAAGCAGGAGGGGAAAGACTGAGAATTTAAAATTTTCAATCGCGCGATTTGTGTCTGCGCGCTGCCTGCCGCAAACTTGTTAATCCATTTTATGGATTTAGCCATATTATGGCCTTGTGCAGCAAAACAGCGCAGAAATGGGGGAAATTATGAGCGCAGAGGATATTTCTGTGAAGAAACGAAGAATGAATATTGCCACGGCGCTGAACAGCAAATATATGCGGTACGCTTATGTCATGCTTACCTCGCTGTTTGAAAATCAGCCGAAGGATATGGAGATCCACCTCTATATCCTGCATAGCGACCTGACAGAGTCGGATCGGAAATGCCTGGAGAAACTGGCAGCAGACTGTGCGGGAACCATATGCTGGCTTCTGATCGGGAAAGAGCGCGCTTTGTTTTCGGACTTTCGGATAACCGGCGCCTGGACGCCGGAGGCCTATTATCGTCTGATGCTGCCCGATCTTCTTTCCGCAGATGTGGAAAGGCTTCTTTATCTGGATGTGGACATTATTGTCAATCGGTCCCTGGAGGAGTTTTACTTTACGGATTTTGAAGGGAATATGATCTGTGCCTGCCGGGATATCAGCAGGGCGCCCTTTGGGGATAAGCGTGATGAGATTTTCCGGGAACAGATTCAAAAAGGATTCACCTACTTCTGTTCGGGCGTAATCCTGCTGAATATAGAAGAGATACGGAAAAAGTATTCCTTCAGAGATTATCTGAATCTGGCGGAAAGACTGAATTTTCAGATGGTCGCGCCTGATCAGGATCTTTTGAACGATATGCACTGGAGAGAGGTAAAAATCGTTGATTTCAGACGTTATGATCTGTTTGCCTGGACGGCATACACAAATGGCATACATTATGAGCAGGTACGGCAGCAGAGCGCTGTTGTTCATTTCTCCGGACCAAAACCCTGGTCAGGAAAAGAGATTCACTATGATATCGAACAGCTGTGGTGGGATTATGCAAAATTGACGCCGTTTTATTATGAATTCCTGGAAGAATGCGTTTATGAGGCGATGCACGATCCTGGAATATATGCGCAGATGACGTTATTGCGTTCGCAGAACCAGTCCCTGTCGGAAGGGCTTGTGAAAGCGACGGAACTGTGTGAAAGCTTATATGCGATGACACGCAGTGGAAAAGAAGAGGAACTTCATAAAGAGGAACTTCATAAAGAGGAACTTCAAATGGAAAGAAAAGAAACTGATCAGAATAAAATAGCATTTATCATATGTGTGGACAACACTCTGTATTATGAAGAGTGTGTGTGGTATATCAATCAGCTGTATGTCCCTTCCGGCCATGAGATCGATATCATCTGTATTTCGGAAGCGGAAAGTATGGCGCAGGGGTATAATGCAGCCATGAAAGACAGCGATGCAAAATATAAAGTGTATCTTCATCAGGATGTGTTTATTTATAACAGACACTTTATCGAAGACATGCTGGAAATTTTCCGTTCCGACGAAAAGATTGGGCTGATGGGAATGATAGGCGGCGTTGATCTGCCGCAAAATGCGGTCATCTGGGATGCATGGAATGTAGGCAGTACCTATGGCTGCAGCTATATGTCAGCGTTCAGGCTGAAAGGGGAGCGTGATCAGGAAGGAAAATATACAGAGGCGGAGGCAGTTGACGGCATGCTTATGGCGACACAGCATGATCTGGAGTGGCGGGAGGATCTGAAGCTGGGATGGGATTTTTATGACATATCTCAGTCTCTGGAATTCCGAAGGAAAGGATACCGGGTCGTGGTGCCCTCTCAGAAGGAGCCCTGGTGTATGCATGACTGCGGCTATTCAAAGCTGGCCCGTTACGACGAAGCGAGAGCGCATATTCTGAAGGAATACAGAGATTATTTTTCAGAAGAATTTCAGACAGAATACAATCCGGATTTTGGCGAAATTCAGGGAAAACTGTTCCAACTGCTGAAAAAGTACCTAGAGGAGAGAAAATTTGATGAGGCGGCGGCTGTCGGTAATGAAGTAAAAGATAAGGATATCAATGACAAAAATCTGCAGTCGGCATTAAACATTCTGGAGATTTATTCCGTTGAAAAAAACAGAGGAAGCAAAGCGGAGAGCTTTTTTTCAGATGTACAGGTATGGGAGGAAATGAGAGATAAATATGATGAGATTAAATTTATTGTCCGGCATGCGGAAAACGGCACGAACGATCAGGCGGTAGAAGCGCTGAAGGCCCGTATCGCCTGCAGAGAACTCTCCCGGGAAGCGGTGGCTGTGGTGATCGGCCACAGTGCGGTGGACAAAGACAGGGCAATAAAGAGACTGTTATCCTTATATTAACAAACACGGGGAATCCGGCTTTTGAAAGCGGATTCCCCGTGTTTTTATGCGCAGGGGCGCACAGGGAGTGCTCCGCGCGCGAGCAGGATTCTTATTTATCTTGCAAAAGAAGACAAACTCGCATATAATGGTAAATACGCATCTTGAAAGAGCATAAAGGATCATTTACTATGGAGATTACTATGAAAGTATTGAAGAAATTTTTTGAGCCCGTGGATATGACGGAAGGGTCGCCCTGGCAAAAGATCGTATTTTTCACAGTTCCCATGCTGGTGGGAAATATTGCCCAGCAGCTTTATAACACAGTGGACAGTGTGGTGGTCGGCAATTATGTGGGCGACAATGCGCTGGCGGCCGTGGGAAGCGCGGGACCGATTTTAAATCTTCTGATTGTATTGTTTGTGGGAATCAGCGTGGGGGCCGGTATTATGGTATCCCAGTATTTTGGGGCCAGACAGCGTGAGGAGCTCTCCGTCACCATCGGGAACTGCATTACGCTTACAGCCATAGCAGTGTTGTTCGTAATGGTGGCGGCATCTCTTCTGGCGCGTCCTTTGCTGGAATTACTGAATACGCCGGCCTCTATTATCGACTGGTGCCACTCCTATCTGCTGATTTTGTTTATCGGCGTGGCCGGTATGGCATATTACAATATATTGAGCGGCATATTACGGGGGCTGGGCGATTCCATGTCTGCTCTGGCGTATCTTCTGGTGTCAACAGTGCTCAATATCGCGCTGGACCTGTTATTCGTTGCGAAAATGGGGATGGGGGTCAACGGCGTGGCGCTGGCAACAGTGATTGCCCAGGCGGTTTCGGCTTTGTTGTGTCTGCTCCGGCTGACACGAATGACGGATCTCTTTGACCTCAGGCCCGGATACCTGAAGCTGAAGAAAAAGCACAGCAGGAAGGTGATCCAGTTGGGACTTCCTTCCGGTATTACCCAGGCAATTCTTTCCATGGCCATGATCGTGGTACAGTCTCTGACCAACAGCTTCGGAGAAATGTTTATTGCGGCCAATGTAATCGTGATGAGAGTGGATGGATTTGCCATGATGCCGAATTTTTCTTTTGGGACGGCTATGACAACATACGCAGGACAGAATGTAGGCGCCAGACTTTATCAGAGGGTGGAAAAGGGCGCCAGGCAGGGAACGGTTATTGCAATGGGAACTTCCGCCGTACTTACTTCGCTGATCCTGATCTTTGGCAAAAGCCTCATGGGGATCTTTACCAAAACACCGGAGCTGGTGGAATTGAGCCGGGAGATGATGGGAATTCTGGCGGTAGGGTACATAGCAATGGCTGTCACGCAGAGTCTTTCCGGCGTTATGCGGGGAGCGGGTGATACCATGACGCCCATGTGGATTTCCATTGCCACGACAATCGTGATTCGTGTCCCGATTGCCTACGGAATTGCTTTTCTGACCAGATCGGAAGCATTTCCGGCGGGAAGGCAGGAATGCATTTTTATTTCGCTGCTGTGTTCGTGGCTGATCGGCGCATTGCTTACCTTCTGGTTCTATAAGCGGGGTAAATGGAAGGAGAAGGCAATTTAGGCAGCAAAAAGATGTTCTGTGCCTGCTTCAGGAGGAAAGGCTGGATTGCAAATGAAAATAGCGGTAATTGATATTGGCGGAACCTGTATCAAATCAGGGATCTGGGAGAAGGGCGAGATCAGAGAGATAAGAGTTACGGACACCAATGCCCGGCTTGGCGGAAGCGCTGTGATGGAGAAGGTTCTTTCTCTTCTGGAAGGATATGGCGAATTCCAGGCAGTGGGAATCAGTACGGCAGGGCAGGTGGATACTGCCGAAGGGACTGTTTTGTATGCGAATGAGAATATTCCCGGTTACACAGGGATGAAGGTGAAGGAAATAACAGAAGCAAAATTCGGGGTTCCTGTGGCAGTGCTCAACGATGTGAACAGCGCGGCACTGGGGGAGGCGTGGTACGGCGCAGGGAGAGGATATCCGGATTTTTTGTGCCTGACCTATGGAACAGGCGTAGGCGGAGCGATTGTTACCGGGGGAGAAATTTATACCGGCGCCGGATACTGTGCGGGAGAATTCGGAGGAATTGTGACACATCCTGAAGCCAGGAATCCTGAAAAGGATCTTTTCAGCGGCTGCTACGAAAGATATGCGTCCACAACGGCGCTGCTTCAAAAAGCGAGAGAGCGTTTCCCCCGTATGCAGAATGGCCTTGAGATCTTTGCGGAGATCGAAAACCATGAGGTACGTGAGCTGGTGGATCAGTGGATAGAAGAAATTCTGTATGGACTGATAAGTCTGATTCATATATTCAACCCTTCTCTGCTGGTTTTGGGCGGCGGTATCATGGAACAGGCGTATGTGACGGAACAGATACGTTTCCGGCTGCAAAGTCATCTGCTCCCCTCCTTCAGGAAAGTAGAAGTACTGCCTGCCGGACTGGGAAACAGGGCCGGAATGCTGGGAGCCGCCAGACAGGCGCAGAAGGAATATGAACGGAGAATAAAATGAAATGGTGATTATATCCAAACCAAAATGAATTGACATTCCCATGGAAAAATGGTAAAGTTATCTGTAGACAAATACAGATAACCGGGGGATAAGCAAAAGAGCCATGAATACGCTGGGGGTGGAGAGACTTAACTGTTCATAATAAGTATCGGCAGCAAAAAGACGATTTCTTTTGCTGCCTTTATTTAGCAATAAGCTGGTTCGCGAAGCGTGGCAGCGTTTGTTTGCGCAGGGATGTAAGGAGATGCCCCGCAGAGGGCATCGGGAAAGCGCCTCGCCGAAGGTGTGGGGAGCCGGTTGCCCTGCATGGAGGGATAGACAGATGCAGCAGAGTGAGTGCGGGATCTTTCCCCTGGATGACGCATTGGAGATGATCCTCATTTTTGATCAGTTTGGGATTATTTCCTATGCCAACAGGGAAGCGGAGAAGAATCTTGAATATGATGGAGGGCTGTGCGGCAGAAATATCGCTGAGATCTTTCCAGGCAGTTTCAAAGTGCAGGGAGGGATTCTGAAAACAGACTATCCATTTGGCCGCGATCTGCAGAAGCTTGTGGCATACCGCAGGAACTTTACCTGCTTTCCGGTAGAAGCCAGGATCCTATCCGCTGACGTCGAAGAGAAAACATACATATGCATGGCTAATATTACCCTGGAGAAGGATCATCTGAGCCGTGAGATCAGTGAAGTGAGAGAGCAGGCCCGGCAGGCGCTGAAGGTGAAGTCGGAATTTGTGGCTAATGTAACACATGAGCTGCGGACGCCGGTGAACGGAGTGCTGGGGCATGTGAGAGAGCTTTCCGGACAGGAGGAAGATGAGAGAAAGCTCAGAACGCTGAAAGTGATAGAACGCTGTTGTGATGATATGAATAAGATCATCAACAATATACTGGATTTTTCCAAGCTGGAAGCGGGAAAATTTACCCTGGAAACCCGGAGGTTTCATATGAGAGATATGCTGGATTATGTGAAGGCAAATCATATGAACAAGATCACGGAAAAGGGATTGGAATTTTTTATGACGGTATCGCCCCAGGTGCCGGAATATATTATAGGCGATGAGCTTAGAATCCAGCAGATCCTCAACAATCTTTTGTCGAATGCACTGAAGTTTACCTCGGTGGGAAAGATTACCCTCGAGGTATTAAAGACCGCTCAGGTCAAGGACAGAGTCGAGTTATTCTTTATTGTGATAGATTCCGGAATCGGTATTGATGAAGGAGAGATGGGTAAGCTTTTTCAGAGTTTTTCACAGGTCGATGCTTCTATTTCAAGGAAGTACGGCGGTACCGGCCTCGGTCTGAATATCTGCAAGCAGCTGGCAGAGCTGATGGGCGGCAGGATCGGTGTGGAGAGCCGGAAGGGAAGAGGAAGCGCTTTTTCCTTTTCCATATGGGCGGGGGTGGATTCGCAGGAAAATGAGACAGTATCCCGTGCCGATACAGTGACTGCCGATTTTTTTGCAAACCGGCAAAATCAGCAGGACTCTGCCAGGGTGTATGGCAGCTCTGAAAATAAGGAAGCTTTAAACAGGACCCTTTCAAAGCTGATTCTCTGTGTAGAAATGGAGAATTGGGAGAAGGCGGAAATGTTCATGGAAACCTTAAGGCAGCTTACAGAAGGAGCGCCGCGGGAAGTATCCCGTGTTGTTCTGAGACTTAAGATGGCAGTCCAGAAAGAGAATTATGATAAGGTTACAGCCGGTTTTGAAGAATTGAAGGCTTTCCTGCAGGCATGAGGAGGTACACCGATGTTCTACAAAGAAAAATACGCAGGCGGGGAAACCATTCTCATAGTGGATGATGTGGAGATTAACAGAGAGATCCTGGGAGAGATTATCAGAAATATGGGCTGCCGCCCCGTACTTGCTGCAAACGGGGAAAATGCACTTGAGCAGCTCCGGATTCTGCAGATGAGCGGAGAAGGCCCTCCCCAGCTGATCCTGACTGATGTTTCCATGCCGGGAATCGATGGGTATGAGCTGTGCAGAATCCTGAAAGGAAATGCGAGAACCAGAAGTATTCCGATTGTGTTGATTTCGGCTAATGATAAACCTCAGGATATTGTGGAGGGATTTTCCATAGGCTGTGAAGACTATATCACGAAACCGTTTATTCCGGAAGAGGTACAGGCGCGGGTGGGAGTACATCTGCGGCTGTATGAGATGGCCAGAGAGCTTCAGGAAAAGAACCGGAGGCTGCAGGTTTCTGTGGGAGAGCAGCTCAGGCAAATGGAGCTGGAGAAAAAGAACATACTCTATGCCCTGGCGGGCATTGCAGAAAAAAATTCCACTTATGATGAGAGCTACAGAAAGCGGATGAGCGCAAACTGCGGGATCCTTGCACAGGGAATGCAGCTTTCTCCGCTGTATGAAGAGAGAATTTCAGATACTTTTATAGATACCATAGAGCTGGCGGCGCCTCTGTGCGATATAGGAAATATCGGAGTCCCGGAGGAAATTCTGAAAAAGGAGGAGGCAGAGCTTACCGAACAGGAGAGGATCCTGATGCAGGGGCATACCGGAATGGGAGCCAAACTGCTCTCGGATCTTCACGGAAGTAGTGATTATAACGATTTTGTCAGTATTTCAATGGAAATCGTACACTATCATCACGAGAACTGGGACGGAAGCGGCTATCCGGCTGGACTTAAGGGAGAAGAAATCCCCCTTGCCGCGCAGATCGTTTCCCTTATGAGCAGATACTGTACCCTGACAGCGAAAGGAAATTTAAACAGGCAGGAAGCATTGTCAGAGATGAAGGAAGAAGCGGGAATAAAATTTAATCCCGATATATATAAAATTTGTTGTAAGATATCGCGTCAGCTGAAGTGACGCAAAGTATGACAGAGTAATAAAGGGAGATGATTTTTTTGATCACCAATGAGGAGTTTCAGAGAATTGCAGTCTACATGAAGCAGAATTACGGCATTGACCTGGGACAGAAAAAGGTCATCGTAAATGGAAGGCTGCAAAAGCACATGAGAACAGGCGGCTGGAAAAGCGTCAACGAGTTTATGGATGCGGTGGAAAGGGACCGCTCCGGGGTGGAAGAGAAGATGCTGGTCAATCTGCTGACCACCAACCATACCTATTTTATGCGGGAGTTTGAACATTTTGATTATTTCAAGAGTACTGTGCTTCCGTGGCTGAGAATGAAGGAGGGAAACAAGCGGGAGCTGCGTATCTGGTGCGGCGCCGCCTCCACGGGAGAAGAACCCTATATGATTGCCATGGTACTGGCTGATTTTTTCGGGCTGGAGAGAGACAGATGGGATACCAAGATCCTGGCAACAGATATTTCCACAAGAGTATTAAAGCAGGCTATGGCAGGAGTCTATACGGCGGAACAGCTGAACAAGGTACCGGAAGGCTGGAAAAAGAAGTTTTTTACTTCTGTTGCGGGAGGAAGTCAGTATAAGGTAAAAGATGAACTGAAAGCGGAAGTGATCTACCGGCAGTTTAATTTGATGGATCCGTTCCCTTTCAGAAAAAAGATGCATACTATATTTCTTCGCAATGTTATGATTTATTTTGATGAAAAAACCAAAAAGGAGCTGGTGCAGAAGGTGTATAATGCTTTGGAGCCCGGAGGATATTTCTTCATAGGGACGACGGAGACCATAGACAGAAGTGATACGCCGTTTCAGATTATCCGGCCCTCAATATTCAGAAAGAAGGAGGGATAACACATGCGGAAGATCAGAGTTTTGGTAGTGGATGACTCCAGGCTTTTCAGAAGTTTGCTGGTTCAGGGGCTGAGCTCGGATCCGGCCATTGAAGTAGTAGGTGAAGCACAGGACCCCTTTGAAGCAAGAGACAAAATTATAGAGTGCAAGCCGGATGTTATGACACTGGATGTGGAGCTCCCGAGGATGAATGGCATAGAGTTCCTGCGTAAGCTTATGCCTCAGTATCCTCTCCGCGTGGTGGTGATCAGTGCCTTAAGTGATAAGGTGTTCGACGCAATGCATGCAGGAGCGGTGGATTTTGTGGCAAAACCGGCTGTATCAAACCGGGTGCAGCTGGAGGAATTTATCAAGAACGAGCTTCTGGTGAAAATCAAGATTGCATCTACTGCAAAGATCGGCAATATAAAAACCAAGGTGAGCATGCAGACAGAACACCGGCTGAACGTAAAGGACAACGATCTCATCGTTGCCATTGGCGCTTCTACAGGAGGTACGGAAGCAATTCTGGCAGTGGTCAAGGAATACGGGCCGGATATACCGGGAATTGTGGTGGTTCAGCACATGCCGCCGGGATTTACTTCCATGTATGCAAAGAGAGTAAACGATCTGTGCCGCATCCGGGCAAAGGAAGCTGAAACCGGCGACAGAGTGATGCCGGGGCAGATCCTGATCGCGCCTGGCGGTGACAGACATATGCAGCTGGTAAAGGTAAACGGCTGTTATCAGGTAGAATGTAAAAAGGGCCCCAAGGTAAACGGGCACTGTCCTTCTGTGGATGTGCTGTTTGACTCTGTTGCAAAGGTGGCGGGGAACAAAGCGGTGGGGATCATTCTTACCGGAATGGGCGGAGATGGCGCTAAGGGGCTGCTTGCCATGAGAAGGGCGGGAGCCAGAACCATTGGACAGGATGAGTCGACCTGTGTGGTGTATGGAATGCCTAAAGTGGCTTATGATATAGGAGCAGTAGAGCATCAGGAAAAGCTTTCCGACATTCCGGGGAGAACCTATGCTTTATTGAATAGAATGAGGTAAAAATAACGCAAAGGAGATAGAGGATGAAAATTCTATTGGCAGAAGATGATTTTGCAACAAGGAAATTTATGGTAAGTTTCCTGTCAAAGTACGGTGAATGTGATGTGACTGTGGATGGAATGGAAGCAGTGGATGCCTTCATGATGGCCCTGGAAGATAATGAGCCATATGATCTGGTTTGTCTGGACATTA
Source organism: uncultured Lachnospiraceae bacterium (assembly GCA_947173495.1). Taxonomy (GTDB): domain Bacteria; phylum Bacillota; class Clostridia; order Lachnospirales; family Lachnospiraceae; genus Suilimivivens. Next base: position 31,781 of record CAMWFQ010000003.1, on the reverse strand, counting down.
TGATGCCGGTCATGGATGGTTATCAGGCTCTTGTGGGAATCCGTAATCTTGAAAAAGAAAGAGAAATTCCGGAAGAGAAGGCTGTTAAAGTCATTATGACAACGGCTTTAAATGATGAGAGTCATGTTAAAATGGCATTTGAGCTGGGCTGTACCGTATATTCCGGCAAGCCCATTGATCAGGAACGGTTTGAACAGGCGATGAGAAAGCTGAACCTGATATAACAAATGAAATAGAAAGAATATGCAGGAAAGGAGAAGGATATGGCTGAGGAATTTAGCACAGACGGCATGCTGGACATCTATTTGTTTGAGAATGAACAGCTTCTTGAACAGCTTCAGGAAAGAGTGCTTGAACAGAAAGATGCAGATTGCTTTGACGAAGACAGCATAAACGAGATATTCAGAACCATGCATACCATTAAGGGTTCATCCGGTATCATGATGTTCGACAATATAACGGCTGTGTCGCATAAGCTGGAGGACGTCTTTTACTACCTGAGGGAATCTCACCCTGATAATGTTCCCCATTTACAGCTGGTGGAGCATGTGTTGGAGGTAGAGGATTTTATTTCCGGTGAGATGGATAAGATCAGGAACGGTGAACCGGTGGATGGAGATGCCAGCAGTATTGTGGCGGATCTTGACAAGTTTTTGAATCAGATCAAGAGCGGCGGACAAAAGGCGGGGGAGGAGGCGCCTCCGGAGAATATCCATGAGGAGCCCAAGCAGTTTTATATCGCTCCTGTGGCTACCAGTGACAGCCGTTTTTACAAGATCTACATTACCTTTTATCCGGAAACGGAGATGGCGAATGTTCATGCCTACAAGGTGGTTTATGCGCTGAAGGAGATCGCAGAGGACCTGCTTTATTCTCCGGAGGATATCATCGCCGATGAGAACAGCGCAGATACCATTATCAAAGAGGGATTCCGTATTCTGCTCCAGGCTCAGTGCACGGAAGAGCAGATCCGCGAGATCATCGGCGTAGGATATGATATTAAGGCGGTTGACGTCTATGAGTGCAAGGCAGAAGAGTTCCTCCAGGGATTTGACTTTGGCGATCAGGATGAGGTCAAGATTGATTTGAATTCCAGTGTGGAGGAGATTGAAAATAAGGCGGAGGCAGCGGAAGGCAAAGAGGCTGAGCCGGCCAAACCCAAGATTACGCCGGGAGATTTCGTCATTAAATCCAAAGAGCCCGGTAAGGCCAAAACCCTTGCAAAAGATAAAAAGACAGATAAGGCTTCTTATATTAGTGTGAATGTAAAGAAGATGGATCAGCTGATGGAGCTGATCGGAGAGCTGGTTATTTCCGAGTCTGTAGTGCTTCAGAGTCCGGATCTGAATGTCCCGGGACTGAGCCTTGACAATTTCCATAAGGCGGCAGCACAGCTGTCTAAAGTTTCGACAGACCTGCAGGATGTGATCATGTCCATGCGAATGGTACCGCTGACCAATACCTTCCAGAAAATGAATCGTATTGTGTTTGACGTTTCCAGAAAGCTTGGAAAAGATATCGAATTTGTAATGGTAGGCGAGCATACGGAAGTGGATAAGAATATTATCGAACACATTTCCGACCCGCTGATGCATATTGTAAGAAATTCCGTGGATCACGGAATTGAATCAAAGGAAGAACGTCTCGAAAGCGGCAAGCCTGAAAAAGGAAAGGTTACCTTGTCCGCCAAAACAGAGGCCGGAAAAGTCTGGATCAGCGTTGAAGACGACGGAAAAGGTCTCGACAGAGAAAAGATCCTTGCCAAGGCGAGAAGACAGGGGCTTCTGGACGACAACAAGCCGGATTCCGCTTATTCAGACAGAGAGGTATATCAGTTTATTACCCTGCCGGGATTTTCCACCAACGAACAGGTGACAGAGTATTCGGGCCGTGGGGTAGGTATGGATGTGGTGATTCAGAATATTCAGGCGATTGGCGGTACCCTTGAAATTGAAAGTACAGCCGGCTTGGGAAGCACCATGAGCCTTAAGATACCTTTGACACTGGCGATTATTGATGGTATCGTTATGGAGACAGGTAATTCCTCCTTCGTTATGGAGACAGGCGTAATTAAGGAATTCATTCGTGTCCGCGAGGAAATGATGATCCATGAGCCCAACGGGGATGAGTATATTATGATCCGCGGCGAGGCGTATCCGGTGCTGAGACTGGGTAAATGGTATGGCCTGGAGGAATACGAGGAATCCGTGGAAAAGGGAATTATGCTGATCATTGAGGTAGAGGATAAGAAAGTCTGTCTTCTGGTGGATAAGCTGATCGGTGAGAGGGAGATCGTAGTGAAACCGATTCCTCCTTATATCGGAAAAGTCAAAGGACTCTCCGGCTGTACCCAGCTTGGTGATGGGAGCATTGCTCTGATTTTGGATGCTACTGGATTAGTAGAATAAATTTATAGAAAGGAACGGTAAACATATGGGTGAAACAAGCGATTTGAAGAAACGGGATCAGGCCGCTTCAAGTGAGCAGGACGCACAAAAGGGCAAATACATGACCTTTAAATCCGGCAATGAGTTTTTTGGTCTGGAAATCCAGTATGTGAATGAAATTATCAAATTTCAGTCGGTTACTGCGATTCCGGAGACGGAGGACTATATTAAAGGACTTATTAATTTGAGAGGAAAGGTCATCCCCGTAATTGATGTCCGGCTCAGATTCAAACAGCCGCCGCTTGAGTACAATGACAGAACCTGTATCATTGTGATCAATGTCAAATCCATGATTGTTGGTCTGATCGTGGAGAAGATTGCGGAAGTGGTTGAGATCAAGGATGAAAACATACTGCCTCCTCCTACTTTCGGACGGGCGGATAAGGTTCAGAACAAATATGTATACGGTATTGGTAAAGTGGGAGATACTGTAAAGCTTCTGCTTGATCCTGACAAACTGTTGAATGATGAAGATCTGTCGGTGGTTGAAAGCGCTGCTGACATGATGATTGATGAAGATTGAGAGGTATAAGAGATGAAAAACATGAAAATGAAAACAAAATTAATATTGGGATTTAGCGTACCGGTTTTTCTTACAATCCTTACCGTGCTTCTGGGAGTGTGGGTACAGCAGGAATGCGTAGATGTCATCAGTGAGATGAATGAGCAGGGTGCCGCAGATCTTCATCAGCATTTCATTGATAATGAAAATATAGATGATGCTGCCATAGAGGAACTCATGGGGATCGTTAATTCCGGAAAAGACAACAGAGTTGCAAGAATGCAGACCATCATGAACGGATCAAGCTATATCAGCGTAGGTATTCTGGTCGCTGCCGTAATCGTTACGGTTCTGATCGGGCTGACGCTGATCAAGGATATTATGCGGTCAGTGCGCCAGCTTTCCGATGCGGCAAAGGATATCGCCCTGGGGCGGATCAATAACATTGAAATGGTGAAACATAACAATGATGAGTTCGGTGCGCTGGTAGACGAATACACCAAGGTGATCGACAATATTAAATATCAGGCCAATGTTGCGGAGGAAGTATCCAACGGTAATCTGACCGTGATGGTAAATCCCAGTTCGGCGGAAGATGTTCTGGGTAATTCCTTAAAGAAGCTGGTTGAGGATAATCTGCAGACTATGACCAATATCAGCGATGCGGGTTCACAGGTAACGCTCAGTGCTTCCCAGGTTGCAAGCGCAAGCCAGGCACTGGCTCAGGGTTCCACAGAGCAGGCAAGCGCGATCCAGGAGATCACAGCATCAATCGACGAGATTGCAGAGAAGACCAAACAGAACGCAGAGCAGGCCAATGACGCCGCCAAGCTGGTAGCTACCGCAATCAATGATGTTCAGAGCGGAAACGGACAGATGCAGCAGATGGTAGTCGCTATGCAGGCGATCAACAAATCATCCGCAAGTATTTCCAATATCATTAAGACCATTGACGATATCGCATTCCAGACCAATATTCTTGCACTGAATGCAGCCGTTGAGGCAGCAAGAGCAGGCGAGGCAGGAAAAGGCTTTGCAGTAGTTGCCGAGGAGGTACGGAGCCTGGCAGCCAAGAGTGCGGAAGCAGCCAAAGAGACAGCCGAGCTGATCGAGCACTCCATTGAGCAGGTGAATTCCGGTTCCAAGATTGCGGACGATACAGCAAAATCAATGGAAGCAATTACAAAGGTGGTACAGGAGAGCGAAGTGATTATCAACAATATTGCAGAGTCTTCCAATTATCAGGCAACTGCAGTAGCTCAGATTGAGCAGGCGATCTCACAGGTATCTCAGGTTGTACAGACCAATTCCGCTACCAGTGAAGAGTGTGCGGCAGCCAGTGAAGAGCTTTCCAACCAGGCATCCAGAATGAGAGATATGCTCTCCATTTACAATCTGGGGAATGGCCATGTAAGCAGTTCTTCTTCCAGAAGTTCATCTTCCTCTTCAGGCATTGACAATGAGCAGGTGATCTCACTTGGAGATGGATTCGGAAAATACTAAATTTACTGGTTCATGGGTAAGCTTTTTCAAGGCACAGGATGGAATGTCCTGTGCCTTTTATTGCACACGGTCGCATAAGGAAATCTGTTGCTGACGCAACATGCGCCCGGCGCGCGAGCAGTGGAAGAGGGTTCTTCCCTGCTGGATTGCACACGGTCGCATAAGGAAATCTGTTGCTGACGCAACATGCGCCCGGCGCGTGAGCAGTGGAAGAGGGTTCTTCCCTGCTGGATTGCACACGGTCGCATAAGGAAACTTGTTGCTGACGCAACATGCGCCCTGCTCGATTAAATTAACAAAAGATGGAGGAAAAGTGAAAATGGCTGATAAAAATCTTGACTTTGACAGGATCATCGAGAGGAAAAACACAGATTCTGTAAAATATGATCTGGTGGAAAAAAGTAATATGCCGGAAGACATCATTCCTATGTGGGTGGCGGATATGGATTTCCAGGTATCTTCTTACATACAAAAAGCGCTGGAAGAAAGAACAGTTCATGGAATTTTTGGCTATAGTGATGCGATGGAGGGATATATTGAGAGCGTAAAGGGATGGATGAAGCGGCATTACAGCTGGGAGGTCTCAACAGACTGGATGGTGAGAACACCGGGGGTAGTGTTTGCTCTGGCCACTGCGGTGCGGTCTTTCACCGGGGCGGGGGAGAGTGTGCTGATACAGCCGCCAGTTTATTATCCATTCAGAGGCGTGATTGAGAGTAATGGAAGGAAAGTGGTACGCAATCCCCTGATCTATGGTGAAGATAACAGATATCATATGGATTTTGATGATTTCGAAGACCAGATCATAAAGGAAAACGTAAAGATGTTTATCCTCTGTAATCCGCATAACCCGGTTGGGCGTGTCTGGACAGAAGAGGAGCTGGTCCGGATAGGCGATATCTGCCTGAAACATCATGTAATTGTTGTCAGCGACGAGATACATGCAGATTTTGTGTTTAAGGGAAGACACCATGTATTTTCCTCTCTGAAAAAAGAATATGAAGAGATTTCGGTGATTTGCACAGCGCCCAGTAAGACGTTCAATATTGCAGGACTTCAGGTGTCAAATATTTTCATACCAAATCCTGTCCTGAGGGATACATTCAAGATGAAAATAAAGGAGACAGGATACGGAGAGCTGAATGCCATGGGACTGATCGCATGCGAAACGGCCTATCGGGATGGAGACGAATGGTATGAAGCCATGCATGAATATGTCAGAGAAAACGTTCGCTTTGCAAAGGAATATGTGGAGAAAAATATTCCGGAAGTGACTATGGCGCAGCACGAGGGCACCTACCTGATCTGGCTTGATTTTCGTAAGCTTGCGCTTACAGAGAAGGAGCTGGAGGAAATGGTAATTCACAGGGCGAAGCTGTGGCTGGACGGAGGAGAAATGTTTGGAGAAGAGGGGAGAGGATTTCAGCGTATCAATGTGGCCTGTCCCAGAAAAACGTTGGAAAAGGCTCTGGAACAGCTTACGAGGGCAGTGCTGGAGGTGCAAAGAGACAGATGCTGAGAACAGAACGCCTGCTTTCTGTTCTCATGGCGACTGCCGAGGAATTTTGTTGTAAATCGACGGTTAAGGGGTTATAATAGGCACTGTAGAGAGCTTAAAAGGAAAGATGAGATGTTGCCGGAACCATTTTTGAATCGAATGAAAGAAATGCTGGATGGAGAATATGAAGATTTTCTTGCAAGTTATGAAAAAGAAGAAATTCATTCTCTGCGTCTGAATCTGCTGAAGACAGATCAGCAGGAATTTGCGCATAAATGCAATTGGAAACTGGATCCGGTTCCCTGGTCAGGAGAAGGTTTTTATTATGAGGGGGAAGAAAGACCGGGAAGACATCCTTATCATGAAGCCGGTGTATACTATATCCAGGAAGCAAGCGCTATGGCAGTGGCTCCCAGGCTTGAGGCAAAACCGGGAGAGAAGATTCTGGATCTGTGCGCGGCTCCCGGCGGTAAAAGCAGCCAGATTGCATCCTTTATGAAAGGGAGAGGGCTTCTGGTCTGTAATGAAGTCCATCCTGCCAGAGCCAGGGTGCTTTCAGAGAACATAGAAAGAATGGGTATTAGAAACGCGCTTGTGATCAGCCACGAGCCGTGGGAACTGGAGCGGTCCTTCAAGGGATATTTTGACAAAATACTGGTGGATGCGCCATGCTCCGGAGAAGGAATGTTCCGCAAAAATGAAAGTGCCGTTCTGGAGTGGAGCGCGGAAAATGTTGCCATGTGCGCGAAACGTCAGGCGAAAATTCTGGAAAGTGCAGCGCGCATGCTCAAAGGCGGCGGAAGGCTGGTTTATTCTACATGCACCTTTGAAAGAGAAGAAAATGAAGAGACGATAGATTCCTTTTTGAAGAGACATCCTGAATTTGAACAGGAGAAGGTTCTGCGGCTCTGGCCCCATAAGGTGAAGGGAGAGGGGCATTTTCTGGCAGCTCTTTACAAAAACGAAGGAGAAGAGGATAGAGCCCTTTGCCGGAGAGAGGAAAAGGGACTCCCGACCCGGGAGTACAGGCAGTGGAGCGAATTTTGTGCGCAATATCTGAAATGCGATTTTGATGGAGTCTATGTAAAATTTGGCGATCAGCTGTATCTTGCGCCGCAGGCCCTTCCAGCTCTGAAAGGACTGAAAGTGCTGCGTCCGGGCCTTCATCTGGGGACAATCAGGAAGGACCGGTTTGAACCGTCCCATGCGCTGGCTCTTGCATTGAAGCCGCAGGAAGTCAAAAAGCATTTTCATCTCACACCGGAGGAGGCGGGGAGGTATCTGAAAGGGCAGACTTTTTCAGCGGAAGGGGAAAAAGGGTGGTATCTGATCACAGTGGACGGATATAGTCTGGGCTGGGGAAAGCTTTCCGGTACAATAATGAAAAATCATTATCCGAAAGGACTAAGAAAATAGAAAAGGAGAAGGAAAAGATGACAGAGGAAAATAAGAAAATGCTGCTGGAGGCAGGAATTGATTTTGACGGACTTGCTGCCAGGATCCCGTTAAAAGAGGATTTTATTCTGAGGATGCTGAGTAAATACCCAAATGAGAAATGCTTTGAGGGCCTGGAGAAGGCCATAGCGGAAAAGGATTACGAGGAAGCCTTCAGAAATGCCCATAATCTCAAAGGCGTAACAGGGAATCTGGAGATGACAAGGCTCAGTGACGCTACTTCGGAGCTGGTGGAAAAGCTTCGCGCAAAACATTACGATGGCGTGGAAGAAGACTTTGCCAGAATCAAGCAGGAGCAGGAACATGTGCTGAAGGCAATCAGTGATCTTCTGTCGGCATAACGAAAACAAAAAAGTCCCGGGAAGGATCAGGATACAGGGTGAGACAGCCGGAAGGAAAGTACGTATAAGAGGAAACGGAAACTGAATGAAAAAGAAATATCGTGCGGTGATGACTGCAGCAGTTTTGGCTCTGTTGCTTGGCGGGTGCGGCATGAAAGGAAAAAATGAGAATATTAATGCCGGTATGCAGGCTGTGGCAGCATATGAGTATGACAGTGCAATTGAAAGCTTTGCGGCGGCAAAGGAGGCCGGGGAGGATCTGCGGCTTGCCTGTCGTGGAGAAGGAATCGCGTATATGGGAAAGACCATGTATGACGAGGCAGTACAGGCTTTTGAGACAGCGCTTTCTTTAAGCGATGGCAGAGTCGTCAATATGGATTATGATATCAATTATTATCTGGCGGCTGCCTATTATAAGCAGGGAAACAAGGAGAAAGCCATCGATGTCTATGATGCGATCCTGGGGCTGAAGGAAGAGGAGAAGGACGCCTGCTATCTCAGGGGCGTGATTTATGCGGAGCAGGGCAATCTTGAGCTGGCCAAGGCGGATTTTGACAGGGTGATTGCCCTGGACAAAAGTGATTATGACAGGCTGATTAATATCTATACGGTTCTGGAAGAGGACGGCTACAAAGATACAGGACAGGAATACCTTCAGGCGGCCATGGATGCAGGAACCAAGGATATGACCAACTATGAAAAGGGACGCATCTGCTATTACCTGGAGGATTATGAAAATGCCAGGACCTATCTGGAGAAAGCCAGGGAAGAAGGAGGATTTGAGACCACCCTTTTTCTGGGGAAGACCTATGAGACTCTGGGAGATATCAACTATGCAATCAGTGTGTACAGTGTTTTCCTGGAAAGCGAAGGGCCTAATCCGCAGATTTTAAATCAGCTGGGGCTGTGCAGAATGCAGGCGGAGGATTACAGTGGGGCGCTGGCAGCCTTCCAGGCCGCCATGAACATAGAAGACAATGGCATGATGCAGACCCTGAAAATGAATGAAATTGTTGCTTATGAGCAGCTTCATGATTACGGAAAAGCGGCGGAGCTTATGAGCAGCTATCTGAGCACCTATCCGGATGATGAGCAGGCTCAGCGGGAATATACCTTTTTAAAAACAAGATAAACAGGATTGCAGAACGATAAACAACAGACACCAGAACAGGAGCTACTTATGGTTAATCAGCTGATTTCGAAAATAAAATCTACCGGCGCGCCCATCGTGGTCGGGCTGGATCCCATGATGAAATTTATTCCGGAGCATATTCAGAAAAAGGCCTTCGAAGAGTATGGGGAGACACTTGAGGGGGCAGCCGAGGCAGTATGGCAGTTCAATAAAGAGATTGTTGATCATATTTATGACATTATACCGGCGGTAAAGCCGCAGATCGCCATGTACGAGCAGTTTGGGATTCCCGGACTTGCGGTATTTAAAAGAACGGTGGACTATTGCAAGGAAAAGAATCTGGTGGTGATCGGGGATGTGAAAAGAGGAGATATCGGTTCCACATCGGAAGCCTATGCAGTTGGCCATCTTGGAAAAGTAAAGATTGGAAGCACAATCTGCCGTGGACTTGACGAGGATTTTATAACGGTGAATCCGTATCTCGGCTCTGATGGCGTAAAACCCTTTATTAAGGTATGCCAGGAAGAAAAAAAGGGATTATTTGTTCTGGTAAAGACCTCTAATCCCAGCAGCGGAGAGTTTCAGGACAGACCTGTCTCTGATGCCGGAGGACGCCCCCTTTATGAAGTGGTAGGAGAGCAGGTGGCCAAATGGGCACAGGAGCATATGGGAGAGAGCTACAGTTATATTGGCGCTGTAGTGGGGGCAACCTACCCGGAGATGGGAAAGGTGCTCCGCGGGATAATGCCGAAGAGCTATATTCTGGTGCCCGGCTATGGAGCCCAGGGCGGAAAGGGAAAGGATCTGGTACATTTCTTCAACGAGGACGGGCTGGGAGCCATTGTGAATTCCTCGAGAGGAATCATCGCCGCATGGCAGCAGGAGAAATATGTCTCCTTTAAAGAAGAGGGATTCGGGGAAGCCTCACGGGCGGCAGTGGAGGAAATGAGACAGGATATTTCAGACGCATTAAACAGCAGATAAGAGAAGGCGGGCAGGGGAGAACTTCCCCTGCCCAATTTGATACACAGGCCCGCATAAGGGAACAGGCCGCTCGACGGGCATGGGAAACCCACCCCTGCCCGATTACAGCAGGCTGTCTGGCAAGGTTAATCAGTGTTTGTATGGAATCACTAGTTTAAGCAGTAATTTCCTTTTTTCAGATATGATAAAATGAGCGCAGGAAAAATGACGGTATCCGGATGCAGAGAAGCGTAAGAAATACCTGCGGAGAGTTTTGTCAGAAATGAAAGTACTTATCCTTTGTATATTCTTTTTGGTACTGATAGAAGGAATGCGGTCCAGGGCCGGAGCAAGGAAAAGACTGCTGCAGACCAGGGAGAATGAAAGATATTATGATGCATATAACGAACTGATTATGTCTGTCAGAGAAAGACAGCATGATCTGGACAATCATATCAGTGCCATTCTGGGCATGATCTATACCATCGATAATTATGAGGAGCTGGCGCGCAGGCAGAGCGAGTACTGTCATGAACTTATGGACAGGAGCGATAAGGCGCGGCTTTTGTTATCGGTTCCTCACCGGCTGATCGCCGGGTTTCTCTCTGTAAAAATTGAAGAAGCTTATAAATATGATATTCAGGTAGAGTATCATGTTGCTGTCGACGAATCAAAATTAAAAATTCCCGGGTATGAGTTAATCGATATTTTGGGAGTTTTATTTGATAATGCCCTCAGAGCGCTTGAAGGCGGTACAAGTGTGCTCCCGCTTATTCGCCTGGAGATTTCTGACGGGGAAAATGAAATCCGTATTTCTCTTGCCAATACCAGCAAAGTCTTTTCGCCGGAAGAGATTTTACTGTTTTTTCAAAAGGACACCGCCGGTAAGGGGGAAGGACATGGGATCGGCTTAAAAAAGCTGAAAAAAACAGTACATAAGCTGGGGGGTGAGATCATGGTGTCCAATGAGCAAATCAGAGGAGTGAATTATCTTCAGTTTACGGTCGTTATTCCGGAACAGAAATGACAGAACTGGATTCCATAAGCAAATGTAACCGAAATGTAACATCTCTGGTCTATGATATAGTTCAGTGAAGCCAATAACCCCGCAGCAAGCTGCCGGGGCATTAAATCTGCAATGAAGCAGAGGGTACGGAGTCGGAGAAGCATTGAGAAAAATAAAGTAGACAGGGAGTGGAGAGACGCTATGGAAATTCTGAAAGCAGTGCATCTTAAGAAGCATTATGGAAGTGGAGAAAATCTGGTCAGAGCGGTAGACGATGTCAGCTTTTCGATAGAGAAAGGCAGCTTTACGGCTATTGTGGGTACATCGGGCAGCGGTAAGACAACGCTGCTGAATCTTATTGGCGGGCTGGACTATGCGGATTCAGGAGAGACCATAATAGACGGGCAGTCGATTATGAAGATGACGCAGGAGCAGCTGACTGTTTTCAGGCGCAGAAATATCGGTTTTGTTTTCCAGAATTATAATCTGATATCGGTTCAGAATATTTATAAAAATATTGTCCTGCCCATCAGACTGGATGGAAGGAGGCCGGACAGAGACTACATTGAGCATATCTGCAGGCAGCTTGGGATTGAGGGCAAGATGGACAGATACCCGAATCAGCTTTCCGGAGGACAGCAGCAGAGGGTATCCATTGCAAGAGCGATTGCTGCAAAGCCGGCAGTGCTTTTGGCGGACGAACCCACGGGCAATCTGGACTCCGGAACCAGTGCGGAGGTCATGGGACTGTTGAAAAAGACTTCCAGAGAATTTCATCAGACCATCGTCATGATTACTCATAACGATGCCATAGCTCAGCTTGCGGACCGTGTGCTTCATATAGAAGACGGAAAGCTTGTGGCAGGCGGGGAGGTGCGGGTATGAATATCATGTTCAGGAACTCCGATCTGTCACTGGAAAAAGAGCTGGCAGCAGATGATTACAGGGCGCATCCTGTCAGGAACAGGCTGGCAATTCTTGCCGTGTCACTGACTGCTGTCCTGATTGGCGTTACCTTCACAGTAGGAATTGGCTTTATCAATGCCGAGAAACGTTCTATGGGAGCTTCCCCCGGACCAGGGGCGGACAGTTCTCTGATCTATGGCGATGAGCAGATACTGGAGAGAGCCAGAAATCTTCCACAGGTGGAGTGGGCCGCCTGTGCCAGAAGATGCAGTACCAGTTATCTCCATAACCGGGAATTTTCAGGTCTTGATGTGCGTCTGTTTGCAGCGGATGAAGTGCATTATGAAAAGAACATGGTGCAGCTGGTGAAAGGGAAGTATCCGGAGAAGGCAGATGAGATTTTGCTGTCTGATACCATGTCGGAGCGTCTTGGACTGAATGAACAGACAGGAGTCTGTTTTGACCTGGCAGTGCTGGTACAGGATAAAGCACAGGAGGAACAGACGGAACGGGTGATTCCCATGAAGGTTTGCGGCTATTACAGGAATCCTCTGCGTAATGTTTCAGATATTTATGAAGAAATTTATACGGACGAAACGTTTATTGATACTTACAATCCGGGAATCATACGGGGATATGACCATATTTATATAAAGCTCAACAACCTGAATCCTCTCAGGCTGGGATGGGATAAGCAGGAGAAGCTGGAGGAGGTGAATGAACAGGCGAAAGGAAACGGAATCAGCTACAAAGCCAGTGATACGACAGTGATGATTCTTATTCCTCTGGCGCTGGTACTTGTCTGCATTATGCTGTGCGGATATTTCTTCATTTATAATGTCTTTGACATTTCCATCGTGAATGACATCCGGTTTTATGGAGAACTGAAGACCATCGGCATGACCTGCAGACAGCTTCGCCGGATGCTGTCATGGCAGATGAACAGGATCGCCCTGATCGGGATTGCGGCAGGAGGAACGGTCGGATATTTGATCGGCCGGGCAGCTTCCGGTGCAGTTTTGGGGGCCTTTGCGGATGGAATTTCGGTTTATTATAAGCCGGCAGGATTTGGCCGGGTGTTTATTTTGGAAGCCGTGTTTTCCTGGCTTACCGTATTCATCAGCACCATGAAGCCGTTTAAGATTGCGGGAAGGATTTCATCCGTAGAGGCAGCCAGATACCGCGGCAGGCAGAAAAAAGGCGCTTTCTCCGTGATTTCTTTTGCGCTCAGCGGTATTTTGTTTCTGGTGGTATATACGATATCCATGGGATATTCAGTGGAGACACAGACACGCAGGCATAACGGGACAGACTTCAGAGTCAGTCAGAATACAGTGAGGTTCGGATCCGACGAGCCATATCAGCCCATCAGCTCCGACCTGATACAGCGTCTTAAGGATCTGGTATTTGCGGAGGATTTCAGGATATATTACCGGGCAAGAACCAGGCCGGATTATTATGTCACTCAGGGAAGTTACAGATACATGCCCTCCCATGGAGAAATTCTGTCTGAGGGTGAAATTGCGCAGGATATGGCAGCATACCGGGCAAAGCTGGCGCAGGGGGATACTATGTGGTTCCAGGATCCGGGAAGGACGGAAAGAGGTAACTGTCAGATAGATGTAAGCGGAATGGATCCGGCATATCTGGATTATGAGAGTCAGTATTTTACCGTACTGGAAGGGAGTCTGGATGCAGAAAAGTTTGCACAGGGCAACTATCTGATTTATAATCGTTCCTGGTATATACACGATGTAGAGCAGAGTGAGGGGATGGAATATCAGGTTCATGCAGGTGATGAGGTGACGGTATCTTTTTATGACGGTGGATCGGAACGTTGTGTGGAACAGAAATTCACTGTGCTGGCGCTTGTCACATGCGATAATATTTTTGGAACTGATACGCTCGGGGAATCCCAACTTTGGCTCACGGACAGGACATTTGAGGAAATCTATTCCGATTACGGAAATCTTGTAAGCGATATCTGTTTTAATGGATTTGAATATGGAGAGGATGCCGCGTTCATCTCAGAGAAAGAGCAGTATGATGCGGTGGCGGATATCGTGAAGGAAGACGGAAATATGCAGCTGGCACTTGACGCTGCTTATGTGAGCAGAATCAGGAATACGGAGACGAAGAGGGCCATGACAGCTTTTGGAATTTTACTGGCAGTTATTGTGGGGCTGATCGGCATTGCAAATATGGTGAATACGGTGACCACAGATGTAGTGGCAAGAAGGGTGGAATATGCGGCGATGCAGTCTGTAGGAATGACCAGGAAACAGATGAAACGCGATATTTTTGCAAAATATGCAGGACTCGTTGCCGCGGCGTCAGTGTTGGCGACAGCAGTAGGGGCGATTCTGGCATATATGATCGGTTCGGATGCGGTCTTTAATTTTTCTCCGGAAGCATTTTTACAGGCGCTTGGAATTTTTCTGCTGCTTTCCGCAGTCCTGTGCATGGTCATGGCCGGTATGCTTACAAGAGTGATGAATCAGAAGTCAATTGTGGAGAGACTGCGGGAAGTGGTATAAAGGATGGAAAAACATATTTTAGTGATCGAAGACGACAGGGCGATGAACAGTGGGATCGCTTTTGCCCTGCGAAGGGAAGGATATTTTGTGTACAGTGCCTATAGTCTGAAAGAAGCGCAGGAAAGCCTGAAAGATAAGATGAACCTGATCCTGCTGGATATTAATCTGCCGGATGGGGACGGCAGGGACTTCCTGCAAAGGGTCCTGGCAGGGCAGCCGGTTCCGGTACTGATTCTGACGGCGCAGGATTCTGAGGAAGACATGCTCAGAGGCTTTCGGTCCGGGTGTGACGATTATATTACAAAGCCCTTTTCCCTGCCGGTGCTGCTGATGAAGATCGCAGCGGTGCTGAAACGCAGCGACAGAGCGTCGAGACAGATCTATGTGAACGGCGATCTGATGTATGATTTTGAGTGTAAAACACTGACCAGATGCGGAGAACCGGTGGAGCTTACCGCACTGGAGGGCAGATTGCTTGAACTTCTGATTCAAAACAGAGGGATTGTGCTGACGAGGGAGAAAATACTTGAGAGAATATGGGATAATGACGAAAGATATGTGGAGAACCGGACCCTCAATGTGACGATACGCAGACTGCGCATAAAAGTGGAGGATAATCCCGAGCAGCCGGTCTATATCAGAACGGTATTCGGTTTAGGCTATAAATGGGAGGATGCACAGAGATGAAGCACCGGTTTTTTCAACGATTATCGGATAGAAACGGCACAGACAAAATGTGGATAAGCGGTATGGGTATCATGCTCATACTGCTTTTCCTGTTCAGCGAGCTTTCCTGCAGGAGGCCTTTTTACAGAACGTCTTTGCTTGTGGTCTATGGAGCGCTGAATCTGGCAATATTTGCAGGAGTTTATTTCGCGATAGAACGGCAGGTGGACAGAAAGCTCCGGGCATTCAGTGATATGATAGAAAATTTGATAGATGGAAAGGTCATGAATAAGTTTCCCAGAACGGATGATACGATTCTTTCCAGAATGCAGGAGCTTTTGCTTCGGCTGTATGACATTCTGTGTTCTTATGAAGAGTGGGAGAGAAAATTCCGGTTACAGATGGCTGAGAATACAGGCGATCTGGTACACCAACTGAATACACCTGTCACGAATATCAGGATGTATGCAGAATTTCTGGAAAGAGAGGACCTGACACAGGAGGAAAGAAAGCAGTTTATAAAAAGCCTGAAGGAACAGTCGCAAAAGCTCTCATGGCTTGGGGAGAGCTTTTCAAAGGTATCCAGGCTGGAAACGGGAATGATCCAGCTGAAAGTGGAGCGGCAGAGTCTGCAGCCTATTCTGCTTCAGGCAGTGGGGCAGATCATGGAGAAAGCAAAGCACAGGAATATGGAGATTGATCTGACCGGCCAGAGAGAGGTACTGGCAGCGGCAGATGCAAGATGGACGGGAGAGGCTCTCTTTAATCTGTTGGATAATGCGGTCAAATATGGGGAGGAAGGCAGCAGGATCGAGATGGAAGTAATGAAGCTGACAAACTATGTGGGAGTAGCTGTGCGCAATGAGGGGGCCGGGATCGATCCGGAAGAATACCATAAGGTGTTCCGCCGCTTTTACAGAGGAAGAAATACACGGGAGAAAGAAGGGGTCGGGCTGGGATTATCGATTGCAAGGAAGATTCTGGAGGAGGAAGGGGGATATATCAGAGCAGGCAGGACATCGGATGGAAGGGTTGAATTTGTCATTTATCTGATGTCGGGATTCTCCGGATAGTGTTGCAAACCGCTGTGAGCCTGTGGTAATATGGAAAAAATGGTAACAGAGAGGTGGCAAATGAAGAATAATCGAAATACCATAACCATATGCTTTACCAATAATAAGGGAGGAAGCGGAAAGTCTACCTCCTGTGCCAACCTGGGATATGAACTGTCAGCGGCAGGCAAAAAAGTCCTTCTGATCGATGGAGATATGCAGCTGAATCTTTCCCTGTCGTTTTTTGAAGAGGAAAAGGTACTGACCATGGCGGAGAGCAGCCGGAATCTTTATTATGCAATCAGAGAGAAAAGGGATTTAGCGGAATATATTATTTCAACGGACTATCAGAATCTGGATCTGATTCCTTCTTCAACGCTTATGAGCCAGGTGGAATACGAACTTTTTACGATGATGCAGAGAGAATTCATTTTAAAAAAGTGTCTGCATGGGATAAAGAGTGAGGGAGCGTATGATTATATTCTGATCGATGCGCCTCCCACCCTGGGGGCCTGGGTCATCAATATCTTATGCGCTTCCGATTATGTGATCGTACCGGTGGAGGCGTCGCCATGGGGACTTTTCGGACTGGCCAACATGTTTGATTTTCTGAAGGAGCTTCGGGAAGTGTCTGATGCCAGGATCATGGGAGTGCTGATCACCAAGGTGGACGAACGCAAAAATTATTACAGGCAGACCAGGGAAATCCTGGAAAATTATAAGGAAATTCATGTATTTGATTCTGTGATCCATGTGGATTCGACGGTGGAATGGGCACAGGATGCGTCAAAGCCGGTGGCGGTCTACAAAAAATCCGCCAGGAGCGCGGCAGAATTTAAAAAACTTACGGAGGAGGTAATCGGGTATGGCAGTAGGTAAGGGAAGCATGGAAAGGGCGGCAAGGGCAGCGGAGCGTGCGCAGACGCCGGCAAGGGGGGCAGGAGAAAGAACTCAGGCGCCGGCGGGCAGCATGATGGAACGGCTTCAGCCGGCCGTTAAGGAAGTGAGGAGAAGTACGCAGATACCAGATCAAAAGAGCAGTGTACCTGAAAAAAAGAGCCCGGAAGCTGTGAGAGGAGAGACAACCGGTAAGACGCCAAAAACGGCGGGAGGAGAGAGAGCTGATAAGATGCCGGAAGCAGCAGGAGCCGTGAAGGTGCCCAAAGCTGCGGGAGCAGAAGTTGCCGGTAAGGCTTCAAAAGCTGCAGGAGCAGAAACTGTCGGTAAGACGCCAAAAGCTGCAGGAGCAGAGGAACCCGGTAAGGCGTCCAAAGCTGTGAGCGCAGAGACAGAGAGAAAGTCTCCGGCTGTTGCTTCAGTGACAGCATCCAGGGTGGATCCGGTTCCGGCCAAAGCAGACACAGTGGTAACGGCAGCGGAGACGATAGCCGCACCGAAGAAGGAGGTGCTGGAGCGGGTCGTATATCAAAAAAACAGCGGTATACTGGATCGTGCCGCAGAGCCCAATGAAATCTTCGGTCTGGGAGATGCCATGCCTGTTTATTATTTATAAGGGAGCGTTTTATTCCCGCGAGCAACGAGCCAGACGGACATGCTTGCATGTCCATTCATGACAACAGAAAGTCTGTTTTCTGTTGTATGGCGACTGCCGCGAGGCTGATCTGCTCTTCGGAGAAGAGGAGATGCCACCCCGGCGCTGAGTCGGTACAGAGTAATGGACATAAAAGACATTGAAATAAGCGGAAGCGCATTTTGCGTTTCCGCTTATTTTATTACGCAGGGGACATGTGCATTCCGCTGCTCGATTTCATGGCAAAAGAAGCCCTGTGAAACGTAGATTCCTTGGGCTGGAGAAGGTGCCGGAAATACAATATTTTTTTAAAAAAAAATTTCATAAGAAATATTTTTCTATAATTAAATATTGACTCTGATGCCGGGATGGTGTATAGTTTAAAATATACAAAACAATATGCGATTGTGGAAAATAATTAAACAATTTGTCTATTGCTTTTGGATGGAGAAAGGTTTTTTTTATTCATTTTATGAGGAGGGACTATGAAGGGAAAAACGAAAAAAACACTTATGCTGTTGTCCATGGCTCTGCCGGGCGCTATTTGGTTTCTGGTTCTGCGCTATCTTCCCATGGCGGGAATCGTTCTGGCGTTTAAGGATTATAAGGTATATCCGAGGAATCCTACTTTCTGGAATAATCTGACGCACAGCAACTGGCTTGGCTTGAAGAATTTCCAGTTTCTGTTTACCACAAAGGACTGTCTCACTTATATCAGAAATACGCTGGTATACAATATTTTCTGGATTCTGCTGGGACTGTTCTGCGCCGTGACGCTGGCGATCATTTTAAATGAGATCACGAGAAAATGGGTTGCGAAAGTTTATCAGACGCTGATGTTTTTCCCTTACTTTATGAGCTGGGTGGTTGCAAGTTATTTCGTCCTTGCATTTCTCGATCCTACAAGAGGATTGATTTCTCACATGCTGGGCAGGACCGGCGTGGATGCCATCAACTGGTATCATGAAGCAAAATACTGGCCGGCCATATTGACAATCTGTAACATATGGAAGACCACCGGATATTCCTGTATCCTTTACCTTGCGGCTATTACCGGCATAGATGCCACCCTGTATGAAGCTGCATCCATAGATGGAGCGACTAAGTGGCAGCAGATTAAATACATAACACTGCCGCACCTCAGCACTATGATCTGTATTTTGCTGATTATGAATGTGGGAAATATCGTGAAATCAGATTTTGGTCTTTTCTACAGTGTACCCATGAATTCAGGAAGCTTATATGCCACAACAGGAGTTATCGATACTTATGTTTACCGCACATTGTCTGCGACACATAACATCGGCATGAGTTCTGCAGCAGGCCTTATGCAGCAGGCGGTAGGATTCGTATGTATCCTGGTCGCAAACAAGATTGTGAACAAAATCGATTCGGACAGTGCATTATTTTAAAGGGGGCGCCATATGGAAAAGAACAGTAAAAGACCGACCAATTCCGTCAGTATCGTTACGGAAGCTATATTTCATCTGATCCTGATCGCCTTTTGCGGTCTGTGTATCATTCCGTTTATCTTCGTAGTGATTATTTCTTTTTCATCTTCGGAGAGCATAGGAGCCATTGGATACTCGTTCACACCTCAGTCCTGGTCGATGGTAGCCTATCAATATATCATCACGCTGGGACATCAGCTGTGGCGTTCCTACTTCAACAGTATCTTTATTACGGTATTCGGAACGCTGTGTACGCTGCTGATTACCATATTGTATTCCTATGCATTGTACAGAAAAGACTTTAAATTCAGAAAGTTTTTTACCTTCTTCTGCTTTTTTACCATGATCTTCGGAGGAGGACTTGCGCCCACATACGTGATATGCAAACAGGTGCTTGGACTTTCTGACAGCTATTGGGCGGTGATCATACCGATGCTGCTCAATCCCTTTAATATCATTATTATGAGAACCTTTTTCCAGAGCTCCGTGCCCGGTGAGCTGATTGATGCGGCGGCAGTTGACGGCAGTGGAGAATATACGACCCTGTTCCGCATAGTGCTTCCGGTATCGAAACCCGGTATTGCTACAGTGGGACTCCTTACGGCACTGGCATACTGGAATGAGTGGTTCATCCCCATGCTCTATGTGAGAGAGGCGGACTTTTATCCGTTGCAGTACCTGTTGCAGGAGATGCAGGCGAAGGTGGACTTCCTCGCAAAGAACAGCGCCATGATGGGGGCGGAGGCATCGAAGATGGCATCCGATCTGCCTTCAGATACGCTGAGAATGGCGATGGTGGTTCTGGTAGTGGTTCCCATTACATTTGCCTATCCCTTCTTCCAGAGATATATCATATCAGGACTGACGATAGGTTCTGTAAAAGGATGAGCCTGACAGCCAGTTAAAAAAGGCATTTATTGGGACGGCGGACGACAGATAAAACTCTGCCGTATGCAATACCATATGCAGATACATATTAAAATTTATTAGGAGGAATCGTTATGAAGAGAAAAGTTTTATCAGTTATTCTTGCCTGCGCCATGACATTGTCACTTGCCGCCTGCGGAAACAGCGGTGCGGATACAGGGACACAGTCAGAAGGCACAGAGAGCACGGAGAGTACGGAGAGCGCAGGAGAAGAAGCGTCTTCGTCCGACGAAGGGGGAACTGTGATCAAAGTGTACTTCGAGGGGAGCGATGTGTCAGATGATTCGGCCGTTCTGGAAGAGGTGAACAAGTACCTGAACGAGAAGATCGGCGTCTCTATCGAACCGATCTGGGGAACCTGGTCCGATTTCAATGAAAAATCGGTTCTTGCGCTTCAGGGCGGAGAAGATATCGATATCTATTTTACATCCTCATGGACAGCGGATGAATATGTTAAATTTGCAAGAGATGGCTATTGGGTGCGTCTGGATGACCCTGATAACAATCTGCTGGAGGAATATGGAAAAGAGGTGTGGGATCTGCTTCCGGAGGTGCTCAGAAACGGAGCGATGATAGAAGGAATGGATGGATTCGGCGTATATGCCATTCCTACCTATAAAGATATTGCACAACAGTACCGCTGGGATGTGAACATGGATCTCCTTGAGAAATACGGTTATACACTGGCAGACATCGAAAATACGGATTATTATGGTTTTGGCGATATTCTGAAGACGGTGAAGGAGGGAGAGGGAGAAAACTTCTATCCTCTGAATGTAGAAGGACTTGTGCTGGAACGTATCGGTACAACGTCATCTGTCGTGACAGGAGCGGCAACCCTGTTATCCTTCTATTTTAATCCTGACGATGTGACACAGCCGGGTGAGGATGGACTTGTGATTCAGAACAAGTGGGGAACAGACGAGTTTGAAAAACTGGCAAGACAGAGCAGAGAATATTTCCTGGCCGGTTATATTGATCCGGGGCTTTCCAATACCAACCAGGCGGCAGATTTACGTATGCAGAAATACAAAAATGCAGATTATTTGCTGGGAACCCAGTCTTATGCGTATGGGTATGAGCTTGACATGTCTGTGGAACGTGGGATTCATGTTGAAATGGTTCCGTGCACAGAGCCTTATGTAGACACTGTTTCTTCTCAGGGAGCATTAATGGCAGTCTCTACAACCTCCAAAAATCCGGAGAAGGCCGTGGAATTCTTAAATTTGCTCAACACAGATGGAACGCTTATGACAATGCTGAATTACGGACTTGAAGGCGTACACTATAATCTGGAAGAGGGGCTTGTTAAATTCACGGAAGAGAGAAAGCAGTACACACCCTGGACAAACGGTATGGGTAATGTAACGATTCTGACAGAAACGGTAGATCAGGGAAAAGGATGGTGGGATGAATTCAAAGCGTTCTATGGCGCAGCAGAAGAAAGCCCTATTCTTGGCTATACCTACAACAGTTCAGAGATGGAGACGGAAATCGCCGCGGTAAAGAACGTAATAGACGAATATTCTCTCCCTCTTTTGACAGGTGCGGTAGATGTTGATGAAAAGCTTCCGGAATTCCTTGCAAAGCTTGACGAAGCCGGTATGCAGAAGATCGTGGACGATGCCAACGCTCAGCTTCAGGAATTTCTTGCCGCAAAGGGCGGAAACTAACAGAAAGACAGGTTGGTAAATGTAAGGATCTGGCGGCTCCGTTAGAGGACGGAACCGCCAGTATCTTTTACGATTCATAAGCAGTCCCGCGAAACGCGGCAGCGTTTGAAGGTCAGGGGAGGAAGAAACATGGGCATATTTGAAAAATCAATTGACTTTGTAAGAAGATCCGTGGAAGAAGGCGCATTTCCGGGTGCGGCACTGGCGATTGGGAGCGGAAGAGATCTGCTGGTGCAGGAAAGCTTTGGTTATACCTCTTATACGGAGGAGAAGACGCCGGTGAATGAGAGGACGATGTATGATATGGCGTCGGTGACCAAAATCATGTCGACAACAATGATAGCGCTCAGGTTTATAGCGGAAGGAAAGCTTGACCTTGCAGATACACTGGCAGTACATTTGAAGGAGGAACAGATTCCTGACGATAAAAAGGAGATTACCATTTTTCACCTTATGACTCATACATCAGGATATACGGCATATATCGGACTGGAGACCATATGCAGATCTTCAGAGGATGTGCTGGACTCTGTGCTGGCGATTCCTCTTGCATATCAGCCGGGAACACATGTGGTATACAGCTGTATCGGATACATCCTGCTTGGCAAAGTGCTTGAGAGGATCGGAGGAAAGACGCTGGATGTGCTTGCAAAGGAGGAGGTGTTTGATCCCCTGGGGATGACATCTACGGGGTATCATCCGCTGAATGGGGAGAGAGCATACTTTTCCAATACGGCTTACACAGAACGGAGCCGTTTTGATGGCAGATGGCTGGCAGGAACGGTACATGATGAAAACGCTTTTTTCCTTAACGGTGTTGCAGGCAATGCAGGCGTGTTTTCCAACCTTCAGGATATGGTTCATTTTGCCGGAATGCTATCCGGATGCGGAAGGTATGAAGGGAAGACTTATTTGCCGGAATGTGTATTTGAGGCGGCTGTTAAGAACTATACGCAGGGTATGGAGGAAAACAGAGGGCTTGGCTTTCAGCTTGCAGGGGGATACGGAAGTATGTCGGGGCAGATTTTTTCCCAGAAAGGATTTGGACATAACGGATTCACCGGGCCGCATTTTTACGTGAATCCCTGTAATGGATTGTATGTTGTACTGCTGACTAACCGCGTACATCCCACAAGGGAAAATATGAGGCATCTGCGTGTGCGCAGGGTGCTGCATACATTGATGGCAGTAGAATATGAGGAAATGAAAAACAGAGGCGACATGGTTTGAGACGGAAGGAAGGAAAAAATATGGTTGAACTTGATTGTATCGCAACAGAACAAAGAAATGAAAATTCTTCAAACATTGACTCCAGCAGTGTATATGAAATGGTTCGCCTGATGAATGAAGAAGATAAAAGGACAGCGCTTGCAGTCGAAAAGGAAATAGAAAAGATAGCGCGGGCATCGGAAGTGATCTATGGCAAAGTCAGAGACGGAGGACGCCTGATCTATATCGGATGCGGTACTTCAGGCAGGCTTGGTGTATTGGATGCGGTGGAATGTCCGCCTACTTTTGGTACAGATCCGGAAATGATCCAGGCCATCATTGCAGGGGGAACGGAGGCAATTTTCAGGGCGAAAGAAGGAGCGGAGGATGACAAAAATGAGGGAAAAGAAGATTTGAAAAGAATTCATTTTTCCAGTAAGGATGTGCTGGTGGGGATTGCAGCCAGCGGACATACACCTTATGTTCTGGGCGCGATGGAGTATGCCAGGCAGGCGGGAGCCCCGGTCATTGCCATCACATGCTGTCCGGGCTCATCCATTGATCAAATGGCAGATATCGGTATTGCACCCACACCGGGACCGGAAGTAATCACGGGTTCCACCCGGTTAAAGAGCGGTACGGTAGAAAAAATGGTTCTGAACATGCTCTCGACTACTGTTATGATTCAGATGGGGAAAGTATATGGAAATCTGATGGTGGATGTAAAAGCGACCAATGAAAAGCTGCTGGAGAGGACGGTCAGAATTGTAAGGACGAGCACCGGGGTCAGCGACGAGCTGGCAAGGGAGACTTTGAAGAAATGTGAATTCAGTGCCAAAACGGCCATCGTGATGATTCTGATGGACGCCGACTGTGAGGAAGCAAAGAGACTTCTTTCCGACAATAACGGCCGCATTCAGGAGATACTGAAGCAGACAGGAGAGAAAAGAAAGGCAGAGAAGGAATGAGAACGATTTTGGGACTTGAGCGGATCAGCGAATATGATGCATTGTTCCGCGGAAAGGCGATTGGGCTGATCACAAATTTTTCGGGAATCACCCCTGACTGGAGCAGGGATGACCAGACGGTGTTCAGAGATTCAGGATACCGGGTTACCCGTATTTTTACACCTGAGCACGGAATGTATGGGGCGGGAGCAGGAGAGGCAGTGGAAGAGGAGCAGCAGGCAGGAGATGAGATCCCGGTTGTTTCTCTGTATGGCAAAAAGAAAAAGCCTGCACCGGAGGATCTGCAGGGAATTGATATTCTGGTCTTTGATATACAGGACGCAGGGCTTCGCTACTATACCTATCTGTATACGATGACCTATGCAATGGAAGCGGCTGCCGACGCGGGAATTCCTTTTGTAGTGCTGGATCGTCCAAATCCCCTTGGCGGCCGGAAGATAACCGGAGCCAGAATTCTGCCGACAATTCACAGCTTTGTGGGTGACTATGAGCTGCCCATGCGTTATGGACTGACGCTGGGAGAGGCTGCCGGATATTTCAGACAATACAGATCTCTGAAGCTGGATCTGACGGTCATTACAATGAAGAATTATACGGCAGATATGATGTATCCGGATACCGGCCTCAAATGGAATATTCCTTCTCCCTCGCTTCCTGCTTTTGAGAACACCGTGTGTTACAGCGGAGGATGTCTGTTTGAAGCCTGTAATATCAGTGAGGGAAGAGGAAGCGCCAGACCGTTTATGATGTATGGGGCGCCGTTTCTGGATATGGATCTGCTTTATTCGGACCTGATCAACCAGAAACCGGAAGAAGCGTTTGCGTTCCGCAGGCGGGCGTTTGTCCCGGTCAGTGGAAAGTACGCAAAAGAGATATGCTATGGGCTGGAATTTCTTCCACTTGATCAGGAAGCAGATTTTCTTCCGATGGCATTGACTTTCATGAAGATTATTTCTGACCGTTATCCCGATCAGCTGATTTTCAGGAAGGAAGAAGAAGGGGAAGATACGGTTCACCTGAAGGTGCTTTACGGAAATGATCTGGTACAGAAATATCTGCAGGGAAAAATCAGCTTAAAGAGATTGAAAGAGAGCTGGGAAGAGGAAGACAGGGCATTTGCCGACTCTGTAAGGGAACTGAGGCTTTATTTACAGGAGGGCACAAATGGGATTTATTTTGGGAATTGATGGCGGCGGTACCAGTGCAAAGGCGGTGATCCTCAGGGAAGGGGAGGAGCAGGGCAGGGCTCTGGCGGGAGGCATCAATTATAACAGCTATTCTACAGAGCAGATTCAGAATCATTTGTCAGAGCTTGCCGGTCAGTGCCGGGCGCTTGGATTTGAACCTGCTTCCTGTGAAGGCGTTGGCGTGGGCGCTGCCGGGGTCAGTAATCCGAAGGCGGCTCCTTTTCTGAAGCAGGCTTTACAAAACTGCGGATTTTCATGTTCGATTTCTATTGCAGGGGATCATGTGGCGGCGTTGAAGGGCGGGCTTTTGGATGAGGCGGGCGTTTTACTGATATCAGGAACCGGTTCCGTCTGTCTGGCACAGAATTCAAAAGCGGAAAGCTGCAGAGCAGGGGGATATGGGCATCTGATCGACGATGAGGGAAGTGCGTATGCCATCGGCAGAGATATTTTGAGTGCGGTTGTGCGCGCACATGATCACAGAGCGGAGCAGACCAGACTGACAGAGGCTGTTTTTGAAAGGATCGGCATTTCCTCCGTGGAAGAGATGGTGAGCTTCGTTTATGGAAAAGAGACAGGAAAAAAAGAGATTGCCCGTCTGGCGCTTCTTCTGACAGAAGAAATGATTTTGACAGACTGCGTTGCGGAGAAAATTGCGAAAAGGGCGGCTGCACAGCTTCTGGAACTGGCAGAACCGGCAGTCAGATGGCTGGAGAAAAACACAAAGAAAGCTCCCTATCCTCTTTTGCTTGCGGGAAGCGTGCTGGAAAATAATCAAAGGATACGCGGATTTCTGGAACAGCTTATAGAGGAAAAAGAAATCCCTCTTTATGTAACGGAACGAAAAAAGGACGCAGCCTACGGCGCTGCACTCCTGATCTGACAAAAAGATCTAATCTGAAGCTGGATGGCAGCTCTCGTAGCTCAATTCCAGCTTCTCTTCTATGTTTTCGTAATCTCTTCCGGCCACAGCCATAAACAACACATCAGAGATACAAAGCTGTGCGATGCGGGAACTGGTAGCACCACTTCTCATGAGAATTTCCATAGAATCAATATACAACACATAATCTGCCATTTTAGATAAAGGATTGTCCGCGTCATACCGGGTAATGGCGACGGTGGGAACCCCTGATTTTTTCAGGATACGGGTTACCCGCAGCATTTCACTGGTTTTGCCGCTGTTGGAAAACAGGATAGCGATATCGCTGCTGGAAGCGGTCGCCGCGAAGGAATAAGATACGTGGGTATCGCGGCTGAAAAAAACATGATAACCCAGCCGAAGGAACTTTGAATACAGATCCTCCGCCACAAAACCGGATGCTCCGATGCCAAAACAGCCGATGGTATGGGCATTGATGATCATGGGAATGATGGCATCAATGCTGTCTATATCCAGCAGATTTCGGCTGGCTTCAATGGCATGAATGCTGTTTGAACATACCTGGTCTGCCAGAAGGGATGTGGAGCTGCATTGCCGGATATCAAGAAAGCGTGTCTGTGCAGAGGGATCCGTTTCTTCTTTTTCTTGGCTGATTTCCAGAAAAAGAGCATTTTTCAGTCCTTTCAATCCATCGAATCCGATGCTTTTACAAAAGCGAACCCATGCCCCCTGACTGGTCTGTGACATTTGCGCGAGCGTACTCAAGGGATACTGGAAAATGTGGTCCGGATGTTCCAGAAAATAACTGGCGGCATTCTGTTCGGATTTATTAAGTGCGGAGTACATGTAGCGCACATGCTTTTCGATCGTTCCCATAAAATAAAATCTCCTTTTTGTTTATTCCCGCGAGCAACGAGCCGGGCGGACATGCTTGCATGTCCATTCATACCTTATACATCGAAGATGTATTGCGCTTTGCTGCGTTGCAGGTTTGCTGCCCCGTCAGCTTGTTGCGGGATCTTTGACTGATAAGCCGGGGAGCACATCAGCGTCCGGCTTCTTCGTGATGATCCGGTAAAGCAGAGCGGGATTGCAGTTGATCACAAGCTCTGCCGGAAAGGCACAGGCTTCCAGCAGTGGAAAAATAAATTTCATGTCCCCTACATGCTCTCTGCCATGACTGTCGCTGGAGAGCAGAACCGGAAGTTTCTGCTTTTTGCACAGAGAAAGGATCTCCATCGAATTCTGAAAGCCATTGGTTCTGTATGCAGCCGGCATCAGAGAGGCGTTATTGATCTCGGGATAAACCCCGTATTTGGGGCAGGCGGCCAGAAGCCGCTCGTAATCCAGCGGAAATCTGCTGTCGTCGGGATGTCCCAGAAAACATACACCCGGATGTTTCATGGCGTTGATACAGGCTGTGGTGTTAAAAGAAGCGGTTCCCGATTGAAAGACGGGATGGTGCATACTGATCAGGCCGTAGTCGAGAGAACGGATCAGTGAATCCTCCAGATCAACCTCTCCTTTTTCATTTAGAATATTAAGTTCTACCCCATATAAAAGAGAGATACCGAATCGCTTCCGTTCTGCCAGCAGAAGATTTCTGAAATAAGAGCATCCTCCGGAGCCGGCGGTGCGGGGGCCGTGATCGGAAATCCCCAGAATCTGCAAAGAGCGGGCGGCGGCTGTACGTGCCATATCGGAAATGGTATCACAGGTGCCGTGTCCGCTGGATACAGAATGCGTATGTATATCCAGTAAAACAGGAATTTTCTGCATAAAAATCTCCATTCTCGCCGGACTGTGAAAAAATTTTTCTGATAATATTTCTTTATAAGAAAATTCTGTCAGAAAACAAGGGTTTAAAAGTCGCAGCAATATTGATTTTATTATGCCACAAAAACCACACAAAAACAACAAAAACAAATGAAAAACCAGAAAAAAATTTGAAATCGACTTTTAAAACGGGCAAAAACGGAACGAAATAAATGTTGTTTTGTGTTGACTTTATTGTCAGAATACTTTATAATGAATGCATAAGTAAAACGGGACAACAGGAAGGGCTAAGAGGAAGGCCGGAACAGGGAAATAAATATGGAAGAAAAACAAAGAATCATACAGGAGCTGGTCCCCGGCAGACAGATTACGCTGGCACATATCATTGCAAATCCGGATAAGATCCTTTATGAAAAGCTGGGGCTCGATCCGGCAGTGGAATATTCAAAATCGGCGATCGGTGTGTTGACAGTCAGCCCCGCGGAAACGGCTATTATTATTGCAGATATTGCCATTAAAGCATCCGGTGTTGAACTTGGGTTTGTGGACAGGTTTTCCGGTTCAGTGATCGTGACCGGTACGGTATCGGAGGTGGAGGCGGCAATACAGGCGATTCTTACCTATACGGAAGACACACTGGGATATACCATTTGCCAGATCACGAGAACATGAAAAAGCTGATTTTGATGGGGCGGAGCGAAGCGGGAAAGACGACGCTTACCCAGGCCCTGAAGGGTGAAACGATTACGTATAAGAAGACACAATATGTGAATTATTTCGATGTGATTATCGACACACCGGGAGAATATGCCCAGACAGCCAGACTCGGCAGAGCGCTTGCCCTTTATTCTTACGAGGCGGATGTGGTGGGGCTTTTGCTTGCGGCCAACGAGCCGTATTCTCTTTATCCTCCTAACATTACCTGTATGGTAAACCGGGAAGTGATCGGGATTGTCACCAAGATCGACAGAGAAGATGGCAACCCGGCACGGGCGGAGAGATGGCTTCGGCTGACAGGATGCAAAAAGATCTTTTTTGTCAATTCCAAAGCAAGCGAAGGCGTTGCCGAACTGCTGGAATACTTAAGCGAGCCGGGAGATGTGCTTCCCTGGAAACGCGGCGGATAATACACGGGAGAGCTTTTTGAAAGTCAGCAGCCCCGCTGCAAGCAACGGTATGTGACCCCTCGCCGGGGCGGCATCTCCTCTTCTTCGAAGAGCAGATCAGCCTCGCAGCATTCGCCAAATGTCTATGAGATGCTTTGCATCTCTATGGGCAGCCGCTTGGCTCGTTGCTCGTGGAAATCAGAACAACGGATGCCGCATTTTTTGCGCGTCATCTTTATGTTAATAAATTTAAAAAGGAGAAAAAAATGGTACAGAACGAGTATGAAATCAAAAAACAGATTTGTGACATCGGCAAAAGAATCTACGACCGCAACATGGTTGCGGCAAACGACGGAAATATTTCCGTAAAGCTGAGTGACAATGAATTCCTGTGCACACCTACAGGGGTATCCAAGGGCTTTATGACACCGGAATATATCTGCAAGGTAGACGCACAGGGAAATGTGATCCAGGCAAACAAGGGATTCCGCCCCTCTTCTGAGATCAAGATGCATATGAGAGTTTATCAGAAAAGGCCGGACGTTGGTTCTGTGGTTCACGCGCATCCCACCTTTGCGACCAGCTTTGCAATTGCAGGCATTCCGCTGACACAGCCCATTATGCCTGAGGCAGTGATCGCACTCGGCTGCGTTCCCATTGCACCTTACGGAACCCCCTCCACCATGGAGATCCCCGATGCGGTTGAGCCTTATCTGGAGCATTTTGACGCGGTTCTTCTGGAGAGCCACGGAGCGCTTACCTGGTCAGGCGACCTTCTGTCCGCTTATATGAAGATGGAATCCGTTGAATTCTATGCAGAGCTTCTTTACAAGGCAAGACAGCTCGGCGGCCCCAAGGAATTCAGCCCTGAAAACGTGCAGAAGCTGTATGAGATCAGAAGAAAAATGGGCCTGCCCGGACGTCATCCGGCAGATCTGTGTCAGAATAAAGGAAAGGCGAACTGCCATAACTGTGGATCCTGTTCCTCTTCCGGCAATGCGCAGGACAGCCAGGAGCTGGTAGCAGCCATTACCAAGAAAGTATTAGAGCAGCTCGGCAAATAATTTATGGATAAATATAATCTTGAAAAAATAGTGAAAAACCTTGTTGACGAGGCCATTGTGAAGGAGATTATGTCTCTGGATCTGGCTGTCCGGCTGATCGAAAAGGTGGAGGAAAAAGCGAAGGAGATGGACATGCGGGTGGTGATTGCAGTTTCAGACGCCTCCGGCAGACCGGTAGCCGTTCACTGTATGGATCATGCGTATCACGGAAGCTTCGATGTGGCGCTCAACAAAACCTACACATCCACGGCTTTTCAAATGTCAACGAAGGAGCTTTCACGCTTATGTCAGCCGGGCCAGGACCTGTACGGCCTTCAGTTTTCAAACGAAGGCAGGGTTATGATATTGGGCGGCGGCGAGCCGCTGATGGTTGGAAATACCATGATAGGAGCTTTGGGAGTGTCGGGCGGCACGGCAGCCCAGGACACGGAATTGGCGGCCTATGGCAGAGCCATGTTAAAGGAGGTAATAGCGTGCCTGTAGACGAGAGTATGATCCATGACATTGTAAAGAAGGTCATGGCAAACATGCAGATAACCGCTCCTGCGGCAGGGATGCACGGTGTGTTTCAGGATATGAACGAAGCCATCAAGGCATCCATTGAGGCGCAGAAGGTTGTCCGCAATCTGAGTCTGGATCAGAGAGAGAAGATCATCTCTGCCATCCGGAAGAAAACACATGAAAATGCAGAGCTCATTGCTAATATGGGTGTCAACGAGACAGGAATGGGTAATGTGGGAGACAAGATCTTAAAGCATCATCTGACAGCGGACAAGACACCCGGAACAGAGGACTTAAGTACCATTGCATGGTCAGGCGACCGGGGACTTACCCTGGTGGAAATGGGACCCTTTGGAGTGATCGGAGCCATCACGCCGGCCACCAACCCTTCCGAGACAGTCATCTGTAATTCCATTGGAATGATCGCGGGAGGTAATACAGTCGTATTTAATCCCCATCCCAATGCGAAGAAAACGACTATTTTTACGATTAATATGATCAATGAGGCTTCCCTGGAAGCCGGCGGACCGGACAATGTTGCGGTGACGGTGGAGGTACCCACCATGGAGACCAGCTCCATTATGATGAAGCATCCGTCCATTCACCTGCTGGTGGCTACCGGCGGTCCCGGTGTGGTAACGGCGGTTCTTTCCTCCGGAAAGAGAGCCATTGGCGCAGGCGCGGGAAATCCCCCCGCTCTGGTGGATGCCACGGCAGATGTGCGCAAGGCGGCAAAGGACATCGTAAACGGCTGTACCTTTGACAACAATCTTCCCTGCATTGCAGAAAAAGAGGTCGTGGTGGTGGACAGCGTTGCGGATGAACTGATGAACTACATGATCCAGGAAAACGGATGTTATCTTGCCAGCAGAGAAGTTCAGGACAAGCTGATCTCTACGGTCATCACCCCCAAGGGCGCCCTGAACAGAAAGTGCGTGGGAAGAGATGCCAGAACGCTGCTTTCCATGGTAGGTGTGGAAGCAGGACCGGAGGTCAGATGTATCGTATTTGAAGGCCCCAAGGAACATCCGCTTATCACAACAGAGCTGATGATGCCCATACTGGGAGTGGTGAGAGTAAAGAGCTTTGAGGAGGGAGTCGAGACCGCTGTGTGGTTAGAGCACGGCAACCGTCATTCCGCTCATATCCATTCCAAGAATGTAGACAATATCACTACATATGCAAAGGCAATCGATACCGCCATTCTGGTAAAGAACGGCCCCAGCTACGCGGCACTGGGCTTCGGCGGCGAGGGTTACTGCACCTTCACCATAGCTTCCAGAACAGGCGAGGGACTGACAAGCGCACAGACCTTCACCAAGAGAAGACGCTGCACCATGTCCGACAGCCTCTGCATACGCTGACGGAATAAAAACTGAAATCAGCAGCGAAACGGAAGTGCCCGGCACAATTTGCGGACGCGGGAAGCGGCCGAAAATCGAGCCAGACCAAGGGGCACTGGAGAGAAGCTGCGGAACTGGAATCAGCAGCGAAACG
>CAMWFQ010000002.1 GCA_947173495.1 uncultured Lachnospiraceae bacterium | reverse complement strand
GCAGCATGCGGTCCGCGCGCGAGTAGGGGAAGATAAGCCTTCCCTACTCGATTGCACAGGCCCATGCAGAGGAAGTATGCCGCTAAGGCAGCATGCGGTCCGCGCGCGAGTAGGGGAAGATAAGCCTTCCCTACTCGATTGCACAGGCCCATGCAGAGGAAGTATGCCGCTAAGGCAGCATGCGGTCCGCGCGCGAGTAGGGGAAGATAAGCCTTCCCTACTCGATTGCACAGGCCCATGCAGAGGAAGTATGCCGCTAAGGCAGCATGCGGTCCGCGCGCGAGTAGGGGAAGATAAGCCTTCCCTACTCGATTGCACAGGCCCATGCAGAGGAAGTATGCCGCTAAGGCAGTATGCGGTCCGCGCGCGAGTGGGGGAAGATAAGCCTTCCCTACTCGATTGCACAGGCCCATGCAGAGGAAAAATGTCAGCAGAAGCTGACGGGTGCCTGGCGCGCGAGTAGAGGAAAAGTATATTCCCCTGCTGGGTTATCACAGGAAAGGAAAGAATGGAGGAGCATTATGGAAATCACAGGAGCAATCGACGAGGTAAGGAAGCAGGTAAAAGAATGGAGAAAGCAGGGGCTGAGCGTTGGGCTTGTGCCCACCATGGGATATCTCCACGAGGGGCACAAGAGTCTGATCGACAGGGCGGTGGCTGAAAACGACAGGGTGGTCGTCAGCGATTTTGTCAACCCCATACAGTTCGGGGTGAATGAGGATCTTGCCACTTATCCAAGGGATATCGAGGCGGACAAACGGCTTTGCGAGCAGGCCGGGGCGGATCTGATCTTTCATCCGGAGGCGGGAGAGATGTATGCGCCGGATTTTTCCACTTATGTGGAGATGCAGAAGGTCAGCGAGGGCCTCTGCGGTAAAACCAGACCCACGCATTTCAGAGGAGTCTGTACGGTGGTCTGCAAGCTGTTCCACATCGTGATGCCGGACCGCGCTTATTTTGGACAGAAGGACGCCCAGCAGCTGGCGGTGATCCGGCGGATGGTCCGTGACCTGGATCTGGATATTCAGATTGTGGGCTGTCCGATCATACGGGAGGAGGACGGCCTGGCCAAGAGTTCCAGAAACACTTATCTGAGCAGAGAGGAGCGAAAAGCAGCGCTTGTGCTCTCCAGGGCGGTTTTTCTGGGTGAGGATCTGATGAAAAAGGGCGAGAGGGACGCGGATACGATTTTGTCGGCAATGCGCAGTCTGATCGGGCAGGAGCCCCTGGCTAAAATCGATTATGTGGAAATGGTGGATGCGGACAGCATAGAGCCTCTTGTAAGGGCCAGGGGCAGAGTCCTCACTGCCATGGCGGTTTACATTGGCACCACTCGCTTGATCGACAACTTTATCATGGAAGTGTAGGGAAGGAGGGCGGACGGAAATGATGCTTGAAATGCTGAAAAGTAAAATCCACCGGGCCACAGTGACGCAGGCGGAACTGAATTATGTGGGCAGCATTACCATTGACGAGAGCCTGATGGAGGCGGCCGGAATTTACGAGTATGAAAAGGTTCAGATTGCCGACGTGGACAATGGAGCCAGGTTTGAGACCTATGTGATCGCGGGAAAGGCCGGAAGCGGGACAATCTGCCTGAACGGGGCGGCGGCCCGCATGGTTTCCACAGGCGACAAGGTCATTATCATGTGCTATGCGCAAATGACGCCAGAGGAGAGGAAGGAGAATCCGCCAAGGGTGGTCTTTGTGGATGAGGAAAACAAAATTACGTCTGTTGCGCACTATGAAAAGCACGGGATGCTTGGAGATATTTAAAAATGAGGAATCGAGGATTGTGATGAGCCAGATTAAAAAAGTATGTAACTTTATGTCGTCAAACATTGCGGTTTTAATTATTGTATTTTCGGTCATTGCCTTTTTTTTCCCGAAGGGCTTTTCCTGGGCCACAAACTATACGACGCTGTTTCTGGGAGCGGCCATGTTCGGTATGGGTCTGACGATTAAGACCGGGGATTTCAAAATCGTTTTTACAAGACCCGGGGATCTGTGTATCGGTTTTCTGCTGCAGTACACGGTCATGCCGCTTACCGCTTTTGCCCTTGCAAAGCTGTTCGCTCTTCCGGCGGATCTGGCGCTGGGCGTGATTCTGGTGGGATGCTGCCCGGGCGGCACGGCAAGCAATGTCATTACTTATGTGGCGGGCGGCGACGTGCCTCTGTCTGTGGGTATGACCATCGTATCCACCATACTGGCGCCTATCTGTACACCGGTTCTGGTCTATCTGCTGGCGGGCTCCTGGGTGGAGGTATCGCTTGTGACCATGATGATGTCCGTGGTAAAGGTGGTTCTGATCCCGGTTCTTCTGGGGATTCTGATCTACCGGATTTTCCCAAAGCAGATAGATGACCTTCGGGACCTGCTTCCGCTGATCTCGGTGATTGCCATTGTGATGATTATTTCGGGAATCGTGGCAAGCAATGCGCAGAAGATCGTATCCTGCGGAGCGCTGGTCATGGTGGTGGTAGCCATTCACAACGGGATCGGCCTCTGTCTGGGTACGGGCGTGGCAAAGCTTTTAAAGCTGGAGGAGAAAAAGGTGACGGCAATCGGAATCGAAGTGGGAATGCAGAACAGCGGCCTTTCCATTTCTCTTGCCACCGCCAATTTTGCGGCGAATCCGCTTGCCACGCTCCCGGGGGCAATCTTTTCCGTGTGGCATAATATTTCCGGAACCGTCTATGCGGGCCTCAGGCGCAGAGTGACCGGGGAGAGGCAGGAAATTCGCAGGGACTGGCAGACATAAGCTCCTTCCCTTTCCTGCTATCAGAGTTACATAAGCCCTGGTCAGTATGCCTTATTTCCCCACTCCGTGAAAAATAACGCAAGCTGTAACCATCGTTCCTGACGGCGAAAAAGCTGCGCTGGAATATCTGGACAAAGCCGCCCTTATTGTTTATATTTTATATATGAGAAACGGTTCGCAGGGCTTTTGCCGGGAATGAATTTTCAAAGATGTTCCGGGGAATGAGGCGGAAGATTCGGTATCTTGCGGGGCGGTCTTAAATATAGGCAGAAAAGCCATTTTATGGATTTAGCCATATCATGGCTTTGCGCAACAAAGCAGCGCAGAAATGGAGTAAAATATGGTTCGGTTTCCCGAAGGGGTTTACACAGATGTGAGAGAAGAGGCAGTCTGTTCCACATCGATCAGGATTGAAAATGATGTATTGAAAGAAAACAAGGCGAAAAAAGAGCAGGGGGCTATCATCCGTCTCTATGATGGCAGGAGATGGTATATGAGCTCGACTACAGAGCTTGAAAGAATCCAGCAGGAAATAGATTCTCTGGCTGAGATGGCGGTTCCCTGTTCCGGGATCGAAGAAGATCCTGTGGTACGGAAATATGAGGTAAACAGGGAGGTGATGCTGAATTATACCTCCTGTGATGTGAGCAGTGTTTCCAATGAGGAGAAGCTGGCGGTGATGGAAAAGTACTGCGCATGCATGAGAGAATATGAAGAGATCCGGTACTGGAAGGTATATTATGTGGACAATCATACGGAGAAGCATATCGTATCAAGCAAAGGGAGCGATGTGATCTTTGACACGCAGAACTGCTGTGTTGCGGTGCGTTATGTGCTGATGCAGGATGATAAGCCCTACTATGGCGGAAAAGATATTTACAGGATGCGCTTTGACGAGCTGTGGGGACATGAAGAGGAAGTGCGAAAGCTGATCAGAGAAGATATTGAGTATCACCAAAATGCCCGGCCGGTGGAGCCGGGAGATTATACCTGCGTCTTTGCCCCGGGTGTGACGGGCGTCTTTGCCCATGAAAGCTTTGGGCATAAGAGCGAGGCGGACTTTATGGTGGGCGACGAAAATATGAAGCGGGAATGGGCCATTGGTACCAGAGTGGGAGCGGAACTTTTGAATATCGTGGACACCGGTCTGGAAGAGGGATCAGGTTATGTCCCTTTTGATGATGAAGGTACAAGGGCGAAGAAAACCTATCTGATCCGGAACGGCGTTTTGTCCGGACGTCTGCACAGTGCTGCGACGGCTGCTGCTTTGGGAGAGGAGCTGACAGGAAATGCCAGAGCGGTAAGCTTTCAGTTTGAACCCATTGTGCGTATGACGGCTACCTATGTAGAACCCGGCGAGAGTACGAAGGAGGAGCTGATTGCAGGGGTAAAGAAGGGAATCTATCTTTCGGACTACAGTCATGGCTCCGGTATGAGTACCTTTACCATTGCACCCAAGAGGGCTTATATGATCCGGGACGGGAAGCTGGCGGAGCCGGTAAGGATCTCGGTGGTGACAGGTAATGTAATGAGCACACTCAGTGAAATCGATGGGGTCTCCAAAGAATTTGAACTTTTTTCCTTTGCGCTTGGGGGATGCGGCAAGATGGAGCAGTTCCCTTTAAGAGTAGGAACAGGCGGCCCTTATATGCGGGTGAAGCATCTCACGGTGCAATAACGGAACCGCATGCCGCCGGCTCATTGCTTGCGGAAATAAAAGGAAAAGCAGGAGGAGATCATGGTAAAGGAAAAATATATGATAAAGGAAAGAGAGATCAACCTTGGCGTGACAAACGGGGAGATCGCTTCCGTGATAAAGAAAAGCATAACCCAAAGCGCCTGCCGGGCGTATGATCAGGGAAAGATCGGAGTGGCCGGAAAGCTGGGCGAAGCCGATGAGGAACTGATAAATCAGGCTGTGGAAAATCTGAAGCTGGGAATTCCATACGAGGGAGAAGCAACTGTAGAAAGTGTGCGGCAGGAACATCGGGGGCAGGGCGATATCAGCGTAGAACATAACAGCGGTTTTCTGAAAGCTGCGGAGGAAGTATTGAGCGTTCTGAAAAAGGAATATCCACAGGTTATCTTCAGCAATAAGATCCGCCTGGCGGAAACAGAAGAATACCTTACAAACGATGGGGGGACAGACCTGGCGTTCAGCGACCGCATCATGAGCTGGGAGCTTTTGATCAAGCATGAGAAATCTCTGAACATCATCGACGATGCAGTTGTGCTGATAAGCCGTACTCTGGATGCGGAGAGATTTCTGAAGGAGGCCAGAGAGCATCTTGACGCTTTCTTACATCCGGTGGAGCTGCCGGAGAAAGAGGAGCTTCCGGTGATCGTGAATTTTGCAGAGCTGGGAGAGTTCCTGATCCGGAATCTGGACGCCCAGGCTTTCGGGAGGGAAACTTCCTTTTTTAACGGAAAGCTCGGCCAAAAGCTCTTTGATGAGAAGTTTTCCCTCTATGTGGACAGAAGTATGGCGTATCCGGGAAGCGCCTTTTTTGACGCGGAGGGGAGTACCTGCCGGGATGACCGGTGCGGTCTGATCCAAAACGGAGTGCTGGTCAGACCCTTTGCAGACAAAAAGACCGGAAAGGAATTCGGATACGAAAATACAGCCACTGCCGGCGGCGGCTACGACAGCGTGCCCTCCAATACGGCCGGCTGCTTTTCACCGGAATGCGGCGGGCGGACATTAAAGGAGTTGATGGGAGAAGAGGATGGTATCTATATTACCATGATGAGCGGCGGCGATTACACCAGCGAAGGAAATTTTGCCACACCTGTACAGACCGCCTATCTGTACCGCGGCGGCAGGCTGGTGGGCAGACTGCCGGAATTTGGCCTTTCCGGGAGTATTTATGAGATGTTTGGAAAGAATTTCGTGGGAGTTTCCGCGGACAGACCCTATGAAGGCGAGCACAAAACGGTGATCAGAATGAAAGTGCAGAAAACAGCGGTGTCTTAACAGAAAATGACCGTACCACAGAGTGCGGAGAAGGGAATCTGACCTCAGATGGAAAAATCAGGAACATATAAAAACAGGATAAATATTTACCACCTGATCGAGGGCGCCAGACAGGCCAGGGGGCTGACAGTGATCATAGACGTGTTCCGGGCATTTTCCCTGGAGTGTTGTTTATATGATATGGGAGCAGCGCTTATCCGTCCGGCAGGAACGCTGGAGGAAGCTTTTAGCTGGAGAGAGAAGGACCCGGACTGCGTACTGGTCGGGGAACGGAAGGGGAAGAAATGCGAGGGATTTGACTTTGGCAATTCTCCTTCTTCTATCCGGCCTGAAGATGTGCGGGGAAAACGGATCATACACACCACCAGCGCGGGCACCCAGGGGATTGTAAACGCGGTGAATGCGGAACAGATCATCACCGGCAGTCTGCTGAATGCACGGGCTGTGGCGGAGTATATTATCAGACGGCAGCCGGAGGAGGTTTCTTTGGTCTGTATGGGAAACGGCGGCGTGGCGCCGGCCAGAGAGGACGAGTTGTGTGCGGAATATATAGCAGCTATTCTGAAAGGGGAGGAAATACCTGATTTTTCAGATCGGGTAAAGAACCTCAGGTATGACGGAGGAGAGCACTTTTTCAACCCGCACAATCAGGAGGTGTTCCCGGAGGAGGATTTCCGGATATGCACGGAGTATGACCGCTTTGATTTTATCCTGAAGGTGGAAAAGGATGATGAGGGCTTTATCGTCAGGCCTCAAAGAGTGTGACGGGAAGTAAAAAAGACAGGAGAGATCAAAATTGAAAATTGAAATTTTCAATCGCGAGATTTGTGTCTGCGCGTTGCTTGCCACAAACTCGATAAGCCATTTTATGGATTTAGCCATTCATGGCTTTGCGCAACAAAGCAGCGCAGAAATGGAGTAAATTATGAAGCTTACAATGCTGGGAACCGGAAGCGCTATGGTGACGGAATGCTACAATACCTGCTTTGTTTTAAGCGAAGGCAGGCAGCGTCTTCTGGTGGACGGCGGAGGCGGCAACGGGATTTTTCTACAGCTGAACCGGGCGGGGATCGACGTAAGGGAGATCAGAGATATTTTTGTCACCCACAAGCATGCGGATCATATTCTGGGGATTGTGTGGATGATCCGCATGCTCTGCCAGAATATGAGCCAGGGAAACTATGAGGGAGAAGCCAGGATCTATGCCCATGAAGAGGTGATCGGAATTCTGGACGATATGGTTCACATGCTGTTCTGGGAAAAGCAGACCCGGTTTATTTTCAGGCAGTCAAAGCCGGGAGAGAGGGAAGCGGCACTGGCAGACCTGTCATATCCGTGCCTGCGTCTGATTCCAATAGAGGATGGGCAGGAGCAGATCATCATAGGGCATAAGTTTACTTTTTTTGATATCCGTTCCACCAAGGACAGGCAGTTTGGGTTCAGTGTGCTGTTGGATGAGAATGAGAGGCTTACCTGCTGCGGGGATGAGACCTGTCATGAACACGAATATCAATATGCGGCGAAAAGTAAGTGGCTGATGCATGAAGCCTTCTGCCTGGCCTCCCAGGCGGATGTGTTCCGGCCTTATGAGAAGCATCATTCTACCGTAAAGGATGCCTGTATTCTGGCGGAACATCTGCAGGTCCAAAATCTGATCCTGTATCACACCGAGGATAAAAATATGGCGGAGCGTAAAGCAAGGTACGAACAGGAGGGCAGGGAGTATTACAGCGGAAATCTGTATATTCCGGCGGACCTGGAGGAGATAGCGCTTTAAGCAGCGAGCAGGGAGAAACATCCTCCCTGCCCGATTAAGAATATGCTGTAACAGAATTTTTCGCAAAACAGATTATGCCTGCCGGGGTCACTGCCTGGGGCAGAAGAAAGCTATGGCGATAGCACCCGGACCTACATGGGTCCCAATGGTGCCGCCCACTGTGGCGACGGGCAGATCTTCTCCCGGAAGCTCTCCCATATGTTCCAGCCAGAGAGCTTCGCTGTCATTGATGTATTTCCGGATCATGGCATCGCTTAAGCCAGTGTAGCCCAGGAAGAAGGGCTTGGTAAAGTCAATGCCTCCGGCCTTTTGAATATGTTCTGCCAACAGATTGTTTCCCTGTCGGGATCCTCTGGCTTTCCCCACCATAATCACTTCTCCGTCCACAACACTCACCACCGGCTTGATGGACAGAACGCTTCCGGCCAGAGCCGCCGCCTTGGAGATGCGGCCTCCCTTTTTCAGATATTCAAGAGTATCCAGAAGAGCGATGAGCTGGATATCCTCTTTGGCCCGTTCCAGTTCCGCCACAACAGCTTCGGCCTCCATGCCGGAATCTTTGAGCTGCAGGGCATATTCCACCAGAGCTCTTTCTCCTACTGTGGCGTTCTTACTGTCAACGACATAGGCCTTGCCTTCAAACTCTTCAGCGGCAATGCAGGCGCTCTGATAAGTGCCGGAAAGCCTGGAGGAAAGTGTGATGAGAATGGCAATATCTCCGGCATCAGTCACTTTGCGGATGGCTTCCGTGAAGGCGTAGGGAGAAATCTGGCTGGTGGAGGGAAGGTGATCGCATTCGATCAGCCTTTCAAAAAATTCCCTGTGGGAAAGAGTCACGCCGTCAAGGTACTCTTTTTCTCCAAATGTGATGGTCATGGGAAGGACAGTCAGATCCTTCCGGCCAGGGTCTACAATGTCCGATGCAGAATCGGTAATGATCTGAATATTCATATCGTTTCTCCTGATTTCTGAAAATTTCCGGAATTCTTTGTCCCGGAATCCTGTATGATGTATCTGTTTCCTGCCACTACTATAACATATTTATATCCGGGAAGCTATTTTTTTCTATGCGAATCGCTATGCACAGAGGTAAAATCTTCCCTGCCCGATTTTGCTCGATTTTAACAGAAGAGATTGTTATGTAATAATAAATGTGATACGATTGCAACAACTTTACGGGTATGACGAAGGAGGATGTAAGTAACATGATGGAAGTAATGAAGCTGCATGGCGGCTGGGAAATGAGGGCGGTCGGAGAAGAGATGTTCTTGCCTGCGACAGTGCCTGGCAGTGTCTATCAGGATTATCTGGATAACGGTAAGATGGAGGATCCTTATTATAGGGATCATGAGCTCGATGCGTTGGAGCTGATGAAAAAAGATTATGAATACCGCACCGTTTTTGACGTATCGGAGGAGATGCTGGAGCGGGAAGAGGTGATTCTGCATTTTGACGGAATCGATACGGTGGGCGATATCTGGCTGAACTCTGTGTTTCTGGGAAGAGCGGACAATATGCACAGGATCTGGGAATACAGGGTAAAAGAACTGCTTGTGCCTTCCGGCAATGAGCTGCGCATCGTCCTGACCTCTCCGGTCAATTATATTTATGATCTGTATGAAAAAGATCCTCTGATTATGGGAAGCACGGATGCCATGAAGGGAAGTCCCTACCTGAGAAAAGCCCACTGTATGTACGGATGGGACTGGGGCCCCCGTCTGCCTGACGCAGGAATCTGGCGGGATGTAAAGCTTCTGGGAATCAATACGGCGCGGCTGGATAATGTTTATGTGACACAGCGGCATGAGGATGGAAAGGTATGGCTGCACTTCAAGGTGGAGGCGGAAATCTTGGAGAAGGACAGACTCTGCCGGATGGGCGCCGGGGGCCGGGAGACCGACAGCTCAAATGCCGGCAGCCCAAAAGCCGGCTGCCGGGAATCCGGAAGTCAGAGGGCCTGTGCCAAAGAGGCGGCATGGCTCAGGGAGGAAGGTTATCGTCTGAATACGGTGATCGTTTCTCCGGATGGCGCAAGAACAGAGATCGGGAATGATACGGATGCTCTGATCCCGGAGCCGCGGCTGTGGTGGCCGAACGGCTATGGCAGCCAGCCCCTTTATAAAGTGAGGGTGGAGCTGTACAAAGAAGAGGTTCTGCTGGATGTGTGGGAGAGAAGGATCGGACTTCGTACCATGACGGTACGGAGAGAAAAGGACCAGTGGGGCGAGAGCTTTTGCTTTCATGTAAACGGAGTATCCATCTTTGCCATGGGGGCCGATTACATCCCCGAGGACAATATTCTCTCCAGAGTGACGCCGGAAAGAACCAGAGAGCTTCTTCTCCAGGCAAAAAATGCGCATTTTAACTGTGTCCGTGTCTGGGGCGGCGGCCATTATCCGGCGGATGCGTTCTGGGATATCTGTGATGAGCTGGGGCTGATTGTATGGCAGGACTTTATGTTCGCCTGCTCTGTTTATGATCTGACAGAGGAATTCGACGCAAATATCCGGGCTGAGTTCGTGGATAATATCAAGCGGATCCGGCATCACGCCAGTCTGGGACTGTGGTGTGGAAACAACGAGGTGGAATCATTCCTGGTTCCTGATCCAAAGGGGTGGTGCTTAAAGCCCGGCCAGCTTTCCGATTATTTTAAGATGTACGAATATGTGATCCCTCAGGTACTGAGAGAGCATGACCCTGAGACTTTTTACTGGCCCTCCAGTCCTTCCTCGGGAGGAAGTTTTGACGATCCCAGTGCCGAGAACAGGGGCGACGCCCATTACTGGGATGTATGGCACGGCAACAAGCCGATCACCGAATTCCGGAAATTCTATTTCCGGTTTGTATCCGAATTCGGGTTTCAGTCTTTCCCGGCGCTGAAAACGGTTGAGACTTTTACGGAGCCGGAGGACAGAAATATTTTTTCTTATGTAATGGAAAAGCATCAGAGAAATCAGTCTGCCAACGGAAAGATTATGAACTATATGGAGCAGACCTATCTTTATCCTAATCAGTTTGACATCACGTTGTATGCATCCCAGCTACTGCAGGCGGAAGCCATGCGTTACGGCGTGGAGCATTTCCGCAGGAACAGAGGCAGGTGTATGGGGGCCATTATCTGGCAGCTGAATGACTGCTGGCCTGTTGCCAGCTGGTCCATGATCGATTACCAGGGCAGATGGAAGGCTGTTCAGTATTATGCGAAGCGATTTTTTGCGCCCTTCATGATCTCCTGTGAAGAGGAGGGCATTTTGAGCCAGGACACCAATGTAAATGCGGAGCCTTACGAACTGAAAAAGTCAGTTCATTTCTGCATCAGCAATGAAAGTATGCAAAAGAGGGCAGGTATTGTGCGATGGCAGCTGCGGGAGGCTTCCGGAACAGTTAAGGAAAGCTATGAGAAAAGTGTCTGCGTGGAAGCACTTTCAAGCACCTGGCTTGAGAAAGTGTCTCTGCAGCAGGCAGAGACGTATAGCGATTACGTATATTATGAACTGGAAGAGGAAGGGACAGTGATTTCTTCAGGAAGTATTCTGTTCTGTCCGCCTAAGCACTTCAGGTTCCGGGATCCGGAACTCAGGGTGGAGGTGAGCGGAGAAAACGAGCTGATGGTGACAGCCGGGGCTTATGCAAAGAGTGTGGAGATTTTGAATGGAGAGGATACCATGCTCCTGGAGGATAATTACTTTGATATGAATCCCGGAAGCAGAAAAGTGAAGATCCTGAAGGGAGACCCTGCCGATCTGAAGATCAGAAGTGTATATGAGATCCGGTAGGAGTGTCTGGGAGGCGGAAGAAAAATGTTTCAACTGACCATCTGTGATGATGAACCAGCCAGTCTTTTGCT
This sequence comes from uncultured Lachnospiraceae bacterium, assembly GCA_947173495.1. GTDB lineage: Bacteria > Bacillota > Clostridia > Lachnospirales > Lachnospiraceae > Suilimivivens. The sequence continues at coordinate 287,874 of CAMWFQ010000002.1, read as the reverse complement.
GCTTGAGAAACTGGTAAAGGAGTGGGCAAAAAACCGGAAAATCGAGATACAGATTCATCTGTGCCGGAACGCACAGCAGCTTCTCTTTCTGTGGGAGGACGTGAAGGCTGTGGATATCCTGCTTCTGGATATCGAAATGCCAGGTATGGATGGGATGAGCCTTGCCCATAAACTGCGGGAAAGGCAGGAGGAGACAGAGATCCTGTTTGTGACGGGCTTTGATGACTATGTGCTGGAAGGCTATGACGTGGATGCCGTATCTTACCTGATCAAGCCTGTGAAACAAAAGCAGCTCTTTTTCTGCCTGGATAAAGCCGCAGGCAGACGTCTTAAAAAAGAAAAATTCCTGCTGTTTGAAACGGCGGAGGGGCTGACAAAGCTGCGCCTTACAGAGATCTGCTATCTGGAAAGCAGCGCTCATGACACGCTGATCCACTGTGAATGCAGGCAGGGGGGAAAGGAGCAGGGAGAACATAAACAGAATATCCTGCGCTGCCGGTCAGGGATACAGAAGACAGAGCAGAGCCTTGAAAAGGAAAGCAGGGCGTTTTTCAGGATCCACCGTTCTTTTGTAGTAAATCTTGCCTGTGTGAGCCGGATCACCAAAAGAGATGTGATTATGGATAGCGGAGAGGCGCTTCCCATCGCCAGAGGAAGATGGGAAGCGCTGAACAGGGCTTATTTGAACTATTACTATGAAAGTCAAAGACTTTCATAGCATGGATGGCCATGCGGCCCGCCAAAGCGGCAGACTGAGTATGATGGAGGTTTACTATGAAAGTCAAAGACTTTCATAGCATGGATGGCCATGCGGCCCGCCAAAGCGGCAGGCTGAGTATGATGGAGGTTTACAGAGAAAGGTAATAATATGGAAAAGACAATTTTTCAGATCCTGTGGCTGATCCTGTACTGGTATTATCTGGGGCAGGCGGGGCGGTTGGAAAAAGGAAAAGGAAAGCTTGCAGCGGGCATTGGTCTGACATTTGGGCTGTTGCTCCTTTCTTTCTGGATTCCCCTCTGGCAGGTGTGGCTGTTGATCAGTGCTGTGATGCTTTTGTTTGACCTGTTTTTTGACGGAGAACCCTTTTCCGTGCAGTGGTGGAGAATCCTGCTTCCGGGAGTCAGCCTGGCGGCAGTGTCCTGTTTCTCATCTTTTCGTCTTTGTTTGCTGAATGCGCCGGTACTTTATCTTTTCTGGATCCTTCTTACAGAAAAAAGAGGATGCCTCCGTGCGGGAAACGGAATTTTGACCGCTATGGTTTACGGACTGACTGCTTTTCTGCTCTGGCTGTCCGGCGCAGGGGCTCAGCTGCCTGCCGCGCAGTTTTCGCCGCCCGGCGGGCAGCCTTCGTTATATACGGCATACGGACGGGAGGCTCTTTGGGAAAATTCCGGAAGTCTGTTATTCTGGGGAGGTGTTCTGCTGGAGACTTTGCTGTTTTTGATTCTGGAGGGAACCCTGTTTTTTTACCAGAAAAGTTTTGAAAACCGCTCGGAAAATCTCAGGGACCATTTCATGAAATATCAATATCAGGAAGTCAGGGAAATTTATATGGATATGCGGGGCTGGCGTCATGATTATCATAATCATATGCAGGTGATGAAAGCACATCTGGCGACAGGCGATACAGACCGGCTTCAGGATTATCTGGAAGAGCTGGAAAAAGAGCTGGACAGAGTGGATACCCTGGTAAATTCCGGAAATATTATGGCTGATGCTATATTGAACAGTAAGCTGACTCTGGCCGGAAGGCGGAAGATACAGACGAACTGCAAGGCACAGCTTCCGGAGAAAATCCCGGTAGAGGACGTGGATTTGTGTGTGATTCTGGGAAACCTTCTGGACAACGCTCTGGAATCCTGCGCACAGATAGAAGAAAAAGAACGGTTCCTGCGCATTTATATGACGGTAAACAAGAGACAGCTTTATCTGTCCGTGCAGAATTCGGCAAAGGAAGAAACGGATTTTGATGCGAGACACTATATTACAAAAAAGCGGGGCAACCACGGTCTTGGCATGAAGCGGGTCAAGGCAGCGGTAGATAAATATCATGGATATCTGAACCTGGCCAATGAGCCGGGAATTTTTGCGGCGGAAGTTACGATGCCGTTGGAAGAGACGTAATTTGAAAGCAGTCAAATGTAGAAATATGGCCGCAGGCGAATAGCCGCATTTCGTGAAAAAAATCAGACATTTCGTGCGCAGAACGACACAAATCTTATTTCTGTATTAAAATGATTTTACACCCCGGAGAAAGACCGGGGTGGAGAAATGGAGTCTGAAATGCAGAAATCAAAATCTCAATATTCCATAAGAAGCAATTACCAATATGTATTCCACAATCTGAAACAGAAGGAAGGCGGAAGAGTATTTCGGATCTGCCTGGGTAATCTGGGAACAGGAATCTGTCTGCCTTTTCTGGAAGCGGCCATGCCCGGAGCAGTGACAGCCGCTTTGATTGGAAGAGGAGGCTCAGAGGCGCTGTTGTTTGCTGCGGGCTATATGCTTTTGCTACAGAGTGTCCGCTTTTGGCAGAATCGCCTGCAGCACCTGCAGAGGGAGGTGCTGTTCTCTTTTCGTGTGGAGACAAGTATGGACTTTTATCAGAAATGCGTGGATATGGATGTGCAGTATCTGGAAAGTGAAGCGGGAAAGAGAAAAATGAGCCGTGCGGGCGATAACCTTTTTTCCGGAAACGAGCAGGGAATAGAGGCCTATGCCCAGGCCTTCTGGGATATGCTCCTGAATCTGGGAGGACTTGCGCTCTACAGTGTGACTATTGCAAAAAGGAGCCTGATTTTACTTTTTTTGCTGATGCTGCAGACAGGATTGTCCGGGGCGGTATATTTTTGGGCGGGCAGGAGGGAATATGCGCTGGAGCAGGAAGGCGAGACAGACTGGCAGCATTTTCATTACCTGCGCCGGGAGTCTATTGCACCGGGAAACGGAAAAGACATTCGCCTTTACCGGTTGGACCGGAGTTTTGCCGCTGCCTTTGGGCGGACCATAGAGAGAATTGTAACACTGCGGGACCAGGGCAGAAAATATGTCACCTGGGCAGGAATTTCAGAGCAGGTGCTGACCTTTGGAAGAAATCTGATTATCTACGTGTATCTCCTGGTGCAGATGATCCACGGACAGATGTCCCTTCCGGCTTTTCTGCTGTATATGGGGATCGTATCCGGCTTCGGGGCATGGATGAGCGGCCTTTTTGACGCCCTTCAGAGGATTTTTCAGAATCAGGTGCTGATGGATGGATACCGTGATTTTATGGATACCGGTACTGTAAAGGAAGAGGGAACGGAGAGAATCATCCATCCGGGAAGGATTCACGAGATCCGTCTGGAGAAGGTGTGCTTCCGCTATGAAGGGAAGGGAGAGGATACCATTCACGATCTGGATCTTGTCATTCATCCTGGTGAAAAGCTGGCGTTGACAGGGCTTAACGGCGCCGGAAAGACCACGCTGATCAAGCTCCTGTGTGGAATTTACCGACCCCGTCTGGGAAGGATCCTCCTGGATGGACAGGACAGCGCTCTTTTATCCCGTGAGGAGTACTTCCGGGAATTTTCGGTGGTATTCCAGGATGTTTCGGCTTTTTCCTTTTCTCTGGAAGAAAATGTATCCTGCAGGCAGCAGGGCAGGACGGATACCGAAAGGCTTAAGTGGAGTCTGGAAGAAGCAGGAATGCTTGAGCGGGTGCAGAGAATGCCCGAAAAAGAGAGGACGATGCTGAACCGGGATCTGGATGAAGAAGGAGTCAGCCTTTCCGGCGGGGAACTCCAGAAGCTGATGCTGGCCAGAGCTCTTTATAAGGATGCGCCTGTGGTGATTCTGGATGAGCCTGCGGCGGCCCTTGATCCTCTGGCAGAGAGTGCGATGTATGAAAAATATGACGAAATGATCCGGGAAAAGACGGGAATTTTTATTTCCCACAGGCTCAGCTCTACCCGGTTCTGCGACAGGGTGATCTTCCTGGAAAAAGGAAGGATCCTGGAGGAGGGGAGTCATAAGGAACTCATGGAAAAGAGAGGGGCCTATGCGGAGCTGTTTGCACTCCAGGCGCGCTATTATCAGAAAAAGAAGGAGGCGAAGGAACTGTGAAAGATTTTCAGAGGGTTCACAGGATCGGATTGAGGCTGCTTAAAATGATCCATTCCGTGGATTCTGCAATTCTTCCCCTGCATTTTCTTGAGGCCGTCTTTTCGGTGGCCAGAATCTATGTGACACTTTTTCTGACAGCTGCCCTGATCGATCTTCTCCAGGAAAATAGCTTTGAAAAAGCGATCCGGCAGCTTGGAATGCTTCTTCTGGCGGAAATCTTTCTGGGGATCATGGGACTTCTTCTGAAAAAAAGATTTCGGCCTCTTAAGACCAGACTCTGGCTTCTTTTCTATGTATGGCTTCGGGAAAAAGCCTTTGCACTGGATTATGAGACCATGGAAAATCCGGAGAGCGGGGAGAAAATCCTGTTTTCGGAGAAGACGGCGGATATGCACGGGGGACTCGGTATGGTGCTGTATCACTATTGTGAGATTCTGCGGGCGTTCCTGCATCTCGGAGTCGCTTCCCTGCTGGTGGCGAAGCTGTGTCTGGCAAAGCCGGGACAGCAGGAAGGGATCTGGGCAGGGCTGGCAGAGCCCTCTGTTTCGCTTCTCCTGTTTGGCGTGGCTTTGGCGGGAATGGCGGCAGGTTCTGCCTGTGTATACCGGAAATTTGCAGCCAGACAGAGGGAAATTTTTGAAGAACACACTGGCATGGAAAACCGGATGGGTTATCTGGCGGAGCAGGTATTTATGAATGAGAAGGCAGGAGGGATGATCCGAATCTATAACATGGGCGGAATGCTTATGGATAATGCGCAAAGAGAGACGGAAGGGATGCTCTCCTACAGCAAAAAAATATGTGAAGTATCCCGGGAGGAAAGTGAGGCAAACAAGCTGGTAAACGGTATTTTTTCAGTGCTGGCCGCCCTGCTTGCGGTGATAAAAACAGTGGCGGGCGCTGTCTCTGTGGGAGGTTTTATGCGCTGCATGGGGGCAATTACGCAGTTCGGAAATGCCTGCTTCATGATTGTTGATCATAATGGGGAACTGAAAAAGATCTGTACGTATATGCAGGAGTTTCTTGCCTTTCTGGATATGGAAAATCTCCACAATACGGGCTCGATTCCGGTGGAAAAGCGTTCCGATGGGGAATATGAGCTTGCCTTTGAGCATGTAAGCTTTCATTATCCGAAAAGCCGGGAGCTGGTGCTGAAGGATGTGAGCTGCAACATTCATATCGGGGGAAAAATGGCACTGGTGGGAAAAAACGGTGCAGGCAAGACCACCTTTATTAAATTGTTGTGTCGGCTCTATGAGCCCACAGAAGGCAGGATTACTCTGAACGGAGTGGATATCCGCAAATATGACGAGGAAGAGTACCAAAGCCTTTTCGCGGTGGTATTTCAGGACTTTAAGCTGTTCCGTTTTTCAGTGGCGGAAAACATTGCGGCGGGATACGAGAGGGAGGATGAAAGGATCTGGCAGGCCCTTAACGGGGCGGGGGCGAAGGAGATGGCGGAGCAAATGCCCCGGAAGCTGGACAGCGTTCTTTATGAGCGCACAGAGGAGGGATGCGGGATCAGCGGAGGCCAGGCCCAGAAGCTGGCTTTGGCCAGAGCCCTTTATAAGAATGCGCCGGTGATAATTCTGGATGAACCCACGGCGGCCCTGGATGCGAAGGCGGAGGCGGAGGTTTATGCCGATTTCCACAAAATGATGGAGGGAAAGACCGGCATTTATATCTCCCACAGGATGAGCAGCTGTCGGTTCTGTGACGATATCATGGTTTTGGACGAGGGAAGGATCGCAGAGCGGGGAAGCCACGAGGCGCTTCTTGCGGCAGGAGGATATTATGCGGATATGTGGAATGCCCAGGCAAAGTATTACGACTGAAAGGAACGGCAAATGAGTACTGCAAAAAAAATCATCAGAATCTATTCGACCTATAAACTCTCTCTCCTGCTTCTCTTAATCGGCATACCGGTGATTTCGCAGCTGAATATCTGGTCCCAGACGATGATGGGCAGCATTGTGGATCATATAGCGGAGGCAGAACAGTGGATACATCTGGCGGGAGGCTATGGGGCGGTCATGACGCTTCTGTTTCTGGCAAAACAGGGATATGCCATTACCGAACAGCGGCTTTCCAGCTCACATTAATGCGTACGCTCTATTTGTTTTTGCGGCACATGCTTTGTTTCTGGATCATAATATGCTGAAAGGGGATTTTATTGCCCTCAACAGCTATACCATATGGCTTACGCCGGTATTTCTGGGACTGCAGGAGAGTATTGAGGATATCATCAAAGTACGGGCGAATAAACGCAGGGTCAATGAATGTCTGCGGACTGTCCTTTACTTATGAGGGGGGGGCAGGGCCTGGACTGGGATATGAGACAAAATCCACGCACCCTCTCCGATGGGGAAAAGAAACGGATCGCTATTGCAAGAGCCATCCTGGGCAGGCCCGGGGCACTGCTTCTGGATGAGCCCACGGCGGGACTGGACAATATCAATAAAACAGCCGTGACCAGGTTTATCCGGGAGAATGTGGAAGGTTTGCTGATCATTGTGACCCATGACCGGGTATTTGAGGAGACCATGGGCGACAAGATCAAGCGTATGCCGAAAAAAGAGATACAGCGGATGTAAAAAGACAGGGCCGGAAGCTGTTACAGTTTCCGGCCCTGTCATACAAAGCTGTTTTAATCCATACCGAGAAATTCAGTGGGTGTCATGATCGTTGGATTCTCCAAACCTGATTCCAGAAAATCCTTGTCACCGGTGAGCAGGACATCGGCCTTTGCCGCAATCGCCGCTCTTAAAATGGGACGGTCATCCGCATCCCGGATCCGTGATTCCGACGTGTTTTCGTCTGTTGGGATGGGTACTAATTCCAGCGTCAGTAGGGCCATTGAAAGAAATTTGTCCAATGCTGTCAGACGTTTGGAAAATTTTTTGTTGAATATCCGTTTCATTTCGTCCACATTCTGCTCACAGATCAATCCGTGGTTAGGATAAGAGGCAGCTTTTACATAAGCCTGATAGGGAACACCGTTGGCGCTCAATGCCGCAGATATGAGGACATTCGTATCAATCAGAATCCTCATGCGTTTTCATCCTCATTTCTCAATTCTTTTACAAGTGCCATAACATCATCGTCAGATGTGAGACCGGTCCGCTCAGCTTCGCCTGCCATTTCACCCTGGAGCATCTGCATGGCATAAACAGCCGAATTAACGATACGGACAGTGCCGCCCTCCACAATAAAAGAAATGCGGTCTCCGCTTGCCACGCCAAGCACTTCACGGACATCTTTTGGAATTGTGACCTGCCCTTTGGCCATGACCTTTGCGTTGTCAACAAAAGCGTTTGCTAACATATCTTTCACCTCCTGTCTTATTGAAATTAGTAGTTCAATAAGCGAAAAATATGGAAAGTAGGAATTTCCCTACTTGTATTATATGCGACCGCCAAGGAAAAATCAAATGAAATTCATGGAATGGGCTTTATCAGACACTAAAAAATGTAAATTTTTTAAAAGTCCTGCTTATCGATACCGATTGCTTTTGCCATATCCAATCTCTCCGATCTGATCACTGTGTGGGACCTAAAACAGACTCCCTGGTCTCTCCTCTGAAGCGGAATCATCCGGACACAGAGGGCAGATTACCCAGGTTGTTATTCTCCGAATCGTCGGGCAGGGATTTTAAATATTCCGTATCCTTTCTGTGGGCGATGCCTACGCCTTTGATCTCTCCCTGCTTGGCCATAGCCACACCTTCTTGCCGGGAAACGGTGGTGCCGTCGGAGAGCTGATAGCCGGTAATGCGCCCGCTGTTTTTTACCAGTCCGGAAATTTCCTTTGCATCGTCTTTGGGGCTGGGGATCTCGTCCAGAGTGTTCCTTGCAAGAGCCTCGCCGAATGTTTCTTTATCCATGTTTACCTCATTTCTGCGCTGCTTTGTTGCGCAAAGCCATGAATGGCTTAACAAGTTTGTGGATGCAGCGCAGACACAAACTTGCAGAGGAAAGATTTGAAAAATCTTTCACTCTTACCTCCATTTCGTGCGCGGATTTAAAGTCCCGGTGTTCACCGGAATAGGCGCACTTACATTTTATCCAAATAAGTTTTTGACTTATCACGGATAGTATGCGCCGAAGGGAAAAGAACCATACAGACAGAGATTCAGTAACTGGGAAGCCGAAAACGGAATCGCTGCGGACCGGTACTTTGTACTTGAAACAGGAATCTCAGAATATAGTTGACAAACAGGAAAAGATATGCAGAATAGAGCATATGTGCATCATACCGGACATTCAGAAAACACAAACTTGTTATGCGCAAAAGGCGTGCGCGAAAGTGAGGAACAACATGAAAGCGGCGGCAAAAACAAAGGACAGGCAGTCTATTAATCAGATTACAGAAGGTGTTATCTGGAAACAGCTTCTGTTTTTCTTTTTTCCGATTTTGTTCGGGACTTTTTTTCAGCAGCTTTATAATACGACGGATGCGGTGATTGTAGGGAATTTTGTGGGCAAGGAGGCTCTGGCCTCAGTGGGGGGACCGGCATCTACCCTGATCAATCTTCTGGTCGGATTTTTCATGGGACTCTCTTCGGGAGCGACTGTTATTATTTCGCAGTTTTATGGAGCGCAGCACGAAGAGGATGTAAAAAAGGCAGTTCATACGGCTATGGCATTGTCCATTGCAGGCGGCGCTGTGATTATGGTGATCGGTCTGCTCTTTTCCGGGGCGGCGCTCCGGGCAATGAATACGCCTCAGGAGATTTTAAAGCTTTCCACCCAGTACATGAGGATTTATTTTCTGGGGGTGATTCCTTCGCTGATCTACAATATGGGATCCAGCATTCTGCGGGCGGTGGGAGATTCCAGACGTCCGCTCTATTTCCTGATTTTATCCTGTATTGCCAATATTATTCTGGATATTTTTTTCGTGGTAATTCTGAAGCTGGGAGTTGCCGGTGTGGCCATAGCGACGGTTTTGTCACAGATGATCAGCGCGTTTATGGTGGTGGCGGCGCTGACCAGATCAGAGGATTCCTACAGGCTGTATCTGAAGGAGATTCGTTTTCACGGACATCTCTTACATAACATCATACGGATCGGACTGCCTGCAGGACTGCAGTCTTCCATGTATTCCATCTCAAATCTGATCGTGCAGTCCAGCGTTAATTCCTTTGGCACAGATACGGTTGCGGCGTGGACTGCTTACGGAAAGGTGGATGGTATTTTCTGGATGATTATGGGGGCGTATGGCATTGCCATTACAACCTTTGCCGGTCAGAACTTTGGAGCAGGCAAGTATGACAGGATCCACAAGAGCGTGCGGGTGTGTCTGGAAATGGCAGCTTTTACCAGCATTCTGCTCAGCGCTGTTGTGCTGTGCGGAGGACATATATTCTTCCGGCTTTTTACCAGCGATCCGAATGTGATGGAAATCGGGCTGGGAATGGTACATGTGATCTCGCCCTATTATATCACGTATATCTGTATTGAGATTCTGGGCGGCACTACCAGAGGGTGCGGCGATGCCGTACCGCCAACCATCATGACGGCAATTGGCGTTTGTGTTTTGCGGGTGGCCTGGATATTGATTGCGGTCCCGTTAAGACCGGAAATGTCCACGGTGGCGTTCAGCTATCCCCTGACCTGGAGTGTGGCGTCTGTTATGTTTATCATTTATTACCTGAAAGGCAAATGGCTCAAAAGGAGCAGGCGGATGATATAAAATCAAAAAATTTGTAGTTGAATGGATTTGATTCGGGGAATATAATAATACGGAAGAGAAATACTTTGCTTTGATCTGAATATAAGGAAACAGCAATGAAAAGGAAAAAGATGATCCGCAAAATATTAGATGAGATACTGGACTGGTCCAAGATCGTACTGATCGCTCTGGTACTGACATTTGTGGTCAGCCGGACGCTGGTGGCAAATGCCAAGGTCCCTTCCGGTTCCATGGAATCCACCATTATGACAGGAAGCCGTATTCTGATCAACCGCCTGGCTTATTTGAACAGTCCGCCGGAGAGGGGCGATATCATTGCATTCTATTTTCCGGATGATGGCAGGACACTGTATCTGAAACGTGTGATAGGCCTCCCCGGAGAGAAAATCGAAGGGATTGATGGCGTAATCTATGTGGATGATCAGCCTTTGGAGGAGAATTATATCCGGGAGGAGCCGGAAGGAGACTTCGGCCCCTATGAGGTGCCGGAGGAATCTTATTTTGTCATGGGAGATAACAGAAACAACTCTCAGGATTCCAGATACTGGAAGGACAAATTTGTGGAGCGTGATGAGATCGTCGGCAGGGCTGAGGTAGAGTATTATCCGGAACTGAAAAGGCTTTGATAACATGGTTTGCGAACGCGCGGCATCTGCAGACCGGGCATATACTGAAAGACCGCGCAGAAATGAGGTAAAATATGAAACAGGAATGGAACGATTTTAAAGCATCCTTATCAGAGGTGGTTACAATGAGTAAAAAGGAGTTTCTGCTGACCACCGCGGTCTGTATTCTGGGAGGAATTGTGTTTGGCTTGCTTTTTTCTCCAAGGAAATCCACTGTTCTGGGCAGCTATAACGGAAATAACAACGCGGTGGACGATCCCGAAGAGAAGAATGGCGGGAAAACCGGAAAGGCGGCGGAACAGATTGTTGACTGGAAGAAAGTGGAAGAAAAGGAATTAGGCGGTTTGGAGGAAGAGTGAAGATGAAAATTACGTTAAAGGATGGATCGGTTAAGGAATACGAAAGCGCAAAAAGTATTTATGAAATTGCGGCGGATATCAGTGAAGGACTTGCCAGAGCGGCATGTGCGGGCGAAGTAAACGGCGAAGTGAAGGATCTGCGCACAGTGATCGGAGAAGACTGCAGCCTGAATATTCTGACAGCCAGTGATCCGGAGGGGCTGCGTGTGGTGAGACATACCTGCTCTCATGTTCTGGCCGAGGCGGTGAAGAGAGTTTTTCCCCAGGCAAAGCTGGCGATCGGGCCGGCCATTGACACAGGTTATTATTACGACTTTGAACATGAACCTTTTTCCAGAGAGGATCTGGATAAGATTGAGGCGGAGATGAAAAAGATCATCAAGGAGGGACATAAGCTTGAGCGCTATACCCTGCCCAGACAGGAGGCTGTTCAGCTTATGGAGGAAAGACAGGAGCCTTACAAGGCGGAACTGATCAGAGACCTTCCGGAGGATGCGGAGATCTCCTTTTATACCCAGGGAGAATTTACGGATCTGTGTGCGGGTCCCCATCTGATGAGCACGAAGGGAATTAAGGCGTTTAAGCTCACCTCCTCCTCCGGCGCATACTGGAGAGGAAAATCTGAAAATGCCATGTTGCAGAGGATCTATGGTACAGCCTTTCAAAAAAAGGAAGAGCTGGCGGAATATCTGGAGTATCTGGAGAATATCAAACTTCGTGATCACAATAAACTGGGACGCGAGATGGAGCTGTTTACCACGGTAGACGTGATCGGGCAGGGACTTCCTCTGCTGATGCCCAAAGGAGCGAAGATGATCCAGACTCTGCAGAGGTGGGTCGAGGATCTGGAGGATAATGAGTGGGGATATATCAGAACCAAAACGCCTCTTATGGCCAAAAGCGATCTCTATAAGATATCCGGTCACTGGGATCATTATAAAGAAGGAATGTTTGTGCTTGGCGATGAGGAAAAGGATAAAGAGGTTCTTGCCCTGCGTCCCATGACCTGCCCGTTCCAGTATTATGTGTACAAGGCATCCCAGCACTCTTACAGAGATCTGCCCCTGCGCTACAGCGAGACTTCTACCCTGTTCCGGAACGAGGATTCCGGCGAAATGCACGGACTCACCAGAGTACGCCAGTTTACGATCTCAGAGGGACATCTGATTATCCGTCCTGATCAGGCGCAGGAGGAATTGAAAAGATGTCTGGATCTGGCAGTATACTGTCTGACCACCCTGGGATTGCAGGATGAGGTGACCTACCGCCTTTCCAAATGGGATCCGGCCAACCGGGAAAAGTATCTGGGCGACGAGGATTACTGGGAGTCCACACAGAGCAAGATCAGGGAGATCCTTCTGGAATATGGTGTTCCGTTCACAGAAGCAGAGGGGGAAGCAGCCTTTTACGGTCCTAAGATTGATATTCAGGCTAAAAATGTATACGGCAAGGAAGACACCATGATTACCATTCAGCTGGACTGCGCGATTGCCGATAATTTTGATATGTATTATATTGATCAGAACGGCGGGAAGGTGCGCCCTTATATCATTCACAGGACTTCCATGGGATGCTATGAGAGAACGCTGGCGTGGCTGATCGAAAAGTATGAGGGAAAATTTCCTACCTGGCTTTGTCCGGTTCAGGTAAAGGTGCTTCCGATTTCCGATAAATATGAGGAGTATGCTGAAAAGATCCAAAAAGAGCTTAAAAAGAACGGAGTGCTCTGCGAGGTGGACAGCCGTTCAGAAAAGATCGGTTTCAAGATCCGGGAGGCAAGAATGGCAAGGCTTCCGTATATGCTGGTAGTGGGGCAGCAGGAGGAGGCGGACGGCACTGTGTCCGTGAGAAGCCGTTTTGCAGGAGATGAGGGCGTGAAGCCTTTAGGAGAGTTCATTGACCAGATCTGTAAGGAGATCAGAACGAAGGAGATCCGCAGAGAAGAGATACAGGAAGAAAAAAAGTAGAATGAAGCAGAAATTAAAGTGGGATGAGATCACGGGTCTCTTTTTGCTGGCAGTCAGTACAGGACTGCTGGGAGTTTCCGTATTTTTATGTTTCAGCGGCGATATATGGTATGATGAGCTGTTCACCATGAGACTGGCGGAGCAGTCTCTTGGCGGTCTCATTTCCATGACGGCCCGGGATGTTCATCCCCCGCTTTATTATATTATCGTAAAACTGTTTTTGGCACTTTTGGGTGGGATGAAGGGAAGTATGTACCGGGCGGCGGCAGCCAAGCTGGTTTCCGTACTCCCCTTTTTCCTGTGCTTTGTTTATGCGCTTACGAAAGTGAGAAAGCATTTTGGTCTGCTGAGCGCAGGCGTGTTTTGCTTTCTGCTGATAACCATGCCGCAAATGGCGGATTATACAGTGGAGGTGAGGATGTACGGCTATGCGCTGTTCTTTATCACAGCCGGAATGCTCCATGCTTATGAGCTTGTGGGAGGCGGACAGGAGAGGAGCAAAGAGGCTCTGAACTGGGCAGCGCTCACACTGTATGCACTGGCAGCGTGCTATACCCATTATTTCGCCTGTGTGGGGGCGTGCATGATTTATCTGTACCTTTTTATTATGCTGCTGAAAGAAGGACGTCTTAAAAATAAAAGCGGAATCTTTCTGCTCAGCGGGATCTGCTGCGTTGCCGGCTATCTGCCCTGGCTTTGGGGAGCGGTGGTACACCAGGTGGGGAACGTGAAGGAAAATTACTGGATCCAGCCTCTTTCCTGGCGCAGTCTGGGAGGCTGCGTAAAATTTGTTTTTCAGCCGCAGCTTCAGGATGAAAGGCTGAGGCTGTTTTCTGCAGCGGTCCTGTTTCTGATTTATGGTATTTTACTGACAGGGGCGTTGATCAAACAATGGAATCAGATACGAACTCAGGAACCTGCCGCCGGAAGTGCAGATGGGAAAGCGGGAATTGCCCGCAGGATGTGTTTTATGCTGGGATGCCTGGGAGTGCTGGCAGGTATCATTTTATTTGGCTTTCTGGCATCCTTTCTGATCCGGCCGATTTTCGTTTACCGGTATATGCTTCCGGCACTGGGGCTGTTCTGGCTGGTTTTCGCCCTTCTCGTGTCAGAGCTGAAACAGAAAAAAGCAATTTTTTCTGTTTTGATGCTTTTGATTATGACAGTGGGATTTTTGAATTATCGTGCCTTTTATGGAGAAGAGATGTGGAAAAGGGTGCAGATGAAACAGGCGGAGCAGGTTCTTGCCGGAATCGGGCCTGAGGATATTCTGGTGTATAACTTTGACCAGGCACAGGGTGTGATTTCCTATTATCTGAATAATGACAGCTATCTGTGGTATGGTACGCCGGAAGAGCTGATCAGGGAGCTGAATCCGGGGATCTTTCCGCTTGTGGAGGGCGCATTTTCCGATGAGGAAGGAATCGGCAGGATGAAGGAGCTTTTGCAGAAAGGCCGAAGGGTCTGGTTTTTGGGAAGCGGAAATGCAAGAGAGGAAATCATTGAAAAATGGGAGAACGCCGGAATGAAAGTGACGGAAAATGCTGAAATGATGATAGAAAGATACTGGGTGAAACTGTATCTCTGCGAGAGAAATGAAATTCGCTGAAGAGAAGCTGTATAAAGGAAAGAAAAAACAGCCATACTGATACTGTAGATGAGCAAGGTTTGAAATTTTTTCAGGCAAAAAGAGGTATGGAGGTAGAGATATGGCTGAACTGAAATGTGCGGTAGAGAATTGTCTATATAACAAAAGCGAATGCTGCTGTAAAGGGGATATCATGGTGGGAGGCAAACGGGCCTGCTGTGAGGATGATACCTGCTGTGAAAGCTTTTCAGAGGGGGGAAAGGACCGGTTTACCAGCGCGATTGAGCATCCCAGCAAGACCATCAGCATTGACTGCGAGGCAGTCAACTGCCTGTACAACAGCAATTATAAGTGCGTGGCAGATCACGTGGATATCAGAGGATGCGGCGCCTGCGACTGCAGAGAAACCGCCTGCGGTACCTTTACAGAGAAATAAAGGTTCCGCCGCAGGAAGAGGGCACAGAGTTGTTGAAGCTGAAGGAACAGAAATTCCGGATTTCTGTTCCTTTTTCTGACTTTATCAAACAAGAGCTTGTATTCGTCTTCGATTTGTGTTTAAATATTTATCAGTGGAGAATTTCAGAGATGATCCATATAAATAAGTAAGGACACAATGATTATGAAAAGAAAATTAATCCTGTTGGCATCCATGGCGCTTTTTCTGACCGGATGCGGACAAAAGATGATCACGGTTGCCGGAATCCAGTCGGAGGAGGAAGGGGAACAGACACAGTACATAGAAATGAAGGAATTTGAATTAAAGGAGCCTGAAGCTCAGGCAAACGGCGAGGAAGCGGATTACTGCGTTGTAATGATTCCTCTGGGCTACCATGAATCCGAGGAGATACCGGGCATGTATGTGCATGAGAGAAACCCTCTTGACTCATCCAATGTTTATTATACGGTATCGGAAGGTCTTGGAGGTAAGGTATCCCATTCCCTTACAGAGAAGGAATATAAAGAGATCGTGGAGAATGCTTACCGGGAAGCCGGAGAAGACGTGGAGCTTGCGATTGAATCTTTTGAGGAAATCGATATGGAAGGGATTCCGGGGTATAAGATTCGAAGCGTCTGCCAGATAGGGGAAGAAGAGATGGAGCAGCTGGCCTATCTGATTCTGGCGGAGAATACCTATACGGTTACCTACAGCCAGATGGCTGACGATGAATTGATGGCGGACTTTGAGATCTCCGATGGAGAGATCCGCCTGGTAAGAGAGGATGAGGTGAGCCTGGCCAGGAGCGAAGATGAAGAAAACTGAATCTTGAATTTTGGTGAATTTGGAAATAAGTATTGACAGGCAGCATTTCAGATGTTAAAGTATAGAAGAATGCGGAGAACGCAAAAGAAGCAGAGTATCCACTCTCACCCTGCGGCAATAGGGCTTGCAGGCGTTCATATTTCAAAATCTGTTTGATGATGGTAGAGAAGGAACAGTGTGTATACCGGTTCTTGTCTGCAAAAATGTCGGCAGGTGATGCAATAGAGTGGATAGCAATGCTGTCCATTTTTTTATGCAGGGGAGGACACAGTCATTAGCGATTTATTCATTAACGAGCAAATTAGGGACAGAGAAGTACGCGTCATAGGGGAAAACGGCGAACAGCTGGGTATCATGTCTTCAAGGGATGCCATGCATCTGGCGGAGGAAGCAGGGGTTGATCTTGTCAAGATTGCGCCCGGAGCGAAACCGCCTGTGTGTAAGCTGGTGGACTATGGAAAGTTCAAATATGAACAGACCCGTAAGGAACGGGAAGCCAAGAAAAAACAGAGAGTGATCGAGATCAAGGAAATCCGTCTCTCTCCCAACATTGATACCAATGACCTGAATACCAAGGTAAATGCGGCGAGAAAATTTCTCTCCAAAGGAGACAGGGTAAAGATCACATTAAGATTCCGCGGACGTGAGATGACACATATGGCCAACAGCAAACATATTCTGGATGATTTTGCACAGGCACTGTCTGACATCTGTGTAGTGGAGAAGCCTCCCAAGGTAGAGGGGAGAAGTATGACGATGTTTTTAACTGAGAAGCGTTAGCCTGCCAGTTAAAATAGATGAATGATGAGAGGACATGCTCTCATCGGCAGAAACCCAAATTTTAAACAGGAGGAAACAGTTATGCCTAAAATGAAAACCAAAAAGTCTGCTGCAAAGCGTTTTAAAGCTACAGGAACAGGTAAATTAAAGAGAAGTAAAGCTTACAAAAGCCATATCTTAACCAAGAAGACAACCAAGAGAAAGAGAAACTTAAGAAAGCCTGCAATGACAGATAAGTCTAATATCAAGAACATGAAGAAGATTTTACCTTATTTATAAAAAGGGTAAAACAGTTAAAGTCGTAAGGAGGATATAAGAGATGGCAAGAATAAAGGGCGGTATGAACGCCAAGAGAAAACACAATAGAGTATTAAAGCTGGCAAAGGGATACAGAGGTGCCAGAAGCAAGCAGTACAGAGTTGCCAAGCAGTCTGTGATGAGAGCGCTTGCTTCATCCTATGCGGGTCGTAAAGAGAGAAAGCGCCAGTTCAGGCAGCTCTGGATCGCACGTATCAATGCGGCAGCCAGAATGAATGATATTTCTTACAGCCAGTTTATGCATGGCCTTAAGCTGGCGGAGGTTGAGATCAATAGAAAGATGCTTGCGGAGATGGCCGTCAATGATGCGGAAGGCTTCAGGGCTCTGGCAGAGCTTGCCAAGAGCAAAATTGCATAACATATGACAAAGGCCCCGGAAAGCAATCGGTTTCCGGGGTTTTCTGCACAGAGGCGCATAAAAGATTTCCGATGATGCAGCAGGTGTTGGACATGGCGGGGAATTGTCCCTGCCGATTCAGAATGGTCAATTGAAATGGTTGTAAAAAAGGAGAGGTGTATGATGATACTGGAAAATCTGAATCCCCGGAATGTTTTTTACTTTTTTGAGGAAATATGCAGGATTCCCCATGGCTCAGGGAATACGGAGCAGATCAGCAATTATCTGGCAGAGTTTGCCCGGGAGAGAAACCTGGAATACTATCAGGACGAAATCGGCAATGTGATCATCATCAAGGAGGCTTCCGCCGGTTATGAGGATCATGAGCCGGTGATGCTCCAGGGGCATATGGATATGGTGGCTGTGAAAGAGCCGGAATGTACCATTGATATGCAAAAGGAGGGATTAAAACTTGCAACGGAGGGTGACAGCCTCTTTGCGCAGGGTACCAGTCTTGGAGGGGATGATGGAATCGCACTGGCCTATGCACTGGCTCTGCTTGCAGGAGAATATAAGCATCCCAGGCTGGAGATGGTTTTTACGATAGATGAAGAAGTGGGAATGGATGGGGCAAGAGCTCTTGATGTGAGTCCGCTCAGGGCAAAGCGCCTGATCAATCTGGATTCGGAGGAGGAAGGAATCTTTCTTTCCGGGTGCGCCGGCGGAGCGAGGGTGAACCTGAACTTTTCCTGTGAGAAAAAATTCAAAAAAGGAATTCGCTGCGAGATCCGTGTCAATGGTTTGAAGGGCGGTCATTCCGGCGGGGAGATTCACAAAGAACGTGGAAATGCCATATGTCTTCTGGGAAGAGTCCTGCGTAGAATGAATGAAAAAGCAGATATGTGTATTCGCGATATTCAGGGAGGCGTAGCCGATAATGCCATTCCGGTCTCAGCAAGAGCCGAAGTGCTGATCACCGGCTATGCAAGCTGCCAGGGCGGAAGCTGCGAGATGGAGCCGGTGTCTTCTTCCGGTGTAAAAATGCAGGAATGCAGGGAACTTCTGGAGCAGATCTGCGAAGAAATGAACAGAGGACTTAAGGAAGAACTGGCAGAGAAAGACCGGGATGTGAAGGTGGAATTTACGTTTGGAGAAATGACCGAAGGGAGAGTGGCAGGAGAGGCCCTGACCAAACGATTTATTGATCTGCTCAATACGCTTCCTCATGGTGTGCAGGCGATGAGCAGCACCATGCCCGGTCTTGTAGAAACATCGCTTAATCCGGGACAGCTGTACGTAAGGCAGGCAGGGGCAGGGAAGGACACGGAAGATTTTCCGGGAACGGCTCTGGAGATTTTTACAGGTATCTCTGTGAGAAGCTCTCTGGAGAGCGCAAAGACGGCATTGATCGAACAGCTGAAAAGTCTGGCGGAACTGGCGGGCGCAGAGTCCGAAGTGACCGGCGATTATCCCGGATGGGCGTTTCGTACAACATCGCCTCTTCGTGAAAAAATGACGGAGGTTTATCGTGAGCTTTATCAGAAGGAACCTGTGGTTCAGGCGATCCATGCAGGGGTGGAATGCGGCCTTCTGATCCATAAAATACCGGGACTTGACTGTGTGTCTATAGGACCGGATATGAAAGACATTCATACAACAGAAGAGGTACTTTCCATTTCTTCCACCCGGAGAGTGTGGGAGTATCTGGTAAGATTGCTGGAGGTACTGTAAAAATGAACCTGAACCGGAAGAATATAAAGAAGATACATGGACTGATCCTCTTTACGGCGGCAGTGATCCTGGTGCTGATGAAGTTTGATCTTCTGTGCACGGCGGCCGCTTTTGTGGTCGGAATCGTCAGACCGTTCCTGCTGGGAGGAATGATCGCCTTTGTGATTAACCTGCCCATGCGCTTTTTTGAAGCGAAACTGTTTGGGAAAGAGGAAGCAAAGGGGACTGTGGGGAGGTTTTTCAGAAAAGGAAAGCGGGGCATCTCCATGACGCTGGCTTACCTGGCGGTGATTCTGGCTTTTACACTGGTGGTGGTTACCGTGGTGCCGCAGCTGGCGGGCACAATCAGAGAGCTGACCAACAAAATCCCGGTCTTCTGGAATAACATGATGCAGGAACTGACGGTACTGTTTGCATCCAATCCGGAACTTCTGGAGCAGATTTACAGCCTCGAGGCGCCGCAGATTGACTGGAAGGCCACCATTGATACGATAATCGGGTTCCTTCAGAACGGAGTGGGAAGTATGCTGAATTCCACCTTTACGGTGGCCAGCAGCATCATCAGCAGTACCGTGAACTTTTTTATCTCGCTGATTTTTTCCATTTATATTCTTTCTCAGAAAGAAAAGCTGGGGAATCAGTTTGACAGACTGTTGAGGGCTTATACGAATCAGAGGGTTTATGGCAATGTGCGCAGAGTGTTGACGCTTCTGAACCGTAATTTCAGCAATTTCATAACCGGACAGTGTATGGAAGCGGTGATTCTGGGACTTATGTTTGTGATTGTTATGACCGTTTCAGGCTTTGACTATGCGGTGATGATCGGGGTGCTGATTGCCTTTACGGCGCTGATCCCCATAGTGGGCGCATTTATCGGCTGTTTTGTGGGTGCGTTTCTCATGTTGGTGGATGATCCGGTGAGAGCATTCTGGTTTGTGATTCTGTTTATTGTTCTTCAGCAGATAGAGGGAAACCTGATTTATCCCCATGTAGTGGGAAATTCTGTGGGTCTGCCATCCATTTGGGTACTTGCGGCGGTTACCATTGGCGGCAGCCTCATGGGAGTTTTCGGGATGCTGGTATTTATTCCGCTTCTGTCAACCGTTTATATTCTGCTTCGCGATGATGTGAACAGGAGAAACAAAACCGATATCAGTGCCGCGCCGCCGGTAAAGGAGGAAGAACGGTAAAACAAAAATAATTGAATATAAATGGCAAATATGGTAAAATTGAGAAAATGTCAGATGAAAAACGGAGGGTGAAGGTCATATGGAACAATATAAGCAGGAATTTATTGAATTCATGTTAGAAAGCCATGTACTGAAGTTCGGTGAATTTACGTTAAAGAGCGGAAGAAAATCTCCGTTTTTCATGAATGCGGGAGGGTATGTGACAGGCGCCCAGCTCTGTAAGCTGGGAGAATATTATGCGAAGGCGATTCATGACAATTACGGCCTTGATTTCGATGTGCTTTTTGGTCCTGCCTACAAAGGGATTCCTCTCAGTGTGGCCACTACTATGGCGATCAGCCGGCTTTATGGAAAGGAAGTCCGCTATTGCTCCAATCGAAAGGAAGTCAAGGATCATGGGGATACCGGCATTCTGCTGGGATCAAAGTTAAATGACGGGGACAGAGTGGTGATCATTGAGGATGTGACGACCTCCGGCAAGTCGATTGAGGAGACGTATCCGATCATCCGGGCGCAGGCTGATGTGGAGGTGAAGGGGCTGATCGTTTCTCTGAACCGTATGGAGAAAGGGAAAGGCTCTAAAAGCGCCCTTGAGGAAATCAGGGATCTTTACGGTTTTGGAACAGCCGCCATTGTAAATATGCAGGAAGTGGTGGATTATCTGTATAATACACCTTATCAGGGGCAAGTTTATATTGATGATACCATCAAAAAAGCCATTGATGAATATTATCGGCAGTATGGGGCAGTATAAGCGGTCTGTCTGCAGGAAAGGAGCATTGAGATGGAAGAAAAAGTATATAAGATTATGAGCGGAGCGGGAGCAATGAACATAGCAGTGGGAGTTGTAACGCTGGTGACGGGAATTGTCTGCGGAATCCTTCTGCTGATTGGCGGCGCAAAGCTGCTTGCCGGCAAGTCCAAAATTTTGTTTTAGAAAAGAGGCATTTCTGTGACAGGAATGCCTTTTAAGATGTGCAAAGGGTACTTTGAAATGCTGAAAAATAAAGGGTTCATTTTTACAAATAAGAAGCATACAGAAAGAGGGATCATGTCGACGATCCTGGGTGTGCTGGCCAATTTCACATTAGGGGAAGCAGTTTATCTGTCTTATCTGAACGGGGGCGCCGTCTCCGACAGATACACAGCAGCAGGGCTTTTGGCGGTTATTTTTATGATAGCCGGGATGTGGCTTGGAATCTGGTCCACCACGGAAAAAGAAAAATTTAAGTTATTTACGGTGTTGGGGATCTTCGTAAATGTGCTGGCATTTGGAATGCTGAGCCTTGTATTATTTGCAGGAGCGTATGTAGAATGATGGTAGAAGAAAGATATTTACTGGCAAGGGAACGGATATGGGAAATTAAGAAGGAGCATATGTTACAGAAGGAATTCCAGGAGTTTTTTACGGCTATGGCGGAATTCCTGGAAATGATCTGTGAAAATTACACATTCCTTACAGAGGGAGGCCTGAAGAAGAGCTCTCTGGATGAGCTGAAAAGCCGAAATCACAGATTGTATGAGGATATTCTTCCGGAGAATTATGAAAGCAGCTATGCTAATCCGGAGGTATGCGTGGCAAGGCTTGGAGAGAAATACGGACCGCTTTTATGCTGCCTGTATGCAGAACTGAGAAGTCTGATCCCCCTGATGTTTGAAGGACGGCTGGAGGATATGGTGATCCGCATGGAACTGTTTCTGGAGATATACGGTTCCTTTGAATGCAGGCAGGCGGAAGAAGAGACTCTGCCGGAATATGATGCTTTGAGAGAGATGATTTACTGGTATGTCAATGATTATACCAGAGATGCAGCGGAGAAAAAGCTGAGAGATATGCTGCTTCCGGAATCAGATTTTGCCCTTCAGATCATAGAGGGGGATTTATCTGACCCGCGTTATCTTTATTATTTCGGAGAATATGTAACAGAGAACGAAATTGAAACATGGAAACATCTGTTATCTATTCCGGAGGAAACACTGCAGAAAATGGCGGATACCTATACGGAGGGATATCGGATCGGATTTCAGATGGGAAACAAGGATATCACCAGAAAGAAGACGGTCGGAATCAGATATTGCCTTGGGTTTGAGCCCATGATCCGCAGGGCGGTGGAAAATTTCAGAAGGATGGGACTTGAACCCGTCATTTACCGTACCGGCGAGAACATGCTTCAGGGAAGAAGCATGAACCGGGGAGGATACCGGGGAGCTGTTCCCAACAGACAATATGACTTTGACCACAAGGATGATCAGGCCCTTGTCCTGGACAGAAAGCTGATGCAGGTGAAGCTGGAGGCACTGAGAGAGGGCTATGAGAAATATAAAGAACAGGCGTCTGTATTCGGAGGTCCTGCAGTTGTGGAGACGTTCGGGGAGAAAATGACCAGTCTGAAAGAAAAAGAACAGGCGTTACATTTATCGGAAAGCCAGCAGAAGCTGTCCGTGGAATACGCCTCGGCGGCGGGCGAGATCCAGAACACTTATATAAAAGGGGAAGAGAGGAGCTTTACCATCATTGCGTTTCCCATACCGGAGATCGGAAAGGATTTTGCTTCGATTTTTGATGAGGTGATACGGATCAATACGCTGGATTATCAGCTGTACCAGCGGATGCAGCAGGTGATGATTGATACCCTGGATCAGGGAAAATATGTGTTGATAAAAGGAATGAAAGGGAACAGGACGAATTTAAGGGTGATGCTTCATACGTTGGAGGATCCCGAAAAACAGTCTAATTTTGAAAACTGTGTTGCCGATGTGAATATCCCGGTGGGAGAGGTCTTTACCTCTCCGGTTCTGGCAGGCACAGAGGGAATTCTTCATGTGAGCCGCGTATACTTAAATGAAATGGAATACCGGAATCTCATGCTGACATTCCGGGATGGCATGATAACAGACTATGACTGTACAAATTTTGACAGCAGGGAGCAGAACCGGAAGTACATCAGGGATAATGTGCTGCACCATCATGAGAGCCTTCCCCTTGGAGAATTTGCCATTGGTACCAATACTACGGCCTTTGTGGCGGCGAGAAAGTATAAGATAGAGGATAAACTTCCTATTTTGATCGCGGAGAAAACAGGCCCTCATTTTGCGGTGGGGGATACGTGCTATTCTCATTCGGAGGAAGTGGCGGTTTATAATCCTGACGGAAAAGAGATCATTGCCAGAGACAATGAGTGTTCCATCAGACGCAGAGACGGCGGCACAGGGGCTTATTTTAACTGTCATACAGATATCACGATTCCCTATGATGAGCTGGGAGAGATCAGCGTGGTTACCTGTGATGAGAGGGTGATTCCGATCATCGAAGAGGGCCGGTTCGTCCTGCCGGGATGTGAAGAATTAAACCGCCCTCTGGAGAGGTGAGTGCCAGCAGCGATTCATCTGAAAGCTGAATCATTACAGGCGCTATAAGAGAGGGTCAAATAGTAGTTGCACAGTATTGGCAATATATAGTATGATGTTATAGAATAACAGGCACAGACAGGAGGAGGAAATCTATGGCACAGGTGGGAATCGTAATGGGCAGTGATTCAGATATGCCCATCATGGCAAAGGCGGCTGATGTTCTTACAGAGCTGGGTGTTTCTTTTGAGATGAGGATTATTTCTGCTCACAGGGAGCCGGACGTGTTTTTCGAGTATGCAAAGACCGCAGAGGAAAGAGGATTCAAGGTGATCATTGCAGGAGCGGGCATGGCGGCGCATCTGCCGGGGATGTGTGCGGCGATTTTTCCCATGCCGGTGATCGGCGTTCCCATGCATACCACATCGTTGGGAGGACGGGATTCGCTGTATTCGATTGTCCAGATGCCCCAGGGCATACCGGTGGCGACAGTGGCGATTAACGGCGGAGCCAATGCAGGTCTTCTGGCGGCTAAAATTCTGGCCACTTCCGATGCAGGACTTCTGACAAAACTGAAGGAATACAGCGGCAGCTTAAAGGAAAGCGTCCAGAAAAAGGATGCCAGACTGGAACAGGTAGGCTATCAGAATTACTGATGACGGATTTGCGCCGCAATGCAGCGCAGAAATGGAGAAAAAAATGGATTATAAAAAGGCAGGGGTAGACATTGAGGCCGGTTACCGCAGCGTGGAATTGATGAAAGGATATGTAAAGGAAACCCTGAGGGAAGAAGTCCTGGGATCTCTGGGCGGTTTTTCAGGGGCGTTTTCTCTCTCCTCGATTAAGAATATGGAAAAGCCCGCTCTTGTCTCAGGAACAGACGGTGTGGGAACAAAACTGAAGCTGGCGTTTTTGATGGACCGCCACGATACGGTTGGAATCGACTGTGTGGCCATGTGTGTAAACGATATTGCATGCGCCGGCGGAGAGCCTTTGTTTTTCCTGGATTATATCGCCTGCGGTAAAAATTTTCCCGAAAAGATCGCCGCTATTGTCAAAGGAGTGGCGGAAGGATGTAAGCAGGCGGGCGCAGCGTTGATCGGGGGGGAAACGGCGGAACATCCGGGGCTTATGCCGGAAGAGGAATATGATCTGGCAGGATTTGCAGTAGGCGTGGTGGATGAAAAGAATCTGATCACGGGATCGGAAATCGCCCCCGGGGATGTGCTGGTGGGAATCGCCTCTTCAGGCGTTCACAGCAATGGATTTTCTCTGATCAGAAAGGTATTTGATGTAACGAAGGAAAATCTTGCCGTCTATTATGACGAGTTAGGGAAAACGCTGGGAGAAGAGCTGCTTACGCCTACCAGAATTTATGTGAAGGCATTAAAGAGTCTGAAGGAAGCAGGCATTGTCATAAAAGGGTGCAGCCATATTACGGGCGGCGGTTTCTACGAAAATATTCCCAGGATGCTTCCGGAGGGGGTATATGCGCAGGTGGAGAAGAACAGCTACCCGGTTCCGGCGATTTTCAGACTGCTGCAGGAAAAGGGAAAGCTGGAGGAAAAGATGATGTACAATACCTACAACATGGGGCTGGGTATGATACTTGCCCTTGATGCGGCGGATGCCGACAGGGCGATTGAGCTGCTGAAAGGCATCGGTGAAAAGGCCTATGTGGCAGGCAGCATAAAATCCGGGGAAAAAGGAGTGGTTTTATGTTGACCGTAGTGGTATGTGTTTCCGGGGGAGGAACGAATCTTCAGGCTGTTATAGACGGAATAAGGAAAGGAATCATCAGAAACACCAGGATAGCGGGTGTTATAAGTAATAACCCGGGCGCTTATGCACTTAAAAGAGCGGAGGAAGCGGGTATCCCGTCTTTCTGCGTTTCTCCAAAGGACTATAAAAGCAGAGAAGAGTATAACAAAAGTTTTTTAAAAAAAATGAAGGAACTTGGTCCTGATTTAATTGTTCTTGCAGGATTTCTTGTAATCCTTCCTGAAGAGATGACAAGATTCTACAAAAACCGTATTATAAATATTCACCCCTCGCTGATCCCGTCTTTTTGCGGAACCGGGTTTTATGGCCTGAAGGTTCATGAGGCGGCGCTGGCAAGGGGGGTAAAAATTACCGGGGCAACTGTTCACTATGTGGATGAGGGAACGGATACCGGGGAGATTATCATGCAGAAAGCCGTGGAGGTGAAAGAGGGAGATACGCCGCAGGTGCTGCAGCGCAGAGTGATGGAAGAGGCGGAATGGGTGATACTGCCTCAGTCAATAGACAGGATTGCGCAGAAATACTGACGGACAGTTTATGATAATTAAGAGAAAGGAACAGCCGGAATGAAGATATTGATTGTAGGCGGCGGCGGAAGAGAACATGCAATCGCCGCAAGTGTTGCCAGAAGCCAGAAAGCAGACAAAATTTACTGCGCGCCCGGAAATGCCGGAATCGCTCAAATTGCCGAGTGCGTCCCCATAGGACCTATGGAATTCGATAAAATTGTTTCCTTTGCCCGGGAAAAGGAAATTGATCTTACTATAGTGGCTATGGACGATCCTCTGGTGGGAGGACTGGTGGATGAGCTGGAGGCGGCGGGACTTCGGGCATTCGGTCCCAGAAAAAATGCCGCTGTTTTGGAAGGAAGCAAGGCCTTTTCCAAGGAGCTTATGAAAAAATATCATATTCCCACCGCAGATTATGCAACCTTTGATTCGGCGGAGGAAGCGCTCGCTTATCTGGAGAGCGCGGACTTTCCCATAGTGCTTAAGGCGGATGGACTTGCTCTTGGAAAAGGGGTTCTGATCTGCCAGAACCTGCAGGAGGCAAAAGAGGGCGTCAGAACCATTATGCTGGATAAACAGTTTGGAAATGCAGGAAACCGCCTTGTGATCGAGGAATTTCTGACCGGCAGGGAGGTATCCGTCCTTTCCTTTGTGGATGGAAAAACCATCAGGCCTATGACCTCGGCGCAGGATCACAAGAGAGCGGGAGATGGAGATACCGGACTCAACACAGGAGGAATGGGGACCTTTTCCCCCAGCCCTTTCTATACAAAAGAAGTGGACGAATTCTGCAAAAAGCATATTTACCAGGCCACGGTGGATGCCATGGCGGCGGAAAACAGAGAGTTCAAGGGAATTATCTTCTTTGGTCTGATGCTTACGGAGAAAGGGCCGCGGGTGCTCGAGTATAATGTGAGATTTGGAGATCCGGAAGCCCAGGTGGTGCTGCCGCGGATGAAAAATGATATAATCGAGGTGATGGAAGCCTGTATGGATGGCCGTCTTGACACGATAGACCTTCAGTTTGAGGATAATGCCGCTGTCTGTGTGGTTCTTGCTTCCGAGGGGTATCCGGTAAAATACGAAAAAGGATATGTGATTAAGGGGCTCGAAAAATTTGAAGGACAGGATTCTTATTTCTGTTTCCACGCGGGAACAAAGCAGACCAGTGAAGGAATTGTGACCAACGGAGGAAGAGTGCTGGGGGTTACTGCAAAAGGAAAAGATCTGAAGGAAGCGCGGAAAAACGCATATACCGCCGCCGGGTGGGTATTCTTTGACCATAAATATATGCGCCACGATATCGGGAAAGCCATCGATGAGGCGTGAGATAAGGGGATGAGATAAAATGGCTGAAAAAATGAGAAGTTTTAATCTTTCGGATGAGCTGAACAGACCTGTTATATGTCAGAAATGCGGAGGAATTCTGGTATACACAGGGCTCGGAGAGTTCAAGTGCGAAGAATGCGGCAGTTCAGAGTTTGACGATTATGGAAAGGTGAGAAGTTACCTTGAAAAGCACAGAGGAGCAAATGTAGGGGAGATATCCAGTGAAACAGGGGTTTCTCACAAGTCGATCCGGCAGATGCTGAAAGAAAACAGGTTTGAAGTGATCGATAATAAAGCCGGCTACCTCAGATGCGAGGTCTGCGGTGTTGATATTAAGAGTGGAAGGCGCTGCCGTAAATGTGAGGAAAGCTATCACAGAAATGTGGAGCAGCAGGCCCGCAATGAAAGAAAGAGAGAGTTTACCGTCTATGGAGAAAATCCTCACGGGGATAAAGGGACCAAGCGTTTCACGAGAGAGGAGTAAGCAACGGCAGGAGCAATGCGGGAATGATTCAGAAAGTCGGAGGTTTTGGAAAGCGTTCCGGAGGTACAGCATTGTTCGGGCAGGTGCGTAATTGAAATAAAGGAGAAGAAAAGTGAAAATTTTAAAAATTCAGATTCAGAAGGCCGGATGGCAAAAGGGATTTGCAGGGCTGGCTCTGGGAGCGATCCTGTTCTGTATGAGTGCATTTCATGTCTATGCGGCAGAAGGGACGGTGATTGCAGAGACAGCTAAAATACGGGCGCAGACCAGTACAACCAGCGAGGTGGTAGGCAGTACGCAGAAGGGAAAGAAAATCGATATCCTGGAAGCGGTCAAGGACAGCGCGGGTACCGTATGGTATAAGGTTTCAGTGACAAATGGAGGATATGGTTATATCAGAAGCGATCTGGTACAGACCAGCGAAAATATTCCGGTCAGCTCTTCCGCGTCCGGTTCGGGATCTTCCTCCGGGGGAGGAGGAACGCCGGCGGAGACCACGCCGACATCCATAGGAGAGCAGGCGGCTGTTATTAAATCCGGCAGCAATGCCAATGTCCGTTCAGGCGCATCCACTCAGCACAGCACGGTGGCAGCTCTGCCCAACGGGACAGCCGTGACGCTGATCGGAGAAGCAAATGACAATGCAGGAAACAAGTGGTATCAGATCAGATGTGATTACAATGGCAAGGCAGTGGAAGGCTATGTGCGTTCCGATCTGGTGGAAATAAGCGAAGGAGGTTCTCCGGAAGGTGAATCCCCGGAGGGCGGCGAAGGCGAAACTCCGGAAGGCACAGAGGGTGAGAATCCGGAAGGCGAATCCCCGGAGGGCGGCGAAGGCGAAACTCCGGAGCCGGCCCCGGAAGAGCACAATGATTATGAGGTGGTCTATGCTGCGGATGATGTGGGAGAGTATGAGTACTGGCTGTATGTGAATACCGGCGAGGGCGGCAGAATCAGGATCAACGAGCTTCTCACGGCGGCAAGTACAGCCAATGAAAATATCGAAAAAATGCAGAAACAGGTGGACCAGGAGAAGATTATTATCATTATTCTTGCAGTGGTGATCGTTCTTCTGATCATTGTCCTTACAATTCTTCTGTTTAAGATCAGAAGCCTTTATTATGAGGATTATGATGAAGAAGAGGAAGAGGAGGAGGAAGAAGAAGAGCCGGAGCCTGTCCGTAAAAAAGTAAAACGGCGTCCGGTGGAGGAGGAAGAGGAAGCACCTCCGGTAAGGAAGAAGAGACCGGTACCATCTGAGGAGAGAGAAAGACCTTCCAGATCTCAGGAGAAGGGTAAAACTTCCAGAGCGCGAGAAGACAGGGAGCTGTATGCGGCGGAAAGAAAGGAGCCTGTGAAAAAAGCACCGGCAAGAAAGCCTCAGAATTTCCTGGTGGATGACGATGAATTTGAATTTGAATTTTTAAACATGGATGATAAGGATTTATAAGAAGGCAGGAGGAATGGCATACGCTGTTCCTCCTGTGTAACAGAAAGGATGCATATGGTTATTGAGATAGACTTTAACAGTGAAGAGGCTCTTTATCTTCAGCTCAGGAATCAGATTATTCTTGGTATTGCCACCTCCAGACTTCGCGAGGGGGAGGCGTTGCCATCGATACGTCAGCTGGCAGATGATATCGGCATCAATATGCATACGGTGAATAAGGCTTATACAGTACTGAAGCAGGAAGGCTTTGTAAAGGTAGACAGAAGAAAAGGCGTTGTGATCGCGCTGGATGCAGACAGATTAAGGGCCCTGGAAGAGATGAATGAAGAGCTGCAGGTGATTTTTGCCAAGGGGATCTGCAGAGGGGTATCCAGAGAAGAAGTACATCGAATGATC
Source organism: uncultured Lachnospiraceae bacterium (assembly GCA_947173495.1). Lineage (GTDB taxonomy): Bacteria > Bacillota > Clostridia > Lachnospirales > Lachnospiraceae > Suilimivivens. The sequence goes on along the minus strand of CAMWFQ010000002.1, from coordinate 258,620 downwards.
GATGAAATCTATGAAGAATTTGGAGGAGTCTGATATGCTGTCAGGTGGTTTTACGGATAAGGCAAAAATGGCATTGTCACTTGCAGAGAAGCTTGCATCGCGGATGAATACAGGTTATGTGGGAACAGAGCATCTGCTGATAGGTCTTTTACGGGAAAATACAGGCGTTGCGGCAAGAGTGCTGAAAGGAAACGGAGCGGATGAGGAAAAAATTCTGGAAATGATCCGGGATTTGATTATGCCGGAAGCGGGTACTGCAGTGAAGGAAAAGGAAGGTTATTCCCCCAGAGTCAGAAAGGTGCTGGAAGAGGCACACAGACAGGCGGACCGTTTCGGGGCGCAGGCAACGGGAACAGAGCATCTTCTGCTGGCACTTCTGAAAGAAGGGGAAAATGTGGCTGTACGTCTGCTGAATACGCTGGGGATCTCTATCCAGAGACTATATGCCGACACGCTAATTGCAATGGGGCAGGACGGCAGTCTGTATAAGGAGGATCTGAGCAAAAAGCAGAGTCGGAAAAACAGGCAGAGCTCTGCACTGGAGCAGTACAGCAGAGATCTGACAGCGCTGGCGGCCGCAGGCGCGCTGGATCCGGTGATTGGAAGGCAGGAAGAGATCAAAAGAGTGATCGAAATTTTAAGCCGCAGGACGAAGAACAATCCCTGCCTCATCGGAGAGCCGGGAGTTGGAAAAACGGCGGTGGTAGAAGGGCTGGCCCTCCGCATAGTGGCAGGAGAGGTGCCGTTCACCGTACAGAATAAGAGAGTGCTTACTTTGGATCTGTCCGGTATGGTGGCAGGTTCCAAATACAGGGGAGAGTTTGAGGAAAGAATCAAAAAAGTCATCCGGGAAGTGCAGGAGGATGGCAATGTGATTCTTTTTCTGGACGAAATGCATACCATTATCGGCGCCGGAGGTGCAGAAGGCGCAATCGATGCGTCCAATATTCTGAAGCCCTCCCTGGCAAGGGGAGAGCTGCAGCTGATCGGCGCCACGACTGTGGCCGAGTATCATAAATATGTGGAGAAAGATGCGGCTCTGGAGCGCCGGTTTCAGTCGGTTTATGTGGAAGAACCGACGATAGAGGAGGCAATAGAGATACTGGAAGGGGTTGCCCCTCAGTACGAGGATCATCATAAGGTTACGATAACCCGGGAGGCGATCCGGGCGGCAGTACAGCTTTCAGAGCGTTATATCAATGACAGAAATCTTCCGGACAAGGCCATTGATCTGATTGACGAGGCGGCAGCCTCCATACGGCTGAAGAAAATGCAGACGCCTGAGAATTTGAAAGAAATTTCTCAGCGTATTCAGGAGATCAGCAACGAGGTCGAAGAATGCCTGAAAAACCAGGATCTGGAAAGGGCGGCTGAAATACGCCGGGAACAGGAAAAGCTGATCAGAAAATATGACCGGATGAAGGAAAAAAATCTGAAAAACCAGACAGAAGGAAGTTATGTTGTAGGTGAAAATGAAATTGCCGCAGTGGTATCCTCCTGGACCAAGGTTCCGGTTAAGAAGCTGACCGAAAAAGAAAGCGAGAGACTTCTGCGGCTGGAAAAAATTTTGCACAGGAGGGTGATCGGACAAAAGGATGCTGTCAGCGCAGTTGCCCGTGCAATCAGGCGGGGCCGGGTAGGGCTTCAGGATCCGGGCAGACCCATAGGCTCTTTCCTGTTCCTGGGCCCCACTGGTGTTGGGAAAACAGAGCTGAGCAAGGCTCTCGCAGAGGCGATGTTTGGTTCGGAAGGAGCTCTGATCCGGGTGGATATGTCAGAGTACATGGAAGGACACTCTGTCTCAAAGATGATCGGCTCGCCTCCGGGATATGTAGGCTTTGAGGAAGGAGGGCAGCTCAGTGAAAGGATCAGGAAGAATCCCTATTCGGTGGTTCTGTTTGATGAGATCGAGAAGGCGCATCCTGATGTATTCAATGTACTTCTTCAGGTGCTGGACGATGGGCATATTACCGATTCAAAAGGACGGAAGGTAAGCTTTAAAAATACCATATTGATCATGACATCCAATGCAGGAGCACAGAGGATTATAGCTCCTAAAAATCTGGGATTTTTTACAGAGACTACCAGAGAGCAGGATTATGAGAAGATGAAGGCCGGTGTGATGGAAGAAGTGAAAAAGCTTTTTAAACCGGAATTTATCAATCGTATCGATGAGATCATGGTGTTTCAACCCCTTGGAAAGGAAGAAATGCGGGATATCGTAAGTCTCCTTACGGGAAATCTGGCAAAGAGATGTAAGGAGCAGATGCAGATAAAGCTTGTGGTGAGTAATGCGTTAAAAGAGCATATCCTTGCAAAATATACCGATGAAAAAATGGGCGCCCGTCCTTTAAAGAGAGCGATCCAGAATGTAATCGAGGATGGACTTGCCGGAGAAATCCTTGAGGGAAGGGTGAAGGCCGGTGACACGGTGACGGCAGGTTTTCGTAAGGAGAAAGTGGTATTTGAGGTGAAAAAGCATCAGGCGGACTGAAGATTTGCTTTACGGGAAAGAAAGTAAAAATGTTTGTTAAAAAAAATGGAAAATTAACAGATTTTTCAGTAGATATATGGGCAAAAATATATTATACTGACAGTAACAGATTGAAAAGACGGGATGCTTAGCAGGAGGACATAAGAAAATGGCAGTTATAGAGGAATTGTTGCGATCGGAAGAAGATGGAACCATCAGCTTTGGAAATCACACACTGCAGAGCAAGGCCAAGCGGGAAGATTTTGAACACTGCGGGGATATATACAAGGTTAAGACCTTCAGAACCATGACCAAACTGGAAAAAAACGGAATGTTTGCGTATGAGTCGGTTCCGGGAACCAGTGTTCTTAAATTTTCGGAAACAGCGGATGGCGTCAGCTTTGTGGCAGAGGGGAGCGAGGATGCCCAGATTACGCTTGAGCTGAGCGAGAACACAGAGTACGAAGTTTTTATCAACGAAAAGAGCATTGGTAAGATGAAAACGGGAATGAGCGGTAAGCTCAATCTGAGCGTGGAGCTTGCAGAGGCAGGAGAAGTAAGTGTCAGACTGACCAGATAAAAAAGTATTGTTAATGTTTAGAGAGAATGAAAAGGCTGCTGCAAAGAGAAAGTCTGTTTGCAGCAGCTTTCATTCGTGTGTGGAAGATGATTGGGAGCATGGAGGATTAGTATGGCGAAAGGTAAAAATGCGACTGTTTTTTTCTGTCAGAGCTGCGGCTATGAATCTGCAAAGTGGATGGGACAGTGTCCGGGCTGCAGACAATGGAATACCTTTGTGGAGGAAACCATAACGCCCGCTGTCAAAGCTGCCGGGACCGGAAAAAGGATCGGAGCAGAGAAAAGGGAAAGACCATCTCTGCTCAGGGAGATTTCCCTGGAGGAGGAAGACCGGCTGACGACCCGCATGCAGGAACTGGACCGGGTGCTGGGAGGCGGTCTGGTGCGCGGCTCTTTGATTCTGGTGGGAGGCGATCCGGGTATCGGAAAATCAACGCTTCTTCTTCAGGTGTGCCGGAATCTGGCCATGGATGGGAGAGAAGTGCTCTATGTGTCTGGAGAAGAATCACTGAAGCAAATTAAGATCCGCGCCAATCGGATCGGGGAGTTTAATGATCATTTAAGGCTTTTGTGCGAGACCAATCTGGGGATGATAGAGGAAAATGTGCGCTGTGCCAGACCGGATGTGGTGGTGATTGATTCCATTCAGACCATGTTTCATGAGGGAATTTCCTCTGCGCCGGGAAGTGTCTCCCAGGTCAGAGAGACCACCAATGTGCTTTTACAGCTTGCCAAAGGGCTGAATATTACCGTTTTTATCGTGGGACATGTGACCAAGGAAGGGACAGTGGCGGGACCCAGGGTGCTGGAGCATATGGTGGATACAGTCCTTTACTTTGAAGGAGACAGACACGTGTCCTACCGCATTTTGCGCGGGGTGAAAAACCGTTTCGGATCCACGAATGAAATCGGGGTTTTTGAGATGGAGGCTGCAGGGCTGAAGGAAGTGCAAAATCCTTCGGAATTTATGCTCAGCGGAAGGCCGGAAGGAGCAAGCGGGTCTGTGGTAACCTGCTCTCTGGAGGGGACACGCCCCATGCTGATCGAAATACAGGCGCTGGTCAGTCATTCCAGCTTTGGAATTCCCAGACGTCAGACCATAGGGACCGACTTCAACCGGGTAAATCTTCTGATGGCTGTGTTGGAAAAAAGACTGGGGCTTTCTTTGGGAAACTGCGATGCTTATGTGAATATTGCAGGAGGAATCAGGATTTTGGAGCCGGCCATCGATCTGGGAATTGCAGTTGCAGTTGCCTCCAGTTTTAAAAACCGGGCGGTGGATGATAAGACGATTGTGATTGGAGAAGTGGGCTTAAGCGGAGAAGTGCGCGGAGTGAGCATGATCCAGCTGCGGGTCCAGGAAGCCAGAAAGCTGGGATTTACCACCTGTATCATCCCTCAGGTGTGTATGTCCGGTGTGAAAGAGATCACCGGGATCAGGATGAAGGGTGTAAAAACGGTGGGAGAAGCCATCGCTCTTTTATGACAGAAATATTACAAAATTAACAAATTTTTAAAATTTGTATTCAAAAGGATCAATTTGTGGTAAAATAAAATAGATATTACCCGAAAAAAGGATCAGGTGCAGTACAGATGAAGCTGCAGACTGTTGAAGGAGACCGGAAATGAATAAAAAGAAATGGGTGAAGCATATCCCATTATTTATTTTGGAGCTGATCGTACTGGCAGCTGCAGGATGTATTTTATATATTACGCTGAAAGCGACTGACAGCGAAAACGGGGCGGAAAAGGTGATTCTGAAAGAGGAAGATATCGCTGTGAATCCCCAGGTAAAGGAAAAGATTCAGGAAAAAGAACAGGAAGCTGCCGATACAGGAGAGAAGAATCAATATACCGGAATTGTAAATATTGCATTTTTCGGAGTAGACGCCAGGGACGGCAGCCTTGGCAAAGGAAATCGGAGCGATACGATCATGATCTGTTCCATAGATATGGATACTCACGAAGTACGGCTTGTATCCATATACAGAGATACCTATCTGAATATAGGGAATGACGCCTTCAAGAAATGTAATACCGCTTATGCCAGAGGAGGGCCGGAGCAGGCCATAGGCATGATCAATATGAATACGGACATGTATGTGACCGATTATGTTACGGTGGGATTTGAGGGGCTGACCAGGGCAGTGGATGCGCTGGGCGGTATTGAGATGGAGATCACCGAGACAGAGATCAGTCATTTAAATAATTACCAGAGTACCATGGCAGCGGAGATGGGGATCGAATATACGCCGGTCAAAGAGTCCGGTCTGCAGACGCTGAACGGCCTGCAGGCTACCGCCTACTGCAGGATCCGTTATGGCGGCGGAGACGATTTCAGGCGGGCAAAGCGTCAGAGAGACGTGCTGATCGCCATGCTGGACAAGGCCAAAAGATCCTCTGTTACAGCGCTGACTGAGGCCATGAACGGTGTTCTGCCCAATGTGCAGACTTCTCTGGACGTAAAGGATATTCTGCCGGTTCTGGGTATGGTAGCGGATTATAAGGTGGCGGTCAGCGACGGATTTCCTTTTGAAGGAATGAGAAACGGCGGTGTCATCGGAACAGAAGGAAGCTGTGTGGTTCCCATCTCTCTGGAGGACAATGTGATCCGGCTTCATGAACTTTTGTATGGTGAGACAGGCTATGAGCCTTCAAAAGAGGTGAAGGAATTCAGTAAGATCATTGAAGAAGACACAAAGGATTATCTTCTTTATTAAAAGTAGTTGACAGGTAATGCAGGGATAGGCTATAATAGCTTTCGGTGGTTCAATCTGCCGATCAAGGGGCATAGTTCAAAGGTAGAACAGCGGTCTCCAAAACCGTCGATGTGGGTTCGATTCCTACTGCCCCTGTTAAAAATTTAAAGTGTTAGAAAACCCTGGTTGTGGGATTTTCTAACACTTTTTTCTTTACGAAATCAGCCCCTGCCTGCCCGGCAGTATCACTTACAGACTTTTAGCCACTTCCCGTAAGATGGCCTGGCTCATTCCCGGAATTCTTCCAAGATGGTCCGGACCAACGTTTAACAGATAGTTGATGCCCATTCCGTTCAGCTTCTGCTTGATCTCAAGAATCTTTCCTGCATCCTTCCAGTCCTGATCCCATGCGCAGTAGCCCCAGCTGTTGTTGATGGTTGCGGCTGTCTCATAGAGACCGTAGGGAGAGGGTTTGAAACCATCACAGTCATTGAGATTGAGCCTGGACGGGTCAAACGCTTCGTCAGCCGGAAGGGAATCCGGAATCTCATTATCGCCGAGAGAAACGTAGTCGTAGGCGCCGTTTCCGAGACGGGAGTTGATCAGACAGTCAGGCTGATACTTCTTTACCAGATCAAACAGCTCGTGGCTCTGCTTATCATTGATGGTCATGGGTACATCGAACCAGATCAGGCAGAGATCGCCGTAGCCGCGCAGGATTTCTTCTACCTGGGGTTTGATTTTATTCTCAAAGCAGATTTCAAAGTTCTTTTTATCATTGTCGGGAAAATCCCAGTCATTACACCAGGATTGTCCTGCACTTGGAATGTGGCCCGACAGATATCCGCCGCCATGCTCTTCATGCCAGTCCAGATCCTGAGAGTAATAAAGTCCGAATTTTAACCCGTGCTTATAACATGCTTCGGAGAGCTCGCCGATCACATCTCTTCCGAAGGGTGTTGCGTCCACAACGTTGAATTTGTCGACTTTGGAGTGAAACAATGCAAAGCCCTCGTGGTGCTTGCTTGTGATAACAAAATATTTCATTCCGCATTCCTTTGCCAGACGGATCCACTCGTCAGCATTGAAATATACTGGATTAAACGCGCCTGCAAGCTTGTCGTACTCCGCTCTGGGAATACGCTGGTTGGTCTGGATCCATTCCGCATAACTGCTGCTTTTGTTTCCGTTCCATTCTCCGCCAAGCAGGGAATAGAGCCCCCAGTGAGCCATCATACCGTACTGCGCTTCTTTAAACCATTTTCTCATGTCCATATCAAGATACCTCCAAATGAAATTAATAGTATTTTCCGTAGCTTTAATGTATAATAGCTTTTAGAAAAAGTACATGATCTTTTTGTACGGAAAGATGGACTTTTTGAATGGATGGAATTTACAGCTACCCGTTTTTTGCGCAGAACAGGGGTTCCCTGAAATTAAATATTCTGGAGATGGCCATGTTTCACGGAGATACCTCCTGGAATCTTCCCGATATGAGTTCGCCCTTTAACAGGATCTATTTTATGATGAAGGGGGAAGCTTATCTGGAAAATGAAACGGAAAGAGTAGATCTGATTCCCGGAAGGATGTATCTGGTGCCAGCCGGATGCCGTTACAGCTATGTATGTCCCAGTACCATGCAGAAATTCTACATCCACTTTTCCCTGGAACTGCTTCCGGGGGTGGACTTGTTCAGCCGTCTGGGAAAAGTACAGGAGATGGACTATCAGCCTGAACTTCTGGAAAATCTTCTGGTAAACGCCGGGCAGGAGTCTGTTTCCGGGCTTTTGTATTTAAGAGCCGCTTTCGCACGGATCGTCTATGACTTTTTTGAATATAGCAGGAGCGGTCAGGATTATCTTGAATCCTTTAAAGGCTTTTATAAACAACGTAAGGTGCTGGACTATCTGGCCGCCCATCTTCACGCAGGACTGCGTATTCAGGACCTGGCAGAGGCAATGGACATACCGGTCCATCAGCTTTCCCGCTCCTTCAGGCAGGATACGGAGCTGGGGCTGAAGGAATATATGGCACAGCAGCTGGCGCAGCGCGCCAGACACCTTCTCCTGCACACGGATATGCCTGTCTGCGAGATCGCTGAAAGCCTTGGATTTGCAGATCCCTATTATTTTTCGCGTTTTTTTAAGAAGTATGAAAAAATTTCACCCCGGGAATACCGGAGACATCCGTTTTAGGATGGGATGAAAAGGAGGTATTTACCATATGGCTATTGGAGACAGAATTCAGAATCAATTTACAGTATACCGGGATTCATATACCGGCGTGGAGGTAGAGCGCCTGACAGAGCCCTCTCATGTAAGCCACCATATGTATTTTTATAACAGGATGAGCACCGCTGATGGAAAAAAGCTCCTGTACTGTGCCGGACAGGAGGAAAGGCAGCTATATCTGATGGATATGGAAACCGGGGAGGCTGTACAGCTGACAGAGGGAGGCGGACTGGACGATTATGGCGGAATCATATCCTCCGATGATAAGTATGTATATTATCAGCAGGAGAAGGTGATCTGGAGGCTGGCGTTGTCCGGTCTGAAAAGGGAGTGTGTCTACCGGATAGCGGATGGCTGGAAAGGCGACAGTTGGACCGTAAGCGATGACGGATGCCATCTCGCGGTGATTGAGACGCTGGAGGAATCCCTTCCGGAGAGGGAGAAGGGCAGCTGGGATTTCTTTGCGAAGACCTGTCTGGCCAGACCCCGGTGCAGAATTGTCTATACAGATTTGGCTTCAGGGACTTCGCGTACGCTGGTGGAGGAGAATTGCTGGTTTGGACATGTCCAGATCCGTCCGGGAGATCCGGATACGATTATGTTCTGCCATGAGGGTCCCTATGACTTGATAGATGCAAGGCTTTGGCTGGTGCAAAGCGATGGAAGTCGTTACCGCTGCTGCAGGGAGCAGCCGGACGATCTGATACTGACCCATGAATTCTGGCTTCCGGACGGTTCCAGACTGGCGTTTGTATACCGTGAGACCACCGGAGAGAAAAGAGAAGAGATACGCATGATCAATCCGGACACCATGGAAGAGGAAATCTGGATGCGCTGTTCCCCTTATGCGCACTTTATCTGTGACAGCAGAGGCCGTTACATGGCAGGAGACGCCCAGGGGAGCGATGTGCCGATTCATTTGCTGGATGAGAGGGAAAAGAGGGCGGAAGAGAAAACGGAAGAGGTCCCGAATGATTTCATCTATCTGGTAGATGTAAAGGAACGCAGGGAGCGGAAACTGTGCTATCACGGAACCTCCTGGAGCGCGGTGCACGGAAATCCTCAGGACTCCCATCCCCATCCGTGCTTTACCGAAGACGGGAACGATCTGATCTTCGTATCGGACAGGGAGGGAAGGCCATGTATTTACCGGGTGAATCTGCGGCAGCTGCAGGGCGTATAACCCCGGATGTCTGCAGTTTACAAAATGGAGACGCCCCTTTTCTCCAGCTCTTCGAGAGCAGACCGGGGCCACAGGGAAGACTGCACTTCGCCAATATGGGCTTTTCTTAAGAAAAACATGCAGATTCTGGACTGTCCGATACCTCCGCCAATGGTAAAGGGGAGCTCGTCGTTTAAAATGGCTTTCTGGAAAGGAAGCCGGGCACGCTCCGGGCAGCCGGCTTTTTCAAGCTGACTTTTCAGAGAGACGGCGTCCACCCGCACGCCCATGGAGGAGAGCTCCAGAGCAATGTCAAGCACCGGGTAGTAGACGAGAATATCGGCGTTTAATGCCCAGTCGTCATAATCCGGTGCCCGGCCGTCGTGCGGCTCTCCGGAACTGAGAGTATCCCCGATCTGCATAAGGCAGACAGCGCCTTTTTCCTTTGTGATACGGTACTCTCTTTCTTTCGGCGTGCTGTCGGGATAGAGATCCTCCAGCGCCTGGGTGGTGATGAAGAAAATATCTTCCGGCAGGATTTCTTTTATGTAGTCGTACCGGATAGACATATATTTTTCTGTTTTACGCAGAACCTTATATACGTTCCGTACAGTGCTTTTCAGCGTATCCGTCGTGCGCTGCTGCCTTGATATGATTTTTTCCCAGTCCCACTGGTCTACATAAATCGAGTGGATATTGTCGGTTTCTTCGTCCCGGCGTATGGCGCTCATGTCAGTGTAAAGGCCTTCGCCCATCTGAAATCCGTATTTTTTGAGCGCATAGCGTTTCCACTTGGCAAGAGAATGGACGATTTCCGCGGGGGAGTCTCCCTGCTCCCTGATCCCGAAGGAAACCGGGCGTTCGACGCCGTTTAAGTTATCGTTCAGGCCGGAGGCCGGATCTACGAACAGCGGAGCCGATACCCGCAGAAGGTTCAGCCGTTCCGCCAGAAGCGACTGAAAAAAGTCCTTTACGGTTTTGATTGCGATCTGGGTTTCGTGAAGATTCAATGCCGATTGGTAATCATCGGGAATGATACATTGTTTCATATATTCAGGTCCTTTCTGAAAAAGTCTTTTCTACCGATATTTCTATTGTATGCATGATTTGTTATAATAGCAAGAAAAAGAAAAGTTTAAACGAGGTGCCAAATGAGAAAGAAGGTTGTCTGTCGTCTGGGAATATGCCTGTTGCTTCTGTGTGTTCTTTTTTGTGTTCTTTTTTCCGATATTCTTCTGTGTCGTGCTGCGGCGGCGGATCCGGCGCTGCCTTTGACTGAAAACGGGAGTGAGGCAGAGGGAACGCCGGATCCGTCGTCAGAGCCGGACTCCACGTCAAATCCGGAGCCGGACCCCACTTCAGAGCCGGAACCGACACCCGAGCCGACGCCGGACGTACCGGTGATAAAGTCTGTCAGCATTTCCCCCGGAACGGCTGTTGTGTCCCCGGGTTCAACCTGTGCATTTACAGCTGCAGTAACAGGGGAAAACGATTACAGCAGCGAAGTTACATGGAGCGTTTCGGGTCAGAAAAGTCAGAACACTTTTATTGACAGCAAGGGCGTTCTGAATGTGGGCGCGGACGAGACGGCCTCATCCCTGACAGTGAAAGCCGTGTCAACACAGGACAGCAGTTTCAGCGCAACTGCGCTGGTCTCTCTGCGGCGCACGGAATATTCGGTGCGGGTGAAAGCATCCCCGGATAACGGCGGTACGGTATCCGGAGGAGGGAAAGTGGAGGAGGGAGGCTATGCGGTGCTCTCCGCCTCTTCCAATGAGGGATTTACGTTTGAAAGCTGGTCCCTGAACGGTACTGTGGTTTCCCGGGACTCCCGGTATGTTGTGGACGGGATTCGCAGCGACAGGACATATGTGGCGAATTTCAGGCGTTCTACATTCCGCATTAATGTGACTGTGAACAGCAGCAGCGTCGGTGCGGCAACTGAAAGCAAAACCGTGGAGTACGGGGGAAGCCTGACGCTGGAAGCGGTGGCGAAGGACGGATATCAGTTTGACGGCTGGATGGAAAACGGGAAAATCGTAAGCCGGGACAGCCGGATACAGCTGAGCAATATTACAGCCTCCCGGGACTTTGTCGCGACGTTTTCACAGAGCAGGCCGGCATGTACGCTTACACTTGCGGCCCTTCCGGCTGAGGCGGGAGCAGTATCCGGGCAGGGCCCCTATGCGAAAGGGAGCAATGTAAAAATAATAGCGATTCCGGCAAGCGGCTATCGGTTTACCGGATGGACAGAGAATGGCAGCAGCGTGAGTAAAAATCAGGAATATTCCGTGAACAATCTTTCAGGGGACAGGTATCTCGTGGCCAATTTTGAGAGAAAAACCCACACCATTCAGGCGGCAGTATCCTCTCCAAACGGGACGATTACGCCGGAAGGTAAAAGTACCGTTGCGGAAGGCGGGGAGATCACGTATACCATCAAACCCAAAAGCGGTTATGCCGTCAGGGCAGTGTATGTGGATGGAAAGCCGGTGGGAGCAGTGGCCTCCTACAGCTTTACCGATGTAAAGGGGAACCACAATATTTCCGTGGATTTTACGGCGGCGCCCGGCAGGGGAAGCAGCGCTCAGCCATCCGAAAAAGATAAGACGGGCAAAGCGGAGAAGGATAAGACGGACAGGACAGAAAAGAATACCACAGACAAAACCGGGAAGGCGAAAGAGGAGGAAGAAGATGCTGCTGCCGGGCAGGAGAAAGCGGAAGTGAGTAATCTGACTGGCACGCTTCAATATCTGAACATTTCTCCGGAAGAAGCGGAGCGGCTTATTGACGCCGGCGACGAGAGGGCGTTGATGCTGGGAGCCCTTGCAACCGGCGACTTACAGCTGACGGTTCAGAATGACTTTGGAGACAACGGGCAGAAAAGCTCCGTTCATGGATTTGATGAAGCTTCCGGTACCGTGAATTTTGAGAAGGTGATTGGAGGAATCCTGACCAGAAAGGAAAAGATGGAGATGCTGAAAGGGGACGCGCCCATAGATGTGGCCCTCCGGATCAGGGATGCCGGCGGAGAGGTGCCGGAGCTGGTCGTAAGGATGTTTGAAGAAAACAGCGTTCCCGAAAGGGAGATTGTGCAGTATTTTGAAATGTCGCTCACGAAGTCAGGGGAAAACGATACCCAGGCGATTTCCGAGCTTCCCAGAAAGCTTCAGGTGATGATAAACGTTCCCGGACATTTGAAAGCAGCCAGACGGGACTTTTACATTTTAAGATCGCATATTGGTGAGAACGGAGAGATGGAATATACAGAGCTTGCGGACGAGGACAGCAGCCCGGATACGATTTCGTTTTCTACCGACAGATTTTCATTTTATGCAATCGCCTACACTGACCGGGAGCAGGAGAGAGTAAAGAGGACAGAGGGACCGGAGGAGATGTCCGGCGGCAGGAATCTGATAAATCTGATGATGGTTGCAGCCATCCTGCTGGCAGCAGGGATTACATTCCTTCTGGTACGTTATATGGTGAGGCGCAGAGTAAGGCGGCGGCCGTTATGAGACCTCAATGGAATTCATAATCCATTATCTGAACCGCCATTGTAAAAAAGCCGGAGGAGTTATGAATTTATTTTCGGAGACCATAAATAGCTGGAAGGACTGGGGAAGGGTCTTCCAGTCCATATCGGCATTCGGCCCGCTCGCAGAGCAGATTTTGAGAACGGAAAAACTGCCTCCTTCGCCCATCGGGAATCTGACGCCCGGAACCAATGCGGTCTTCAGGACCGGAAGGTATGTGTTGAAGATTTTTTCGCCGGCCGAGAGCGGATTTGATGGGAAGAAGGATATGCACACAGAGATTTTTGCCATGAAATTTGCGGATTCAGTGGGCGTAAACTGCCCGGAAGTGACGGCGCAGGGGGTGATCCGGGACAGATACGAGTTTGGATATCTTGTCATGGAATACATTGAAGGCGTGCAGTTTTCGGATGCGGTCAGAGGCATGCCGGAGAAAGAGAAAAAATATCTCGCAGAAGAGCTGCGGCGTATCACGGACAGGATGAACGTGCCGTGTAAGCGGTTCAATCAGATTGATGTGATCAGGGATTCCAACCGGAACGGATGCTGGGATCCCTTTCCGGATCCGTTTAAACAGGAACGGATGACATATGTAAGGGACTATGACTGGGGGGAGTCTGTGTTTGTTCATGGGGATATCAATGGAGACAATCTGATTCTGGGAAAGGACGGGAAACTGTATATCATTGATTTCGCGGATGCCCTTCTTGCACCGAAGGTATATGAGGAGGCCCTTATTGCAGCGGAGTTATTTGATTTTGACAGGACGCTTTTAAGAGGATATTTTGGAGATTACCGCAGAGAGAAGCTGGCGCGGCTGTGTCTGGATGGACTTCTGCTTCATCCCTTTGGCGGCGATATAGTAAAGCAGCACGTGGGGAATATTTCTGAATTGCAGGGGGTGGAGGAGCTGTATCTTAAAATAAAAGAAAGGCTGTAACGATTCAGCCTTCGGCTTCACAGTTACTGAATCCGGCTATTAGAGTTCGCCTTCGGCGAGGAGCCGGATTTACTTTTGACAGAATATACGCTTTCTTAGTCCGCCCATGCTTCATTGACACGCGGAAAACGGTATGTTACAGTTGTATATACCAAAATCAGGGAGGGAAAGGAAATGAAGTCTTCAGGTAAAAGAATAAGAAGCATATGCATATTAACTGTATTGACGTTTGTTCTGGCAGGATGCGGCGGCCGCAGTCCGTTAGATCCCAAAAATCCGGTGACATTGACAGTGTGGCACTATTATAACGGTTCCCAGCAGTCGGCGTTTGATGCGCTGGTAGAAGAATTTAACGATACCGCGGGCAGAGAAATGGGGATTTATGTGGAGAGCTTCAGCCAGGGCTCAGTTTCCGATCTGGAAACTGCCGTAAGGGCTTCCATTAACGGCGATGTAGGGGCGGATTCCATGCCGGATATCTTTTCTTCCTATGCGGATACCGCTTACGAAATCGAACAGTCAGGCGCGCTTGCAAATCTGTCAGAGTACTTCAGTGAGGAAGAACTGGAACAGTATGTGGATTCCTACATAGAGGAAGGCCGTATAGCGGACGATGGTACGCTTCGGATTTTTCCGGTGGCAAAATCCACGGAGATTATGATGATTAACAAAACGGACTGGGAGCCTTTTGCAGAAGAAACAGGGGCGTCGTTGGAGGATCTGGCAACCATAGAGGGCGTTGCCGCCGTGTCGAAGGCTTACTATGAATGGACGGATGCCCAAACCCCTGATGTTCCGGGGGATGGACAGGCGTTTTACGGCAGAGATGCAATGGCAAATTATTTTATTATCGGTATGCAGCAGCTGGGCGTGGAGATTTTTCAGGTAGAGAACGGAAAAATGACCTTAAATGTCCCCAAAGAAGAACTGCGCCGGCTGTGGGAAAACTACTATGTGCCGATGGTGAAGGGATATTTCGGGGCTTACGGCTCGTTTCGCTCTGATGATGTCAAAACAGGGGATCTTCTTGCTTATACGGGATCCACCACTTCCGCCATGTACTTCCCGGATCAGGTGGAACAGGACGACGGCACTTACGATATCGACTATATCATACTGGAGGCGCCGGTATTTGAGGGCGGACAGCGCTGCGCAGTACAGCAGGGAGCCGGTATGGTGGTCAGTAAGTCGGATGAGAAGCGGGAATACGCAGCTGTGGAGTTTTTAAAATGGTTTACGCAGGCGGACAAAAATCTGCAGTTTGGAAGTGTGTCCGGCTATCTTCCGGTTTTAAAGGAGGCAAACAGCATAGAAAAACTGGATCAGGTGATTGCGGAAAAGCAGCTTGAGGTAGCGCCGAAGACATATGACTGCCTGACCTCAGTATTTGGGGAAATGGAGCAGACGTCCCTGTACACCAATAAGAGCTTCCGGAACGGTTCTGCTGCCAGAAAGGTACTTGAGTACCATCTTGCGGACAAGGCCGTACAGGACAGGGAAATCGTAGAAAAGGGGATAGAAGAAGGGCAGGATCCGGAGGAAGTTTCCGCGCCCTTTGTGTCGGAGGAAGCTTTTGAAAACTGGTATGCGGCGTTTTGCGACGCATTAAACGCGGCGGTCGGTGAGCAGGGATAACTATGGAAAGCAAACGTCAAAGAAGGAAAAAAACAACCATATTCAGGATGTTTCTGATTCCTTTAATTGTCATTATGCTGATACAGAGCATGATTACCATCGGTACTTTGGTGGTAAAGCAAATTGCCGGGACTCTGCAGGAATATTCGGGAAGCATGATGAGCCGGTTAGTGGAGAACAGAAAAGTCATCCTGCAAAACGATATGAACCAGCGCTGGGCCTCCATTTATGAGCAGGAATTTGCCATGACAGAGGCACTGCAGCAGTTTTTGGACAGGCAGGACATAGAGCTTCAGGAACTTCTGGCTTCGGGAGAGCAAAAAAACAGGTTTATGGAACAGGTTTTTCCGGATTGTCTTGCCGTGCTTCAAAACAGCTCCACTACAGGGATTTTCTTTATGTTTACCGGGGAAGAGCCGGAGGAGGCATGTGAATATGAGGGCTTTTTTGTCCGGGATTCCGACCCGGCTAAAAGTCCTGCCAATTATTCCGATCTGCTTTTGGAACGCGGAAGTAAGAATCTTTCAAGACAGTTTGACATACCGCTTGATACCAACTGGACGACCAGATTCCATATGGCAGGGGAAGGGAAGGACAGCACCGAATATTCGTTCTATGAACCGTGGAGGGCAGGAAGAGAATATGCGGATGCAGCCACAAAGGATCTGGGGTATTGGTCGCTGCCGTTTTCTCTGGAAAAGGGAGCGGCCGGTTCTTATGAAATGATTACATACTCTCTGCCGCTCCGGTATGAAGGAACCGTTTACGGAGTGCTGGGAGTGGAGATTTCTTCAAAGGTTCTGCGCAGCTATCTGCCGGCCAAAGAATTAAATGCCGCCAGCCAGTCGGGCTATATGCTGGCTGTGAAGGAGACGGATAACAGCTACAGGCCGCTGCTTGGCGAGGGACTTCTCTCGAATACGGTACATTCTGCCGGAGATACGTTTTCCCTGAAAGAAACGGCATACAGCAGTCTGTCAGAAGTGGTTTCCGTGAAGCAGAACGGACAGGGAATTTATGCGGTGGTCTGTCCGCTGAAGCTGTACAGTAACAATGTGCCCTATGAGCATACGGAATGGGCGCTTTTGGGACTGGATACGGAAGACGACTTGTTCGGGATGAGCCGCCGTCTTTATCTCTGGGTGGTTGCGGCGGTTCTTTGCGGTCTGGGATTCGGCGTGCTTGGCATTTATTTTCTGGTGAGATACCTGACGAAGCCGGTAGGGCAGTTAATGGAGTGCATCAGCAGAGGAAGGGCAGGTCTTTCAGATTACAGGCATTCCAATATATTTGAAATAGATGCTCTGTATGATGTGGTCAGGGATCTGACAAACAGACAGAAAGAAGCGGAAAATATTTTACTGGAAGAAAAAGAACGGTACCGGGTTGCTCTGGAGTCTTCCAATGATATCTTTTTTGCCTATGATCTGGAAAGCCGTGTGCTGGATATTGTGAATCACAAAACGATGAGCGGCCAGTGGCAGTGCAGGGATTACGGGGGCGGCTTTATCAACCCTGATTCTATTTATGAAGCGGACCGGTCAGGCGCCGTAGCCGCTATGTGTGGCCAGGACGACAGGGTGTATGCAGAGTTCCGGTTAAAGTGGCCGGAGGACACGGATTTCAGGTGGGTTGCGCTTACGGGAAACACAGTTTATGATACAGACGGCAGAAAGCGGAAGCTGGTGGGGAGCATCCGGAATATTCAGGAGCAGAAAGAAAAAGAAGCCAGACAGCTTCGTGAAAACGAAACGGACAGTGTGACGGGACTCTATATTTTCAGTGCCGGAATGAAGTATGTAAGGGAATGGCGGAGCATCTCACCGGAAGGCGTTATGGCAAACCTGTTTTTTGATGGGCTGAAGGAGTCCGGCACGAAATGCGGTATCGTCTTTTCAGATATGATATTGGAGGAGATTGGAAGCCTGATAAAAGGCTGCTGTGAGAAATCCGGCGGTGAAACACGCTTACAGCCTCTGGCATTCCGCTTAAATGCGGATGAATTTGTCCTCTGGCTGGGCGGTTATACAAAAGAGGAGGCCGGACGTCTGGTGAGGGAACTGTCTGCAACGATTACGGCATGTTTTGATTCGGAGCTCTTTGGCATAGACACTTATGCAGGTTTTGCCTGCGCAGAGGCAGGACTGGATACAGAAGAGTTAATCTGCAGGGCCAGGCTGGCGCGCAGGATTGCATTTTCTGATGATAAGGGGATCGATAATTTCTACCGGGATATTCCGGAGGATAAGCGGGAAACGCTGCCCGCGCTGCATGGCAGGGATATCCACTCCGCAGGTTACGGAGCGGAGATCGGGCTGGTGTCCGTTGCGTTAAACCTGTTTAGCAAGGGGGATGAATTCGCTGCCCAGATGATGCTTATGTGCCGTAAGATAGGCAGGTTTTACCGGGCGGAAGGCGTACTGATATCTTTGCTGCGCCCGGATTTTAATTCAAACTATTTAAGCTGCCAGTGGCACAGGGACGGGAGTACTTCTGCAGAAACCGTGAGGAAATATAAGGAAGAGGAAAAAGAAGAGTTCTACCGGTGGCTGGGTCGGAAGGAGGTTCGCTATGTCTCAGCAAAAGAGGGCGGCAGAGACATCATCCGGCGCTTTTTGTCCATAGAGAGAGGAGACTGCGGCGTCGTCCTGCCCATGTATGACAGCGGGAACTATATGGGAAATATCTGTATTCTTGGCATTTTGCCGGAACTGTTGGAGGACCTGGAGAAATATCAGGAGCTTGCAGAGCTTGGCCGGGTAGTGGAAAGCCAGATAAACCAACAGCAGTCCGATATTGCAAGCAAGGCGAAATCTGAGTTTTTATCCCGTATGAGCCATGAGATCCGCACACCGATGAACGGCATCATCGGTATGACGGCGATTGCCCTGCAGCAGGATCAGAGCAGGGAGCGGGTCGTGGACTGCCTGCAAAAAATACAGTCCTCTTCCCAATATCTGCTGGGATTGATTAATGATATTCTGGATATGTCCAAAATTGAAAGCGGAAAGATGAAGCTGGAGCCCTGCAATTTCAATATGTACGAAATGCTGGATACCATTGGAGAGCTGATTGCGCCGCAGGCGGAGACCAAACAGATTGATTTCATCAGGGACATCCGGATCAACCATAAGTGGTTTCTGGCGGACCGGATGCGGATAAGCCAGGTGCTGATTAATCTGCTTGGAAATGCAGTGAAATTTACGCCTGTAAGGGGAAAGGTTATCCTCTCAATAGAAGAGCTTGAAGGAGACAATGAGCAGGCAAGGGTTTGCTTTGCCGTATCCGATACGGGGATCGGAATTGCGGAAGAAGACCAGGAAAGAGTGTTCCGCTCTTTTGAGCAGGCATCTTCGAATCCGTCGAAGCAGCAGGGGACGGGACTGGGGCTGTCAATCAGCAGCCGTCTGGTGCAGCTAATGGGAAGTAATATCCAGATCGAAAGCAAGCCGGGAGAAGGCAGTACGTTCCGTTTCCTGATTGCAATCAATCTCGGGGAAGACACAGAGACGGAAGTCTCAGTGGAAGAGGTTTCATTTGAAGGGTGCCGTGTGCTTGTTGTGGAGGATAACGAACTGAATTCGGAGATTGCGCAGTGCCTTCTGGAAGAGCGGGGCTTTGAAGTGGACTGTGTATATAATGGAGCCGAAGCCGTGGAACGGGTAAAGAGCAGGCCGCCCGGAACGTATGATGTGATTCTGATGGATATCATGATGCCGGTGATGGATGGTCTGGCGGCAACGCGGGCGATCCGGAGTATGGAGCGGGAGGACTGCCATACCATTCCCATTGTGGCCATGTCGGCCAATGCGTTTGATGATGATCTGAAGAAATCGGTAGAGTGTGGAATGAACGGACATTTGTCCAAACCGGTAGATGTGGAGAAGTTATATCAGACACTGGGGCAGATCTTGAATCGTAAAGCGAATGAGTTTACAGAATAAAAAAATCATGATATGATTCATACATAGTAACCCCCATATCGGTATTGCAGATACCACCATGAATGAAAGGGGGTTACTTTGAACCTTAGGGGGATGCGCATAAAATGCCAAAAGCAGGCATTTTGGCGCTGTACGGTCAGCGCAGCAAGTGCGCAGACCTGCCGTAAGTGTTCGATACTTTCAAAGTAAAAACAGAAGGATCCCGAATGCAGGAGCAGCGGCATGAGCGACAAGGCGGCACAGAAGAAAAAGCATATTATAGAGACAGCCAGAAAGGTATTTGCAGAAAAAGGGTATAAGCAGGTAACCATGAAGGATATTGTGGAAGCCTGTGAGATTAGCCGCGGGGGGCTTTACCTTTATTTTCAGAATACCAGAGAGCTGTTCGAGGAGGTTCTCAAATTAGAGCAGGAGGATGCAGATGACGTATTTGCCGGGAGTATTCCCGAGCAGGCAGCGCCATCTGACATCCTTGCGTTGTTTTTAAAGGAGCAGAAAAGAGAGCTGCTTTCCAGAGAACCTTCTCTGAATATTGCTATTTATGAGTATTTTTTTGAGAATCAGGTACCGCCCGGAGAGAATCTGATGAAGCGTCAGTTCGATACTGCGGTGCGTGTGCTTGAGAAGCTGATCCGCGCAGGCATGGAGAGCGGTGAGTTTTATTGTGAGGATCCGAGAGGAGCCGCCAGGAATATCATGTATGTGCTGGAAGGGCTGAAGATTGCCTCTCAGACAAGAAAGATTCCGGAGGCGGCAGTGGACAGAGAGATCTTGTATGTAATGCAGGGACTGGTGTATGAGGAATAGAAGGAAAAAGAAGCCTGTTATGTGACAAACGGAGGGAAAGTGATTTCACAATGGGAAATGTAAAACGCATTTATGTAGAAAAGAAAACACCCTTTGCGGTAAAGGCAAAGGAATTAAAAGAAGAGATCGGCAGTTATCTGGGGATCACAGGGATCCGGCAGGTACGGGTGCTGATCCGGTACGATGTGGAGAATATTTCGGAAGAAATATTCGAGCAGGCTCTGCAGAGCGTTTTTTCAGAGCCGCCGGTAGATTTGCTTTACAGGGAAGTGATAGATATTCCGGAAGATACCAGGGTGTTCGGAGTGGAATTTCTTCCGGGACAGTTTGACCAGCGGGCGGATTCCGCCATGCAGTGTATCCGGTTTTTAAAGGAAGATGAGGAGCCTGTGATCAAAACGGCGGTTACTTATCTGATCAGCGGAGAGATCTCCGATGAGGAGTTTGAAAAGATCAGGGCATATTGTATCAATCCTGTGGATTCCAGGGAAACGGGTCTGGAGAAGCCGGATACCCTGATAACGGATTATGAGGAACCTGCCGATGTGGCAGTATTTGATGGCTTTCAGGATTTACCGCAGCAGGAGCTTCAGAAATTGTATGAATCGCTTTCGCTTGCCATGACCTTTAAGGATTTTCTCCATATTCAGAATTATTACAGGCAGCAGGAGCACAGAGACCCTACCATGACGGAGATCCGGGTGCTGGATACTTACTGGTCGGATCATTGCCGTCACACCACCTTTTCCACGGAGCTTAAAAATATTGAATTCAAAGAGGGATATTACAAAGCGCCGCTTGAAATGACATATCAGAGTTATCTGGATACCAGAAATGAGATTTTTGCAGGCAGAGAGGATAAATATGTCTGTCTGATGGACCTGGCGCTGATGGCCATGCGCAAACTCAAACGGGATGGAAAGCTTGCGGACATGGAAGAATCGGATGAGATCAATGCCTGTTCCGTGGTGGTTCCTGTGGAAATGGACTATGGAGACGGACCTGTCACGGAAGAGTGGCTGGTATTCTTTAAAAATGAAACGCACAATCATCCTACGGAAATAGAACCCTTCGGAGGGGCGGCTACCTGTCTGGGAGGCGCGATCAGAGATCCTCTGTCGGGAAGAGGCTATGTATATCAGGCGATGAGGATCACAGGTGCGGCGGATCCCACACGGCCTGTTTCGGAAACGCTGAAAGGCAAACTTTCCCAGAAAAAGCTGGTAAAGGGCGCGGCGGACGGCTATTCCTCTTACGGGAATCAGATCGGGCTTGCAACCGGTTATGTGAAGGAAATTTACCATCCGGATTATGTGGCAAAGCGTATGGAGATCGGCGCCGTGATGGGCGCGGCTCCCAGGAAAAATGTGGTCAGAGGAACCTCGGACCCCGGCGATGTGATCATTCTTCTGGGCGGCAGGACCGGGCGCGATGGATGCGGCGGTGCAACCGGGTCCTCCAAGGTGCATACGGAAAGCTCTATAGAGACCTGCGGAGCCGAGGTGCAGAAGGGCAATGCTCCCACGGAACGCAAGATCCAGAGACTGTTCCGCAGAGGCGAGGTCTCACGGATGATCAGGAAATGTAACGATTTCGGAGCGGGCGGCGTCTCAGTGGCGATCGGCGAGCTGGCGGATGGGCTTGTGGTAGATCTTGACAAAGTACCGAAAAAATATGCAGGACTGGACGGCACAGAGCTTGCTATTTCCGAGTCTCAGGAGAGAATGGCAGTGGTGGTGGATCCGGGAGAAGTGGAACGGTTTTTGAAATATGCGCAGGAGGAAAATCTTGAGGCGGTACCGGTTGCAGTGGTCACCGAAGAACCCCGTCTGATACTGAAATGGAGGGGGAAGGAGATCGTGAATATCTCCAGGGCTTTCCTGGACACCAACGGCGCGCGCCAGGAGACAGATGTACGGGTGGATATTCCCGATCAGCAGAATAATTATCTGAAGAAGACAGCCATTCCGGGGGTAGAGGAGGCTCTGAAGAAGGGAGATATCAAAGGCGCGTGGCTTACGGGGCTGCAGGATCTGAATGTATGTTCCCAGAAAGGGCTGGTAGAGATGTTTGACTCTTCCATCGGCGCAGGCAGCGTAGTCATGCCCTACGGTGGAAAATATCAGCTGACGGAAGTCCAGACTATGGTGGCGAAGCTGCCGGTACTGGAAGGAAAAACAGATACCGTTACCATGATGAGCTATGGCTTCGATCCATATCTTTCTTCCTGGAGCCCCTATCATGGAGCGGTCTATGCCGTAACCCAGTCCATGGCAAAGATCGTGGCGGCGGGCGGCGACTTTGAAAAGATCCGCTTTACCTTCCAGGAATATTTCCGGCGCATGACAGAGCAGCCGGAAAAGTGGAGTCAGCCTTTTGCCGCCCTTCTGGGGGCCTATGACGCCCAGATCGGGTATGGGCTTCCTTCTATCGGCGGCAAGGACAGTATGTCGGGAACCTTTAATGAAATTGACGTCCCTCCCACGCTGGTTTCCTTTGCAGTGGATGTGGCCGAACTGAAAAATATCATAACGCCGGAGCTGAAAGAGGCGGGAGATTATCTGCTTCAGTTCTGGTTTGACAAAGATGAATATGATATACCGGTTTATGATCATGTGATGCAGACCTACCGCTTTATCACAAAGCTGATGCGGAAGGGGCTGGTGAAGGCGGCTTATGCGATGGAGAGCGCCGGACTTCTGGCGGGAGTGAGCAAGATGGCCTTCGGAAACCAGCTGGGCGTAAGCTTCTGCGACGAGCTGCGTCCCGGGGAGCTGTTTGAGAACGGTCTGGGGGATCTGGTGCTTGAGATGAGTAAGAAGGACGCGCTTGCTCTTCTTGAAAGCAGCGAGAGTGAAATAAAGGAATTGAACTTCCGTAAGGCTGGCGAGGTCAGAAAAGATGGTCTCTTTACCTACAAAGAGGTGCATGTAACCATGGAGGAGGCGCTTGCGGCATGGAAATCCAGGCTGGAAAGGGTGTTCCCCACCAGGGCAGAGGAAGGCGGAGAACCTGTTAAATCAGAGGTTTACCGGGCGGATAACATTTATGTGTGCAGACATAAAGTTGCAAGGCCGAATGTCTTTATTCCCGTATTTCCGGGAACCAACTGTGAGTATGATTCTGAGAAGGCGTTCACAAGAGCGGGAGCTGATGTGGTAACGAAGGTGTTCCGGAATCAGTCGGCGGAGGATATCAGGCAGTCGGTGGCTGTTTTTGAGAAGGAGATCGACAGGGCTCAGATCGTGATGTTCCCGGGCGGCTTCTCGGCAGGAGACGAGCCGGATGGAAGCGCAAAGTTCTTTGCGACGGCATTCCGCAACGCTCATATCAGGGAAGCGCTGATGCGTCTTCTGAAGGAAAGGGATGGACTGATCCTTGGTATCTGTAATGGATTCCAGGCGCTGATCAAGCTGGGACTGGTGCCATATGGAGAGATCACTGGACAGAAGGAGGATTCGCCCACACTGACCTTTAATACCATTAACCGGCATATTTCCCGCATGGTTTATACGAAAGTTGTGTCAGACAAATCCCCCTGGCTGCGCATGGCAAGGGCCGGTGAGACGTATGTGTCTGCAGCGTCCCATGGCGAGGGGCGGTTTGTGGCGTCCGGGGAGTGGATCGAAAAGCTGTTTGCAAACGGGCAGGTGGCTACCCAGTATGCCGATCCGGAAGGGAATGTTTCCATGGATGAAGAATGGAATATCAATGGATCCTATGAAGCGATTGAAGGAATCACCTCTCCGGATGGAAGAGTATTCGGAAAAATGGCACATGCAGAGAGACGCGGTAAAGGAGTAGCCATCAATATTTACGGGGAACAGGATCTGAAAATATTTGAGTCCGGAGTAGCGTATTTCAGGTAAGAGCAGTCAGAATATAAAAAATAACGAGCAGGGAGAAGTACATTCCCCTGCTCGATTTTATGCGCAGGGCGCACAGGTGAAGTTGTTGCTGACGCAACGTGCGCCCCGTGCGGCGGGCAGGAAGAAAATCGCCCCTTCCCGGTTAATATAACGGAAGCGAAACGCTGAAGGTGGTCATTTCATTTTCGCTGGAGGCGCTTATGAGGCCGCCGTGAAGGGTAACGATCTCCTTTGCAATGGCAAGTCCGAGGCCGGCGCCGCCGGTATTGGTGCTCCGGGCTTCGTCCAGACGAAAGAATTTTTCAAAGATGGTATTGAGCTTTTCGGCGGGGATGGTTTTTCCCTGATTGATAAAGCAGATGAAAATATCTTTTTCCCGTTTACCGGCATAGACTTTGATGGGAGTATTGGGATAGCTGTAGGAAATGGCATTTTTCAGAATATTGTTGAACACTCTTGCCAGTTTCACGGAGTCTCCATACACATTCAGCTCCTCCTCGGCCTGGAGTTCCACGGTGTTTCCGTGAGCGGAAAGCAGAGGATAAAACTCATCTGTAAGCTGCATCAGCATAAAGGAGAGGTCGATGGTCTCCTTTTCCAGAATGATCTGCTGAAGGTTGTATCTTGTAATTTCAAAGAATTCATTGATGAGTTTTTCCAGCCGCAGAGCTTTTTCCAGTGTGACATGGATATATTTCTGCCGCTGATCGGAAGGCATATCGGCGGCTTCCTCCAAAAGATCCAGATACCCGATAATAGAAGTCAGAGGTGTTTTCAGGTCGTGGGCAAGATAAGTGATCAGATCATTCCTGCGGTCGGTTTCATCTCTCATAGCCTGCTCATGACGCTGCATGGCGGATTTGATCTGTACCACCTGGGCGGCGATTTCTGCATAAGCGGCAGGAAATACATCCGTGGAATCGAGATCGTGATGCATGTAGGTATGAAGCATCCGTCCGGTGGCTGAGATGGATTTTTTCACCTGTTTTTTGGCGTGAAAGTAGGATATCGGATAGACGGAAAGTGCAAAAATCACAAGGATCACAAAAAACAGCGTCAGGAAAAGTCCCTTGATTTTCGGCCAGTCAGGGCGGTAGATGGTACTGGATTTCCCGGATACCGGATCGAAGTAGGTTTCAAGGTAAAAATAGTGTTCCGCCAGCCAGTCCAGGACAGAGCCGTTAAAAATCACGTCCGCTAGATAGTAGACACCAAAACCAATCCCTACTGCAAGAAGCAGAGAGAGACTCAAAAACAGCATGAATTTGACTTTGTCCTTAACCTTCAATTTTGTATCCGCACCCCCAGACTGTTTTGATATACTTGGGGTCTTCAAAAGAATCGTTCATTTTCTCGCGCAGATGCCTGATATGCACCGTGATGGTATTGTTACTCTTGCTGAAATATTCTTCTCCCCACACAGAGTGGAAAAGCTCTTCTGCACTGATCACCCGCCCCTTCTGCTGACAGAGAACATAAAGGATTGTGAATTCTGTCGGTGTAAGGGAGAGCGGTTTTTCATCTAATGTGCACTCATGGGTGAGATTGTTGAGCATAAGCCCGCCGTGTGTGATAATATGAGATTCATCTGCAGGAGAAACTGCGTTGTATTTTTTGTAGCGCCGGAGCTGGGCCTTCACCCTTGCGATCAGCTCCAGAGGCCGGAAGGGTTTGGTAATGTAGTCGTCGGCGCCCAGAGTAAGACCTGTGATCTTGTCCATCTCATCATCCTTGGCAGTCAGCATAATAATCGGATAATTGTGGGTTTCCCGGATCTTCTGGCACAGAGCAAAGCCGTCCATCTTGGGCATCATCACATCCAGTATGGCCAGATCAAGCTCTGCTGTTTCTATCTTTTTGCATGCCTCCAGAGAGTCATAAAAAGAGTAGACCGTATAGTTTTCATTTTGTAAGTAAAGGGAAATCAAATCAGTAATTTCTTTTTCGTCATCAACAACTAGTATTTTTTCGCTCATAAAATTTCCTCCTGACATTACATTATAACAGACAATTGAAATTTTTGTCTAAAAAATGATGTGTAAAACTTTTTATGCGCAGGCCCACATAAGGATATTTGACCGGATTTTGCAGCTATGAAGCCGGAGGCTAAATCGTTATGAAATTCCGGCTGCAGTAAATTCCCGTTTACCGGCAGATATCGTAAATAAATTCCGCGTTTTTATCCATGGCATCGTGAGAGATTTTGAGAGGCGACATCTGGAATACGTGCCACATGCCTTTAAAGATATCCAGTTTTACAGATACATTTTCCTCTACCATTTTAGCGTGGAGGCGGGTAGAATCGGAGAGCAGGATTTCATTTTCACCGGCCTGGATATAGGTGGGCGGAAAACCTGAGAAATCTCCGAAAAGGGGAGAGACAAAGGGATCTGCAAGGTCTGCCGGCGCAGGGATCCCTTCCTTTCTCTCTTCTTCCGTTGCCGCGGCAGCTTTCTGGCGGGTATAATTGGAGATCATCTCTTCAATATAGGGAGCGTCCAGGATAGGATCCACCTCCGCATTGGACACATGGCTTTCACCGGAAGAGGTCAGATCCGTCCAGGGTGACATCAGTACCAGCCCTCTGGGCAGAATCCGCTCCTGGTCTTTTAAATGAAGCACCAGAGACAGTGCCAGATTACCGCCCGCAGAATCTCCGGCTACGATCACATCTCTGGCACCATATCCCAGAAGCATCAGGTAATTCCAGGCTTTCATGGCATCCTCTATGGCAGCCGGATAGGGATGTTCCGGTGCCAGACGATAGTCAAAGCTGAGCACATCCATGGAGGTGCTGGCGGCAAGCTTGGTGGTGAGGGTTCTGGCATAGAGACTGCTGCCGGTGGAATAACCGCCGCCGTGGCAATAGAGGATCACATATTTCTTCATATGGGCCCGGTTTACAGAGACCCATTCTCCGTCCATATCGTCTATTTTTGCATTTCGTATGAGAAAATCTCTGGAGCTGCCCAGAAGAGCCCCTACATGATCCTGAGACTGACGATGTTTTTCGATATCAGGTTTTTCGATCATGCCGTGGACTTTTCGGATCAGTCCCATCATATTCTGATTAACCGTTTCTGCCGAGGGTTTCAGGGAAACTAATTTTCTGGAACTCATGAGATCATTCCTCCTGTGGATCTATAAGGCTGCGGGATCTGCGCGGCAAATGCGCAGACCCGGCTGAATCGTTACAGAAAAATTTATTCGCGTTCATTTTAACACATCATGCTGTTTTTGTGGTATACTAAATTATATTTTATTAAAGTCGAGGAACAGAGTGTGAAAAAGCAAAAAGGCCGGAGCATCAGACGGGAATCAAAGATATGGTATAAGCTGGATTTGTCCGCTATTGTTTATCCCACCCTGCAGCGCAGGGATTTTTCTTCTGTTTACCGGCTGTCGGTGGTCTTAAAGCAGGCTGTTGATCCGGAGATTCTGCAGCAGGCGGTGGATATTGCGCTTACCCGTTTTCCAACATATAAAACAGCGATTCGTAAGGGACTGTTCTGGCGGTATCTGGAGCCCAATAACCGTCCGGGCCCTTTTGTCCAGGAGGATATCCGCAATTTTTGCATGCCCATGCCTTTTAAAGCGGGAAACCGGTATTTGCTGCGCGTGTATTATCATGACCGCAGGATTTCATTGGAAGCCCATCATTGTCTGGGGGATGGCACCGGAGGAATGTGCGTACTTCAGACCATCACTGCGGTCTATCTGCGGCTTCTGGGCCATGAGATCTCCAACGGATGGTTTGTTAAGGATGTGGACGAAGCGCCGGATCCCGGGGAGCTGGAGGATGCGTACATGCGCTATGCCAACGCGCAGGTGAGTCCCGCCCGTCCGGGAGAAAAGAC
Organism: uncultured Lachnospiraceae bacterium; assembly: GCA_947173495.1. Lineage (GTDB taxonomy): Bacteria > Bacillota > Clostridia > Lachnospirales > Lachnospiraceae > Suilimivivens. The sequence goes on along the minus strand of CAMWFQ010000002.1, from coordinate 230,888 downwards.
CTACCGTGTCAGGGGGACAAAGGAGCCCTTCTATACGTTTAATGTAGTCGATGGCATCATGTCGGTGAAGGAAGTGATGGAGGTGGCAAAAAAATACCATGCCACAATCACGGAGTATCTGAATGCGGTTCTTTTATATGCGCTTTTGCAGAAGCAGCAGTCGGAATGGCATTGGAAGCTGAGACCGGTGAAGATAGCCATGCCCGTAAATCTGCGGCGCTTTTTTCCTTCCAAAACGCTGCGGAATTTTATTACTATGGTATATCCGGTGATCGATCCCAGGCTGGGTGAGTATACCTTTGAGGAAATTGTACTTCAGGTTCACAACTATATGCGCTATTTTATCAGTGAGAAGTTTCTGAAAGGAGATATCACCACCAACGCCAATACCCAGCGAAATCCCCTGATCCGGGTAGTGCCGCTGTTTATCAAGGATTTTGTGGTGAGAATGTTTTATACCCGTGTACAGGACAAAAATTCCTCCGCGGGACTGACAAACATGGGCGCGCTCAGGGTTCCGGATGATATGAAGCCTTACATTGACCGGTTTGATATTTATATGGGACAGCCATTCTCCTCCCGAACCAACTGTGCCATTATCAGTTTTGAAGATAAGTTGACGATAAACTTTGCCAGCAATATCATGGAGACGGACGTAGAACGTTTTTTCTTCAGAAAGCTGGTGAAGGACGGGATTCATGTGACCATTGAAAGCAACCGTGAAAAAATTTCGTAACAGTAAAAGGAGTCAGATATGTCATATTGCGTAAACTGCGGGGTGGAGCTGGAGCCTTCCCTGACGGAATGCCCTCTCTGTAATACCCCTGTGATCAATCCGAAGGAGCTTTACAAACAAAGAGTAACCTCCCCCTACCCGAAAGCGCGGGGACAGGTGGACGTGGTAAAGAAGACAGATCTTACCATTCTGATCTGTATCGTCCTGGGAGCGACCTCTTTAAGCTGTCTCCTTTTGAATATTTTTACATTTTCCGGCTCGCTCTGGTCTTTGTTTATCATCGGAGCCTGTCTGATTTTATTTGTGCTTGCCATACCGGCGGTGATTTATACCAAACTGCCGATTTATATTTCCCTTTTGTTTGACGGTGCGGCAGTAGGGCTTTATCTGTACATGATCACCTTCAACACTTCTTCCGACGAGTGGTTTATGAGACTTGCCCTCCCGATCGTGGCGCTGGTGACCATACTGGTGGAGATTTTTACACTGCTTTTGCGCTCCTTCCCGGTTTCCTATATCACAACCGCTCTTTACTTTTTTGCGGAGACCGCTTTCCTGTGCGTGGGGATCGAGCTCCTGATCAGGCATTATTTTGGCGATCCTCTTCGGATTGTCTGGTCCGCCGTAGTGCTTACCGTATGCGGCGTGATCGTGGTACTCCTGGTCACAGTGCTCTCAAGAAGACGGCTGCGTGAGGCAGTACAGAGACGGCTGCATTTTTAAGGAAGAAAATATTCAGTATTTGTCCGGATAGTCAGTGCCGGTTTCGTTTTGAAGCTTTTGAATGTAGGGGCGGGGGTCCAGACGCATGTTCAGGAGGGTATCGAAGGCTAACAGGAGCATCCGGTCCCCATTCTGGCGGGTGCCGGTGTTATCACGGTCCAGGCGGGCTTTGAAATGGTCCATCTGCCAGACCATGATGTCAACGACAGTGTAACCTTCCACTTTGGCCTTACAGGAAAAGCTGCTGTGGGTTATGTAGTAGATGAATTCCTGAAGGATTTCTTCATCCTCTCTGAGCTTTTCCCAAAAGGTGTCTGCAAAGGTCTGGTCTTCTCCGGCGTGGAGGCATAATTCATGAATAAAATGGATCAGTGTCTGTTCGTTCATTTATTTTTCACTCCCTGAAAATCGTATAAAATGATCATAGCATGTCCGGGGAACAAATGCATCCCAAAAGAGATAGGATTTTCATAAAATCAGAGAAGGTCCTGTGACAGCATGACGTCTGCGGAAAGGATACTTTATGAAAAAGAAAGAAAAGACCCTGTGTTTTGAGCTGCTTCGGATGATCATAGGATCAAATATTATTGCAATCTGTATTCTGGGGCTTATTTTTACTGTAATTGTGTTTCAGGAAACATCCCGTCAGGAAAAGGAGAACATGGATTTCTACATGCAGAGTGTTCAGAGGCAATTTACCGCCAGGCTGCAATTTCTCGAGGAAGCCGTATCCTATCTCAGAAAAAATGAAGTGATGCTGGATTTCTTTCAGAATAACGAAGGAGATAAAGAAGAGATTCTTTATCAGCTGGAGCAGGGGGTTAATCTGTTTTCGGAGAGAAACATGGTAGCTGAAACCTATCCGGTAGTACGGGATTTTTATGTATTTAATAAAGATATGCGGTTTGTAGGGACACACTTTTATCCGGAAAGTATGTCAGCGCGCGCATCCATGGATCAATATGTTCAGGACTGCCTGGCAAGCTATGGGAATCAGGATCAGATTTTTTATTATCGCCAGCATGGAAATTTTATGGATCTGTGTTTTGCGCTTTATGATACCGATATGGAGGTGATCGGCTATTGTGCCGCCGCCATAGAAAAAGAAAGTTTTGACAGACTTTTTGCGCAGCTGGAAAAGTATAAGACCTATTACTGGCTGCTGGTAGATAATGCAGGAAAAGAAGTGGGAGGCAGCGCTGTTCCCGGACTTGATGTTGCGGAAATGAGAGAGAGTGAAGGCATGATTACCTGCGGGGGGAAAAGTTATTTTTACAGACAGAAGGCGGGCAGCTTTGGTCTGACCTCTTATATGATGATTCCAAAAGGAATGCTGTATTTGTCTATCAGGCCGATGCTGGCGATGTGCTGGGTGATTTTTATGGTGTCTTTTCTGGTGGTGATGGGGGCTGTCCTGTTTTTCTCTGTCCGGATGACCAGACCGCTGGAAAATATTGCCCAGCGGATCAAGCAAGTGGGAACAGGTGATTTTGAAACCAGTCTGGAGGAATACAGAATCCGGGAATTCCGGGAGATCAGCGATTCCTTTAATGAAATGACCCGGAAAATCAATCAGCTGATTAAAGAAGTATATGAGAATCAGATACTGGCCAGTAAGGCCAGGATCCAGTATCTGCAGGCGCAGATGAACCCGCATTTTATGTTTAATGTGCTGGCCATGATCAGTATGCGGATGAAGAGAAACAAAGACGAAGAACTGTATCAGATGGTTACGGCGTTTTCGGGACTGATGCAGGGGAAAATTTTCCGGAAGGGGGAGATTGAAATTCCGCTTGCAGATGAGATGGAAATTGTAGGATTTTATCTTTACCTTCAGGGACAGCGTTTCCGGGACATGGTCAGATATGATATTATCTGGGAATCTGAGGAACTTAAAAAGTGCAGGATTCCCAGGCTCAGTATAGAGCCGTTGGTTGAAAATGCAATGATTCACGGGCTGGAACCCAAAGGAGAGGAAGGATACATCCGTGTGGAAATCCGCTCTGTCCAGGAAAAGTCATCCGGTACTGAAGCAGGACAGGACAGGAAACTGTGGATACTGGTGGAAGACGATGGAGTGGGATTTGATACTGAAAAATGGAATCTTCAGTTGAAAGAAGAAGGCGGACATCCCCGTGTGGGGATTATGAATATCCAGCGTCTGGTACAGAATCTGTATGGAAAATCTTATGGAATGAGGATCAAAAGTGAGCCGGGAAAGGGGACTCATATTGAATTGCTGCTTCCGTTTATCATGGAGAACAGCACATAAAGAGAGAGGCGGTAAAGGAGAAAGAGCAATTATGTGGAAGGTATTACTGGCGGATGACGAGCCCTTTGTAAGGGAGGGGCTCCGGGAACTGATTCCGTGGGAGAAACTGGGATATATACTGGAGGGATGGTACAAAAACGGGAAAGAGCTGCTGGATCATATTCCGGAGCTGCAGCCGGATCTGGTCATATTGGACATTCGCATGCCAATCATGGACGGACTGGAAGCGGCAAAGAGGATCAGTGAAGAGTGGCCGGAGATTGCAGTTATTTTGCTGACAGCATATTCAGAATTTCAGTATGCAAAGCGGGCGATTGATTATCAGGTGAAAAGCTATGTCATGAAAAGGAATGTACTGGAGGAGCTTCCGGAGGCGCTGCTTAAAATGCGGGAGTACCTGGAGCAGACTCATGAAAATAAAAATGAAGAAAAGGATATGCTCCGCCTTTTGCTGTATGAATCAGAATATCTGGATCCTCTGGAGGAGAGCAAAAAGAGTGTTTATCGCTGGTTTGAGGAACAGTTTAGCAGTTTTTGCCTGATTGTGATCAAAGGGCATCTGGGGGAAGGAGAAAACAGAGAAGCCCTGATCGAACAGATGGAAGAAAAGATTCAAAAAACGTTCGGCGACTGGATGATCCGGATACTTGCTGTCAGCGTAATGGAATATGTTGTACTGGTATCAATGAAGGAAAACAAAGAAGTAGAATTAAGATCCGTCTGCCATAACCTTCTGGATGGCGAAGGCGGGAATCTGATGGTCACCATCGGCAGAATATATGAGGGGATAGACAAAGTCAGCAGTGCCTACAGCGAGGTGGTGAATTATTTGTGCACCCATTTTCTGGATTGTAATGAGAAAGAACTGAATCTGGTTCTGATCGACAGAGAAGCGCATTTATCCAGAGAAGAAATTGTTGCAATTATCAGCAGGATGATCGCATCTATGGAGCAGGGAGATCAGGAAAAGCTTGTCCGGGAGACCACTGATTTTGCCGCCGGCATACGGAATTTTTCGGATATTCAGATCCGAAGAGGATGTCTGATGATTCTCACAGAATGCCGCAGAATATGCAGAGAGTTTGGCTGGAAAGACGAAGAGATTCTGGATGTGGAAACGGAAGAGGGGGATGCCCGTATTTTCAGAAGCTCCAGTATCAGTGCTCTGGTGGACTGGCTGAACAGCTGTATGTTGTCTGTGGCTGAAAAGATAAACAGCGGGAGGAAAAACGAAGAGGATCTGGTAAGCAGAGTGGATGCTTTTGTAGAAAAGAATTATACAAGAAAACTTACGCTGGATGATGTCGCCGATGCAGTCTATGTAAACAGAAGCTATCTCAGCAGGATCTATAAGCAGAAAACGGGAGAAAATCTGTTTAATGTCATTAACCGGAGAAAGATGGAAGAGGCAAAGAGATATATGTCAGAGGGAAAAAAGAAGATATGGGAAATTGCGGAGCTGGTAGGCGTGGAAGACACAGCTTATTTTTCCAAGATGTTCAAACGATATACGGGACATGCGCCCAGGGAGTATGAAAGAACACTGCAGGATCAGGAAGAGGAAGTTTGGAAATAAAGCATGGACAGTTAATAGGCGGCAGTATCGCAAGCGCTGCCTGCGATGTGCAGGAGGAAAAAGATTTGTGTCTGCGCGCTGCCTGCCGCAAACTCGTCATGTGCAGAAAGAAGCGCAGAAATGAGGGAAAAAATGAAAAGAAGATGGAGGATAGCGATACTGATCGCTTTTTGTATATGTGGTTTTGGCTGCGGAGCGGAGAAAGAAGAAAAAATGACAGAGATCACATTGCTGCACGGCTGGGGAACCACGGAAAAGGATAATCAGGTGATGCGGCAGATCTATCAGGATTTCGAAAAGGAAAATCCGGACGTCAGGCTGAATATGATTTCCATGCCCTCTCTGGAAGGAGTGATTGAAAAGGCCCGGGACATGCTGGCAGTGGGAAAGGTGCCGGATCTGATCTTTACCGGAGGAAAAGGGAGGGATGATCTGTATTCCTTTATGGTCCATAACGGATATGCGTTGAATCTGATGCCTTATATCCAGGAGGACCAGGAACTGATGGATTCCATCTCTCCTGTCATATTCGAGCGGTGGACCAATGAAAAAGGGGAGCTGTATACGGTTTCGGATGTGCTGCTGGTAAGCGGGTACTGGTATAACGAAGAGATTTTCCGCAATGCGGGAATCAGGAAAGAGCCGGCCACCTGGGAGGAATTTCTTGACTGCTGCCAGAAGATCGGGCAGTGGGCCGAAAAGGAAAAACTATCCACAGTGCCTATCCATCTGGACCCGGAAACCTGTCTGTACCTGCTGGATGCCATTATGGATCCGGAAAAAGACGCGCAGGGAAACGGAGAAGACCAAAATCTGGCGGAGGCACTGCAAACGCTTCAAAAGATAGGACTTCTGGCAAGCGTGGAGGATGAAAATTATTCGTTCCGTGATAAAGTGAGAAGCTTTAACATCGGCCACTCGGCCATCTGCGTTAACGGAGTGTGGGGAGAGCAGATGCTTCATTCGAATCTGAAAGCCGGATATGCCCTGTTTCCCTCGGAGGATGGCAAAGGCGTAGGGATGTTGTCGGCATGTACGGGATACCTGGTGGGAAATTCGGGAGATGAAAAGAAAAAACAGGCATGTATCCGTTTTTTGAAATATATGCTGAGTGAGACGGTACAAAAGCGAATTCTCATGGAGACCGGACAGGTCCCTTCTAACCCAAAGGTGGATCTGAAGGAGGTGTACGGAGAGAGGCCGGATCTTTATCGGGCTTATCAGGTGGTAATGGGGGCGGATACATTCAGAGAAATTCCGGTGAACCGCTGGAGCAGTGCATGGATCGCAGAATATGACACAAATATAGAAGGCTTTTTGGAAGGAGAGCTTTCCCTGGAAAAATTCCTGGACAAACTGAACAAAGTAAACAAATGACAAGAAAAAGGTTAATATTTGACAAAAGCGACAAAGAAACCGGAAAAAGTTGGTTTTATTTTGTCGCTTTTTGTATTGACCCGGCAGGAATAAAATATATTACAAGTTTTCGGTAAACAGCGTCGATAGACGATAACAAAGGAATTGATTATGATAAAAACAGCTTTTACATCAACAGGAATTCAAGAATGGGAGGTATTAAAATGACAAAGAAACGGTTACTGGCAATTGGCCTGACTGTAGCAATGGCAGTGGGAAGCCTGGCAGGATGCGGCAGCTCTGACAAGACGTCGGGAGGAGATACGGCCCCGGCGGAAACAGAAAGCAGCGCTTCTGAGACAACTTCCGAAGAAGCATCAGGAGGAGATGAGGCGGCTGCATCTGAAGCGGAAAGCGGAGGGGATGAGACAATTTCCGGAGAAGTCCGTTATGCATTCTGGGATGCGGCGCAGCAGAGTTATCTGGAAAAGTGCGTGGAAGAATTTAACAAGATTTATCCGAATATTAAGATTACACTGGAACCGAATGTGTGGGATGAATACTGGACCAAACTGGAAGCGGGAGCAACCGGCGGAAGTATTGCAGATGTATTCTGGATGAACGGACCGAACATCACCAAATATGCGCAGGGAGATATTCTGATGCCTATCGATGATCTGCTGGCGGATTCGGAGCTGGATAAGTCAAATTATCCGGAAGGACTGGTAAATCTGTACAACATTGACGGAAAGCAATATGCGCTCCCCAAAGATTTCGATACGGTGGGAGTCTGGTATAACAAACAGATTTTTGACGATGCCGGCGTGCCTTATCCCACAGACGACTGGACATGGGAAGATATGGTGGATATTGCAAAGCAGCTGACCAAGGCGGATGGCAGTATATACGGGATAGGCGCTCCCTACGATACCCAGGTGGGAATTTATAATACGATTTTTGCATCGGGAGGAGAAGTGATTTCGGCGGATAAAAAGTCTTCGGGTTATGACAAGCCGGAAACACAGGCCGGCGTACAGTGCTGGATCGATCTTCAGGAAGCAGGCGTGTCTCCCAGTGCCGCTTCTCTGGTGGAGACGGCGGCAAATGTTCAGTTCCTGTCAGGACGTCTGGCTATGTACTGGGGCGGTTCCTGGGTTCTGGCTCAGGTTCTGGATTCGGATCTGAAGGATCAGATCGATGTGGTGGAACTGCCGTCTATTAATGGAAAGAAGGCTACCGTTATTCATGGACTGGGAAACTGTATCTTTAAGGATACGAAATACCCGGAGGCAGCATGGAAGTGGGTGGAATTCCTGGCCGGTCAGAGAGCAAATGAGCTGTCGGCGGAGACAGGAGCGGCGATCCCGGCTCTGAAGGGTACGGCAGCAGGATGGGTTGAGAAGAACTCCGCTTATAATTTACAGTCCTTTATTAAGTCATCTGAGGAATATTCCTATGCCTACCCGGCATCTGCCAACACAGCAGAGTGGGAACAGTATCAGGCTGACAACTTAAAGAAAGCTTTTAATCTGGAAATAAGTGTAAAAGAAGCCTGCGATAACCTGGCAGTGCAGATGAATGAAGTACTTGCAAATGAGTAGCAGGGATGGGGATGCAGAGCTGCATCCCCATTTATTACAAAAGTCCGGTATTTGCTGCAACAGACTGGCTGAGAAAACAGTGCGGTATTTTTGAAGAAAAGGAGGCGTTGCGGATGAAAACAGGAAAGAAAAAAAGCCATGCGAAAGAATATGCATGGGGATATGGTATGATCGCACCTCTGGCTTTGGGATTGGGAGTTTTTTATTTTTACCCGGTATTTAAGGTGTTTTTTGACAGCTTCCATGATGTGGGGGCATTTAACAAAAGAAAATGGGTAGGGCTGGCGAACTATCAGAAAATGTTTCAGGATCCTGTCATGTGGCAGTCGCTGGGCAATACAGTCAAATATGTGTTGATTATTGTACCGGCAATTCTGATCATTTCCTTGATTCTTGCAAGCTTTTTGAATATGGGAATCAGAGGACGGTCGTTTTTCAGGGTCATTTATTTTATACCGGCAGTCACCATGGGAGCAGCCATTGCCATGATCTGGCGCTGGATGTATAACGGAGACTATGGAATTCTGAATTATATTCTGAATCTGCTGGGAATGGAATCCGTGCAGTTTCTGAGCGATACCCGGACGGCGCTGATCTCCATAAGCGTGGTCTCCATATGGAGCTCGGTGGGATATAATATGATCATTCTGCTGGCGGGCATTCAGGGAATTTCCAGGTCGTATTATGAGGCGGCATCGATTGACGGCGCAAACGGGATCGCTCAGTTCAGAAATATTACATTGCCGCTGGTTACGCCGACTCTGTTTTTTGTAATGATTACAACGCTGATCAGTACCTTCCAGACGTTTGATACGATCTATATGATGATCAACAAAAACAGCATTGCAATGGAATCGACTCAGAGTATGGTGGTTTACTTCTACCGGAATGCCTTTGAGTATTCCAAGAAGGGATATGCGTCCGCGCTGGCAGTATTTCTGTTTGTCATTATCATGGTGATTACTGCCTTCCAGATGAAGATGCAGAATAAATGGGTCAATTACGAATAGGAGGCAGGATCATGAAAAAAAAGAAATTGAAATGGGGATATTGTGTGGTATATGTAATCTTGTGCGTGGGAATCCTGATTACCGTTTTGCCCTTTCTATGGATGATACTGACCTCTCTGAAGGGACAGACTGAGGCTGTCAGGGTTCCGCCTCAGATCTTTCCGGAAGTTTTGCGGTTTGAAAATTATGCAAATGTGTTTACCAAGATACCTTTTGCAAGGATGTATCTCAATACGATTATTTCCGCCGTTGTAACTGTGGCGATGCAGCTGTTTCTGTGCTCCATGGCAGCGTATGCGTTTGGGAGAATCATGTTTCCGGGAAGGAATGTGATCTTTGCGGGCCTTCTGGCAGTACTTATGGTACCCTCGTCGTTCTTCATCCTTCCGCAGTATCTGATTATTCAGAACATGGGACTTTTAAATACCATTCCGGCATTATTCATTCCCAACCTGTTCAGTGCATTCGGTACTTTTCTTTTGCGTCAGTTTTTTATGGCGCTTCCGAATGAGCTGGAGGATGCGGCAAGGCTGGATGGATGTAACCATTTTATGATTTACTCACGGATCATGCTTCCGCTGATCAGTTCCGGTCTGGTGGCATTGGGGATTTTAACGCTGCGCTTTGCGTGGAATGACCTGATGTGGCCGCTGATTGTAAATACTTCCACGGAAAAAATGACGCTTTCTGCAGGTTTGTCTTTTATGCAGGGGCAATATGCCACGGATTACCCTACGATGATGGCAGGGGCTGTAATGGCGGTTCTTCCATTGCTGATTATGTTTGCGATTTTCCAGAAGCAGTTTATAGAAGGGGTTGCCATGTCAGGAATTAAAGGTTAAAATATTACTAACTGTGCGGTTGGACGCCCCGTCTGCATCTCCATAAATGGCATGCAGACAGGTCATTGGATTGCAACCGCACAGTTGGAAATATTGCTGAATAAGAGGATATAAGGTTGAAAATTAAAGTTTTCAATCACGAGATTTGTGTCTGCGCGTTGCTTGCCACAAACTCGTTATGCACAAAAGCAGCGCAGAAATGGTGTAAAAAAATGAAGGATAAAATTCATGTTGGAATGATTGGGCTGGGAGCAAGAGGAAGCGGACTACTGGAAATGGTTTTCGTACAGCATCCGGATGTAGAGTTTGCGGTGGTATGCGACAGCTACAGCGACCGTTGCGAAAAAGCGGCGGACATTATCGAAAAGAGTGGAAAGAAAAGACCTGCCGTTACCACTGATTACAGAGATGTTCTGGCAATGCCGGAGGTGGATGCCGTTATTCTCTGTACATCATGGGAACATCATGTTGATCTGTGTATAGAAGCAATGGAAGCCGGTAAACCCGTGGGATGTGAAGTGGGCGGCGCCTATTCAGTACGGGAATGCTGGAAGCTGGTGGAAACATATGAGAAAACAGGCGTACCGGTAATGATGATGGAGAATTGTGTCTATGGCCGTGACGAAATGATGGTTTTGAACATGGCGGAACAGGGTGTTCTGGGAACGGTTGTGCACTGTGAAGGCGGCTATAAGCATGACCTGCGCGAAGAGGTTGCATTTGGAAAAGAGAACCGTCATTACCGTCTGGAAAATTATATTCACAGAAATGCGGAAAACTATCCCACCCATGAACTGGGGCCTATTGCCAGGATCCTTCATATCAACAGAGGAAACCGGATGCTGACGCTTACTTCGGTTGCGTCGAAGGCTGCAGGGCTGAAAGAATATATCAGGGATAAAAAGCCGGAAGATCAGGTGTTAAATAACGTGGATTTTAACCAGGCGGATGTGGTCAATACCATTATAACCTGTGCCAACGGAGAAACCATTCTTCTTACCCTGGATACCACTCTCCCCAGGTACTATTCCAGAGGATTTACCGTTCAGGGAACGAAGGGCATGTATATGGAAGATAACAAATCTCTGTTCATTGAGGGCGAGGAACATGCAGAGGATCATTTCACATGGAGTAAACACTGGAATAATGTGGAGGAGTATCGGGATAAATACGAACACCCGGTCTGGAAGAAATATATAGAAGAAGGAGTGAAAGAGGGACACGACGGTATGGACTGGCTGACCTTCTGTGATTTTGTCAAATTTATTCAGACAGGCTCCGAAGCGCCTGTGGACGTGTATGATATGGCGGCCTGGATGTGCATTACACCGCTGACAGAGCAGTCTATTGCAATGGGCGGCCAGCCGGTAGCCATTCCGGATTTTACCAATGGAGCATGGATGAGACGATAACAGCAGGTCCTTCAGGACAGAAAAAGACGGATATCAGACAAGCAGGATGGCGGAGCATATGTCGCAGCAGGCGGACGGATGCTTCGCCTGTTCTTTGTCTCACAGGAGAGTACATTCTGTGAGACAAAAAGAAAGAAGTGTTTTCCTTACAGAAGATTATGATGACAAATCTTGAAATCCAAAAAGGATTTTCCTGTTTTATACCGAATATTATAAATAGAAAGACAAGGAGATATCTCCGGGAGTCAATAGATGAACATACGAGAAAATCTGGAACAGCTTGAAATGGAATATTTAAGTCCCTATGCTGCCCATAGCAGGGATTCCAGGGGGCGTCTCAAGCAGGAGGAGCCCTGCGATATCCGTCCTGTCTATCAGAGAGACAGAGACAGGATCCTCCACTCCAAGTCTTTCAGGCGCCTGAAAGATAAAACGCAGGTTTTTTTATCTCCCAGAGGGGATCATTACCGGACCAGGATGACGCATACCCTTGAAGTATCCCAGAATGCCAGGACCATAGCCAAGGCGCTTCGGATGAATGAGGATCTGGTGGAAGCCATTGCGCTGGGACACGACCTGGGCCATACGCCCTTTGGCCACTCAGGAGAGAGGGCTTTAAATGAGGTCTGTCCTTACGGATTCAGCCACAGCAGACAGAGCGTAAGGGTGGTGGATCTTCTGGAAAAGAGCGGAGCAGGACTGAATCTTACGTGGGAGGTACGTAATGGTATCGTGAATCATCAGACCAGGGGGATGCCGGCTACCTTAGAGGGAAAAATCGTCCGTTTTTCAGATAAGATCGCTTATATTCATCACGACATGGACGATTCCCTCCGGGCAGGAATCCTGAAGGAATCAGACGTACCGGAGGAGATCTGTGAAGTGATCGGACATACCACGGGAGAGAGACTGGATCACTTTATCCATGATCTGGTCAGCACCAGTTATGGTAAGGATGAAATCCGGATGTCGGAGCCGGTGGCGGAGGCGTTAAAGAAACTGCGGCAGTTTATGTTTGAAAGGGTCTATCAGAATCAGGAAGCCAAAAGAGAGGAGAAAAAGGCTCAGACGCTGATACAGACGCTGTATCAATATTACTGCAGGCATTTCGATCTTCTGCCAAAGGACTTTCAAAAGCTGGCGGAGACGGGGGAAGCGAAAGAGAGAGTTGTGTGCGATTATATAGGTTCCATGACGGACCGCTTTGCCATAGCCAAGTATGAGGAAATCTATATTCCCAGGTCGTGGAACGGGTAAAAAGAGGTACTGTGAACGGAAACGATTAATGTCGTTTCCTATACAAAGCGTGGGAGATTTACGATGTATTATCCTGATGAATTAGTGGAAGAGATACGGGCGAAAAACGATATTGTGGAAGTCATATCAGGATATGTGAAGATGCAGAGGAAGGGAAACAATTACTTCGGCCTGTGTCCTTTCCACAGTGAGAAATCCCCATCCTTTTCCGTATCTCCGGGTAAGCAGATCTTTTATTGCTTTGGATGCGGGGCGGGGGGAAATGTATTTACCTTTCTCATGGAATATGAGAACTATTCCTTTCAGGAAGCCATCAAGGCCCTGGCACAGCGGGCGGGGGTAAGCCTGCCGGAGGAGACGGACAGCAGGGAAGCAAGGGAGAAGGACAATAAAAGAGCAAAGCTTCTGGAGATCAACAAAGAAGCGGCAAAATATTTTTATTACCAGCTCCGGGGAAAGAGTGGACAGGCAGGCTATCAGTATCTCAAAAAAAGAGAGCTGTCGGATGAGACCATTCACCGGTTCGGCCTTGGCTTTGCAAACATGACAGGGGATGATCTTACCGTTTACTTAAAAAGAAAGGGGTATGAGGACCGTCTGATTCAGGAGGCAGGGCTTGCCGCTTTTGATGAAAAGCACGGAATTCATGATAAATTCTGGAACAGGGTCATGTTCCCCATTCAGGACAGCAATCACCGGGTGATAGGCTTTGGAGGACGCGTCATGGGAGATGCGAAACCCAAATATCTGAATTCTCCGGAAACCCAGATTTTTGACAAGAGCAGGAATCTTTACGGGCTGAATTTTGCCCGGACATCCAGAAAAGGCAATATCATCCTGTGCGAAGGATATATGGATGTGATTTCCATGCATCAGGCAGGTTTTACACAGGCGGCAGCCTCTCTGGGAACCGCATTTACGGAAGGACAGGCCAATCTGCTCAGACGTTATGCGCAGGAGGTGATTCTGGCCTATGACAGCGATGGCGCGGGCGTGAAGGCTGCCCTTCGCGCCATTGGGATTTTGAAGGAGGCAGGCCTTAGCGGAAAGGTATTAAATCTGGAACCATACAAGGATCCGGATGAATTTCTGAAAAACCGGGGACAGGCTGCCTTTGAGGAAAGGATCAGGCAGGCGGAGAACAGCTTTTTCTTTGAGATCAGAATGCTGCAGAGGGAGTATGATCTGAGCGATCCGGAATCCAAAACACTCTTTCACCGTGAAATTGCCCGGAGGCTGTGCGGCTTTTCGGAGGAAGTGGAGCGTGAAAACTATATCGAAGCAGTGGCGGATAAATATCATATAGGCTTTGAAAATCTCCGGAAGCTGGTTCGTTCCTATGCGGCAAAAACCGGATTTGCAGCGCCGCCGGTGCGGCCAAAATCGGGTATCCGGGAAAAAAGCGCTCCTGACGAAGGCAGAAAGAAGGCGCAGAAGCTCCTGCTTACCTGGCTGGTGGAGGAACCGGCGGTATATAAGAAAATAAAAAAATATATCTCTCCGGATGATTTCACGGATGAGCTCTACCGAAAGATCGCGGAAGGACTTTTTGGGGAACTGGAAAGAGAGGAGTTAAATCCGGCAGCGCTGATCAGCCTTTTTACGCAGGAGGATGAACAGCGGGAGGCCGCCGGTGTTTTTCATACGAAATTGATACAGCTGCAGACAAAAGCAGAGCAGGAAAAAGCATTTCATGATATTCTTGTGACGGTGAAGCGAAACAGTCTTGAATCTCTGAGCGCGGGGCTGGGAAACGATCTGTCTGCGCTAAGCAGGGTAATAGAGGGCAAAAAAGCGCTGGAAGAACTTAGCAAAACGCATATTTCGCTGGATTAAGGCCAATAATGGTAATGTTTAGTAACTGTTCAGCCGGCTCTGAACGGTTGCGGTGCTTATAAATATTAGGAAGGACGGAAAACCGGAATGGAAGAAAACACACAGGCAAAGTTTGACGAGAAGTTGGCAGGACTTCTGGCCATTGCCAGGAAGAAAAAGAACGTTTTGGAATATCAGGAAATAGTCGACTATTTTGCTGATATTCCATTGGGAGAAGAACAGTTTGATAAAATACTGGAAAGCCTTGAGCAGAACAGTGTGGACGTCCTGCGTATTACCGAAGAAGACGAGGTGGATGAGGAGGAGATCATCCTGACCGAGGAGGACGAGGTGGATGTGGAGAACATCGACCTTTCTGTTCCCGATGGGATCAGCATTGAGGATCCGGTGAGAATGTATTTAAAAGAGATCGGGAAGGTTCCGCTTCTTACAGCGGAGGAAGAGATCGATCTCGCTCAGAAGATGGAAGTGGGCATTGTAGCCAGGGAAAAAATTGCTCTTCTGGAAAAGAAAGCGGTGGAGGCGGACCCTGCAGAGGAGGAAGAGTATGCGAATGAGATAAACGCTCTGAAAGCAGATCTTGCTGCCGGGGATGAGGCAAAGAAACGTCTGGCGGAGGCAAACTTACGTCTGGTGGTGAGTATTGCCAAACGATATGTAGGACGCGGGATGCTGTTTCTGGATCTGATCCAGGAAGGAAATCTGGGATTGATCAAGGCAGTGGAAAAGTTTGATTACCGTAAGGGATATAAGTTTTCCACTTATGCTACCTGGTGGATTCGTCAGGCAATCACGAGAGCGATTGCAGACCAGGCGAGAACCATACGGATCCCTGTCCATATGGTGGAAACCATCAACAAACTGATCCGTGTCAGCAGACAGCTTCTCCAGGAGCTGGGACGCGAACCTACGCCGGAGGAAATCGCGGAAGAAATGAATCTGCCTGTGGAGCGGGTCCGGGAAATCCTGAAAATATCCCAGGAGCCGGTTTCTCTGGAAACGCCTATCGGTGAGGAAGAGGATTCTCATCTGGGGGACTTTATCCAGGATGATAACGTGCCGGTTCCTGCTGACGCCGCAGCTTTTACCCTGCTGAAGGAGCAGCTGGTGGAGGTGCTCGGGACCCTTACGGAGAGGGAGCAGAAGGTGCTCCGCCTTCGTTTTGGATTAGATGATGGCCGTGCCAGAACCCTGGAGGAGGTGGGAAAAGAATTTAACGTGACGAGAGAGAGAATCCGCCAGATCGAGGCAAAGGCGTTAAGAAAACTCCGGCATCCCAGCAGGAGCAGAAAATTAAAGGATTACCTGGACTGATGAGAGGAAAAGTGCGCTTATCTGCCAGAATGAAGGCAGTGGCTGATATGGTAAGTCAGGGAAAGCGGGTCTGTGATGTGGGCTGCGATCATGGTTATATCCCCATCTATCTGATCCAGCAGAAAATTTCGCCCGGCGTGCTTGCCATGGATATCAGAAAGGGCCCCCTTGAACGGGCCGGAGAGCATATTCGCAGGGCAGGACTTGAGACGTACATAACCCTGCGTCTTTCTGACGGACTTACCGCTTACCGGAAAGGGGAGGCGGAGACACTGATCTGTGCGGGAATGGGAGGACGGCTGATGCAGAGGATCCTTGAGAAGGATCCGTCCAAAAGCGGAGATTTCCGGGAGCTGATCCTTCAGCCGCAGTCAGAGATCGCTTATTTCCGGAAATTTCTGAGAGATGCGGGATACAGGATCCTGCAGGAAGACATGGTACTGGAGGAAGGAAAATTTTATCCGGTTATTAAGGCCCGGCCCGGGGCGGTACTCCGGGAGACGGCAGGAGACCGGGAGAGGAAGACGGGAGAGAGGACGGACGGACAGGAGGGCGTCAGGCGGCAGATGCTGGAGGACTGGTTCGGTCCAATCCTGCTTCGGGAAAAGCATCCGGTGCTTCTTCAGTATCTGGCAAAGGAGAAGGGGAGCAGAGAGAGCCTGATAGAAAAGCTGAAAAAGGAAGACGGGAGCCCGGGAGCAGACAGACGGCTGAAGGAGCTCGAAGAAGAGCTCGGCTTCCTCAGGCAGGCGGCTCTGATCTGCAGTAAAAATGACAATGGTGGAGGAATGTATGGTAACGATTACAATTGATGGTGTTCCGAAACAATATCCTTCCGGAACAACTTACAGAGAGATTGCAGAAGAATACCAGCCGGAGTATAAAGATATGATCGGGCTGGTGAAGGAGAACGGAAAGGTAAGAGAACTGATCAAAAAGGCGGAGAAAGACTGTACACTTTCCTTTTTGACGATCCGCGATACCATCGGACATAAGACGTATGTACGGACCGGGCTGATGATACTGATCAAGGCCATTTATGACGTCCTGGGGGAAATGGTCAGTAAAGTAAAAATAGAGTTTGCCATTGGTCAGGGATACTACTGCAGTGTCCGGATGGAGGAAAAGCTCACACAGCAGCAGGTGGATCAGATTGGGAAAAGGATGAATGAGATGGTGGCCGGGGATTTGCCCATCACCAAAAAGTCCTACCCCAAGGACGAGGCCATGGAGATTTTCCACAAGTATAAAATGTACGATAAGGAGAAGCTGTTCCGCTACAGAAGAAGCTCTTTTGTCAATATCTATTGTCTGGATGGCTTTTACGACTATTATTACGGATATATGCTTCCCAGCACAGGATACCTGAAATATTTTGACCTTATGGGCTATGAAGAAGGGATTCTTCTGCTTCTGCCGGGAAGTGAGGATCCCTCCAAGATCGACTATTTTCAGCCCAGAGAAAAGCTCTTTGGCACCCTTATGGCATCTACCAGCTGGGGGGAGCGGATGGAAATTGATTCTGTGGGAGATCTGAACAATACCATTCGTGACGGACAGATCGGCGAAATGCTTCTGGTTCAGGAGGCGCTTCAGGAAAGAAGAATCGGTGAGATTGCAAAGCAGATTGCAGACAGGGAGAATGTTAAATTCGTATTGATTGCAGGACCATCTTCTTCCGGAAAGACTACGTTTTCCCACAGGCTCTCCATTCAGCTCAGAGCCTGCGGAATGAAACCCCATCCCATCGCCCTGGATAATTATTTTGTCAACAGAGTGGATACGCCCAGGGACGAGAGGGGAGAATACGATTACGAATGTCTTGAGGCAATTGACCTGAAACTGTTTAACGACGATATGAACAGGCTTCTTGCAGGCGAAGAGGTAGAGCTTCCCCAGTATAATTTTAAGCTGGGCAAGCGGGAATACCATGGCAATTACAAAAAGCTCGGACCTGAGGATGTGCTGGTGATCGAAGGGATCCATGGACTCAATCCGGCTACTACCTATTCCATGCCGGATGAAAGCAAGTTTAAGATCTATATCAGCGCGCTTACCAGCCTGAATATAGATGATCACAACAGGATTCCCACCACGGATGGACGTCTTCTCCGCAGGATCGTCCGGGATGCAAGAACCCGGGGAAACAGCGCGAGAAGTACCATAGCAATGTGGCCTTCTGTGAGAAGAGGAGAGGAAAATTATATCTTTCCTTATCAGGAAAGCGCCGATGAGATGTTCAACTCTGTGCTCATTTATGAGCTGGCGGTGCTGAAACAGTATGTGGAACCGCTTCTGTTTGGAATCGAGAAGGATGAGCCGGAATATTACGAGGCAAAAAGGCTTCTCAAATTCCTTGAGTATTTCCAGGGAATCGACAGCAGAAATGTACCCGCCAATTCCATATGCAGAGAGTTTATCGGAGGAAGCTGCTTCGACGTGTGAGGAGCTGCAGCGCTTTATCCCCAGAGTGCATATGGCTGCTGACGCAGCATGTGGTGCGCGGGCAGGGAAGACGAGAGTTCCCCTGTCTGCTTAACAGAAATCAAGTAGGACAAATGATCGCGGCTGCTTTTGGCAGCTGAGGAAAGTCCGGGCTTCACAGGGCAGGATGCCGGATAACGTCCGGTGGAGGCGACTCCAAGGCCAGTGCAACAGAAATAAACCGCCGAAATCTGCCACAGCAGATTTTTCAGGAAAAACAGACGTATGTTTGTTTTTCCTGTGCGCAGGCCCGCAAAAGGAAGTTTGCTGCTGAAGCAGCATGCGGGCCGCGCGCGAGTAGTGGAGAAGTACATTCCTCTACTCGATTGGTAAGGGTGGAAAGGCAGCGTAAGAGACTACCGCCTGCACGGTAACGGGCAGGGCACATGTAAACCCCATCCGAAGCAAGACCAAACAGAAAGCGTCTGCAGCCGGCCCGGCGAGCTTTCAGGTAGGTCGCTGGAGGCTGTCGGCGACGACAGTCCAAGATAGATGATCATTCAACGACATAACCCGGCTTATCGTCCTGCTTGATAAACTTTTAAAAGCATTTGCTGATATTGGATTGGCAAATGCTTTTTCGATTGAGCAGGGGAGAAAATCTTCCCTGCCTGATTTCAGATCTCTCTTTTTTGTGCAAAGATAGAGAGGAAAAATACAGATGGGGAACTTATAATAAGAAAGTCAAAGGAATGTTAGCAAAGCACAAATTTGTGCAGGAGCGTCACAAATAAGCGCTGATGGCAGACGCAAATTGGAGATTTGCGACTTTGCGGCAGCAAAGTAATGCCCCTTGTCGCGTAAACGCTCCGGAAGGAGGATTACTATGGAATGGGTAGAAAGATTAAATCAGAGCGTCAATTATATTGAGGAACATCTGACAGAGGAAATGGATTATGAACAGCTTGGACGTATTGCCTGCTGCTCTGCCTATCATTACCAGAGAATGTTTACTTATATGGCGGGTATTACTCTGGCGGAGTATATCCGGAGGAGGAAAATGTCATTGGCGGCAGTGGATCTGCAGAAAGGAACGGAACGGATTATTGATATCGCGGAAAAATACGGCTATCATTCTCCGACTGCATTCAACAGGGCGTTTCAGTCCTTTCATGGAATAGCGCCCTCAGCGGTTAAAAACGAGGGAGTATCCGTGAGATCTTTTTCTCCCATTACGTTTAGAATCGCTGTAAAAGGAGCGGAAGAAATGGATTATAGAATAGAAACAAAAGAAGCTTTCCGCATCATCGGCGTATCTGCACCGCTTGATATTGAAATCGAAAACAATTTTATGGTGGTGCCCGAGATGTGGCAGAAGATGTCTGTAAATGGGACCGTACAAAAGTTAGCGGGAATGATGGATACACCGTTAATGGGACTGCTGGGTGTGAGCGTCTGCAATGATGAGGAGCAATGGAAATATTTCATTGCTGTTGCAAGTACAAAGCCTGGCGGGGAATTTGAGGAATATGTTGTGCCCGCATCTACATGGGCAATCTTTTCCGGAACAGGAACCAATCAGTCGATACAGGAACTGGAGCGGCGTATCGTAACAGAATGGCTGCCCACATCCGGATATGAGTACGCCAATGCTCCTGATATTGAGGTTTACTTAAATCCGGACCCGCAGAACGCACAGTATGAGGTATGGATACCTGTGACATGGAAAAAGGTATAATGACTTGACAAGGCAGGCGGTATGAAATATAATTGACGTTATATAACGATAATTATATAAAAGGATAAAAAGAAAAATGCCGCCGAAAGCCAGAATTACAAAAGATATGGTCATTGATGCCGCTTTTGATATTGCACGCAGGACAGGCGCGGACAATATCAATGCAAGGACAGTATCCCAAAGGCTGAATTGCTCCACACAGCCTGTCATGTATCATTTTGCAACGATAGAGGAATTGAAAAGAGCTGTTTATGCAAAAGCGGACAGGTATCATACGGAATATCTGATGAATATTCAAAAACCACAGGAAGAAGGAATGCTTGGAATCGGATTAAATTATATCCGCTTTGCGATTGCAGAGCCGCATTTGTTTCGTTTTCTCTTTCAGTCGGGCTTTGCTGCTGAGAACAGCCTGCTTGAAATGATAGATTCCAGGGAGCTTATACCGGTCATTTCTGTCATGCAGGAAGCTATGAACAGGAACACAGAGCAGACAAAAGAAGTCTTTGTAACACTCGCCATGTTTGTTCATGGGTATGCGAGTATCATTGCCAACAATTCGCTGGAATATGATGAAGCGCTTATAAAAAAGCATTTGAAGCGGGTATATACAGGCGCTGTAGCAGCCATGCAGGAGGAAAATCTTCCAGGAGAGGAAATTCTTCCAGGAGAAGAAAAGCCTTTAAAGGAGGATCGGGATGAAAAAGCTATATGAGAAAAACGAGCTGGCTTTTGCAATTATCTGGATTGTAATTTATTGTGCTCTGCAGTCGCTGGCAAATCCATTAAATAAAATAATCGGAATGGAATATGCCGCAAGCGCTGTTTTCTGTATGCTGCAGGCAACTGCTATTTTCCGATTTATCAGGCGGAACAAATTGCTGAAGCGGTATGGACTTTGTAAGCCGTCTGTATCTGCCCGGCGGTTTCTCTATTATGTGCCGCTTGCTATTCTGATCACAAGGAATTTCTGGAATGGTGCGGCGCTGAACCTTTCACTGGGAGGGACAGGCTGTTACATAGCCTGTATGCTTTGCGTCGGATTTGTGGAGGAAGTGATTTTCAGAGGCTTTCTCTTCAGGGCGATTGCAAAAGACGACGCAAAGACAGCGATTATCATTTCAAGTGTTACATTTGGCCTGGGACATTTGCTGAATCTGGTAAACGGGAGCGGCGCGGGAATTGTCGAAAATCTGTTTCAGGTAACCGGAGCGGTTGCCATTGGGTTTTTGTTTGTAGTACTGTTTGACCGCGGCGGGAGTCTGCTTCCCTGCATAATGACTCATTCTGCAATTAACATAGCAAGTGCATTCGCAGATGAAACAGGGTTAACCATAGAAAAACGCATCTTTTTTCAGCTGATCCTGTTTGTCATTACAATTGCCTACGCATGTATTCTCACGAAGACGCTTCCTGCTGCGGAACAAATGAGAGAGTGATTTTATATGACAGAAAAGCTGTTTTGCCAGGCAGTATTGAAATTATGAGATGCGGCAGAATTCAAAACAGGGTCACATAGTGATCTGTTGGGTAAATGATTTCTGCCGGTATTGAAATGAAATAAGCGAAGAAACACCGTATAGGGCGTATAGAAACCAGTCTGTGCGCTCTGTTTTTATGCGCAGGGGTGTGTATGGAAAATATTTTCCCTGTTCGATTGCAAATCTGACAGTTGACTACAGCAAATTTTGGTTTTATAATATACTTTGTAATACAAAGTATATGAGGCGGATCATGAATGATAAATATGAAAGACAAATGAAGAAGGGCGTTCTGGACATGCTTGTTCTGAGGCTGTTGAAAACGGAAGCAAAATATGGGTATCAGATTATCCAGGAAATGAGGGAAAAGAGCGAAGAGACATTTTTGCTCAAGGAAGGGACCTTGTATCCCATACTTTACCGGCTGGAAGATGATAAGCTGGTGGTAAGCAAATGGAGCGGAGCAGAGGGGAAGCAGGTACCGAGAAAATATTATGAGATTACGGAAGCGGGGCAGAAAGCATTGGGTGAAATAGAGGCTGTCTGGAGAAGGATTTCAGATGGTATATCAAAGATCATGGAGGATTAGGCAATGGATGCAGAAAAGTACGTAAATGCTATCGGAAGAGAAATCAAATGCACGGGGAAAAAGAAAAAGGAGATCAAAAAGCAGCTTCTGGCGGATATTCATATGCGGATGAAGCAGGGGGAAGGTCTGGAAGAAATTATTTCGCAGATGGGAACGGCCAGGGAAATTGCAGACGGTTTTAACGAAAATCGTTCGCAGAAAGAGCAAAAATGTTATGTCAGAAATAAAGTGCTGAAAACAGTAATTTCTATTCTTGTGCTGCTGGTTTTTCTGAGCCTGCTTACCTATTGGATGATTCCGAAAACCTATGATATTGAGAAGAGCAGGTATTTCCACAGAGAACAGGTGGAATCTGCCATAAAAGAAACCATAGAGCTGTTAGATGCAGAAGACTACACGGCTTTACAAAAAAACGCTGTTCCTCAGATGAAGTCGCTGCTGAATGCAGAGACAATAGAGGAGGTAAAAAGAGGGATCTCTGACGACTGGGGCGAGAGAAAGCTGTTCGGGTCGATGTATATGGTGGAACTGGTA
Source organism: uncultured Lachnospiraceae bacterium (assembly GCA_947173495.1). Lineage (GTDB taxonomy): Bacteria > Bacillota > Clostridia > Lachnospirales > Lachnospiraceae > Suilimivivens. Next base: position 208,187 of record CAMWFQ010000002.1, on the reverse strand, counting down.
CAGAAAAACAGACATTTTGCAGTAGGGGAGATTACGGTTACCTATGAAAATGCAAGCGTTACTTATCGGCTGACATATGATGAGGATATGAAATTTGCAGGTATCTATATGAGATAGGAGGCGGTAAAATGAGCGCTGAAACAGTGATAGTGTCGGTAATATTGTTCATCAGTGCGGCGCCCCTTATTATTCTGGGGATTGTGCAATACAGAAGCGAAAGGCCGGTTGGCTTTTGGAGCGGAGAGAAACCGCCGGAAAAGGATCAGATCACGGATATGAAAGCGTATAACCAAAAGCATGGGCTTATGTGGATTCTATATGGATCGGGATTCCTTCTTTGCTTTGCGGGAGGAGCAGCTTTTGGGGAAGTTGCTGCGACAGTTTTGTGCATGGCGGAAGTGCTGGGCGGTATCGTGGGAGTGATTTTGTACCACAATAAGCTGAACCGCAGATATCGTAAAAAAGAAGGGGATATGTAATGGGACAGGAAGGTATGTAAACGGAGATATAAAAAGACGGTGCCACTTTATGCTGCATTTTGTATCTGACTTTTATAAAATATAGAATATGAAGAAGAAATTATATTTCGGGGCAGTGCTTACGGCTTTTTTCTGCAGTATGATCTGTGTATCTGCCGCAGAAGAGCAGCCGCTTCCGCCCCTGATACAGACAACAACTCCTGAGGGAGATTATAAAGCCATCACGGGCCTGAACCTGGCACAGACCGCAGTGCTTTCAAAGGAGGATACCCGGAAGGCTTATGAAAATATACTGTGCAGCTGTGTACGTATTCAGGCTGGGGAGCATTACGGGAGCGGCAGCATTTTCAGAATGCTGGAAGACGAAATGATTCTTGTGACCAACAGTCATGTACTTCAGTATTGGGATGAGGAGAGCTATGTCACCTTTTTTGGCGGCAGGGCGGAATCCGCAGCGGTACTTGGAATGTCGGAAAAGGCAGATGTGGGGTTCCTGAGTGTTCCCACGGAAAGTTTTTCCTGGGAGGAGCTGCTCAGATTCCGGAATGTGAGACTTTGGGAGCCGGCAGCCTCCCGATCATCTGCCAAAGAAACGGGACGCTCCGGTGCTGGTGACTCTGAAGGGACAGCGTATTTTGGTGTGGATATGGCGACGGATCCTTATCATCCGGTTATGGAAGAAGGAGAGATCATCAGCTTTTCCATGTATCTGGAGGACTTTGAAAGAGAAATGATCTACGGTACAGGCAGCGCCGTCCCCGGTATGTCGGGAAGCGGAGTCTTCGACGGATACGGGTATTATCTGGGAATGCTCACCGGCGGAACGCCTCAGGGAGAGGTGGCGGCCGTCCCGGCGGAGGTGATCGCTTCTACTTTTTTAAAATTATCCGGAAAACCGCCAAACTGAAGAAAATCGGAAAACTCTTTTTCCTCATTTCTGCGCTTCTTTCAGCACGTGACGAGTCTGTGGCAGGCAGTGCGCAGACACATTTTGGATATGGACGAGGATTGGTTTGGGTTATTTATCTCCATAGTGGCCTCTGCAGTGGGCGATGTAGAGCCGTCCACTTTCCATGTGATAGACGAGGCGGTCTTTTTCGTTGATACGGCGGCTGTATTCGCCCTGCAGGTCGCCGGAGAGGGGTTCAGGCTTCCCAATTCCTTTCATGCAGCCGTTCCGCTCGATATCCCGGATGAGTTGGTTGATCCGCTTTAATGTTTTTTTATCCTGTGTCTGCCAGTAGAGGTAATCCTCCCAGGCATCGTCTGACCATATTTTTTCACTCATCGTCTGCCTCGATCAGTTCATGGACAGTGCCTTTCCCAGCATTTAGCTCCTGGACGGATTTCTTCACATAGGCCATGTTTGCCTCAGAGAAAAAGGGGTCGGTAGTCTGGGCGATCTCAAACGGGATACGGTTTTCGCGTAAAACTGCTTTCACAAAAAGATTGATCGCGGTAGAAGTATTCAGGCCTACATTGGAGCAGAAGGTGTCAAAGCTGGCCTTGTCTTTTTCGTCTACTCTTGCGGTTAAGGTTGCCAGTGCCATAGATATCTCTCCTTTCGCATTTTGGTTGTAACTATTATAGTACTATTGTATGCTGAAAGCAAGCGTATGTATTATATATGAGATAAGATTTGCATAAAATCGTATATTTCACGTGAAAAAATCAATCATCCCGGTTAGCAGAACAGGGAACAAGAGCAGCGGGGCTGCAAAGCAGGCGAACTGTGAGGTTTTGTCAGAAATATAAGCGAAAAACGGTCATTGTTGACTGGGCTGAATATATCACGCTGGATAACGACAAATGAGTGGAAGTGTTACATCTTACGGAAGATGATTTGGTAAACGGGTACTATAGAGATTTTACAGATCGTTCCGCTGACAACCTTCTTCAGAATGTTTCAGCGGAACTCCAACCTGCCGGTTTTCGCCTGTGGAGGCTCAGCCCTACAAAACAGATCTTAATTTTTCTGTTTCATGTTCTATCACTTTTTTATCAATCCTCTGAAACAATATCTCTGTTTCCGGCAGTAAGTAACCGGCGGAGACAGACTGTCGTTCCCATTTGCCGGTTATGGGAAGCCAGCTCAGGATCTTTTCTGATGAAAACGGCAGAAACGGCGAAAGCAATATTGCCAGATTTGCAATAATCTGGACGCACTGATACAGTGTATTATGGCAGGCCGCTATGTCGGTATTTCGTGTGATCCAGGGCTGCTCTGTATCGAAGAATTTATTTGCACTTCTTACAAATTCAAATATTTCCTGAATGGCATCCTTAAAGCAGCCGCTTTCAATGAGCCTTCCGACCGTTACATACAAGTCATCGATCTTACGATTGATATCGTTATTGTCATTTCCCTGCGGCACGGCTCCCTGACAGTACTTTTTGATAAACGTCAGCGAGCGGTTTACAAAATTTCCATATGCCCCAAGCAGCTCGCCATTGTGACTGTGGACATATTCTCTCCAGGAAAAGTCCGCATCCTTTTTTTCGGGACCGTTTGCAATGAAAAAGTATCGAATAGAGTCTGCCTCATAATGATCCAGCAGTTCTCTGACCCAAATGGCATAATTCCGGCTGGTAGATATTTTTTTGCCTTCCAGGGTTAAATATTCACTTGATACGATCTGGTCAGGTAAATGCCAGCCCCGCCCGTTTCCAAGTAAAAGTGCCGGTAATATAATGGTATGGAAAGGGATATTGTCTTTTCCGTGCACATAATAATGCCTGGCATTTTCCCCCCATAATTCAGAAAAATCATCCCCTCTTGCCTGCGCAGCCACTTTGCTTGCAGACAAATAACCTAATACATTTTCCGCCCAGATATAAATGGTCTTATTTTCATAGCCCTTTTTGGGAACGCTGATTCCCCACTCCAGATCCCTGGTCAATGCCCGGTCCCTTAATCCATCATTAATATACCGCTTTGTAAATGCGACAGCATTTTTTCTCCATTCAGGATGACTGTCGACGAGGGATTCCAATTCGGCCTGCAGCTTTGAAATGGCAATGTATAAATGCTTTGCATTTTTAAAGCTTATAGATTTCCCACATACAGCGCATACAGGCGACCCAAGGGTTTCCGGTTCAAGAACTGCGCCGCAGAAATCACATTGATCGCCTCTGGTATCGTTTCCGCATTTTGGACATTTTCCCGATACAAAGCGGTCGGCCAGAAAAGTATTACAGCTTTCACAATAAGCCTGCGGCGCTTCCTTTTCATAGACATAGGGACTTTCGTATAATTTCCTGTGAAACTCTCTTACAAAATCCTTATGCTCATCCGCAGATGTTTTGGTATATACATCGTAGCTGAATCCTAACTTATGGAAGCATTCTGTAAATTCTTCATGATAAAAATCACTGACCTCCCGGGGCGTCCTGTTTTCCTGCCTTGCCCGGATTGCCACAGGAGTTCCGTGACAGTCGCTTCCTGATACAAAATAGACATTGTCTCCAATTTCCCTGTGATACCTGGCTAATACATCTCCGGGTAATAAGCCGGCAATGTGTCCTATGTGCAGTGAACCATTTGCATATGGCCACGCTCCTCCAATTAAAATATTTCTCATATTACACCTCATTTCCCAATTTTATAGTGATAACTTTTGTAAATGACAGATGATCTGATCGTTCACTGTCATGTCCGGTAAATTTTCTGCAATAAAAAAGCCCTCCTCTCTGAAAAAATTTCCAGGGACGAGAGCAGCTGCTTCGTGTTACCACCCTAAATTCACCTATACCTCACGATATAAGCCTTATCAACTACAGGTGAGAAATGATTCACCGATAGTCTATCACTGTAACGGGTGCACCCGTCGTAGCCTTGGCAAGTCAGCTTCGGTACGCAGCTCCGAGACCATTTTCTGCAGCCCCTTCTGTGCCTGCTTTCACCGGATCAGGCTCTCTGTAACATATCTGACTGCATACTCTTCTCTTCATAGCTTTTCCTGATATTTTTATAAATTTTACAACGAGTCCGGCTGCCTGTCAACAGGTTTGAGCTCGTTATATTTCAGCGAAAACTGTTTTCCACGACGCCCGGAAGTAAGGTATAGACAGAACAGCCGGTCTGCGTTTCAAACATCTCTTTAATCTCTATCACTTTTTTCCACCTGGATATTGTCGCCGGATGAAAGCCATACCGTATTGTCACGTCTACAAATCTTTTTTCCAGAAGGCAGAAACCTGTTGGCATGGCCAGAGCGTCACATAGCTGTACCAGGCGGTCATAATCATCATAGACGGCATTTGCGACAAACTCTTTCATAAACAGGTAATCATCCTCACTTACATCAAATTTACCGATGGAAGTGTCAATATCCTGTATCATAAACGCATGAGAGATACAGATCTGTGCCGCTTTTTCCCATCCGCGTTTCATACAGTAACGATAACCGTCTATCAGATGTTTTTCTGAACTCACTCCGGCATAACGTCCAATATCGTGTAACAACCCATACACATAAGCCTGATCGGCAGATAACGTTTTACAGTGCAGAGCAATATTTTTACATGCCCTGGCTACATACCGGGTATGGTCTGTCCATGCGCCCGGATTAGATTCTGAGGCTTCTTTCAGCGCCAGCTCCGCGGTCTGTCTGTTTAACTCCATTTTTCCTCATTTCTGCGCTGCTTTCTGCGCATGACTCCTTTTAAGGGGCGGGGCAGGCAGACAAGATATCCCGCCCCGTCATGATGAAATATTTACAAAGGATATTATAAGGCGGCCTGCGTGGAGAAAATATCACTTTTATGCCGTTGTATATCACAATACTGCCATTTCCTCTGGTCGTACGACCCAATATTCACAGAGCACACAAAAAAACCGGTCCACATTCACTCTGGACCGGTTTAAATATATCTATTCTCTATCATAACAAAATTAAGCCATCTTGTTTACAGCCTGCGCTAAACGTGACACTTTTCTGGAAACAGTGTTTTTGTGATAAACACCTTTGCTGGCAGCTTTGTCAATTGTGGATGTAGCAGCAATTAAAGCCTTGGCGGCAGCTTCCTTATCGTTTGCCTCGATAGCAGCATGCACCTTCTTAATAGCTGTTTTGACACCAGACTTGATAGCTTTATTTCTTTCAGCTTTGGTTCTGTTCACTAAAATTCTTTTCTTTGCAGATTTAATGTTAGCCACGATGTACACCTCCTCTTAAAATCATCAGTTGCATGAGATGTTTCATTAAAGCCGGAGACACGAACGTCTTAATGTAAACACACGCATATTATTTTATCCGCAAAAAGGGTGTATGTCAATACATAATTGAAGATTAATTGGAAAATAATTAGAGTAGCAGAGCAACAAACGATTCAGCTGCCGTATGGAGGAAGGAGGAAAATTATGAGCAGTTTTAGAGTGAGAACGGATCTGGCCCTGGAAGTGCGGGAAAACATGGAGGAAAGCGCCAGGGAATGCCGGGGCGTTTCTGTGGAGGAAGAATACAGGGAAGAAAGTGAAATACGGATCACCCGGGTCGTTATTGAAACCATGAACGGAGCCAGAGCCATGGGAAAACCGATAGGAACTTATATTACACTGGAAGCACCGGCCATGATCCTGCCCGATGAGGAATATCATGAGGAGATATCCGCTGAGCTGGCCGTGCAGCTGAAAAGGGTGATCCCGGGACTGGAGAAAGAACTGTCGGTGCTGGTGGTGGGACTGGGCAACCGGGATGTGACGGCGGACGCCTTAGGACCCAATGTGGTGGATAATCTGGTGATCACCAGACATATGATGAAGGAATTCGGGAAGGCTGCTTATGACAGGAAGAGGATTCATATGGTCAGCGCCCTGGTACCCGGCGTTATGGCGAAGACCGGCATGGAGACCCGGGAGATCATCCAGGGAGTGGTGGAGAAAACCAGGCCAGATGTGGTGATCGTGATAGATGCGCTGGCGGCGCGTTCCACCAGGAGACTGAACCGGACGATCCAGATCACGAACACGGGAATTCATCCCGGTTCAGGAGTGGGAAATCACAGAAATGCGATTACGCAGGATGCCCTGGGAATTCCGGTGATCGCCATCGGTGTACCCACCGTGGTAGATGCGGCTACCATTGTGAGCGATGCCTTTGAAAAAATGATGCGCCTGGCGGGAGAAGAGCCTCTGGAAATTCAGGATGATCTGTTTGCAGGACAGGGAGAACTCTATAATATGTATGTAACAGGAAAAGATGTGGACTATGAGATCAAGCAGATCAGCCATATCATCTGCAATGCGCTGAACAGTATTTTTGAGTGAGAAATCACAGATGGATATTTCACCTGCGGATAAGCATATAATTTCCTGGAGGGTGTCTTCCACTACCATTTTCCGGTTTGGGGCACACTCAGGTGGGAGGCTTGCCGTGTCAGGGAAAAAATGGAAAAGAAACATAAAAAAGTGGAGCCTGCTTGGATTGGTGTTTTTTGCAATGATATCCGGATTATGGAGTTTTTTAAAAAGCAGGAGCGGTGAAGAGGAGGATGCCTCCGGATGGCGCGGCCGGGTAGGAAGTCTGGTCAACCACTGTATGGAGCAGCAGTATTTTCAGATTCCCCGGTATCTGGAAGACCAGAAAGGGCAGGGGGATGAAGGAGGAGGAGTGGAGAGGCTTCTGACAGGACAGTTTATGCTGTATCAATATATGATGTTTCACAGCGAGCCGGACAAGGAACTGGAAGATGAACGGATGGCAGAGCGGATCAGGCTGCAGGAGGGGGCGGACGAGGACTTTAAGGATATTGATGAGGATCATCTGGATTACGGGAAAGATGCGCTTCATATCGACAGCGACCTTCTGGAGGAGATGGAAAAGGAAAATCATGTACATAATACCGGGGAAGAACAGGAGTCGGAAAAAGACCTGTCCCCGGGAGAATTTCAGGAAGCAGAATATCCGGCGTATACCTATGACTGGTCAGAAAACTGGGATTACGAGGCGCTTTTGTCAAACTTTTACGCGGTGGATAATTCCACAGTATTAAGGCAGGAATACACTGATCTGGAGGAACTTTTGTATACGGATCTGTCAGTAGATGAGCAGGCGCAGGGGCCTCAGATTCTGATTTATCATACACATGCCAGCGAAAGCTTTCTGGATTCCGTACCGGGAGATCCCAGCACTACGATTGTGGGGGCGGGAGAGCGGCTGGCAGAGCTTCTGAGGGAAAAATATGGATTCCAGGTCATGCATCACACAGAGTGCTATGATCATGTAAGAGACGAGGCATATAATGAGTCGCTGCCGGCGATTGAGAAGATCCTGGATGAAAATCCTACCATTGAGGTAGTGATCGATCTTCACAGGGATGCGGTAGATGGAGACCGAAAACTGGTGATGGATCTGCAGGGGCGGCCCACCGCAAGATTCATGTTTTTCAACGGACTCAGCTACGGCCGCCGGAGCGGTGAGATCACGTATCTTGAAAATCCCTACATACAGGATAACCTGGCCTTTTCCTTTCAGGTGCAGGTAGCTGCCAACGAGTATTATCCGGGGCTTGCAAGGAAGATTTATCTGAAGGCATACCGGTATAATATGCATCTGAGGCCCAGGAGCCTTCTGATTGAGCTGGGAGCCCAGAACAATACGGTGGAGGAGATTATGAACGCGTGTGATCCCCTGGCGCATATTCTCTCCATTGTACTGAAATAGATATAAACAGATATAACGATTCAGCTTTTGACGCATGAATCATATTATGCTAAAATACGAAAGAATAAGGAACAGGAGGTACGTATGGCACAGACGGAGCAAAGTAAAATCAGAAATTTCTGCATAGTGGCTCATATTGATCATGGCAAGTCCACTTTGGCAGACAGAATCATAGAGAAAACAGGTCTTCTGACCAGCCGGGAGATGCAGGACCAGATCCTTGACAATATGGAGCTGGAGCGGGAGCGGGGCATCACCATCAAGGCGCAGGCCGTCCGCACCGTTTATAAGGCTAAAGATGGAGAAGAATATATTTTCAACCTGATCGACACGCCGGGGCATGTGGATTTCAATTATGAGGTCAGCAGAAGCCTTGCCGCCTGTGATGGCGCCGTGTTGGTGGTGGACGCCGCCCAGGGAATCGAAGCCCAGACCCTGGCCAACGTTTATCTGGCGCTGGATCATAATCTGGAGGTCTTTCCGGTGATTAACAAGATTGATCTGCCCAGCGCGGAGCCGGAGAGGGTGAAGAATGAGATCGAAGACGTGATTGGGATCGAAGCGCAGGATGCCCCTTTGATTTCTGCCAAGAACGGAGTGGGAATCGAGGAGGTACTGGAGGCTATTGTGGAAAAGATTCCCGCCCCCGGAGGAAGCGCGGACAATCCGCTTCAGGCGCTCATTTTTGATTCTCTTTATGATTCCTATAAGGGAGTGATCGTTTTCTGCCGTATTATGGAGGGCAGGGTATCCAGGGGGACAAGTATCCGTATGATGGCTACCGGTGCTGTTGCGGAGGTAGTGGAGGCAGGATATTTTGGAGCCGGACAGTTTATTCCCTGTGAGGAGCTTTCGGCCGGAATGGTGGGTTACCTCACGGCATCTATCAAGAATGTGAAAGATACGGCAGTGGGCGATACCATTACCGATGCATCCAATCCCTGCGCGGAGCCGCTTCCCGGATACAAGAAGGTGAATTCCATGGTTTACTGCGGAGTGTATCCGGCGGACGGCGCGAAATATCCGGATCTGCGCGATGCACTGGAAAAGTTGCAGCTGAATGATGCCTCCCTGCGTTATGAACCGGAGACTTCCGTTGCCCTGGGGTTCGGCTTCAGGTGCGGATTTTTGGGACTGCTGCATCTGGAGATTATACAGGAGAGGCTGGAGAGAGAATATAATCTGGATCTTGTAACCACAGCGCCGGGCGTTATCTACAAGGTACATCAGACAGATGGACAGGTGATAGAGCTGACCAACCCTTCGAACCTTCCGGATCCCTCCCAGATCGAATACATGGAGGAACCGGTGGTCTCGGCGGAGATTATGGTGACCACTGAATTTATCGGCCCCATTATGGAGCTGTGTCAGGAGAGACGGGGAAGGTATCTGGGGATGGAATATATGGAAGCATCCAGGGCGCTGCTTAAATATGAACTTCCGCTGAACGAGATCATATATGACTTTTTTGACGCTCTGAAGTCCCGTTCCAGAGGCTATGCTTCTTTTGACTATGAGATGAAGGGGTACGAGTTATCAGAGCTGGTGAAACTGGATATTCTGATCAACAGGGAGGAAGTGGATGCGCTGTCCTTTATTGTGCATAAAGACAGCGCTTATGAAAGAGGCCGGAAGATGTGCGAAAAATTAAAGGACGAGATACCCAGGCATCTGTTTGAAATCCCCATTCAGGCGGCAATTGGCGGAAAAATTATTGCCAGAGAGACGGTCAAGGCAATGCGCAAGGATGTGCTGGCTAAATGTTATGGCGGAGATATTACCCGGAAAAAGAAGCTGCTGGAAAAGCAGAAGGAAGGAAAAAAACGAATGAGGCAGATCGGGAGTGTGGAAATCCCTCAGAAGGCCTTTATGTCGGTACTGAAGCTGGATGATAAATAAAGACGGAGCGGTGGAAAAAAAGCTGGGAATTTATATCCATATTCCTTTTTGTGTGCGGAAATGTCTGTACTGCGATTTCCTTTCCATGTCTGTCGGGGAGAGAAAGAAAGAAGCTTATGTCAGCGCGCTCTGCCGGGAGATTGCAAAGGAAAGCTTCCGGTACAGGGAGTTCACGGTGAGCAGTATCTATATTGGGGGAGGGACGCCTTCGCTTTTGCAGGGCGCGCAGATGAAAAAGATACTGGAAGCGGTGTATGCGCATTACAGGATAGAGGAAGCGTGTGAAATTTCTATGGAAGCAAATCCGGGAACCGTCACAGCAGAGAAGCTGTCCTGCTGGAGAAAAGCCGGGATCAACCGTCTCAGTATCGGACTGCAGTCAATGGCGGACGAAGAATTGAAGGCCCTTGGGCGGATCCACAGCAGAGCGGACTTTTATCATACCTATCGGGAGGCTGTCCGGGAAGGATTTGAAAACATCAATGTGGATCTGATGTCGGCAATACCGGGACAGGACCTTGTGACCTGGAGAAAGACACTGGAAGAAGTGACGCACCTTGACCCGGCGCCAACGCATGTTTCCGCGTACAGTCTGATCATTGAAGAGGGGACTGCCTTTTATGAAAACCCGCCAGTGCTTCCGGATGAAGACTGTGAGCGGGAAATGTATAAAATAACAAATGATATATTGAAGAAATATGGCTACCGGCAGTACGAGATCTCCAACTACGCTCTTCCCGGTTATGAATGCAGACACAATATTGCATATTGGAAAAGAGGAAATTATGCAGGTTTCGGCATCGGAGCGGCTTCTCTGGTGAAGAATGAGAGATTTTGCAATACGCGTGATATTGATTGCTATATAAGTATGACAGAGGGGGTGATAAAAGAAGAAAAACATATGTTATCAAAAAAAGAGCAGATGGAAGAATTTATGTTCCTTGGTCTTCGAATGACAGAAGGGGTAAGCGGGGAAGAATTTTTCCGACTCTTTGGACAAACATTGGAGCAGGTGTATCCGGGGATCGTGGAACGTTTTTGCCGGCAGGGACTTTTAAGATCTTATAGGGAAAAGGATAGCGGAAAGGAGCGGATCGCGCTTACAGGGTATGGAATTGATGTGAGCAATGTGGTGATGGCTCAGTTCCTTTTGGGATAATATTTTTGGGAAAGGCACGCGGGGACTTTTCAGGTCATAGAATATTAAAAAATGACTTTGGGGGCCGTTTTTTGAAAACCTTTCAAAAACCTTTATCAGCAACGGAGGAAGCCCATTATATACAGGTACTGCAAAAGGGAAGCAGCAGGGAGGCGGCGAAAGCGCGGGAGATTCTGATTGAGAGAAATTTGCGTCTGGTGGCGCATATTGCCAAGAAATACCAGAATGTGGATGAGGACCTGGAGGATTTGATCTCTATCGGAACCATTGGGCTGATTAAGGCCATCTCATCTTTTGATGCGGGAAAGGGGAAGCTCAGTACGTACGCCTCCAGATGCATTGACAATGAGCTGCTGATGCTGCTACGTTCCAAAAAGAAAAGCTCGAAAGAGGTATCGCTGTATGAGCCCATCGGGACAGACAAGGAGGGAAATGAGATTAACCTTCTGGATATCATTGAGCATGAGCAGGAGGATATTACGGAACAGATGGAGCTGTGCGAGAATATCAAAAAGCTGATTTCACTGATCGATCAGGTACTGACTGAACGGGAGAGGGAGATCATCTTTCTGCGTTATGGTCTGGTAACCGGAAAAGAAGTCACCCAGAGGGAGATTGGAGAAAAGCTTCATATTTCAAGAAGCTATGTGTCAAGAATTGAGAAGAAGGCGCTGGGAAAGCTGAGACAGGGGATGGAAGGAGCAGGTTGAGTTTACATAAATTCCTTTTAAAAACTTTATAAAAAGTTAATTGCTTTTTTTCTGCCTATTCGTTACAGTGGACATATCTGAATCAGATATGTCTTCTTTTTTTCTTTCTAAATTAGAATCCCATTTTGCAAAAGTGATAGGAAACAGCTTTCGTCGTTTCCGTTTGTGCTGTTCGCATGCTGCGAATGCAGGAGGTAAGATTGTTCAGCAGGATTTTGTCAGGAACTGTATATGGCATTGAAAGCCATTTGGTCCATGTGGAGGTGGATCTCTCATCGGGCCTGCCGTGTTTCGTCATGGTTGGAAGCCCGAAGGGAGAAGTGAAAGAGTCGGCGGAGAGAGTGCGGATTGCGCTGAAGAATATCGGGATCGTTATACCGCCTATGCATATTTCCGTGAATCTCTCCCCCGCGGATCTGCAAAAGGAGGGAACCGGCTTTGATCTGCCGATTGCAGTGGGCGTATTGACGGCAATGGGAAGACTTCCGGCGGATTGCGCCAGAGACCATCTGGTGCTGGGAGAACTGGGACTGAATGGAGAGATTAAAGGGATCAGAGGCGTTTTGCCCGTGGCGGTCTGCAGCGTCCGGAGAGGAGTGAAGCGGTGCCTTGTGCCGGGAGAAAATGCCAGGGAAGCTGCCGCTGCTGGTATGAAGACAGTGGGCGTCAGGGATCTGAATCAGGTGATAGAATATTTAAGGCTTCCTGTAAGCGAGCGGGAAGAACGGTTTCCGCATCTGCAGGGCGAAGAGGGGGAACCGCATCTGCAGAAAGCCCCTCTGCCGGAGAACGCCGAAAGGCTTGATTTTGCGGAGATCGCAGGGCAGGAGAGCGTGAAGCGTGCGGCGTTGATTGCGGCGGCGGGATTTCATCACATGCTGATTATCGGGCCTCCCGGATCCGGGAAAACGATGATAGCAAGGCGGCTTCCTACGATTTTACCGCCCCTTTCCAGAGAGGAAAGCCTGGAGGTTTCTTCTCTGTACAGCATTGCAGGCCGTCTCAGACAGGGAGAAAGCCTCATGAAAGACCGCCCATTTTTAAGTCCTCACCACACGATTTCACCTCAGGCACTTGCCGGTGGCGGAAAAATTCCCAAACCGGGCGTTATCAGTCTGGCGCACAGGGGCGTTTTATTTCTGGATGAAATGCCCCAGTTTAAACGGCAGACTCTGGATTTGTTGCGTCAGCCTCTGGAGGACAAAGAAATACAGCTTGCACGCTGCAATGCCTCCTTTACCTATCCGGCGGATATTATGCTGGTAGGAGCTATGAATCCTTGTCCCTGCGGGTATTATCCTGATCTGAACAGATGCCGCTGTACGCCTTTTGAGAGACACAGATACCTGAGTAATCTTTCAGGGCCGGTTCTTGAGAGAATCGATTTGTGTATCGAAGCTCCCAGGGTGGAATTTTCTCAGCTGAGATCAAAGGGTACAGGCGAGAACAGTGCCGGTATGAGGAAGAAGGTAATGAATGCACGCAGGCGTCAGGAGGAGCGCTACCAGGGGACCTCTCTTCGCTTTAATTCAGATCTGGGAGGCCGGGAACTGGAGAGGTATTGTAAGCTGGGACAGGAGGAGAACCGGATGCTTGAAAAAATGTTCTGTACCATGAATTTAAGCGCAAGGACCTGTCACAGGCTGCTTAAAGTGGCCAGGACCATTGCCGACCTGGAGGAAAGTGAACAGATCCGCTGTTCTCATCTTGCGGAGGCGGTCTGTTACCGTACAGGTATTTGGGAATAAAGAAGAGAAGGAAGGGAAAGATAACAAAAATGGAAGAGAAAGTATTTCAGTTCTGGCTTCATAATCTGCCCGGCGCAGGAGACCGGACCATCGGGAAGCTTCTGAAACATTTTGGAAGCGCAAAAAAGGTTTGTCTGGCAAAGCCTGATGCGCTCAAGCCGGTTCTGAAAGAAAAAGCCGTTCAGAGGATCCTGGAATTTAATAAAATATTTGACCCTCAGAAAGTTTATGATAAAATGACAGCGGACGGGATTGCCTTTTATACCATTGAGGATGAGAAATATCCGGAACGATTAAGAAAGCTGAAGAACCCGCCTTACGCTGTTTACTGTCTGGGACGTCTTCCGGAAGAAAGAGCTCCTGCAGTGGCGGTGATCGGAGCCAGAGAATGCTCAGGATATGGGAGGGATATGGCAAAAGCTTTTGCAGGGAAACTGGCCCGGTCCGGTGTCAGTGTGATAAGCGGTATGGCCAGGGGAATCGATGGGCTGGCCCAGCAGGCGGCACTGGAAGAGGGAGGCAGAACCTACGCGGTTTTGGGATGCGGAGTCGATGTGTGTTATCCCCTGTCAAACAGAGAGCTCTACCGGAAAATCCTGGAAGAGGGAGGCGGAATATTGTCAGTGTTTCCTCCGGGAATGAAGCCGTCCAGAGGACTGTTTCCGGAGAGAAACCGTATTGTGGCAGGGCTGTCCGATCTGGTGCTCGTGATAGAGGCAAGGCTGAAAAGCGGAACCTGTATTACGGTGGATATGGCTTTGGAGCAGGGAAAAAATGTTTATGCAGTACCGGGGCGTCTCACGGACCGGTTAAGCGATGGATGCAACCTGCTGCTTCGTCAGGGGGCGGGGATTGCCCTTTCTCCAGAGGACTTTCTTGCGGAGATAGCGCTTTTGGGAAACAGAAAGGAACTGGCAGGATCGGCGAAAGAAAGCAGGCTCTCTGAGGGGGCGGAAGAAACAGGATTTGAAGAAGGCGGCAGCGGACAGGAGACAATAAGCTTTTTGGATTATTATCCAAAATCAGCAGACGAGATCCTGGAGGATATGCGAAGGATGGGGATTGCGATAGATCTTTCACAGTTACGGCAGAATCTGATCCTTTTATGTATGGAGGGCAGAGCGAAGCAGACAGTGGGAAATTATTTTTCCAGGCAGTAATCGGACGAAATGAATAGTGGAGGAGAAAATGAATACATTTTATTATGAGGTCATAAGTTTAGATGGCGATTATGCCAATTTAAAAAGAACCGATCAGGAGACTGAAGACCTGAAACTGGTGGCAAGGGCTCTGCTGCCGCCCGGGATTACAGAGGGTACAAAGCTCAAATATGAGTGGATGCAGTATGAGATCATGGAGGAATAGACTACGCCTGTTGCTTCTGGCGTCATTGCTCTGTCTCTGGATGGCAGGGACGGCAGGGCGGCAGCCGGAGAGAATTCTGTATTGTATGTGTGTGCCGCTTCTTCTGGCGATAGGGATCATAGATGAAACTACCGGCCGGATTCCGCCCTGGCTGAATCTGGCCGTAGGGATGCTGGGGATGATCCGGCTGATACAGGATATCGCTCACTGGCAGGAATATCTGTGCGGGATGCTTGCCGCGGGGGGCATTCTGTATGCTATTTACCGGACAAGCCGGAAAAAGGGAATCGGCGGCGGCGATATCAAACTGATGGCGGCAGCGGGACTGCTGCTTGGACTCAATAAAGTTCTGCCGGCACTTTTTATTGCATCACTTTTAGCGGCCGCGATCCATTTCCTGCGGATGAAGTTCTTCGGAAGCGGAAGAAGTCTGGCATTTGGTCCTTATCTTTCTGCGGGAATTTTTGCGGTTATGCTTTCTGCGGACAGGATCGTGCAGTAGGAATAATGGGGCGGCCGCCGGTTGGGAATACGTTTTCCAATTTTCTGAACAGATTACTTTATAATAGGAAGAGTCAGAATATTTTACACTTGAAACCGTGAGGAAGTTGTTATATAATCCAGTTTAAAAAAGGATAAAGGGGTTATTTTTTATGGCTAAATATCTGGTAATTGTGGAGTCACCGGCCAAGGTGAAAACCATCAAAAAGTTCCTTGGATCCAGCTATGAGGTGGTTGCAAGCAATGGACATGTGCGGGATCTTCCCAAGAGTCAGCTTGGAGTGGATGTTGAACATGATTATGAATTGAAATATATTACAATCCGGGGGAAAGGAGATATTCTGGCCAGACTCAGGAAAGAAGTCAAAAAGGCGGATAAAATTTATCTGGCGACCGACCCGGACCGTGAAGGAGAGGCGATTTCCTGGCATCTTATGAAGGCGCTGAAGCTGGAGGATAAGAAAGTTTACCGCATTACATTTAACGAGATCACGCAGAGTGCGGTAAAGGAGTCCCTGAAAAATGCCCGGAAGATCGATATGGATCTTGTAAACGCCCAGCAGGCCAGGCGGGTTCTTGACCGTATGGTGGGATACCGTATTTCGCCGCTTCTGTGGAATAAGATCAAGCGCGGTCTGAGCGCCGGACGGGTACAGTCGGTTGCCCTGCGCATCATTTGCGACCGGGACGAGGAGATTAACAGTTTTATACCGGAAGAATACTGGACGCTGGACGCTTCTTTCCGGATTGCCGGCGAGAAGAAACCGCTGGTAGCCAAATATCACGGAAAAAAAGGAAAAAAGGCTGTCATTTCCTCCAGGGAGGAAATGGACCGGCTTATGAAAGAGATAGAGCATGCTGACTTTAAGGTCAGCGAAGTGAAGAAGGGGGAGAGGTGCAAAAAGGCGCCGCTGCCTTTTACCACGTCTACTCTGCAGCAGGAGGCCAGCAAGGTACTGAATTTTTCCACTCAGAAAACGATGCGGCTGGCGCAGCAGCTTTATGAGGGAATAGAGATCAAAGGCCAGGGAGTAACAGGCCTGATCACCTATCTGAGGACAGATTCCACAAGAGTTTCTCAGGAAGCGGAAAGTATGGCATATCAGTATATCCAGAAGAACTATGGGGAGGAATACGCAGCGGGAGAGAGGGAGGATACAAAAAAGGGTGACAAAAAAATCCAGGATGCGCATGAGGCTATCCGGCCTGCCGACTTAAATCGTACGCCGGTGATGCTGAAGGACTCTCTCTCCAGAGATCAGTTGCGGCTGTATCAGCTGATATGGAAGCGGTTTGCCGCCAGCAGAATGAAAGAAGCCAGGTATGAGACCACGCTGATAAAAATTGATGCCGGAGAGCATCTTTTTACGGTAGCTGCCTCCAAACTCGTCTTTGACGGATTCATGAGCGTTTATACCCAGGAAGAGGATAAAGAAGAAGGCAATATGCTGATCAAAGAGATCGATACATCCACAAAGCTTACGCTGGCAGGACTGGAGGAAAAGCAGCATTTTACACAGCCCGCCCCTCACTATACGGAGGCTTCTTTAGTCCGTGCGCTGGAGGAACTGGGAATTGGAAGACCGAGTACGTATGCGCCGACCATTACCACCATTCTTGCAAGGCGTTATGTGGTAAAGGAAAACAAAAATCTTTATGTCACAGAGTTGGGCGAGACGGTGAATCAGATGATGAAATATGCCTTTCCTTCTATTGTGGATGTGAATTTTACTGCCAACATGGAAGCACTTTTGGATGGCGTGGAAGAAGGACTGGTAGACTGGAAGACTGTGATATCCAATTTTTATCCCGATCTGGATGAAGCGGTAATCATGGCGGAGAAGGAACTGGAGAAAGTGCAGATTGCAGATGAGCTTTCAGATGAGACATGCGAGCTCTGCGGCAGACAGATGGTGATCAAATATGGTCCTTTCGGAAAATTCCTTGCATGTCCCGGGTTCCCGGAGTGCCGCAATACAAAGCCGTATTATGAGAAAACCGGTGTCCTGTGTCCAAAGTGCGGTAAGGATATTGTGCTTAAGAAAACCAAAAAGGGAAGGAAATATTATGGATGCATCAATAATCCGGAGTGTGATTTCATGGTCTGGCAGAGACCCGCTGAGAAAAAATGCGCCAGGTGCGGTTCCATGATGATCTATAAGGGGCATAACCTTGCGTGTACAGATGAGAACTGTGGTTACGTTGAGAAAGCACAGGATAAGATATCCTGAGATAAAGTATCCTGGGATAAAATATTCTGAAGACGAAGCATCCGGAGAAATACGTGATTATGATATTTGAAATATGTCAGAAAATTTCGGAAACAATTGGAATTATATAGAATCTTCCGTATAGTCATTGTAATTGTAGAGGGCGTGTGATACAATATGCGGGAAAGGATGTTCCAGGAGGTACAATATGAGCAGTGTGCAGCTACTAGATAAGACCAGAAAGATCGGTAAATTACTTCATAATAATAACTCCAGCAAGGTAGTATTCAACGATATCTGTTCGGTATTGTGTGAGATATTAGCCTCCAATGTACTTGTGATCAGCAGGAAGGGAAAGGTGCTTGGAATAGGAGATGCCAAAGGGGTAGAATCCATCATAGATATGATCGTAGATCAGGTGGGCGGTTTCATTGATCCCATGTTGAACGAAAGACTCCTTGCCGTTTTATCTACGAAGGAGAATGTAAATCTGGAAGCCCTTGGTTTTGAAGAAAATGATGTGAGAAGATTCCAGGCGATCATTACGCCGATCGAGATTGCCGGAGAGAGGCTGGGTACGCTGTTCATTTATAAATGTGAAGGACAGTATGAGATTGACGATATTATTCTCTGCGAGTATGGTACTACGGTGGTAGGGCTGGAGATGCTGCGCGCCGTGAATGAAGAGAGCGCAGAGGAGAACCGGAAGCTTTCCGTGATTAAATCCGCGATTAACACCCTTTCTTACTCAGAGATGGAAGCGGTGGTACATATCTTTGAAGAATTAAATGGCATGGAGGGAATTCTGGTGGCAAGTAAGATTGCAGACCGGGTGGGGATCACCCGTTCCGTGATTGTAAATGCATTGCGCAAATTTGAGAGCGCCGGCGTAATTGAGTCCCGGTCTTCGGGAATGAAAGGAACCTACATTAAAGTATTGAACGATATGGTCTTTGACGAGGTGGAAAAGCTGAAAAAAGAAAATCTGAAATAAACGGTATAATAGGCACGAAAGCCTTTAAAGCCGTCATGAATAATTGCGAAAAAAACCTTGTATTTTTGAACAGATATTTTATAATAGATTAGGAATGGGCAAAAAGTCTGGAGGAAAATGGTATGCTTAACAGTAATGTGTTTGACTATGTAAATGTGCTCAGTAAGGCGGCGGATGCCTCCTGGCAGCGAAACGAGATACTTTCCAACAACTATGCCAATGTAAATACCCCCGGGTATAAGCGGCAGGATATTGATTTTGGAACGCAGCTGCGCCAGGCTATGGGCAATTCCAGATATGAGACGGTGGACGCTAAGGTCGCGCGGGTGTCCCGTCTGAATCTGAGACCCCGCGTATATACAGATTCTGCCAGTTTTTCCTACCGTCTGGACGGTAATAATGTGGATCCGGATACAGAGGGTGTGGAGCTGACATCAAATCAGATTATGTATAACGGGTTGCGCGACTGCATTAATCAGGAGTTTGCCAATTTGAAAATGGTGATGAAATAAAAGATCAGGAGGAGAACGAAATGAGTATTTTCAATTCCTTTAACATCAATGCCTCGGGTATGACGGCCGAGCGCTATCGTATGGATACCATTGCAGAGAACCTTGCAAATGCGCATACGACCAGAACGGAGGACGGGACGCCTTACAGACGCAAGGTGGTGACGTTTGAAGAGCGTCCGCACAGAACCGCATCCTTCAGCAGTTTTCTGGGGAGCGCAAGCGATAAATTTAAAGGACAGGGAGTGCGGATCGGCAAAGTGACAGAGGACACAAAGACCCAGATGAACATGGTTTATGATCCGTCTCACCCGGATGCCGATGAAAACGGTTATGTTACATATCCCAATGTAAATATTATAACTGAAATGACAAACCTGATTGACGCAAGCCGTTCCTATGAGGCAAATGCCACTGCGTTTAATGCAAGTAAGAGTATTGCTATGAAGGGCCTTGAGATGGCACAGTAACAGGAGGGATAAAAGAAAATGGACGTCTCATCTTTATATAATATATCGTCGGATATCATCAAAAAGGCGGCGGAAGACTATTCTTTGAAAGAAGGGAAAAATGTTTCTTCCGGGGAGTTTGGCAGTCTTTTTGAGAAGGCGGTTCAAAGTCTGAATAACACAAATGCTTACCTTTCCGATGCGGAAAATGAGAAGATCAGATGGGCGCTGGGGGAAACGGAGAATACCCATGAGCTGACCAATGCGCTTCAGAAAGCCTCTACGGCACTGCAGTATACGGTGACGATACGCGATAAGTTCCTCGAAGCATATAAAGAAATTATGCAGATGCAGATCTGATGCGGCTAAAGAACGGAAGAAGGGCGGGAAGCTATGGCAGAGCGGTTTAGAGGACTATTGAATAAAGTCCTTGAATGGTGGAATAAGTTTTCCACAAAACAGAAAACATTTATTATATCGTCGGGTGCCGCAATCATCCTGGCATTTGCAATATTGGCTACCATACTGATGCAGCCGCAATATGTTTTGCTGCTGAACTGCGAATCGCAAAAGGAGGCGTCTCAGGTATCGGATCTCCTGGAAAATGAAGGGCTGGACTATGAAGTGTCGGATGACGCTTATCAGATCAGGATTAACAAGAAACAGCAGTCCCAGGCGAGTATGCTTTTGGCAGCAAATGATATTCAGGCGTATACATATACCATAGACGAGGTGACAGAAGGTGGATTCAGTACCACTGAAGCAGACAAAGAGAGAAGATATGAGCTGTATCTGGAAACCAGACTGGCAAATGATCTGATCGGAAAATACACGTCCGTTAAAAGCGCAGTGGTGGAATTATACATACCCGAGAGCGTGGGAACGCTGGTGCAGCAGGAACAGGAATCCGGACTGTGGATTGTTCTGGAACTTGAGGACGAATTCAACGCAGAGACTGCGGCCGGAATGGCGAGGGCTGCCGCTGTCGCAATCGGAAACAAAACAACGGAAAAGATCATCATTACGGATACGGCCGGAAACACTCTGTTTTCCGGTGACAATGAATATACATCGGCAGGTGCGGCCAGCACGCAGATGAGTGTGAAATCCCAGTGGGAAACAAAGGTAAAGAATGACGTCAGACAGGTGATGCTGGGAACAAACCTGTTCAACAAGGTGGAGGTGGCAGTGAATCTTGACATGGATTTTTCTACCACCAAGGTTACGGATCATGAGTTTTATGTTCCGGACGGAAACAGTCAGGGGTATCTCGCTTCCGAGAGAACCTTCAGTTCGGAATCCACCAATGAGGGCGGAAATGTACCGGGAACAGATTCCAACGGGCAGCAGACGCAGACAGAATATGTTTATCAGAATGACGGCGAAAGTAATTCCTCTACAACAGAGCAGGAAAAGCAGTATGTTCCCTCAGAGCGGATTACGAATACGGATACGTCGCCGGGCGTTATCAATTACGCTTCTTCTTCCATTTCTCTTACTGCAGTCAACATGAATCTGATCAGAGAAGAAGATGTGGACACCAGAGGGGAACTGGACGGCGTATCGTGGGAGGAATACAAGCTGGCGAATGCCGGGCAGACGGAGATAGAGGTGCCTCAGTCGCTTTATGATGTGGTTGCCAAGGCAACAGGATTCCCGGCGGAGAATATTGCCATAGTTGCCTACTCGGAGAATATTTTCTTTGACAGGGAAGGGTTCCATGTTTCCGGATCTGATATTATGCAGATCGCTCTGATCGTAGTGATACTGGCGCTTCTTGCATTCGTGGTTTTAAGGAGTATGCGTACGGAGAAGGAGCAGGAGCAGCCGGAAGAGCTGTCGGTGGAAAGCCTTCTTCAGTCTCAGCCGGAGGTTGAACTGGAGGGAATCGGAATAGAGCCGGTATCAGAAACCAGACAGTTAATTGAACGGTTTATAGATGAAAATCCGGAGGCGGCAGCGAATCTCCTGCGGAACTGGTTAAATGAGGAATGGGGATAATTTATATGAATCTTTGGAAAACAAAGGAGGAGGTGAACGGGCATGGCCAAAAGCAGTGAAGAGGGCATTGGCGGAATACAGAAAGCGGCGATTCTTCTGATTGCTTTGGGTCCGGAAAAATCAGCCCAGATCTTCAAACATCTGAAGGAAGAGGAGATCGAGGAGCTGACTCTTGAAATTGCCAACACAAGAAGCGTTACACCTCAGGTAAAAGAAGAAATTATAGAGGAATTTTATCAGATATGCCTTGCTCAGCAGTATATTGCGGAGGGCGGCATTACTTATGCGAAGGAATTGCTGGAGAAGGCACTTGGAAACGAAAAGGCTATGAGCGTGATCGGAAAGCTTACCGCATCGCTGCAGGTGAAGCCTTTCGAGTTTGTGCGTAAGACGGATGCGGCTCAGCTTCTCAATTTTATACAGGATGAGCACCCGCAGACCATTGCTCTTATTCTTTCTTACCTTTCTCCTCAGCAGTCAGCACTGATTATTTCGGCACTGCCGCCGGAGAGACAGGCGGATGTGGCGAGGCGTATTGCGGTGATGGACAGAACCAGTCCGGATGTGGTAAAGGAAGTGGAAAAGGTGCTGGAGTCAAAGCTTTCTTCCCTGGTAAACCAGGATTATACGATTATTGGCGGTGTGGACGCAGTAGTGGATATTCTGAATACAGTGGATCGCAGTACGGAGAAACGGATTATGGAGACTCTGGAAGTGGACGAACCGGAGCTTGCAGACGAAATCAGAAAGAAGATGTTTGTATTCGAAGACATCCTTCTGCTGGACGATCGTGCCATTCAGAGAGTGCTGCGTGATGTGGATAACAATGATCTGGGGCTTGCGCTTAAGAGTGCAAATGAACAGGTACAGAGTGCTATTTTCAACAATCTCTCCAAGCGTCTTGCGGTTATGATCAAGGAAGATATGGAATTCATGGGCCCTGTGCGTATGAAGGATGTTGAAGAGGCACAGCAGAAGATTGTAAGTGTAATCAGAAAATTAGAAGAAATGGGTGAGATTGTCATTTCCAGAGGCGGAGGTGATGAGATTGTGGTCTAGTAATCTTTATAAGGGAAACTGGTTTCCAGTGAAAGAAGAGCCCCGTATGATAGATTATAACGATCGGTTGAAATCCCGGCTTCAGGAAGCGGCCGCGGAAAGGCATTCTCAGGGGGAGCCTTCCGACGAGATGCCGGAAGGTTTTCTTGCGGGTATTGATGCCGAGACAGTGGATGCGCTGTTGGATCCGGAAGGGAAAAATGCTCTGCTCAGATCCTCCTCTGCGGAGGAGCAGGCGCAGCTGGAGCAACAGCTTGAGGATGCCAGACGGGAACTGGAAAGAATCCGTCAGGAGACGGAGAGCATGTTAACAGATGCCCGGGCTCAGATAGAGGATATGCGCGTCAGCGCATTGGAACAGGCGCAGGCGGAAGGATATCAGCGCGGCTATGAAGAGGGTATGGCACAGGTTCAGCAGATGAAGAATGAGTGTCAGGCCAGAGCGGCCCAGCTGGAAGCGGAGTACCATCAGAGGATGGAGGAACTGGAACCGGAATTCATCGAGAACCTCACGGGGATCTATGAACATATTTTTAAAGTGGATTTAAGTGTTTATTCTCCTATTGTGGTGAATCTGCTGATCGATACAATGCACAGGATGCAGACGGCTGCCAGCTATATTGTACATGTATCCAGAAAGGATTACCCGCAGGTCATAAAGGAAAGAGACAGGATCCTGGAGGAAACAGGAACGCTGCCCCAGGGACTGGAGATTATATCGGATATGACGCTTTCACAGTCTCAGTGCATGATCGAGACTGAGGGAGGAATTTATGATTGTTCCCTGGGAACGGAGCTGGAAGCTCTTGGCAGGAAATTAAAGCTTCTTTCCTACAAAACCAGTTAGGGTAAAGGTAGACAGAAATTGATTATGCCGAATATCAATTTTTCAAAATATAAAAGTGTGATAGAAGAAAACCTCTTTAAAATGAGCGGTAAGGTAGTCAACGTGGTAGGACTTACCATTGAGTCAGCAGGACCGGCAGCGAAGCTGGGGGATATCTGCAGGATCTATCCGTCGGTCAGGGAAGAAGAAACCGTTCCGGCTCTGGCGGAAGTGGTAGGATTCAGGGAAGGAAAAACCCTGTTGATGCCTTATCAGAATGTAGAGGGGATTGGACCGGGAAGCAGTGTGGAAAATACGGGCGCCCCTTTAAAGGTCCGGGTGGCAAATGACCTTCTGGGACATACGCTGGATGGGCTCGGAAGGATGGAGAGCGGGGAAGCTTCTGCAGGCGAAGAGTATGCGGTGGAGGCTAAGCCGCCGGATCCCATGAGCAGGAAGATTATCGATGAAGTCCTGCCTCTGGGCGTCAAGGCGGTGGATGGCCTTATCACAGTAGGAAAGGGCCAGAGAATCGGTATTTTTGCAGGATCCGGGGTGGGAAAGTCTACCCTCATGGGGATGTTTGCCAGAAATACCAAAGCGGATATTAATGTGATCGCGCTGATTGGAGAGCGGGGCAGAGAGGTCCGTGAATTTATAGAAAGAGATCTGGGACCGGAAGGGATGAGACGTTCGGTAGTGGTGGTGGCAACCTCCGACAAACCGGCGCTTGAACGTAAAAAAGCAGCACAGACAGCTACGGCAGTGGCAGAGTTTTTCAGGGACCAGGGGAAGGATGTACTTCTGATGATGGATTCCCTCACCCGTTTTTCCATGGCGCAGAGAGAGATTGGTCTTGCCAGCGGAGAGCCGCCTGTGTCAAGAGGGTATCCGCCCAGCGTCTATTCTGAGATGCCCAGGCTTCTCGAACGTGCGGGCAGGTCAGATAAAGGCTCCATCACGGGACTTTATACCGTCCTCGTGGATGGAGATGATTTTAATGAGCCGATCACCGACACCGCAAGAAGTATCCTGGATGGGCACATCATGCTGGACCGGAAGCTGGCTCACAAAAATCATTACCCGGCTATCGATGTACTGCAGAGTATTTCCAGGTGTATGAGTCAGATAGCGGAAAGAGATCATAAGAATTATGCGGGCAGGCTCAAAAATGTTCTTGCTACATACAATGAAGCGGAAGATCTGATCAATATCGGCGCCTACAAATCCGGAAGCAACCCGGAGATTGATTATGCAATCCATAAAATACAGGAGGTAAATCAATTCCTGATGCAGGAGGTCGGGGACAGGTTTACGTTTGAAGAGTCGGTGGCGCTTCTGAAACAGATCTTTGCTGAGGGAACAGCATAAAATGGCCAGATTCAGATATCGAATGCAGAGTATTCTGAACATCAAGCAGAAAATGGAAGAGCAGGCAAAGATGGATTTTGCCGCCGCCAGAATGCGGCTGGATGAAGAGGAAGAAAAGCTTCAGGTTTTAAAAGACAGAAAAGAAACCTACCAGGAAGAGGGAAGAGCGCTTCGCAGGGACAGTCTTAAGGTGCGGGAAATCATTGAGAACCGCGATGCGGTAGCAGTCATGGATGAATTTATTGCGTACCAGCAGCGCCAGGTAGCACTGGCGGAAAAGGAACTGGAACAGGCCCGCCAGAATCTTCAGATTGCCATGCAGGAGACCAAAACCCAGGAAAAACTCCGGGAGAAAGCTTTTGAAGCTTTCATCCATGAAGAAAATGCAAAGGAAGCAAAGGAAGTGGATGAGCTTGTCAGCTATACTCACGGGCGCAGATAAAAAATGGAAGGTGTGGATATAGAATGCCGAAAGTCGATGCAGCTCTCCTTGATGACGCACAGATGGATCCCCAGCGTCTTAAGGAGGAAAAGAAAAAATTAAAAAATGAAAAAAAGCAGCAGAAGAAAGCAGCGAAAGCAAGAGCCAGAGAAATAGCAGATCAGGAAGCGGAGCTTATGGATGAGGAGGGTTCCGGCACGGGGTCTGTATTTCTGGTAACTTTTATTATTGTATTAATCTGGGTCGCCATTTTGTGTCTGGTGATCAAGCTGGACTTTGGAGGTTTTGGCAGTAACGTGTTGAGACCGGTTCTGAAAGATGTTCCTGTGATTAACAAGATTCTTCCGAACGCGCCTAAGCAGGAAACTGCGGGGGAAGGCGGAGAAGAAGCGTATGGGGGGTATGAGAGTCTGCAGGAGGCGGTGGACTATATCAAAGAGCTGGAGCTGGAGCTGGAAAGAGCCCAGTCCTCCAAATCAGAAGATTCTGAAACCATATCTCAGCTTCAGGAGCAGGTAGAGCGTCTTAAGACCTTTGAGGATTCCCAGATGGAGTTCCAGAGGATCAAGACGGAATTTTATGAGGAAGTAGTCTATGCGGATAACGGGCCCGGGCTGGAGGAGTACCGGAAGTATTATGAGGAGATGGATCCCGCTACCGCGGAGTATTTGTATAAGCAGGTCATTGCCCAGCTTGAGGAAAGCGACGAGATTAATGAGTATGCGGCTGCATATTCTTCCATGAAACCCAAGGCGGCTGCCGCTATTTTTGAAGAAATGACGGATAATCTTGATCTGGCGGTGAGGATACTGGGTGTAATGAGTGCAGAAGACAGAGGAAGGATCCTGGAGGCGATGAATGCTGAGACAGCTGCCAGAATCACCAAACTGATGGATCCGGAACCTTAAGAAATCTGCCTCTTAAACCGATATAAATTTTGTACTTTGAAAAAGAGCCGGCGGAATGCAAAGCAGGATCCGCAGGGCTTATAAAGACAGGAGGGATGTGAATAATGACAAGTACACCTGTAAAAGACCTGAATTCTCTGATGAATTTTGTAGGGGGAGGAAGTCTTGCAAAGACAGGCGGTATGAACCGGGCGGGCAGTTTTGGAGATGTGATGAGCAGAACCCAGAGTGGCGCGGCAGAGGGCCAGAATAAGGCTGCTGTGGCGGACAAAAGCAGCAAGGTTTCTGCAACGGACAGGATCAGAGCCGGCAGAGAGAGACTGAAGTCTCAGGATACGGCGAGAGAACCGGAAAAGGCCGGCGAGGTGACAGAAGAAGCAGGCGATGCAGCAGAAAAAGCCGGAAAGGACATGATCAAAGAAATCGCGGAAGAGCTTGGTGTGAGCGAGGAGGAAGTGGCAAGGGCCATGGAGGAGCTGGGGATTTCCCTGTATTCTCTTTTTGATCCGTCCAGCCTCAGAGAGCTTGTGCTGGCACTTGGCGGAGAAGGCGATCAGATGGCATTTCTGACAAACGAGACCCTTTTTGCAAAGCTGCAGAATATCCTGGAAACAGCGGAGGGAATGAAAGCTTCACTGGCAGAACTTGTGGGAGTGGAACCGGCGGAGATGCAGGCATGGCTGGAACAGATGATCAGCAAAGGCAGACAGGAGATGGGACAGCCGGCAGAGGCAGAAGGGGAGGAGATGGCCCGGCCTCAGATTACAGTGGAGGTCCACAGCGGTGACGACACCGTAAAAATGTCTGCAGATGAGAATGGAAATGCTGTCAAAACGCTTGAAGTCGTATCGTCAGAAGCAGAAGAAAATGTAACAAAGGATCAGACCGGCAGCCGGCAGGAAAAGGGCGGCGAAGCGGGCCGGGGAGAATCAGAGAATGCGCTGCACAATCCGTTGATGGATGCCTCTTTGCAAAACAATGGCCAGACAGCGGAAGTGACATTTGAACAGACGACACCCTTTTTCAGCGAGCAGACCAGGGATATTATGAACCAGATCATGGATTACATGAAGTTCCAGTTAAAACCCGGAATGGATCAGCTGGAAATGCAGCTGCACCCTGAAAGTCTCGGAACCGTACATATCCAGCTTTCATCCAAAGGCGGTGAGATCACAGCTCAGTTCCATGTACAGAATGAAGCTGTGAAGGCAGCCATTGAAAGCCAGATAGCCACACTTCAGGAAAGCTTCAAAGAGCAGGGGATTAAAGTGGAAGCGGTTCAGGTCACTGTAGAAAATCACGGGTTTGAGAGAAATCTCTGGCAGGGACAGGGGCAGGAGGAACACGCTGCCTCAGATCGTAACAGAAAATCACACAGAAGGATCAATCTGAATGATCTGGATATCGATGCTCTGCTGGAAGAGAATGCCAGTGAGGAAGATCTGCTGGCGGCTCAGATGATGGCTGCAAACGGAAATACGGTGGATTATACGGCTTAAAAGTTAAAAGTAGCACGGGGTGCGGAAAGGAGTAAATATGTCAGTAAGCGCGGTAGTTGAAAACGGAAAAATAGTAGAAAGCGCATCAGAAAGTTCTGTCAAGAAAGCCAATGCACAGAGCGGCCTGGATAAGGATGCTTTCTTACAGCTCTTAGTGGCTCAGATGAAGTATCAGGATCCGCTGGAGCCGACTTCCAATACGGAATATATTTCACAGTATGCGCAATTTTCACAGGTAGAGCAGATCCAGAATATGGCCTCAACCATGGAGCTGAGCAGAGCATCCACTATGGTGGGCAAAATGGTGGAGGTTAAGACCACGGACAGTAAGGGAGATACCAAGCTCATTCAGGGAACAGTGGAATACGTTACCTATGAAAGAAACAAAGCGTTTGTCTCCATAGACGGAAATCTGTATTCTGTGGATGATGTGCACGCGGTGATCGACGAGACTTATCAGACAGCCTTTGAACTGGCATCAGCGTTTATCGCGGCAATGGACAGACTGCCAAGCATAAACAATCTGACCATCAAAGACAAAGAAGCGGTAGAGGCATTGCAGAAGGGATATAATTCCATGACAGCTTACCAGCAGGGTTATATCAGTGATGAATATGTCAAAAAGCTTCAGAAGTATGTGCAGCGCATGGCCGAGATCGTAGAGATCGAAGGAGGCGATGACAAGGATGAGGACGAAGAAAAGCCCGGAGAGTCAACCGGAACCGAAGGCACAGAGTCTGAAGGAGACGCCGGGGGCGGCGACAGTGCAGGAGCTGCTCAGACGGTGTAGGCGGCAATAGCAGCAGAATGTGAAAATAACCAATCAGGGAGGAGAGGGCTATGAACATTCAGAATAAAGGATTCCTTTCAATCGAACAGCTCCAGGATCAGTACCTGAAGAAGAATAAAAGCGCAGCATCGGCAATAGACAGGGATGGAAAGTCTTTTCAGGAGGTTCTGGAAAGCAGCCGTGCGCGGGCGGCGGGCGAGGTTAAATTTTCCAAACATGCGGCGGGAAGGCTTGCGGACCGGAATATTGAACTTACAAACAGCCAGATGGAGCGGCTGAAAGAGGGCGCCCAGAAAGCGCAGGAAAAGGGAATCAGAGAATCGCTGGTTATCGTGGATCAGCTGGCATTTATCGTGAATATTCCAAACAGCACGGTGGTGACGGCTATGAACCAGTCTGATACAGCGGATAATATTTTTACCAATATTGATGGCGCCGTAATTATTTAGCCGGACCTTAGGGAGGCTGAAAGCTCCTGAATGACAGAAGGAGTTATACGGCAGTTAAATGAAGGAGGTCAATTCATTATGATGAGATCATTGTTTTCTGGTGTGGCAGGTCTTAGAACCCACCAGACAAGAATGGATGTTATCGGTAACAACATTGCAAACGTAAACACAACAGCATACAAGTCACAGTCCATGGTGTTCAGCGATCTGATGTATCAGACGACACGGGCTGCATCCGGCGCCAATGCGACGACAGGCGTGGGCGGTGTCAACGCCAGGCAGATTGGTCTCGGTTCCAAAACCAGCTCTATCAAAACGGCAATTGCCAGTCAGGGATCTGCTCAGAGTACCAACGATCCTTTTGATATCATGATCAGCGGAAGCTCTTTCTTCGTGGTAAGTAACGGTTCAGAGAATTTCTTTACACGCGACGGTTCCTTTTATATTGACGGCAAAGGAAACCTGGCAATGACCAGCACCGGCTACAATGTCATGGGATGGCAGGTAGATCCTACTAATCCGGGACTGATCAAGAAGGATACGGTATCCCCGCTCCGGCTTATGACCACTGAAAATATGACCTATCCTCCCGCAGCCACTACCCTGGCAACGGTGGACGGACTGGTGGATAAATATGACACGGACGTGAACAGTGATTCCGGAAGGGTGATGAACCTTGAGTTCTTCGATAACCAGGGGTATAAGTATACCGCCAGATTAAGCGTGCATGCGCTCAGTGCGGAGGCCAACAACGCGGCGGGCGGTCCGGATGTGGCCGGAGCGGCTACCGAAGCCGGAACGTTCTATGTGAAGCTGGATGATGTGCTGGATTCAAAAGGCGATTCCATTATGTATGAGCTGGATGATGACGGCAACTTCAGATATGATAATAATGGAAACAAAATACTTACCGCGGTGGGGCAGAATATCAGTTTCGGCCAGGGACAGCAGGATATTACCCTGTCAGATGGAACGGCGATCAAGGAAATGGTTTCCAGAACGGTAACCAGTGGAACTCCTCCTACGACTACCGTTACCAAGACAGCGGAAAATGTAAAGAATGCCCTGGTTCTTCAGTACGTAGAGGGAAAAGGCACCTTTGCCTATGTGGGAGACAAAGCTACTGCAAGCGGCGCGACACCGGCATCTTCCAACGGGACCGGAGTTCTGACTCTGGGCGCTGCCAACTTCCAGAACATTACGTTGGATTTTTCCGGGTCCTTCAACTACAACAAAAACGGCACATCCACCATCGGCGCTCTGGCCGGCGATCCTACGGGTCTGGGCTCCGGGCGTAAGGTAGGCGAGCTGACAGGTATTACGGTTGCCAAGGATGGTATGATCAATGCCAATTATGACAATGGACAGACCAAGCTTCTGGGGCAGATTGCCGTTGCAAACTTCGCCAATCCTTCCGGCCTTGCCAAGGAAGGAGATAATCTGTATTCCGCAACCATGAACTCGGGCGAGTTTGACGGAATCGGCGATGATATCACGGAGGATGGTGGTTATATGGAATCCGGCGTTCTGGAGATGAGTAATGTGGATCTGGCCTCTGAGTTTACAGAGATGATTACCACTCAGAGAGGTTTCCAGGCAAACAGCCGTATTATCACCGTATCAGATACCCTGTTAGAGGAACTGACCAATCTGAAGAGATAATCCTTCTCATGACAGGTGATTGAGATACAGGAGCAGACAGATAAAGCTGAAAATGTTACTTCAAAGGGAACCGGAAAACATCCGGTTCCCTTTGAGATCAATTTTGTTCCATCAAAATGCACTATAGCGAAAAAAAACGTTACCATTATTTTATAATGAATTACATACAAATTAAAGTGGAAACAAAGAGAAAGAAGTGATATAATGATAGAAGTTACGAAATTGAATGGAAGCAGGGTTTTAATAAATCCTGATCTGATAGAGCTTGTGGAGGAGACCCCCGATACGGTGATCGCCTTTACCACAGGAAGAAAATTAATTGTAAAAGAAGGTAGACAAGAAGTGAAAAATCTTGTAAAATCATACAGAAAGGAAATTTTTGCGGATTAACGCAGAAAAAGGTGAAAAGTTGTGGATTTAGCGTCAATTCTTGGTTTGGTACTCTGTTTTGGTATGCTTGCATTTGGTATCATCAATGCGGCGACCATCGCAAATGTAGGACGATATGTGGATGTTGCATCTGCAATTATTACGTTCGGCGGTGCCTTCTTTGCCGTTATGGCATCTAATTCTCTTTCTGATTATATCGCAGGATTGAAAAGTTTCCTTTTGATATTTAAAGCTCCCAGTTCAGATGTAAAAGGGATGATTCAGAAAATCATAGATCTCTCTAATGTTGCAAGAAAAGAAGGTCTTCTTTCTCTGGAAGAAGCGGCGGGGAATCTTGATGATGAATTCATGAAAAAGGGAATTCTTCTGATTGTCGATGGTACCGATGCAGAGCTGGTCCGTGGTATTATGGAGACAGAACTGATCAGTACGGAGAGCAGACATAAAAATAAGATTGAATTTTGGGAAGGTTTGGGAACCATGGGTCCTGCCTGGGGTATGATTGGTACGCTGGTAGGTCTTGTAAACATGCTTTACGAAATGGATGATCCCTCCAGTATCGGTCCTTCCATGGCAGTGGCGTTGATTACAACATTGTATGGATCTCTCCTTGCAAACTGGATCTGCTCGCCTGTTGCAAGCAAACTGAAAGCGAATAATGCAAATGAGATCATGATCAAGGAGATTATGATAGAAGGACTTCTTTCCATTCAGGCAGGAGAGAATCCCAGAGTAATAGAAGAAAAGCTGAAATCCTTCCTTGCACCTGCAGACAGGACCATAGGCGAAGGCGGAGGTGAAGACGATGGCTAAGAGAAAGCAGGAAGAGGCGCCGAAAGGCTCACCCGCATGGATGGCGACGTTTTCGGATCTGATGAATCTGCTCCTTTGCTTTTTCGTTATGCTTTTTTCCATGTCGACAGTGGATGCGCAGAAGTTTGAACTTATGGCGGCATCCTTTAATCAGACTTTCAGTATTTTTTCGGCGGGAGCCATGGCAATTGGAGATGGCGTCATGATTGGTATGGGGGTCAGCCAGTTGAACGAACTCGACGATTACATCAACAGTACCGGGAAGTCTCCGGAGGGCGATATGATGCCGGAAGAACTGCAGGATGCTGTGGAGGTTATCGAGGAAGCCAAGCTTAAGGAATCGGAGGAGCTGGCTGAGAGGATTGAAGAGGTCCTGGAAGAAAAAAATCTGGAGAATGAGATTGATATTGAATTTACTTCTCAGTATGTGCAGCTTACACTGAATGGAACGCTTCTGTTTGATTCGGGGAGCGTGGAGATTAAAGAAGAAGCCATGGCACTTATGAATCAGCTGGGAATTATTCTGCAAAGATTCAGCCAGGGAATTATTGAGATTGAAGGGCATACGGATAATGTTCCAATGTCAGGAGCCAAATACTCCAATAATGATGAACTGAGCAGCGGGCGTGCGCTGTCCGTGTTTTATTATCTGACGGAAAATACAACGCTGGATCCGGGAATGATCAAGCATTCGGGAAGAGGAGAATATATTCCTGTGGCGGATAATTCTTCTGTGGAAGGCAGAGCGCGGAACAGAAGAGTTGAAATCAAAATATATAATGCATTAAGCTCCTATTAATAAGAGAAAGGTCGTACCTGTTATGAAAAGAAATTTTATATCAATTGTGATACTGGCGTTGCTTGTTGTAAATATTGTGCTCACATCTATCATGATGTTCAGCGTGGTCAGCACGAACCGGAAGACGGCTGATCTTGTAGGGGATGTGGCAGCGGCTATCAGTCTTGATATCGATATGGGGGATGCCTCGGCAGTCGCTCTGGAAGACACGACAACCTATACTATTGCGGATATGAGAATTCTGCTTAAGAAGAGCGTGGATGCGGATGGCGTGCAGGATGAGAACGATCACTATGCAATGCTTACGCTGGTTTTATCCATGAATAACAAGCATGAGGATTATGCAAAGTATGGCGAGGACGTGACAAGCAGAGAAGATCTGATCAAAGGAAAGATCAGCGACGTGGTAAGCCAGTATACTATGGAAGAGGCCAAGAACAATCCGGAGAAGCTTCGTCAGGATGTTTTAAAAGGGATTCAGGGTCTCTACAGTTCGGATTTTATTTTTGATGTGACACTGGTCAGCCCGCTCTATCAGTGATGTCGTATTATGAGAGGCGATACAGTAATATTACGACAGAATGAAGGAGGTGAAAACTCGTGGGCGAGGTACTGTCTCAAAGTGAAATAGATAATTTGCTTGCAGCGCTGAGCAGTGGTGAACTGGATGCGGATCAGATGCAGGATACAAAAGAAAAGCCGGTAAGGGATTATGACTTCAGCCGTCCTGCGAAGTTTTCCAAAGAGCATTTAAGGACTCTGGAAATTATATATGAGCATTACGGAAGACTGATCTCTACCAATCTTCCGGTCTATTTGAGAAAGAGTGTACAGGTAACTGTGTCCAGCTCCGAGACACTTACTTTTTCTGAATTCAGTAATGCGTTGTCGAATCCGGTGATATTGGGAATTGTAAATTTTCATCCCTTAAACGGAAATATACTTGTGGAATTGTCTTCCAATCTGGGATTTGCAATGATTGACAGAATGCTGGGAGGACAGGGACTGCCATTAGAAAAAAACAGAGATTTTTCAGAAATTGAGATGAACATTCTGGAGAAGATGTTAGTGATATATATGCAGCTGATGCATGAACCCTGGAAGAACGTGGTTGAAATAGAGCCGATTCTGGAAAGAATAGAGACGAATGCGCAGTTTGCACAGGTAATAGCTCCAAGCGATATGGTGGCGCTGATTTCTTTAGGTATTAAGATTGGCGATACGGAAGGTTATATGAATATATGTCTCCCATTCTTTACACTGGAAGATGTAATGGATAAGTTAAATACCAAGTATTGGTATTCCACACTTCAGAGAGAAGATAATGTAGATTATGAGGAGCGTCTGGAATCTCTTATTAAGAGGATGGATGTGCCGGTCAGAGCGGTTCTCGGAAGAAGTCAGGTATCTGTCAGCGATTTCCTGAGTCTTCAGGTGGGAGATATTATAAGACTTGATACCAGAGTGGATACTGAAATGAATGTATTTGTAGGAAACATTAGAAAATTTACTGCTCTTCCCGGTTCCAGCAAAGAGAATTACGCGGTTCGGGTAACGTCAGTGGTAAGAGAGGGGGATTAGGTAAATCATGGATGAGATGCTTTCGCAAGATGAAATAAATGCACTCCTTACCGGAATGGATCTTTCCGAAACTTCAGGAGGCGCGCCGTCCATAGATGAGAGTGTGCTGTCAGATGATGCAAAAGATGCAATTGGAGAAATCGCCAATATCAGTATGGGGTCTTCAGCAACCACCCTGTTTTCACTGGTTAACAGAAAGGTGGATATCACCACGCCGGTAGTTACTATGGCAAACTGGGATACTGTGGTGGCGGATTATGAGCGGCCCTGCGTTTTCATCCAGATTCATTATACAGCGGGGTTGGATGGCTCAAACATTATGATCTTAAAAGAGCATGATGTTAAGGTTATTACGGACCTGATGATGGGAGGCGACGGCAGCAATACAGATGGAGAGCTTGGAGAACTACATTTAAGTGCAATCTCTGAAGCGATGAATCAGATGATGGGAGCCGCTGCGACTTCCATGTCGACCATGATGGGGAAAATGATTGATATCAGTCCCCCATCAGCCACATTGATGGATCTGAATGACATTACAAACGGTGGAGAGATTGATTCCTTTCTGGATGGTGATTTTGTTAAGATTGCGTTCAGAATGCAGATTGGAGATCTGGTTGACAGCTCAATCATGCAGCTTTATCCGGTTGATTTTGCAACCAGCCTTTATAATGTTTTTCTTTCCAATCAGGAGACCGAGGAACCTGCAAAGCCCACCGCGCCGGCGCCTGCAGCCGCATCTGCGCCTGATATGACAGGCCAGCAGAATATGGCTCAGATGAATATGGGGACTCCCCAGATGAGTGCGCCCCAGATGGGGATGGGAATGCCTCAAATGGATATGTCAATGCAGATGAATGGAATGCAGGGAATGGGGATGAACGGCATGAACGGAATGCCAATGATGAATATGGGAATGCCTATGATGAACATGGGAATGCCGCAGATGAATATGCAGGGGATGAATATACAGCCTGCACAGTTCCAAAGCTTCAACAATGATCTGAGCGCCATGACAGGGCAGGAGAACATAGGCCTGATCAAAGATGTTCCTCTGGATGTTACTGTTGAACTTGGAAGAACGAAAAAGTCCATTGCAGAGATTCTGGACTTCGCACCGGGAACAATTATTGAACTGGATAAGATTGCCGGTGAACCTATAGATGTACTTGTCAATGGAAAGTTTGTTGCCAAGGGCGAAGTTGTGGTAATTGAAGAAAGTTTTGGTATCCGTGTAACTGAAATAATAAAGTAAGAAGTAGGAGAGTAAAAAATGGCAAAAAATATTTTAATTGTTGATGATGCGGCTTTCATGCGAATGATGATCAAGGACATTCTCACGAAAAACGGATATACCGTAGCGGGGGAAGCGGAAAATGGTGCAAAAGCGTTTGAAAAGTACAATGAATTAAAGCCTGATCTGGTACTGATGGATATTACCATGCCGGAGGTGGATGGACTGCAGGCGCTTAAAAATATTAAGGCTGCGGATCCGAACGCCAAGATTATCATGTGCTCTGCAATGGGACAGCAGGCAATGGTTATTGAGGCCATTCAGAGTGGTGCGAAGGATTTTATTGTGAAGCCGTTCCAGGCTGATCGTGTATTGGAAGCTGTAAAGAAGGTAGTTGGTTAATATGCTTCTTTCGGTCACAACAAAAGCAGACAGTTATCTTCAGTTTATTACAGTGTTGCTGCTCTTTGTTTTTGTGCTTGCAATCACCTGGTTTGTTACCCGGTGGATCGCAAATTATCAGAAAGGAATAACTGCGTATGGGAATCTGGAAATTATAGAGACTTGCAGGGTAGCTCCGAATAAATATGTTCAGATCATAAGGGCAGGGAGTAAGTATCTGGTAATTGCCATTGGAAAGGATGAGGTGCATATGCTCAGTGAGCTTGAAAAGGATGAGCTTACGTGTAAGAATGATGCATCAGTTCAGTCTTCAGAGTTTGCCGGTATTTTCGAAAAGGTAAAAAATCTGAAAGAAAAAGGGAAGGATCAGGAATAAGGCAACGATATGAAAAAGAAGTTTGCCGTAAAAAAAATAATAAATATAATATGCCTGCTGCTTATGGTGGGCATATTGTGTGTTATTCCTCAGTCAGAAGTACAGGCTGCCACAGTGGATGATGATCAGATTGCCGTACCCGAGGAAAGAACCTACATTAATGAGCCGGGCAGCTCTGAGTCCAGGGAGGATTTATCAAGGCTGAATATTGCCAACAATCTGACGGTTACGACTTATAATGATGGAAACGGTGAGGTGAATGCGAATCTGCGGATTCTGCTTACGCTGACAATGATAGCGTTGGCGCCTACGCTGTTGATTATGCTTACCTCTTTCACCAGGGTGATCATTGTTCTCCATTTTACAAGAGCAGCCTTGAATACCCAAACAGCGCCGCCCAATCAGGTAATGATTGGGTTAGCTTTGTTTTTGACCTATTTCATCATGCACCCTACCCTGACGCAGGTTTATGAGGAAGCAGTGGTTCCTTTTGAGGAAGGAGAACTTACCCAGGAGGAATTTTTAAAGGCGGGAATTGAGCCGCTGCGTGAATTTATGTACAGGCAGACCCAGACCAGGGATGTAAAGATGTTTCTTGACATTTCCGGGGAGGAATGGGATGGAACGCTTGAAGGAATTTCCCTTGCTGTGCTGGTACCCAGTTTTATTGTGGGGGAACTGCGAATGGCATTTATGATAGGGTTTGTGATTTATATACCGTTTATTGTGATCGATATGGTGGTGGCTTCTACGTTGATGAGTATGGGGATGATGATGCTCCCTCCGACTACCATTTCCATGCCGTTTAAGATACTTCTGTTTGTACTGGCAGACGGATGGAATCTTATTATTATGGGAACGATCAGTACCTTTTATTAGCAGCCTGGAGACAGATGCTGAAAGGAGAGATGAAATATGACAATTGATGATGTTACTTCCATTGCCAGTTCCGCTTTATTTCTGGTGATAAAGGTAGCGGCTCCGGTTCTTCTGGTATCTCTTGTGATTGGCTTGATCGTCAGTATTTTTCAGACGGTCACCTCTATTCAGGAGCAGACTCTGACCTTTGTGCCGAAGATCCTTGCCGTATTTCTTGCGCTTATTTTGCTGGGAAACTGGATGCTGAGTGAACTGTCCGGTTTTATGATAAACTTATGGTCGGATATGAGCCGTTATGTAAGGTAGCAGTTTATGCTGGAATATGATTTCACGTATGCAAATCTGGAATATTTTCTGCTGATTCTGATACGGGTTGCCTCTTTTGTGTTTACGGCTCCCTTTTTCAGTATGAATAATATGCCGAGGCGTGT
This sequence comes from uncultured Lachnospiraceae bacterium, assembly GCA_947173495.1. Lineage (GTDB taxonomy): Bacteria > Bacillota > Clostridia > Lachnospirales > Lachnospiraceae > Suilimivivens. The sequence goes on along the minus strand of CAMWFQ010000002.1, from coordinate 170,588 downwards.
CAGAGCCGGTTTGAGCTTTTTTGTGGCAGTTCTGCTCTATCAGTCGGTTCCTCACCAGGGAGTTGTTTACGATACATTGATTGGTTATTTTGTAATCGTGGTGAAGGAGATGGTTACCGGGCTGATCATCGGCTTTGGAGCGAACCTGTGTACTTCCGTAGTGGCCTTTGCCGGACAGATCGCGGATATGGAGATGGGACTGTCCATGGCAAGTCTGCTGGATCCGGCTACCAGACAGAACATTACACTTACAGGTGTTTACTATAATTATATGATCCTGCTGATGCTGATGATTTCAGGAATGCACCGGTATCTTCTGCAGGCGCTTGCCGAGACTTACACACTGATTCCCATAAATGGCGCCGTATTTCCAAAGGAAGCCTTTTTAGCGGCATTGCTTGAATTTCTGGGAAATTATGTTGTGATCGGATTCAGAATCTGTCTTCCCATTTTTGCATCTATGATTATCTTAAATGCTGTTCTGGGAGTTCTGGCCAAGGTGTCGCCTCAGATGAATATGTTTGCAGTCGGAATTCAGATCAAAGTACTTCTGGGACTGAGCATTCTGTTTCTCACTACGGCAATGCTCCCTGATGCGGCAAGCTTTCTCTATGACCAGATGAAACATATGGTGGTGGTTTTTACGGAGAGCATGATGTAGTAAAGGCAGATGTAACGATTTACCAGTGGACGCGGCCTGGAGAAAATGAGAAAATGTATACCAAAGGGGGCATAGGATGAAGGCGGAGAGCCTGTTATTACAGTATAATCTTCAGTTTTTTGCCAAAGATGGGCCGGGCGGTGAAAAGACCGAAGAGCCCACGGGGAAAAAGCTGAGTGATGCCAGAAAAGAGGGACAGGTAGCCAAAAGCAAGGAGATTGCCAATGCATTTGGTATGCTGGCGCTGTTTCTGATTCTGAAGGTATATGTGGGCTCCATAGGCACAAGCTTTATCAATGGATTTCGCTTTGTGTACGGTCAGATGCCGGATGTGATAAAGATGTATAATGGCGATCTGCCCACAGCCTCTATGATGGTACTGATCCGGAGCATGATGGTCAGGCTTTTGATTATTATAGCGCCGGTTCTTCTGATTGGTGTGGCGGTAGCTGTGATCTGTGATCTTGTTCAGGTTAAATGGAAGCCTACGACAAAGCCTCTGCAGCCTAAATTCAGTAAGCTGAGCCCTGTGAAAGGATTTGGAAGGATTTTTTCTCCTAATTCACTTATGGAGCTGGTAAAGTCGGTTCTTAAGCTTGCAGTGATCGGCTATGTGGTCTATTCCTATGTGCAGGACAGAGTCGGCCAGATCTTTATTCTGTATAATATTACATTAAATCAGGCCATCGGGTTGATTGGAGAGATCGTGATCGACCTTGGCATCAGGATCGCAGCAGTATATATGATCATTGCATTTCTGGATCTTTTTTACCAGAGATGGAAATTCAGACAGGATATGAAGATGACCAAGCAGGAGGTCAAGGACGAATACAAAAATGCAGAGGGCGATCCCCAGATTAAAGCAAAGCAGAAGCAGCGCATGCGGGAAGCGTCCATGCGGCGGATGATGCAGCAGCTGCCGGAGGCCGACGTGGTGATTACCAACCCTACCCATTATGCGGTTGCAGTGAAATATGATCCGGAAAAGTATGACGCGCCTTATGTGCTGGCAAAGGGAGAGAATTACCTGGCTCAGCGGATTAAGGATGTGGCGAAAGAAAATGATATTGAAATTGTGGAAAATAAGCCTCTGGCCCGTATGCTTTATGCAAACGTGGAGGTAGGAGAGCTTATTCCTCCTGAATTATATCAGGCGGTTGCAGAGGTGCTGGCCTTTGTATATCATCTGAAGGGAAAGGTATAAGAGGGGAAAGAAAAGGAAAGGAGAAGAGACGTGAAAAAAGCGGATGTTGGCGTAGCGGCGTATGTGCTTGCGGCATTTATCATGATGATCGTGCCGATTCCCAAGGGGTTTCTGGATGTGCTGCTTGCCTGTAATATAGCGATAGCCTTTACCATTCTTTTCGGAACCATGTTTTCCAAGGAAGTACTGGACTTATCCTTTTTCCCGACTATTTTGCTGTTCACAACGATATTCAGAATTTCACTGAACATATCCTCTACCCGGCTGATCCTTACCACCGGAGACCCGGGACAGGTGGTGGCGACGTTTGGAAGCTATGTAGGTGCCGATAATCTGGTGGTAGGAAGCATTATATTCATTATCCTGATTCTGGTTCAGTTCATGGTGATCAACAAAGGTTCGGAGCGTGTGGCGGAGGTAACGGCAAGGTTTACGCTGGACGCTATGCCGGGTAAGCAGATGGCAATAGACGCAGACTTAAATACCGGAGCGATCACAGATGCGGAAGCAAAGAGGCGCAGAGATAAGATTCAGGAGGAATCCAACTTCTTCGGATCCATGGATGGTGCCGTTAAGTATGTAAAGGGAGATGCCACCGCGGGCCTGATTATCACATTTGTCAATATTATCGGCGGGATCGCCACAGGCGTGATCTGGCAGAATATGGAAATCATGGACGCGCTGCAGAAATACGTAATTCTGACCATAGGCGACGGTCTGGTAAGTCAGATACCGTCTCTTCTGATCTCGCTTTCTACGGGTATTCTGGTTACGAAGGGCTCAAAGGACGCAGATTTCGGTTCGGTACTTGTAAAGCAGCTTTTCGGTGTCCCCAAGGTGTTATATCTGGTGGGCGCCGTTATCGCTGGTCTGGGAATTATCACACCTTTGCCTGATCTTGTCTTTCTGGCGCTGGGGCTTATTTTCATCGTTACCGGAAGGATGATTGCGGGTACTCTTGAGACCGCTCAGATTGAAGGAGAAATCAATGAGGAAGAGATGGCGGCCGAGGAGATCCGGCAGCCGGAGAATGTCAACAGTCTGCTTCAGGTGGATCCCATCGAGCTGGAGTTTGGTTACGGGATCATTCCTCTGGCGGACGTAAACCAGGGCGGAGATTTGCTGGATCGTGTGGTTATGATCCGAAGACAAATTGCGCTGGAGCTGGGTACGGTTGTGCCTATTATCCGTCTGAGAGATAATATACAGCTGAATCCCAATCAATATATCATCAAGATCAAGGGAATACAGGTAAGCGAGGGAGAAATCCTCTTTGATCATTATATGGCGATGAATCCCGGATATGTGGAAGAAGAAATCACAGGTATTCCTACTTTTGAACCTTCCTTCCATCTGCCGGCCATCTGGATCACGGAGGGTCAGCGGGAGAGAGCGGAAAGCATGGGATATACGGTTGTGGATCCGCCTTCTATTATAGCCACGCATCTGACGGAGATCATCAGGCAGTATATTTCCGAGCTGCTTACAAGGCAGGATGTTCAGAATCTTGTCAATAACCTGAAAGAGACCAATCCTTCTCTTGTGGAAGAGCTGGTGCCCAAGCTTTTGGGCCTTGGCGAGGTACAGAAGGTATTGCAGAATCTGCTGAAAGAGGGAATTTCCATAAGAGACCTTCTTACCATTTTTGAGACGCTGGCGGATTACGCCTCCACTACAAGGGATACGGATATTCTTACAGAATATGTACGACAGAGCCTGAAACGCGCTATTTCCAGCAGATTCTTCCCGGCCAACGAGACCACAAGTGTGGTGACGCTTGATCCCAGGCTGGAACAGGAGATTATGGGAAGCGTGAAACAGACGGAGAACGGAGCGTATCTGACGCTTGATCCTGAAAAGACCAAAATGATTATGAAATCGGTGGGAGATGAAACGGCCAAGCTGGAGAATCTCGGGAAAAATCCCATCGTTATTACATCGCCCATTGTCCGTATGTATTTTAAACGGCTGACAGAGGATTATTATAAAGATCTGATCGTGGTATCGTATAATGAAATAGAGAGCAATATTGAGCTACAGTCTGTAGGAATGGTGACAGCATGATAATCAAAAAATTTCAAGGAAAATCAGAAGCGGAAGCAGTAGAAAGTGCAAAAAAAGAACTGGGCAATGGCGTGGTGATCATGAATGTGCGAAACGTGAAGCGGAAAGGGCTTTTCAGTTTTCTGATGCCCCAGTTTACGGAAGTGACGGTTGCCCTGGAAGAGGAATCGGAGAGAACGGCCGCCCTGAAAAAAGAAACAGCCATGCCGCCCGTGGCGGTGCCTCCTCCGCGCAGGGAAGTAAAGCGGGCGGAACTCCCGGCGCCTGATGAAGGCGAGGTGCTGGTAAGGGGAGATGCAGAATCACTGGAGGAAAACAAAAACGATAACCATGCCATAGAAGAAAAGCTTGACAGTCTTCATGTCCTGCTTGAGCAGCAGCTTCAGAAGCCGGAGGAACCGGGGACGGCGCTGGAGGAAAAGGAAAGCGAGCTGGAGCGCTTTATGAAGCTGCTTTATAATACAATGCTGAATAATGAGGTGAGCGAGCAATATGCGAACCAGATCATTGATGAGATTGAAAAGGCGAATAAGCCCGACATTCCCTTTGATTATGTGCTTGCCAATATTTATCAGAAAATGATATTGAAGTTCGGAAAGCCTGTGGAGATCGAGCCTGCGGAAAAAGGACCAAAAGTGGTATTCTTTGTAGGTCCCACCGGTGTGGGTAAGACGACGACGATTGCCAAAATCGCGTCCAGATTCAGTGTGGAACAGGAGAAAAAGGTTGTTTTGTTTACAGCGGACACCTACCGGATTGCAGCGGCCGAACAGCTTCGCACTTACGCAAGTATTATGGAAGTTCCTTTCAGAGTGATTTATTCTGAGGATGAGATGAAACAATCCTTAAATGATTTTAAGGACTATGATTTTATTTTGGTGGATACTGCAGGACATTCTCATCAGAATGATGCGCAGAGAGAGATTATGAGCGGCTTTATTCATTCTGTGGATGATCTGGCAGAGCGAGAGGTTTATCTGGTACTGAGCGCCACGACAAAATACAGAGATCTGATTAATATTGCAGATACTTATGCATCTATAACGGAGTTCAAGCTGATTTTCACCAAACTGGATGAGACTATGACACTGGGAAATCTGCTGAATATAAAACTCTATACGGGAGCGCCTTTATCTTATGTTACCTGTGGGCAGAATGTACCTGACGATATTGAGGACTTCAATCCTCAAAAGACGGTGAAACAGCTTCTGGGAGGTAAAAAGAGCTGAAAGATTTACCACGGATAAGTGAGGAAGACACATGGATCAAGCCGAACAGTTAAGAAACATAATCAAAGCAGGTGCGGCGCCCGGGGCCAGACCGCTGGCGAGGGTGATTGCTGTCACAAGCGGCAAGGGCGGCGTGGGAAAATCAAATACGGCAATTAATCTGGCTGTGCAGTTTAGAAGGCAGGGAAAGAGGGTTATTATTCTCGACGCAGATTTTGGACTTGCAAATATTGAAATAATGTTTGGAGCAGTGCCTACATATAATTTCTATGATTTGATTTATCAGGGGAAAAGTATCAGAGAAATTATTACGCAGGGACCCATGGAGATCGGATTTATATCAGGAGGTTCCGGAATTGCGGGCCTTTCCAATCTGAGTATGGACTATTTGAACTATATCATCAAGAATCTGGTGGAACTGGACACATTGGCCGATATAATTCTTATAGATACGGGAGCCGGTATTTCTGATGCGGTGCTGGAGTTTCTGGTGGCCAGCGGAGAAATATTGCTGGTAACCACTTCTGAGCCAACTTCTATTACAGATGCGTACTCTCTCCTGAAAGCGCTGAACAGGCATCCTCGTTTTTCCAGTGAGACGACACAGACGAGGGTTATTGCAAACAGAGTGGTATCAGCGGATGAAGGGAAAGCGCTTTTTAACAAGCTGGATGTGGTGGTAAGCAGATATCTGAAGATTCCCATTACCTATCTGGGAGCAGTGCCTGAGGATAATCAGCTTTCAAATGCAGTCATGCAGCAGATGCCGGTGTCTTTGCAGTCTCCGAAGGCAAAGTCAGCCGTTGCTTATGAGAGAATCGTCGATACATTGATGAATAAGGAGGCCGTACCACGAGCGGCCAGACGGGGAATGGAAGCTTTTTTTGCCCATATCATACCAATCAGAAAAACGGACAGGAGGAGATGAAATGCTTTCAAAATTTGTATTGCCGGGAAACAAGGTAGAAATACGGCCTATCGTTCAGGCGGACGAGGAGGAACAGGATTTAAATCAGCAGAAGCAGGTTTATCAGAGTCAGGTTTATGATATCCAATCGGATGAGAGACTGGAAATCTATATGCCAATGGTGAAAAACCGGTTGATTTCTCTTCCTGTAAACACAGAATACGACCTGTTTTTCATGACAGGCGGAGGAATATTTGAATGTACGGCTGTTGTGCTGGATGTGTATAAAATAGAGAAGGCCTTTGTGCTGCTGCTGGAAACCACCAGCACCTTAAGGAAAAATCAGAGAAGAGAATTTTTCCGGCTGGAATGTGCTCTGGAGATGTATTCCAGGCCTCTTGAGAAGGATGAGATCAGGGCGGTTTTAAGACACGATAATTATTTGAAGGCAAACCTGCCTTTGGATCCCGGAATTATTGTGGATATCAGCGGGGGAGGTCTCAGATTTGTGGGAGAGAGCGCCTATGCGGTGGACGATCTGATTTATTGCAAATATACGCTGATCAAGGAAGAAAAGCCCAAGGACTATACTATGGTAGCCAAGATACTGATGTCCAGAGAGCTGGAGAATAAGCCGGGATCCTATGAACACCGCGCTCAGTATATTAACATTGATAATTCAGAACGGGAAGAAATCATTCGATTTATTTTTAAAGAAGAGAGCAAACGCAGAAAACGGGAAAAAGGTTTATAGAATCATGATTAGATACTTTTAGAAAAGCACATTTTGTGTTATAATAACGTAAGTGTATGCGAAGAGATCAGAAATTCCCGAAGAGGATTATTATTATGAAAGCCGGAGGGTACACTGTAAAGTAGGAGGGGCCATGAACGACCTTAGTATGGAACAAATAACAAGTCAGTATTTTGATGTACTGAAAGAACTGGGAAATATCGGAGCCGGTAATGCTACCACAGCACTTGCGCAGCTTATGGGGAGCAAAATCGACATGTCTGTGCCGCAGGTCAGACTTCTGGAGTTTCAGGAAGTGGGAGAGATTGTTGGCGGAGAAGAAAGAATCATGGTGGGTATCTACCTTCAGGTGGAAGGTGATGTGGAAGGCAGTATGATGTTTATCATTGATAAACGGGCGGCCGCTCATATGGTGAATAAGCTGATGGCAGGAATGCTGGTGATTGATGAGAACAAAGCCGAAGAATACAATTTCGGCGAAATGGAGTGTTCAGCTGTCAAAGAGGTGGGTAATATCATTACAGGAGCGTATTTAAATGCCCTGTCAGGGATTACCGGGTTAAAGATTTTTCCTTCTGTGCCACAGATTGGAATTGACATGGCGGGAGCGCTTTTGAGTGTTCCGGCGGTTGAATTCGGTATTTACGGAGACAATATCCTGCTGATCCAGACCAATTTCTCAGATGATGTGGAATTAGACGGATATTTTATTATGATCCCTGATATGGAGTCTTACGAGAAGATTTTGTCTTCCCTGGGTGTTATGTAGGTTATTTACAGATCCTAAGAAAAAGAAACAGGAGACTCTTGGAAATGAGTAATATAATCAAAGTTGGAATGGCAGACTGGAAGACCTGCCAGGGTGAAGATGGAGTAATTACAGTAGGTTTGGGTTCCTGTGTGGGAATAGCAATCAGAGATCCCAGAACCGGGATCGGGGGGCTGGCACATATTATGCTGCCTGACAGCACTGAGATCCATAATAATTCAAACCGACCTAAGTTTGCAGACACAGGAATTACAGATATGGTGGAGGCGCTTACCCGTATGGGGGCAAGCCGTTTCAGGATGGTAGCCAAAATTGCCGGCGGAGCGCAGATGTTTGCAGGGGTCGGCAAGAATGATGCCATTCGTGTGGGAGAGCGTAATGTGCTGGCCAGCAAGAAGAAGCTTATGGAGCTGAGGATCCCTATTCTTGCGGAGGATACCGGAAGTACATACGGCAGAACTGTAATTTTTTATCCAAAGAACGGTGATTTTCACATTCGTTCTATAGGGTTGCCGGAGAAAATCATATGAAAAAAAGTAAATTGTTTGCGCCGTTTCTTATGCTTCTTGCCGGAGCAGTTGCCAGTATCATGATGTATTATTTTCATTATACGTCGGCACAGATGCTGCCAAGGCTTCTGATCGTGCTTCTTCTTTTTTATCTGGCGGGAGTAGTGGTTCAGGGCAGAGTCACTGCATTTGTAGATAAGATCAAGGCAGAGGAAGAAGCAAGAGAAAAGCAGGCGAAAGAAAGGGAAGCAGCTGCAGAGAACGGAGAAACTGCCAAAGAGATGGAAGGTAAGGAAGAGAGAGAAATACCGGAACGCAGTTCTGAAAATGGAATGTAAATCCGGATATCGGAGGTAGCGATGGACGAGGCAGGCAGAAATAAGCTCTGGGACAGTTATGCAAAAATAAAATCGCCTGAAATCAGAGAAAAGCTTATATTGGAATACGCGCCTTTGGTAAAGCTGGTGGCCGGACGTCTCAGTATGTACCTCGGATATAATGTGGAATATGAGGATCTGGTCAGCTATGGTATTTTCGGACTGATAGATGCCATTGATAAATTCGACAGTATGAAAGCTGTTAAATTTGAGACATATGCCAGCCTTCGCATCAGGGGAGCGATCCTGGACCAGATCAGAAAGATGGACTGGATTCCAAGAACCATCAGACAGAAGCAGAAGAAGATCGATGCGGTCATAAAAGAGATTGAGACCAGTACAGGACGTGCTGCGACAGATGAGGAGATTGCAAAGAGTCTTGGAATTACGGAAGACGATTATTTAAGCTGGCAGTCTCAGATGAAAATTACAGGTGTGGTTTCTCTGAATGAGTTTATGGAATCGGGCAGTGAAATACCTGCAGAGCACAGCGAGCAGCATCGGTTTGAAAGTCCGGAAGAGGTAATAGAAAAAGAAGAATTGAAGGAAGTGCTGCAGAAAGCGTTGGAACTTCTCACCGAAAAGGAAAAGAAGGTCATATTACTGTATTATTATGAAGATCTGACGTTGAAAGAAATCAGCAATGTGCTGGAGGTGTCCGAATCAAGGATTTCACAGCTTCACACAAGAGCGCTTCAGAAGATGAAAAACCGAATGGGAAATTATATGGGGATTTTTTCTGTGTAGTAAGCGGGGAAAGGAAGTGGTCAGCAGATGACGATCAGCCGGTTAGAACTGCAGGGACAGGTGACAAGAGCCCAGGACTTTACGAACATTAAGCAGAACGAAGATAATAAGGGGATGATAAATCAGGCTAATTTCCAGAGCCAGTTTGACCGGACGGTGGAGACCAGAGTCCGGCAGGTCCGCAGGCAGGACGAGGTGGAAAAGCATGAAAGGAAGTATGATGCAAAAGAAAAAGGGAATGGAAATTATGCCGGCGACGGCGGAAAGCGGCGTAAGAAAGAGAATGGCGAGAACGAAGGAAAAGTGTTCCTGAAAGGGCAGGGGGGCTTTGATATAAAAATTTGATGGATTAAAGGTGAAGATTATGGGAGTAGTGGAAATCGTACTTATCGTGCTGGGTATAGCGGCTTATGCAATTGGCTTTCTGCTGCCATCAGGGAAAGAGAGAGAAACGGATCACATTACAAGAATAGATGAAGAGGCCATCAGGGATGTGATGGACCGGGAAGTAGAAAACGCAAAATCACAGATTGGCGATATTGTTGACGAAACCGTGACTTACGCCATGGAAAGGTCAGAAAGAGCGATGGACAGGCTGACCAATGAAAAAATGCTGGCAGTAAACGAATACTCAGACACTGTGTTGACTGAGATCAATAAAAATCACAAAGAAGTGGTATTTCTTTACGATATGCTGAATGATAAGCATGACAGTCTGAAAGCGACCGTCAGCGAGGCTGTAAAAGCGGAAGGAGAAATCAGACAGACTGCAAAAGACGCCGAGATCACTGCCAGAGAGGTACAGGAAAGAGTGGTCAGAATAAAGGAAAGAGTAGAGGAAGTGACAGGGGAGAACGGCATGGCTCAAAGGCCCGGAACGGAAGCGCCCACGGAGAAGAAGGAAGATTTCACTCCGATCAGTGCAGAACGGGTGGAAGTAGTCCATCCATTACCTGTGGAAAATAGGGAAGGTCAGGGAACTTCGAAGGATATTTCCCAAAAGCCTGCGAAATCCAGGTCAGGAAAGAAGGATGCGGGGAAGGAAGAGACCGGCGCATCCGCCAAAGAACCACCGATGAAGGGCGAAGTGAGAACGGCGCCGGCGGATATGGAAGAAAGTGATGATAAGAGCAATAAAGAAAGAATTTTAGAGCTTCACAATGCGGGAAAATCCAATATGGCAATTGCCAGGGAGCTTGGTCTGGGGCTCGGGGAGGTTAAGCTGGTCATTGACTTATTTGAAGGAGTTTAGGAGGTAACAGATCATGGGCCTGAAATATTATATGAGGGGTCTGGGCGTAGGTATTGTAGTCACCACGTTGATCATGGGAATATTGACCGGCAGAGAAAAGGAAACCCTTAGCGATGATGAGATCAGAGAGAGAGCAAGAGCCCTGGGAATGACGGAGCAGAGTCAGGTATTGGCCGATTCTGTGGGGGGAAGAGAGGATAATTTTGATAAGCTGGTGCTTGAGCCGTTGCCTACACCGGAGGCTTCTGCCGGGGTTTCTGAATCGCCCCGGCCTTCTCAGTCGCCGGAGCCTTCCGGGGAAGAGGAAGCAGTTTCTCCCACACCGGAATCGCTGGCAGGGGCGGAAGCTTCTCCGACACCTGTACCGGAAGCGGTTTTAGCGCAGACGCCTTTGCCGGAACCGGAGACGTTACCTGCCGCTTCTATATCGGAGTCTGAGGAGACTGTGCCTGAACCCACGCCGGTACCCATACCGGAAGCGGGAAGCGGCGAAGAAGAAAACGGTGAAATCGTAACCATTGAGATTGTAAGCGGCGACGGTTCATTCAGTGTCAGCAAAAAGCTGGAGGAGGCCGGAGTGGTAGCCTCGGCAGCGGAGCTGGATACCTATCTTTGCCAAAACGGATATGACAAGCGGATCAGAACAGGACGCTTTGAAATACCTGCAGATGCAGATATGGATAAAATTGCAAGAATACTCGTGAGATCAGAATAGAAAACCATAAAAAAGCCCTTGCAGGAGGGCCTTTTTTGTGCTATTATATCCACGTTGTGACTATAAATCACGTATATCTGTTCACTGCCGGTGCCTGATATCATTCAATCTTTTTATTCGGAATGAGGGAAGGTCAGCAGAAGAAGAGGATATATGGAAGAAAAACCAAATGGAGGAAAAGACATGAGCGTTATTTCAATGAAGCAGTTACTGGAAGCAGGTGTTCATTTCGGGCATCAGACAAGAAGATGGAACCCCAAAATGGCTCCCTACATTTTTACCGAGAGAAACGGAATTCATATTATAGATCTGCAGAAGTCCGTAGGTAAGGTCGATGAGGCTTACAGGGCCGTATTTGAGATTGCTTCCCAGGGGGGAACGATCCTCTTTGTGGGAACGAAGAAACAGGCTCAGGATGCGGTGAAGGCGGAAGCAGAGCGCTGCGGTATGTACTATGTTAACGAGAGATGGTTAGGCGGTATGCTTACCAACTTCAAGACCATCCGCAGCAGAATCGAAAGATTAAAGGCGATTGAAGTGATGGCGGAGGATGGGACATTTGATGTTCTTCCCAAGAAAGAAGTCATTGCACTCAGAAAAGAATGGGAAAAGCTGGAGAAGAATCTTGGCGGTATCAAGAGCATGACCAGAATCCCCGATGCGATTTTTGTAGTGGATCCCAAAAAGGAAAGAATTTGTGTACAGGAAGCGCATACGCTTGGAATCACACTGATCGGTATTGGCGATACCAACTGTGATCCTGAAGAACTGGATTATATCATTCCTGGTAATGATGATGCCATCAGAGCTGTGAAGCTGATTGTATCCAAAATGGCGGATGCAGTCATAGAGGCAAATCAGGGAGAAGAGAACGTAACGGAAGAACAGATGATGGAAGCGGCAGGAGAAGCAGAAGCTCAGGATATTGAGGAAGTTGCAGCAGCTGAGGCTGAGTAACCGGCGTCCGGATCAGTAAAAACCGCAGCATTGTGCGGGTATGTTAATGGAGGAAAATAAAATGGCAAATATTACGGCAGCTATGGTAAAGGAACTGAGAGAAATGACCGGCGCGGGTATGATGGACTGTAAGAAAGCGCTTGGCCAGACAGATGGCGATATGGAGGCGGCTGTTGAGTTCCTGAGGAAAAACGGCCAGGCAAAGGCCGAAAAGAAGGCCGGGAGAATTGCGGCGGAAGGATTGTGCAGGGTAGTCTTTAAGGATGATCAGGCAGCGGCAGTTGTGGAAGTAAATTCCGAGACAGACTTTGTTGCCAAGAATGAGGAGTTCCAGAACTTTGTGACAGCGGTTGCAGAGCAGGCGCTTAATTTTGACGGAACTGAGATGGATGGCTTTATGGCGCAGCCCTGGGAGAAAGATACTTCCAAGACAGTGAAAGATGCGCTGGTTGAAATGGTTGCCAGAATCGGAGAGAATATCAATATCAGAAGATTTGAAAAGGTTGAGGCGGCGCATGGCTGTGTGGTTTCTTATGTACACGGCGGCGGAAGAATCGGCGTTATCGTCGAGGCGGACACGGACGTGGTAAATGATTCTGTGAAAGAGGCGCTGACCAATCTTGCAATGCAGGTGGCTGCTCTTTCCCCTAAATATGTTTCTACCTCAGATGTTTCCGAGGAATATAAGGAGCACGAGAAGGAGATACTGAAAGCACAGATTGCCAATGATCCCAAGATGGCAGGAAAGCCGGAGAAGGTGATTGAAGGCGCAGTGACAGGACGCCTCAACAAGGAATTAAAAGAAGTATGCCTGTTGGAGCAGGTATATGTGAAGGCGGAAGATGGCAAGCAGACAGTGGCGCAATATGTAGCGCAGGTTGCAAAGGAGAACAATGCGGCGCTTTCCATCAGGAGATTTGTACGTTTTGAAACCGGCGAGGGAATCGAAAAGAAGGTTGACGACTTTGCAGCAGAAGTGGCAGCACAGGCAGGATTATAAGTCGAATCCTGTAGTTGATGATGACAGATCTATTATGGCAGAATCCCGGAGAAGAAATTCTTCGGGTTTTTGTTTATTTGACTCTTTTCCCCAAAAGCATCTTGTGTTACAATAGGAACAGAGTGTATATAAGGAGAATTGTACATGGGAGGAAGTTCAGAGAGGCGAAACAGGGTGAATCGACTGAAAAGACTGATATTGACTGTGATAACCGCCGCAATCATCATTCCCATTATTATATGCATCATATTAGGATTCCGTGTCTGCAGGCTCCAGACGAGAGTGAATGAGCTTGAGGCACTTCTGACTTCGAATGAGACGGAAGCTGAGGAAAAGGAAAGCGTTTATACAGTCGCGCCTGTCAGAGAATCTTCCAGAGATACCCTTAAAGGAGAGAAAAATCCGGAGAATGTTTCAGGGGATGAGGAACAGAAGACGAAGCCGGAAAATTATCAGAAGCAGGTCTATCTGACCTTTGATGATGGTCCCAGCCGTAATACGGACAGAATTTTGGATATATTAAAGGAATATGATGTGAAGGCCACCTTTTTTGTGGTGGGAAAGACAGATGAAAATTCTGTCAGGGCATATCAGAGGATCGTAGACGAAGGACATACGCTCGGCATGCATTCCTACAGTCACAAGTATGATGAGATCTATGAATCTAAGGAAAGCTTTGTGGAGGATATGGACCGCCTGCAGGAATATCTTTATCAGACGACGGGGATCTGGTCGAGGTTTTATCGATTCCCCGGCGGAAGTTCCAACACGGTGAGTAAGGTGGATATGCAGGAGCTGATTTCTTATTTCAATGAGTGCGGGATCACCTACTATGACTGGAATATTTCTTCAGGAGATGCCGCCAGTGCGCAGATTAGCGTGGACAGTCTTGTGGATAATTGTGTAAACGGGATAGAGGGTAAGAATGTGTGCATGATATTGATGCACGATTCGTCTGCCAAAAACAATACGGTGGAGGCGCTTCCGAAGATCATTGAACGGATCCAGAGCAGGGGAGATGCCGAAATTTTACCGATCAGTGATGATACTGTGCCGATTCAGCATATAACGGCTGAGTAAGTAAGATAACAGAAAGTAATGTGAATGGAGGATTTTAAAATGGGTTTTTTTTCGGATTTAAAGGACGATCTGTCACAGGCAGTGAATGAGCTGATGCCGGAGGACAGCGCAGAAGATGTAAAGAAAGAGCTGGCGGAACAGGAAAAACTTGCTGCTGAACAGGCCAGGAAAGAACAGGCTGAGAGAGAGAGAATGGCTGCTGAACAGGCGGCAAGAGAGCAGGAAGAGGCGGAAAAGAGAGCAGAAGAAGCAAGAGAGGCTGAGAGAGAACAAATGGCTGCTGAGGAAGCGCGCAGGAGAGTACAGGCCGAGGCGGAGACAGCAGCGCCTGCTGAACAGACACCGGCAGTGGAGGAACATCAGGAGGCAGCTGTAGAAATGAAAGTTCCCGAGATGCCCGTCCTTTCCTCCAGAACGACTTCTGATGAAGTATCTGTACTGACGGAATCCATGCTCATCAATGGTAATATCGCGACAGAGGGCGGATTGGATGTAAGAGGAAGCATCGTCGGAAATGTGGAGGCTCTGGGTAAACTGAATATTACGGGTGCTATTCAGGGCAATTCGCAGGCAGCGGAAATTTTTGCAGAGGGAGCCAAGATTACTGGTGAACTCAGGAGCAGCAGCAGTATAAAAGTGGGACAGAGCACAGTGATCATCGGTAATATCTATGCAAGCAGTGCCGTGATCGCAGGAGCAATTAAAGGCGATATTGATGTAAAGGGGCCTGTGATTCTGGATGCGACGGCAATTGTTATGGGCGATATTAAATCCAAATCAGTCCAGATCAATAATGGGGCTGTGGTTGAAGGTATGTGTTCTCAGTGCTATGCAGATGTGAATCCGGCATCCTTCTTTGAAGAACTCAAAAAAATGAAATAAGAGCGGGGTTTGGTTATGCGGAGAATTTTACTGAAATTGAGCGGGGAAGCTCTGGCAGGAGAAAAGAAGACAGGCTTTGACGAGGCTACCGTGAGAGAGGTCGCCCTGCAGGTCAAACAGCTGGCGGAAGAAGGCGTTCAGACAGGAATCGTTACCGGCGGCGGTAATTTCTGGAGGGGACGGACCAGCGAAAATATTGACCGTACAAAAGCCGATCAGATTGGAATGCTGGCCACAGTGATGAACTGTATTTATGTCTCAGAGATTTTCCGCAGTGTCGGAATGCGGACGGCGATTCTTACGCCCTTTGAATGCGGCAGCTTTACAGAACTGTTTTCGAAGGACCGCGCTAATGAATATTTTGAAGAGGGAAGGATCGTCTTTTTTGCAGGAGGAACCGGGCATCCTTATTTTTCAACAGATACAGGGGTGGTGCTTCGGGCGGTGGAGGTGGAAGCAGAGGCAATTCTTCTGGCGAAATCCATCGATGGAATTTATGACAGCGATCCGGCTGTCTGCCCGGATGCAAAGAAATATGATGAGATCAGCATTGACGAAGTGATCGCCGGAAATCTTCAGGCGGTCGATATGACGGCTTCTATACTGGCCAGAGATAACAGGATGCCCATGCTGGTGTTTGGACTGAATGAAAAGGACAGTATTGTCAATACGGTTAAGGGGAAATTTACAGGAACAAAGGTGACAGTATAACAGGATATCGGGAGGGACTGCAAAATGGATGAGAGATTAAAGGTTTATGATGATAAAATGAAAAAGACCTGTGAATATCTGGTAAACGATTACCAGGGCATCAGGGCGGGGCGCGCCAATCCGCATGTGCTTGATAAGCTGAGAGTGGATTACTACGGGACGCCTACGCCGATTCAGCAGGTAGGAAACGTGACAGTCCCTGATGCCAGAATGATCCAGATTGCACCATGGGAAAAGTCTCTCCTAAAAGGAATCGAAAAGGCAATCCTGGCTTCTGATATCGGGATCAATCCCACCAATGATGGTTCTGTGATCCGTCTTGTATTTCCTGAACTTACGGAGGAACGCAGAAAAGATCTGGTGAAGGATGTAAAGAAAAAGGCTGAGGAAAGCAAGGTTGCTGTACGCAATATCAGAAGAGATGGAAATGATGCGTTTAAAAAGCTGGCCAAGGCGGAGGTTTCGGAGGATGAGATCAAGGAACTGACGGATAATCTGCAGAAGCTGACAGATAAATACATTAAAGATATTGATAAGCTTATGGAAGAAAAATCCAAAGAGATTCTTACCGTATAACAACAAATACAATAGGAGGGGGGCAGGCGATCGAAAAGCTGATCGTAGTGCCCTCTTTATTTCCGTAACACTTTTGGAGATACAGAAGGAAAGGTAAAATCGTTATGGCGGAGCAAAAAGAGCTGATTATGCCGCGTCATGTGGCAATCATTCTGGATGGAAACGGAAGATGGGCAAAAAGCAAGGGAATGCCCAGAAATTACGGGCATGTGCAGGGAGCGAAGACGGTGGAGGTGATCTGCGAGGAAGCCTATCGAATGGGAATACAGTATCTGACAGTCTATGCCTTCAGCACAGAAAACTGGAACAGGCCGAAAGACGAAGTGGATGCACTTATGAAGCTTTTGCGGAATTATATGAAGACCTGTCTGACTACGGCCAGAAAAAACCGTATGTGCGTGCGGGTATTAGGAGATAAGACCGGTCTGGATGCAGACATCAGAAGCAGGATAGCGGAGCTGGAGAAGTCCACAGAAAATAACGATGGACTGCACTTTCAGATTGCATTGAATTATGGCGGGAGAGACGAGATTGTCCGTGCTGTGAAGCGAATTGCCAGGAGAGTGGAGCGGGGAGAGCTCAAAAGCGAGGAGATAACGGAGGAGTATCTCTCCGGCATGCTGGATACCTGTAATCTTCCGGAACCGGATCTTTTGATCCGTACCTGTAATGAACAGCGGATATCCAATTTCCTTTTGTGGCAGCTTGCTTATACAGAATTCTATTTTACGCCTGTGGCCTGGCCCGATTTCACAAAGGAAGAATTGTTAAAGGCTGTTGAGGCATATAATCATAGAGACAGAAGATACGGCCGTGTATAGGGAGGGGTAGGTATGTTTATGACAAGGCTGATGAGCAGTATCGTTCTGGTGGTGCTGGCATTGGTTACGATTTTGACCGGGGGATATCTGCTTGCAGCGGTACTCTTATTTCTGGCGCTCACTGCCTTCCGGGAACTGATGAAGGCCTGTAAGCTTTCTGATCCAAAAAGGCTCAATGGTCTGGAAATGATTGGCTATGCAGGAATTACAGCCTATTATTTTCTGATGGTTTTTGCAGAGAATAAGATCTATCTGTTTCTGGCACTGATCACAATTCTTGTTGCTTTTATGTTTTTGTATGTGTTTACCTTTCCGCGATATCACGCCGAACAGATCATGTGCGCTTTTTTTTGCGTTGCCTACGCGCCTGTGATGCTTTCCTTTATTTATCTGGTCAGAAGCCTGCCGTATGGTATCTATACGGTCTGGATGATTTTTATCAGTTCATGGATTTGCGATACCTGCGCTTATGTAGTGGGAATGCTTTTGGGCAGGCATAAGCTGGCACCGGTCCTGAGCCCGAAGAAGTCTGTGGAGGGCGCTCTGGGAGGGGTGCTGGGCTCTGCCGTCGTGGGAGCTGTTTATGCGATTGCTGTGGTTGAGACGGTAATCAGCGATCAGCAGATCACGTGGATTTTTGTGCTGATCAGCAGTGTGGGAGCAGTGATTTCCCAGGTGGGGGATCTGGCGGCTTCAGCGATCAAGAGAAATCATGAGATCAAGGATTACGGAAGGCTGATACCCGGCCACGGAGGCGTTATGGATCGGTTTGACAGTGTGATTTTTACAGCGCCTATGATTTATTTTCTTACGCTGTTACTGATACACAGCTAATATAAGAGAGGTACGGAATGAAAAAAATCGGAATTTTAGGCTCGACGGGTTCGATCGGGACGCAGACGCTCGAGATTGTAAGGCAAAACAGGGACCTGAAGGTGCTTGCTCTGGCGGCAGGCAGTAATGTGCGCAAAATGGAGGAGCAGATCAGAGAGTTTGCACCGGAAGCTGCAGTGATGTGGGAGGAAGCTTCCGCCAGAGAGCTGCGTATCCGGACTGCAGATACGAATACCCGCATTTTGTGCGGGATGGAAGGACTTCTTGAAATTGCAGTGATGGAAGGGATTGAGATTCTGGTCACTGCTGTGGTGGGGATGATCGGCATCAGGCCGACCATAGCGGCGATTGAAGCCGGAAAGACCATTGCCCTTGCCAATAAAGAGACTCTTGTGACGGCAGGACATCTGATCATGCCCCTGGCTGCCGAAAAAGGGGTTTCCATTCTTCCGGTAGACAGTGAGCACAGTGCGATTTTCCAGTCCATGCATGGAGAAAACCGGCAGAGAGTCAGCAAAATCCTTCTGACAGCATCCGGAGGACCCTTCAGGGGAAAAAAGAAAGAGGAACTTTCAGACATGACGGTGGAGGATGCGTTAAATCATCCTAACTGGTCAATGGGGAAAAAGGTCACAGTAGATTCGGCATCTCTTGTCAATAAGGGGCTGGAGGTAATTGAGGCCAGATGGCTTTTTGATATGGAGCCGGAAAACATTCAGGTGGTCGTGCATCCCCAGAGCATTATTCATTCCATGGTGGAATATGCGGACGGAGGGATCATGGCGCAGCTGGGAAGCCCCGATATGAAGCTGCCGATTCAGTACGCACTGTTCTATCCTGACAGAAGACCTCTGGAAGGAAAAAGGGTGGATTTTTTTGAACTGGCCAGACTGACATTCGAAAAGCCGGATACAGATACTTTTCAGGGATTGTCCATGGCTTATGAGGCCATTGGAAAAGGAGGCAGTATGCCTACGGTTTATAATGCGGCAAACGAAAAGGCCGTGGCGTTGTTTCTTGAGAAGAAAATTCGTTTTCCTGAAATTTATGAATTAATCAGGGGGGCAATGGAGCATCATAAGATTGTTCCTTCACCCTCTCTTTCAGAAATTCTGGAAGCGGAACGTTTTGCCCATGAATACATTGATGCTCGCAGGAGGTGACAGATCGGAGTGGGTGTGTCGATTATTTTATTTTTGATTATATTTCTGGTGGTGGTGATTTCCCATGAATTCGGTCATTTTATCATAGCCAAAAAGAACAGAATCCATGTAGTGGAGTTTTTTATCGGAATGGGACCTTCGCTTTTTTCTTTTGAGAGAGGAGGTACCAAATACTCACTAAAGCTTTTTCCCATCGGCGGCGCCTGTGTGTTTGAGGGAGAAGACGGACTGGAGAAGGAGAAAGGAGAACTCTCAGAGCACGCCTTTCCCAATGCGCCTGTGTGGGTAAGGTTTGCCACGATTTTTGCAGGCCCCCTGTTTAATTTTCTTACCGCCTATCTCATGGCGCTGATTCTGGTATCTGTCTGCGGTACCACAATACCTCAGATTCTGACTGTTTATGAGGGAAGCAGTGCGGAGAAGGCGGGGCTTCTGGCGGGGGACGTGATTACGGAAATCAATGGAAAGAAGATTCATCTGGGAGGAGAGGTGACACTGATTTCTCAGCTGAACACCAAGGGAGAGAGCCTGACCATTACCTATGAGCGAGATGGAAAAGAAGATACTGTGGTGGTCACGCCTGCCTTTGACGAGGAAGCACAGCGGTATTATATGGGGATCACGGCAGGGGAGTACTTAAAGTGTAATGTGCCCCAGACCTTCCGGTACGGATTTTATACTATGGGATTTTATGCGGAAACAACAATAAAGAGCCTTGGAATGCTGGTGACAGGGCAGCTTTCCAGGGATGATGTGTCAGGTCCTGTGGGACTTGTGAAGGTAGTGGATGAGGTTTATGATTCAGCCAAGGCTTATGGCGCTGTCGACGTGATGCTGAATATGATCAACATTGCATTGCTTTTGTCCGTGAACCTGGGTATCATGAATCTGCTGCCGCTGCCGGCGCTTGACGGAGGCCGTTTGGTATTTTTGCTGGTAGAGGCCCTTCGTGGAAAGCCGGTTCCTCCTGAAAAGGAAGGATTGGTTCATTTGGCGGGGATGGTGGCACTTATGGTGTTGATGGTACTGGTATTTTTTAATGATTTAACAAAGTTTTTTAGATAATTAATAGAATATCACATGGAATCCATGTACAGGATTACCAAAATTATGATTTTGGCAGTTTTGTATAATGGATTCTTTTTTTGTGAGATTATATAATGAATAAACATTGCGACGGAACTGGAATCAAAAACAGCAGCGAACCGGAGGAGCCCGGCACAATTAGCAGGCACAGAATGTGACTGAAAATTTGTGCCAGACAAGAGGCGCCGGAGGGAAGCTGCGGAACTGGAAAAATAAAAACAGCAGCGAACCGGAGGAGCCCGGCACAATTAGCAGGCACAGAATGTGACTGCAAATTAGTGCCAGGTAAAGGGGCGCCGGAGGGAAGCTGCGGAACTGGAATATAGGAGCACAAAAGATTGAAGATTGTATCCGGAGTATATTGGGATCAGGGCGGGAGAAGCATCAATCAGGACTCTCTTACCTTTCAGCAGGTACTGACCTGTCAGGGCAGAGTGGCGCTTGCAGTAGTCAGCGACGGGATAGGGGGACTTATGAGAGGGGAGATTGCCAGCGGGTTTATTACGGAGAAGCTGGTGGAGAATTTTTACGGACAGCTGGTCTCTCTGGTGGGGAGAAGGCGGGGGAAAAGGGCCATAAAAAACAGTCTTCTTCGCTGTTTTCACAGTATGAATGAAGAGCTGCGCCGCTATGGGGAGCGGGAGGAATTCAGGCTGGGAGCCACAGTGTCCCTGTTGTTTGTCTGGAAAAAGCGCTATATGATCTTTCATCTGGGAGACAGCAGGATCTATCTGTGCAGAAAGGGAAGGATGAAGCTTCTGACAGAAGATCATTCCGCCCCGGACGGCGGCCTTCTGAAGTGTATGGGAAGTTTTCCGTTTCAGTATCCGGCAGTTTCTTTTGGCAGGCTTCGAAAAAAGAGCGGCTTTCTGCTGTGTACAGACGGCTTTTATCGAACCTTCGGTGAGGAAGCTCCGCAGGTGCTTGCGCCGGAAGAGGTGAACCGGGAAGAGCAGATCGAGAGGCGGCTGCGGGAGCTGGGGCGCTCTGCCGGGCGTAAAGGAGAGCAGGACAATCTCTCGGCCATATACCTGACAACAGGCTGAAAGGTGCGCAGGATGTAACCAAACGGCGCGAGTTATAGTGAACGACAAAATAATTTGTCGTTCACTATAACTCGCGCCGGGGGATGCGCACGATTTTGCAAAGGTAAATGCCGCGTTTCACGCAGCGCAAAATCGGCGCAGTGAACGCCAAAAACCCAAATTTTTGTCGTTCACTATAAAAACAGCAGCGCACCGGAGGGAAGCTGCAGAACTGGAATAATAAAAACAGCAGCGAACCGAAGGAGCCCGGCACAATTAGCAGTCACAGAATGTGACTGAAAATTTGTGCCAGGTAAAGGGGCACCGGAGGGAAGCTGCGGAACTGGAATCAAAAACAGCAGCGAACCGAAGGAGCCCGGCACAATTAGCAGGCACAGAATGTGACTGAAAATTTGTGCCAGGTAAAGGGGCACCGGAGGGAAGCTGCGGAACTGGAATAGGAGATTTATGCAGGAAATTTTGTTACACAAGTATGAAGTATGCTCTCTGATCGGGAGCGGCGGTATGGGGAAGGTGTACCTTGCCAGGGATTTGAATCTGGACCGGCCGGTGGTATTGAAGGAGAGCAGGACAGAATTTCTCCTTGCGGAGATCGAATTGCTGAAGGAGCTGGAGCATCCGGGGCTGCCGGGAATTTATGACTGTTTCAGACAGGAGGAGAGTACTTTTCTGGTGATGGAATATATTGAAGGTATGTCGCTTCGGCAGTATCTGGAACGCTATAAAAGAGTGCCGGAGGCTCAGGCGCTCAAGTGGACGGGAGAGCTGTGCAGCATTTTAAGTTATCTTCACAGCAGGCACCCGGCGGTAATCTACCGGGATTTGAAACCGGAGAATATTATGATCCGCCAGGATGGACGCTTGAAACTGATCGACTTTGGAGGAGCGCTCCGTTGTGAGAAGGGGAGCGCAGACCGGGAGCTGTGCGTCGGTACGGCAGGCTACAGCCCGCCGGAGCAGTGGCAGAATGCCAGAGGAGACGTGACCTGGGATGTGTATGGACTGGGAGCGGTGCTCCATGAAATGCTTACAGGCGCCAATCCTGCGCATCCGCCCTGTGAGAGGCGTCCCGTGGGCGAGTACGACAGAAGCCTTCCGGCAGCACTGGATAAGGTGATCCGGAAATGTACGGCTCCGGAATCGGGCGGAAGGTATCAGTCGGTGGAGGAGCTCTGGCGTGAGCTGGAAGGAATCGGCGCGGCCAATCCGTTTCTCAGAGGCCTGTATTTGTGCAGGCAGATTCTGATCCTTCTTTGCAGCGGTATAACGGCTTTCTGCTTTATCCGGCCTTTGCTTCGGGGGATTCCTGAAGAACAGTTCCCTTTCCCTTATCTTGAAAGACCTCTTTTTTCTCTTATGTTTACCCTTCTTATGTATCTTGTATTATCCGGCAGACGTAAAAACAAACAGTATCTGTTAAGGCAGGAGAAAAATATCTGGCTGACCCGGAAACCGTTCTCCGGTCTGCTCTCTGTCCTGCTCTCCCTGACCGCTGGTCTTCTTCTTTTTCCGACGCTTTGTGCTAATACTGCTTCCGCATGCGCGGAAGAGGAGGGGACGGCTCTGTGGGTGGAGATGCGGGATGATCAGGGAAGAAAGCTGCTGCTGAAAAACGATGCGGTCTATGCTACAGATACCAGTGTCCGGTTTGAGCTCCCGGCAAAGAGACTGCCCTGCCAGGGGCTGGATGTTCGGATCGTAGCGGTGGGAGAGGATGGAAACGTGTACAACAGCAGAGTGTTCCGGATCCGGGTGCGGGAGGATTAAAAACAGGTCATTGCATCATGCGGTATCTTTGCGGTATAATGCTCACATTGATATCATGCTTTTTGGTGTGTGCTGTTGTGATAAGATTACGAAGAGGAGAGGGAGTTTTGGAGATGAAGAAGGATGGGATAAAGATATTAGTGATCGACGCCCAGGGCGGAGGAGTGGGGCGGCAGCTGGTTACGGCTATAAAGCAGAGGCTCCCTTTCGCTTATGTGACGGCGGCAGGTACAAACAGCGCTGCAACAGCGGCAATGCTCAAGGCAGGAGCAGACGGCGGGGCAACCGGAGAAAATGCAGTGGTAGTGGGATGCCGCAATGCGGATATTATTGTGGGACCGATTGGGATTGTGATTGCAGATTCCATGCTGGGAGAAGTGACGCCGGGGATGGCGCTGGCGGTAGCCCAGAGCCGGGCATCAAAGATTATGATCCCGTTTCAACACTGTGGCTGCAGGATTGTGGGGGTGTCGGATTATAATGTTTCCCGCCTGATCCAGGAGGCGGTCGAAGGGATTGACAAACTGGCGGCTGATACGTTATAGTAGAATAGTCCGCAGGAAGCGGCTGGAAAGAAGCAGAAGCTTCGGATGTATCGGAAGTACGGTATTTGTTGAATGTTTTTTTATAAATGACGGGAAAGGTCATCCATTTTTCATTATGACGTTTCCTGTAAAATAGGGAAAAGTATGTTCTGAAGACATATGACTTCTTGGAAAAGAAGCTGTGTGTCTTCCTTTTTATGCACACGGGCACCCAAAGGAAAATGTCAGCAAAAGCTGACGGGTGCCCGGCGCGCGAGTAGGGAGAAAACCTCCCTGCCCGATTCGGAAAAAAGAAAGGAAACGGAAAAATAATGAGAAAGACGGGAAAAACAGCAGTATTATTGATGCTGATTACGATGCTGTCAGGCCTTTGCGCCTGCGGCAGGGAGGAGGAGAAGGGCTCCGTGCTGGTGTATGGCAGCGGCGACTATACGCGTATGAATCCGGCGATGGACGAGCATGGGGAAATCAATCTGCTTCTGTTTGACGGGCTGACGGCTCATGATGGGAAGAATCAGGTGATTCCGGGTCTGGCGAGCAAGTGGACTTTTGACGAGGCATCCTGTACTTATACCTTTTATCTGGAGGAGGATGTAAAGTGGCATGATGGCGTGCCCTTTACGGCGAAGGATGTGATGTTCACCATAGAAGCCATTAAGGATCCGGAGAATGGTTCTGAAAATGCGGCCAATTATGAGGATGTGCAGGAGATCAGCGTACTGGATGAGCATACCATATCGTTCCGGCTGGCGGCGCCCAATGCGGCGTTTCTTGATTATATGGCGATACCGGTTTTGCCAGAGCACTGCCTGCAGGGGGAAGATATGCAGGAGTCGGATTTTTTCCGTAATCCCGTGGGAACCGGCCCCTACAGACTCAAGAGCTGGGATGAGGGGCAGGCGATCACGCTGGTGAGGAATGAAGCGTATTTTAAGGGAGCGGCGGAGATTGAAACGATTGTCTTTAAGATTGTGATGGACGATAATGCGAAAGCCATGCAGCTGCAGGCCGGGGAGCTGGATCTGGCGCTGCTGACGCCAAGAGATTCCATGGTATTTGAAGATAATCCGGACTACAGAGTCTATCGTATGAAGACATCCGATTACAGAGGAATCCTGTTTAACTTCAGGAATGAGTACTGGAAAGCCAACCGGGATTTGATTCCGGCTATCTGCTATGGCCTGGATCGTCAGGCCATACTCGATACCGTACTGCTGGGACATGGGATTACGGCTTATGGTCCCCTGCAGCGCAATATTTATAATTGTGAAGAAGTGGAGCAATACGCCTATAATCCGGAAAAGGCCAGACAGATACTGGAGGAAGCCGGCTGCATTATGGGGGAAAAAGGATTTTATGAGCGGAATGGAGAAGAGGTCGGCTTTGTGATCAGTGTGGGAGAAGGCGATCAGGTCCGTCTTGATATGGCCCAGGCCGCCGCACAGCAGCTTCAGGAGATCGGGATAAACTGCAGTGTGGAGATTCCGGTCCGGGTGGACTGGGAAAGGCAGGAAGCATACCTGATTGGCTGGGGAAGTCCCTTTGATGCGGATGATCATACCTATAAAGTATTTGGGACGGATAAGGGCGCCAATTACTCGGCTTATTCTAATCAGGAGGTTGACCGGTATCTGACCCTGGCAAGACAGACAGATGATCCGGAGGAGCGTGGGAAGGCTTATGACCAGTTTCAGAAAGCGCTGGCGCAGGATCCGGCATTTGCCTTTATCTGCTATGTGGATGCAGATTATGTGGCGGATGCCCGGCTGAAAGGGATTGATGCCGATAAGGTCATGGGACATCATGGAGTGGGGATTTTCTGGAATATTACGGAGTGGAGCATGGAGGAATAATGGAATCGCTTTTAGAGATCAGAGATCTTTCCGTCAGTTTTGATACCAGTCAGGGGGAGCTTAAGGCACTGAGAAATGTGAATCTTTCTTTATATCCGGGCGAGGTGCTGGCGCTCGTAGGAGAATCGGGATGTGGAAAAAGTGTTCTGTGCAAAACCATTATGAAGCTGTTGCCTGAAAATGCCCGGATCAAAAACGGAAGGATCCTGGCAGCAGGTAAGGATATCACGGACTATCGGGAGAAAGAGATGGAGCGGCTGCGCGGCAGGCTTTTTTCCATGGTTTTTCAGAATCCCATGACCGTCTTAAATCCGGCAGTATCTGTGGGAGAACAGATCGGAGAGGCTGTGCGTGTCCGCTATCCGAAGATGAAGCGGGAGGAAGTGTTGAAGCGGGTGCTGGAACTTATGGACCTGACTGGGATCCCGGAGGCGGAAAAGCGCTGTAAAATGTATCCCTGTCATTTTTCGGGAGGAATGCGTCAGCGCAGTGTTATGGCGATTGCACTGGCCTGCGACCCCGGTATTCTGCTGGCGGACGAACCTACCACGGCGCTGGATGTAACGGTTCAGGCACAGATCCTGGATCTGCTGTTAATGATTCAGAAGAAGCTGAAAACAGCAACGCTGCTGGTATCCCATGATCTGAGCGTGGTGGCCAGGGTGGCGGACCGGATCGCAGTGATGTACGCCGGTAAAATCATAGAGACAGGCACCAGCGAGGATATCTTTTATGATCCGCGTCACCCCTATACCCGGGGACTGTTGCGCTCGCTCCCCTTTTTTGCAGAAAAAGGGGAGGAGCTGTATACCATTCCCGGCATGCCGCCTTCTCTGACCCGTCTGCCCCGGGGAGATGCCTTTGCCTGTCGAAATGAGTATGCGCTGGCCATTGACTATGAGAAGGAGCCGCCGATGTTCCGGATCAGCGATACCCATTATGCAGCTACCTGGCTTCTGGATCCCCGCGCTCCTTCGATGGAGAATATATCCTTAGCCTGGCCGGATATGTTATCCGGAAACAGACCTGAAGGGGGAGGAGAAAACAGTGTGTGAGGTTCTTCTGGATGTGCAGCATCTGACCCATTATTTTAAAATCAATTCAAAGATAAAGATCAGGGCGGTGGACGATCTGTCCTTTCAGATCCGCAGGGGAGAAATTTTCGGACTGGTAGGCGAATCAGGCTGCGGCAAATCTACGGCGGCGTACTGCCTGATGAATATTTACCGCCCTTTTTCCGGAAAGATTCTGTATCGGGGAATCGATATCTGTGACCCGAAAGCATACCGCAGGAATAAGAAAATGCTTCAGACCTCGCGTCAGATGATCTTTCAGGATTCCGCCTCCAGTCTGAACGGAAGGATGAAGGTTGCGGAAATTATTGCAGAACCGATGGAAATTCATCATATCAGGCCGCCCAGGGGTTCTCTTCGCAGAGAGGCGGAATTCCAGCTTCACTATGTGGGGATGGAAGCCTCTTACCTGGACCGGTACCCTTCCCAGCTTTCAGGCGGGATGCGGCAG
This sequence comes from uncultured Lachnospiraceae bacterium, assembly GCA_947173495.1. GTDB lineage: Bacteria > Bacillota > Clostridia > Lachnospirales > Lachnospiraceae > Suilimivivens. The sequence goes on along the minus strand of CAMWFQ010000002.1, from coordinate 143,555 downwards.
AGAGTCGCCATTGCCCGTGCGCTCACTATGGAACCGGCTCTTTTGATTGCAGACGAGCCGGTGGCATCTCTGGATGTATCAATTCAGGCCCAGATCCTCAATTTGTTTAAGCATCTTCAGTCAGAGCATGGGTTTTCCATTCTGTTTATTGCACATGATCTTTCGGTGGTAAAATATCTGTGCGACAGAGTGGGCGTGATGTACCGGGGACGGCTGGTGGAGACGGCGCCTTCCGGAGAGCTGTTCGAAAATCCGCTCCATCCCTATACGAAGGCGCTGCTGAGTGCGATTCCCTGCCCGGATCCACGCAGGGAGCGGCACAGAGTATGGCAGGAATATGATCCGGCTCTGTTTGAATGGCCAGGAGAAATGGTGGAAATATCACCGGATCATCTGGTGAGGAAAGGGGAGGAAAAGATTGAAAATTAAAATTTTCAATCGCGAGATTTGTGTCTGCGCGTTGCTTGCCACAAACTCGATATGCGCAAAAAGCAGCGCAGAAATGGGGAAAACAGTGAGAGGCAGAATCTGGCTGTATTACGGACGAAAGATTTTCAACTTTCTTGTAAGCATGCTGTTTCTTTCGGTGGCAGTATTTTTTGTGGCCCGCCTGGCGCCCGGCGATCCGCTTCGATCCTATTACGGCGACCGCGTGGAAAAAATGAGTCCGGAGGAAAGAGAGAGGGCGGAGGAAAGGCTGGGGCTGAAGGAGCCTGTGCTTACCCAATATATCCGATGGCTGGAACACGCCCTGCAGGGGGATTTCGGTATTTCCTATAAATATAAAAGGAATGTGTCGGAGGTAATCGGAGCCCGGCTGGGCAATACGCTTATGCTGGGAGGAATCAGCCTTGCGCTGATCCTGATCCTTGCGCCCGGACTGGGAATCTGGTGCGCCTGGCATGAAGATAAATGGCAGGACCGTCTGGTCTGCAGAGCGGGGACAGTGCTCAGCTGCATTCCGGAATTCTGGCTGTCCCTGGTCCTGGTTTTTATTTTTGCAGTGAGTCTGCGATGGCTCCCCGGAAGCGGTGCCTGTTCCCCGGGGAGAGAGGACGATATTTCGGACAGAATACAACATCTGATCCTGCCGCTGGCAGTGGCAGTGACGAATCATTTGTGGTATTATGCCTATATGATCCGAAACAGGATTCTGGAGGAGGCCAGAGCGGAGTATGTGCTGCTGGCCAGATCCAAGGGACTGAGTAAAAGAACTGTTTTTTTCAGACACTGCCTGCGGAATGTGCTCCCGGTTTATCTGGGGCTTATGGCGATTTCGGTCCCTCATATCCTGGGCGGAACCTATATCGTTGAAATGGTATTTTCCTATCCGGGTATCGGAACACTGGCATATGAAAGTGTCCAATATCAGGACTATAATATGCTGATGCTCCTGAGTATGTTTTCGGGGATTCTGGTGATGACCTGCAGCGCCATATCCCGGACGATCAATGCATGGATTGATCCAGGGATGAAAAATACGGAAAATGTCCTGGACGGGAGGTGAGAAGGGTGGATAACGGGTTTGTTCAGGTGGGAATCCGGCCGGTTTCTCTCCCGGTAGAAGAAAAGCGGAGGAAAGAGGGGAAACGGCCCATAGTTTCTGTTATCGTACTCGGGGGGATCATCCTGGGATGTGTGTGCTGCGGGCTGTTCACCAGAGGGGATCCGGGGAGAATGGATCTGTATCAGGCGGGTCAGGCACCGGACATCCGCCACTGGTTCGGAACAGACACCATGGGACGGGACCTTTTTACCATGATCTGGTACGGCGGGAGAATTTCACTGTTTATTGGTGTGTGCGCAACAGTTGTTTCCACGCTCATTGCAGTATTTTACGGGACGGCCGGTGCTTTGGGGCCGAAATGGGCGGATGCGCTGCTGACGCGGTTTATGGAGATCTTTTTATGTGTCCCCGGCCTTTTACTTGTGGTGCTTGTACAGGCGCTTCTGGGAAAGGCGAACGTTCTGAGTCTTTCTTTTGTAATCGGAATCACCGGGTGGACAGGGATTGCCAGGGTGGTGCGCACGCAGGTGAGTCAGATCAGGAGCTGCGAATATGTGATCGCATCGCGGTGTATGGGGGCGGGATTTTTCCGCATTCTGCGCCGACACCTTGCGCCGAACTTTGTGTCATCTATCCTGTTCATGGTAATCATGAATATCCGCGGCGCGATTCTGTATGAATCCACTTTGAGCTTCATGGGGCTTGGACTGCCGCTGGATGTGATCTCATGGGGCAGCATGCTTTCTCTGGCAGGAAATAATCTGATTTACGGATCCTGGTGGACGGTTCTGATTCCCGGGGCGTTTCTTGTGGCGACGCTGCTGTGTATCACCAATATCGGAAGTTATCTGCAGAAAAACGGGGATCCCCGGCAGAGAAATTTATAAAAGAGAGAAAAAGTAGAGGAGGTAACAATGAACTTACAGGATTTTTTTATTCGGAATCCCCGGGCGGCCATTGCCTTTTCGGGAGGAGTTGATTCGTCCTACCTGCTCTGCGCCGCGATCCGGTGCGGCGCGCAGGTCCGCGCCTACTATGTCAGATCTGCCTTTCAGCCGGAGTTTGAACTGGAGGATGCAAGGCGTCTCTCGGGAGAGCTGAGAGCCTCTCTTCGGATTCTGGAGATAGATGTGCTGGGGGAGGAGGAGATCGCGTCAAATCCCGGGGACAGATGCTACTGGTGTAAAAAAAAGATATTTACGGCCATTGCAGAAGCCGCAGCGGAGGATGGGTATTCTCTTTTGCTGGATGGAACCAATGCCTCGGATGAGGCTTCGGACAGACCCGGTATGCGCGCGCTGGCCGAATTGTCCGTGCGCTCGCCTTTAAGAGAATGCGGTCTGACGAAGGAAGAGATACGGAGTCTGTCCGAAAAGGAGGGACTTTTTACCTGGAAAAAGCCTGCTTATGCCTGTCTTGCCACGCGGATTCCTGCAGGGGAGAGGATTACAGAGGAAAAGCTGCAGAAAACGGAACAGGCGGAAAACTTTTTATTCTCTCTGGGGTTCAGAAACTTCCGGGTACGTATGGATGGAGGCAGGGCAAAGATACAGGTACCGGAGGAGGAGCTCCTGCCGGTACTTAAAATGCGCCGGAAAATTTTGCAGGAGCTGAAAAAATATTATGAAGAGGTTCTTTTGGATTTGGAGGTGCGCGGATGAACAGTGGAGTGAAAAAGCTGCTGGAGGCAGTGCAGGCGGGGGAGATATCGGTGGAGGAGGCTCTGATCAGGATTAAGGCGGAGCCCTTTGAGGATATTGGCTACGCGAAGGTGGATCTTCACCGCAGGGTGCGCCAGGGAGCGGCGGAGGTAATCTATGGAGCGGGAAAGACGCCGGAGCAGATCAGCGGGATATTGGATGTGATGAAAAAAAACGGGCAGGATCCGGTACTGATCACCCGAATAGATAAGGAAGCGGCGGAAGCGGTTGGAAAAAGCTGTGAGTTGACCTACTATCCCCAGGCGAAAGTGGGAATTGCAGGAAAACTTCCGGAGCCGGATGGAATCGGAACCATCGTGGTAGCCACCGGGGGGACAAGCGACATCCCTGTTGCGGAGGAGGCGGCCCTGACCGCTCAGGTTCTGGGCAACCGGGTGGCGCGCCTGTATGATGTGGGGGTGGCAGGACTGCACAGGACACTGGCGCATCTGGATGAGATCATGGGAGCAAGCGTGATCATTGCCATTGCGGGCATGGAGGGAGCGCTGGCCAGTGTGATCGGGGGGCTGGCGGACTGCCCTGTGATCGCCGTACCCACCAGCGTGGGCTACGGAGCGTCCTTCCACGGCCTTTCCGCCCTTTTATCCATGTTGAATTCCTGCGCCAGCGGGGTGTCGGTGGTAAACATCGACAATGGATTCGGGGCCGGATATCTGGCAAGCATGATCAACCACATGAAATAGACGTAACAGGAAATAGGAGACCATATCAATGAAAACATTATATTTAGACTGCGGAATGGGAGCGGCCGGGGATATGCTGACTGCGGCTCTGACGGAGCTTCTGCCTGATTCCGACCTGTTTTTTAACAAACTGAATAAGATTCTGTCTGTGCTGGATGTAGAGGTAAAAAAAGAGAAAGCGGTGAAGTGCGGAATTACCGGAACCCATGCAGTTGTCCTTGTGGGCGGCACAGAGGAGGGAGAGGAGCATCACCACGAAGGCCATCACCACGAAGGCCATGGTCACGGCCATGAAGACCATGAACATTATCACGAAGGCCATGGTCACAGCCATGAAGATCATGAGGATCATCACGAAGAACATACCCACAGTCATGGGCATATTCACAGGGGAATGCATGAGATCGAGCATCTCATTTCCCATCTGGACCTTCCGGAGAAGGTGAGGGAGGATGTTCTCAGGGTTTACGCTCTGATCGCGGAGGCGGAAAGTCATGCCCATGGAGTGCCGGTTTCGGAAATTCATTTTCATGAGGTGGGGACCATGGATGCCATTGCAGATATCACGGCGGTGTGTCTGCTGATGAAAGAGCTGGCGCCGGATCAGGTGGTGATTTCTCCCGTTCATGTGGGGAGCGGCCAGGTGAAGTGCGCTCATGGGATTCTTCCTGTTCCGGCTCCTGCCACAGCGTATATCCTGAAGGAGGTGCCCATATACGGAGGAAGTATTTCCGGAGAATTATGTACGCCTACCGGAGCAGCGCTTTTAAAATATTTCGGATCCCGGTTCGGAGATATGCCGGTGATGAAGGTACAGGCTGTGGGCTACGGAATGGGAAAGAAGGATTTCCCAAGGGCAAACTGTGTCAGGGCCATGCTGGGGGAGAGCGGAGGAGAGGAAGAACGGATGCTGGAGCTTTCCTGTAACGTGGATGATATGACGGCGGAGGAGATGGGATTTGCTATGGAGCAATTGCTTGAGAGCGGCGCCCGCGAGGTTTATACCATCGCCGCAGGAATGAAAAAATCCCGCCCCGGCACGGTGATTCATGTGATATGTACAGAACAGGACAGAGAGAAGATGCTGGGACTTCTGTTCAGACATACCACTACGCTGGGAGTGCGTGAGACAGTGATGCAGCGGTATGTTCTGGAGAGGAAGATAGAGACGCTTCATACGTCTCTGGGGGAGGTACGCCGGAAAAGTTCTTCTGGTTACGGCGTTTCACGGGTAAAGTATGAATATGAAGATCTGGCGCGCATCGCCCGGGAGAGGGGGATCAGTCTGGAGGAGGCGCGGAGGCTGGCGGAGGAAGAGTAGCGAATTTTCCGAAGGATGCAGGAGCAAAGAAAACGGCGGTTTTGACTGTTGTCTCAAAACCGCCGTCAGGCTGATGTATATTATCCTGATTATACTTCGATAAACGGGAAATTCATGATCCGCATTGATCAAATAGCGGTTCGATATACGTCTGAATAAGTTCAATCCGATCCCTGACTTTTGGCTTAAACAGAGAGGCGATTGAAATTACCATATTTTTTTTCGTGTTGACATAAATAATATTTCCGCCATCTCCCATGGCTGCAAAGCCATCTTTATAAATCCACCATAAATATCCGTACGGCAGATTTTGAGCTTTCCATCGACTATGCTCCTCCGTACTTTCATGGACCCATTTTGCCGAGACAATTTGTTTATGATTCCATATTCCATGATTTAAATATAATTGACCTGTTTTCGCCATATCGGCGGGGGAGAGCGTAAGTCCCCAGCCTGCCGCATTTACACCCATAGAATCTGCCACCCAGCCGCTGATATTCGTAGCCTGACTAAAGGCAAGCTGTTCCTCTTTACTATGAAAAATAATATTCTTTTCAACGACAATTCCCAATGGATCAAACAAATTTTCCCGTGCAAAATTTATGACAGATTGTCCCGTTGCCCTGACAAGAATACCGGACATAATATCCGGACCAATCAGGGGCGTATATCTGAATGTGCCAACCCGTCCTCTGCCACCCAATAAATCGAGTGAGAATTTTACCCAGTTATCGCTTGTAAAATATTTTATACAGGGATTAAATTTATATTGATAGGGTGCAGTCATTGTTAATAAATTTCTCAGTGTAATATTTTGTATGGTTTTCTCTCTTTTCCTGATTTCATATTCGGGGAAAAATCCAATACTTTCTGGTCGAGACTTTTGATGTAACCTTTGTCCATGGCAATTCCTGTCAGTATGGAAATAATACTTTTCGTTACGGAATAGATATGAATCCGGCTGTTAACGGTACATTCATTAAAGTAATTTTCGTATAATGTCTCATTATCTTTTAATACAACGATACCTGCAATATTTCCATAATCACGCATTACGACCTTTTCAAACGCTTCTATTTTTTCTTGATTCATGTCATTTTTTACACCATTTCTGCGCTGCTTTCTGTGCATAACGAGTTTGTGGCAAGCAGCGCGCAGACACAAATCTCGTGGTTGAAAATTTTAATTTTCAACCTTTCTCCGTTAAGTGTTCTAAGGATATCCTTAGATAAAGGGTAAATCTATTAAAAATCATTTTCAAGCCCTATTTAAAAATCTGAAAAGGCAGGGGAGGATCACACCCCTTTTCATTGTGACGTTTTCTGATAAAATGTAATATTTTCTTGACAGAGTTGGTAAAAATTTCTAAAATTATTTTAGAAAATTACGTAATATAAAATCCGGGGCAGGATTGGCACCGGATCATTCTGACAATAAGGAGGATTTCTGAAATGAGGAGAAAAAGCAGAAAAAAACTGCTTCAGATCAGTGTACTCTTTTTGCTCGCCATGCTGGCGCTGGGAACTGCAGTGTTTGCGGAGGATGCGCCGGGATCTTACAGCCTGGTGATTCAGAAAATACTGGCGGAAGGAGCGCCGGATGCAGCCAAGAACAGGGATTATACGTTTCACATTGAGGGATATACCAGATCCGGCGGAGAACGGAGACTGGTGGAGAGAGATGTTACGATTAATCCAAATGACCGGGAGAAGAAAACAGTGACGTTTGATGGCCCTACCGATATTACGGTGGTAGAGCTGACGAATCAGGCGGGAGATGATATTACGGATGCGGATGGAAATGAATGGGAAATGAGTACCGTTCAGTGCGAGAGCTCCATGTGGGTATCGGGACGCAGCTCTACCATCAGCATCAGTAAGCCCAATGGAATGATCAGAGTCAAAAGACCGGAGCCAAAGGAAGGAGAAATCATGTCCAACGTCTTTTTCCGTGTTTCCGGCGTGCAGGGAGACGGAACAGACGCCGTCTATGATTCAGGAAATGTTGAGATTGCATCCGGAGGAGAGCAGGTGTTTGATCATCTGCCGGCAGGAATCTACACCGTTGAGGAGCTGACGGCGGAGGGGTTTGACATTACAGTCGGCCCCAGAACGGAAGATATTGCCGCAGGGGAGGATGGTACAGTACATATTAATGGAAATTCGGGAAGTGTGACGATTACAGCGCCCTCCGTTGAATCAGTAGGCGTCCCGATTATTCACCACTATAATATTTACCGGGGCTCTTATCTTGAGCGGGAGGTGGATGTTCGGTCAGGAGAAAGCTATAAACTGGAGCATTTGCCTAAGGGCGATTATACCGTGGAGGTGTCCCGGACTTACCAGGGGGCAGGAGGCGGCTATACGCTGACGGCCCCGAAGAAAGAAAGCAAAAATAAAACGGCGACGCTTAGTTTTGAAGCCGGCAGGAATTACTGGTATTCTGTAAGTGGGGATGTTATTGACGGCGTTACATGCGGACCGCTGAAGAATGCCAATAATAAAAATCTGCTGGATACTGACACCTATAAGATTAAATTCGGGACTTTAAAGGCAGATGATACCAGCATCATATCGTATTTGACAAGTAATGCGCTTAAGGGCAGTAAGAGAAGTTCATTTTCCAACAGTATCATTCCCGTTGAAGGAAGACTTTATTTTAGTGTCAGAGAACTGAGTAATCAGTCAGCTAAAAAAATTTCTCTGGCTTGGACGGAACATACCTATATTACAGATACGAAATCATGTTCAAAAGCGGATGTTACTTATAACATAACGGTTGATCCGGACAGGAATGGCGAAAGCTGGATTACGATCTCCAAACCGGACGATTCCGGAGATCCGAACCACAGAGCAACCTATGAATATACCGTTGCGGATGCAAAGGGAAGGGTTCAGACTGTATCGCTCACAGCCGGGACAGATAAAAGGATTGAGATCCAGAATCCCGGTAACTGTAAGGTGAAAGAGAAAGTAATCGAAGTGCCGAAAAAACCTTTTTCCATCACGGTAGAGGATGATGTGAAAAGCGTTACCAGCGCGGAGAGTACCTTCGACATCACGATTTATGACACACGGCAGCTTACGATCCAAAAGCCGGCAGGCAGCGATGGAGGAAGAAGCTATCAGTTTGCAGTGGTCAAAATGGAAGAAGGCGGAGAGAAAGAAGTTAAAACTGTGACGCTGCAGGCAGGAGAGAAAGACGAATCCCTTATGCTGACGGAAGGAAGTTATCAGGTAAGGGCCCTGGATGATAAGAATGCCGGATTCCAGATGACCTACAATGACAGCAGCACGGTAGGTGTGTATGGCGGCTCAAATGCGCAGGTAACCTTTACCAATACCTTTGAAAAGGAGAAGGGAGCTTACCGTATCATACATGAGTATTATCTGGAGAATCCGGATGGAAGCTATACGCCGGAAGGAACAAGCCTGGTCAGCACGGTTGGCGGACTGGCGATCAATCACTCGAAGACTTACAGCGATCAGAATGTAACAAAGGAATACTTACACAATTATAATAATAACTCTTACCACTATACCTATTTTGAGAGCGAATATGGCATGGTGGTAGAAGAGAATCAGAAAAATGGAAGGCTGGACGCCGCACGCGCCGGAGCTTTGGAATCCCCCGGCCCGTCAGGCTCTCCTGAAGCGTCTGTTTCCCCGGAGCCTTCGGGAGAACTGATATCTCCGGAACCGGAGGAATCCCCGGAGGTATCAGAGACACCGGAAGCGCTTTATCCTGCGGAGACGCCGGAACCGTCAGAAGACCCGGAATCACCGGAGCCGCTGGAGTCGTCTGCTCCGGAAGAGACACCGGAACTTTCAGAACCGACGCTGCCTTCCGATCCGGACCAGGACCCGGAGACACCGAAGCCGCTGGAGACGCCGGATTCTCTGCCGGATCCCGACCCTGCAAATACCGACGAACCCACCGTGGGAGGCGGACAGACTGAAAAGGAATATACTGCGGAGACGGAATTGTCGGCCCTTTCCGGAAGACCGGGAATTCCGATACTTAAGATTTTTTTCAGGAATCAGGACACGCCAAAAGATCTGCTGAAGGCAGAACAGACCGGAGATTTGAATCTGATACAGGAGCCGGAACCGACTGAGAGCCGGGACGATCCGGATCAGGCTGTCCCTTCTGTACCGACGCCGGAACCGGAACCGGTTGAAACGTCTGCGCCCGCCGCAGAACCGGAAGCACCCGTGATAACACCGGATGCCACAGAAGAGCCGGAACCGACAGACATGCCAGAGGCGACGCCGGAACCGGAACCGGCTGAAACAGAAACGCCGGAAGAAGAAAAGGATCCTGCCGGGACAGCGACACCTGGCGGGGGGCAGGAAATGTCGGAAAGCCCTGAACCCAGCGGGACGCCCGGTTCCACAGAAAGCCCGGTTCCAACTGTGACTCCGTCACCATCTGAGACTCCAACGCCATCCATGAGTCCAACGCCTTCTGAAAGTCCGATGAACAGCAGGATGATGAAAGCAGGGTACTCTGTTCCCGATGATGCAAAGACAGGAACAGGGCCGAAGGGTGAAGAATATAAATATTGGGTAGAAGAAGGTAAGGGGAATGTGACGGCAACTGAGGACGGCAGCCAGATCATCATTCTGCGCTATTACCGTAAGCCGGAAGTACCCGGGACCGGATCCTATAAGGTTATCCATGTATATTATCTGAGGGATAAGGATGGCGATCACCTGGAAGGCACCAGCGAAATACGAACGGTCGATGCAGGCGAGCTGACGCCGGAAAATCATGGAATCCTGTATACGGTTGACGGCTCCTGTCGTAAAGATGAGAACGGCGATCTTGTCCCCGCCGGAGGAAGTCCTGTTGAAAGGGAGACAAATCCGACTAATTTCAGTGTAAATGGCGAATATCATACCTATACCTACGATAATCCCGCCTATGGTATTATAGAGGATAGTGATTATACGGCAGATACCAAAATGCAGGGAGCCTATGCTACAGAAGAGGGAAATCAGATCATTATTCTGCGTTATTACCGGACGCTGAGCGGGGACAATATAAGAGAAGGCTCCTATCACATTGTCCATGAATATTATTTCCGTGAAAAGCAGGAGGATTCCCCGGAAGCAGGGGAAGGTGAAGAAGCGGTGAACGGCGGTTCCTCCAGAAGCGTTCCGCTGGGGCCGGGCGAGGATACGGGAGACAGCTCCTTCGCCGGGACGCTGGAGAGTAATGATGGCTATGCCTATACCTTTGAGGGAATGCGGGAGATAGAAAGACGGACAGCTCCTCTGAATGAAACATTTAAAGCGGAAGGAGTCAAATGGGAGCTGAATTATACTCATGGGGGAGTGGAATCGGTTTATACCCATTATAATGATGGATATGGACTTCTGGATGATGCGGATGACGAGTATGAAGCAATTGCAGGCAAATCCCTGGTAACCGCCACCGAAGCCGGAAACGAGGTAATCATTCTGCGTTATGTCCGGGGGACAGATGTGCCCACAGACCCGGACAAACCGGGGCCGGAAGATCCGAAGGATCCGGATAAGAGCCCGGATCCGGGCGGCCCGGGAGATCCTGACAGGACACCTGACCCTGAGATACCGGAGAACCCGGATAAAACGCCGGATCCTGTGCCGACGAAAACGCCGGACGGTACGCCGCAGCCTACAGCTTCCATGGTACCGGACGGTACACCGCTTCCTACAGTTTCCGTGGTGCCGGGTGGTACGCCGCAGCCTTCAGCCTCTATCGTGCCAGGCGCTACACCTGCACCGGCAGCCACAGGAATTCCTGGCAGTACACCAACGTCCGGCAGAACAAGAAAACCTGCCGTTACGCCCACACCCAGAGCCACAGGCGAGCCCGGTCAGACGCCGGTTTCCAGTCCTTCGGGGAATCCGAACAGCTCGCCGGGGCCGGAAGTAACGGAGGATCCAAACAGTACTCCCGGACCGGACGAAACGCCGGATCCAGACCGTACGCCTGCCCCAGACCATACGCCGGTTCCAGGCGGCACGCCGGAGCCGGGCAGCAGCCCGGAGCCCGGGAATGGAGAGGATCCCGATAATCCGGGATACCCGACAGAGCTGCCTGACCCTAATGATCCTGACAGCCCGGACAGAATCATCATCTGGGAAGAGGGGGTTCCCAGGGCTTATGTGAGGATGTGGGATCCGGAGAAGGAAACTTATGTTTATATTCTGGAGGAGGATGTTCCTTTGGGCTGGGGAAGTACTCCCGATACGGCGGATATGGGAATGATGCCGCTGTGGCTGACCATGGCATTGGGATCCATGGGAGGTATAACAGCACTCAGACCGCGAAAGAAGAAACGCCGGAGCGAGTTTGAAAAGGATTGAAAAAGGAATCATGCGGAGTGGAAAAGACCTTCACTCCGCTTTCTTTTTTTCAATCGGCATAGTATAATAACATGATACCGGGGCAAAGGACTGAAATTTGATGTAAGCTTGCCTGCAAGAGGGTTTCTGAACTTGAGACCCGCCCAAAATATGAAAAAGCAGCCCGACAGCATTTACAAAGGCACGGAGGACAAATGTATGATCAGAGATAACACAAGAGTAATTAAGATAGGAAACCGGGTCATCGGCGGAGGAAGTCCCATATTGATCCAGTCTATGACCAACACACCCACAGAGGATGTAGAGGCTACAGTAGCTCAGATACACCGGCTGGAGAAGGCGGGATGCGAGATTATCCGTTGTACGGTGCCGAATGCCGGGGCGGCGGCGGCCCTCTCCGAGATCAAAAAGCAGATTTCGATTCCCCTGGTGGCGGATATTCATTTTGATTATAAAATGGCGATTGCAGCCATCGAAAACGGGGCGGACAAGATCCGGATCAATCCGGGAAATATTGGAGGAAAAGAGAAGCTGGCAGCAGTAGTATCCGCCGCGAAGGAGAGAGAGATTCCTGTTCGTGTAGGAGTAAACAGCGGCTCTCTTGAGAAGGAGCTGGTGGAAAAGTATCACGGTGTTACGGCAGAGGGAATTGTGGAGAGCGCGCTGGATAAGGTACATATGATCGAAGAGGCGGGATATGAGAATCTGGTGATCAGTATCAAGTCCTCCGATGTGCTGATGTGCGTAAAGGCCCATGAGATGCTGGCGGAGAAAACAGATTATCCGCTCCATGTGGGAATCACGGAAGCGGGTACAATTTTCAGCGGCAATATCAAATCTGCCCTGGGACTGGGACTGATCCTGAATCAGGGGATCGGAGATACCGTACGGGTATCTCTCACGGGAGATCCGGTGCAGGAGGTCCGGGCGGCCAGGCTGATCTTAAGGACGCTGGGCCTGCGGCAGGGGGGAATCGAGCTGGTTTCCTGTCCCACCTGCGGGAGGACGAAGATCGATCTGATCGGGCTGGCAAATCAGGTAGAGGCCGTCGTGGAGGAGTTCCCCCTGGATATTAAGGTGGCCGTCATGGGGTGCGCCGTGAACGGCCCCGGAGAGGCAAGGGAAGCGGATATCGGAATTGCGGGAGGCATCGGAGAGGGCCTTCTGTTTAAAAAAGGAGAAATCGTCAGGAAGGTGCCGGAGGACAAGTTGCTTTCCGTCCTTCGAGAGGAACTTGAAAATTGGAAAATATGAGGTGCAAACAGTGGCAAAGCAGTTTTTTGAGGTGTTTCCCACACTAAAACTGGACAGGAAAATACAGGAGCTTTTTGAACAGGTTCAGGTGGAAAAGGTTTCGGCTACAAAAAGCAGAGACTTTATCAGGGTCAGAATACGTTCCGGACATCTGATTCCCAAGGACGCTGTTTTCAGGGTGGAGGCGGAGATCAAGAAGCAGCTGTTTGCGCTTCATAATGTGACGCTTAAGCTGTATGAACAATTTCAGCTGTCAGAGCAGTATACGCCAGAGAAGCTGCTAAATGTGTATGAGGACAGTATTTTGCTTGAGCTTAAGGAGTACAGCCCTGTTGAATACTGCCTGTTTAAGGGAGCAAAGATTTCATTTCCCAGAGAGGACGAACTGAAACTTGAGGTGGAGGATTCGGTACCTGCAAGGAGCAAATCCGGAGAGCTTGTGCGGATCTTGGAAAAGATCTTTAATGAGCGGTGCGGACTGCCGCTTGTCTGTAAGATGGAATACATAGAAAAGAAGGCTCGAAGAGAGGAAGAGCCGGTCTTTGTCCGGCCGGTACCGGAGAAGGCTCCCGACGTGCAGACACCGCAAAAACAGGGAAGTGTGGACGAGCTTGCTTCCAGAGAAAAGAAGGACTTTCGCAGAGGGGAAGGCGGAAAAGCAGGCAGGGGGGACTTCAGGCGCCCTCTGAAGCGCTCCGACAATCCGGATGTAATCTATGGCAGGGATTTTGAGGAGGAAGCCATTCCTATTGAGGAAGTGATCGGCGATATGGGAGAGGTGGTCATCCGGGGAAAGATCATCAGTCAGGATTTTCGTGAGATCCGGAATGAAAAGACCATTGTGATGTTTGATGTGACAGATTTTACCGATACCATGACCATCAAGCTTTTTTCCCGCAATGATCAGCTGGATGAGCTGAAGGAGGGATTGAAAAAAGGCGCGTTTGTAAAACTCAAGGGTGTGACCACCATCGATAAATTTGACAACGAACTGACCATAGGCTCTCTGGCAGGAGTGAAAAAGATTCCTGATTTTACCACCTCAAGGAGTGATAAAAGCACGCTCAAGAGGGTGGAGCTTCACTGCCACACCAAGATGAGCGATATGGACGGCGTTTCCGAGGCAAAGGACATTGTAAAGCGCGCCTATCAGTGGGGGCATCCGGCGATTGCCATTACGGATCATGGAGTAGTTCAGGCTTTTCCCGACGCCAATCATGTGTGGGAGGATCTGTGGAAGGCAGAGAAGGCAAGACGAAAGGAAGCGGGGGAAGCGCAGCCGGATAAACAGGATTTTTTCAAGATCATTTACGGTATGGAAGCCTATCTGGTGGATGATTTGAAAGAGATTGTCACAGATGAAAAGGGACAGGATTTCAGTGCGGATTTTGTGGTATTTGATATTGAGACCACAGGATTTTCTCCGGTGAATAACAGGATCATCGAGATCGGGGCGGTGAAGGTATGTGCGGGCGCGATTACGGAGAGGTTTTCCAGCTTTGTAAATCCCGATGTGCCCATTCCTTTTGAGATTGAAAAGCTGACAGGTATCAATGACAGCATGGTGAAGGATGCGCCCATGATCGAAGAGGTGCTTCCCGAATTTTTCCGTTTCTGCGGCGAGGCGGTACTGGTGGCCCACAATGCGGGCTTTGATATGAGCTTTATCAGAGAAAACGCCGCAAGGATGGGGATCAGCAGGGCGTTTACCTGTGTGGATACGGTTGGGATCGCCAGGATTCTGCTGCCTCATCAGGGGAAACACACCCTGGATGCGGTGGCCAAAACCATGGGCGTATCTCTTGAAAATCATCATCGGGCAGTGGATGATGCGGAGGCTACCGCTGAGATTTTTGTGAAATTTATTCCGATGCTGAAGGAGGAAGGGGCGGACACGCTGGCGAAGGTCAATGCCATGGGGGATTCCAGTCCGGACATTGTGAAAAAGCTGCCTTCCTATCACGCCATTATTCTGGCTGAAAATAATATCGGACGGGAGAACCTTTATACCCTTGTATCGGAGTCTCATCTGACTTATTACAGCAAGCGGCCGAGGGTGCCGAAGAGCCTTCTGCTGAAGCACAGGGAAGGGCTGATTTTGGGGAGCGCCTGTGAGGCCGGTGAATTGTACAGAGCGCTGCTGGAAGGAAAATCGGAGACAGAAATTGCCCGTCTGGTGAATTTTTATGATTATCTGGAGATTCAGCCGCTGGGAAACAATAAATTTATGATCGAATCAGAGAAGATATCCGCCATAAACAGTATGGAGGATATTATGGATATGAACCGGAGGATTGTTGCGCTGGGAGAAGAGTTTCACAAACCGGTGGTTGCCACCTGCGATGTTCATTTCCTGGATCCGGAAGACGAGGTCTACCGCAGGATCATTATGGCGGGAAAGCATTTTGCAGATGCGGACGACCAGGCGCCATTGTATCTGCGGACGACAGAGGAGATGCTGGAGGAATTTTCTTATCTTGGCAGCAGTAAGGCCCGGGAGGTGGTCATTACCAATCCCAATAAGATTGCAGACAGGATTGATGTGATCTCACCGGTTCGTCCGGATAAGTGTCCTCCCGTTATCCCGGACAGCGATAAGACCCTGAAGGATATCTGCTATAAACGTGCCCATGAGATCTACGGAGAAGTGCTTCCGGAGGTGGTAAAGGCACGTCTGGAAAAAGAGCTCCATTCTATTATCACCAACGGATTTGCGGTGATGTATATCATTGCCCAGAAGCTGGTATGGAAGTCGGTGGAGGATGGCTATCTGGTAGGGTCGAGAGGCTCTGTAGGTTCCTCTCTTGTGGCGTTTATGGCGGGAATTACAGAGGTGAATTCACTGAGTGCCCATTACAGATGCCCCAGCTGTTTTTATTGTGACTTTGATTCGCCGGAGGTGAAAGCCTGCGCGGGAAATGCGGGGTGTGATTTGCCGGACAAACTCTGTCCGGTGTGCGGAAAGCCCCTTGTAAAGGATGGATTTGATATTCCCTTTGAGACTTTCCTGGGATTTAAAGGAGATAAAGAGCCGGATATCGATCTGAATTTTTCCGGGGAGTATCAGAGTAAGGCGCATAAATATACAGAGGTGATCTTTGGCGCGGGACAAACCTATCGGGCCGGAACCATCGCCACGCTGGCTGACAAGACAGCCTTTGGTTATGTAAAAAATTATTATGAAGAACGGGGAAGCAGAAAGCGTGTCTGTGAGATCAACCGTATTGTGGGCGGGTGTACAGGAATCAGAAGAAGCACCGGGCAGCATCCCGGCGGTATTATCGTGCTGCCTGTGGGAGAGGATATTAATTCCTTTACGCCGGTTCAGCATCCGGCCAATGATATGACGACGGATATTGTCACCACCCATTTTGACTATCACTCCATCGATCATAACCTCCTGAAGCTTGATATTCTGGGACATGATGATCCCACCATGATCCGTATGCTGCAGGACCTGACCGGGATCGACCCTACGAAGATCCCGCTGGATGATCCGCAGGTGATGTCTTTGTTTCAGGATACCTCCGCGCTGGGAATCACGCCGGAGCAGATCGACGGCTGCCCGGTAGGATCTCTGGGAATACCGGAGTTCGGAACAGACTTTGTAATCCAGATGCTTCTGGATACGGAGCCGAAAAGCCTGTCAGATCTGATCCGGATCTCCGGACTGGGACATGGGACCGACGTGTGGCTGGGAAACGCCCAGACGCTGATCCTGGATGGAAAAGCCACCATATCAACGGCTATCTGCTGCCGTGATGATATTATGATCTATCTGATCAATCAGGGAGTGGACAGCGCTCTGGCATTCACAATTATGGAGAGTGTGCGTAAGGGAAAGGGATTGAAGCCGGAATGGGAAGCAGCCATGAAGGAAAAGAATGTGCCGGACTGGTACATCTGGTCCTGTAAAAAGATCAAGTATATGTTTCCCAAGGCGCATGCCGCCGCCTATGTGATGATGGCCTGGCGGATCGCCTATTGCAAGATCAACTATCCTCTTGCCTATTATGCTTCGTTTTTCTCAATCCGAGCCTCTGCCTTTTCCTATGAGCTGATGTGTCAGGGACAGGAGCATCTGGAAAAGGTGATGAAGGATTACAAAAAAAGAAGCGATACGCTTACCAAAAAAGAGCAGGATTCCTACAGAGATATGAGGATTGTGCAGGAGATGTACGCCAGAGGCTTTGATTTTGTGCCCATCGATATCTTTACGGCTCATTCCAGAAACTTTCAGATCGTGGATGAAAAGAGACTGATGCCTTCTTTAAACAGCATTGACGGACTGGGAGAAAAGGCGGCGGATGCGATTGTGGAGGCTGCAAAGGAAGGCGCGTTTCTGTCCAAGCAGGACTTCCGGGAGAGAACGAAGGTGTCAAAGACGGTGGTGGATATGATGGATGATCTGCATCTGCTGGGAGAGCTGCCTGAATCAAATCAGATCAGCCTGTTTGATTTTGTAATGTGACACCCGCCCTCTTCTGATCTTTGTGGACAATCAGGTCCGAAAGAGGTACAATAGAAAAGAAAAAATATCAGGCATAATGTTACTTACAACAGGGATCATGAAAGAAAACAGACATGAAAAATAAAACAAGAAGATTTTTATTATACAGCTTTGTAATGATGGCGCTTGTGTGTGTGGTCGTATTTGTCAGTCTGACGTATGTGATGACGAACAAGACCAAGGAATCCATCCGGGAAATAAGCGAAATATACATGGAAGAAGTGAATACGCAGCTGCAGCAGAAATTTGAATCAATCATCAGCCTGCGTCTGGAGCAGGTATCGGGAATTGTAAGCAGTGTCTCTCAGGATTCACCGGAATACAAAGAAAAGATGGAGGAGAAGCTTACTGACAGTGCTTCGATCAGGAATTTCACCTATCTGGGATTCTGTACAGCGGATGGGAGACTGGTGAAAATATTCGGAGATGATATTGATTTCAGCAGTAGAAGCGATGTTGTAGAAACACTGCAGACGAAGAAAGAAATTGTCGCCCAGGGAATCAATGAACAGGGAGACAAGTTCCTGATGCTGGGTCAGCCGGCCGCCTATACCCTGGAGGATGGAGAAAAGACCGCCGCTCTGGTGGCGGGAATTTCCATGGATTATCTGACCCGTGTGTTGTATCTGGACGAAGAGAATGGAAGGGTATATTCTCATATCATTGATAAGGAAGGCTATTTTGTAGTGAGAAGCGGGGACGCTTTTCGCAGTAACTATTTTGAGCGGATCATGGAGATCTATGATGTCTACAACGGAAAAGAGAAGGAAGATTATGCCCGGCTGCTGAGAGAGGCAATGGATGTTCATGGAATCTATAGTGATAATATATCCGTGGGCGGAGAAGAACAGCAGATCTATTGCGCCCCCCTTTCTGACAATACGACCTGGTACCTGATCAGTGTGATGAAGACCAGTGTTTTAAATGAGGCAATCACAAGACTGGATAAAGTGAGACTGGGAATCATGCTGGCTTCTTCCATGATCATTCTGATCGCTATGGTAGTGGTCTTTGTCAAATATATGCAACTGGCTACGGAGCAGATGCGAAATCTGGACAAAGCAAAGCGGGAAGCGGTCCGCGCCAGTCATGCAAAGAGCGAATTCTTATCCAGCATGAGCCATGATATCCGTACCCCGATGAACGCGATCATAGGAATGACGGAGATTGCCATGAAAAATTCGGACAATCCGGAACGGATAGAGGACTGTCTGAAAAAGGTTCTGCTCTCCAGTAAACACCTTCTGGGGCTGATCAATGATGTACTGGATATGTCCAAGATTGAAAGCGGAAAGATGACATTGAATATGAATCCGCTTTCCCTGAAGGAGATCATGGATGATGCCGTAAATATTATGCAGCCTCAGGTGAAGGCCAAACATCAGTATTTTGATATTTTTATCAGAGACATTCTCTCGGAGGAGGTATATTGTGACGAGGTACGCCTGAATCAGGTTCTGATCAATCTTTTGTCCAATGCGGTTAAATTTACCCAGGAGGAGGGCAGGATTGACGTATATCTTTATCAGGAGCCTTCTGCCAAGGGCGGAGAATATGTATGCACGCATATAGAAGTTGCGGATAATGGTATTGGAATGTCAAAAGAGTTTCAGGAGAAGATCTGGGATGCTTTTTCCAGAGACGATTCGGATGTGGTGCAGAGAACGACCGGAACCGGGCTGGGCACCGCGATCTCCAAGAAAATCGTGGACCTCATGGGAGGAAGGATCGGACTCGTCAGCGAGCCGGGAAAAGGGAGCACTTTCCATATTATTCTGGATTTGAAGAAGGCGGAATCCATACAGGAAATGAAACTTCCGGCATGGAACATACTGGTAGTGGACGACAATGAGCAGCTTTGTCTGAGCGCGGTTTCCAATCTGGAAGAGCTGGGCGTTCACGCAGAATGGACGATGGACGGCAGGAATGCGGTAGAAATGATTGCAGAACGGCACCGGAGAAACGACGATTACCGTTTTGTGCTGATCGACTGGAAGATGCCCAATATGGACGGGCTGCAGACCATACATGAAATTCACAAAAGGGTGGGTAAGGATATTCCAATTTTCCTGATCTCAGCCTATGGCTGGAATGAGATTGAGGAAGAGATCGTCAATACGGGAATCGAAGGCTTTATCGCAAAGCCGCTGTTTAAATCCACGCTGTATCACGGCTTAAAGAAATATGTGGAGGGAAATGCGGCCAAAGAGGAGAAAAAGGAGACGGAAGAGCTGGATTTTGCCGGAATCAGGATCCTGCTGGCGGAAGACATTGACATTAACTGGGAAATTGCAGATGAACTCCTTTCCGCTTTTGGATTTGAGACAGAGCGTGCGGAGAACGGACAGGTATGCGTTGATATGTTCAAACAATCAGAGGTGGGATATTATAAGCTGATACTGATGGATATCCGTATGCCGGTGATGGATGGCTACGATGCGACGAGAGCGATCCGGGCGCTTGAGAGGGGAGACAAGGATCTTCCCATTATTGCAATGACAGCAGATGCCTTTGACAATGATGTGCAGATCTGTCTGGACTGCGGCATGAATGCTCATGTGGCAAAGCCTATCGATATGAAAGAGCTCCTGCAGGTATTGCGCAGATTTCTGTTCCAACAGGAAGGCTGACGTCCGGATTCACGAGGAACTGGCAGGCTGTCTATAGCCGAAGGTAAGACAGGCTTTACCTGTTGTATGCAGGAGGTGTAGCGATTGAAAAATAAAATTTTCAATGGAGGGATTTGTGTCTGCGCGCTGCCTGCCGCAAACTCGTTAATATTATATGCTTTAGCCATATAATGGCTTTGCGCAACAAAGAAGCGCGGAAATGAGGAAAAAATGACAAAAGAAGAACTGGCGCTTGTTATCATAGAACGCTTAAAAAAAGAATACCCGGATGCAGGATGTACGCTGGATTATAATCAGGCGTGGAAGCTTTTGGTCAGCGTACGGCTGGCGGCTCAGTGTACGGATGCCAGAGTTAATGTGGTGGTGCAGGACCTGTACCGGAAATTTCCGGACGTGGATGCGCTGGCATCAGCTTCCGTGGAAGAAATCGAAGAGATTGTAAAGCCCTGTGGATTAGGACACAGCAAGGCAAGAGATATCAGTGCCTGCATGAAGATTTTGAAGGAAGAATACGGCGGAAAGGTGCCGGATGATTTTGACAGGCTTTTAAAACTTCCCGGAGTAGGGCGTAAAAGTGCAAATCTGATTATGGGCGATGTGTTTGGAAAGCCGGCGATTGTGACAGACACCCATTGTATCCGGCTGGTGAACCGCATGGGGCTTGTGGATGGGATCCGAGATCCTAAAAAAGTGGAAATGATTTTGTGGAAGCTGATTCCCAGAGAAGAAGGAAGTGATTTCTGCCATCGCCTGGTCTATCACGGCAGAGAAGTGTGTACGGCAAGGACGAAGCCTTATTGTGACAGGTGTGTTCTGGCGGATGTGTGTGGAAAATGCGGAGTCGAAGCATAAAACAGAGATCGGCATGAGGGGAATCTGGTATTGTCATTATCCCGCACCGGTTTACACAGCGTTTTGTCTGGAAAATGATTTTTAATTGCCGCCGTATGGGGTGTTCCTGTACGGCGCTTTTTTTGTGCAGGAACGCAAAGGGCCTGTTCACTCCTGGCAAAATATCTGCCTTCTTATATTCTTTGCAGTCAAATGTGCCGACCTGACTGAATAAAAAAGGGATTGACAATTTTAAAAGTGTGCGGTAATATAAACATATGAACAATTGCTCATATGTTTATGCGGAATGAATCAGAACATAATCCAGCAGAAAGAAAACGGAAAAAGGAAGGTGGGTGAGGGATTGATTATTAATGGTGTAGAATGTTGTGAAACCTTTCAGACGCATGAGGAGCTGATAAAGGCGGTCAATGAGAAGATGCCCCAGGAAGATGCACTTTATGATCTGGCAGAACTTTTTAAGGTATTTGGGGACTCTACCAGAATTCGGATTCTGTATGTACTTTTTGAAGCGGAGGTATGTGTATGTGATCTGGCACAGGTTCTGAACATGACTCAGTCGGCGATATCTCATCAGTTGAAGATTCTGAAGCAGTCGAAGCTGGTCAAAAGCAGGCGGGAAGGAAAATCGGTTTTTTATTCTCTGGCGGACGGACATGTGAGAACAATCATTGCGCAGGGAAGAGAACATATAGAGGAATAGTCGGGATTCTTGCGGCAATGTCCGGGCCCGGCCGGGGCAAACCGGCATAAACGGCACAAACCGAAACATCCAGAAGGATATCAAAGAAGAAACTGAAAACAAATATAAAAACAGATCAAAAAAATTGAAAAAGAAGAAATTAGAATAGAAGAAATCAGAAAAAAGAAATCAGAAAAAAGAAACCGGAATAAAAGAAACCGGAATAAAAGAAACCAAAATAAAAGAAACCAAAATAGAAGAAAGGAAAAAATCATGAAAAAGAAATTCAAACTGGAAGATCTGGATTGCGCTAACTGTGCAGCAAAGATGGAGAATGCCATCAAAAAAATAGAGGGAGTAAATGATGCCAGCGTCAGCTTTCTGGCACAGAAGATGACCATTGACGCTCAGGATGAGCGGTTTGACGATATCATGAAAGAGGTAGTGAAGGTCTGTGCAAAGGTGGAGCCGGACTGCCGGATTCTGTTGTAGGAATGGAGATTATTATGACGAAAAAGCAGAAAAGAATGCTCGGCCGTATTATCGCGGCTGCCCTCCTTTTTCTGATACTGTTTATCTGTGAGCATGGAGGGATGCTGGAAGGGATCGGGCCGGGCTGGATTTTAGTTGTGATCTATCTGATCCCCTATCTGGTGATCGGATATGATATTATTCTTAAGGCTGCCAGGAATATCAGCCATGGGCAGGTTTTTGACGAGAATTTCCTGATGATGATAGCAACCTTCGGAGCGTTCGGTGTGGGAGAGTATTCAGAGGCGGTTGCAGTGATGCTCTTTTATCAGGTAGGAGAGCTGTTCCAGGGATATGCTGTGGGAAAGTCCCGTCAGTCTATCTCCGATATGATGGATATCTGTCCGGAATATGCTAATATCGAGGTGGATGGAAAGCTTTCCCAGGTAGATCCTGACGAAGTAGAAGTGGGGAGCATGATAGTGATAAAGCCGGGAGAGAGAATACCCCTTGACGGAGTGGTGACAGAAGGAGAATCCCTGATCGACACTGCTGCTCTCACCGGAGAATCCGTTCCCAGAAGAGCCGCAGCAGGAGACGAGATCATCAGTGGCTGTGTCAATGGAAGCGGAACGCTTAAGGTCAGAACCACGAAGGAATTTGATGATTCCACTGTGGCAAGGATTCTGGAGCTGGTGGAAAATGCCGGCAGCAAGAAGGCAAAGGTAGAAAACTTTATCACCAGATTTGCCAGATATTATACTCCTGTGGTGACCATCGGAGCAGTGTTGCTTGCGGTTCTGCCGCCTCTTGTTCTGGGCGGCGGATGGAGCGACTGGATCCAGAGAGCCTGTATTTTTCTGGTAATATCCTGCCCCTGTGCGCTTGTGATCTCAGTTCCTCTGGGATTTTTCGGAGGGATCGGGGCAGCCTCCAGGATTGGCGTGCTGGTAAAGGGCAGCAATTATCTGGAGGCAGTGGCGGAGATGACCACCATTGTGTTTGACAAAACCGGGACTCTGACCAAAGGAGAATTTAAAGTACAGGAAATCCTGCCCCGGGGCTGCAGCAGCGAAGAGCTTCTTGAGCTGGCCGCACTGGGAGAGGGATATTCCACGCATCCCATTGCGAACTCAATTAAGGAGGCATATGGAAAAGAAATCGATACAGGACGGGTAGGACAGGCGCAGGAAATTGCAGGGGAGGGAATCTGCATTCCGGTAGATGCCAAGGAAGTGTTGATCGGTAATGAAAAGCTGATGAAGGAGAGGCGGATCGACTATGAGCCCTGTCAAAGTGCAGGCACAGTGGTGTATGTGGCGTGCGAAGGGAAGAGCCGCGGCGCGTTGGTGATTGCAGATTCCGTAAAGGAAGGGGCAAAAGAAGCCATCCGAAGCATGAAGCAGGTAGGGGTCAGAAAGTGTGTTATGCTTACCGGGGACCGTGCAGAGGCAGCCGGAGCCGTGGCCCGGGAACTGGGAATTGATCAGGTATGTGCAGAGCTTTTGCCGGGGGATAAGGTATCTAAGGTAGAGGAGCTCTTAACGGAACAGAAAGGGAAGGAAAAGCTTGCCTTTGCCGGAGATGGGATTAATGATGCGCCGGTACTTACCAGAGCGGATATCGGTATTGCCATGGGCAGTATGGGAAGCGATGCGGCCATTGAGGCGGCGGATGTAGTCCTTATGGATGATGATGTGCGCAAAATTGCATCGGTTGTACGGATTTCCCGCAAGACACTGAGAATCGTAAAGCAGAATATCGTGTTCGCTCTCTTCATCAAAGCGCTGGTGCTGCTTTTGGGAGCATTCGGCATGGCCAATATGTGGGAGGCGGTTTTTGCGGATGTGGGTGTTTCTGTGATTGCAATATTGAATTCCATGAGGGCGCTGAAGGAAAATTAAGTTTATGCAGCAAAAAGTTTGTATGGCAGTCATGCACTACGGTGTGTGGCTGCTTTTTTTCTGTCAAAAGCCTGGTCTTCTTTTTATGTTTTTCTTGACTTTAACAGTTAAAAGTGTTAAAGTGGTAAAGGTATTTTCGTGTGAAGAAAGGAGTCTGTTCATGTCAGCTTTAGAGGAGATTCGAAACCGTTTTAAAAAGGATTATTTTGCTACGGAAGTTACGGGTATTGTGATTGATCTGGCGGAGCCGGGGAAGGCGGTCTGTTCGCTGCTTCTGGAAGAACGCCATATGAATGAGAACAACGTGCCTATGGGCGGCGCCATTTTTACTCTGGCGGATCTGGCCTGTGCTGTTGCCGCCAATGGATATTCGGAGAAAAAGACAGTCAGTCAGCATGCCTCCATTACCTTTCTGGCTCCCGCCAGAGGAAGGCGTCTGACCGCAGAGGCCATCTGTCTGAAGGAAGGCCATACGACTGCGCTCTATGCAGTGGATGTGAAAGATGAGCTGGGCACTTATGTAGCTCATGCCACAATGAACGGCTATTCCCTGAACAGCAGTAAGGAACGAAAAGACAACAAGTGATGTTGTCTTGAGATACAAAAAGGAGGAACCCTATTATGGTGATCACGGAGTTTTTGGAGCGGAACGCCCGCCTTTACGGATCGGATACGGCGCTTGTAGAGCTGAATCCATCTCAGGAGCGCGACAGTGCGGTGACCTGGAGGGAGGCAAGTCTGATCGAGAGCGCAGGCGATGGCGCGCCCTACCGCCGGGAATTGAGCTGGGCGGATTTTGACAGGCGTGCCAACCGCTTTGCGAATCTGCTTTTAAGCCGCGGGCTGAAGCGGGAGACAAAGGTAGGTATTTTGATGATGAACTGCCTGGAATGGCTGCCTGTCTATTTTGGAATTCTGAAAGCGGGCGGCGTAGCAGTGCCCCTGAATTTTCGTTATTCCGCAGAGGAGATCAAATATTGTCTGGAACTGGCGGATGTGGAGGTGCTGGTGTTCGGACCGGAGTTTATCAGCCGTATGGATACCATTGTGGACAAGCTGCCGGGAGTGAAAACAATGTTTTTCCCGGGGCCTCAGGGACCGTCTTATACGGAAGACTGTCTGAGGCTCATGGGCTTTTGCTCCTCCAGCGCGCCGCCTGTGGCGCTTAAGGAGACAGATTACGCGGCGATCTATTTTTCTTCCGGCACCACAGGATTTCCGAAGGCGATCCTGCACAACCACCTGGCGCTGCGTTCCTCCTGTGAGACGGAGCAGAACCATCACGGACAGACAAAGGAGGATGTATTTCTCTGTATTCCGCCTCTGTATCATACCGGTGCGAAGATGCACTGGTTCGGCTCCCTTCTGACGGCCGGCAAGGCAGTGCTTCTGCGGGGGGTGAAGCCGGAGTGGATTCTGCGGGCGGTCACGGAAGAAAAGTGTACCATTGTATGGCTTCTGGTGCCCTGGGCGCAGGATCTTCTGGATGCCATTGAGTCCGGTAAGGTGGACATGGATCACTATCTTCTGGAGCAGTGGCGGCTGATGCATATCGGAGCACAGCCGGTTCCGCCAAGCCTGATCCAGCGATGGATGAAGCACTTCCCGCATCATCAGTATGATACCAACTATGGCCTGAGCGAATCCATAGGACCCGGCTGTGTGCATCTGGGTGTGGAAAATATACATAAGGTGGGAGCGATTGGGAAGCCGGGCTATCACTGGGAAGCGAAGATCGTGGACGAACAGGGAGCGGAGTGCGCCCAGGGAGAAGTGGGAGAACTCATAGTCCGCGGACCGGGCGTTATGCTCTGCTATTACAAGAATCCTGAGGCCACAGAGGAGGTGCTGAAGGACAGATGGCTCTATACAGGAGATATGGCGCGTATGGACGAGGATGGATTTATCTACCTGGTAGACCGGAAAAAGGATGTGATCATCTCCGGAGGCGAAAATCTCTATCCGGTACAGATCGAGGATTTCCTGCGCCGGAATGATAAGATCAAGGATGCAGCGGTGATCGGCCTGCCGGATGCAAGGCTGGGCGAGATCGCGGCGGCGGTTATTGAGCTTAAGGAAGAGGCTTCGTGTACGGAAGAGGAGATTATGGAATTCTGCAGAGAGCTTCCCCGCTATAAGAGACCCAGGAAGATTATTTTTGAACGGGTACCGCGCAATCCTACGGGGAAGATTGAAAAACCGCTCTTGAGGGAGCGGTACTGCCACGGCAGTCTTGTAGAAGCACAGATTAAAAACTAGAGGGGAAAACAGAGATGGATCTTTTTATCAAATTGGTTATGCTTATTGTCTTTTTCGGTGTTATGATCGGCATCGGACTTTATTGCCGCCGGCATGCTACGGATGTCAACGGGTTTGTCCTGGGCGGCAGGAGCGTGGGCCCATGGCTTACGGCTTTTGCTTATGGAACCAGCTATTTTTCGGCGGTTGTCTTCGTTGGATATGCAGGGCAGTTCGGATGGAAATACGGAATTGCGGCTACCTGGGCAGGGCTTGGGAACGCTTTCTTAGGCTCTCTTCTTGCCTGGGCGGTGCTGGGGCGGCGCACCCGTATTATGACGCAGCACTTAAACAGCGCCACCATGCCGGAGTTTTTCGGACAGCGTTTTGAGAGCAAGCCGCTGAAGCTGGCGGCCTCGGCGATTATTTTTATTTTTCTGATTCCTTACACAGCCAGCCTTTACAACGGATTAAGCCGTCTTTTCGGTATGGCGTTTGATATCGACTATAGTGTGTGTGTGATTGTTATGGCTGTCCTCACCGGCATCTATGTCATAGCTGGCGGCTATATGGCTACCGCCATTAACGACTTTATTCAGGGTATTATTATGATCTTCGGCATTGTGGCCGTGATCGCTGCAGTCTTAAACAGCCAGGGCGGTTTTATGGCGGCGCTTGATGCTCTGTCGGCTGTGAGTGACGAGACGGTATCTGCATCTCCCGGCGTATTTAATTCTTTCTTTGGGCCGGATCCCGGGGGACTTTTAGGTGTGGTGATCCTCACCAGCCTGGGAACCTGGGGACTGCCCCAGATGGTGCAGAAATTTTATGCCATCAAGAGCGAGAGCGCCATCAATAAGGGAATGGTAATTTCAACGGTGTTTGCTGTTATTGTTTCCGGCGGCTGCTATTTCCTGGGCGGCTTCGGACGTCTTTTCAGTGACAGGATCGATATTGCGGCGAACGGCTATGATTCGGTGGTGCCCACCATGCTCTCAGGGCTTCCCACGATACTGATCGCTGTGGTGGTCATTCTGGTGCTTTCCGCGTCTATGTCTACGCTTTCTTCCCTGGTATTGGCATCAAGCTCTACCTTGACGCTGGACTTTATTAAAGGTAATATGATAAAAGAGATGGATGAGAAGGAACAGGTTAAATGGATGAGGGCGCTGTTAGTAGTGTTTATTGCGATTTCGGTTGTTCTGGCGCTGATCCAGTACCGTTCCAATGTCACTTTTATCGCACAGCTTATGGGTGTGAGCTGGGGCGCGCTGGCAGGCGCGTTTCTGGCGCCTTTCCTTTATGGATTATATTGGAAGCGGACGACCAAAGCTGCCTGCTGGGTAAGCTTTCTGTTCTCGACGATTGTGATGCTGGCCAATATCTTCTTCCGTTCGAGTTTTCCTGCCTTTCTGCAGTCTCCCATTAATGCCGGCGCTTTTTGCATGCTGGCAGGACTTGTGATTGTGCCCGTGGTGAGCGTGGTGACGAAGGCGCCCGGACAGAAGGCGCTGGAGAAGATTTTCTCCTGCTACGAAAAGAAGGTGACGGTTTCTGTGACAGATTCCATCGGCGATCAGACTTAAGGAGGAAAAGGATATATGAAAACACTGATGCTTGGCAACGAAGCGGTTGCCAGAGGCCTTTATGAGGCTGGCTGCAGCTTTGTATCCAGCTATCCCGGAACGCCCAGCACGGAGATTACCGAGTGCGTGGCGAAACATGAGGAAGTGTACGCAGAGTGGGCGCCCAATGAGAAGGTGGCGCTGGAGGCAGCGTTTGGCGCATCTCTGGCAGGAAAAAGGAGCTTCTGCGCCATGAAGCATGTAGGCTTAAATGTGGCGGCGGATCCCCTTTTTACCATTTCCTATACCGGTGTGAATGCGGGGCTTGTGATTGGTGTGGCCGACGACGCCGGTATGCACAGTTCCCAGAATGAACAGGATTCCAGACACTATGCGCAGGCGGCTAAAATACCCATGCTGGAACCTTCCGATTCCGCGGAAGCGATTGCCTTTGCAAAGCTGGCCTATGAGCTCTCCGAGAAATTCGATACGGCGGTTCTGATCAAGATGTGTACCCGCGTCAGCCATTCCCAGAGTGTGGTTGAGACAGGAGAGCGGATTCTTCCGGAACAGAAGAAGTATGAGAAGAATCCCGGGAAATATATTATGATGCCTGCCAACGCAAAGAAGCGCCATCCGGAGGTGGAAGCCAGGACGAAAGCGCTTGCGGCCTGGGCGGAGAGTGCGGGCATCAATCGGATTGAAGCAGGAAGCGATAAATCTCTTGGTATTCTTACCTCTTCCACCAGCTATCAGTATGTGAAGGAAGCCTTCGGAGATACCTATCCCGTCCTGAAGCTGGGAATGATCTGGCCCCTGCCGGAGCAGAAGATCAGAGATTTTGCAACGTCCGTCGACAGACTTGTGGTGGTGGAAGAGCTGGATGGCTTTATCGAGACGCACTGCAGGAATCTGGGTCTTACGGTATCCGGCAAGGAGCTTTTTTCCAATATTGGAGAGCTGAGCCAGAATGCGGTGAAGGAGAAGCTGGGGAAAAAGGTGCAGACAGGTCCTTCCATGGATGAGAATATCCCTGCCAGGCCCCCGGTGATGTGCGCGGGCTGTCCTCACCGCAGTATCTTCTATGTCCTGAAAAAAATGAATCTTACCGTGCTGGGGGATATCGGATGTTATACATTAGGAGCCGTACCGCCGCTGGGCGCCATTGACACAACGGTGTGTATGGGGGCTTCCGTATCGGGGCTGCACGGATTCGTCAAGGCAGGTGAGAAAGAGAGCGCCGGAAAGACGGTAGCGGTCATAGGCGACTCCACGTTCATTCATTCCGGTGTTACAGGCCTGATTAATATTGCATACAATGAGTCGAATGCCACTGTGATTATCCTAGACAACTCAATCACCGGTATGACGGGCCATCAGCAGAATCCTACCACAGGCTATAACCTGAAGGGGGATCCCTGTACCAGGATCGATCTGGAGAGTCTGTGCCGTTCCGTAGGGATTAACAGAGTGCGAGTGGTGGATCCTTATGATATGGAGACATGTCAGGCAGCGCTCAGGGAAGAGCTGGCGACGGAGGAACCTTCCGTTATCATATCCCGCCGTCCCTGTGCACTGCTGAAATATGTAAAACACCCCGGGCCGATCTGTTCTGATCCGGAGAAATGCAAAGGCTGTAAAGCCTGTATGCAAATCGGCTGTCCGGCCATAAGCATGGCAGACGGCAGGGCAAAGATTGACACCACGCTCTGTGTGGGATGCGGTGTGTGTGAGCAGCTCTGTAAATTTGGTGCGTTGGGCGCAAAGCAATAGGAGGGACGGATAGTATGGAGACGAAGAATATTATGATCGTAGGCGTGGGCGGACAGGGGACACTGCTTGCAAGTAAGCTTCTGGGACGTCTTCTCCTTGGCAGAGGATATGACGTGAAGGTCAGCGAGGTGCACGGCATGAGCCAGCGGGGCGGAAGTGTCGTTACCTATGTCCGATGGGGAGAGCGGGTGTGCTCACCGATTATCGATAAGGGAGAGGCGGACTGCATTCTCTCCTTTGAGCTCCTGGAGGCGGCCCGCTATACGGAATACTTAAAGCCAGGCGGCAGAATCATTGTGAACAGTCAGCAGATCAATCCCATGCCGGTGATTGCAGGCACGGCGGCCTACCCTGAGAATCTGGCGGAAAAGATGGAGGGGATGGGAATCAATGTGGATGCACTGGATGCTCTTGCACTGGCGGAGGAAGCCGGAAGCAGCAAGGCAGTAAATCTGGTGCTTATGGGCAGACTGTCCAGAGCCTTTGACTTTACCGAGACGGAATGGATGGATGCCATAGAACAGAGTGTGCCGTCCAGGTTCCTGGAGCTGAATAAGAAGGCATTTGAGCTGGGAAAGAACGCCTGAAAAATGAAAGACAGCAATAGAATCCATGTTTCGCAGGGCTTCTATTATCATGCGCAGGGGCGCACAGATGAAGTTGTTGCTGACGCAGCGTGCGCCCCGCACGGCGAGCAGGGAGAAAAAGCATCCCCTGCTCGATTGAATAACAGTCGGAAAGCCAAAAGAGCCCCGGCAAGGAGGAAAAGTATATGGAACGGTATTATCAGAAAGAAATTGAGACTGCGGACAGAGAGCAGATCCTGGCATGGCAGAATGAGCGTCTGGTGAAACAGGTGCGCCATGTGTGGGATAACGTTCCCTATTACCGCGCCAAAATGGAGGAGAAGGGTGTTGCGCCTGAGGATATTCAGAGTGTGGAAGATCTTCACAAGCTGCCTTTTCTGACGAAAGATGACCTGCGGGAGGCTTATCCCTATGGTCTGCTTGCAAAACCCCTTAAGGACTGTGTCCGCATCCAGTCTACATCGGGAACTACCGGACGCAGAGTGGTGGCGTTTTATACCCAGAACGACATTGATCTGTGGGAAGACTGCTGTGCCCGCGCTATTGTGGCGGCAGGAGGCACCAGCGGAGACGTCTGCCATGTCTGTTATGGCTATGGTCTGTTTACCGGAGGACCCGGGCTCAACGGCGGCAGCCATAAGGTGGGCTGTCTGACGCTTCCCATGTCCTCGGGAAATACGGATCGTCAGTTGCAGTTTATGATAGATCTGGAATCAACGATTCTCTGCTGTACTCCTTCCTACGCGGCATTTCTGGCGGAGAGTATACATGAGAGAGGACTGCGGGATAAGATCAAATTAAAGGCCGGTATCTTCGGTGCGGAAGCATGGAGCGAGGAGATGCGCCAGGATATTCAGAATAAGCTGGGGATTAAGGCTTACGATATCTACGGGCTTACGGAGACCAGCGGCCCGGGGGTCAGCTTCGAGTGCAGCGAGCAGACGGGCATGCATATCAATGAGGATCACTTTATCGCCGAGATTATTGATCCGGATACAGGGGAAGTTCTTCCAGAGGGCAGCAAGGGAGAGCTGGTATTTACTTCAATCACAAAGGAAGCCTTTCCGCTTCTGCGCTACCGCACCAGGGATATCTGTGTACTGAGCAGAAAGAAGTGCTCCTGCGGCCGTACGCATGTTAAGATGAGCAAGCCTATGGGCAGAAGTGATGATATGCTGATCGTCAAGGGCGTCAATGTCTTCCCGTCCCAGATCGAGACCGTGCTTCTGGAGCAGGGATATCCCGCTAATTATCAGATCATTGTGGATCGTATCAATAACTCCGATACCATCGAGGTGATGGTGGAGATGACGCCTGAAACCTTCTCGGATAATCTGGGTAAGATCACAGAGATGGAGAAGAAGCTGGTTTCAGCACTCAAGGCCATGCTGGGAATCTATGCCAAGGTGCGTCTGGTGGCGCCCAAGTCCATCACAAGAAGCGAGGGCAAGGCAGTGCGTGTGATTGACAAGCGGAAAATTTAATAGGAACAGGATTGAATAATCAGAGAGGAGAAAACCATGACAATACCTCAAATTTCTGTATTTCTGGAAAATAAAGCAGGACAGCTTGCAGATATCACCAATATTCTTTCGGAAAATCAGGTGAATATGCGGGCAATCAGTATCGCGGAGACGGCGGATTACGGCGTTGTGCGTCTGATCGTGGACGATGCGGCAAGGGCATCCTCCATTCTTCTGGAGAAGGGATTCATTCTGACCATGACGCCTGTCGTAGGCGTGGCAGTGTCAGATACGCCCGGGGGATTAAGCAAGGTGCTGGGCGTGATTTCCTCTGCGGGAATCGATGTGGAATATATGTATTCTGTTTTCGGACAGCAGGAGGGACAGGCCTGCATGATCTTCCGTGTGGCGGATACAGAAGGTCTGACAGCGCTTCTTGAAGAGAACGGGATCGGTACGGTTACGGGAGAAAGTCTGGGGCTTCATTGAGGATACCAGAGATCGACTATATAAAAGAGTAGTATTTTAAAGGCATAAGAGAAATGATAAAAGAGTGTAAATCCCAGAGCGGGTTTGCACTCTTTTTTCGGCCATTTTTAAGCCCTGAATCTTAAAAATCACATGAAAATATATAAAATAGCACATTTGAAAGCACCGAAAAAATCAGGGATAATACAGGAAAAGAACACAAAGAAAGGAGAAGAAAATGGCAAAAGAAACCGCCATGGAAAAGAGAAGAAAAGGAAATTTTTTGCGGCATATGGAAAGGCACTGGCCCTATTATGTGATGATGGCTCCCGGCGTGATTTATCTCGCGCTGTTTAAGTATATCCCCATGCTGGGAAGTGTGATTGCCTTTCAGGACTTTTCTATTGTCAGGGGGGTCTTCGGAAGCGCCTGGACAGGGCTTGCAAATTTCCGAAAGCTCTTTCAGTATGATGATTTTTATAAGATTCTGCGCAACACACTGATCCTGGGCGGGCTGAAGCTGGTGATCGTATTTCCCATACCGGTAATTCTTTCCCTGATGTTAAACGAGATCAGGAACCAGAAGCTGAAAAAAGGAATTCAGACGGTGATCTGTGTTCCCTACTTTCTTTCCTGGGTCATTGTAGGGGGATTGGTCTTTGATATCTTCGGAGCGGGAGGATTGTTCAACAATATCCGGAACGCCCTGGGAATGGATACGGTCCTGGTGATGCAGAAGGAGAGCTGGTTTCGGCCGATTTATGTGATTTCCTCCATTTGGAAAGAGGCCGGATACGGCACCATCGTATATCTGGCTGCAATCAGCGGAATTGATCCGGGGATTTATGAATCCGCCTCCATTGATGGGGCCAGGAGATCTCAGCAGATGAGGCTGATTACACTGCCGCTTTTAGTTCCCACAGTACTTACTATATTTTTGCTGAATATCGGAAGCTTTCTGGAGTTGGGCTTTGAGCAGGTATACAACCTGTATACGCCGATGACCTATTCTGTAGCGGATATCTTTGACACCTATGTGTACCGCTCGGGAATTCAGCAGGGACAGTACAGCTTCTCCACGGCGGTAGGTCTGTTCCAGTCGGTGGTGGGACTGATTCTGGTAGTGACTTTCAATAAACTGTCACAGAAATATTCGGATGATGGAGGGCTCTGGTAATGATAAAAATATCGTGGAAAGACCGGTTATTTACAGGAACGATAACAGTGCTGCTGATCCTTATGGCATTCGTTGCTCTGATACCGCTGATTTCGGAGATATCCATATCCTTCAGCTCCAAGGCGGCATCAGACAGGAACATCGTCAATCTCTGGCCGGTAGAATTTACACTGGAATCGTGGAAATACATGCTCACTAAGGGGAATATCTGGAGGGCGTTCGGGCTGACCGTACTCTCTACGCTGATCGGCACCTTCCTGGCGCTGCTGATTACATCCCTGATGGCATACCCTCTGTCCAAAAAGAACTTTCCGGCGGCAAAATATGTAATGCTCTATGTAGTGTTTACCATGATTTTCAAAGCGCCAATGGTACCCTACTTTCTGACGCTGAAGGGAATCGGGCTTTACAATAATTTCTGGGTTCTGGTATTTCCTCATATTCTGACTGCCTATAATCTGATTATTATGAGGAGCTTTTTTAAGCAGTTCCCGGATGAGGTGGAGGAAGCGGCGCAGATCGATGGATGCGGCAAATTCAGAATGCTGTTTCAGATCGTGCTCCCCTCATCCAAGGCAGTACTTGCAACCCTGGGACTGTTCTATGCAGTGCCCATGTGGAACCAGTATCAGCATCCTATGATGTTCATCCAGGATGTAAAGCTTTATCCCCTGCAGATGAAGATCCGGCAGATCATCAACGGAGGAGGAGACCTGCAGGCCATTGCGGCAGTGCGGCATGTAAATTATACGGAAGCAACCTTAAGCGCCGCAGCAGTGGTAATCGCCATTGTACCTATTTTAATCGTATATCCATGGCTTCAGAAATTCTTTGCAAAAGGGGCAATGCTGGGGTCGGTGAAGGGATAATACAGGATCACTTACAAAATCATTTACAAAAAGGATGGAGGTAAAAATGAAAAAGAAAGCAATTACGGCATTATTGCTGGCAGTGATGCTGACAGGAACGCTCGCAGGCTGCGGAAACAATTCCCAGGAGCAAAAGCAGGAGGAGACAGGGCAGACGCAGGAGGAAGGAGCCCAGGCGGAGGCCGGCACTGAGAGTGAAGACGGTAAAGGCACAGGAGATGTAGTGGATATCGAGATGTGGACCACCAATACAGGCTATCTTCCGGTGGAAAAGGACAGCGTTACTTACAACTTCTATAAGGATCTGCTGGGAGTGGGGATCACCCAGCCCTATGTGGAGTGGAACGGAGGACAGACCTACTATGAACAGCTGAATCTTCGCATTGCGGCGGGAGAAATGCCGGACGTGGTGCAGCTCGTGAACGGAATAGAAACAGATCTGATTTTGGAGGGAGCGGTTATGGATCTGACAGATCTTCTGCCGGAATATGCGCCTCATCTGTGGGAAACCGTTCCGGAGGAGACCTGGAATGTAATGAGAAGCTATGACCCTACCGGGGAAGGACGCATTTATATGACCCCATGCATGAATGATTATACCAGACATGCCGGCATGATCAGACAGGACTGGCTGGATGCTGTGAACATGGAGATGCCCACGACCCAGGAAGAATTTGTCGAGGTGCTCAGGGCTTTTAAGACACAGGATCCCAACGGTAACGGACAGGCGGATGAAATTCCCACCGGAGGCCGCGCAGAAGCACGCTGGATGGACCATCTTTTTGCCATGTATGGGATTGCCATGTGGGAGGGATATCCTCAGTGGGATTTGTATGACGGAGAGCTGACCTATTCCGCAGTGACACCCAATATGAGAGACGCACTGCAGTTTATCAGCGACCTGTATGCAGAAGGACTGTTGGACGTGGAAACATTGATGAACGACAAGGCGGCCTGGGACGGTAAGGTGAATTCGGATCAGGTAGGCGTGTTCTTCCAGTGGGCGGAGCAGAGCTATATGTACGCCGCCAACATCAAGAACGCTGTCGGTGTGGAGGCGGACTGGTCCGTACTTCCGGCCATCAGTGCAGAGGGGTATGAGGCGTTTATCACCAAGAAGCCCACGGTGGGCAGACAGTTTGTGGTTAAGAAAACAGATGATATGGAAAAAGTAAAAGCCTGTCTGAAGGCCCTGGACGCTTATGGAGATCCTGATCTGCAGGATACGCTGTATATGGGACCCGAGGGGATGCACTGTACCAGGGATGAGAGCGGCAATCTGATCAAGCTGCCGGAGGACAAGACCATCCAGGAGGTTCAGATCATTAAGCCTATTGACTGTATGTCGAATCTGGAATCAACCATCCATACGCTGGAGCTGACTTCCACACCGGAAGACGCCTGGGCCATCGACAAGGCCATTGTGAACGCACAGGAAGCGCAGAATTATGGGAAGAGAATTGCAGGAGACGGTATTCCTTCCAGCATCTACGATAATTATGATGACATAGAGAACAGAATCCTGTATGTGGAATGTGCCTCCAAGATTATTTCCGGGGAATGGCCCATTGAAAAATTTGACGAGTTTGTTGAAAAGTGGTATGCCACAGGCGGTACAGAAGTGACTGCAGCGGCAAGAGAGTGGTATCAGTCTACTCAGAAATAGCAGAATATGTTAGGATAGAGGGAGCAGAGGCGCTATCTTTGCTTCCTCTTCCTAATGCGCAGGCCTGCACAGAGGAATATGCCGCTAAAGCGGCGTGCAGGCCGCGCGGCGGGCAGGGGAGAAAAAGCCTCCCCTGCTCGATCATAAGGAGAAAATCCGCTCTGCCCGACTGAGAATAGAGAGGAAATATATGGGTAAAGATTCACTGTATGGAACAAGATTCTGGACAAAGGACTGGAACAGGGAGGACGATCTGGCTCCCCGCATCTGCTGCTTCAGGAAATGTATTTCGGGTGAACAGATCAGCCCGGATGGAATTTTGAAGATCGCGGCAGATTCCCGGTATAAACTTTATATAAATGGAACTTTGATTCAGGAGGGCCCCTGTAAGGCAAACAGGGGGAACTTTTATTATGATACCTGTCAGCCGGGGCGTTGTCTGCAGGAAGGAATGAACTGTATTGCCGTGGAGGTGCTCAGGTATCCGGAGGATTTTGGAAGACGTAACCACAGTCTTTTGCGGACAGGCCTGCCATATCTGTACCTGGAGGGAGGAGAGGAATTGGAGGCTCTTACAGAGACGGCGGGCTGGAAAAGCAGGACGGCAAGACATATCTGCTTTCAGGGAGAGAATACGGTCCCTGCCCCTCTGCATATTGTGGAGGATACAGTGGCGGATGCTTCTTTTCATGGCTGGAAAAGGGCGTCATTTGAAGACAGGAACTGGGCGGAGACAGAATGCTATGGATTTGAGAGAATGAAGCTTTCTGACACGCCAAGATCTTTGAAGAAAAGGCCGATCCCTGCAGCAGTGTTGCGGCCGGGAGCGTTTTTGCAGTCTCCGTTCCCGATTGTGGTACCTGCCGGGAGCAGCCTGTGTGTGGAACTGGATGCCGGAGAACTGATGACAGCCTACTGCTTCTTAAAAATGTCCGGCGGTGAGGGGAGCAGGATCTCCCTTCTTTATGGCGAAAGCTATTATCTTCAAAAAAGAGGGATATTTTATAAAGAAAACAGAAGCGAGAGCGAAAGAGGGATTCTTTTGGGAAACGAGGATCATTATCAGGTATCGGGAGCAGGGACAGAAGAACAGCCGGAGGAGTATGCGCCTTTCTGGTTTCGTACCTTTCGCTATGTAAGACTGGCCGTGGAGGCAGGGAAGACGCTTGTACTGCATGATTTCCGGTATCTGGAGACAGGCTATCCTCTCAAAGTATGCTCCTGTGTGAAAACCTCTGACAAATCGATGGGGCGGATCTGGGAGATCAGTGAGCGAACCCTGAAAAGATGTATGCATGATACTTATGTAGACTGCCCCTATTATGAGCAGCTGCAATATGCCATGGATGCCAGATCGGAGATTTTATATACCTATGCGGTTTCAGCAGATGACAGGCTGGCACGGCGCTGTATGGAGGACTTCCGGTGCTCGGTGAACGGGGAAGGGCTGGTAAACAGCTGTGCTCCTGCGCTGCGTGCTCATGTAATTCCGGGATTTTCCATTTATTATATTTTGATGGTGTATGACCATATGATGTATTTCGGGGATCGGGAGCTTCTTTTCAGGCATGTGCCGGCAATTGACGGGGTGCTTTCTTTTTTCCACAGTCATCTGGATGAGAGAGGGCTGGTGGAAAGGATCGGCGGTAAAAATCAGAAACAGGATTACTGGTCCTTTATCGACTGGACCAGGGAGTGGGATGAGACGACCGGAGTACCCACTGCGGTGAGGAAGGGCGGAATTACAATGGAAAGTCTGTTATATCTTTTGGGACTTTTCGCGGCAGCCCGGATCAATGGGTATCTGGACAGAAAAGATACAGCCCGGGAATATGAGAAGAGAGCGGACAGATTGAAGAAGGCGGTAAGGAAGCATTGTATGGGGCTGAACGGACTGATCCAGGATGGACCGGGGATAGAGGAATACAGTGTGCACTGCCAGGTGTTCGCAGTTCTGGCCGGGGTATTGACAATAGAAGAAGGCAGGAAAGCGCTGGAGAAAACGGTGGGTGTACAGGGGGCTGCGCAGTGCTCCGTAGCCATGAGCTATTATCTTTTCAGAGCGCTGGAAAAGACAGGTCAGTATGAGCGCACAGATGAATTGTGGGAGATATGGCGTGGAATGCTTGAGAAGGATCTGACGACCTGTGTGGAGAACGATACAGATGAGCGCAGCGACTGCCACGGGTGGGGAGCGCTTGCTCTGTACGAGCTTCCGGCAGTGATATTGGGGGTCAGGCCGGCCAGCCCCGGTTTTGCAGCAGTGAGGATCAGCCCGTGTACAGGACGTTTAAGCTGGGCGGAAGGAAACGTGATCACGCCCAGAGGAATGATCCGTGTAAAGTGGAAAAAAGAAAAAGGGAAGATAAATTTACAAAAAGAAATTCCTGAGGATATTGTGGAGGTATAAAGGGGTGAAAAAATGGCTGAGGCGAACATCCATTACAAAGCGGATGATGCTGAGTTATCTGGTGGCGTGTCTGATCCCGCTGCTGAGTGTCAGTGCGGTTATTTATCGTGTATCTGCGCGTTCGTTGGAGGAATCCTCCATGGAATTTGCTTCGGCCTTCAGCTCCCAGGTAGCTTCCGGAATCGACGAGTTTATGGATAATTACGACCAGCTTACCAAGCTGGTATTGTTAGACAGCAGGCTGCTTGAACATCTGGACAGCAGCCAGGAAGGGAATGATATGCTGAGCAGAATCGACAGACAGCTGTACCTTCGATCCGTGGTGATTAAGCTTGCCACGATACAGCCGGATATTGAGACAGTAAGTCTGTTTCTGCCGGATGGAAGCCTGTATCAGTTTAATAATGAAGGAGGAGAGATCGACAGAACGGTGCTGGAAGAACAGGACTGGCTTAAGGAAATATATGGCTGGAAGGAGATCCTTGGAATAACAGCGCTTCATGACCGAAGCTACTACGACAGAAAGCAGGATGGCATTGTATTAACCATTGGAAGAAAGATTTTCAGCCAGAGAGGAAAGTATCTGGGGCTGCTTCTCATTGATGTGGATCCCTCCGGTCTCATCAGTCTGGGAAATGAATTTCTGCTTGCCAGAAATCAGTATAATATTAAGATCAGTGTTACAGATGATAAGCAGAGGATTTTTTATGATTCGGATATTGCCAGTGGAAGGCTCAGCTGGAGCGGGGCGGATCAGGAAAGTATGCTGCTGTATCAGAGAAATGCGCAGGACTATCTGATTCTGAGAGATCAGTCTGAGTATTCCAATATTTCGGTCAATGTTGTGATTCCAAAGAGTGATCTGCTTTTTAAGCTGAACCATATCACAACGCTGACACTTTTGGCAGTGGTGCTTTGCTGCAGCGCTGTGATCGCTATTTCTATTTTGTTAAGCAATATGATCATTCGGCCTCTTCGTTCTCTTCAGATCAGAATGGAGGGGATAGAAGAGGGAAAATACGAGGTGCTGCCGGAGCTGGAGAGCAGTGATGAAATCGGGCATCTGGTGAAAAAGTATAATCAGATGGTAGTAAAGATCAGAACGCTGATTGAAGACGTTTATCTGGCGCAGATTAAGCAGAAGAATGCCAAATATCTGGCGCTCCGTACCCAGATCAATCCTCATATGCTTTATAATACGCTGGAATCAATCCGTGCAAAGGCGCTTATGTGCGACGCGGACGAGGTGGCGGAAATGATTAAAATACTGGGCAGGATGTTCCGGATGGCTCTTGGCAGGGACGGCGAAAGACATGAGATCCGGGATGAGATTGATTACGCGGCGAATTATTTGAGACTGCAGAATATTCGCTTCCCGGACAGCTTTGAGCTGATACAGAATGTTCCCGGAGAGATTCTGAATACGGAGATCATCGGCCTGGTGCTGCAGCCGGTCATTGAGAACAGCATTAATCATGGATTCAGAGGGTATGGAAGCAGACTTGTCATTGAGCTGAGAGGCGGAAGGAGAGCCAACGGAGATGTGTGGCTGCAGGTCAGGGATGACGGCCGGGGAATGTCACAGGAGAGGGTCTGTGAGATCAATGAACAGCTGCAGAGAGAAGAGCCGGTTTCCATAATGGAAGAAGAGCAGGAGCAGACAAGCATCGGACTTAAAAATATTGCGGAGCGTATCTGGCTGCACTATGGCACCGACTATTATCTGCGCATACTCAAGAGTGATGGAACGGGAACTACAGTGGAGATTCTGATACCGGGACCAAAGACGTTTTTGGAAGAAGGAATGGAAAATGGAGTACAGGACAGTAATCGTGGATGATGAAGCAGGTGTGCTGAGCGGATTGAAATTTCTGATAGAAAAGTATGTGCCCGAATGCTGCGTGGAGGCTGTGGCCTATAACGGGGAGGAGGGCGCAGGTCTGATCAGCGCTCTGCAGCCGGATATTGTCATCACGGATATCAGAATGCCGGTACTGGATGGAATAGAGATGATCAGCAGACTGAAAGACCAGGGGATCAAAACGCATTTTGTGGTGCTGAGTGGATTTGCGGAATTCGAATATGCCAGATCGGCCATGCAGCTGGGAGTCCGGGATTATATCACCAAACCGGTGGATGAGCAGGAATTAAAACAGGTACTTGGGCGACTCTGCAAAAGAGTGGAACAGGAAAGAAGCAGAGAGCGCAGACGGGAAGCGCTTCAGGGAACAGTCCGGGATTATCTGTTAAAGGATGTTCTGGAAGGAAAATACAGAAACCGGAAGGAAATTCTGGAGCAATTAAGCTCTGTGGGGTTTCTGACCGCGGAGAGACAGTACGCCTGTGTTCTCCTGGATACGGGATGGGAAATACGGACGGAAGAAACAAACAGGGAAGAAACGCTTTATAAGCTGTCAGAGCGTCTCTCAAAACGATATTTTGATTTTTGTTCAGGCTGCCATGTGCTGAAGCTTTCCGATACGGGAGTGGTTCTTGCCCTGACGATAGGAAAAGAAACAGAACAGAAGAAGATTAATAATCGTACAGGAAGAATGCGTCTGGAACTGGCTGAGGAGATGGATCAGGAGATCAGCGCGGGAATCAGTATGCTTCATCTCAGAGCAGAGGAGATCAGTCAGGCATTCGAGGAGGCAAGGTGCGCTCTGAATTATAAAATCCTGCGGGGAGCGGACTGCTGTATTTGTTATGAAGAGATAAAGAGTATTGAGCCTGCCGCGGATTTTCTGGATGCAGAGGATATTGAAGCCTTTGAAAAAGCTGTAGATACCGGGGAGGAGAGGCAGTATCGGAAAGTGGTGGATATTATATTCGACAAGCTGGAGAGGAAGGGAAACCTGAGTATGCAGCAGCTTCAGATTCTGTGTCTGAATCTGCTTCTTACCGGATTGCGCAAGATGCCGTTTATGCAGTTTCAGATCAACGAATATCTGGGAAGAAATATCTTTTCTCTGGAAAGTATTGCGCAGTTCCAGACCATCCGGCAGCTTCGAAACTGGATTATTAACTGCTTAAACGGTATGAACGAGCTGATGCTGAAGGAAAGTGTTCCCAAGAAGCGGGATCTGGTGGAAGATGTAAAAAAATATATACACAAAAACTTTAACAGAGATATTACACTGAATGAGATATCGGAAAGATTTTTTATTAATCCTTATTATTTCAGCCAGCTTTTTAAGAAAAAAACCGGCATGAATTATCAGAATTATCTGACACAGATCCGGATCAACCGGGCTAAGAAGCTTCTGGAAGAGACAAACATGAAGCTGGGGGAGATCTGCGCCATGGTAGGATATACGGACAGTAACCATTTTAACCGGATGTTTGAGCGGCAGGAGGGAATGAATCCCGCAGAGTACAGGAAGAAATTCCGGAAACCGGAGTGAAAGTGTAAGAAGAAAGCCGAAAGGATGATACTGTAAAAAATAAATTTTTCACAGTGTATTGGCGGAAGGGAGATTATTATGGAA
The DNA here is from genome assembly GCA_947173495.1 of uncultured Lachnospiraceae bacterium. Classification (GTDB taxonomy): domain Bacteria; phylum Bacillota; class Clostridia; order Lachnospirales; family Lachnospiraceae; genus Suilimivivens. The sequence continues at coordinate 101,960 of CAMWFQ010000002.1, read as the reverse complement.
AGAATATATTTGAACAAAGAACGATCAGAAAAGGAAAGAGCGGAGGATTTGCTCTCACGTATGGATCTGGAAGAAAAGATGGGGCAGATCGTCTGTTTCTGGCCCAAGGCGATAGATGATACGGAGAGACTGGAGCAATATCCCCAGGGAGCAGGTGTTGTAAGCGCAACTTATATGAGGATTCTGGAGACGCTGGAGGAGTGTACTGCATTTCAGAAAAAGTGGCAGAATGTAATGATGGAAAAAAGCAAGCATCACATTCCGGCGATTTTTCATATGGAAGGTTTGTGCGGGCCGACTGTACAGGGAGCAGCCTCCTTTCCCGACGGTCTCTGCAGGGCGGCCTCATGGGATCCGGAACTGGAGATGGAGATTGGGCGTATCGTGGGCAGACAGGAAAGTGCATTGGGGATTGGACATGTGTTTGCGCCTGTGCTTGATCTGAACAGAGATCCCAGAAACGGGCGTATGGGAGAAACCTATGGAGAGGATCCGGTACTGGCATCCAGTCTTGGTGTGGCTTATATTAAGGGGATACAGTCAGAACACGGAACCGGGATCCGGCCGGAGGCTGTAGCAAAACACTTTGCCGGTTTCCATGCAAGCATAGGAGGTATCCAGTTTGCGGCAGCAGAATTTGGCGAGAGCCTTCTGAAGGAAATCTACCTGAAACCATTTCAGGCAGCAATATCAAAAGCGGATTTAAGAGGAGTGATGCCCTGCTATGATCCTGTCAACGGAATCCCTGTTTCGGCTTCAAAAAAGATGCTGCAGCATTTCCTGCGGAAGGAGATGGGATTTGACGGCCTTGCGGTATCAGACTATGATGCCATCCTGAACGCCTTCCAATACTGCAGACTTTATGAGAACCTTGCAGAAGCCGGTGCACGTTGCCTGGAAGCGGGGATTGATGTGGAGGAGCCGTATCTGGAGGCATATGGAAGCAGACTCAAGGAGAGGTTCGAAAGGGGAGAGCTGCCAGTGGAAATACTGGACAGAGCTGTAGAGAGAATCCTGGAAGCAAAATTCCGCATGGGTCTGTTCGAGCATCCCTATGGGATGGAAGGAGCAGCCCTGGCCGGGAAATTTTATCAGGCTTCGGATGCTGCCTGCAGCAAAAAAAGCGCACAGGAGGGTATGGTGCTGCTGAAAAATCAGGATGCGCTCCCCCTTGCAAAAGGAATAAGGAAAATGGCGGTGATTGGCGTCCACGCGATAACAGGCCGTTTTTTGTTCGGCGGTTATACTCATTACAGCATGGCGGAAGGGAATTTAGCCATGAAGCATGAAAAGCTGGCTTCGGAAGCGGGAGAGGAATGTGAGGTGATCCCCGGTACCGTGATCGAGAAGAGCGAAAGCAGCGATTATGAAGAATTGCTGCATCACCAGAAACCGGACTGTAAAAATCTTCTGGAAGCTCTTAAAACAGAGTTTCCCGAAACAGAGATTAACTGGGCCTGTGGATATCAGTTCGCAGGTACGGATAACTCTCTTTATGAAGAAGCGTATCAGCTCATGGAGGACGCGGATGTGGTCATACTGACCCTGGGAGGCAAGCATGGCACGAGGAAAATCGCTTCTATGGGAGAAGGAATAGATGCGGTAAACATCAATCTGCCGGCTTGCCAGGAAAACTTTCTGAAAGGAATCAAAAAAAGGGGAAAGAAACTGATTGGAATTCATTATGATGGACGCCCCGTATCCAGCGACGCGGCGGATGAAGTGCTGGATGCTATTCTGGAAGCATGGAGCCCGGCAGAAGCCGGGAACAAGGCGGTAGCGGAAATCCTGTCTGGCCGTGAGAATCCTTCCGGAAAGCTCCCGGTTACAGTGGCGTACCATGCAGGGCAGATCCCTTTGTTTTATAATATGCCCAATGGCTCCGGTTTTACCCAGGGCGGAAGCATCGGATATGAGGAGTATGTGGATTTGACACATAAACCACGTTATCCTTTTGGATTCGGGCTTTCCTATACGGATTATGAGTATAAGAACCTGGCAGTTCTGGAGAAAGACGATCAGGCAGAGATTTGTTTTCAGATATGCAATACAGGGAATCTGGAAGGGGTGGAAATTGTTCAGCTGTATATTCAGGACTGCAGGGCAAGTATGGTGCGTCCGGTTATGGAACTGGCAGGTTTTCAGCGTATCGCTCTTGCGCCGGGAGAAGAAAAGGCAGTTACATTCCGGTTGTTTCATGATCAGATGGCATTTGTGGATGAGAACGGAAAGTGGAAGGTTGAAAAGGGAGAGTTTCATATTTACATAGGAGCGTCCTCGGCGGATATGCGCCTGAAAGGCAGCTTTACCGTAAAAGGGACACGTTTTATTGAAGGAAGAGACCGGCATTTCTACGCGGAAGCATTATGCCATAAAATATGAACCGGTTCCAAATTATACAGAAAAATATTGTCAAGAAAACACCAGCGTGGTATGATTACACCGTATTGTATCTCGATTAAGAGAATAATAACAGGAGGAAACGTACCATGAAAAATGAAAAGACTTATGAACTTGTGCTGACGGCACTGTTCACCGCTATTATTGTGATAATGGCATTCACACCGCTGGGATATATTCCGCTGGTTGTTATCAATGCGACCGTCATACATATTCCGGTGATTTTGGGAGCACTATTTCTGGGACCGAAGAAAGGTGCATTCCTGGGTTTTGTATTTGGTCTGACCAGCTTTATCAACAATACCTTCAAGGCAGCGACGGCGTCCGCGTTTGTGTTCTCGCCTGTTCTGGCGGCGGATATCGTGGGAATATCAGGTGTATTTAAAAGTTTATACATCTGCTTTGTGCCCAGGATCCTGGTAGGGATCATTCCCTATTTTGTGTATCTCCTGATCCGGAATCTGCTGAAGAGAGAGCAGAAAATATGGCGCATTGTCATTCATGCAGCGGCATCCGTCATCTTATTGATTTCCGTGAGAGCATTTATCATGAATCTGGTGGGTGGGGAAAGCGCGCTGATCGGTACTCTGGCCGGAGTTGCAGCAGGAATCATATTGTTTGTGGTTCTGAGTCTCAGCGCCGGGAAAAAGGGAAGCGCCAGTATTGCCCTTGCCTATGCCGGGCTTACGGGAGCATTTACCAATACCCTGTTTGTGATGAGCGGTATTTTTATTCTGTATAAGGACGCTTATGCCAACGCGCTGGGCATTGCCGGAGATACGGTGATCGACGTAATCATGGGAGTGGTGAGTTTCAACGGTATTGTGGAAGCAGTGGTTGCAGCGATTCTTGTATCAGGCATCGGAATGGCACTGATCCACATAAAACCCATCAAAGGCATAAAGGATTAATAAGAATATAGGAGCTGAAATGATCTTAGCAATTGATATAGGAAATACCAATATTGTGATTGGCTGTACCCATGAGGAGAAGGTACTTTTTGTGGAAAGGGTGTCTACCAATATTTCCAAAACAGAGCTGGAGTATGTGGTGGAGTTTAAGACTCTTTTCGATCTGTATCAGATCAAAACGGAAGAGATCACCGGCTGCATCATTGCATCGGTGGTACCTCCGCTGGTGAATATCGTCAGAACCGCAATGACGAAACTGCTTCATATCACGCCGTTGATTGTAGGGCCGGGCGTTAAGACCGGCATGAACATTTTGATGGATCATCCGGCTCAGGTGGGATCCGATCTGATCGTCAATGCGGTAGCAGCTCTTAAATACTATGGAGCGCCTGTTATCATCATTGACATGGGGACAGCTACTACCATCAGCGTGGTAGATAAAAATGAAAATTATATCGGCGGAATGATTATGCCGGGAGTGAGGATCTCTCTGGAAACGCTGGTGAACCGTACCTCTCAGCTGCCCAGGATCAGTCTGGAGGCACCGAAAAAGATCATCGGCAAAAATACCATAGACTGTATGAAGAGCGGTATCGTCATGGGGCAGGCCGCCTGTATGGATGGTATGATCCAGCGGATCAGACAGGAGCTGGGATATGATGCCTGTGTGGTTGCGACAGGCGGGCTGGCAGGCTCTATTATCCCCCATTGCAAAGAAAAAATTGTCTGTGACAATGAATTGACGCTTAAGGGTCTGGATATCATTTACAGAAAGAATACAGAAGCTGCAGATTAAAATGGTAAAGACAATGGATAAGAAGCGGCCACGCGCGGGCAGGGAGAAAATATTCCCTGCCCATTAAGATCGAGAAAGAAGGAATACAGATGCTGAAAGGAAAACATATCATACTGGGCGTTACAGGGAGTATTGCTGCTTATAAGATCGCATCGCTGGCAAGTATGCTGAAAAAACAGGCGGCAGATGTTACCGTTATTATGACCCGGAATGCCACTAATTTTATCAATCCTATCACCTTTGAAACCCTGACGGGAAATAAATGTCTGGTGGATACGTTTGACCGGAATTTTGAGTTCAGCGTGGAGCATGTGTCACTGGCAAAGCAGACGGATGTGTTTCTGGTTGCTCCGGCCTCCGCCAATGTAATCGCCAAAGCAGCGCACGGGATTGCCGATGATATGCTGACCACCACGCTGCTTGCCTGCGAGTGTCCAAAGATTATTGCGCCTGCCATGAATACCCGCATGTACCAGAATCCCATCGTGCAGGATAATCTGAGGGTCCTGGAACAGTATGGGATGGAGGTGATTTCACCTGCAAAAGGCTACCTGGCCTGCGGCGATACGGGGGAGGGAAAGATGCCGGAGCCGGAGGTTCTGTATCAGTTCATTGTAAAGACCCTGCATCCCAAAGATATGAAGGGGCTTAAGGTATTGGTTACAGCAGGCCCAACTATGGAAAAGATCGATCCGGTGCGGTTCATCAGCAATCATTCCAGCGGGAAAATGGGCTATGCCATAGCCGGGGCAGCAATGATGCGTGGCGCAGAAGTGACGCTGGTAACAGGCAAAACCGGTCTTGCGGCGCCTGCAGGAGTGCATACAAAGGAGATCATCTCTGCCGCCGATATGTCAGAGGCGGTTAAGGCATGCGCCCGGGAACAGGATATTATCGTCAAGGCAGCAGCGGTTGCGGATTACCGTCCGAAATATATTGCAGAAGAAAAAGTGAAGAAAAAAGATTCCGATATGAGCATCGAACTGGAGCGAACAGAGGATATCCTGGGATTTTTGGGCGCGCATAAAAGAGAAGGCCAGTTTCTGTGCGGATTTTCCATGGAAACAGAGAACGTGATAGAAAACTCCCGGGCAAAACTTACAAAGAAGAACCTTGATCTGATCGTTGCCAACAATCTGAAGCAGCAGGGAGCCGGATTCGGAACAGATACCAATGTGGTGACACTGCTTTCCGGAGATGAAGTGGTGGAGCTCCCGATCATGAGTAAGGAAGAGGTGGCGGACAGATTGTTGGATTATATTCTGGAGCACAGGTGAATATTTGTATCTGGAAACGTCATGGATGATACAAAAATAATGCCTTATACCATAATTTTACACGATATTCACGTTGGTTTAATACCGTGCTGGAAAAATGGGAAAGGATATGTAAGGCGGGGGTGACATATATGTGGTTTTTATTTGCAATATTGTCTGCTCTGTTTGCGGCATTAACGTCTATACTGGCTAAAATCGGTATAGAAGGCGTGAACTCAAATCTTGCCACAGCAATACGGACAGTGGTAGTTGTTATCATGTCATGGGGGATGGTATTTCTGACAAACACACAGAGCGGCATAGCGGAGATCAGTAAAAAAAGCTGGATTTTTTTAATCCTTTCCGGGCTGGCAACCGGCGCGTCATGGCTCTGCTATTACCGTGCATTACAGATGGGGGAAGCCTCCAAGGTGGTGCCGATTGATAAGCTGAGTGTTGTGATTACCCTTTTAATGGCATTTCTGTTTCTTCACGAACAATTTACCATAAAGTCACTGGTGGGCTGTATTCTGATTGGAGCAGGAACACTGTTTATGGTTATATGATTTGTATTTATAAAGAAGGGGAGTTCCGCGTACAGTCTGCTGAATGAATCAGCTGACCTGCGAAACTCCCCTGCAAAGTTATAAGCACATTAGTCTGTTAAGAAATTTCTGCGTTTTCTTCAACCCAATGAAATCCTGACGTAATAAGAGTAAGGAAGAGCGGTCAGAAGAAAGGATGACGGGAAGAGATCTTGCATAATTCTTCGATAAGGGTATAGGGCTCAAACTGATCCAGATGATCGATGAAGGCATAGTAGGCTCCCTTAATGGTAAAAGAAAGCTGTATGTTGAAAGAAAGATCTTCTCTGTATTCCGGATGCAGCTCCAGAATAAAGTTTTTTATGGCAGCTTCGAGGCTGTCAGCCAGAATGTAATTTTGAGAACCTGAAAACAGGATCTTTATCATATTTTTTTCTGCAATGCAGGCATTAATGAATTCTCTGATAAACAGGGCGGGATCATCCAGTATGCTGTTGGGATCCGAAATACCCCTCAGGATGTTCTCAATAATTTCAGTACCCAGAGAGGCGGAGAGATCATAGATATCTTTGTAATGCAGATAAAAGGTCGCTTTGCTGATCTCCGCTTCGTCAGAGAGCTCTTTGATTGTGATTTTTTCAATCGATTTTTTCGATCGGATCTTTAAAAATGCGTTCTTGATGCTTCTCTTTGTCTTGATTTGTCTTTTATCCATACGAATCTCCCCGCTGCCAACACCTGCAAATTTGGGCGTTAAACACAAACTTATATAAAATACTGGTTATTTTAGACTAAATGTCCATTATTGGTCTATATGACAATATAGATAATGGAAATCGTTTTCTGTATTTGCTATATTATAATCGATTATTGGACATCAGTCAAGAAACTTTGAGCTATTATAAGGTTACACATTTTTTTTGATGTCTGATCGTAAAAATAATCATATTTTACGCGGAGGTGTGATGTGAGATGGGAGTGAAAACAAAAGGAGGAAAAGAAGAGGGCGGATTTATGATCAAAGTTGCCACCTTTATTGTTGACAGGCGGAATTTGTTTTTCCTGTTATTTGGCATTGCCCTTATTTTTTCGGTGGTGTCAATGAACTGGGTCAGTGTGGAAAATGAAATGTCGGCTTATCTGCCGGATTCTACAGAGACCCGTCAGGGGCTGGACCGTATGGAAGAGCAGTTTATCACCTATGGTACAGCGAAAGTGATGGTGACGAATATCCCTTATCTGGAAGCGGATCAAATCTCAAAAGAGATAGATGCGCTTGATGAGGTGATCATGTTGACCTTTGACAGCAGCACAGATCATTATAATAATTTTTCGGCTCTGTATGATATTACCTTTGGATACGAGGAAACAGATGAAAGGGCGCTGGAGGCGCTGGACCGCGTCGAGGATATGCTGGAGGGGTACGATTATTACATATCAACCTCCATGGGAGATGCTTCTGCAGAACAGATCGCAAGCGAGATGCAGGTGATAAGCGTGCTGGTTGCTTTTGTGGTGGTTTCCGTATTGCTTCTGACATCAGAAACCTGGGCGGAAGTACCGGTGCTCCTTCTGACCTTCTGTGCAGCCGCTTTGATTACAAAGGGAACCAATTTTGTGATGGGAACGATCTCCTTTGTATCCAACTCGGTGACCATTGTACTGCAGCTGGCGTTGTCAATTGACTATGCTGTAATTTTCTGTAACCGATATAAAGAAGAGCATCAAAAGCTTCCCACCCGGGAAGCGGATATTGTGGCGCTGAGCAAAGCCATACCGGAGATTTCCTCCAGCTCGCTGACGACAGTGGGAGGGCTGATCGCTATGATGTTCATGCAGTTCGGAATTGGAAGCGATATGGCGCTTTGCCTGATCCGTGCTATCATATTAAGTCTTCTGGCAGTCTTTTTGCTGATGCCGGGGCTGATCATGCTTTTCGGGAAGGCCATGGATAAGACGAGACATAAAAGCTTTATTCCGCCGATTCCGTTTGTGGGGAAATTTGCTTATGCGACAAAGTATATTATGCCGCCGTTGTTCCTTCTGCTGATTATCGGGGCTTATTTCGTTTCGTCAAACTGTCCCTACGTATACGGATATACGAAGCTGGAGACGCCTGTGGAGAGCGATGCCATGGTGGTAGATGAAATGATCCGGGAGAGCTTTGGCGATTCCAATATGGTAGCGCTGGTGGTTCCCGCCGGTAATTATGATAAGGAAAAAAGGCTTCTGGCGGAACTGGATGCAAGAGAAGAAGTAGACTATACCATGGGGCTTGCCAATACGGAGGCAATGGATGGCTATATGCTCACCGACAGGCTGACAGCGAGAGATTTTTCGGAGCTTTTGGAGCTGGATTATGAGATTGCAGAGGTTCTCTACATGGCTTACGCGGTGAACGATGAAAACTATGCCAAGATCATCAACGGATTATCCTCCTACAGCGTGCCTCTGATCGATATGTTTATGTTTTTATACGACGAGGTGGAGGAAGGGTATGTCACCCTTGAGGATGATCTTATGGAGACCCTTGAGGATGCCCATACGAAAATGCAGATTGCCCTGGATCAGCTGCAGGGAGAGAGATACAGCCGGATGCTGATATACTTAAATCTCCCTCAGGAGGGGGAAGAGACCTTTGCATTTCTGGATGAAATGCATGAGATCGCAGGTAAATATTATGAAGGAACCATTCTGATTCCCGGCGAAGCGACCAGCCAGTATGATCTCTATAAAACGTTCCAGAGGGATAACACGGTAGTAAATGTGGTTTCCATTCTGGCGGTGCTGGTAGTGCTTTTGTTCACCTTTATGTCCGCCGGAATGCCGGTGCTTCTGATTATGGTCATTCAGGGGGTTATCTGGATCAACTTTTCTGTTCCGGCGATTCAGCAGAAGAATGTTTTTTTCATGAGTTATCTGATTGTCAGCTCCATTCAGATGGGCGCCAATATTGATTATGCCATTGTTATTTCCGGGCGGTTTATGGAATTGAAGGAGAAAATGTCCAAAAAAGAAGCGATCATAGAGACTATGAATTTTGCGTTTCCTACCATTGTGACGTCCGGCTCCATGCTTGCGCTTGCGGGAATACTGATCGGGCAGATGTCTTCCGATGGCGCCATCTGTGGTATCGGGCAGTGCCTGGGCCGGGGAACCATTATGTCTATTGTGATTGTTATGTTTGTGCTACCCCAGATCCTGCTTTTAGGGGAAAAGGTGATCGATAAGACCTCCTTCGCGGTTTCAATTCCTCTGAAGCTGGATAAGGCTTCCGGACTGATGAGAGTGGACGGACTGGTACAGGGCCAGATCAACGGTATGGTAATAGGAGAGATGCACGGCTTTATCCGGGGCGATGCCAACCTGTTTGTAAAAATGGGGAAAATGGAAATGCGGGAAGATGAAAGCGACGATCTGACATTGCTGCTGCAGACGGCTGCGGATAAAAGAGCTGAAAAGGAGGAGAACAATAATGACAGGGAAAAATAGAAAGCTTTACAAGAAAATGATATCCTTTGGCATTGTGCTGGCACTTTCCGGGAATCTGCTTCCCCTGCAGTCTATGGCAGCTGAAAATGTTGAAAAGGTACAAAACGAGCAGGAGGAAACGGTACAGAGAAAAATCATAACGATCGATTCGGCGGAGGATTTCCTGGAATTTGCGGATCAGTGCGCGCTGGATCAGTGGTCTTCTGATAAAATGGTGGTTCTGAATACGGATCTGGATCTTGCGGGAACAGGATTCGAGGCAATACCGGTATTCACCGGCATTTTTGATGGCCAGGGACATACCATTTCCAATTTCCGGTACACAGGAGCCGGTTATGTGGCCGGTCTGTTCCGCTATATCAAAAAAGGAGGTGTGGTACAGGATCTGAAGGTGCAGGGGAATGTGATCGCGGAGGATGAAAAGGAATGTATCGGCGGACTGTGCGGTGTCAATTACGGAACCATTGAACGATGCAGCTTTCAGGGGAATGTCAGCGGCAGAACGACGGTAGGAGGACTGACCGGCGTCAATGAAGGAACGGGGATCATCCGTAATTGCGCCGTGAGCGGCCATGTGACGGGATATTATTCTACCGGGGGTATCGTCGGAAAGAATCATGGAACCTTAACCTATTGCGTCAGCCGTGCAGCAATTAACAATGACAGTGAATGGGTGGAAGAAGACGATGAGATGGGGCTGGGAATTTTTTTGAGCCTTAATATCAGCGACTCAAAGGCGGAGCTTTTCAGCGGCGTGGACACAGGAGGAATTGCCGGCCATTCAGATGGGACGATTATCCGATGCTCTAATTACGGAAGAGTGGGATATGAACATACGGGCTATAATATTGGAGGGATTGCGGGCAGGCAATGCGGAGTGGTATCTGCCTGTACAAATAATGGAACAGTATATGGCAGAAAAGACGTGGGCGGAATCGTGGGCCAGATGGAGCCTTACATAGAAGTGGACGAGGCGCAGTCTCTTCGCAATGCAGTCAATAAGCTCCATGATCTGATAGAGAAAACGATTGAGGATATGGGAGAAGGAAAAGATGCCGTGAAGGAGGAGCTTGATCATCTGACAGTCTACAGCGACGGCGCACTGGAGGCCGGAGACGCTCTTGCAGGACAGATGGCTGATTTTGTGGATGACAATCTGGATCAGGCTCAGGCGATGACGGACAGATTAAGCCATGTTATGGAAATGCTGCCCGGTGTATTTGATGATGTTTATGCTGCAGAGGAGAGCTTTTCCGAGGTAAACGCGGCGCTGGCGCTGATTGCAGATGATGTGAAGGCGGCGGCGGATATTAGCGGCGACTATATTGAGACAGACTATAACAGGCTTTCCCTTCTTTCAACGGTGGGAGGAAGCATCCTGAGCATGCAGTATTATCCGGAGGCAGGCGAACAGGTACATCTTGTGGCGGAGCCCAATGACGGTTATGGGATTGATATCGTCAGAGTGTATGACGCGTATGGGAACGGGATCAGTGTGGACCGGGAAGACGAGAAAAACTATACCTTTACCATGCCTGATCCCAATGTAAGAGTGGAAGCGTATTTTACCTGGCAAGGCACATCATCGGGGTTTCAGATCAGGGAGCCGGGAGTTGATAGCAGCCTGAAAAAACCGGACCAGAAGGAGGATCCGGATCAGGAAGAAGACCCGGACAAGGAAGAAGGCACGGACAAGGAGGAAGACCCGGACCAGGAAGAAGATCCGGACCAGGAAGAAGACCCGGACAAGGAGGAAGACCCGGACCAGGAAGAAGCTCCGGACAAGGAGGAAGATCCGGACCAGACAGATAAAGAGGGATCCGGAGATGAAAGCGGTTCGGACGGAACAGATCCGGATCAGCCCGATCATAACGACAAAGATCAGACCGGCCAGGAGGGAACAGAGAAGGAAGAAGGGGATTCCAAAGACAAGGACGGCAGTACGGGCGAAAGTTCGGAAAACAAAGAGCGTAAGGAGTTCCATGCAGGAGAGAAAGCAGACGGCGCAGACGGAGACAGCGGGAAAATCAAAACGGAGCAGAAGAAGTATATACTGCCCCTGCGGATGAGTGAGGAGATCGAAGGAGAGGTGCAGATCAGGGAAGTGATGCCCGCGGCAGACCAGGCGACGATCAGACTCAGCTCTAACTTAAGCGGAAATGCATTCTGTGATATAGACGGGACCACGGCGGAAGTAAGGGTGATTCCTGATGGCGCCTATACGGTGAAGCAGATACCTGTCGTAACCGGGCCGGGAGGGGAAGTTGAGGTTTCCGTTTCGGCCGGAGGAGAATATTGCTATACCTTTGATGTGAGCGGCGGAGGAACATATGATGTGCGTATTGCCTTTCAGAAGCTGGATAAACCGCAGGCGATGAACAGTGCCAGAGGGGATATTAACAGCGCCGTAAGGCAGCAGCAGGCAGCGGCGGAGCGGGTAAATGATCTGATTCGGGAGATTCAGGACGGGAATGGCACTGTGACCGCCGATCAGCTGGCACAGCTGGCCGCCGCTCTTGAGAGTATGTCGGGAGCCACAGCTGCTGTTATGAGCAATTTAAGTGTGGTTTCTAATATTTTAGGGCAGCAGGTGCTTGACACAATGGAAAATGTGGGTGATGATATGGGTGTGGTATTCGATCATCTGCAGGATTCGGTGGATTGTGTGAAGGCAGCCACCAGAAACATGAGAAGTATTGTAGATTATGTGAACGGAGAGCCTGATATCCGGTTTTCAAAGCTGGGAGAGGAATTTGATGTCAACAGAGAAGCGCTTCACGGGCAGCTCCAGGGGATGTCCGAGAGCATTAAAAATCTCAGTGATAATGCCTCTGCTTATTCCGATGTGGTCAACGAGGATTTAAAAGCGGTCAATGATCAGATGAATGTGGTGTTTAACCTTCTGGCGGATCATCTGACCAATTATAATGAGATCAGTGTGGAAGAACTTTATGAGGACGTGGACATCGAAGAGACAGACAGCATCACCACAGGGAAGGCGGATAACTGTACCAACAAAGGAATCATCCGGGGCGATATCAATGTAGGCGGGATTGCCGGCGCCATGTCCATTGACGAGGAGGATCCGGAGGAAAGTGCGGCGGGAAATGTGGATTACCAGCCCGGACGAAAGTACTTTACGAAATGTATGATTACCGGAAGCGTAAATGAGGGCTATATTACAGCCAAAAAGGATGGCGCCGGCGGAATCGTGGGATATATGCGCCATGGAATCGTGATGGACTGTGAAGGCTATGGCAGTGTGGAGAGTACAGAAGGAAACTATGTGGGCGGTATCTGTGGAGAATCTTTTACGGTCATTCAGCGCTGCTATGCTCTCTGCTCGGCTTCCGGCGGCAAAAATGTGGGAGGTATCGCAGGATTTGCAGATACCCTGAAGGACTGCAGGGCCATTGTGGACTGCAGGGCGCTGGCAGGCAGAAAAGGCGCCATCGCCGGGCAGACTGCGGATTATGAGGATGCGCTGAACGAAGAAGAGGCCAGGGTAAGCGGCAACTATTATGTGGGGGACGATCTGTATGGGATCGATAATATCAGCTATACAGGGGTTGCGGAGCCTGTGAGCTATGAAACTCTGCTGACTCTGGAGGGACTTCCCACACAGTTCAGGCATCTCAAGGTCACTTACAGAGTGGAAGATCAGTATCTGGGGTCAGAAGAGGTCAGATTCGGAGAGAGCCTGTCAAAGCTGAATTATCCCACGATTCCTGAGAAGGAGGGTTTTTATGGCGTATGGCCGGATTGCTCGGATCAGATCATGAAAGGCAGCCTTATGATTACCGGCATGTACAAGGAGGATGTTACCGTTGTGCAGAGCGGCGAAAAGCTGGCGTCCGAAGAAGGAAAGTTACGTGAAAAGCCCTATGCCCTGGTGGAACAGCGTTTTACGGAGGAGACCGTTCTGAATGCCGTGCCCGGCAGCAGGATGCCTCCTGAGCAGGCGAAGGGAAAAGAATATGTAATCTATGATATTACCCTTGAAAATGCCGGTATCAGCGGGGAAGAAACCTTCGCGCTGCGGTTGCTGAATCCTTATGAGAATGCGCAGGTGTGGGGATACCAGGATGGGTCATGGACCGAGATGGAGAGTAAAGTAAGAGGGCAGTATCTACAGGTCACTATGACAGGTACAGAGCAGTCCTTCTGTGTGGCGGAGAAGAGATCAAAGCTCTGGCTGATCCTGGGAGGGACGGCAGGAGGAGCTCTGCTGATCCTGTGTTTGATATTTGCCGGAAAACACAGAGCGCCGCGCAGAAGGAAGAAAGAAAAAGGTTGAGGCAGTAGATGCAAAACCGGAATGGAGAAAACAAAGATGGCCGGATATTTATTTGTGCATTTTGTGGGTGAAGAAAAAAACGGAGAGCAGATTTATTTTTCCCTGAGCAGGGATGGACTGCACTGGAAAGATTTAAATGACAAAAATCCGGTGCTGTATTCCCGGACAGGAACCTGCGGGGTCAGGGATCCCTTTCTGGTCAGGGATCCGGAAAGCCGGATTTTTTATCTGATAGCAACAGACCTGCGGATTGAGGCGGGGCATGGATGGCAAAAGGCGCAGTATGAGGGCAGCCGTGACCTGATCGTATGGGAGTCGGAGGATTTGATTCACTGGAGCAAAGAGAGAAGCTGTACGGTGGGGATTGACGGCGCCGGCTGCGTATGGGCGCCGGAGGCTGTGTATGACAGAGAAAAAGGCGAATTCCTGGTGTTCTTTGCATCAATGGGAAAGGCTGCCGGAGAGAAAGTGGCAAAGCAGAGGATTTATGCTGCTTATACGAAGGATTTCAGAAGATTTTCGGATACTTTCCTATATATGGAGCGGGAAAATCATGTAATCGATACCACGATATTGGAAGGGAAAGAACATTTTTACCGTGTATCCAAGGATGAGGTCACCAAACGACTGATGCTGGAGGTATCGGATTCCCTTCTGGGAGAATTTAAGCAGATTGACTCGCCTGTACTTTCCGCACTGGAAGGAGTGGAGGGGCCGGAAGGCTATCTTCTTCCGGATGGAAAAACATGGTGTCTGATTGCGGATCAGTTTCAGGCAGGCAGGGGATATCTTCCGATGATATCGGAGGATCTGGCATCGGGGAAGCTGGAAATTCTTTCACCGGATCAGTACGATATGGGAGAGACAAAGAAGCGCCACGGCGGCGTTCTGCAGATCACAGATGAGGAATACGAAAGGCTGCTGTACTGGTTTGACCGGAAAAATCCGGTGCTGGACGGCTTATATGCGGATCCGGACCTCTGGTTTGAAGACGGGATGTACTACCTTTATCCCACCACGGATGGATTTCCCCATTGGTCCGGAAATGAATTCTATGTATTCACATCCGGAGATGGAAAGCAGTTTGCGAAAAAAGCGAGAATTCTCGATGTGGCTTCCGAAGAAGTGCCCTGGGCGGCGGGCAGTGCCTGGGCGCCCTGCATTACCAAAAAGAACGATCAGTATTATTTTTACTTCTGTGCCAAAAATAAAGAGGGCGTCTCCTGCATCGGGGCGGCTGTTTCGAAATCCCCCGCAGGTCCTTTTACAGCAATGGATACGCCCCTGGTGACCCTGGAAATGGTGCGGGAGAAAGGAATCGAAATGGCGCAGACCATTGACCCTTCCGTATACCGGGAGGGGGAGGATTATTATCTGATCCTGGGGAATACGGCTGCCGCTGTGGCAAAGCTTTCGGAGGATCTGCTTCATATTGAAGAGGACTCGCTAAGACAGATCGAAGGGCTGGAAGATTTCCGGGAAGCGCTCACCGTTTTTAAGAGAAAGGGACGTTACCACTTTACCTGGTCCTGCGATGATACGGGGAGCGAGGATTATCATGTCAATTATGGGGTGTCGGATTCCCTCTGGGGACCGGTAACATTTATCGGCACTGTTCTTAGTAAGGAACCGTGCAAGGATATTCTGGGAACCGGCCATCATTGTATTCTGAAAATGCCCGGAGAGGATCGCTATCTGATCGCTTATCACCGCTTTGCCCGTCCGCTTGCCGATTATACGGAGGGGAAGGGGTGGCACAGGGAGGTATGTATCGCGCCCCTTGCGTTTGATCAGGATGGCTTTCTGATGCCGGTGATTACAAATTAAACCCCACTTCGTGACCCCATTTTCGCGCAGTTCAGCACCGGAGCGCTGAACTTTTAAAGTAAAGGAGAAACACTGTGAAATATCGGATGAAACAGGCCCCAATGGGCTGGAACAGTTATGATTATTACGATACCTGTGTCAACGAAGAACAGGTAAAAGCCAATGCGGATTTTATGGCGGCGCATATGAAAGAGGCCGGATGGGAATATATTGTGGTGGACATTGAATGGTATGCCAGAGACGCAGGTACCCAAAGAGAGAAGTACCAGTATATTCCTTTCGGAGAAGAAGAAATGGACGAATACGGAAGATTCCTGCCGGATGTCAGGAGATTTCCCTCCTCGGCAGGGGGAAAGGGGTTCGGGCCTCTGGCCCGGTATATCCATGATCTGGGGCTGAAATTCGGCATTCACATTATGCGGGGAATCCCGAGAGCGGCGGCGCATAACCATCTTCCCATACTGGGAAGCAAAGCGGGGGCAAATGAGGTTGCGGACCCTTCTTCCATCTGCCGCTGGAATCCCGATATGTACGGCGTAAGGAAGGGAGTGGAGGGCGCTCAGGAGTATTATGATTCCATCGTCGGCCTGTATGCGGACTGGGGAGTGGATTATATCAAATGCGACGACATCTGCAATACCAATATGTATCCTCATGATCCTTATTCAGCGTCCCATGAGGTGGAAATGCTGCAGCGTGCCATTCAGAAAAGCGGCCGGGAGATGGTGTTGTCTCTTTCTCCGGGTCCGGCGCTGATCGAGCATGCGTGGCATTACGAAAAGTACGCGAATATGTGGCGTATCACCGATGATTTCTGGGACAGCTGGGATCTTTTAAGAGAGATGTTCGACAGATGCGAGCTGTGGCAGGAGCATGTGGCGGAAGGCTCTTATCCTGATTGCGATATGCTGCCGGTGGGCAGGCTGGGAAAAGGCTTCGGTGCAGAAAGAGATACTGCCTTTACCAGACAGGAGCAGATAACCATGATGACCCTCTGGTGTATCTTCGGCTCTCCGCTGATGATTGGAGCTGAGCTGACAAAGCTGGATGATTGGACGCTTGCTCTTTTGATGAATCAGGATGTTTTGAAGCTCCTTTCCTGTGAATACAGGGGATGTCAGTATGAAAAAAATGCGGAGTATGCGATTTGGAGCTGCCTGAACGATTATACAGGAGAAAGATATGCGGCGTTTTTCAATTTTCTGGATACGGAGCAGGAGATCCGGTGCGGGCTCACTGAAATAGAGCAGTTTGCAGGGAAAGGGGCTGTGCCTTTGCAGGTACGGGAGCTCTGGACAAAGAAGGAAAAAGATCTGGATGATCCGGTTCTTACAGAGCGTGTGCCGCCTCATGGTGCGAGGCTGTTTCAGATATTATGAAAAAGGGAGAAGGGAGAAAAGATGGAAAAAAGTATGATGCAAAATTCATTGTTGTATCCGCGCAGTAACGCCTGCAGGCGTAAAACATCGCTGGATGGTCTGTGGAAATTCTGTTTTGATCCGGAGGCAAAAGGGAAAAAGGAAAAGTGGACGGAGGAAGGAATTGCCAGTCCTGTTTCCATGCCGGTTCCCGCCAGCTTTGCAGATTTGTTTACCACAGAAAAGGAGCGAGACTACTGCGGGGATTTCTGGTATGAGACAGAGTTTTACGCTCCTGCAGATCTTCAGAATAAAAAGCTGATCCTGCGTTTCGGGAGCATCACCCACCGGGCGGCTGTTTACTGTAACGGACAGAAGACGGCGGAGCATGAGGGCGGATTTCTGCCGGTGGTGTGCGATATCACAGAGGCTGTGAAAAAGGGAGAGATGAACCGGCTGGTGGTATGGGCCAACAATGAACTGAGCGAAAGCACGCTTCCCTGTGGCAGTGTAAAAACCTTGCGGTCAGGGAAAAAGCTGGCAAAGCCGTACTTTGACTTTTTTAATTATGCGGGTATTCACCGGAGCGTATATCTGCTGGAACTTCCGGAACAGGGAATTGCGGATTACAGTGTGACCTATGAACTGGAAGGCGGGGATGCGAAGGTACACTATCAGGTCGCCTGTGCCGGAGAGGGTCAGGTAAGGGTGAGTCTTTACGATGCGGAGGGAAAACAGGTGGCTGCTGGAGAAGGCGCCCGGGGTATCCTGAAGGTGGAAAAGGTTCATCTCTGGCAGGTGAGAAGAGCCTATCTCTATACTTTTAAAATGGAATTCTGGCAGGATGGAAAAAAGACGGACGAATACCAGGAGCAGATCGGCATCAGGACGGTAAAGATCGAAGATGAAAAGATCCTGATCAATGGAAAGCCGGTATATCTGAAGGGCTTTGGAAAGCATGAAGATTTTGAAGTGATCGGGAGGGCCTTTAACTGGGCAGTGGCAAAGCGTGATTTCGAGTGTATGAAATGGATCGGGGCAAACTGCTTCAGAACCAGCCACTATCCCTATGCGGAAGAGTGGTATCAGCTGGCCGATCAGGAGGGATTCCTGGTAATTGACGAGGTGCCCGCTGTGGGAATGATGCGTTCCATGCTGAATTTTGCAGATGCGGGAACCGGGAAGTTTACGGCCTTCTTTGAAGCGCCCACCGCATCCGAACTGCTGAAAAACCATAAAAAGCAGACAGAGGAGATGATCGCGCGGGATAAGAATCATCCCTGTGTGTTTGCGTTCAGTCTCTTTAACGAACCGGAGACCACCAGCGATGCTTCCAGAAATTATTTTTCGGCGGTATTTGAACATGCCAGAAAACTGGATCCTCAGAAGCGTCCTCTTACAGGAGCTCTGGAAAAGAACAGCTCGCCGGAAGAATGCAAATGTTTTTCCCTGCTGGATTTCGTGTGTCTGAACCGGTACTATGGCTGGTATATCAACGGCGGGCCGGATATCGAGGATGCAATGGAGGAGTTCAGGGAGGAGATGGATGCCTGGGAAGGCAAGAAGCTGAAGGTGCCGTTTGTATTCACGGAATTTGGAACAGATACGCTGGTTTCCGAGCACAAGCTGCCCGGCGTGATGTGGACCCAGGAATATCAGAACAAATACATGGAAATGTCCTTCGAGGTGATGGATGAATATTCCTTTGTGCAGGGAGAGCTTGCGTGGAATTTTGCGGATTTCCAGGCCCAGGAGGGGATCATGCGTGTAAACGGAAACAAGAAGGGTATCTTTACCAGAAACAGGCAGCCAAAGGATGCAGCCTACGCCATGAAGAACAGATGGGAAAAATCTGAAAACTAATGCTTTACAGCCCACGGTGATTATGCTATCATTAATTGTTGTGAAATTTAGCCGCTGCCCAGAGCTTTGGAGGCTCCAACCGGCTCCTGGCATCAGGCGTTTTTAAAAACGAGGAGGAAAACAATGATTTCTAAGGAAAAGAAAACAGCTATCATGAAGGAATATGCAAGATGCGAGGGTGATACCGGATCACCGGAAGTACAGATTGCAGTATTGTCAGCAAGGATTGCAGAGCTCACAGAGCATCTCAAAAATCACCCCAAGGATAATCATTCCAGAAGAGGTATGTTCAAGATGGTAGGTCAGAGACGTGGTCTTCTTAATTATCTTAAGGATAAGGATATTGAAAGATATCGTGCTTTGATTGAGAAACTGGGACTGAGAAAGTAAAATGGCAGTTTAAGGCGGAGCAGAATTGATACTCCGCCTTTTCGTTATCAAAATAAGATGTCCTGCGAAGCAGGAGAGTGTTTGTTTCCGGTAGATAAGAAAAGGAGAGAGAATATGTACAAGACGTTTTCAATGGAACTTGCAGGCCGTACATTAAGCGTGGATATCGGCAGAGTAGGCAAGCAGGCAAACGGATGCGCGTTTATGCACTACGGTGATACGACTGTATTATCCACAGCAACCGCATCGGACAAGCCCAGGGAAGGAATTGATTTCTTTCCCTTAAGTGTGGAATATGAAGAAAAGCTCTATGCAGTGGGAAAAATTCCCGGCGGATTTAACAAAAGAGAAGGAAAGGCTTCGGAGAATGCCGTTCTTACCAGCCGTGTAATTGACAGACCCATGCGTCCGCTGTTTCCCAAGGATTACAGAAATGATGTCACCCTGAATAATATGGTTATGAGCGTCGACCCGGAATGCCGTCCGGAACTGGTGGCAATGCTTGGAGCAGCAATCGCGACATGCATCTCCGATATCCCCTTTGACGGTCCCTGTGCCATGACCCAGGTGGGAATGGTGGATGGAGAATTCGTTGTGAATCCGTCTCAGGAACAGTGGAAAAACGGCGACCTGAATCTTACCGTTGCATCTACCACAGAGAAGGTGATCATGATCGAGGCGGGCGCCAATGAGGTTCCCGATGATAAGATGATCGAAGCGATCTATATGGCCCACGGGATCAATCAGACCATCATTGCGTTTATCAATCAGATCGTGGCGGAAATGGGCAAACCCAAGCATGCGTATACGAGCTGTGCGGTTCCCGAAGAGCTGTTTGCGGCCATGAAGGAACTGGTTCCGTCGGAGGAAATGGAAGAAGCGGTTTTCACCGATGAAAAACAGGTTCGTGAGGAAAATATCAAAAAAATTACCGAAAGACTGGAAGAAGCATTTGCAGAAAATGAGGAGTGGCTGGCTCTTTTGGGAGAGGCGATTTATCAGTATGAGAAAAAGACTGTGCGTAAGATGATCCTGAAGGATCACAAACGTCCTGACGGACGTGAGATCACACAGATCCGTCCCCTTTCTGCGGAAGTTGACATTATTCCCAGGGTACACGGCTCCGCCATGTTTACCCGCGGGCAGACACAGATCTGCAACGTGTGTACGCTGGCGCCTTTATCGGAACAGCAGAGAATTGACGGGCTGGATGAGAATGAAGTGAGCAAGCGCTATATGCATCACTATAATTTCCCTTCCTACTCTGTAGGAGAGACAAAGCCTTCAAGAGGGCCCGGAAGAAGAGAGATCGGACATGGCGCGCTGGCGGAGAGGGCGCTGATCCCCGTACTTCCTTCTGAGGAAGAGTTCCCCTATGCGATTCGTACCGTTTCGGAGACTTTTGAATCAAACGGTTCTACTTCTATGGCATCCACATGCGCTTCCTGTATGTCGCTTATGGCAGCTGGCGTACCGATTAAAAAGATGGTTGCCGGCATCTCCTGCGGTCTGGTAACAGGGGAGACAGATGAAGATTATGTCCTTCTGACAGACATCCAGGGGCTTGAGGATTTCTTTGGCGATATGGACTTTAAGGTAACCGGAACCACAGAAGGTATTACAGCCATTCAGATGGATATTAAGATCCACGGTCTCACAAGAGATATGGTGGAGGGCGCTATTGCAAGGTGCCATGAGGCAAGGCTGTTTATTATGGATACCTGTATGAAGAAGGCGATTGCAGAGCCCAGACCGGAGGTCGGTCCTTACGCGCCGAAGATTATTTCCATTCAGATAGATCCTGAGAAGATCGGCGATGTGGTGGGGCAGAGAGGTAAGACCATCAATGAGATTATTGCCCGTACCGGAGTAAAGATCGATATTACGGACGATGGAAATGTGTCGGTTTGCGGTACAGACGCCGAGATGATGGACAAGGCGGTAGAATACATCAAGACCATTGTCACAGACTATCAGGAAGGACAGATTTTCCAGGGCGTGGTGGTGAGCATCAAGGAATTCGGCGCTTTTGTTGAATTTGCTCCCGGCAAGGAGGGAATGGTCCATATCTCCAAGATCTCAAGGAGCCGGATCAATCGTGTGGAGGATGTTCTCACCCTTGGCGATAAGGTGACAGTGGTGTGCCTTGGCAAAGACAGAATGGGAAGAATGAGCTTTTCCATGAAGGACGTTGCGCAGGCAACCAAATAAACAGAATAATAATTCATTGTCCGGGAATCGAAACCAGATTCCCGGGCTTTTTTTATGCGCAGGCCCGCATAGGGAAATTTGCTGCTGACGCGGCGTGCGGGCCGCGCGCGAGTAGGGGAAGATAGCTCTTCCCTACTCGATTGCACAGGAAAATTTTCCATGTTCGATTTGTGTAATAACTTGGACAAAGTATCATATATTGGGATAAGGGGTGAAGCTGATGGCAAAGAGAGAAGAGATTCTCCGGATTTTTCCGGATCATATGAAAAAGAAATGGGAGCAGGTCCTTTCAGAAGAGGACAAACTGCAGGAAATCCGTCTTGGTGTGGGACAACCGGTGAGAATTCATACATCCGGAGAGGAACGTTTTCTGTGTGTGGACGGGACTGTGACGGTAAGCAGTGCGGGAGCCTGGCACCTTACGGAAGGGGAGCTGGATGAGATTGTCAAAAATATATGTCGTTATTCCCCGTATGCATTTGAGAATGAGATCCGACAGGGGTTTCTGACCGTGCAGGGCGGGCACAGAATCGGAATGGCCGGACAGGTGGTATTGAATGACAGAGGAGAAGTGAGGAATATAGTACATATCCGTTTCCTTAACATCAGAATCTCTCACCAGGTAATCGGGGCGGCTGAAGAGATCATGTCTTATTTGTATGAAGAAGGCCGGTTTTTAAACACACTTCTGGTATCTCCTCCGGGTTGCGGAAAGACGACGCTGCTCCGGGATATCATAAGACAAATTTCGAATGGGAACAGGTGGGGAAGGGGAAGAGAAGTGGGAGTGGTGGATGAGAGATCAGAAATTGCCGGAGGCTTTATGGGAATTCCCCAGAATGATCTTGGACGCCGGACGGACGTGCTGGATGGCTGTCCCAAAGCGCAGGGAATGATGCTTTTGGTGCGCTCTATGTCTCCCGCAGTAGTGGCAGTGGATGAGATTGGAAACCGGGAGGATATAAAGGCGATTTGTCAGGTGATGCAGTGCGGAGGAAGTGTGGTGGCGACCATGCATGGAAATTCCATGGAAGATGTTACCGGGCGCATAAAGGAGGAGAAATATATGAGAGAAGGGGATGCGGAGAATTTGGGAAAGCTGTTTGAACGGTACCTTTTTCTGGAAAAGAAAAGGGAAAACTACCGGGTCAGAGAAATACTGGACAGACAGGGGAACCGGTTATGCGGTTGATCGGCTGCTTACTGGTGATAACCGGATGCCTGGGATTTGCGGGAAGCATCTGTATGGACCTGAACAGAAGGCTGGCCCTTTTACTGCAGTTGAGAGAGATTTTTGAAAACCTGAAGTATTATATTTCGTATCAGAAAGCAGCAGTACCCGAAGCATTAGGGAAAATGGCGGAAAAGAAAGGAGGTCCCTTTTGTACTGCATTTAAAGCGATTTATATCAGAATTTACGAGGGGGGAGAGAACTTCCCCGGCATCTGGCAGGAAGAAATGGAAAAGGCGGTAGAACCTTTGCCACTAAAAAGGGAGGAGAAAAAACTGATCTATGATTTTCCCTCCTGTCTGGGATATATGGAAGAAAACGCGCAGGCTCTTGCGCTGGATGAGTTACTGAGACAGATCCGGCTGCAGATTGAGGAACTGGAAAAAGAAAAAAGAAACAAAAATAAACTGATTATGAGCCTTGGCGCTGCAGGCGGCTGTTTACTGGTTCTTTTGCTGCTGTAAGAAAAGCAGGTGCGGGCAGGGGGTGAAATCTATGGAAATAAATCTGATTTTTAAAATTGCGGCAGTAGGGATTCTGATTACGATTCTGGGGCAGATCCTGAAGCACAGCGGGCGGGAGGAACATGCCTTTTTGATCAGTCTGGCCGGCCTGATCCTTGTTCTTACATGGATTTTACCTTATATTTATGACCTGTTCGTTATGATACAGGATTTGTTCAGCCTGTAATCCGGTAAAATGTGCGGAAATGGAGATATCTGCAGCAATGATAAGCCTGAAATAAAAGCTGGAATTGGGAGAGTATGGTATGGAAATTATTAAAATCGGAATTCTTGGCGTAGCGGGTGTGATGCTTGCGCTGCAGTTCAGGTCAAACCGGCCGGAATATGGATTATATCTGGGAGCGGGAATTTGTCTGGTGATTTTTACCTTTTCTGTAAGCGGTCTGAAAATTCTTTTTGAAAGGGTAAGAGAGCTGCAGGGATATTTAAAGGGCAGCGGGGATTATCTTGGCTTTTTGCTCAGAGCGGTGGGAATTACTTATGTGTGCGAGTTCTGTGCGTCTATCTGCAAAGATGCGGGATATGGAGCGGTGGCGGGACAGATCGAAATCTTCGGAAAGCTGTCGGTATTGCTTATGGGGATCCCGGTTCTTGTGGCAGTGATTGAAAATATTTCCGCTATATCTGTATAGCGGTATGACGGAGAGAGGGATGAAAGGAAAAACAGCCGGATTCTTTTTGGCAGCCGGGATATTTTTTTTCAGCATACTGTCAGCCCGGGAGGTGTATGCCGCTGAGCAGACGGAGAAAATACAGACTTCTGAAAAAGAGGAACCAGATTTTGAATATATAGATCAGTGGCTTGCTTCCTGCGATCTGGGGGAGATCAATGAGGGGATCGGACAGCTCTTTCCGGGTATTCATCTGGATGGCGGAGAACTTCTTTCCATGATTTTGAGAGGGGAGGCAGGGGAAGCCTTCCGGCTTTTGGTCAGTCAGGTACGGGAAGGGATTGCAGGAGAGATTGCATCGCTGAAGCAGATTCTGGTTTTGATTCTGGTTCTGGGGATTGTTTCAGCGCTTTTTTCGGAATTTTCCGACCTGTTCGCAGGAGGGCAGATTGCCAAAGCCGGATTTTATTTTCTGTATCTGTTTTTAATGGGGATTCTTACAAAGGTATTTCTGTTTGTATCAGAAATTGCCTCTTCCGCTGTTGGCAATATTGTCATGTTCATTAAGCTGTTTATCCCGACTTATTTTACGGCAGTAGGGGCGGCCCAGGGAGCGGCAGCAGCAATGTATTATTATCAGCTGATGCTGGTGCTGGCCTATCTGGTGGAAAGCTTTTTAAATTCGTTGCTGCTCCCTCTGATCTGCAGCTTTGTGATGCTGGCTTTATTAAATGGCCTGTGGGAGGAAGAGAAGCTGAGCCTTCTGCTTGATTTTATAGAAAAGGCGATTGTGCTGGCGCTTAAAGTGTCCATGGGAGCAGTTACAGGATTAAGCCTGGTACAGGCTCTGGTGGTTCCGGCTGCTTCCCGGCTGAAGCTCTCCGCCATGCGCAAGGCATTGTCCTCTATTCCGGGGATCGGGTCGGTGGTGGAGGGAATGACGGAACTGATGCTGGGGTCGGCAGTATTGATCAAAAACAGTATGGGGGTACTGCTTCTTGTGCTGATTTTCGGAGCCCTAGCGCTGCCCCTTCTCAAGATCCTGATCATCACAGGAACCGTAAAGCTGGGGGCGGCTGTTACCGGGATTGTCAGTGATAAAAGGATATCGGCCTGCGCCGACCGGGTGGGGCAGGGATGTCTGCTGCTTCTTCGCTGTGTATTTACGGCAGTGATTTTGTTCGTGATTGTGATAGCGGTGATATCTTATACAGCTTCCACGTAAAGAGGAGAAAAAATGCTGACAGAGATTAAGGAAATCTGTATTTTTATGATAATCGCCCAGACCATCCTCTTTTTCGTACCGGGAACCTCTTATATGAAATATGTAAGGGTTCTGGTGGGGATCATTATCATTCTGAGAATGATGGAACCGGTATTCGGGCTGTTTATGGATGAGGAAAAAAGCCGGGAAATTCTGGAACGGATGGCAGTTCTGAAAGGAGAGATTTCCCGGGAAGAGAAGGCGTTTGAAGTGGAGGATTATACCGGAGAAATTTATCAGGAAATTGAAGAGGAATTGAGGAGCCGGCTGGAAAAATGTGACGACAGCTATGAAGTGACGGATGTGTCAATAGAAAAGGAAGGAAACGGTATTGTGATCACGCTGCGGCAGAATACGGGCCGGATGCAGCAGGAGACAATCCGGGTAGAGCCGGTAAGAATTGGAGAGGATGCGGAACAGGAACTGCAGAAGGAAGAGAAGGAGATCAGAGAACTGAAAAACAGGTATGGAAGCTGTATCGGGGTGGAAGCGGAAAAACTGACGATTATTTTCCAATAGGAGATATGCTGACAGCTGTCGGAAATAGAAAGGAAAAGCAGGAGGAGGAGCAGATGCAGGAGAGAAGTTGGAACTGGAAAAAGAAGATATCGGAAAAGATGGAAGGAAAAATGACCAGGGACAATTTTCTGATTCTGATCCTTGCGGGAATACTGATCCTGGTCATTCTGTGGCCTGTGGATAAAAAGGACGGAAAAAAAGATGATCAGTCCGAATTATGGGACAATGAAACTGATATACTGAATCTGCAACCGGATATGGAAGGGGAGAATACCGGATCAGACAAAGCAGGAGATGGGGAGGAGATGCGCTCTTATGCAGCAATGCTGGAACAGTCTCTGGAAGAACTGCTGGGTACCATGGAGGGAGTGGGAAGAGTCAGGGTGATGGTAACTCTGCGAGATTCCGGTGAGGCTGTAGTGGAAAAGGACCAGAGCAGAATCAGAAGCGGAAGTACCCAGGTGGATGCAGCCGGAGGCAGCAGAAATACGACGGATATCAGCGAAAGTGACGAAACAGTCTATCGGAATGATCAGAAAAGTGCTTCTCTGCCTTATGTGAAGCAGGTTTTGTCACCGAAGGTGGAGGGGGTTGCCGTATCCGCAGAAGGAGGAGGAAATCCACAGATTGTTCAGAGCATAACAGAAGCAATTCAGGCATTATTTGGTATAGAGGCACATAAAATAAAAATAGTTAAAATGATATCACAATAAGAAGGAGAAGCGGAGTTGAAAAATATGGTGAAAAGAAATCAGATCATGATCACGGCGCTGGCAATCATGATCGCAGTTGCAGGATACCTGAATTTTGCCGGCAGCCGGATTACGGAAGAGGAGATTATGACAGCGGGATCGGGGACTGTAATATCAGAAGAAACACAGACGGATTCCGATGTGGCAGCACTGTTTGAGATATCCGATGAAGATATGGATCAGACCGCCTATACAGATATCGAGAGCCTGGATTCCGATGTAGTACTGGAGGAGGAAAATTATCTGGACGAGGGAATGGAAGAGCTGATCGCTGAAAATACCATGGGAGATATAGCGCAGAATACTGAAAATCAGCTTTCTGACGGGGATACACCGGGGGAGGCGGTATTTACTTCAGCCTCCAGTCTTAACGCTCTTTCAGGGGCAAGACTTTTGAAGGAACAGACCAGAGCAAGGAATAAGGAGACGTTACTTGAGATCATCAATAATGTAAATATCAGTGAGGAACAGAAGCAGGAAGCAGTGGATAATATGATTGCAATCACGGATGTGGCGGAGAAGGAAACCGCGTCAGAAATCCTCCTGGAGAGCAAAGGTTTTAATGATGTGGTGGTAAGTATTACAGAAGATACGGTGGATGTGGTGGTGAATACCGATGAACTGACAGAGGCGCAGCGCGCTCAGATAGAGGATATCATTGTCCGTAAGACAGGCGTATCGGCAGATGCCATAGTGATCAGTACGCTAAACTAAATGATGCTATATTTTGAAAAATGTGGTATTCTAATACAGGAAATAAAATGAAAAAGATACAGAGGATTTTGGTAAAGAGAGGGATACCCGGATGAAAAGAGTTTTTTTAATCGTTTTAGACAGTGTGGGAATAGGCGCCATGGAGGATGCGGCGGATTTTGGAGATGCGGGAACCAATACGCTGCGCTCCGCCTCAAAAGGTTCCTGTTTCCACATGCCGAATATGGAAGGGATGGGGCTGTTTAATATTGACGGGATTGACTGGCGGGAAGGTACGGACAGTCCCAAAGCTCTTTATGGAAGAATGAAGGAAGCCTCCAGAGGGAAAGATACTACGATAGGACACTGGGAGATCGCAGGAGTGATCTCGAAACAGCCTCTTCCGGTCTACCCGCACGGTTTTCCTGCGGAGATCACCGATGCCTTTTGCCGGATGACGGGAAGAGGTATTTTGTGTAATCTGCCTTATTCAGGGACAGAGGTGATCAAGGATTATGGAGACGAGCATGTAAAAACAGGAAATCTGATCGTTTATACCTCTGCAGACAGCGTGTTTCAGATAGCGGCTCACGAGGATGTTGTGCCGGCTGAGACCCTGTATGAATACTGCCGTATGGCGCGCAGACTTCTTACGGGAGAACATGGTGTGGGCCGGGTTATTGCAAGGCCCTTTGCAGGAGAGCCGGGAAACTATTACAGAACCGCCGGCAGGCATGACTTTTCTCTGGAGCCGCCCAAAGAAACGATGCTGGATGTACTTCAGAGCTCAGGCAAAGAGGTGATTGGCGTCGGAAAGATTTATGATATTTTTGCAGGCAGGGGAATCACATCCCATGTATATACCAGTAAAAATGCAGAGGGAATTGCCCGGACGCTGGCATACCTTGATCAGGATTTTGAGGGGCTGTGCTTTATTAATCTGGTGGATTATGATATGCTCTATGGGCACAGAAACGATATCGAGGGCTATGCCAGGGCGTTGTCTGAGTTTGATGCCGCACTGCCGCAGATCTGTTCCAGGATGAGGGATACAGATCTTTTGATGATAACAGCGGATCATGGCTGTGATCCCGGATATACCGTGTCCACCGATCATTCCAGAGAATATACCCCGCTTCTGATCTATGGGAAGAGTATCAAACCCGGAAATCTGGGAACCAGGCAGACCTTTGCTGATATCGGCGCTACCGTGCTTAAGGTTTTGGATGTGGAAGGAAACATTGCGGGAAAGTCTGTGCTGTAAAAAAGCATTTTCAGGATACATTTGAAAGAACTTGGAGGAAAATACGTGGACAACTATAATCAGGAAATAAACAGAAGAAGGACTTTTGCAATTATATCCCATCCAGATGCGGGCAAGACGACTCTGACAGAAAAGCTTCTGCTCTATGGAGGGGCGATTAACCTGGCCGGGAGTGTCAAGGGGAAGGCCACGGCCAGACATGCAGTTTCCGACTGGATGGAAATTGAAAAGGAGAGAGGAATTTCCGTGACCTCCTCGGTATTGCAGTTTGAGTATGATGGCTTCTGTATCAATATCCTGGATACGCCGGGCCATCAGGATTTTTCGGAGGATACTTACCGCACGCTCATGGCGGCGGATTCCGCAGTGATGGTGATTGATGCGTCCAAGGGAGTGGAGGCTCAGACACGTAAGCTGTTTAAGGTCTGTGTGATGCGTAAGATTCCGATCTTTACTTTTATCAATAAGATGGACAGGGATGCCAACGACACCTTTGCACTTCTGGATGAAATTGAGAAAGAGCTGGGAATCGCCACCTGTCCGGTAAACTGGCCCATTGGATCAGGAAAGAGTTTCAAAGGCGTTTATGACCGGGAGAGAGAATGTATTATCACCTATTCCGATACGGAGAAAGGGACGAAGGAAGGAGAATCCAGTGAGATACCGATTCGCAATGAGGCGGATCTGAAAGCGGCTCTGGGAGAAGAAGCGGCAGAGACGCTGAAGGATGAAATTGAGCTTTTGGATGGGGCCAGTGCGGAATTTGACCTGGATCAGGTGCGGGCAGGGGATCTGACGCCGGTGTTTTTCGGATCGGCACTGACGAACTTTGGAGTGGAGTTCTTTTTACAGCATTTCCTTCAAATGACGACCACGCCGCTTCCTCGGAAGTCTGATATTGGGGAAATCATGCCTGCAGAGCATGGGTTTTCAGCGTTTGTTTTCAAGATTCAGGCAAACATGAACAAGGCGCACAGGGACAGGATTGCGTTCATGCGGATCTGCTCCGGCAAATATGAGGCCAGTATGGAGGTCAGGCATGTGCAGGGCGAAAAGGTGATGCGTCTCTCCCAGCCGCAGCAGATTATGGCCAGTGACAGAAAGATACTGGAAGAGGCCTATGCAGGAGATATTATCGGTGTTTTTGATCCGGGGATATTTTCCATTGGGGATACGCTGTGTATGCCGAAAGAGCATTTTTGTTATGAAGGAATTCCCACATTTGCGCCGGAGCACTTTGCCAGGGTAAGACAGGTAGATACCATGAAGAGAAAACAGTTTGTAAAGGGAATCACCCAGATTGCCCAGGAAGGCGCAATTCAGATTTTCCAGGAATTTAACACTGGCATGGAAGAAATTATTGTGGGAGTAGTGGGA
The DNA here is from genome assembly GCA_947173495.1 of uncultured Lachnospiraceae bacterium. GTDB lineage: Bacteria > Bacillota > Clostridia > Lachnospirales > Lachnospiraceae > Suilimivivens. Next base: position 72,379 of record CAMWFQ010000002.1, on the reverse strand, counting down.
GTCTTGCAGTTTGATGTGCTGAAGTACCGTCTTGAGAATGAGTACAATGTAGAAATCCGGCTGGAAAATCTGCCTTACGAGCATATCAGATGGATTGAAAATAAAGATATCGATATAAGCAGGCTCTCAGGGACCTCCGATATGAAAAAGATAAAGGATTTAAAGGGGAATCCGCTCCTTCTGTTTATCAATCCGTGGAGTGTGGGAATGACACTGGACAGAAATGAAGGACTGGTACTCTCAGAATTTGGACGTGATTAAATGAAGATAAAACGAAACATATTTTCCGCTTTTTTTTGTATTCTGCTTTTTTCAGGCTGTGGATTCTGGGGGGGAAGGGATAAAGCGGAAGACAGAGGGGAACAATTAAAGGAAGCGGAGCAGGCTGCAGGTCATTTTTCCGCACAGGATTCTGAGGCGGATGAGATGGCAGGTATTGCTGAAATTCCCGTTGAGGAAACTGCTTTTGTAAGGAAACAGCAGACAGGGCGCTTTCATTATGACAGGCTGAATGAGGAAGAGCAGATCACTTATGCAGAAATACTGATCATCTTAAGGGACTTCCGGGAAAGAACTGCGCTTTCCGGCACGGAAAACGATATGATTGAAAAGGTATTCCAGAGCGTTCTGAATGATCACCCGGAAATCTTTTATGTGGATGGCTATACCTTTACCCGTTACACGCTGGGAGAAAAAGTAAAGAAGATTACCTTTTCCGGAACTTATAATATAGAGCAGAAGGAGCTTCCGGCCCGGGAAGAACAGATTGCCCGCTATGTGGAGGAGTGCCTCTCAGGAATGGAAAGCGGTATGGATGAATATGAAAAAGTGAAATATATTTATGAGTATATTATCAACGGGACCGAATATGATGCGGCTGTGGCTGATAATCAGAATATCTGCTCGGTATTTATTCATCATAAAAGTGTGTGCCAGGGATATGCAAAGGCAACCCAATATCTTATGGAAAAGGCCGGAATCGAAGCGGCACTGGTCATGGGAAGAGTTTCAGGAGGAGAGGGACATGCCTGGAATCTGGTCAGGCTGGATGGAAATTATTATTATGTAGACACGACATGGGGAGACGCCTCCTATCAGATCACGGAAGGGAGTTCCGGTCAGAATCTGGGAAGTATTCCGCCGATCAACTACGATTATCTGTGTGTTACGACTGCCCAGATGGAAAAGACACATACAATAGAACCGATTGTGGATATCCCGGAGTGCAATTCCATGGAGGACAACTATTATGTCAGAGAAGGGCTGTACTTTACGCAGGTGGATGAGGAGAAGCTGAAGGAGGTTTTTGCCGCCTCCTATGAGCAGGGAAGCAGTTATGTGACCTTGAAATGTGCAGATCCGCTGGTGTATGAGGAGATGATCCTGCATTTGATAGAGAAACAGGAGATTTTCAGTTATTTAAACGCCCAGGAAGGCACGGTCTCTTATGCGGAAAACGAAGAACAGCTGAGTTTAAGCTTCTGGCTGTAATCTGTGAATACTTGGGACTATGCAAAAAGCATAATTTTTGGTATGATAAATAATATTAAGACTTGCAGTACAGGGAAAGAAAGGAATCTATTATGGAAAAAACTTTTGAACAGAATACCAGTGTGTTACAGGAAACAGACGAGCTTGGCACAGTTAAAATTGCCGATGATGTAGTGGCAATGATCGCAGGTCTTGCAGCAACTGAAGTAAAGGGCGTTGCCGCCATGGCCGGAAATATCAGTCATGAGCTGATGAATAAAATGGGCGTGAAAAATCTGGCCAAGGGTGTTAAGGTGGAAGTTCTGGGAAAGAGAGTGAAGACAGAGCTCGCCCTTATTATTGAGTATGGTTATAACATTCCCACTGTCTCACAGAGGGTTCAGGAAAAAGTAAAATCAACTGTGCAGAACATGACCGGCCTTGAAGTATCAGACGTAGATATCCGGATTGCCGGAGTGTGTATGCAGAAGGAAAAATAAGCGCAGGGACAATCTTATGAGCAGAAGAGAAATGAGAGAGCAGATCTTTAAGCTGCTGTTCCGGATAGAATTTAATCCCAGGGAAGAGATGGCGGAGCAGGAGGCGTTTTTCTTTGATGATGAAGAAAATAATGCCGGGCAGGAAGAACATGCTCAGATCAGTGATAAATTTAACAGGATCGTTGCAGAACTGGAAGAGATAGACCAGACGCTGAACGGTAAGGTGGAGGGATGGAATACGGATCGGATGGGAAAGGTAGATCTTACCATTCTGCGTCTGGCCGTTTATGAAATTTTGTACGATGAGGAGATCCCAACCAGAGTGGCGATCAATGAAGCGGTCGAGTTGGCAAAAAAATTCGGACAGGACTCTTCTGCCTCTTTTGTAAACGGAGTTTTGGCAAAGTTTGCATAAAAGCGGCCGGGAGATCAAGATGCAGAATGTATATACGGTTGGACAGATAAATTCATACATTAAAAATATGTTCGTGCAGGATTTTCTGCTTCAGGAGCTGTCGGTCAGAGGAGAAGTCAGCAACTGCAAGTATCATTCCTCCGGGCATATTTATTTTACCTTGAAGGATGAAAAAGGAACGATTTCCTGCGTGATGTTTGCAGGAAACCGTTCCGGTCTTGCATTTCGGATGAATGAAGGAATGCAGGTAGTGGTAAAGGGCAGTATTGACGTATATGAGCGTGATGGCAAATATCAGATGTATGCCAGAGCGATTACCAGGGAGGGAACGGGAGAGCTCTATGAGAGGTTTGAACGTCTAAAAGCAGAACTTTCAGAAAGGGGAATGTTTGCGCCGGAATATAAAAAGCCGATTCCCGGATTTGTCAGGACGCTGGGGATTGTAACGGCGCCCACCGGGGCGGCGGTGAGAGATATTATAAACGTTTCGCTGAGGAGAAATCCATATTTGCAAATCATTCTGTATCCTGCACTTGTCCAGGGAGAGGCGGCGCCTGAAAGCATTGTCAGAGGGATCAGGGCACTGGAAAAGAGAGCGGTGGATGTGATGATTGTGGGCAGAGGAGGCGGCTCCATAGAGGATTTATGGGCATTCAATGAAGAAATGGTAGCACAGGCGGTTTTTGACTGCATCGTGCCGGTAATCTCTGCAGTAGGCCATGAGACAGACACTACGATTATTGATTATGTTGCCGATCTGCGCGCGCCGACCCCTTCCGCGGCAGCAGAGCTTGCAATCAGAGACTTTTCTCTGCTTTCAGAGCAAATGAAGGGAATCGAAATTTCTTTAAGCCGTCAGATGCGCGGGAAAATCAGGCTCTTCAGGGCGGATCTTCAGGCTATGGATGCAAGGCTTAAGCTTCACAGCCCTGCGGGCAGGATCCGGGAGAGCAGGAGCAGAGGATTAAATATCGAAGAGCGTCTGGCTGCGGCAATGAAAAAACGTGTCACGGACAACAGGCACAGGCTGGCGCTTTATATCGAAAAACTGAAAGGTCTCTCTCCTCTTGACAAATTGAATCAGGGATATTCCTATGTGGCGGACGAAGAGGGAAAGACAGTAACGGATATCGAGAAGATTGCGGTAGGGGACAGGCTCTGGATCTATGTCAGAAATGGACGGATGCAGGCCAGAGTCACACAGAAGGTAAGAGAGGAACGAAATAAAGATGGAAGCTGAAAAACAGGAGGGAAAGGCGTTTAATCTGGAAGAAGCGTTTGAAAATCTGGAGGAAGCGGTTGCGGCGCTGGAGAGAGAGGATCTTTCTTTAGAGGAGTCCTTTGGCATCTACAAAAAAGGGATGGAACTCTTAAAGGCGTGTAATCAGGCAATTGACAGAGTGGAAAAAAAGGTGCTGGTCTTAAGCGAGGATGGAGAAGCAGATGAATTTTAATGAGGTACTGGAGCAAAAAACAAAACGGGCCCGGGATGTTTTGCAGAAATATCTGCCGAAAGAAGAGGGATTCCAGAAGAAGGTACTTGAAGCCATGAATTACAGTGTGATGGCGGGAGGAAAGCGTCTGCGTCCGATTCTCATGGAGGAAAGTTTTCTTTTAGCAGGGGGTGAAGGAGAGATTGTGGAGCCGTTTATGGCGGCTCTTGAGATGATCCACAATTATTCCCTGGTACATGATGACCTGCCGGCTATGGACAATGATGAGTACCGCAGAGGAAGGAAAACCACCTGGAATGTTTATGGCGATGGCATGGCTGTCCTGGCGGGAGATGGTCTTTTGAATCTGGCTTTTGAAACGGCCCTCCGGGCATTTGACCTGGCGGAGAATGAAAAGCATATCAGGCAGGTGATCCGCGCCCTGCAGGTGCTTGGGCAGAAAGCGGGTATTTACGGAATGATAGGAGGACAGGCCGCTGATATGGAAGCGGAAGAGGGCGGGCATCTTACCAGAGAGCATCTTTTGTTTATACATGAAAATAAGACGGCAGCCCTGATTCAGGCAGCAATGATGATCGGAGCAGTGCTGGCGGGAGCCGGGGAAGCTTCCATAGCAGCAATGGAAAAAGCAGCTTATAATATAGGAATCGCGTTTCAGATCCAGGATGATATCCTGGATGTGACCAGCTCGGCAGAGGTATTGGGTAAGCCTGTGGGAAGCGATGAAAGAAATCATAAGCTTACTTTTGTAAGTTTCTATGGACTGGAAGAATCCGGACGAAAGGTGAAGGAACTCTCGGAGGAGGCACTTGCACTTCTGGCATCTTTTGAAAAGAAGAACTGCTTTCTGGAGGAACTGATCCGTTTCCTGGTTACCAGAGAAAAATGAGAGTTCGCAGGCAGACAAAAGAAAAGAAGGTTGAAAAAATGTTGCTTGATACGATTAAAGGTGTGAATGATATTAAGAATATAGATCCTTCAGATTATGCGGAGCTTGCTCAGGAGATACGCAGCTTTCTGATTGAAAAGATCTCAAAAACAGGAGGGCATCTGGGGTCGAACCTTGGAGCAGTGGAGCTTACGATGGCGCTTCATTTGTTTTTGAATCTTCCTGAGGATAAGCTGATCTGGGACGTGGGACATCAGGCCTATACGCACAAGCTGCTGACCGGCAGGAGGGAGGGATTTGAAAACCTCCGCAAGTTCGGCGGAATGAGCGGTTTTCCCAAGCGCAAGGAGAGTGACTGCGACTGTTTTGACACAGGCCACAGCTCTACTTCTATTTCTGCAGGTCTGGGGCTGGTAATGGCCAGGGATATTCAGGGAGGAACCAATACGGTAGTTTCTGTGATTGGAGATGGATCTCTTACAGGCGGTATGGCTTACGAGGCTCTGAATAATGCGGCCAAACTGGAAACCAACTTTATTGTGGTGCTCAATGACAATAATATGTCGATCTCTGAAAATGTGGGGGGCATGTCCAAATATCTGAACAATATCAGGACGGCCAATGCTTATCTGGATATTAAGGAGGGCGTATACAATACCCTGAAAGAAATTCCTAAGGGAAATAAAGTCGTGGAGGGAATTCGGAAAGCCAAGAGCAGCTTTAAACATCTGGTGGTTCCGGGAATGTTTTTCGAGGATATGGGTATCACCTATTTGGGGCCGGTGGATGGACATAATATTCCAGCCATGCTGAAAGTATTTCAGGAAGCAAAGCGGACCAGAAATGCAGTGATCGTTCATGTGATTACACAAAAAGGCAAGGGGTATTCGCCGGCGGAGCGCCATCCGGCAAGATTTCATGGGGCGGAACCCTTTGATATTGCGACGGGGATTCCTGCAAAACCCAGGACTACGGCCAATTATACGGATATTTTTTCAACAGTGATGACAAAGCTGGGGGCAAGAGACGAAAAGGTGGTCGCAATTACGGCTGCAATGCCTGACGGGACCGGATTAAAGCGGTTTCGGAATATGTATCCCGAGCGTTTCTTTGATGTGGGAATTGCCGAGGAACATGCGGTTACATTTGCTGCAGGTCTGGCGGCAGGAGGACTAAAGCCTGTTGTAGCAGTTTATTCTTCGTTTTTACAGCGTGCCTATGACCAGATTCTTCATGATGTCTGTATCCAGAATCTTCCCGTAGTGTTCGCCATTGACAGGGCGGGACTGGTGGGAAGCGATGGGGAAACCCATCAGGGGATTTTTGATCTTTCTTATCTTTCCTCTATTCCCAATATGCATATAATGGCGCCCAAAAACAAATGGGAGCTTTCTGATATGATGAAATTTGCAGTTACCTTTGGCGGTCCTGTCGCGATCCGCTATCCCAGAGGGGAAGCTTATGGCGGACTGAAGGAATACCGGGCGCCCATTGAGTTTGGAAAGGCCGAACTGATCTATGCTGAGGGGGAAGTCTGTCTCATGGCGGCAGGCAGTATGGTAAAGACGGCTGTGGAAGTAAGGGAGAGACTGAAGAATGATGGATATAAATGCAGTATCATTAATGCCAGATTCGTCAAACCCATTGATCTGACAGCGGTCAGATGGGCGGCCGGTTATCATAAGCTTGTGGTTTCTCTGGAGGAAAATGTTGCCAGCGGCGGTTACGGGGAGAAGATCAGGGAAGCGATGGGGCAGATGAAAACCAGTGCGGGGTTTTTACAGGTCGCGATACCGGATGAATATGTGGAGCATGGAAATGTGGAACAGCTCAAGAAAGAGATCGGAATAGACACGGAAACCATCACGGAAAGAATCAAAAAAGAAATGGAAAATCTGTCATGAAGGAACGGTTGGATGTGCTGCTTATCCAGGAAGGATATGCAGCTTCCAGAGAAAAAGCAAGAGCAATTATTATGTCCGGAAATGTATTTGTGGATGGACAGCGGGAGGACAAAGCGGGTACCTTTTTTGATATAAGTAAGGTGAAGCTTGAGGTCAGGGGCGGGACTCTGCGTTATGTAAGCCGCGGAGGTCTGAAGCTGGAAAAAGCGATCAAAAGCTTCGGACTGATCCTGGATGAAATGTGCTGCATGGACATTGGGGCTTCCACGGGAGGGTTCACAGACTGTATGCTGCAAAACGGAGCGGGAAAGGTGTATGCTGTGGATGTGGGGCACGGACAGCTGGACTGGAAACTGAGAAATGACCGGCGGGTCGTCTGCATGGAAAAGACGAACTTCAGATTTATGAAAGAAGAGGATATTCCTGAAAAACTGGATTTTGCATCAGTAGATGTTTCCTTTATTTCCCTTACGAAAATTCTTCTGCCTGCAAGGGCGCTGCTCAGAGATCAGGCGGAAATGGTCTGTCTGATCAAGCCTCAATTTGAAGCGGGGCGTGAGAAGGTAGGAAAAAAGGGTGTGGTCCGAGAACCACAGACACATGTGGAAGTGATCCGTAAAGTTACGGATTATGCGAATGAGATCGGTTTTAGAATTCTGCATCTGGATTTTTCGCCTGTTAAGGGTCCGGAGGGAAATATTGAATATCTGATTCATCTGCAGAAAAGCGGCTCTGAAGGGAAGAAAACGGAAGGTATTACGGAGGAACAGGCTCAAATGCGGCTTGAACAAATAACAGCGGAAAAAAGCGGGTACTCATGGCGGAAAGATATCTCCGGAATGATTGAAAACGTAGTGGAAAATGCGCACGAAAGTTTTGGAAAACAGGTATGAAACATTTTTATGTGATAACCAATCCCACCAAGGATGCGGAGCTGAAAATTGCTACCTCTATCAGGAACTGGCTGATGGATCACGGTATGAGCTGTATTGTGGATATCGGAGCGAGAAAGCCGGGAGGAGAAGGATACAGCTATAAGGAGCAGGTAAGCCTGGAGGTGGACTGTATCATAGTGTTGGGAGGAGACGGCACGCTTCTGCAGGCGGCCACAGACCTGGCTGACAGAGAGATTCCTTTTCTGGGAATCAACATGGGAACTCTGGGTTTTCTGGCGGAGGTAAATAAATCGGACATCGACGATGCCCTGGAAAAACTGATAAGGAATGAATATGAAATTGAAAAACGGATGATGCTCCTGGGTAAGAGTTTTGACCTGACGGGAAATAAGAAAGATGAAGCAAGGGCGCTGAATGATATTGTCATCACAAGAAAAGGCTCTCTTGAGATCATAAATTTTAATATTTATGTCAATAATCAGTTCCTTCACCGATATTATGCGGATGGGATGATTGTATCTACGCCTACCGGTTCTACCGGCTATAATCTTTCTGCGGGGGGGCCTATTGTGGAGCCGGGAGCGGAGGTGATTCTGCTTTCACCCATCTGTCCTCATTCCATGCAGAGCCGCAGTATCGTGCTTTCACCTGAAGATGAAGTCATGGTGGAAATTGAGAGCGGCAGGGATGGAGAAATACAGGAGGTGGAGGCAATCTTTGATGGATGCCACAGGATCAGCTTATGTACCGGTGAGAAGATCCGGATCCGAAAATCCGATAAGACGACCGGGATTGTCAAATTAAGTCATGTAAGTTTTCTGGAAGTGCTTCATAGAAAGATGAGTGACTGAAGACGTGTTGAAATGAGGATAAGATTGAAAATTAAAATTTTCAATCACGAGATTTGTGTCTGCGCACTGCTTGCCACAAACTCGTCATGCGCAGAAAGAAGCGCGGAAATGAGGAAAAAGATGAAAAAGAGCAGACATCAGAAGATAAAAGAACTAATTGATCAGTTTGAAATAGAAACCCAGGAAGAGCTCGCGGAACGGTTGAGAGGAGCAGGCTGTAATGTAACACAGGCCACGGTATCGAGAGACATCAGAGAGCTTAAACTGACCAAGGTCTCAATGGGTGATGGAAGACAGAAGTATACGATTCTGGCACAGAGCGATCATTATCTGAATGATAAATACATACGGGTACTCAAAGATGGGTTTGTGTCCATGGATATGGCACAGAACATTCTCGTGGTGAAAACTGTATCGGGAATGGCTATGGCAGTGGCGGCAGCCATTGATGCCATGAAGCTGAAAGAGATCGTAGGTTCTATTGCCGGGGATGATACCATTATGATGGCTGTAAAGACTGTGGAAGATACGCAGATCATTATGGGAAAGATCCGCGGCGTACTGGATGAATAGTCCTGACGGTAATCAAAAATTACCTGCTGTGCGCTTGAGAGAAGGGGCGTAAAGGAGGAAGAAGTATGCTTGAAAGTTTACACGTGAAAAATCTGGCGCTGATTGAAGAGCAGGAAGTGACTTTTTCAGAAGGAATGAATATTCTGACCGGAGAGACCGGTGCGGGAAAGTCCATTATCATCGGCTCCATTAATCTGGCGTTAGGGGCGAAAGCCGGAAAAGATTATATCCGGACGGGTGCGGAATATGCTCTTGTAGAACTGATATTTTCATTAAATGATCAGCAGTGCGCCAGGGTGAGGGAGATGGAACTTCCCATAGAGGAAGACCATATTCTGATTTTGCAGAGGAAGATCACAGAGACGAGAAGCAGCTGCCGGGCAAATGGCGAAAGCATCAGCGCGGGACAGCTGAAAAATCTTGCGGGATGTCTTCTGGACATGTACGGGCAGCATGAGCATCAGTCTCTCTTAAAGCCTGCCGCTTCCAAAAAGATGCTGGATGATTATATCGGTGATGAGGCAAAAAAAATAAAGGATCAGCTGAAGGCCGGATTATCTGACTACAGAAGGTGGAAACAGGAACTGGAGGAACAGAGCTCGGATGAGAAAATGAGAGCAAGAGAGGCGAGCCTTCTGGAGTTTGAGATCAATGAAATAGAAGCAGCCGGACTCGATCCCCGGGAGGATGAACAGGCGGAAAAAAAGTACCGTCTGATGGTAAACGGAAAGAAGCTGAAGGAAGTGATTTATGCGGTGCATGCCCTTACCGGATATGAGGAAGAGGGAAGCGCCGGGCTTGCAGTAGGACATGCTCTGAGTAAGATGAAAGCGCTGAGTGACTATGATGAAGAAAGTGTGCCATTGATCTCTCAGCTTACGGAGATAGACGATCTCTTAAATGATTTTAATCGTGCCGTGGCTCAATACAGAGACAGCCTTGAGTTTGATGAAGAAGAATTTATGTATCTGGAGGAGAGGCTGAATGTGATCAACCACCTGAAGGATAAGTACGGAAGCACGATAGAGGAGATCCTGGAAAGCCGGGAAGAAAAGCAAAAGAACCTGGAAAAGCTGGAAAACTATGAGGTATATGTAGAACAGCTGAAGGAAAAGATAAAGAAACAGAAAGAAGATATTCTGCAGCTGTGCAAAAGGCTCTCAAAGTTGAGAAAAAAAGCGGCGCAGCCTCTTTCAGAACACCTGAAACAGGCGATGATTGATCTGAATTTTCTGGACGTGGAATTTGAGATTTCCGTGACGGTACAGGAGGATGAATTTGCGGCAGATGGCTATGATCAGGTGGAATTTCTGATCTCCACCAATCCGGGAGAGGCGCTAAAACCCTTATGGCAGATTGCCAGCGGCGGTGAGCTTTCCCGCATTATGCTGGCCGTCAAGACGGTTTTTGCAGACAGGGATGAGACGGATACGCTGGTTTTTGACGAGATTGATACCGGTATCAGCGGAAGGACAGCCTGGAAAGTCTCCGAAAAGCTGGGAAGGCTCTCGCGCAGTCACCAGATCATCTGCATTACGCATCTTGCGCAGATCGCTTCCATGGCCGACAGGCATTTTCTGATTGAAAAAAATCTGAAGGATGAGAGAACGGTAACCGGCATCAGGGAGCTGTCAGAGACGGAGGGGCTGGAAGAGATGGCGCGCCTTCTGGGAAGTGGAAAGATGACCAGGGCAGTTCTGGAAAATGCAAAAGAAATGAGAGACAGTGCAGACAGGGTGAAAGGAAAATAGAAACATTTGGAAGTAAAAAAATAAAATAAAAAAAGTAAAATTTAAAGTTTTCCACATAATAAGCAGGAAATACTATTTGTAAAATAGCTACTATTTGTAAAAGGATGTGGAAACTTGGAACGGGTAGATGGACCAAATCACAGAAGGGTTCTTGTTTATAAAAGGTTTTTGTATATTGCACTTTGTGCTGGTATTCTTGGGGTGATGTTCTCCGCCTATTATTTTATGTGGAGCAGCGTTCCCTCTACGATCATGATCAAGGCAGGTATTGATCAGGAGCTTGATTTCAAAGTACCGGCGGCGGGAGAGCTGTACCGGGAGGCCATGGAGGTGAGCAGCGCCAACGCAGAGACTGACAACAGTATCTATATTGACCTGGGACGCCCGGTTACGGTTAAGGCCGGGCAGGTTGATCAGTATAAGCTGCAACTGAAACTTTTTGGCGTGATTCCTCTTAAGGAAGTGAACGTAGAGGTCATCGATGATCTGGTTCTTAAGCCGGCAGGAATTCCCATAGGTATCTATGTAAAGACACAGGGAGTGCTGGTAGTCGGGATCGGAGAGTTTGAAGGGGAAGATGGGCAGAAATATAATCCGGGGAAATATGTATTTCAGACAGGCGATTATATTCTGGAGATCAATGATGAGCAGATCAATGAGAAAAAGCAGCTGATTGAAAGGATCAGTCACAGTGAGGGCCAGGAGATGGTCTTTAAGCTCCAGCGGGGCGATGCAGTGATCGAAGTGAAGGCCCGCCCGGAAATGAATCAGAACGGAGAATACAAGCTGGGCATCTGGGTCAGAGATAATGCGCAGGGGGTAGGCACGATGACCTACATTGATGAGCATGGCTGTTTCGGAGCTCTGGGACACGGTATCAATGATGTGGATACCAGTACGCTGATGACCTTATCCAAAGGGACACTTTATCATACAGAGATAATAGGAATTACCAGAGGAACCACAGGCTCTCCAGGCGAACTGACAGGATATATAGAATATGACGATAAAAATATTATGGGCGAGATTACGGCAAATACATCCAGAGGTATTTTCGGAGTCTGTACCCCCCAGACGCTGGATCAGGCGGACAGCGATTTCCTTTCTCTCGGACTGAAGCAGGAGATTAAAAAGGGACCTGCCCAGATCATCTGTTCATTGGGGGATGAGACGCAGGTTTATGAAATAGAAATCACGGATATTAATCTGGAAAATGACAATATCAACCGGGGAATCGTTCTGGAGATTACAGACCCGGATCTACTTATGTCCACAGGAGGGATCGTTCAGGGAATGAGCGGAAGCCCAATCATTCAAGACGGCAAACTGATCGGAGCCGTTACACATGTGCTGGTGCAGGATCCTGCCAGAGGGTATGGGATCTTTATTGAAAACATGCTGGTACATTGAGAGATGTGCCGATAAAAAGAGCGGGAGTTCGGCGGTTAAAGAGGGAATCCGGCTCTTTTTATGCGCAGGCCCATGCAGAGGAAGTATGCCGCTAAAGCGGCGCATGGGGCGCGCGGCGAGTAGGGAGGAAAAGCCTTCCCTGCTCGATTGCGCAGGCCCGCAAATGGGAAATCGCTGCGGATGCAGCATGCCTGTTGTCTCCTTCCCCGATTTTTCGGAGTCGTAATTGTAAAGCAGAGAGGGTTGTAATATAATTGATATGTTCTCTCATAGGAAAGTGCGTCCTATGAGACAAAAGAGATGCGTATTTTTGTTCAGAGGCGATGGAGACAGGGGAGAATCTGTGAAATTATGAAGGGGATCTTTAAGTATATCAAACCACACAGAGCATATATGCTGCTTACACTGTTTTTAAAATTTGTGGCGGCTATGATGGATCTGCTGATCCCATCTCTGCTGGCAAAGATCATAGATGAAATTGTTCCGTCGGGGAATGAGACGCTGATTTTCAGATGGGGAGGAGTCATGATGGTGTGCGCAGTTGCTTCTGTGACCACCAATGTGACGGCAAATCGTATGGCGGAGGTCTCTGCAGGAAAAATGATCAGGCGGCTCCGACATGATCTCTTTGCAAAAGTTACATACCTGAGCGCCTCACAGCTGGATGATTTTACGGTGTCTTCAGCGGTATCCCGTCTGACCTCCGATACCTATAATGTAAACCGGATGTTTGCCAGAATGCAGCGACTGGGAGTGAGAGGCCCTATTCTTCTGATTGGCGGGATTTTAATCACCATGACCATGGAACCTGAGCTGACGCTGGTACTGGTGGCGGCATTGCCTTTTATTATCTGGATCGTGTGGCTTGTCACCCAAAAGAGTATCCCGGTTTATGGCAGGCAGCAGAAAGTGCTGGACGAGGTGGTCAGAGTCCTTCAGGAAAATATCACTGGCGTAAGGGTGATACGGGCGCTGTCCCGGACAGACTATGAGAGAGCCCGCTATGATAAAGTGAATGAAAATCTGGCGGAGATCGAGCAGAAAGCGGGAAGGATTTCTTCATTCAGCAGCCCGGCTACTACTTTGGTGCTGAATCTGGGGCTTGCGGCAGTGATCCTGGCCGGCGCATATCTGGTGGAAAAAGGGGAGAGCGGACCAGGAGCCATTATCGCCTTTTTGAGCTATTTCACGATTATATTAAACGCCATGCTGGGAATTACCAGGATATTTGTCATGTGCTCGAAAGGGCTGGCATCTCTGAAACGTATTTTTGAGGTTTTGGATGCGCCGGAACAGATGCCGGTGCATTCTCCGGAGAGGAAGGAAGAGGAAAAGCCGCTGGTGGAATTCAGAGATGTCACCTTCTCTTATAATAAAAAAGGAAATCACCTTTCTCACATCAGCTTTGCGCTGAAAAAAGGAGAAACGCTGGGGATTATCGGCGCTACAGGAAGCGGTAAGAGTACCATCGTGAATCTTCTTCTCAGGTTTTATGATGTGGATGAGGGGAGTATATGGGTGGACGGGAAAAGAATCGATACCATTCCCTGTCAGGAACTGCGGGGGATGTTCGGCGTGGTGTTCCAGAATGATTATCTTATGGCGGCATCTGTGGAGGAAAATATAGACTTTTTCCGTGGCCTTGAGCAGGAGCAAATCATGGAGGCGGCTGCCCTGGCGCAGGCGGAAGGATTTATCAGACAGAAGGAAGGCGGAAAGGACGCAAAAGTGACGGTACGGGGCGGCAATCTGAGCGGCGGGCAGAAGCAGCGCATTATGATTGCGCGGGCGATGGCAGCAAGACCCAGGATCCTGATACTGGATGATGCTTCTTCAGCTCTTGATTATAAAACCGATGCCGTGTTGAGAAGGGAGCTGCGTACTCATTTCAGGGATACTACCATTGTGACAATTGCCCAGCGGATCAGTACGATTCAGGGGGCGGATCATATTCTGGTTCTCGAGGACGGAAAAGAGATTGGCTATGGCACGCACAGTGAGCTTCTGGAAAAATGCCGGGAATACAGAATGATTTATGAACTGCAGATGGGAGAGGGGGCACTGCAAAATGAGTGACAGGAAAAGAGTACCTAAAAAATATCTGCTGCTTAGACTGTGGCGTTATATCAGCCGGTATTATCTTCTGATCCTGTCCGGAATGATGCTGATGCTTCTGTCTAATGTGCTCGCGCTGTTTGGTCCCAGGCTTTCCGGAAAGGCGATCGATGCGATTGGTACCAGAGCCGGAGGGGTGGACTTTGAAAGGGTATTTTATTATGTAGGGTGGATGGCATTTTTTTATGTGCTGTCAGCGGTCTTTTCTTATTTGCTATCTCTGCTGGCAATCAGGCTGACAAGAAGAGTTACTTATCAGATGCGCAGAGATGTATTTGAAAATCTCTCAAAATTACCCGTGTCATTTTTTGATCAATATCAGACAGGCGATATTATCAGTATTATCACATATGATATCGACACGGTAAACCAGTCTCTGGCAAACGACTTCCTGCAGATCCTGCAGAGCATTGTCATTGTGCTGTTCTCGCTGATCATGATGTTGTCCATCGCACCGGTAATGGTGCTGATTTTCGGAGTGACAATTCCGGTTTCGATTCTGCTTACAAAGTTTATCACCAGCCGTTCCAGACCATTGTACAGGGTAAGATCCAAAAAGCTGGGAGAGCTCAATGGATTTGTGGAGGAAATGCTCAACGGACAGAAGACTACCAGAGCCTATGGAAGAGAAGAACAGGTGATAGAGGCTTTTGAGCGGAAGAATGGAGAAGCAGTGGATGCCAATACAAAAGCGGAATATTATGGAACGCTGGCAGGTCCGTCGGTGAACTTCATGAATAATACATCTCTGGCTTTGATCAGTGTGTTTGGCTCATTACTGTATTTGCGGGGAGGAATCGGAATCGGAGATATTTCATCTTTTGTACAGTACTCCAGAAAATTTTCAGGACCCATCAACGAGGCGGCCAATATTATTGGAGAGTTCCAGTCTGCTTTTGCCGCGGCGGAAAGGGTATTCAGGCTGCTGGACGAACTGCCGGAGAAGACCGATGGGGAGAGCGCACGTATTTTAAAAGAGGTTTATGGAGAAGTCGCGTTTCAAAATGTTTCCTTTGGATACCAGCCCCGGCAGCAGATCCTGAAAGACTTTAGCCTTTATGCAAAAGCAGGTCAGCAGATCGCAATAGTGGGTCCTACCGGTGCAGGAAAAACCACGGTAATTAATCTTCTGATGCGGTTTTATGATGCCGATCGGGGAAGCATTTTGCTGGATGGACAGGACATTTATCAGATCAGGAGAGATGATCTGAGGAAAGCTTATACGATGGTGTTGCAGGATACATGGCTGTTTCATGGGACGATTTACGATAATCTTGCCTATGGAAGAGATCATATATCCAGGCAGGAGGTGGAGCAGGCTGCCAAAGCGGCCAGAATCTATTCCTATATTGAAAAGCTTCCGGAGGGCTTTGACACAGTGCTCAGCGATAATGGTGTACATATTTCCAAGGGACAGAGACAGCTTCTCACCATCGCCCGCGCCATGCTCTCAGATGCCAGAATGCTGATTCTGGATGAAGCGACATCAAACGTGGATACCCGCACGGAAATGCAGATTCAGGAAGCGATGCGCCGCCTTATGAAAGATAAAACCTGTTTTGTGATCGCCCACAGGCTTTCAACGATTCGCCATGCGGATCTGATTGTGGTGGTAAGGGATGGCAGAATTGCAGAGCAGGGAACCCATGAGGAGCTCATAAAAAAGCAGGGCGTATATTATCAGATGTACGAGGCGCAGTTTGAAAGGGTGTGATCCTGAAGTCAAAAGGTGCATTCACGGGAATATACCTGTCTTAACGTGCATAACATATAGAATGATTTGAAATGAAAGATTCATACAATGTGCACGGAAAAGCGGACATATATTTACATATTTTATACATTATTACAAATACATAAAATATTATCTTGACTTGTGTTGTGCGTGTTGATATAATTATATCAATAGATATAGTGAATGATATTTGGGTTGTTACTGCATAAGCAGGCAAAACCAGATTTTATAAATTAACGGGAGGGTTGATTTATAAAATTTGGTTTTTTTATTGCGCTAAAGGGGGTGCTGATTGAGTTGTTTAACTTGCCGGAGAATCAATTCCTTTTGGTCTGCAGTGAGATGGAAAGATCGTATTTACAATGAAATGAACGAGGAATGAAAATTGCGTATCGAAAAGGTGATCAACAATAATATTATTTCTGCGAGGGATAATCAGGGTGTAGAGTTGGTGGTCATGGGAAGGGGCATCGGCTTTGGCAAGAAACCGGGCAGTGAAATTGCTGAAGAGAAAATCGAGAAAATTTTCAGGCTGGAAAACATGGATGACAAGGAGCAATTTAAAGAACTGCTTGCTTCTCTGCCGATTGAACACATCAGACTTTCAACAGATATTATTTCTTATGCGCGGGAGAATCTGGAAATTAAATTAAATCAGAATGTGTATCTGACTTTGACAGATCATATCAGTTTTGCATTGGAGAGATATCGAAAAGGCGTAAAATTTAATAATGTATTATATGATGAGGTAAAGCTGTTTTATCCGCTGGAGTATTCGGTGGGCTGTTATGCACTTGAGCTGATCGAGGAACGAACGGGATGCCGGCTGGAAGAAGATGAGTCGGCGTCAATCGCACTTCATCTGATCAATGGAGAATTAAATGCCGCTATGGGAACGACTTTTTTCATGATCAAGATGATGCGTGAAATGATGGAGATTATCGGACGGGATATTCCCATCCCTGAGGGACGGAATTATCCAAGGGACAGACTGATTGCAGACTTGAAACAGCTTGCAAACCGTCTTGTTTCGGAAAAACCAATAAGAGGGAGGAGGGATGAAAAACTGTACCGGTTTGTGGAGGAGAATTACATACAGGAATATGACATGATCAATGGAATTAATGATTATATAGAAAGCGAATATCGGTGCAGCATGACAGAAGAAGAGAAGATTTACCTGACACTGAACATTAAACGAATGAAAAATTTATATTTATGCTGATACCGCGTCCGGCAAAGCACAATTTAAATTTTCAGCAGGAGACAGGAAAGGGGAAGTGAATGAAACTTTTTCAAAATATGTTTGCCAAAGACAATGGCATAAAAATTGGAGCGCCGGTGGCGGGAACGCTGATGAGCATTCAGGAAGTAAATGATCCTGCTTTCAGCGGAGAGATACTGGGGAAAGGTGTGGCGGTCGTTCCGGCCGGCACGCGGATCTGCTCCCCGGTGGACGGCACAGTAAGCACCGTATTTCCTACCGGGCATGCAGCGGCTGTGACGAGTAAGGATGGTGCGGAGATTCTGATTCATGTAGGACTTGATACTGTGAAGCTGGATGGCAGGCATTTTACCATCCATGCCAGCGAGGGACAGGAGGTAAAGAAAGGAGATTTGCTTCTGGAAGCGGATATAGAACAGATCAAAGCGGAGGGGTATGATATCACAACACCGATCGTTATCTGTAATTCCGATGACTTTTCGGATATTCATCCAGGAGAACCTGGCGCCGTATCCCAGGGGGATGAGATCCTGATCCTGAAGAAATAGAAAAAAAGGTACCGATGGCAGCATCTGCCAGACGGCATATGGCGTTACAAAAGAGCGGATGCGAAACATAAAAGGAGATTTGGGATGGAAAAATATACCGGAAAAAGTGTACTTAAGGGAATTGCCATAGGCCGGATCTACTGGTATCAGAAGCAGGATTATCAGGTGATCAAAACAGAAGTGGAGGACAAAGAGGCAGAAAAGCGCAGGTTTTCCCGGGCAGTGGAAACCGCCCAGGCGCAATTGTCCAGTCTTTATGATGAAACACTTGCCCGCGCAGGGGAAGACCATGCCATGATTTTTGATATCCATAAGATGATGCTGGAGGATGATGATTATCTGGATGCGGTAAATGAGGTGCTGGAAGAAGGTTTTAATGCGGAATATGCGGTGGAAACCGCTCAGAATCAGTTTGCGGAGTTGTTTGCGTCCATGGATGACGAATACATGAAGGCGAGGGCCGTCGACATAAAGGATATTTCCCGCAGAGTGATCAGAATCCTGGCAGGAGTGCCGGAAGATGGTATTCTGACCGATGAGCCGGTCATTGTAGCGGCGGATGATCTGACGCCCAGTGAAACTGTCAAAATGGATAAAAATAAAATACTTGCCTTTGTAACGGCGCGCGGTTCCTCCAATTCTCACACGGCAATCCTGGCGAGAAGCATGAATCTCCCGGCACTGGTAAATACAGGGATGAAGGCGGGAGAGGAGCTGAATGGAAAAATAGGGGTGGTGGACGGTTTTAGCGGAGAATTTCTGGTGGAACCGGAGCAGGATCTGCTGGACGAGATGATCCACCGCAAAAACCAATGGGTGGCTGACCTGGAAGCGCTGGAACAATTGAAGGGAAAAGACAATGTTACCAGTGATGGAAGACGGGTTGATCTCTTCGCCAATATCGGAAAGGTGGAAGATACAGACGGTGCATTGAATGCGGATGCAGGAGGGATCGGACTGTTTCGGAGTGAATTTCTCTATCTTGGAAGAGAGAGCTTTCCCACGGAAGAAGAACAGTTTTTGAGTTACAAAGCAGTACTTGAAAAAATGGGGAATAAAAAGGTCGTGATACGGACGCTGGATATTGGCGCAGATAAAAAGGTGGATTATTTCGGTCTGGAACAGGAGGAAAATCCGGCTTTGGGGTATCGGGCTATCAGAATCTGTCTGGATCGTCCGGAAATCTTTATAACACAGCTCCGGGCAATATTCCGGGCATCTGCTTATGGCAGGGCGGCGGTCATGTTTCCCATGATTGTGTCAGTGAATGAAGTAAGGCGGATCAAGGAGATCGTAGAGCAGGTGAAAAAGGAGCTTTCTGCAGAGGGCTATTCTGTCGGGAAAGTGGAACTGGGAATTATGGTGGAAACCCCGGCAGCAGCGCTGATTTCCGATGAACTGGCGAAAGAAGTTGACTTTTTCAGTATCGGGACGAACGACTTGACACAATATACGCTTGCGGTAGACAGACAGAACCAGAAGCTGGAGAGCACTTGCGATACGCATCATCCGGCAGTTCTGAAACTGATCGAAATGACAGTGGCAAACGCGCACAGGGCAGGAATCTGGGCAGGAATCTGTGGTGAACTGGCTGCGGATACTGATCTGACGGAAACATTTCTTGCCATGGGAGTGGATGAACTCAGCGTTTCGGCGTCTTCCGTGCTGAAAGTGCGTAAGGCGGTCAGAGATATTTAAAATTATGGTTTGCAGGCTGCAAACAACCAAATTAACAGGAACAGGGGGTGGAGAGGTGAAAGAATTTCAATTTATCATCAGGGATCCGGTAGGAATCCATGCAAGGCCGGCCGGGCTTTTGGTAAAGCAGGCAGCAGAGTTCCAGAGCAGCATTACGATTAACGGCAATGGAAAAAGCGCCGACGCCAAAAAGCTCATCAAGCTTATGAGCCTTGGTATCAAGCAGGGAATGGAGATTACTTGTCAGGTGGAAGGAGAGGATGAGGAAACAGCCTGTGAGGCAATGAAGAATTTCTTCAATGAAAATTTGTAACAAACAGAACAAGAGAAAATCAGGGGGTAAATTTTTATGATGAAACATTTACAGAAATTGGGTAAAGCGCTCATGCTGCCCGTTGCATGTCTGCCGATATGCGGTATCCTTATGGGACTTGGATATGCACTTTGTAAACAGACGATGCAGGGTGGAGAAATAACAGGATTTGTGAATATGCTGGGATTTTTCCTGGTGAAGGCAGGCGGCGCGCTGATCGACAATATGGCGCTTCTGTTTGTAATCGGTGTAGGCGTTGGTATGGCCGATGATCATGACGGCACGGCAGGGCTTGCCTCTCTTGCAGCATGGCTGATGATTACTAATCTGCTCTCAGTTGGTACTGTTACCACACTGATTCCTTCTATAGCGGATGATGTGAACAGGACGCTGGCTTTTTCAGCCATAGCCAATCCGTTTATCGGTATTCTTTCCGGTATCATCGGATCTGTCTGCTATAATAAGTTTAAAGCGACGAAACTGCCTGACTGGCTGTCTTTCTTCAGCGGCAAACGCTGTGTAACGATTATTGCCGGAGTGGTTTCTATCGTAGTGGCGGCAATCCTGCTGATCTTATGGCCTATCGTATACGGTATCCTGCTTGCAATCGGTAACGGAATCGTAAGTTTGGATGCAGTAGGCGCAGGTATTTATGCATTCCTCAACAGACTGCTGATCCCCACAGGATTACATCATGCTTTAAACAATGTATTCTGGTTTGATACCATAGGTCTTGGCGATCTGAAGCATTTCTGGGCGGGCGAAACCAGCGCAGATGTTACATGGAGTCTTGGTATGTATATGTCGGGATTCTTCCCTTGTATGATGTTTGGTATTCCGGGTGCGGCACTTGCAATGATTCATACGGCCAAAGAAGGAAAAAAGAAGGTTGCCATTGGTCTGGTCGCTTCTTCTGCAGTCTGTGCATTTGTCTGCGGCGTTACAGAGCCTTTTGAATTCGGATTTATGTTCCTTGCGCCGGCGCTGTATCTGATTTACGCATTATTATATGGAATATTTACATTTGTAACCACGTTGATAGGATTCCGGGCAGGATTCAGCTTCTCGGCAGGCGCGACAGATCTTTTCTTCTCTGCATCGCTTCCGGCAGCTCAGAATACATGGATGATCATTCCTCTTGGTCTTGCCGCATTCATCGTATTTTATGTTGTGTTCCGTTTTGCCATTGTGAAATTTGATCTGAAGACTCCCGGAAGAGAGGATGATGATATTGAGGCGGAGAAAAAGGCGGTTCTCTCCAACAGTGATTTCACGGAAGTGGCTGCTATCATTTTGGAAGGTCTGGGCGGCAAATCCAATATAGCTTCCCTCGACAACTGTATTACAAGACTTCGTCTCGAGATCAAGGATTATACACAGGTTGATGAGAAGAAGATCAAGTCCGCAGGAGTGGCAGGCGTTATGAGACCGAGCAAAAATGCTGTTCAGGTTATTGTCGGTACCAAGGTACAGTTTGTTGCCGATGAGATGAAAAAGATGTTATAAATTGTGTTACCATCAGTAAGAAACGGAGGCCTTCGGGCTTCCGTTTTTTTTACGATAAGCTGGGTTCGCAATCGTAGCAGCGTTTGTTTGCGCAGGCCCGTAAAAGGAAGTTTGCTGCTGAAGCAGCGCATCAGAACACAAGAAAATTTATCTGTAGTTTATATATCTGAAAATTAAATATGATACAATAGGACGGCATGAAAGCAGGTGATAACATGACAATCAAAAGGCGTTTATTCTGGTCCAATATTTTAATGATCGTGGTTCCGGCGGCAGCTGCTGCCTTGATTGGAATTCTGTGTATAGGACTGATCTGGCTGTCTTTGACAGGTGGTGCAGGTTTGGAAATTGAGGATCAGGAAGATTTTGACCATGCCGGTATGGCGATTAGTGAAATGTTTGAGTATGGCATTTGGGGGACTTCAGATTTTTCCCCTATAAAGCCAATATTGGATAATAATCACATGTCATTGCAGATTGTATCAGATGAAAAGGTAATTTTTGAGTATGGCTCAAAAGAGGATGCCGATGAAGCGCTGCTGTCCGCTGCCAGACTTTTAGGCGGCTCATTATGCACCATAACATTGGACGGACGAAGCCTGTATGTAGAGAAAGAAAGGGTGAAAGGGGAGGATTACATTATCTGCCTGTTTGGAAACTATCATGGACGGCAGACCTATTCCGAAATAAAAGTGGCTTTGACGTTATCGGCAATTGTAATCCTCTTCACTATTTTTGTTTCCATTCTGCTCACAAATCGTTTCCTGACAAAGTTTGTATTTAAAAGGATTGAGGAGACACTTCATATTCTGGCAGGCGGCGTCCATGAAATCAGGGACGGTAATCTGGAGTACCGGATTGTCTACGACAGAAAAGATGAATTTCAGCCTGTATGTGAAGATTTCAATGAGATGGCAGCACGTTTAAAGTCCTCTGTGGACGGGATGCAGCGGCAGGAATTAAGCCGAAAGGAACTGATCGCCGGTATTTCCCATGACCTGCGTTCTCCCCTCACTTCTATCCAGGCTTATGTGGAGGGGCTTTTGGATGGGGTTGCCAGAACGCCGGAGGCACAGAAACGGTATCTGGAAACCATTAAGGTCAAAGCACAGGACCTGGCACATATCATATCCCAGCTATTCCTGTTTTCCAAAATGGACCTGGGGGAAAACCCAGAAAATCCCTGTAACCTGCGCCTGGATGAGAAAATAGCGGAAGTTGTAGCTGCGCTGGAGGAGGAATACAGAGAACATGGAATTGACATTCATCTGGAAGCCGATCCGGTGGAGATTTGTGCCGATCCGGTGTACCTTCATCGTATCGTTACGAATATTCTGGAAAACAGCCTGAAATATAAAGAAAAGGAATCGGGAAATGTATGGATCTGCCTGAAACGGACTGCCGGCGGATGCAGGCTGTCCTTTGCAGACGATGGGCCGGGCGTACCGGAGGCTGCACTGCCCCATCTGTTTGATGTGTTCTACCGCAGCGATCCCTCAAGACAGAATCCCGGAGGCGGCAGCGGCCTGGGGCTGGCGATTGTTGCCGGGGCTGTGCGGAGGATGGGGGGGACCATACAGGCCCGTCTGAATGAGCCGGAAGGTCTTTGTATCTGCATCGATCTGCCTGTATAGAGAATTACATGGATGCACAAATGGTATGCTGGGAAACAAGCGGCAGAGAGTGAAAATAATTCATTTTATGGATTTGCGCAACAAAGCAGCGCAGAAATGGAGTAAAAGATGCCTAAAATATTGATCATAGAAGACGATATGGCAATCGCCGCAATTGAAAAGGATTATCTGGCAATCGAAAATTTTGAAGTGGAGATCATATCTGACGGTACAGCCGGGCTCACCCGTGGGCTCAGCGGGAAATTTGATCTGATCCTGTTAGATTTGATGCTGCCGGGAATGGACGGCTTTGCAATCTGCCGGAAGCTGCGGGAAAAAATCAATATCCCGATTTTGATGGTGACGGCAAGACAGGAGGACATCGATAAGATACGGGGGCTTGGACTGGGGGCGGACGATTACATTGAAAAGCCGTTTTCACCCACGGTTCTGGTTGCCAGGGTAAAGGCAAATCTGGCACAGTATGAGCGGCTTGCAGGAACCGAGAAAGCGCCTTCGGAGATTACATTGGGCGAGATCCGTCTCAATACGGGAACGCACCGGGTTTTTGCCAGGGGCAGGGAAGTGGAGCTGAAAAACAAAGAATATGAGCTGCTCCTGTTTTTGATGCTGAATGTGGACCTGGTATTCGACCGGGAAACGCTGTATGAAAAGGTATGGGGACTGGAGGCACTGGGCGACAATGCAACGGTAGCCGTACATATTAACAGATTACGGGAGAAATTGGAAAAGGACCCGGCAAAGCCCCGTTATATAGAGACCGTCTGGGGCGCCGGATACCGGTTCAGGGGATAGAGTTTTACACAGACTTTACATGACCTTGATAATGAATTTTACATCCGCCTGCTATAGTAAATGACAAAATAATTTGTCGTTCACTATAAAATATGGGAGTGAGAATAGGAAAGAGAGGATAGAGCATTATGGATATTTTCAACTTGCTGACCCTGATTGGCGGATTGAGTTTGTTCCTGTTTGGCATGAACATTATGGGACAAGCATTGGAGCGCAGGGCCGGCGGACGGCTCCGCGTCCTTCTGGAAAAGCTGACCTGCGGAAAACTGGCCGGGCTTCTGACGGGGCTGGGTGTCACGGCGGTGATCCAGAGTTCTTCGGCAACAACCGTCATGGTGGTGGGGTTCGTCAACTCCGGCCTTATGAATCTGAAACAGGCCATCAACATAATTATGGGAGCGAACATTGGCACTACGGTCACGGCGTGGATTTTGAGCCTTGCGGGAATCGACAGCGGGAATCTGTTCGTCAGGCTGCTGAAACCGTCCTCTTTCACGCCGATGCTTGCTTTGCTGGGAATTATCTTCTATATGTTCTGCAAGAGTACAAAGAAAAAGGACACGGGTATGATCCTGCTGGGCTTTGCCACGCTGATGTTCGGCATGGAAACCATGTCGGGGGCGGTGTCCGGCCTGCGAGACGTCCCCGCTTTCCGGCAGATGTTCGTCATGTTTAAAAATCCGGTACTGGGCGTACTGGCGGGCGCAGGCTTGACGGCGGTGATCCAGTCCAGCTCCGCCTCGGTGGGCATTTTACAGGCGCTGGCCGTCACCGGACAGGTATCTTACGGCGCGGCAATCCCCATCATCATGGGCCAGAACATCGGCACCTGCGTCACGGCCATGCTCTCCTCTGTGGGAGCCAATAAGAACGCAAAGCGGGCGGCATTGGTCCACCTTTCCTTCAACGTGATCGGCACAGCAGTCTGGCTGACTGTGTTTGTTCTGGTACGGGCTGTCTTTCATCCTGTACTTTTAGAGGAACCGGCTTCTCTGTTGGGCATTGCCGTGGCGCACTCGGTGTTCAATATCCTGTGTACCATCCTTATGCTGCCTCTGTCCGGTTTCCTGGAGAGGCTGGTCATTGCCCTGATTCCCGATGCCAGGCAGCCGGAGGAGTTTCGGGAACTGGACGAGCGCCTGTTTGCCACGCCGTCCATTGCGCTGGAACGCTGCCATGCGGTTGCGGCCGATATGGCGGAGACTGCCGCTGCCGCCCTGAAAGAATCGCTGGTTTCCCTGCAGGACTTATCTCCGGACCTGGCCGCGTCTATTCGGGAAAAAGAGGACAGGACCGACCACTATGAGGATATTTTAGGCACATATCTTGTGAACCTGAGCACGCGGCAGATCAGCGAAGCAGACAGCCGGGAAGCGGCCAAGCTGCTGAAAATGATCGGTGACTTTGAGCGGATTGCCGACCACGCAGTCAACCTTCTGGAGTCGGCGGAGGAACTGCAAAGCAAGGGGATTCGCTTTACCAGCGCGGCGGGCAGGGAGCTGGCTGTCATTTCCACGGCAGTCGGTGATATTCTGAATCTGTCCCTCACTGCCTTTTTGAAAGACGACCTGGACACCGCCTTCCTGGTGGAACCGCTGGAACAGGTGATCGACCAGTTAAAGGAGCAACTCCGCACACGGCATATCCTCCGTATGCAGAAGGGCGACTGTACCATTGATGCAGGCTTCACGTGGCTGGATCTGCTGACCAGCTTAGAGCGCACAGCGGACCACTGCTCCAACATTGCCGGGTGTGTAATTGACGCGGCCCACGACAATCTGAACCTGCATCAGTCCCTCCGGGACACCCGCAGCAGCAGCGAGGATTTTCTGGCGCGGTACGCGGAATATACGCGTAAGTATTCCATCTCTGCAGCCGATGGGAAAGGCAGGCAGTGTTGCCTGACCACGGCTCCCATGGTAGAATAGTTGGGGAAAAGGAGGCGATTTTATGTGGCTTGTTATGGCGGCGCTGTCTGCGTTCTTTGCCGGACTGACGGCAATTCTCGCCAAGTGCGGCATAAAAAAAACAGATTCTGATGTGGCCACCGCCCTGCGGACGGTGGTGGTACTGCTGTTTTCGTGGGTTATGGTGTTTGTTGTCGGTTCAGCCGGGACGATTACGCAGATTAGCGTGAAATCCCTTGTTTTTCTGGTTCTGTCCGGGCTGGCTACGGGGGCTTCCTGGCTGTGTTATTTCAAGGCGCTGTCTGCGGGAGATGTGAATAAAGTGGTTCCCATTGATAAGTCCAGCACCATTCTTTCCGTCCTGATGGCGGTTTTCCTGCTGGGCGAAAGGGCGCATCTGGCGGTCAAGCTGGTTGGAACAATGCTTCTGGCCCTGGGAGTTTTCCTGATGATCGAGAGGAAGGAAACGGAGAATACGGAAACGGACGGGACATGGATGCCCTATGCCGTTGCCTCGGCGGTCTTTGCCGCCCTTACGTCTATCCTGGCAAAGGTGGGCATTACAGGTGTGGAGTCCAACCTGGGTACGGCAATCCGGACAGGCGTTGTGCTGGTTATGGCGTGGCTGATCGTTTTTATCAAAGGAAAGCAGGCGCAGATTCGGGAGACCGACCGTAGGGAACTGCTCTATATCGCTCTGTCCGGCCTGGCCACGGGCTCGTCCTGGCTGTGTTACTATTACGCTATCCAGAATGGCGTGGTCAGCGTGGTGGTTCCCATCGACAAGCTGAGCATCCTGGTTACGGTAGCTTTCTCCTATGTGGTATTCCGGGAAAAACTGACCCGTAAATCCGCCTTTGGGCTTATCTTTATGGTGCTTGGAACGCTGGTTATGGCAATATGGGCCTAAATGTTGGGCAGCCGCCTGGCTCATTGTCCGCGGAAATCAAGGAGGTGAACTGCCTATGATCTACTGTGTAGAAGACGACGAGAGCATCCGGAGCCTTGAACTATATACGCTGCGCTCCGCCGGTTATGAGGCCGAGGGCTTCGTGGATGGGAAGTGCTTTCTGGAAGCCCTGCGTTCCCGGAAGCCGGAGCTTGTGATTCTGGACGTGATGCTGCCGGGGAAAAGCGGCGTGGAGTTACTGCGCGAACTGAAAGCTTCCAGTGACACCTGCGGCATCCCTGTTATCATGGCCACGGCCAGGGGCGCGGAGTACGATAAAATTCAAAGTTTGGATCTGGGCGCGGACGATTATCTGGTCAAGCCCTTCGGCATGATGGAAATGGTGTCCCGCGTCAAGGCGGTGCTGCGCCGCTGCCACCCCAGGCAGGAGCGGAACGTCCTGGCAGCGGACGGGCTGACTGTGGATTTGAAGGAGCATACCGTGACGGCGGACGGACAGCGGCTTGTCCTCACGTTCAAGGAGTTTGAGCTGTTGCGCCTGTTCCTTGCCCACCCCGGTGCCGCGTTCACCAGGGAGCAGCTCCTGTCTGTTGTTTGGGGAGTGGATTATATCGGGGAGACGCGGACGGTGGATATGCACATCAAGACACTTCGGCAGAAGCTGGGAGCGTATGGCGCGAGGATTGAGACGGTCCGCAGTGTGGGCTACCGCTGGGAGGGAAAAACGTGAGTAAGAGAATTTTTCGATCTGCCCTGATGATCGTGGCGGCGGTGCTGTTGGCAAGCCTTGTAATCGTGCTGGGCTGCCTGTACGACTATTTTGGTACCGTACAGGCAGGTCAGCTCAAGGATGAGCTGAGGCTGGCCGCTTACGCGGTGGAGGAGAGCGGGCAGGCCTATCTGGAAAAACTGACCTCCACGGATTACCGCTACACCTGGACACCGGAGTACCGGCTGACATGGATCGCCTCAGATGGGACAGTGCTGTTTGACACAGAGGAACCCGCGGAGGGTATGGAAAACCATGGGAACCGCGCAGAAATCAGGGAAGCCTTCGCCAGGGGCGAAAGCAGCGCTGTCCGTTACTCTGACACGCTGACGGAGCGGACGCTCTATTACGCGCGATTACTGAACAATGGGACCGTACTGCGTATTTCAGCCAGCCAGGCTACAGTGCTGGTTCTGGTGCTGGCCATGCTTCAGCCGATTTTGGTGGTGGGGACTTTCGCCGTGATTCTTTCAGCGGTTCTGGCCGGCCGGATGGCAAAGAAAATCGTCCAGCCCCTCAATTCTCTGGATTTGGAACATCCGCTGGAGAAGGAGACTTATGAGGAACTGTCGCCATTATTGTGGCGCATCCAGCAGCAGCGCGTCCAGATCAGCGCGCAAATGCGGGAACTGCGGGCCAGGGCGGATGAGTTTGACCAGATTACAAAAAGCATGAACGAGGGGCTGGTGGTGCTAAATCAGAAAGGCGCAATTCTGAGCATCAACCCTGCGGCGCAGAGACTGTTTGATACCGACCGATCCTGTATCCAAAAAGACTTTCTGACGGTGGATCGTACCCATGAGATGAGCACAGCTATTCTGGCTGCGCTGGAAGATGGCCACAGCGAGGTTCGTGTGGCGCGGAGCGGCCGTGAATTACAGGTTGACATCAGCAGGATCGAGTCGGACAGTGCGGTGATCGGAACGGTACTGCTGGCCTTTGATGTGACAAAGCAGGCGGCGGCGGAGCGCAGCCGCCGGGAGTTTACCGCCAATGTGTCCCACGAGCTGAAAACGCCTCTGCAGGCCATTCTGGGCAGTGCGGAACTTCTGAAAAACGGGATGGTCAGGTCGGAGGACATTTCTCAATTTTCCGAAGTGATCTATAAAGAAGCCGCCCGGCTGGTCACACTGGTGGAGGATATCATTCATCTTTCCCGGCTGGACGAAGGTTCGGAGATGGAGTGGGAGGCGGTGGACCTTCTCACACTTGCCCAAAACGCAGTATCCGCCCTGCGGGACAGCGCTGAGAAAAAACACGTTCAAATCTCCATTGTAGGGGAAAGCGCACGGGTAAATGGAGTACAGGGATTTCTGTATGAGATGGTCTGCAACCTCTGCGATAATGCCATCAAATATAACGTGGAAGGAGGCTCTGTGGAAGTCATTGTTTCCAAAGGTGTGCAAAATGTGTCCCTCACCATCAGGGATACCGGCATCGGCATCCCGCAGGAGTACCATTCCCGTGTGTTTGAGAGGTTCTTCCGGGTGGATAAGAGCCGGTCGAAAGCTTCCGGAGGAACGGGGTTAGGTTTGTCCATCGTGAAGCATATCGCACAGTACCACCATGCAGTGATTGAGCTGCAAAGCGATGCCGGCAATGGCACGAGCATTTCGGTTGTATTCCCTTTTTGAACCGCGTGAATGAAAAAGAGTTCAGGGTGTTTACGTTTCGTGCAGGGATGATGATTTTCCAAACAGCGGAATAACTTTGCGGCATGAGAATGTAAAATTGTTAGAAAGGGGTGGTCTGTGAAATGATACGGCAGATAAAATATTTCCAGGCGGTTGTACGCAGCAACAGCTTTTCGGAAGCGGCACAGGAGTGCCATATTTCACAATCGGCAATCTCCCAGCAGATACAGGTATTGGAGCGTGAGCTTGGCTTTGACCTGCTGGAAAGAAAAAACCGCAGGTTTACGCTTACAGATGCCGGGGAGTATTTTTACAAAAAGAGCCTGGTGCTGATAGCCGATTATGAGCGTATGTGCATGGAAGCGGCCAGACTTTCCGGACAGGATAAGGCTGTCTTAACGATTGGCTATCTGCGCTGCTACAGCGGGCAGGAGTTTCATCTTGCGCTGGAGGAATTTTCAACAAAATATCCGGATGTTTCGGTGAAGATTACATATGGAAACCATGAAGAATTGTACGGCCTGCTCCGGACGGGCGGCGTTGACCTGGTTCTGAATGACCAGCGCAGGGCGTTTTCGGATGAATATGTCAACCTGATTCTGACTGTGGGAAATGAGTTTATTGAAATTTCCGCCAGAAATCCCATTGCCTCCCTGTCCTCCATTACCCCGCAGGAATTAAAAAATATCCCGTGTATCCTTGTTTCCTCGAAGGAACAGCAGGAAACGGAGCAGGAGTATTACAGAAGCGTGGTTGGTTTTCAAAGCGATTTCCTCTATGCGGAGAATCTGGAGGAGGCCCGTCTGATGGTGATAGGGGGGCAGGGGTTTATGCCGGTGGAAGGAGTAAGGCAGGCGGACAGCTTTGGCCCGTCGATCAGCCGCATCCCTCTCTTTCGCGGGGATGCCCAAATCAGGCGTAATTACTGCGCTTTTTGGAAAAAGGACAATTCCGGCTATTATGTAGAGGAATTTGCCGATATGCTGAAAAGAAAATTTGAATAAGGTATTTTTCAGGCCGCGGGCTGTCTCCGTTTTTCAGGGGGCAGCTTTTTTTCATATAAGTTTTTCTTATGATTTTATCCCGAAAGTAAAATTGATTCCCGAAAAGAGAGTTTCTATAATAAGATATTAGCATTTGCCTTATGAACGGGATTATATGAAATGGAAAAGGAGATATGATTTATGGAACGAATCAAAAAGAATTTTGGCTTTGGATGCATGCGTCTGCCGATGAAGGATGGGGAGGTGGACACGGTGGAGTTTTCACGGATGGTGGACGCTTTTCTGGAAAACGGGTTCAACTATTTCGACACGGCCCATGGTTACCTGGGCGGAAAAAGCGAGACGGCGTTAAAGACCTGTCTTACCAGCCGCTATCCCCGCGACCGGTTCATTCTGACCGACAAGCTGACGAATTTCTTCTTTCAGAAGCAGGAGGATATCCGCCCGTTTTTTGAAAGCCAGCTGGAAGCATGCGGCGTGGATTATTTCGACATCTATCTCATGCACGCACAGGGGGCGGACAATTTTGCTTTCTTTAAAAAGTGCCGCGCCTATGAGACCGCGCTGGAGCTGATGGCGGAGGGGAAGTTCCGGCACTTCGGCATATCTTTCCATGACCGGGCGGAGGTTTTGGAGCAGATCCTGACGGAGTACCCCCAGATTGAGGTGGTGCAGATCCAGTTCAACTATGTGGACTATGACGATCCGGCGGTGGAGAGCCGGAAATGCTATGAAGTCTGCCGGAAGTTCGGCAAGCCGGTGATTGTCATGGAGCCGGTCAAGGGCGGGAACCTTGTCAACCTGCCGGAAAGCGCAAAGGCGGTTTTGGATAAGCTCCACGGGGGAAGCCCGGCCAGCTACGCGATCCGGTTTGCCGCCGGGTTTGAAGGCGTCATGATGGTTCTCTCCGGCATGAGCGATATGGCGCAGATGGAGGAAAATATCGGCTTTATGAAGGACTTCCGGCCTCTGTCGGAGAAGGAGCTGGACGCGGTGAAGGAGGTACAGGAGATCTTCAGCTCCATGAACCTGATCCCCTGCACCTCCTGCCGCTACTGTGTGGCAGGATGTCCCAAACAGATTTCCATTCCGGATCTGTTCGCTGTGATGAATACAAAACAGATCTATCATGACTGGAATGCGGATTACTATTACAACGTGGTGCATACCGGAGGCGGGAAGGCGAAAGCCTCGGAGTGCATCAAATGCGGCAAATGTGAGAAGGCCTGCCCGCAGCATTTACAGATTCGCAAGCTGCTTGTGGACGTGGCGGCAGAGTTCGAGAAGAAATAGGATGGATTTAGGAGGGATTGTCATGGAAAAACGGAAAATAGGCTCCCTGGAGGTATCAGCCATCACGGGCTTGGGTGCATGGGAACCACCCATGCAAGCGGCGCCCATGGCATTGGAGGAGCTTGGGATTGCCTATGTGGCATTCTCTCCCATGGCAAACGGCTTTTTGAGCGGCAGGTACAGCCGGGATTCTGTCTTTGAGAAAGGGACGGATTACCGGGGCATGATGCCCCAGCATACGAAAGAGGGATTTGAAAAAGGCAGGGAGCTGTTGGCTATGCTGGATGAGCTGGCAGAAGAAAAGGGCGCTGCCCCGGCGCAGATCTCGTTGGCGTGGATGTTATGCAAGAAGCCATACATCATCCCGATTCCCGGAAGACGTAAACCGGAACGTCTGAAAGAAAATATAGGGGCGGCATCGGTTTCTCTGGACGCGGGGGAGATCGCGGCCATTGATGAGAAGCTGGACGGCATGACGCTTCCGGTTTTTGGAGGCCATAGTTCATAAATGGATGGAGGAAAGCAGATGGAAAAGGATGTCATGATCGTAACCGGGGCGGGACAGATCGGCATGGCCATTGCCCGGAGGATGGGGTACGGAAAGAAGATCATACTTGGGGATAAAAGTTCGGAAAATGCCCAGGCAGCCGCTAAGGTTATGAATGATGCCGGGTTTGACGTGCAACCGGTGGAGTTGGATCTGTCTTCCAGGGATTCTATCCTGGATCTGATTGCGGAGGCAGAGAAAGAGGGCGAAATTACCATGTTGGTGAATGCCGCCGGCGTTTCGCCCAGCCAGGCTCCCATTGAAGCCATATTAAAAGTTGACCTTTACGGCACGGCGGTGCTGCTGGAGGAAGTGGGGAAGGTAATTGCCCAGGGCGGCGTGGGCGTGACCATATCCAGCCAGTCGGGACACCGTATGCCCCAATTGTCGCCGCAGGAGGATGAACAGCTTGCCTGTACGCCCACGGAAGAGCTATTGTCCCTGGAACTGCTGCAGCCGGGAAATATCCGTGATACCCTCCACGCCTATCAGCTGGCGAAACGCTGCAATGAGAAGCGGGTGATGGCGGAGGCGGTGAAGTGGGGAGAGAGGGGCGCAAGGATCAATTCCATTTCCCCTGGCATCATTGTGACGCCTTTGGCAATCGACGAGTTTAACGGCCCCCGCGGGGATTTCTATAAAAATATGTTCGCGAAATGCCCGGCGGGCCGCCCGGGGACTGCAGACGAGGTGGCGAATGTGGCGGAGCTTTTGATGGGAGGTAAGGGAGCATTCATCACGGGGGCGGATTTCCTGATCGATGGCGGCGCCACAGCCAGCTATTTTTACGGGCCGTTAAAGCCCCGGGAATCATAGGAGGTTGTGGACATGAACAGTTTTATATATGAATTTCCCATCAAAGTATTTTTCCATCTCGTTTTCCCTTATATTAAGTATCATATTAACCTCTGTCTGCGATCTGTTTACGAGCCAGATTGTCACCTTATCTATTTTAGAATGATCCATTTGCCGCGAGTCAGGCTTTCGCGGGTAATATAGTTTTTGTTTTTTAAGCTCTTGTATACTCTATTGACGGTAGATACAGAAAGCCCGGTTTCTGCTGCAACTTGTGTTGCATTGAGGCTGCTGTTTTTGCGAAGGACTGCGATTACTTTAACTTCATTTTCTGTCAGATTACTGTCATCATTACTCTCACGATTACTGTCAATTTCTATCTCAAGTGTGAGAGTAATACGGTCGGGATCGACCGTTTCCTGTAGTTCTGGTTTTTTAAAGCCATTTGTTTCCCAGTTGCTATATACATCGCACAGACCCTGGCCGGATCGTTCACCTACTTTTATTAGCGAAAACATATTAAATATCCTGCCGTTTCTTGCATCACTGATACCGCCGGCAATGGCCTCGTCAATGCTGATGCGGAAAGTCCCTGGGTTGGAAATCGCAATCTTGCGGAATTCTTTGTCAATAACAATCCCGCGGCGCCCATAGTAGTTGGCATGGATCAGGGCATTGGCCAGGCATTCCCTGAGCGATCGATGTATGGGGGTATCATCGACACGCTGCAGATTGGAATCCAGTTTAAATGGCGTCTTTACGTCGGCAGTCAGACGGTCAATGATTTTGAAATAGAAGTCAAATATATTGCCGCTCCAATTTCCGTCGCCGGAGCAGACACGGTCAGACCAGCGTGTTTCATTTGAAAGGCGTTCCCTGTAGTCCAGGAAATAGTTTGGCAGTTCTTCCGTGATGGTTATAAAATCACCGAAAAATATAAGTCCGCCAAGTGTGGGATGGATTTTCCCGTCCTCCCGGCTTTTTTTGGCTGCACCAATCTTGATAAGAAATTCATCGTCTGCAAGTTTTCCCCATACATGATCCGGTTTCAAATTATTGAACAGGATCCGATAGCGGTGAACCGATTCCTGATTCAGATCATCTATCAGGAGATTTTCAAGGAGCAGCGCATCCTGTGGTGTATCTGCCTGGTCGCGAAGCATAGCTTTTACTTCCTCGGCAGAACAGTGGTAGTCCCCCTCATGGTTTCTCCTGAATGTTCCTTTGAACATATCCTGTCCGATATAAATGGGCTTGTCCCTTCGGTCTGCACGGGGAACTTCGATAACAATGAAGTCCATATCCCCATGCCGGGCGCTGTATACATGGTGTTCAAGCAAAATATTATTACTGATTTTCTGATGGTTGTTTAACATATTCCAGATATCAGAGAGCATCTGCTGAGGATTATGGATTCCTCTTGGAATAAATTCCTTTGTGTCTTTGTTTTCTTCAATACCGAGAATGATGGCGCCGCCAAAGGTATTTGCAAATGAAGAGTATGTTTCCCAGATACTGCTCGGGATCCCTTTGCCAGCCGCTTTCACTTCGATATTAACGCGCTCATTTGATTGTAATATAGAAGCAATGTCAATCATTTTGATGCATCCTCCGTTTCGGTTTTTGCTTTCCTATATTTACCGCTTTTTATACGGGCATCGCCTGGCTTTTCTGCATCGTCCGGAATCAGCCAGGTGTTACCGACTTTCTGAATTCCGGGGATTCGGCCTTCGCTGCACAGGACTCCCACACGCCGTGAGGAGAGGTTCCACTTGTTTCCGGCTTCCGTTGTCGTTATGAATTTCATCTTCTGATCTGGCTCCTTTCCTTTTCTATATATTATATTCAGTTAACAGAACAATATCAAGGGATTTCACAAAAAAACTTATGGCGGCTGATTTTTTATGAAAGTACAGCTGCAATATGCGAGTCCCTGCACCGTTGAGAAGCCTTTAGTGAAATCAATCAGGATATCGTGGCCTGGATCTATATTGAAGATACCAAAATATTTCTTCGGACAGACTTTCGATCCCGCACCAGAGTTGATGATGATTTTCTTCCATGCACAGGATACTCAGGAGTTGTGTGGAAGTTTAGGGAGCATTTATCCTGTGATTATAACCTTGGGGTTACAACTGGATAACTATTTATTTATTCCATACAAAGGGATGATCGGATATAATTATGGTGTAGGAAGATTTATTTTTTAGTCCGTACTTGACAGAAGAAATTCCTAACTGGTGGGGAGATATGCCCATGATCCTCTATACCTTTTTCGATGAACATGATTTTTCGGGAAAGACCATTGTTCCTTTCAACACCCATGGAGGCAGCCGGTTTTCCGATACGATAGGCACGATTGCCGGACTGGAGCCGGATGCTGTGGTAATCGAAGATGGATTTACGGTTTCGCGTAACAATGTGCATGAGGCAGAGCCGGATATCATCCGGTGGCTGGAAGATTTGGGATATGCAAAATAGGAGGAATGCGCAAATGAAGATTTTATTTATCAACGGAAGCCCGAATAAAAACGGCAATACTGCCGCGCTGGCGGCGGCTTTGTTAAGGGGCAGGGAATATACGATAAAGCGTTTCGCGGGGCTTTACGGCATGGATTATTGCGGCATGGCGTCGAACCAAAGGGAAGCGGCGGAGCTTGGAAAGAAGATTTGAAGCGGACAGTATATCAGCTCCTGGCAGACTATTTAGGAAACATCCAATGACGGAAACGGCTTTATGCGCCTGCTGACTATTAACGAAAATAAAAAATGTCTTTTGACCGTATGTTTTCATGGGTTTATCCATGGGCATACGGTTTTTATTGAACAACGGACAGTTCGCGGAGTGTGCTGTCCGTTGTTTTATCTTTTGTTTAACTTTAGAAAAATGTCTGTTTAAGATCTTCCGTTATTATGGATCTATCGAAAAGAAAAGGAGGTTTTGATCAATGTCGAAAATCCATGAAAATACTTATCTGGCTGTCAATTGCCGCATGGCTGTACCAGGCGGCGGTACAGTCCGGCATGAACGGCCTGCTCTGTCTGGCGGCAGGATTGGCAGGCAATGCCTGTGGAAAAGAGCTCCATAAAAAGGAACAGTAAAATTAAGGAGGCGGCTGCGACATGAGGATTGATCTTAGGATTTTGGAGTTTATTCAGACATATTTACGCTGCGACCTGCTTGACATGGCTATGCCGCTTATCACCAGGCTGGGGGATGGAGGAATTTTGTGGATAGGCATCTCGGTGCTTCTGCTCATCTCTCCCAGGACAAGAAAAGCAGGGGCGGCTATGGCCGTGAGTCTTGGCCTTGAAGTGCTTT
Source organism: uncultured Lachnospiraceae bacterium (assembly GCA_947173495.1). GTDB lineage: Bacteria > Bacillota > Clostridia > Lachnospirales > Lachnospiraceae > Suilimivivens. The sequence goes on along the minus strand of CAMWFQ010000002.1, from coordinate 36,516 downwards.
GCTGCAATGTGATTTTAAAGCCGTTTGTGGCAAGAATCCGTCCCTGTGACGTAGATTCAGCTGTTCAGCTTTTGATCCCGCATCCGGAAGGGTTTTCATTCCCTTCCGGGCACACGGGGGCATCCTTTGCTGCCGCTTCGGCGCTGTATTTTGGCAGGAGCAGGATTAAGGTTCCGGCATTTATACTGGCGGTATTGATTGGATTTTCACGCCTTTATCTTTATGTGCATTACCCTGCGGATGTCCTGGCCGGAGCTCTGCTTGGGATCATGTTGGGGTGGCTTGGGAATATTCTGGTGTCGTTTACAGGAGAAAAACTACATGGAAAGCTGCATGCAACTGCATAAGCACATTCTCAAAGTGCTAGAATATCATATTTTGTCGGTGCTTAAGGACAGAAAATTATATGGCTGTCAGGTCATAAAAAAGTTAGAGCAATACGGGATTTCGCAATCATCGCTCTATCGGATCACGGCGGCTGGGGCTGCCAGTATAGAGTATGGATAACGCTGCGATACTTACAGTTAAGCTGGCAGCATTTGGATAGAAAAATAACGGAGGAGTTTCATTATGTTAAAAGAAGGAATCCATGGTTTCTGCATGGCGCTTGCGGACAGTGTACCGGGCGTTTCGGGCGGGACAATAGCGTTTATTATGGGATTTTATGACAATTTTATAGGTTCGATCCATGACCTGGCATTTGGAAAGTTGGATCAGAAAAAGAGTGCGGCAGCATATCTGGCAAAGCTGGGAGTTGGATGGGTGATCGGCATGGGGTTAGCGGTGATGGTTCTGGCATCCCTGTTTGAAAGCCATACCTATATGGTCAGCTCCCTGTTCTTTGGTTTTGTCCTTGGGGCAATTCCGTTGATCGTGGAAGATGAACTGGAAAGTCTGCGAAAATTCCGGCAAAGTTTTATCTTTTGTCTGATCGGATTGGTGATAGCTGCCGGAGTTACATGGATGAACGGAAGGACAGGCGGTGTTTCTATGGATTTGGGACAGTTTTCTGCCGGAATGGCTTTACGGCTGTTTCTGATCGGAATGATCGCCATATCGGCGATGTTCCTTCCGGGGATATCCGGCTCTGCCCTGCTTTTGATATTTGGGGCATATATTCCGGTAACTACGGCAATAAAAGGCGTCCTGTCTTTCGATTTTTCTTATATCCCCAGTCTGCTTATTTTTGGCTGCGGCATCCTGACGGGAGCCGTAACGGTGGTAAAGGCTATTCGGTTCTGCCTTGAAAAGTACCGTCCCCAGACAGTTTATATGATTCTGGGCATGATGACAGGCTCTCTGTATGCGATTGCCGTGGGGCCGGCAACACTTGAAATACCGAGGAAGCAGTTAGACATCGGCAATTTTCATTTTATTGCGGCTGCGGCAGGCATTTTATTGGTATTGGGCTTGCAAAAAATGAAAGAAGCCCTGGCAGATGACTCTGTGAAGAGTAAAGAGTGATGATGCGTCCGGGCATTTTTCCGGATTATATGGTGGAAATGCTGAAAGGACACAGCTATGGGGTGACCTTGTGCGGAAAGAACCACTATGGTTCTTATGTCAAGAGCAACCGTATGAGGCCGCCGGTTACGAACCTGGGCGTTCACGAGCATTGGAATAACGCAGAGGAAATATTACAAGGATATATTTATGGATAAAGTGCAGCTGCGCACAGAAAGGACAATAAAGAATATAAATGGACTTAAGTGAAATAACGAAAGAAGTTCTTAACAGGCATCCGTGGGAATTAAGCAGAACCAAATGTGTCCTGAATCAGTTTGCCCAGTATTTGGGAAATACGGATAAAATGGCTGTTTATGCCAATATTGGGGCAGGAGACCTGTATTTTGACAGGGCATTGCTGAAAAGATATACGAAGCATCAGATGTACTGTTGACATTGCATATAAAAATCTGGCCAGGAAGGGGAGAATCCATAAGTATCATTTTTTTGAGGAAATACCTCAAAAAAGCATTGACTATGCAATTATGATGGATTCTTTGGAATACATGGAGAGAGATGTCGCATATGTGAAAAAGATAAGCAGGGAGATTAAAAGCGGAGGATACATGGATAACCAGACTTTTGACTGCCTGCTTAAATCTGGATTTTTCCATCAATAAAAATGCTCGGCAAATCAGGAATTTATTTTCCCGGATTATCTATGATAGCCATTGGACGGAAAAAATAGAAATTCAGTTGGTCTGAAGGCAGACCCTGCTTTTACATATGGGGACTTGTTTTTTTGCCAAAATCAGCGTATTGTAAATATATAATATTGGAATTTTTCGAACACGCGCCAAAGCAGAGGGGGATAAAATGCCATACACATTTCAATCAGTGAAGAACACGGAAAAATTAGCAGATAGCAGCAAATTATATAATATTATTGAAGGCTTTGCAGATTATGGAAATCAGTTTTCTCTTATATGCGGTAAAATTAAAGCGTTATTTGGCCAACCAATCTATGAGACGGAAAATTTGGAGAATCTTTTTTTATACTGTATTTTAGCGACATCGGAAGAAGGGGAAGAAGTTTATTTAGACATTTACTGTGCTGGCTCAGGTCCCGCAGTTGGCGGTATGCGGGACGAAGAATCCAGAAAGGCGGCGAAGGCTTTAGTAGATTATGTCCGGCAGGCCGAACCGGTTAACTATGCACATAAAGCCTACTACTTAGATGGACCTACGGCTCTTGAATTCGGCATCAGAGATGGCGCTCCTTATTATAACGAAACGGAGTTAAGGCTTTCGGAAAAAGAATTCAGAGAACTGTATGCACGTCTATCATAAAACCAGACGGCATAATCCTGACAAGCAGTACTTTTTTGGCAATGGTGCGGATTTCTCCCGGCCCAGTCTTTTTTGTCGAGTTGAGCAAGAGGATTGATTTTACTTTTACTTTATGCTACCATAAGGGCAACGGTTTGAAACGCTCCCGTACACAAAGGCTATCTGTGTGCGGAAGCGTTTATTTTTTTGCAGTCAGATACCCCCGCGGCAGTCGCCAAATGCTTGCAGGAAATCACTTGGCTCGTTGCTCGCGGGAATAAACGAAAAAGGTGCCTGGGGATGCCGTCTTTCAGATTTTGACGGCAGTTCCGGACGCCTTGATTGATGGGAGGAATGGTAATGAACCGCAGGAAACCAGTGCTGAAAGATTTTCTTAAGTATGTATCCCTGAATATTTTAGGGCAGATGGCGTACTCATGCTATACATTAGCAGACACTTTTTTTGTATCGTCCAGTCTGGGGGCAAATGGCCTGACAGCCCTTAATCTCGCTTTTCCCGTATTCTGCCTGCTAAATGGGACAGGGCTGATGATCGGCATGGGCGGCGGGACAAGGTACTCAATCGCAAAAAGCCGCGGTGAAAACGAAAGAGCCGATCACATTTTTACAAATGCAGTTTATATGGCTGCCTGTTTCGCGGTTCTATATGTTTTATCAGGCGTATTCCTGTCAGGTAAGCTTGTAAGAATGTTAGGGGCTGACGATACGGTATTTTCTATGACCAACACATACCTCAAGGTCATGCTGTTCTTTGCCCCGGCTTTTTTGACAAATAATCTGCTCCAATGTTTTGTGAGAAATGATGGGAAACCGTCGCTTTCTATGGCGGCAATGATCAGCGGAAGCCTGTCTAATGTAATTCTTGATTATATTTTCATTTTTCCGCTCCGTATGGGGATATTCGGGGCTATTCTTGCCACAGGTCTGGCTCCGGTTATCAGTATTGCTGTTTTGTCGCCCTGCCTCATTTCCAAAAGAAATGGATTTCATTTTATGAAATCTGTGTCGGATGCAAAAAAGGTACGGAATATCATGTCAAGCGGTATACCGCCATTGGTAACGGAAGTATCTTCGGGTATCGTGATGTTCCTGTTCAACTTTATTATTCTCCGGCTTGCGGGAAATATCGGCGTGGCGGCATTCGGAGTCGTTACAGTTATTTCACTGGTGGTCATTGCGATCTATACGGGGCTGTCACAGGGTATACAGCCGATTATCAGCCAAAACTATGGAAAAGGAAATGCGGCAGACGTAAAAACGATATTGAAATATGCCATGCGCACTGTGTTTCTTTTATCCTGTGTAATTTATGCGGCTATATTTTTCGGGGCTTCGCCGATTGCTTCTGTTTTTAACAGCGAGGGCAATGAAACGCTCCAAACCTTCGCAATTACTGGAATGAAATTGTATTTTCTTGCCTGCCCGTTTATAGGATTTAATATTGTAACAGCCACTTATTTTTCATCAACAGGGCGTCCCCGCCCGTCCCAGATTATCTCGTTTTTAAGAGGGCTGTTTGTGCTTGTGCCAATGGCATTTCTGCTTTCTGCGATTTTGAAAATGACAGGCGTATGGTGCGCCTATCCATTAACGGAATGTATTGTTACAATAATAGGAATGATCTTTTATGCCTTAACAGAAAAAAGCAGGTAAACAGCAGTCGCCAGCCAGAGGTATATTTAGAATTGTTTAGAATCAATTAAGGTTTTATCATCCTATTTCCAGATATGATAAAGAAAACATATCGGAGGAGATGATAAAATGCCAATCATAATTATACCGGCGTATAAGCCCGACAAAACATTGATAATGCTTGCAGATAAGCTTTGGGATTATGGATGCAGGATGATTGTGGTAGATGATGGGAGCGGGGAAGAGTATCAATCGATTTTTGACAGGCTGAAAGAAAATTGTATCATTCTTTCCCATTCCGAAAATCGAGGAAAGGGAGCGGCAATTAAGAGCGCGTTAGCTTATGCGGAAACAGAAATGTGGGACAAAAGCCTGATTGGAATCATGGACTGTGACGGGCAGCATTTGCCGGAGGATATGATGAAAGTTCTGGCCGAGGTGGGAAATCACAGGGAATCGCTGGTACTCGGCGTCCGTGAAGTCGGAAAGGATATGCCCCTGAAATCCAGATTGGGAAACCGGATTACAAGAATGATTTTCCATATAGCCAGCGGTGTGAAGGTCTCGGATACACAGACAGGGCTTCGGGCATTCAGTGCAAAGCTGCTGCGGAGGATGCGCTCAATCGAAGGAGAACGCTATGAATATGAAATGAATGTGTTGATGACGCTGGCAAAAGCAGGTGTTCCCATAAGAGAAGTGCCAATCCATACGATTTACCGGGACAAGGAGAACTCAACGTCTCATTTTAGGGCAGTATGGGATTCCATAAGGATATATAAGGACATTCTAAAATTTGTCCTTTCCTCTCTTTCAAGTTTTATTCTAGACTATCTGATATTTACGATTCTGATGGTTTTTCTACCGCAGTGAATTACTTTGGATTGGCGGTATTTATTTTGATTATGAACAATCTGATCCTGGAGTTTTTGGTACAATTTTGCCATATTTCCGTATATCCGGCAAAGCTGGTTACGGAATGTATGCTGTTTTTTATTAGCTGGCTGGTGCAAAATTGTATTATATTTAGACAAGAGAGAAGATTGCAGAAAGCCATGGATTGGCAGAAAGAAGGGATTACGATTGAAAAGGCGGATTTTGGGTGGAATGATTGATGTTGTGATAGCAATCATAGTCATTCTTGTAGTATGGATTGGAAATTATCTGGTTCCGCAAAAGGGAGTCGTGGCAGTATCCATGGAGGATGTTGTCCCTGAGAAAGAAATGGATAAGGGAATCCAAATAGAAAACGCGGGCGGGGAACAGGATGCTTTAAAGAGGACAAAGATGGTTACTGACAAGCAGGACTGGCATGAAAAGTTCGCGGATAAATTTACGGATACCGTGGTTTCAACCGACACATCTTACAGCAGCCCTAACGTGTCCGTACGGTTATCTTTTCACAAGTATGATACGGGGAAATTCGACAAATCAGCGAAAGGAAAACATATAAAATACGGAACGCGGATTTCTTACGTGCTTGCGGATATTTATGTAGGGGATATTACCTGCCTGCAGACAGCGTTTGCGAGTGATACTTATGGCGTTGGATATTCGGAAAAATTGCAGGATATGTCGGAACGGATGAAATCAGTTCTTGCTGTAAATGGAGATTCTTACAGTAATAACCGTCACAAAGATAATGGCACGATTATCAGAAATGGAGTGATTTACAGAAGCCGGCCGACAAACGCTGAAACCTGCGTTCTGAATTGGGACGGCACGATGGATATTTACAGGCCGGGTACGGTTGATCTGCAGCAGCTTATTGAGAAAGGGGCGTATCAGAGCTGGATTTTTGGGCCAAGCCTGCTTGATGAGAATGGAAAGGCCAGGGATAAGTTTTGGACATGGGATTATATCCGTCAGTCACATCCCAGGACAGCCATTGGATATTTTGAACCGGGACATTACTGTCTTTTGTTAGTAGACGGAAGGCAGGAAGAATCAAGGGGAATGTTTCCTGGCGAAATGACAAAAGTGTTTGAGGATTTGGGATGTAAGGCGGCCTATAATCTGGATGGGGGCCACTGCTCGTTTATGACCATGCAGAATCAGGTGGTGAACCACCCTTATAAACCGAAACATGAAGTGCAGGATGGAATTTTTATTATGGAGGGATTTTAGGATGAACCGAATAAGAGGATTTTTATCACATATGTGCGTGATATGCAGCCTGGTAAGCATTATAGCCAGGATTCTGGACTGGTATAATCCGTATATGGATTTTACCGGCCATATTGGGGGATTTCAGATGTTTTTATATGTATCTGTTATGATACTTGGATTTACAAGGAAACAGACAGTGGAGCGGTTTGGAAGGAGAAAGTGTAAGATATGAACAAAGAGCGTGTACTGTTAGTAGAAGATGATGCAGATATTCGGGAAGGCGTGCGTATTTTGCTGGAAAGTGAAAATTATATTGTTACGGAGGCAGAAAATGGAAAGCGGGGACTGGAACTTCTGGATGAAAGTACGGACCTGGTTATCCTGGATGTGATGATGCCGGGGATATCAGGGCTTCGGACGTGCGAGGAAATCAGGAAAAGCTCCAATGTTCCGGTGCTTTTTCTGACGGCAAGGGCACAGGAATCGGATAAGTTGATTGGATTGATGGCCGGGGGTGATGATTATCTGCCAAAACCGTTTTCCTATGCGGAGCTTCTGGGAAGGGTGAAAGCGCTGATGCGCCGATATAATGTATACAGGGGGAGAAGCGCACCGATACAGGAGCCGGAAGAAGAGTATCTGGTAAGAGGCGCTATCCGGGTACATAGAATTTTTAATGAGGTTTATGTAAATGAGGCGCTAAAGGAATTGACGGATATTGAATACAATATCTTACTGATCATGATGCAGTACCCGAATAAAATATTTTCCGCACAAAATCTTTATGAAAGCGTGTGGAATGAGCCGTATTTCTATTCCTGCAACAGCACGGTTATGGTACATATCCGAAAGCTCCGGGTCAAGGTGGAAGCAGATCCGAAATGCCCGGAGTATATTAAAACCGTATGGGGAAAGGGGTATAAATTTGACGGTGGGAACAGATAAGAAAAATTCTATCTATATACAGCTCTTATGTCTTTTACTTGCGTCTGCGTTTGTGTCTGCTGCAATATTTGTTTTTTTGAACATTACAGGACAATATTTGATTGGATGTTATTTGGATAAAAACGATTATACAGCAAAAAAGGAGCAGGAATATGTAAATGAACTTCAAAGCTATATTGACAGAGAAAAAATATCGATTGCAGATGCAGACAAATTGGGAGTATGGGTAGAAAGGCAGCGGATTCTATTCGTTGAAATATATAAAGACAGAAAATTGATATTCAATTCCGAATATCCGGAAGATAAAATATCGGAAGAAGAGATAGAAGCAGATGACCACGGATGGGAAACCAGTTATTGCATAGATTTTTCGGACGGGCCTGCGGAAGTTTTTATAACCGGCTCCTATTCATACCAGCTTTATACCTTTGCCGTAATTGGAGAAATAATGTTTTCCTGCCTGTTGTTTCTTGGCCTGGTATTCCTGGGGATTCACGGGAAAATGAGTTATATTCGTAAACTCAGTGAAGAAATAGAAATTTTGGAAGGAGGAAATCTTGATTACCGCATTACTGTACAAGGAAAAGACGAGTTGGCGACATTGGCAGAGGGATTGGATAACATGCGCCTTTCTTTCAGAAGTTTGATTCAGAGGGAAAGTGAGATAGTACAGGAAAACCAACGGATTGTAACGGAAATGTCCCATGACTTAAGAACCCCGGTGACTTCCATTATATTGTATACAGAGATATTAAAAAAGGGGAAATACAAAAGTAATGGACAGCTTTTGGAATGTCTTGATAAGATCGACAAAAAAGCGCGGCGTATGAAGCAGTTGACAGAGCATTTGTTTGAATATTCTTTGATTGCAGGTGAAGGCGAGGCAGATTTGGAAGCGCCGGAACAATATAAAACACTGTTTTTTGATTTGTTTTCTGAAACCGTCAGCTATTTGGAACAGCAGGGATTTTGCATTGAGTTTCATATAGAGTGGATAGATTGTACGCTGCAGATTTCAACAGATTATGTGTCGCGAATCTTTGACAATGTAGCTTCTAATATCGTGAAATATGCCGACCGGTCTGTTCCCGTGAAAATATTTTCTGCAAAGGAAGAGGGGATGACTGGTTTCTTCTTTGAAAATAGAATCCAGGATTTGGATGAAAAGACAGAGAGTACGAAGATCGGGATACAGAATATGAAAAATATGATGAAGAAAATGAATGGAAAATGTATTGTGAAAGAAAATGGGAGGTGCTTTTGCATTGCATTTCTGTTTCCATGTCAGCCGAAACAGGTGGAAGTTTAAACCATACACTGGTCATTTTTGCAGTTGTGTAAGGTGTAAAATTTGTGCAAAATATCCTTTGAAAAATTGCGTAAATTTATGATAAAATTTATTGCAGAAAAGCAAAAGCAATATAATTTGCAATGTTGTAGGTAGCTGTCAAACGAGAGCCGCACTCCTCATGGAGTGCGGTTTTTTTTCGGCAGCAAATCACTTGGGAGGTGGGATTATGTGGATGTCAGAAAAGGATTTCCAGTTGATTCTTGCAGGGAATCCTGCACTAAAAGTACATCAGACATATTACAAAAAAGAAAGAGCGCCTAATGCAAAAGTTTCGGCACAATCAGAATTCGACAGTGAAGCTTCTGCAACCCGAATGAATGGCGTTTTGTGGAGGTGTTTGATGATGAAATATGATTTGGGTGAATTCCGATACACGAAAAGGAGAAACACCCAGGGTAGCCCTGTATCTCCCCGAAAACAGGGCAGGAAAGGAGAAATATTTAACATGGACAATACTTTGGCAAAAAAATTTAACTTCGGTTCTCTGGTACTGTTTTCGCTACCAAATATTATCACGATGGTTTTCATGTCCCTGTACAGTATTGTAGATGGTATTTGCGTTTCACGGTTTGTGGGGACAGATGGCCTTTCAGCCGTAAACATCGTTTATCCTATGATAAGCATAGAGCTTGCGGTCAGTATCATGCTTGCAGCCGGAGGAAGCTCTCTGATTGCACGGAAAATGGGCGAGGGAAAGAATCGGGAAGCAAAAAATGATTTTACCATGCTGGTAGTGGCAGGTCTTTTGGTGGGAGCGCTGATTGCGGCGTTATCGCTTGTATTTATGCGGCCGCTCTTAACTGCATTGGGTGCCGGGGACGGCAGACTGTATGAACTGTGCCGGGAATATTTTTGCATTTTGATTGCTTTTGCACCGGCATTTCTTCTTCAGACGATTTTTCAGCATGGATTTATCGATGCGGGAAAGCCGCATCTGGGTATGGTGATGATGATCCTGGCGGGCGTCACAAATGTCGTTTTGGATATTTTGTTTATGGGTCCGCTTCATATGGGAATCCGCGGTGCGGCGATTGCAACGGTGATCGGATATTGTATTCCCACCCTGTTTGGCTTCCTTTATTTCGTGGTAAAGAAAACTGGAACCTTAAGTTTTGTAAAGCCCCGTTGGGATTGGAAAATAATTGCACAGACCTGCTCTAACGGTGCGGCCCAGATGGTATCAAACCTGTCAACGGCAGTTACTACATTTTTATTTAATATTACGGTGCTGCGCTTTATCGGCGAGGACGGTGTGGCAGCCATATCCATCCTTTTGTATGCACAGTATATCTTTACGTCTGTCTACCTGGGTTATTCTTCCGGGGTTGCGCCGATTTTCAGTTATAATTTCGGCAATGGCGATAAGGAGCAGTTAAAGAAGCTTTTGAAGAACAGTTTGATTTTTATTTCCCTCTGTTCGGTTGTATCGTTTGCTGTATCTATTTTAGGAGCCGGAGGTATTGCGTCCATATTCGCACCTGCAGGCAGCACCGTTTACGATATTGCGGTAGGGGGATTTGCCTATTTTTCAGTCGGCTTTTTATTTATGGGTATCAACTTATTCACCTCTGCATTTTTTACGGCTTTGTCCAATGCGAAGACAGCATCGCTCTTATCCATGCTGCGGACCCTGGTTTTTCTGACAGCGGGAATTCTGCTGCTCCCCCAGATTGCAGGGGTTACAGGGATCTGGCTTGCCGTACCCTGCGCGGAGCTGCTGGCGCTTATCTTGTCAGTGGCCTGCCTGTGGAAAAATAAGACGGCATATGGATTTGAAAATATAGAAAACTCATTTGAATAAGGAGGTTATGTAACATGAATCAGATTATTACAATCAGCCGGGAGTTCGGCAGCGGCGGACGGGAACTTGGCAAACGTCTGGCAGAGACGATGGGGCTTGCTTACTATGATTACGAGATCATCAAAGGAATCGCGGACAAAAGCGGCCTTGCCCTTGCGTATGTGAACAGTATCGTGGAACATCATATGACAGAATATTATCCGATCCGGATAGGAAGGTCCTTTACGGTCGTAAACAAACCGGTGACGGAGACTGCAGTATTCAAAGCACAGAGCGAATTGATAAAGGAGCTTGCCGAAAAAGAAGGCGGCGTCTTTATCGGAAGGTGTGCGGATTATATTCTGCGGGAAAAACGACCCGTCAGAATCATGATCTATGCAGATTTGAAGTCCCGTCTGCTGCGCTGCCGTGAAAAGGCAAAGTCCGGTGAACGCCTGTCCGATGAAGAAATGAGGAGGCAGATCATCGCTGTCGATAAAAGACGTTCCAGGTACTATGAACAGTACACAGGGCAGAAGTGGGGTGTGAAAGAAAATTTTGACCTTTGTATCAACACATCGGGAGTGAAGATTAAGGAAATGATTCCCGGTCTTGTGGAGTATATGCGTATATTTGAAAATTAAGAGGATAGAAACATGACATTGAAACAATGTATAAAGGCTGCTGCAGCCGTTTTGGTTCTCGGCACGGCCTGTCTTATCGTTACAGGCAGAAATGCGGGCGGTGGGCAGCGGCTGGCTGTCAAAACAGCAGAAGCTGCCACAGTGGAAAAACAGACTGATGCCTATATGGAAACAGAACAGAAACTCGGCACTTTTCACAGCATCCAGGCGGATTTGGGCTGTACGGACCTGCAGATAAAATTATCTGACCGCAGCCAGGGTTATCTTTCTTATAAGCTGTACAGCTATGATGGGAAGAATCCGTTTCAGTGGGACATCAAAAACGGTATTCTTACCATAAAAGAAACCGGTTTTAGTCCGGCAATGCATAAAAAGGGATTGTCCTGGACAAATGCAGCGGCTGTAACGCTTTATGTACCGGCAGGAACAATTCAGGGAAAGGAACCGGAGAAAGGCTTCCTTGAATCTGTAAATGTCGTTGTAGAGAGTGGAGATATCCATCTTTCAAAGCTGACCCTTTTGGAGGCTTTGAACGTCAGGACGAAGGAAGGCGACGTCAGAGCTGCTGACTGTGCAATTTCCGGCAGTACGGATGTCCATACACAGGAAGGAGATATCAGCATTGCGGGAGACAGTTTTTCCGGTAATGTAAAGCTGTGCGCAAAGGAGGGCGACGTAAACGTGTCTGTGCCTGAAAGCGGTTATAAGCCTTTGAATATTGATGCGAGTACGGAAGAAGGGGAGATTTCCGTAAAGAAATCGATCGGCGGAAAGAAAGACTACAAAAACGATAAAGAGCATTATGTCAAAACTGCGGAAAAAAGCAATATAAGATTGGATATAACTACGGGGAATGGCGATATTTATTTGCGCTGAAAACAGGATAGATCGGAACAGGGCGGGACTGTCCGGAAAGGTGCAGGGACATGGCCGCCTGATCCGTTGTCCACAATAATAAACGATAAGGAGTTCATATGAGTAAGATGCTAGATCAACATATTTTAATACCATTTTTGAAGAAATTTGACCAATATCCATTTTGTGTGCGAATGGATGGCAGGGAATACAGGATTGGCGAGGGAGAACCGGAGTTTACCGTTATTTTAAAAAAATCCATTCCGATTTCTGCGCTTATGACAAGCACTTCCCTGGCATTGGGAGAAGCGTATAGGAATGGGGATTTGGAAATAGAAGGGAATCTGTACTATGCCCTGGATCATTTCCTGGGGCAGATGGATAAGTTTTCTATGGACGAATCGGCTTTAAAAAAGCTGATGTTTACTTCGACAGAAAAGAGAAACCAGCAAAAGGAAGTACAGAGCCATTACGATATAGGGAATGATTTTTACAGGTTGTGGCTGGATGAAACAATGAGTTATTCCTGTGGGTATTTCCAGAATGAAAATGATACACTGACCCAGGCGCAGATTAATAAGACAGATTATATTCTTAAAAAGCTGTACCTGTGAGAAGGGATGTCATTGCTTGATATCGGATGCGGATGGGGTTCCTGCTGATGAATGCGGCAAAAAAATATGGCGTACATGGCTGTGGCATTACATTGAGCGAAGAACAGTATAAAGAATTCAATAAACGGATCGCAGAAGAACATTTAGAGCATCTTCTTACCGTTGAATTGATGGATTACCGTGATCTTCCGGCATATAAGAAGAAATTTGACCGTGTAGTGAGCGTTGGCATGGTGGAGCATGTAGGACGCGACAATTACCAGCTTTTTATGGACTGTGTAAATAAAGTGATGGAGCCGGGAGGGATGTTCCTGCTGCATTTTATCAGTGCGTTAAAGGAACATCCCGGCGATCCGTGGATAAAAAAATATATTTTCCCCGGCGGCATGGTTCCGAGTTTGAGAGAAATGCTTTCCTGCGCCGCGGAGACAGGATTCCACACGCTGGACGTTGAAAACCTCCGGCTTCATTATAACCGCACATTGCTGAACTGGGAAAAGAATTTCAGGGAACATACGGAGGAAGTGCGGGGAATGTTTGATGAACGCTTTGTGCGCATGTGGGATTTGTATTTATCCTCCTGTGCGGCGACTTTCCATAATGGGATTATCGACCTGCACCAGGTTTTGTTTACAAAGGGAATCAATAATGACGTGCCAATCGTAAGGTGGTATTGACAGAAAGAGAAATAAACGGAAGTAAATATTCCAAAAGCCATGAACTTGATAGATAAAGTATAGCCTGATGAATGGTATGAAGGACAAAGGGCCGCTTTCAGACGGGCCATAGCGGAAAAGGAAAACTGTAATATTCCATGGAGCGACAGCACCGGCAATTTTCATGAACCGTATACATTTTGCACAAAATATTGGTTAGCATTAGCTAACATATTGGTTAGGATGATAGAACTTAAGTAAGTTATCAAAATGACATTGACAAGGATGAAGAAGAGTCATATTATAATATATGGTTAGCAGATGCTAACTTTTGTTTCACATGTAAGGTTAGCAAAAACTAATATATTCAAAAGAAGGTGGACACATGATGCCGCTAACATTAGCAGAAGTGGGAGAGGAAAACATTATCAGGAAAATCGGAGGAAAACAGAAGATAAAAGCACATCTGGAGAACCTCGGTTTTGTTGTGGGAGGGGCGGTCACTGTAATAAATGCCATCGGGGGAAATGTGATCGTGAATGTGAAGGACTCCCGCATTGCGGTCAGCAGAGAGATGGCGCAGAAGATTATGGTCTGAGCAAAACAGGAGGAAGCTCTTCGGAAGTAAAGAATGCCGCAAGGGGCTGCTGAATGTTTCGATATCATGGAATCCGGGAAAGGATTCCATGATTAAAAATTTATCATGAAATGAGGAGGAAGGGCTGAAAATGAAAACACTGAAAGAATCAAAGGTCGGCGATACCGTCCGTGTGGTGAAGCTTCACGGTGAGGGAGCGGTGAAACGCCGGATCATGGACATGGGGCTGACGAAGGGCGTGGATGTGCAGATACGCAAGGTAGCTCCTTTGGGCGATCCCATTGAGGTGACTGTCCGCGGCTATGAACTTTCCATCCGGAAAGCAGATGCGGAGATGATTGAAGTGGAAAGCGCATAAGATGAAAAAGGTTGTGCAGGGGTTTATCCCCTATATTTTCAGACAAATAGTTAGTGGAAACTAATATAAAGAAGGAGAGGAAAAGATTGAAAAATAAGTCTGATGACCTTATTTTTCAATCGGAAATTTGTGTAGAAGCGTCACAAATTTCCCTGATCGCAGAACCGAATTTGAGATTCGGTTCGCGGCCCTCAGCGTAAAACGCTTCGGAATGGAGGAAATTATGAGTATGCGAATTGCCCTTGCGGGCAACCCGAACTGCGGGAAGACGACGTTATTCAACGCCCTGACAGGTTCTAATCAGTTTGTGGGGAACTGGCCGGGCGTTACGGTGGAAAAGAAGGAAGGAAAGCTGAAAAAGCATGACGGTGTGACCATCACCGACCTTCCGGGTATTTATTCCCTTTCCCCCTATACATTAGAGGAAGTGGTGGCGAGAAATTATCTCATCAGCGAGCGCCCTGATGCAGTCCTGAATATTATCGACGGCACGAACCTGGAGAGAAACCTGTACCTGACCACGCAGCTTACCGAGCTTGGCATCCCCGTGGTGGCTGCCATCAACATGATGGATGTGGTGGAGAAAAACGGCGACCAGATCAATACAGGGGAGCTGTCAAGGCAGTTAGGCTGCAAAGTTGTGGAAATATCCGCCCTGAAAGGAAAGGGAATCATGGAAGCGGCGGAGGCGGCAGTCGATGCGGCAGAGAACGGAAAGACGGTTCCCATGCACACCTTTGCGGGAACGGTGGAGCATGCCCTTGCCCATATCGAGGAGGCGGCGGTACATGGACTGCCGGAGGAACAGCAGCGCTGGTATGCCATCAAGCTGTTTGAGCGGGATGATAAGGTTCTGGAGCAGCTAAGCTTAAGCGAGTCTGTCCTTTCCCATATCGAAACGGACATTAAGGCAGTGGAGGAGGAGATGGACGACGACGCGGAATCCATCATCACCAACGAGCGGTATATTTATATCGGAAGCATTATCAAAGGCTGTTTAAAGAAAAAATCCGCGGGAAAGCTGACAAACTCCGACAAGATTGACAGGATTGTCACAAACCGGTTTTTAGGGCTTCCGATATTTGCGGCGGTTATGTTCCTTGTGTACTACATATCCATGGTGACGATAGGGGCAAACGCTACGGACTGGGCAAACGACGGGCTCTTCGGAGACGGGTGGCACCTGCTCGGCATCGGCTCCTCCGCTTATGGAGAGGCGGCTGAGGAATATGGAGACGCGGCGCTGATTGTGGACGGCTATGACGCTTATGTGGAAGAAAACGGTGCGGCTCCTGCAGGAGACTTCCCTTATGAGGTAGAGGACGAGGAAACCCTGGAGGTGACGGTGGAGACGGCTTCCCTTGCGGATTACGAGGCTGCCCTTGCGGTGACGGAGCAGTATGGCGGCGAGCCTGACCCGGCGGCATACGGCGTATGGGTTCCGGGAATTCCGGTGCTTGTGGGAAATGCACTGGAAGCGATAGGTGCGGCAGACTGGCTGGCAGGGCTGATCAATGACGGCATTGTGGCAGGTGTGGGAGCGGTGCTTGGCTTTGTGCCCCAGATGCTTGTCCTGTTCCTGCTTCTGGCTTTCCTGGAGGCGTGCGGCTATATGGCGCGTATCGCATTCGTGCTTGACCGTATTTTCCGCAAATTCGGATTGTCCGGGAAGTCCTTTATCCCCATGCTCATCGGTACCGGCTGCGGCATTCCGGGCATCATGGCGTCGAGGACGATCGAGAACGAGCGGGACCGCAGAATGACGATTATGACGACCACCTTTATCCCCTGCGGCGCGAAGGTGCCCTTTATCGCCATGGTTGCGGGAGCAATCTTCGGCGGCTCCGCCTGGGTGGCGACCAGCGCGTATTTCGTGGGTATGGCGGCGATTATCGTTTCCGGTATCATGTTAAAGAAGACGAAAATGTTTTCCGGCGATCCGGCTCCTTTCGTCATGGAGCTTCCGGCCTACCATATGCCCACAGCAGGCAATGTGCTGCGCTCCATGTGGGAGAGGGGCTGGTCCTTTATCAAGAAGGCGGGGACGATTATCCTGCTCTCCACCATTGTGATCTGGTTTACGACTTACTTTGGATTTACTGCGGAAGGCTTCCGGATGCTTGGCGAGGAGGAGATGGACCAGTCGCTCCTTGCAGCGGTGGGAAGCGCGATTGCATGGATTTTCATACCGCTCGGCTGGGGGAACTGGCAGGCGGCGGTGGCTTCCATTACAGGGCTTGTGGCGAAGGAGAATATCGTCGGCACCATGGGAATCCTTTATCCCGGCGGGTGGCCAGAGATTGGAGCAAACTTTACCATGGTTGCGGGATACTCCTTCCTGGTGTTCAACCTTCTGTGTGCCCCGTGCTTTGCGGCAATCGGAGCCATCAAGCGGGAGATGAACAGTGCGAAATGGACGTGGTTTGCAATCGGGTACCAGTGCGGGCTGGCTTACGGGGTGGCGCTGATGGTATACCAGATCGGTTCGGCATTTACAGGAAATCTGAATGTGATTGGTCTGCTGGCGGCCATTGTAATTCTTGGCAGCATGATTTATATGCTGTTCAGGCCCTATAAAGAGGCGACAAAGCTGACGAGAAAGGTGAAAATGGCAGATTTATAACGTGAATACCTGAAAAACATCCGAAATATTTGGATGAACAGGGGGATTGAAGAAATATGCTGTAAGACGGACAGGGAAAAAGTCCAATTCCCTGTCCGATGAAAGATTATAATGGCAGGAGGGATTTCAATGCTTACATGGTTTGTGGAAAATATGGCGACAATCATTATCAGTGCGATTTTAGTTCTCGTGGTGGCGGCGATTCTTGTCAGTATGGTACGGAGTAAGAGGAAAGGAAAATCATCCTGTGGCTGCGGATGTGCGGGCTGCGCCATGAATGGAGCCTGCCATCCGCCAAAGCCGGAAACTTTGCGGAAATAAGGATTTCCGGCAAGGATGCTTCTCCCGGACAGCGGTAGTAAATACTGTAAGGGATCGAAAAAGAAATATTTTCAGGAAACTGAGTCTTGACTTTTCGAAATACGAAGTGTTATATTAACAATGCAACGTGTAGCGTTACCGCATAAATCCGGTTGACCGCTACACGTTGTTTTTTGTATGCGCAGCCCCATGCAGAGGAAGCATGCCGCTAAAGCGGCGCATGGGGCGCGCGGCGAGTAGGGGAAAAAAGCATCCCCCTACTCGATTTTATTATAGCCAAAACAGTGTGTGGCCCATGTGGTATAAATCCAACTGCATGGGCCGCCGCTTTTTTGGTGCTTATTAAGGAGGAAGTTATGGAAACAAAAGCAAATTCATTTCTGGAAACGGAACGGCTGGGCAGACTGATGGCAAAATATGCCGTTCCCTGTGTGATCTCCCTGTTGGTGGCCGCGCTCTACAACATCGTAGATCAGATATTTATTGCCAACGCGGACTATCTGGGTTCCTACGGAAATGCCGCCAATACGGTGGTCTTTCCGCTGACGGTGGTGGCGCTGTCTGTTGCGGTGATGATCGGAGACGGCTGCTGTGCCTTCGTCAGTATCAGCCTGGGGGCGGGAAACAAAGAGGCTGCCCATAAAAGCATTGGCAGCGCAGTCCTGCTGTGCATTACTGCCAGCCTGGTACTGACGGCGCTTTATCTGATCCTGCAGGAGCCGATCCTGACTCTGTTTGGCGGGCAGGTCAATGCGGAGACCTATCATCATGCAAAAGAATATTTTTTCTGGATCACGGTGGGCATCCCCTTTTATATGTTTGGGCAGGCCCTTAATCCAGTCATTCGTTCGGACGGAAGTCCTAAGTTTGCCATGGCATCCACGCTGGCAGGGGCGTTAGTCAATATCATTTTGGACCCGGTTTTCATTTTTGTTTTCCGATGGGGCATGATGGGCGCGGCAGTGGCTACGGTGCTGGGGCAGGTGCTGACCGCTGCTCTGGCTCTCTGGTATCTGTGCCATATGAATGCCGTCCGGCTGGAAAGAGGCAGCTTCAGGCTCCACAGCGTTCTGGCCAAGAAATATCTTCCTCTCGGGCTCTGCAGCTTCCTGTCCCAGATCTCTCTGGTGATGGCTATGGCGGCGATCCAGAACATGACGCTGAAATACAGCGCCATTGACCCCGTTTTCGGACAGGCGCAGTATACACAAATTCCCATGGCTGTGCTGGGCATTGTGATGAAGTTCTTCCAGATCGTCATTTCCATTGCTGTGGGACTGGCGGCAGGCTGTATCCCGGTGGTAGGCTACAACATTGGAGCGGGGCGGAAGGATCGTGCCAAAGCATTGTTTGTCCGGCTGCTGACTGCGGAGGCCGTTGCGGGGGCAGTGGCTCTGCTGATTGTGGAGCTGTTCCCTGAGCAGCTCATCGGCATCTTCGGTGCAGCCAATGAGAGTGTGTACTATACGGAATATGCGGTAAAATGTTTCCGGATTTATCTGTGCATGATGGTGCTGGCCACGGTGAACAAAGGCACTTTCATCTATCTGCAGTCTCTGGGGAAGGCTTTCGCCTCCACCATGATCTCTATGGTGCGGGAGGTATTGTTTGGCGTTGGGTTTGCCCTGCTGCTCCCTGTGTGGTTTGGACTGAATGGGGTGCTGTATTCCATGCCGGTTTCGGATCTGCTGACATTTGTGATCTGTGTTGTCGTGATTCGATATACCTGCAAGGCTTTGGGGACATAACGATTCAGACAGGATACCACCACGCGAAGAGCAGCCTGGAAAGTGCTGTGGTTGCGGGGACACCTGTAACCCTTATATTTTCAAAATGATGAACTGATTTTACATTTCGTTTAACTTCTGTTTATGTGAATGTTAAATATTCGTTTTACTTTATTTATAAATGATAACAGAAAGGAAAGGGAAGTGTTAATATGAAAAAGAAAATGAAGCTGTTTTTTGTGGAAATTGGTATGCTTATGACGTCTCTGTGTATGATGGGCTGCGGCAGAGAAACGGATAAGGCAATTTTTGTGGAGAAGAATGTTCCCTATATCAGTTCACCGGCATCGTTTTACACCGATTATAATGTAAATTTGGTTAAAACACCTGCTATAAGTACGAATATACAGGAAGAATATACTTTTGCATGGATGACAGATACACAGTTTTACAGTGAAAACGCTCCGGAAGTGTATGAAGCCATGACAAAATGGATTTCAGAAAATGCAGATGACAGAAACATAAAATTTGTATTCCATACCGGTGATGTGGTTGACGAGACCGGTGATTCCACACAATGGCTCCAGGCAGATGCGGCTATGGGGTATCTGGATGGTTCCGTTCCCTACAGTATTCTGGCTGGTAATCATGATCTGACGGATTCGGGAAACTCTTATGAGAATTTTCTGTCCTATTTCGGGGCAGATCGTTTTTCCGGACGGATCGCCAAAGGCGATGCTGTCTGGTTCTATCGTGAAGGAGAAGCAAGCGCGCAGATGATCGATACCGGGTCACAGAGTTATCTTGTCCTTGCATTAGGAGTCTGGCCGGATGCGGAAATGATGGCCTGGGCGGATGCGATACTGAAAGAGCACTCAGAAATACCCGCCATTCTGACAACCCACGACTATATGAATAAAAACGGAACACGCAGTGATGCGGGAGAGAGGCTGTTCGATGAAATTGTCCGAAAAAATCCCAATGTCCATCTGGTCCTGTGCGGACATAATCATAATGCGGAATACTGCCGGGACGAGTTAGACGATAATCATGACGGCATAACGGACAGGACAGTATATCAGCTTCTGGCAGATTATCAGGAAACGCCCAATGGAGGAAACGGCTTTATGCGTCTGCTGACGATTGACGAAAACAAAAAGCAGCTTACAGTATCTACCTATTCCCCTTATCTGGATCAATATAACTGTTTCAGCGAAGCCGATTATCCGGGGAAAGATCATTTTGAGATTGATATAAGCGATTGGTTTAATCGTTAAAAATATCTTTTAAAGTTCCGGGCCAGGTTCCTGCAGCATTCTTTTGACATAGTTCATATTTTGCAATAAGATATTTTATGAGAGATCAGCAGTCTCATAAATACAATCTGAGAATAGTAAAAAATATAAGGAGAGAAGAATGACAGAGCAATTTAGAATTTTTGAAGCTGATTTAACCGGAACGGATCAGGGAAATCCATATAAAGATATCTGGCTGAAAGCAGATTTCATGAATGATTCCGAGAAGATAGAAGTAAACGGGTTTTATTGTGGAAATGGAAACTATAAAGTTCGCTTTATGCCTGCAAAACCGGGGAAATGGACTGCAGTTACAAGGTCTAACGATCCTGCGCTTGATAAGATGGAACTGGTGTGTGACTGCATGCCGGCAAAAGAGGGGAATCATGGACGGGTATTATTAAAGAGTGAGATTCGCCCGCGAAGTATTTCTTCTGAAGAGGACAACTATCATTTTTCGTATGAGGATGGTACAAGATTCCAGCCTTTCGGCACTACCTGCTATGCATGGATCAACCAGCCGGAGGCGATTCAGGAGCAGACGCTGGAAACATTAAAGAATTCCTGTTTTAATAAAGTGAGGATGTGTATTTTCCCTAAATTTTATACTTATAATACGGTAAATCCTCCCTGTTATGCGTTCGAGGGGAATGAAGAAGATGGATTTGATCTGTCGCGTTTTTATCCGGAATTTTGGGATAAGCTGGAAAAGTGTATCAGCCGTTTAGATGAACTGGGGATAGAAGCGGATGTGATTTTGCTTCACCCCTATGATAAGTGGGGATTCTCCAAAATGGATCGGGAAACAGATATGTTCTATTTGAAATATGCAGTAGACCGCTTGTGTCATTTTAAAAATGTGTGGTGGTCTATGGCAAATGAGTTTGACCTGCTTCCGTGGAAATCTGTGGAAGACTGGGAGTTGTATGCCCGCCTTGTTATGAGAAGAGATTCCTACGGGCATCTGAGATCTATTCATAATTGTGTGAAATTATATGATCACACACGTCCGTGGATCACTCATGTAAGCATACAGCGTATTGATGTATACAAGACTGCAGAAGCGGTCAGCGAATGGCGCGGGATTTATCATAAGCCGATTGTGGTGGATGAATGTGCTTATGAGGGTAATATCAATTTTGGATGGGGGAATATAACGGGCGAGGAGCTGACGCGGAGATTTTGGGAAGGCTGTATACGGGGCGGATATCTTTCTCACGGCGAAGTTTATGTGCAGCATGAGCAGATCTGGTGGTCTCATGGCGGAAAACTGTATGGTACCTGTCCTGAACGAATTGCTTTTTTAAAGGAGATTATGGCAGACACACCAGAAGATGTTTCTCCATTAAAGGTTACACCGGATATTCAGGAGGCCAACTGGGATGTTCCGTGTTTATGCAAAGCAGATAAATCCTATTTCCTGTATTATTTCGGCTTTTTTAAGCCTGCTTTCCGGACATATGAATTGACGGAGGGATATTCTTATGAAATTGAGTTGATTGATACGTGGAATATGACAATCCGGAAGCTGCCGGGGGTGTATTCAGGAAGCATTAAGATCGATATGCCGGAGAAACAGTATATGGCGATTCGAATGAAAAAGGTTATTTATGAGTAGCTTTTTGATATGCCAGCCCCCATTGTTCCATAGAAGCCATTATCGGACGCATGGATTCGCCGAGTTCGCTTAATGAGTATTCGACCCTGGGCGGAACTTCGGGATATACGGTGCGAATGACAATACCGTCGTCCTCCATAGAGCGAAGGCTGTCAGTCAATACCTTTTGACTGATGCCTTCCAGATCTTTCTTCAATTCATTAAATCGCCACGGGCGGACAAGAAGATTACGCATAATAAGCAGTTTCCATTTACTTCCTATCATTTGTACGGTTGTTGCTACAGGGCAGGCCGGCATTTCATCTTTCGTCAGCATATGAATCCTCTTCCCATATATATTATATCATGAATCTGCGATTCATGATCACCATTCGCCGCTCGCCGAATGTGCGAGCACATTCTTCTCGCTAACGCTCATTACATCATATTTGAATGTTACATTCCTATTATATTGCAGCATTCAATGTTTTTCAATAAATTTAGTATATGACATTTCTGAAAGAGTCCTGCGACGACCCAAAGGTCACAAAAAAGTGACCAGGTAATAAAAAAGTGCGTACTGGCGGAATGTAAAAAAATCAGTAAAATATGAGATACAGAGGGCAGGAAACTGTTATGAAAACTGCCCTGTCAAGGCAGTTTGTTTGGAAAGGAGGCGGCAAATGAATCAAACAGAAAGAAGAATTTTTCTAATCAAAGAATTGCTCCGGGAGCGGTCCCAATATGCGGATATACAGATTCCGGAGAACGCCGGCGGGCAAAAGAGACTTCTGCGTTCGCTTTTTAACATCCGTATGCCGGAGCCTGTATCAGAGAAATTTCTGCAGGTACAGGACGAGTATTTGCAGGAGGAAACCATGCGGAAAGGGATTACGCTGCTGGAAGATTTGATGCCTGAAAGGGATAAGCTCTATCTTTGGCAGGGGGATATTACAACGCTTGGGTGCGATGCGGTTGTCAATGCTGCAAACTCACAGCTTCTCGGCTGTTTCCATCCCTGTCATGGGTGCATTGATAATGCCATTCATACCTTTGCAGGCGTTCAGCTTCGGCTTGCCTGTGCAGATATTATGGAGAAACAGGGACATGAAGAAGAAACAGGACAGGCGAAGATTACACCGGCGTTTAACCTGCCATGTAAATATATCCTACACACGGTTGGCCCGATTGTTCAGGGCAGGCTGACAGAAAGTGACAAGACGCTGCTTGCCTCCTGTTATCGTTCCTGTCTTACGCTTGCGGAGCAAAATTCAGTCAGAAGCATTGCTTTCTGCTGTATATCCACGGGTGAGTTTCATTTTCCAAATGATAAGGCGGCGGAGATTGCAGTACAGACAGTCAAAGAATACAGAAGGCAGACAAAAAGTGAAATTGAGGTGATATTTAATGTTTTCAGGGATGTCGATTACGAAATCTACAAAAAACTGCTCCGGGCAGATTAACCGCCTGAAAGAAGCATTCCAATCTGCCGATACCGTTGTAATCGGAGCAGGCGCAGGTCTTTCTACTTCCGCCGGATTTGTTTATACCAGAGAGAGATTTGAAAAGTATTTTTCAGACTTTGAGCAAAAATACGGCTTTCATGATATGTATTCCGGCGGTTTTTATCCATATGAGACACCGGAAGAGCATTGGGCATATTGGAGCCGTTATATCTATATCAATCGTTATATGGACACACCGAAGCCGGTCTATCAGGCGCTTTTGGATCTGGTAAAACACAAAGACTATTTTGTGATTACAACCAATGTGGATCACTGCTTTCAAAAGGCGGGATTTGACAAAAAGAGGCTGTTTTACACACAGGGTGATTACGGGCTGTTTCAATGCAGCGAACCCTGCTGCACGGAGACTTTTGAAAATGAGACTGTTATTCGTCAGATGCTGGAGCGGCAGACGGATATGCGGATCCCGACAGAATTATTGCCGGTATGCCCACACTGCGGCAAGCCTCTTACCATGAACCTGCGTTCGGATGATAAATTTGTGGAGGACGAAGGCTGGCATCTGGCAGCGGGGCGGTACGAGAATTTCCTGCGGACAAGGAAAAATCAAAGAATCCTGTTTTTGGAACTTGGCGTAGGTTATAACACCCCGGGCATAGTGAAATTTTCTTTCTGGAAGATGACAGAGGGGAATCCAAAGGCAGTCTATGCCTGTGTCAATTTAGGGGAAGCCGGCGCACCAACGGAAATCAGAGACCGCTCCATCTGTATCAATGCAGATATTGGGAAGGTACTCGAACAATTATAAGACAACAGAGCCAGTTACTTTGTTCATTTGTAATATCATCATTTGTTTCGAAGACACTTTCAAAAAGTGAAAATAATTTGTGTTTTGAAAGGAAAGTCATTGTATTTTTTACGTCATACAGGATATAATGATTTCAAAAGAATAAAAAAATTATATTTTTGAAAGCGGGGAAATATATGAAGACAATTTTGAGAAAACAATATCTGGACAGAATGATTAATTTGAAGGATACCCCGGACATAAAAATCATTACAGGAATCAGGCGTTCCGGGAAATCTCAGTTGATGCAGGCTTATGTAGAATATCTACGGAATCATTTTAACGATGCTAATATTATTTATGTGGATTACATGGATTTGGCATTTGAGGAAATCAAAGAGTATCATGCGCTTCATCATTATGTGGAGGAGCGGTATCAGGCAGGAAAGGCAAATTATGTCTTTGTGGATGAGGTGCAGATGTGTCCCGGATTTGAGCTGGCCGTCAACAGTCTGTATGCAAAAAGAAAGTATGACATTTATCTTACCGGTTCAAACGCATTTTTGTTAAGTGCGGATCTGGCGACGCTTTTTACCGGTCGATATATCGAGATTCCGGTATTTCCTTTCAGCTTTGAGGAATATTGTGAATATTATAATGACATCAAAGACAGAGAACGGCTTTTTGAAGATTATTCCTTGAACGGCGGACTGGCGGGGTCTTATGTATATCGAACCGAGACAGACAGAATAAATTATATAAAAGAGGTTTACGAAACAATCGTGACCAGGGATCTTGTACAGAAGTATCATCTTCCCGATACTATGGTGCTGCAGCGGCTCAGTGAATTTCTGATGGATAATGTCAGTAATCTGACTTCTCCCAATAAGGTGAGCAATATCCTGTCCGAAAACAAGATTGCCACCAACCATATGACAGTTGGAAAGTATATCAAATATCTGTGCAATGCGTTTGTCTTTTATGACATTAAGAGATACGATATCCGGGGGAGGAAGTATCTGGAGTCTCTGGATAAGTTTTATCTGTGCGACACAGGTATCCGCTATGCGGTTTTGGGCAGCAGGAACATGGACTATGGACGGATATATGAAAATATTGTCTGCATGGAACTTCTTCGAAGAGGCTTTGATGTCTATGTGGGAAAACTGTATCAAAAAGAAATTGATTTTGTGGCACAGCGTGGAAGTGAGAAAATATATATTCAGGTCAGTGACAATATTGTCGGCGAAGATACCTTTAAACGGGAAGTTGCACCGCTTTTAAGCATACGGGATGCGTATCCTAAAAAAGTAATTGCCAGAACAAAACATCCGAAATACACATATGAAGGTATTGAAGTCTGCGATATTGCGGAATGGCTTCTGGAGAAGTAAGCATATAGTAAAGATAATTTCAAAGTATGGTGCGCAAAGAACATAACACCCCGGGAATCATCAAGTACCCTTTCTGGCAGATGACGGCGAAAAACAGGGAAGCTGTTTATGCCTGCATCAATTATAGCGAGGCAGCTTGCCCGACAGAAATTCAACGGCAGTCAATCTGTATTGACGGGGATATCGGGGAGGTGCTTAAGTGCTTATAAGGCAATGAATCCGGCTTTTGATTAGCCAAAGCTTTACTTCGGGAAAATGCAACATTTTACAGAATTTCGAAGTAAGGAGAGAAAATGGTAGTTATTAAGCGGGAAATATATTTAAAGAGGCTGATTGAGCGTCGCGAAAATGGCTTGATCAAGGTAGTTACCGGTATTAGGAGATGTGGAAAATCTTATCTTCTGTTCAAGCTATATTATCAATATCTGTTGGATTCCGGCGTAGATGCATCCAGGATTATCATGATTCCGTTAGATGACGAGGATTATGAAGACTTGCGTGACAGCAAACAGTTAAACAGTTATGTGAAAAAGCATATAACTGATGAGAGCATGTGGTATGTCTTTTTGGATGAAGTCCAGATGTGTAAAGGATTTGAGTCAGTACTCAACGGTTTAAACCGAAAGGAGAATCTGGATATTTATGTAACAGGAAGTAATTCAAAATTTCTTTCTTCTGATGTGCTGACAGAATTTCGTGGGCGTGGTGACGAAGTCCGGGTATATCCGCTGTCCTTTTCGGAATATGTTTCGGCATATTCCGGGGATAAATATGATGCATGGCTGGATTATTACACATATGGAGGGCTGCCGCTGATACTCAGTAGGAAAACGGAGGAATTAAAGGCAAAATATCTGACTGACTTGTGCAGCGAGCTGTATCTAAAGGATATCGAAGAACGTAACAAGCTGCGTGGAGACAATGTCATGGCAGATCTGGTGGGTGTCCTTGCATCGGCGGTGGGATCTCTGACGAATCCGACAAAACTGGCAAATACTTTCAGCAGCAATGGAATAGGTGTCAGCGATAAAACTATCGGTCTTTATATCAGTTATCTGGAGGATGCCTTTTTTATCAGCAAAGCAGAACGGTACAATATTAAAGGGAAAAAGTATATTGCTTTCCCCTTTAAATATTATTTTACGGATGTAGGGCTGCGCAATGCCAGGCTTAATTTCAGACAACAGGAAGAAAAGCATATTATGGAGAACATCATCTACAACGAATTACTGGTCAGAGGTTTCCATGTCGATGTCGGTATTGTAGAACATTCTGAACGCGATGGAAAAGGGAAGCTTGTACGCAAACGGCTGGAAGTGGATTTTGTCTGCAACCGCGGAAGCCAAAGATATTATATCCAGTCTGCATTTGCGATTCCGGATAGCGAAAAAATGAATCAGGAAAAGAAATCGTTGGTGCATATTGGCGATTCTTTCAAAAAAATCATTGTAGTTAAGGACAGAATCAAATTATGGCGGAATGAGGAAGGAATTGTTGTGATAGGAATCATGGACTTCCTTTTGAATCCCAATAGTCTGGAATTGTAAATCAACATGGTGCGCAAAGAACATAACACAATGAAAATATCGGGTCAAATCAGGTCACAATCGGGTCATTCGATTGACACGATTGCTCCGATTTCCCGTTTTACTTCTTGATTACATAAAATTGTGTAAATACACAAAAAATAGGAATGACATATTGAAATAAGATTCTGCTTATAGTAGAATAAGATTACTTAAAAGTGTGTATTTGCACAAAAACAAGGAGTAGCAGAATGGAAATTGAAAGAAATGGTTACCTTCAGCAGCTTATTCTGAGAAAAGATAATGGAATGATAAAGGTGATTACAGGCATACGAAGATGTGGAAAATCATTTTTACTTTTTCAAATATTTAAAAAATACTTACTGAAAAATGGCGTAGATGAAGACCATGTCATTGAGATTGCGCTGGATGGTATTGCAAATGAAGAATTACGAGATCCAAAAATATGTTATCAGCACGTGAAAACTGCAGTAAAAGACGATGAAAGATATTATCTGCTTTTAGATGAAATACAATTTATGCCTCGATTTGAAGAGGTACTGAACAGCCTGCTCCGTATCAGTAATATTGACATCTATGTGACAGGCAGCAATTCCAGATTTCTGTCCAGTGACATTGTAACAGAGTTTCGGGGAAGGGGAGATGAAATCAGAATTTATCCTCTTTCTTTTGCAGAATTCTATTCTGTTTATGATGGAGAATATGAGGATGCATGGAACGATTATATGATTTATGGAGGACTGCCGCAGGTTGCCGGATTTCAGACGGAACGCCAGAAGGCAGAATATTTGAAAAATATTTTCACAAACGTATACCTGAAGGATGTTGTGGAAAGAAATGGTATTCAAAGTATGGACGATTTGAATACGCTGGTTGATATTCTGGCATCTGCCATCGGGGCTCCGACAAATCCAACCCGGATTTCGAATACCTTTGCAAGTGAACGCCAGATTAGCTATACGAATAAAACAATATCCAAACATATTAATTATCTTGAGGAAGCGTTCCTGATTTCAAAATCCAATCGTTATGATATTAAAAGAAGAAAATATGTTGGTGCGAAGTTAAAGTATTATTTTACTGATGTGGGTCTCAGAAATGCAAGATTGAATTTTCGGCAGCAGGAGCCGACCCATATTATGGAGAATATCGTTTATAACGAATTGCTGATTCGCGGATATCATGTTGATACAGGCATTATTGATATGTATGGAAAAGATCAGGAAGGAAAACGCGTACGCAGGCAGCTTGAGGTTGATTTTGTTGTGAACCAGGGAAGCCAGAGATATTATATTCAGGTGACCTATGATATGGCATCAAAGGAAAAGCAGTCGCAGGAATTTCATTCTCTGCGTAATATTCCGGATTCCTTTAAGAAAATAGTGATTGTAGGTGGAACGGCAAAACCCTGGAGAAATGAAGAAGGATTTGTCATCATGGGAATGAAGTATTTTCTTTTGAATTCGGACAGCTTGGAATTTTGATATACCAAACAGTATAATTCTTTTGCAATCTGATATTTATCACTTAAGAGAGAATGGAGAGACTTGAAATCCAATATAGGAGAGCATTTGAAATTGTTTTATTATGTTTTACAAAAAGTTCTTTCGCACCATTGCTGAGTAGTTGTCATACTGCTGAAAACCATATCGCTTATAAAATGCAATGGTTTTGGGGTCAGACGGCATAACCTTCACATACAAAAGGTTTTCAAAGCATTGCATGATCTGATTCATCAATTCATCCCCAATATGCTGGCCTTGATAGGCAGGGTCTACCAGAAGATAATGCAAAAAGGCAACCGTTTCACCGTCGTCCAGAGCCCGAACCAGCCCAATCAGCTTGCTTCCGTCCCACGCAGAGATGACCTGTGTTGAATTGCGCATTGCCCGGACAAGTTTTTCAGGATAGTTTCCAGATTCCCACTTGACCGATAAGAACAATCGCTGTAATTCAGTGGCAGTAAAATCTTTTGTCCGCCTGTATTCGATTTTCATAATAATCCTCCATGGATTCCTTTTCAAGAACCGCAAAAATCTTTTTGGAATATAGCGAAACCGACATAGCCAAAACCGTCGCGCCAAACAGAACGCCGCCTATGATCGGTCCCAGCAGTCCAGCAAGGGTGCTTACCATATTTATCACTGCATTGCCCTGCATAAGAAATTGTTTTCTGCAATAAGCGGTATGCTTGCCTGAACAGCGGGCTGATAAATTCCGGAAATTCCATACAGTATCATAGCACAGCTATCATCAGAGGAACAAGCAAAACTTTTCCCAGAGCAAAGCTGAAGATCAAAATTATTGCCGCAGTTGTAAAATCAAGCGCCACCATAATATTCCGTTTGTTTTTTCTGTCGGCAATAACTCCCCCAAGGAGAGAAAATCACCATTGGGATAAATGAGCAGGCTGTTACCGCGCCGAAAAGAGACGATGAGTCCGTCTCGCGAAGCAGATAAAGAGGCAAAGCGCAGTATGGCATTGCCGAAAAGCGAGATTATCTGACCGATAACAACCATGGCAAATTGAATATGTCTCATACCCACTTCCAACATAGGGCGTTCGTATTTGCCGCTTATATTTGTTACATAGTTAATATGAAATTCACTTGCTTTTTTATGTGCTGCAATTCGGACATCTTCAATCGTTTTAAAATGATATAAAACGGGCTGCGTTGAACAGCCGATGACAACTTTTTCTTGACGTTTGGGTAGGCAGTGCCATATTATAAATTTGCTTTGATCAATTACACAGGCTTCCATGATAAAGGGATGCTCCTTGCCCGGGGATGTGGAGATACCAACGGGGACCGCATATATATACCATTCGGAGCTTATATTGGGCGACCGAAGAGTCATCATGAGTGACCATGTGGATATTGAATTTCAAACGTGCTATTCTAATTTTCTGACTATTATGTATGATACAAAAGAGGAAGTACAAAGAGCATATGAAATCATGAAAAAAGGAAGTACGACAATGTTTGCAGGAGTGGTGAGAGAAAAGACAGGAGCGATTTCTATGTACAGACTTTTTCCTGATAAAGAAATCAACTGCACAAAAATAAGAATACTACGGAAAGACGGAAAATATATTTCTGCTCTTGTATTATCTCCTAAATCTGGCCATAAGAATGCACCGGGAATCCTGTGGATTCATGGCGGCGGCTATATGACAGGGATGAAGGAAATGGTCCATATGTCCAGAGCGGTTGATCTGGTGAAAACATACGGTGCTGTGGTGATTTCTCCCGGCTACCGGCTTTCTTTTATGGCGCCCTATCCGGCAGCCATAGAGGACTGTTATGACGCGCTTTTGTACCTGAAAAAACATAAGGATGATTTGGGGATAAATAAGGATCAGATCATGGCGGGCGGGGAAAGCGCAGGCGGCGGTCTTTGTGCAGCCCTGTGCATGCTGGCGAGAGATAGAAGGGAGGTCAATATTGCCTATCAAATGCCTTTGTACCCGATGCTTGATAACTTTGATACGGAATCCTCAGCAGATAATCACGGAAAAGTATGGAATACCAGAAGAAACCACATGGCATGGAAGGTATACTTAAGAAAACATGCGAAAGAAGTGGTATCGCCTTATGCGGCACCGGCAAGGCAGAATGATTACTCCGGTCTGCCGCCTGCATACACGTTTGTTGGAGATGGGGAGCCTTTCTATTCGGAAACCTGTACGTTTATTGAGAACCTTAAAAAAGCCGGTGTGGAGGCTGATATGGATATCTATCAAACGAATATGCACGCCTTTGATATGATAAAGCCCGAAGAGCCCCTTAGCCAAAAAGCGGCAATGAAGTTTAATACTCATTTTGAGTACGCTCTGGAACATTATTTTGCAATAAATAATTAAAGGGGAAATCAATATTCTTTTAAGCCGCTTGTCATAGGCACATTGACAGACTGCATATTTTTTCTGCTATGGCAGGAAAATTGTAATGACCAATGGATTTATCCAAAAAACGCAGGAGATGCCAAAACAGGAAGTTTGTGCCTAAAAGTCCTGCCAAGGGTTAAGCAAATATAGGAAACATGAAGATTATTATATCCTGACGCTGGCGGCGCTGGCAAAGGAATTGAAGGGCAGGGGCTTATGCAGCGCTTCCGTTATCCTTGCGGCAGGGCTTCCCATTAAGTGGTTTGGGGAGCAGGGAGAAGGCTTCCGGAAATATTTATCACCGGTTCCCTGCACACGGAGCATCTTAAAAAATATGGCAAAAGCGGCGCGGGATGCTTATGAGAATGCCGCGGAGGCTGACAAGCTCCAACTGGCAGGAATGGCGATAAAAATATCTTATTTTCTTGAAGCGGTAGACAGGTATTGTATTTCGGGCATTTTGCAGGGAGAAAGGGAAAAACGTTTGGATATAAAGGCGCCGGATTTCCTGTCAGCACCGGAAAATATGAATGAATCTAGAAATTCCTGTCGAAAATTCATAACAGTTTTTTATGCTCCATAGTAGGAACAACAAGTTTTATTGTTTTCATACGTTCCAATCTCCTTTGCCAAAAAGTATTACATAGCCGTATGGCTTTTAAGCAGCTATTCATGGGAAATAGCCATGTTCTTTAGTGTCCTGCTAAATTGGAAGATGAAAACAATTATTGTGGTTAATACAGCTATGACATCTGCAATCGGTTCTGCTAAAATGATTGCTTGTACCTTGTTTTCCATGAACAATGGAAAACTATAAATAAATGGTATCAAAAGGAAAACTTTTCTAAGTAATGACAGAAACGTGGACGCTCCCGCTTTTCCCAGTGCCATTAAGGATTGTAAGGAAGCCATTTGTATCCCAATAAGGACACCAGCCGAAAAATAAATTCGTATTCCCCAAATCGTCATTTCCGTTAGTATGGGGTCGGGTGTAAAAGGCAGAATTACAAGTTTAGAAGCAAACATAAATACCAGATATATAACAAGCGTTACCCCAAACGCTGCCATGATTAACAACCTAAAAGTTTCTTTTACACGAAATGCGTTACCAGCACCATAGTTATAACTTATAATTGGCTGTGCCCCTTGTGCAAGTCCCTGTGCCGGAAGCATAAGAAACTGCATAAGTGTAGAGAGAATAGTCATCATTCCTACAGCCATATCTCCACCATATTTGAGTAAAGAAGAATTATAAGTTAATACAAGTATGCTTTCTGTTGCAAACATGATAAACGGGGCTAACCCTAATACAAGAGCCGGACAAATGATATTTGCCCGCAATCTCATATACCTTATCTTCAATTCAAGAATGCCCTTGCGCTTCATAAAAAAACGAAACGCCCACATGACAGAAAGAGCTTGTGAAACAATAGTAGCATAGGCAGCTCCGCTTACCCCCATTTTGAAAATATAAATAAATATCGGGTCAAGAATGATGTTTGCAGTTGCCCCAATCAATACTGTAATCATACTGATTTTTGAAAATCCCTGTGCAGTAATAAAAGCGTTTAATCCCAATGTTAATAATACAAAGGCATTTCCACAAGCATAGATACGGAGATATTCCGCTGCATATGGCATGGTAGATTCGCTTGCACCGAATATTGTCAAAATCGGCTTTGTAAAAGAAAGTAAGATAACGGTTAATATAACCGCCATAAGAAGCATGGCAGTAAAAGAATTGCCTAATATCTGCTCTGCCCGTTCTTTTTGCTTTTTCCCCAGCTGTATTGAGGCAAGGGGGGCAGCTCCACTACTAACAAGCTGTGCAAATGATGAAACAAGAGTAATAATTGGCACACATACGCCTAAAGCGGTTAAAGAAATCGTACCAGTTTCAGAAATATGTCCTACATACATTCGGTCTACTACACTGTACAGCAGATTGACAATCTGTGAAATAATAGAGGGGATTGCCAATGTTACAAATAGATTACCGACTGGCTCTGTGCCTAACTTTTTTTCTTTATCAACTCCCGGCAGGCTTGCCGGTTCTTCTAAATTCGGCTCACACATCTGTTGTTTCCTCCTCGACAGTTGCCTTTATGTTGAAAAGGGGCGGCAGCACTCATTGCTTCCGCCCCTTGGGTTTGGCTGTAAACAGGCGAAAGTGTCAATAACGGCAAAGATAAAGCGCGTTCATTTTATCGCTCGTCTGTTTCGGTTGGTTCATCAAGGTAAGGTATTATGCAACAGCATAAATCTTTACATCGGGGTCTGCGCTCCAAAGCGGTTTCAGCCCTACAAATACATCATTTTGGAACATAGCACTGGAAAGATATGCCTGTGCGTGTTCAACACTGTCAAATCCGTGAAGCACCTGCACATCTTCATCACGAATAAGCAGGTCTTTTGTCAATGCTCCCTCAATCGTGTCAAGGAACGGCTGACGGTAATCGGTATAAACCTTTGCTGCCGCCGGGCGGTTTTCCTCTTTGATTTTCATTGTGATTTCCAAATAAGCCTTTACGTTCATTTCAATTTCCTCCATTTTATTTTTTTGCTTCCGTTTGAGCTTGGGTCAATTATAATTCCCCGGCTTCTATATGGGAAGATATAAGCAAATTTATGAGTCACTAACAAATTTAATAGTAACTGGAAAATTCATAGTTAATTAGTTATAATAGCGTAGAAAGGAGCGGTGACAATGTATAAACCAAAATTAGAAAAAGATATTCGGTGTCCTTTGGAGTATGGTCTAACCGTTTTTGGCGGTAAATGGAAATCCAGAGTAATTTGTGTATTAGCTGAAAAAGGTACTTTGCGGTATAGTTCTATCCGTAAAGAAATGGCAAACATAACTGACGCTGTATTGGCGGCAACTCTTAAAGAGCTGATTTCTGACGATATAGTTAAGCGGCAGCAATATGATGAAATCCCTCCCCGTGTTGAATATTGTTTGACGGACAAAGGGCTTTCTGTTGTTCCTATACTTCAAAATATTTGCAAATGGTCTGGTGCTTATCACAAGGAAGATAATGAGAACACCCTTTTACAGTGTCAAAAATGCGATTATAATTATTCTTTGAAATAGGGTTTCACCTACGGAATGATATATTGCTAATGGGTTATCCCTGTTTTTGGCTTATGTATAAAAGAGAGAAATAGGGATTCCATAGCCAGTTATGCACATTTCCATAATGCTTGTCTTTTGGTCTTTGGCTTCTTTGGGTCGGTTTTGCAAAAAAATAGCGACAGACCTTTTTCATATTGGGAAGCTGTCGCATTATCTTTTTCAAGATTTACTTTTTATTTGGGATTGTCATTTCAAGGCTCTTTCAGAAATGGTGTACTAGTGGCGTAGTACATGCCTTCCCTCGCCGTGGAATCATTGATTTTACTGGCTTTTCCGGGATTTTTCAAGATACTACCGTGGCATTGATTACGGGGAAAGGAGAAAAAAGCTGTACAATTACTTTAGAAAAATTGGGCTTGTCAAAAATATTTGATGAAACATTATACGGTTCGGAAATATCCCCGAACAAGAAAAAGAATATGGAATATCTCTTGAAAAAATATTCTGTTTCCAAAGAGGAATTTTGTTATATAGGAGATACGGTTCAAGATATAAAAGACTGCCAAGAGGCAGGCGTGATTTGCTTTTCGGCGGCATGGCAGGAATCCTCTAATGCTGATATTTTGGAAAAAGAAAATCCTAATCATGTGTTTTATTGTGTAAATGATTTGTATGAATATTTTAACCGTAAATGATAATGGCAAAATCAATCTTAATGGTCAAGGGGCGACAGCCTAAAATGCTATCGCCCCTTTGATTATAAATGCAACTGTAAACCAAGCGCCGCCCCACGTGGGAGAAAGGGGGAATTTTTTATGGATTGCACAGAAGCATACAAGGAACACATTATGTATTTTTTCAATGGTTTCTGTAAAGTCGTCATACGCTATGCCGCGATCAACGCATGGCGCGACAGGAACAGGCAGCGGCAAAGAGAAATATCCTTTAATAATGGTACAGGCATTATCAGGACAGGAGAAGGAGGGAGAACTTATGAATAAGATAAAAATATATCTGGATACATCCGTGATCAGCTACCTTGACCAGAAGGATGCGCCGGAGCAGATAAAGGAGACACAGGAGGTATGGGAACTCTAAAAAAGGCCTGTATGAGATATACATTTCTGACATCGTGGTCTATGAGATCAATAAATGCAGCGGGGAGAAACATGTAGCAGTGGTTATCTGAGGGCAGATGTGGTATATTATAAGAACAGGAGGGAATGAATGAGGAAGCAGAAGATATACCTTGACACATCCGTGGTCAGCTATCTCCACCAGGAGGATGGCCGGAGAAGATGAAGGACACCCTGAAACTGTGGGAGATACTGAAAAAGGGCAGGTATGAGGTGTGTATCTCAAATATTGTGATGAATGAGATACAGGAATGCAGTGAGGAAAAGCTGCACAGGCTGTTGGATTACCTGAACCAGATTGATTATACCATGGTAAAGGCTGATGAGGATACCGTGGAGCTTGCCGGGAAGTTCATTGACTTTGGCATTCTGCGGCAGAAAAGCTTTGATGACTGCCAGCACATAGCGGCGGCAATCCTTGCCGGGTGTGATATCATAAGCTCATGGAACTTTAAGCATATCGTGAATGTGAAGACGGCAAGGGGCGTGAAGACAATCACAACGCTGGAAGGTTATAAGGATTTGATGATCTACCCGCCGTCCGCACTTTTGGTAGAGGAGGATGAAGAAGATGATGATGATGAATAAGCCGGAAATAAGCAGCCGTTTTGACGTGGACGATATCAGGAAGATACGGGAATACAATTCCCTGCGCCATATCCATATGACACCGGAAGAGATTATAAATGAGACACAGGCGGGGGCGGATAAGGTACTGAGGATGCTGGAACAGAGGAAGCTCATGAAAGAGTGAGTAATCTGTCTGGTATGATGCAGGAAAGAACAGAGGGATAACTTCTGTGGGAAGAATTATAAATTAAGAAGAAATAAATCAGATTAAAACACACTTAAATACAGCTTTTAGGTGTGTTTTTTCATGGAAATATTTCAACCCGGATATTTCCATACATCATAAAGCCAGCCTGAAATGATTTATATAAAAGCGGCAGATTACCAGAGAAACAAAAGCTGCTGAAATCTACAAAGGAGATTCCATTAAGTCAAATATCCACAGGCAGCCACTTGGTTTGTTGCTTGTGGAATAGAATATAGAAACTATCAACCATCAGACCCGGAAGGGAGTGCGGAAAGCTCCCTTGCCGGGCCTTTCTGCATACAGGGATTGCCGCATGGGAAATAACGCCATGCTTTATAGCCAGTTTATTGTAAATAAAAAGGCAGTTCCCTATTCCTTTCCGGCATAAAAGGAAGGAGCAGACAGATTGAGGTTATTTCAGGACAAATTTTCTATCTACAAAAAAGTGGGGGAGCCTTTATACAAAACCCCGAAAAGCGTACAGGAGTGTATCGAGATTCTTA
>CAMWFQ010000001.1 GCA_947173495.1 uncultured Lachnospiraceae bacterium | reverse complement strand
TTATAGCCCGCGTCCCGAGCCACCCGTTTTACGGGTGGGGGCGACTGCGCAGGGGCGCACAGTATTTCACAGGGAAGGATAGCGGAAATTTTCAGTCGGAAAAACAATTCCATAGGCATTCAGAATACGGATAAGAGGCTACAGATGATTTACGGGGAAAAATACGGGGTTTCCATCAGTTCGCAGGTGGGAGAGGGAACTACGGTATTTATCAGGGTTCCTGACAGCAGGAAAGGCCGGCCAGGGTGATGCTTGGCCTGTGAGAAAGCTACGAATCCCGCACTGTTTGTGCGGCTTTTGCCGTCATCAAAAAGAGGAATACACCAAAAACCATTCTTGACAAGTTGGTCTATATAAAGTAGACTATATAAAAACCAGTCTATTTTATATAGACCAAAAACACCGACAACTGAAAGAGCAGAAAGGAAAGAGACGGTATGGGAGATTACAAGCTGGCGGAAGCCGAGGAGAGATTTGCGGAAATTATCTGGGCTAGAGAGCCGGTGACATCACCGGAGCTGGTGAAGATCTGCGAAAAGGAGATGAAGTGGAAGAAATCGACCACCTACACCATGTTGAAAAAGCTGTGCGAAAAGGGGATTTTTCGAAATGAAAATGCGCTGGTGACGGCCAGAATGAGCAGGGAGGAATTTTACGGGAATCAGAGCCGAAAATATGTGGAGGATGTGTTTTCCGGTTCCCTTCCCAGATTCCTTACGGCCTTTTGCAGAGGGAGGAAGCTTTCCGCGAAGGAGGCGGAAGAGATGCAACGCTTTATCGATGAGTACCGTGAGGACAAGTAGAGGAGGGAATATATGATCAGAGCATTTCTCACAGTTTTGAATATGAGTATAACGGCGTCCATAGCCGTTGCTGCAGTTCTTGTCTTAAGGCTTTGCTTAAAGAGAATGCCCGGGATTTTTTCCTATGCTTTATGGCTGGTGATATTGGTACGCCTGCTATGCCCTTTTACGCTCAGGACAGCCTGGGGGATCATTCCTTATGTGGACCTGACAGGAGAAACCATTGCGCAACTGGAAATGACAGGGGGATGGACCGACAGCCGGAAGACGGCGGACAATGTGGGGGAAAGATATGGCAGCAGTGGAAAAGAGGCGGACAGCAGCGTCATGGAGCCGGACAGCAGCGTCATGGAGCCGGACGGCAGAACAGGCGCGGCGGCAAAAGAGCCCGAGGAAAAAGAGACTCCGGTTAAGGGACTGGCATTTTTGTGGGCGGCAGGCTGTGCGGTGATGCTTCTTTGCGGAGCCGCCAGCTATAAAATCCTGGCCCGGAGACTGCGGGAAGTCAGAAAAGATGGGGAGGATGTGGTTGTTTCGGAAAAGATCGGGACTCCCTTTGTCGCCGGATTTTTCAGGCCGGTGGTTTTCATTCCGGCGGGGCTTGACAGAGAGCAGGAAATGCTTGTGAGAGCCCATGAGGAAATGCATATTGCCCGTAAAGATCCTGTGGTGAAGGCAGTCGCTTACGCAGCTCTGTGCATTCACTGGTTCAACCCCCTGATCTGGCTGAGCTTCCGTCTTATGGAACAGGATATGGAACTTTCCTGCGATGAGGCCGTGCTGAAAAAAATAGGGTATGAAAATCGGAAGTCTTACGCAAAGGCGCTGCTTTCTCTTTCCTGTAAAGACGGGTATTCCCATAAGCGTATGACAGAGGCTCTGCCCGGCTGTCCCGTTGCGTTCGGAGAAAAGGGCGTAAAGGCAAGAATCAAAAATGCGCTTGGATACAGGGGAGTGAAAGGCTGGCTGGCTCTGGCCGCAACGGCAGGTATTCTGGCAGCCGCAGCGCTGCTTTTGGTAAGCAGCACCGGAGAAGCTGATGATGCGGCGACAAAGGCCGTTGCTGTGGAAGGGAATGAGAGCAATGTGGAAACACATTATTATATAGAAGACACAGCCATGGATGATCAGGCAAAGACTGAGATAGACGAAAATCAGCATAGCCCTGAGGAAAAGCTGACTCCATCAGAATCCATTGTTGGGGAGGATGCGGCGCCGGGGGAAAATGAGCAGGCAGCAGCTGGTTCTCAAGAGGCGGAGGACAGCTATGCCGTACTGCTCCGGAATCCGCAGGGAAATTATGAGGACGTACTCATTGAATACGGCAATCCATTGACAGATTTTCGCATATCCGATGCATACGGCGTCCGTACCCATCCGGTAACAGGGGAAAAAAGGCTGCACAGCGGAATTGACCTGGCGGCGGATAGGGGGACGCCTGTGCTTGCCGCTGCAGAGGGAGAGGTGTTTGAAACAGGAAATGATGCGGTATGCGGAAATTATGTTATTCTTTTGCATGACAACGGAGATCTGACCTATTATGCAAACTGCGACCAGATTCTGGTGGAAAAGGGCCAGAGGATCGCTCTGCAGGAGCAGATCGCCACGGTGGGAAATACCGGCGCCAGTACGGGCGCGCACTTGCACTTTGCGCTCAGCAGACAGGGCAGCTATATAGCGCCGGAGCCGGTTGGGTAGGCCGGAAGAAAAATACCGGGGATGGTATGTTGCCGGCGTTTTGTCAGCTGCGGTTTGAAAAATGATCGTGGACAAATTTACAGTTGAAAACCTGCGCTGTATTTAGTACAATAGAAACAGATTTCAGCAGTTAAATTGATTCAAAGGAGAGACAGGATATGGAATTTTTTTTGCTGGCAGGCGGATTAGTGATTATTCTTTTTGCAGTGGTGATTTCGGTGGTATCTTCGGTGGTTTCGGCGGTAGCGGCGGACCAGGACGTCGAAGAGTAGTTTTTTTGCCGGTTTCACAGGCCCGGCCCGGAGAGGCACAGCCTGAACGGCTGAGGGAAATAAAGCGGGGATTCAATGAAAAGTAAAGCTTCAGCAGATAACAGATGCGGAGGCTTTTCTTTTTTTATGCGCAGCCCCATGCAGATGAAGAATACCGCTAAGGCGGCGCATGGGGCGCGCAGCGAGCAGGGAAGAGGAGAATTCCCGCTCGATTGTATCAGCCCCATGCAGATGAAGAGTGCCGCTAAGGCGGCATATGGGGCAAGAAATTCACGCAAAATAAATTTAAAATTCAAGTAAAATACTATTTATTTTCAAGTAATCATGTTTATATAATGATTTTAAGAAAAGGGCAAAAAGACGAATATAGATTTGCTGGAAGAATTTATTTCGGTATTTTTGTCAATAATACTTGAGGGTCTGCGGATAAATCAAGTAAAAACTGTGCAAACAATAAGGAGGATGAACATGAAAAAAAGGGTAATCAGTATGTTTATGGCAGCAGTGCTTTGCGCGGGATTATGTGCCTGTGGAGGTACGGCTCAGAACAGTGAGGGAGCGGCAGAAAGCAGCCAGGGGCAGGAAAGTACGGACGACGCAGGAAGTAAGAGCAGTTCCGGTGAGGTAGTGGAAGTGGATTTCTGGTCTGCACCGAATGTAGATCAGTTTAATTTCTGGACAGGCAAGGCGGATCAGTTTAACCAGGCAGGCATTGAAGTAGACGGTAAAAAGATAGAGGTAAAGGTACAGCAGATGCCGGAATCTCCTTCTTCAGAAGCAGGTATTCAGAACGCCATCGCTACCGGAACGGTTCCGGCCGCTTCTGAGAATATCAATGTGGGATTTTCAGCTGTGTTAGCGGATTCCGAGGCGATTTATGATATTCAGGATGAAGAATGGTATAAGGAAATTGTAAAAAACCGTGAGATTGAAAGCGCAGTGGCAGGATGGGAACTGGGAGGAAAGCAGTATGTAAT
The DNA here is from genome assembly GCA_947173495.1 of uncultured Lachnospiraceae bacterium. Classification (GTDB taxonomy): domain Bacteria; phylum Bacillota; class Clostridia; order Lachnospirales; family Lachnospiraceae; genus Suilimivivens. The sequence continues at coordinate 369,238 of CAMWFQ010000001.1, read as the reverse complement.
TCCCGAATATATCAACCCCATGTCGCTGGAATGGAATGTAAAGGCTCTTGAGGTTATGGGAATAGATGTTCCTGAAACTATGGATGATTTCAGGGAAATGCTCACCGCTTTTACGGAGCATAAAGCGGAGCTGGCGGAGATCGGCGTGACACATACCTTTTACCGTCCCGCGCTTTTAAGAAGCGATCAGTGGTGGGAGAGATGGTATGATTTTCAGATGTTTTACCAGTCCTTAAACGGCGGCGGCAAATGGGTGGACGGCAACCAGCTGACTTTCACACAGGAGGGTATGGAGAAAACGCTGGAAATGATAGGAATGCTTGGAAACACTCTTATGGTGGATGAAATCGAACCTCTGTGGTCGGCGGATGAGGTACCTGTTGTATTCAGTATCAGTGCCCCCTGGGAAATTCAGGCTCTGACAGAAGCGGGGAAGGTTTACGGCCAGGACTATGTATATGGTCCGTGTATCGTAGAAAAGGCAGGAGATACGCCCTATTCCTTCGGCGATTCCAAGGGGATCGTATTTTATAAGCACAGCAGCATCAGTGAGGAAGAGCATAACGGAGCAATTGCATTTGTTTCATGGGCATACAGTGAGGAAAACTCTGCGCAGACAGATCTGGAATTCCTTGAGACCATGAATATGCTGCCTGTAAGGGGCGATCTTCAGACCAATGAGGCGTTTGCTTCCAAGATGACGGATAATCCGGCTTATGTGGATCTGGCAAAATATATACCAAATACGCTTCCGGCAATGGCTCACGCCAAGATGACGGAAATTCAGGAAGCGTTTACAGAGGCGGCAATGGTTCCCTATATTCAGGAAGCTATGGAATGCGAGCCGATGAATGCGCCTGACGCAAGCGCTTATGTGGAAGCTTCCATTCAGGCAATGAAGGATGCAGGAAGTCTGGAATAATATTTTGTGACAGAAGTGGTGCCGGGCCGGAGGAAGATTTTGGCCCGGCATTTGATTAACAATAAGCTGGTTCGCGAAGCGTGACAGCGTTTGTTTTCATCTATGAGGAGCGCTGCAAAGCGGCGCATGAATGTTCGGGAAAGGATATAAGATGAAGAAGAGATCGATTACGTCTGAAAAAAGAGATAATATTTTGGGATGGCTGTTTTGTTCTCCCTATTTGATTTTTTCGCTGGTTTTCTTTTTGATACCGTTATGCTGGGCGTTCTGGCTGTCGGCTATGGACTGGAATCTGATGTCGCCTGACAAAAGCTTTGTGGGATTCAATAATTTCAGGCAATTGTTTGGCGATGCAAAGGTGAAGGCCGCTTTTGTAAATTCTTTCAGGTATCTGGTTCCTATCATGCTGCTCTGCTTTCTGGGAGGACTGGTGATCGCGCTTCTGGTGACACAGCTTCCGGAAAAGCTCAAGGGAATAACGGCAGTACTGTTTTTTATTCCCTATCTGACTTCCGGGGTGGCAACTTCCGTAGTGGTAAAATACCTTTTTACGTATAACTCCGTGCTGAATGTGTTCCTGAGGGATCATTTTGATCTGAATATTTCCTGGTTTAAAAACGGTAAGATCGCTTTCTGGGTGATCACAGTGCTGGTGGTATGGAAAATGTCAGGATACTACGCTCTTTTTATTCTTTCGGCCATTGAGGGAGTATCCGAGGATGTAAAAGAGGCGGCCCGGCTGGATGGTTCTGTAGGTCTTCACTATCTGTGGCATGTTACGATTCCTATGATTATGCCGGCGCTGACTACGGTGCTTGTGCTTGCATCGGGTCTTGCCTTCGGAATTTACACAGAGCCTTATCTGCTCACAGGAGGAGGGCCTCAACTTGCCACGACCACATGGCAGCTTGAAATTTATTATACTTCTTTTACAAGATTCCAGTCAGGATACGGCGCTGCTATGGCAATCGCTAATGCAGTTCAGATTTTTGTAGTGCTGAGAATTCTTAATTTTGTAATGGATCACTTTAACAGGAAATTTGGTTGGTAATGAGAAAAGAGGGATAGAAATGAAGAAAAAAGTGAAAATACAGATTATTTCGGGTATTTTGATCCTGATTATGCTGGCAGTTTCTCTGTTCCCATTTTATTATATGGTAGTTCAGTCCCTGCAGCCGTGGAAACAGGTGGATAAGTCAATTATTCCCCGGGGAATCACGCTGAGAAGCTACGAGTATCTGCTGAACAATGGCGGAAGCGGTAATACGTTTATGTGGATCCGCGCTCTGGCGAATTCCCTTCTGGTGTCTCTTCCCACAGCGATTATTTCTTCGCTTTCAGGCCTGCTGATCGGTTATGCCATGGTTAAAATCAGAAAATTCCGGGGGCAGAAATTTATCATGAACACACTTTTGTTTCAGATGTTTTTTCCGGGAATTATTCTGCTGGTTCCTAAATTTATGATCACCAAGTCGCTGGCCAATACCTACGCGGGAATGATATTACCTATGGCGATTTCTACCTGGGCAATTTTTATGTATATTAATTACTTCCGGACACTGCCTGATGCCGTCTTTGAAGCGGCAAAGATCGATGGAGCCGGGCCCCTGAGGATCATACAGAAAATTGCATTTCCTTCCACTAAATCGGTGACCGTAATTGTGTTTCTGTCTATTTTTATGCAGAGATGGTCAGAACTGATGTGGGATATGCTGATCTCTCCTGATATATCCATGCAGACGTTGAATGTATTGATTTCCAATCAGTTTAAGCCTATGGGAAATTATCCGGGACCGATGTACGCGGCCAGCGTCATTCTTACCATGCCTATCATTGTGCTGTTCCTGATCTTTTCCAGGTACTTTAAGGAAGGAATCAGCTTTATGCTGAAATAATAATTGATTGTCCGGAGGTTTATGACATGAAAGTAGTAAGATGTGAAAAAAATCCGTTGATCCGGCCTGAGGATGTCAGGCCCAGCAGAGAAGATTTCCAGGTAGATGGGGTCTTTAACTGCGGAGCGGTGAAATACGGGGAAGAGACTATATTGCTCTGCAGAGTGGCAGAATCGGTAATATGTGATTCCCGGGAGATAAAAATACCGATTGTGGAGGAACAGGAGGGAAAAGATCAGATCCGGATCATTACCCTTGTAAAAGAGGAGCATCCGGAGCTGGATTTCAGCGATTCAAGATCGATACACAACAGGGAAGGAAAATGCGTTTATCTCACCTCTCTTTCGCATCTGAGGATTGCCCGCTCCAGAGATGGGGTTAATTTCAGGATTGATGATGAGGCGTTTGTTTTTCCGAATGCGAAGGAGGAAAGCTGGGGAATGGAGGATCCCAGGATCACGCAGATCGGCGACACCTATTATGTAAATTATACGTCCGTGACGCCTCACGGGGCGGCGACCTCTCTGCTGATTACAAAAGATTTTAAGACCTGTACAAGAAAAGGGGTCATATTTGCTCCTGAAAATAAGGATGTGACAATCTTTCCTGAAAAAATCGGAGGAAAATATGTGGCTTTTAACCGGCCGGTGCCCTGCGGCATCGGGAATCCTGATATGTGGCTGGCACAGTCCCCGGATCTTCTTCACTGGGGAGAGCAGAAGCATTTTTGCGGGATTTCAGAGGAAAGCTCCTGGGAAAACGGGAGAATAGGCGGCGGCGCAGTACCTTTCAGAACGGAAAAAGGATGGGTTATGATCTATCACGGGGCGGACAGACAGGGGAGATATTGCCTTGGCGCATTCCTGCTGGATCTGGAGGATCCTTCCAGAGTGCTTGCCAAAACATCCGGTCCTATTCTGGAGCCGGAGACAGATTATGAAAATTTCGGTTTTTTCAACGAAGTTGTTTTTACCTGCGGTTGCATTCAGGAAGAAGATAATGTTATTATTTATTATGGTGCGGCCGACGACAAAATCTGCAGGGCAGATATAAAGTTGCATGATCTGCTGGATGAACTGCAGACATGAGCAGGAGGGAATTAAGTGGCGGAAAAGAAGGTAACGATGGAGGATATTGCCCGGGAGCTGAAGCTTTCTGTAAATGCAGTTTCCATTGCATTGAATGAGAAGCCGGGAGTGTCGGAAAATACCCGGAAACGGATTATAAGTAAGGCTGAGGAAATGGGGTATCTGGAATCCAATATGAAATATGCCGCCGCTTATTCCAGCAGGAATATATGCATTTTACTGGAACACCGCTTCTTCCGGGATATGCATTTCTACGGAAGAGTTCTTCTGGGGCTTGAAAGTGAAGCCCGGAGTGCGGGATATGATGTCCTGATTCATTCTTTCGAGCGGGACAGCCAGGAGATACCGGGATGTATCGAAAAAAGAAAAGTATCGGGAATTATTGTCATCGGAAAGATCGGGGATAACCATCTCTCAAAATTAAAAAAATACCATATACCCATAGTTCTTGTGGACTGGATCTCTCTGGAGGAGTCTACAGACTGTGTGATCACGGACAATAAGTCAGGTTATTTTAAAATGGCGAAATATCTGATGGATAAGGGATTTCAGAAAATCGGATTTTTTGGAGGAATCGAGTATTCGCCCAGTGTGAAGGAGCGGTTCTGGGGGTATCAGGAAGCGCTGCAGGTCTATATGGGTCTGGATTTTGAGAGCAGTATGGAGTATGTAAAGCGATATTCTGCGTTGAGCTGGATCGAGGAGTATGTGATTGCAGGCGACATGGACGCATTGGCCCGCAGTTTTCAGGAGATCCCTGAGATGCCGGAGGTCCTCATGTGCTCCAATGACCGGGCGGCTATTTATATGTGTAAGGTGCTGGAAGGCCTGGGTTACCATGTGCCTCAGCAGATCAGTGTGGTAGGATTTGATGATATTGAGCTGGGAAAAATGGTGACGCCGCGGATCACGACGGTTCATGTGAATAAAGAGTTAATGGGAAGAAGAGGGATGCAGAAGCTGATCTACAGGCTGGAACATCCGGAGGACAGAATAGAAAAGATTATTATGGATGTGCAGATCGTGGAAAGAGATTCCGTAAAGCTTCCATGAGGAATATTGATATCAAATTTTTACCGGAATGGAGGATTATTATGACAGTAAGCAGAGAATTGCTGGAGGAATACCGCCGTCGGCGCACCGCGCCGGCCAGGGTAAAAAAGCTGACATTTGAAGGAGTTGGAAACAGGGATGTCTATAATATAACGGCTCCTTTTGATGCGGGAGGGGAGTTTGTGCTGGCAGGACGGGTGGAAGAGCGCAGAAGCGAGAGCTCTGATGTATACTTTTTTTCAGAGACGGGCGGAAAATGGGTTGAGAAAGAGGGCGCGCCCCGATTTCATATGCAGGATCCCTTTTATACATTTATTGATGGAGAACTGATCCTGGGAGGTGTGCGGACTTATCCGGATCCGGAAGATCCGGCCCGTCTTGCCTGGACGACTTCCTTTTACAAAGGGAAACAGTTATCCGATCTGGCCCCCTTTTTTGAAGGACCTGCCGGGATGAAGGATCTGAGGCTGGTGCAGCTCAAAAACGGTAAAATCGGTGTATTTTCCAGGCCCCAGGGCAAAAAGGGCGGAAGAGGGAAGATTGGATTTACGGTGCTGGAGAGCCTGAAAGAGCTGTCCATAGAGAAGATAGAGGAGGCTCCCCTTCTGAAAGACCAGTTTACGGATGAGGAGTGGGGAGGATGTAATGAGATTCATGTATTGAAAAACGGGATGCTGGGAGTGCTTGGCCATATTGGAAGCTTTGACGAGAAGGGAAATCGTCATTATCACTCCATTACGTTTCAGCTGGATCCCGAAACCGGACAGTATACCCGTATGAAGATTCTGGCGGTGAGAGATGATTTCATGCCATCTGAAGCGAAGAGGCCCGATCTGGAAGATGTGGTCTTCAGCGGAGGACTTGTAAGGCATGGCGATGGAAGGGCAACCTTATATGCCGGAATCGGTGATGCGTCGGCCCAATGTATCACCATACAGGATCCATTTATATAATCAGAGCGGATAATAAATGCTGCAGGCTGCTATTTTTGCGACTTGGTCGTCAGAATAGCAGCTTTTTTAGAAAATCTTAAGATTCCTTTATAGTGCGTTTATTGATTTATATCCGGGAAACAAGTAGGATAAAACAAGAATAAGGTTTAGAAGGGCGTGACCGTAATGAAAGAAAAATTTTACCGTTTTATGCAGGGAAGATATGGAAACGATCAGCTGAACAGATTTCTTATGATTCTGGTACTGGTCTGTTTTGCGTTATCTGTGTTTCGGATAAGAGGAGCCTACCTGGTGGGATGTGCCTGTATTGTGTATGCCTATTACCGGATGCTTTCCCGCAATCTGTATAAGCGGAGAGCGGAAAACGCTGCCTATCTGCGTTTTGAGACGAAAGTGAGAGGGAAAATTGCCACATGGAGGAGAGATATGCGGCAGCGTAAGACGCATCATATTTACAGATGTCCTTCCTGCAGGCAGAAAATCAGGATTCCCAGAGGAAAAGGAAGAATTGAGATCCGGTGCCCCAAATGCGGCCAAACCTTTATCAAAAAGAGCTGACGGGGGAGAGCCATGTTTGGATATATCATTATTAATAAAGGCGAGATTAAATTTAAAGAATTTGATATTTACCATTCCTATTATTGTGGACTTTGCCGGGCTTTAAAGGAACGTTACAGGCTGGCAGGGCAGCTCAGTCTGTCCTATGATATGACATTTCTGGTGATGCTTTTGAGCAGTCTGTATGAGCCGGCGACAGATCTGAGAGCAATCAAATGTGCAGTTCACCCTTTTGAGAAGCATACGATAAGAAGCAATGAGTTTTCTTTGTACGGGGCGGATATGAATCTGCTCTTTACCTACTATAAATGTAAGGATGACTGGCAGGATGAGCATAAAGTGAGCCGCCTTGCATATGGAAAGATATTGAAAAAGGCTTACCGGGACATCTGCGTCCGGTACGGTGCAAAGATCAGAAGGATAGAACACCTTATGCGTGACCTTTCCTTTGAGGAGCAGAAGCAGAATCAGGATATCGATCACATGGCCGGAATCTTCGGAGGGATCATGGGAGAGATCATGACTCCTAAGGAGGATGAATGGCAGGACAGCTTAAGGGCCATGGGAAATCAGCTGGGGAAATTTATTTATCTTATGGATGCCTATGAGGATATTGAAGAGGATCTCAGAGAAGGCAGATACAACCCGCTCCTGAAACGGTACAGCAATCCCGATTTTGAGGAGGAAATTAAGACAATCCTGACCATCATTATGGCGGATTGTTGCAGAGAATTTGAGAAACTGCCGATCATAGAGAATGTGGAAATTTTAAGAAACATTCTCTATTCCGGCATCTGGTACCGGTATGAGATGGTGAGAGAGAAACGGGAAGAAAAACCGGAAGATACGACCAAAGACAGGCGGAGGGTGAAGCATGCGCGATCCATATGAGGTTTTGGGCATTTCAAGAAATGCCTCTGAGGAGGAGATCAAAAAAGCATATAAGTCTTTGAGCAGGAAATACCACCCGGATGCCAATATCAATAATCCCCGCAAGGACGAGGCGGAAGAGAAATTTAAAGAGATACAGCAGGCTTATCAGCAGATCATGAAAGAAAGGACCGGAGGATACGGTTATCAGGGAAGCGGAGGAGGATATTCTGCACAGGGATCGGGCGGAAGTTATACGCAGGGAGGCTTCGGTGGTTTCGGAGGCTTCGGTGGTTTTGGAGATTTCGGCAGCTTTGGAGGCTTCGGAGGCGGCTACTCTGGTTCAGGAACCGGATATGAAGAAGATGGACATTTACGCGCAGCGGGAAACTATGTAAGAAACGGCTACTACAAAGAAGCAAGAAATGTGTTGGATGACATGGAGGAAGGTGCAAGAAATGCCAGATGGTATTATTACAGCGCCCTGGCACATGCCGGACTTGGCAACCAGGTATCTGCCCTTGAACACGCCAGACGCGCAGCGGCGTTAGAACCGGGGAATGCAGATTACAGTAATCTGGTATATCAGTTTGAGAACGGCGGCAGCTGGTATCGCCAGAGGCAGCATACCTACAGTCAGCCTTATGTGAACGGCAACGGCCTGTGCATGCGGCTGTGCATTGCCAATCTGATCTGCAATCTCTGCTGTGGAGGAGGCGGAATGTGCTGCGGGGGTGTTCCCTATTACAGATGCTGACAAAGGGAGACTGAAACCGCCCCGGATCCAGGGCGGTTTTCCAGTCTCCCGGCAAAATACTTTCAGAGAAAGCCTGTAAAAGCGGTCAGTATAATGTATCAAACATGCTCACATGCTCGCGCGTTGTCTGATAGCCCGTAGGTTTTCCTGACTCGTCATGTCCTATACTTGTGGTTTTTTTATACATCCTGTAACAGGTCTCATAAGTGTCTCCGTATAGATCGGTAAGAATAAAATTATAGACAATATACTCTTCCAGCTTACCGTCCACGGTCTTCCCGCGTTCTTTCAGGCAGTCAAATACACCTGAAAACCACGGAATGGGAATTTCATATTCTTCTCCATAATATTCAAAAGACTCTTCCGTCTCCAGGTTGATGGCGTGATAGATCGGCGTAATGATATCTCTGGCGTGCACTTCTACAACCTGTGACCGTTCGATGGTGCCGTCCTCCGATACGCCTGCCCAGGTGCCCCAGATAAAATCTGCCGGAATAATTCCGGTCATTGCAGGTGAACCGTCGGCGTACGTCTGATTCCCGCCGATGTTCTTCCCGCTTAAAAGGTACGTGGGTTCTCCGTTCAAAAGTACGGGAGTTATATAGACGGAGGTATCAAAATAGAAATTATCGTACTTGTTTCCAATCAGCTTATATTGCGGGAACGGCTGTCCATCCATCAGATACTGCGTATGATATCCGCCCGTAGCATTACAGGTTACCACATCATCCCAAAAATTTTTGAGCCACCCGGCATCCCGGATGCCAAGATCCAGCAGAATCTTTTCCTCGGGAAGATATTTCCATGCATGTGTCGAAATAGAGGCAAGGTTGTAATAAGACGCTTCCGTAAGCAAAAAACCAAATTTGGCTTCACCGGAAGATCCAAACTTCCGGTAAGACGGTTCGATTTCAAATTGAAACAGGGAACTGTTTCCCGTAATCTGTGTATCTTCATATACGTCCCAGTAATGCTCTGCCTTGGCGGACGGTTTTTCCTCCCCCCATATCTGCGCCCACACGTTTACGACTTCATTTTCGTCATATCCGGATATATCGCCCTTATGTTCTATCGCATAGGCTGTTCTGGAAGCAAACGCCATGTAGTAAGGGCAGACCGCAATATTGTTAAAGGTATTGATTTCATTCGGGGCGATAGCAAGAGGGTAATAGGTTGACAGCCCGCAGGCATCCGTGTGTTCGCCTCCGTTTATGGAATATACGACCGCCTGATCGATGGCGTTCAGAACATCCTGCGCCCCGGCCGCATAGTCTGCCCCGGCATGTACGATGCCCGCCAGATCCACCATGTTGGTATAACCCGCCTCTGCATTGTTATTACCGAAATTATCCGCCTCCAAAATACCCCTGACGACCATGGAGAAAGTTTTATAATCCCGGGAAACCGCATTTAATTCTTTTGCATAATTATTGAGGCAAATCACTAAGTTGTCTATTTTCGACAGGTCTGTGACAGAAAAAGTGACTATCCGTTTAGGATTCTGCGCATAATAGGAATCCGAAACTTTTTTCCCCAGAGCGTCGCCTTGTGCATTGGGATTTTGCCCCAGATATGTTCCGATTGCCGTATAGTCCCAGCCGTATCCCGGTTCAATTTCCTGGGACGCATACATATACTCCGCATAGGGAGACAGAATGTTCGCGCATTCCACAGAAGCCATAAGGCAGGCGTCAAAACCGATAAATTCAAACTTATCGGTCATTTTTTCAGACACCTTTGCCAGCGCGCTGTCAATTTCCGCCAGGGTCAGCATATCGTGGCTCACCCTGTCTGCGCATACGCCGACGATACTGCCGCCGCCGTGATCCCAGAAAACCACCCCCATTTTTGCGGCCGGCGCATAGTCGATACCCCACTCCAGAAATGCACTGAGCGTGTCGGCATCGCCCATAGAGGCGTCAGATTGTGAACTCAGCGCATACATTTTCCCGCCGTAAATCGCATACCGCCCCAGTTCCCCGGTCTTTACAACGTTATTTTTCCACGCGGCGGCGCCTCCGGTCTGAATGATGAAACGCACATTGTCTCTGGCAGACGCGCTTATCATTTCATGTAAATCGGCGGTGGCGAGTCCTGCGTCAGACTCAAGATCAGACCCGCACATATATACAAATATAGTATAGGTACCCGCAGAACCCATGGGCGTATCGCCTAACCGCACCCTTTTGAGCTTCAGGCCGCCGCTTTTGTTTACCGTCGCATAGGTTCCCCGGAGTAAGGCAGGTCCGGCGCCTGTGTCTTCCGTGTGCGCTTTGCCGGGAGCACTGCCTCCTGTCAACTGTATTGTCTCCGTTTCCTGCTCTTTGTTTGCTTCCTGCCTTTGACCTGCATTCCTGTCAGAGGAAAATCTGAATCCCGCTCTGACAGAAAATACGTTCGCCATGCATGCCAGCAATGTTCCGCAGACGACGGAAGCGATCAGGATTCCCTTTTTCTTTGCGCTCTTTTTGACAGGAACGCCCTGCTGTATAACGTTTTGCTGCGTCACAGGCTGCGCATGCGGAATGTCATTCGGAGATACGGCCTGTTCTGAACCTGCCTGCTGCGCATGCAGGGGAGTGCCGCATTGCTTACAAAACGCAGCGGAATCCTCGTTCATGGTTTCACATTGTTTACAATACATCTTATGTACCTTCATATCACTTTTCGGCTGACTCTGTTATATCGTTTACTATAAATGGATGCGCAGATCAGAAGAGATCCGTATTGAGCATCTGCGAAAAATCAATACTTTCATCCCAGAGAAATTCCAGGTATTTTTTACTGGTGTCGAAGCGATGGGAGGTGGCCGTGATGCCGAACACGGGCTCAAGACCGTTATAGGAGCCGCTCTTTTCCGCAAAAGGGGACTCAGTCAGAAAGATGCCCACAGGCATGGGATCTTCCATATTTTCCGGATGGCGGTGAAGCTCCGTCTCCTGTCGGACCAGCTCCTCGTCATAGGGAGCGAGTCCCTCAGAAGCGTCCAGCTCCTCATCAGGCGCATTTTCCGCACGGAGGATTTCAGCATAGTCTATATAATAAAGATGCTCCCGGTAGCGGGCAAGCTCATCCTTACTGAGAACCTCTCTGAGATCCAGAAACATCTGCGTAGGGGCATAATTATTGAAAAGCTCAGAGTCATATACCAGCACATCCAGATCGCCCGTCTGCATCTCCGCCATAATCTTCTGGACGGTAGCCAGACCGTACTGGTCATAGGAATGGAGGGAAAGAGCCGTGGTGGTATCAATGAAGCACTGATAGGTTTCCGTGTCCAGATCCGCATATTCTGCAAAGGCACTCTCCATGGATTCTCCTGATAAAAGAGAGGCATTCATCATGATCGAACTGAAGCAGTAATCCTTTGCGGATACAATGTCATGGATCAGAGCGCCTCCGAATATCAGTACAAGAAGAATCACGATGGTATGGACTTTATAGTAGTCCCAGAAATACGCCAGTTTTCCTTTGGCTGACATATCTTTGGTTTTCAGCTGCTGCTCTCTGATTTCATCAATGACGCCCCGGTATTCGCGGGGCTTTTTTTCTCTTTTGGGCATGGCGTTTCCTTTCAGACAATCCGGTGATCCTGTGACCGGGTCTATTCATTTATGATATTAGAGTGAACGTCAAAAAAGTCTGTCGTTCACTCTATCATAACGACTTTGAAAAAAAGTGTCAATGAAGAGAAAAGGATCAACCATAAAATTATAATAAACTTTTCATTAAATCCTGAAAAATCCCGAAAAAACAAAACCAGACTCATATTACTTGAAACTTTTTGTGAAATATAGTACCTGTCTTTCGGAGTTGAATTAAAAAAATAGTGCTAAGCCATAGTTTAGAACCTATGACTTAGCATTTTATTTATGTCTTCATTTCCAAAGAAATAAGAGGTCAGTGGCAGGCCGGTTTTGGCAGATAACTCTTTAATGAAAGAGGAACTTCTGGTCAGATTTATGTATTTCCGTTCAGATGCTTTAGCAACTCTGAAATCATGCATGAAGTCAAAAATCTCTTCCGTACCAAAGCTGTCATTTAAGATATGTATCTGGAAAAGTCTTGTCAGCAGTACGGCAAGATAACAAATAAGAAAATGTCCGGTTATAGTATCCCGCTTTTGGAGGTACACAGGCCTGGCATCCAGCTGGGATTTCATGACGTGGAAAGACTCCTCGATCCGCCAGAGATTATGATATGCCGCGTATATTCCGGAAGCCCCCATACGGATTTCAGAAGTTACGATCATGTTGTAGCCGGCAAGTGCCCTGGCTTTTTCTATAGCTTTTTCGTTTATTTCGACATTGACCTTACCATCTGTCTTTTGTCCTTTCTTATCAGCAGAAACAAAGGTGACGTATTTTGCGCTGTCACCATATTCGGATTTTTTTGCTTTGGATGCCTGGAGTTTTTTTGCCTTTTCCACCTGCCTGTTGATTTCATACTTCTGTTTTTCTGCAAGTTTTGGGTGAAATGTAACAATACGTTTTTCCGGGAGCTTCAGAGTTTTTTTGTGCCCATCAGAATCCGTGTAAGTATACGGGAAATCATCGACACATTCCTTGATGCGGTAGAGGACTTCCCCTTTCTTATTTTTTATATCGAGATAACCGTCCTTTAGCAGTACCCAGGTCTTTTCTGTTTCCGGCAGTGTCTTGACAGATTTGGAAAAAATATATCCGTCGCCAGCTTTAAGAGCATGGAGAATGTTATTAAAACAGTTAAGACCTTTATCGGCTACCTGGATGGTTCTTCCAGATATATGATTTCTCTGCTTAAGGTCATCAATGATATTCCGGAGCACTGGTTTTTCACTTTCGTTGCCGGGATACATCTTCATTCCTACCGGTATCTGGTCTGCATCAAGGAGCAGGCCCAAGCCGACGATTGGTTCTTTTCTGTTTTCTTTAGACGGTCCTTTTAACCTGAAATCATCTTCTTTATCAATTTCAAAATAGAAGTTGGTACAGTCAAAATAGGTGTGGGAAGCATCGAACTTATATTTCTTTCTGACCTGGTGATTGTAGATCTCAATGATCTTCTCATATTCAGAGCCGACATATTCAAGTCCGGAATAAAGCTGGTCCAGGGAAAAGTCATGCTTTTCAAACAGTTTCGGGATAACCTCATCATAGGTTCTGGACTTTGAGCATGGATGGACAGTCCTTGCATAAATAAGGGCAGATGCCATATCAAACACATTGAACCTGAAACCGGCGGCAGTCTGCATAAGGTCGATGTATTTTTTGCAGCCAAGAGAATCATTAAGATTTTTTACGGGGAAATAGCCAAGAAGTTTTTCAGGAGACTCATCGGATATCTGCCGCATCTTATCGGCCTGTTTTCTTTCTTTGTAATCCCGGTTGAGGTTCCGGACTTCTTCGCTGTAAAAAGCGATAGGATCGTCAATGCCGCCTGCCTGCAGTTCATGGATATATCCGATGGGCCTGTAAGAACGGTGGGCGCCGCCTTTGCGTTCGGGATCATAATAACTTTCGTAAATCTGTAGATAAATGCCTTTTTTATTCTTTGTTTTCTTCAAGAAATATGCCATAAAAGTCACCCTTGTACATTATAACACTATAGCACTATATAATCAGGGTATAAAAAGATGATTTGTCAAGTTTTATGAAAATATAAAAAGCCAGCAAATATGCTGGTATCAGCTGTTTCGTATGAAAATAGACTCCCAAAGATTATAGTGCTAAATCCGAAAGACGGGTCCGGTGATCCTGTGACCGGGTCTATTCATTTATGATATTAGAGTGAACGTCAAAAAAGTCTGTCGTTCACTCTATCATAACGACTTTGAAAAAAAGTGTCAATGAAGAGAAAAGGATCAACCATAAAATTATAATAAACTTTTCATTAAATCCTGAAAAATCCCGAAAAAACAAAACCAGACTCATATTACTTGAAACTTTTTGTGAAATATAGTATGGTATTGTAAATATAGAATCATCCGATTTTGAAGGGAGAAGAGTGGAAAATTATGAATGAAACGTATGTAGAATGGCTTGTTAAAAGAAAGACTCCGGCTTATATGACACTTCTGAAAATACTGTCGGTGATGCTTTCGGCGTGCTTTGTGTTGATGGGATTTGTGATCTTTCCCGCCTTCCTGATCGGAGTGGCGCTGGGAGTTGGAGCCTATTTTATCCGTCTGAATGCAGATCTGGAGTATGAATATCTGTATCTGGATAAAGAGCTTACCATTGACAAAGTCATGGCCAGGACGAGACGCAAAAGAGTGGCGGTTTTTGAACTGGATAAAATGGAGATCGTGGCGCCCATCAAGTCATGGCATCTGGACAATTACAAAAACAGAACGGACAAAACAGTGGACTACAGTTCCGGTGAGGAAAAGCAGCCGGACAAAAGATTTCTGTTTTTTTATGAGGGCGGAAAGAAGGTTATATTTGAGCCTAATGAGGAGATGATAAAAGCAATGCAGTTCGTAGCTCCGAGGAAGGTTTTCAAGGACTAACATAAATTACAGGAGGAGAAAAAATGGGTCAGATAATTGGTGAGGGCATTACCTTCGATGATGTGCTGCTTGTTCCGTCTTATTCAAGGGTCGTGCCCAACGAAGTGGATTTGTCAACGTGGTTGACACCGAAGATCAGACTGAACATTCCCATGATGAGTGCGGGAATGGATACAGTCACAGAGAACAGAATGGCGATTGCCATGGCCAGACAGGGTGGTATCGGTATTATTCACAAAAACATGTCGATTGAAGAGCAGGCAGAGGAAGTGGATAAAGTGAAACGGTCCGAGAACGGTGTTATAACGGATCCATTTTCACTGACCCCTGAACATACGCTGGCGGATGCAGATTCGCTTATGGCTAAATTTCGTATTTCCGGTGTGCCGGTGACAGAGGGCCGCCGTCTGGTGGGTATCATCACAAACAGAGATCTGAAGTTCGAGACTGACTTTTCCAAAAAGATAAAAGAATCCATGACCTCCGAAGGGCTGATCACGGCGCGGGAAGGAATTACACTGGAGGAGGCCAAGCAGATCCTTGCAAAGGCAAGGAAAGAAAAGCTTCCCATTGTAGATGAGAATTACAATCTGGCAGGTTTGATTACCATTAAGGATATTGAGAAAACCATTAAATATCCTCTGGCGGCAAAGGATGAACAGGGAAGGCTGTTGTGCGGCGCCGGGGTGGGCATTACCGCAAACGTACTGGACAGAGTAGGAGCGCTGGTGGATGCAAAGGTTGACGTGGTTGTACTTGACAGTGCCCATGGACACTCGGAGAATGTGCTTCGTTGTCTTCGTATGATTAAGGAGAAATACCCGGACCTGCAGGTGATCGCAGGAAACGTGGCGACCGGCGCGGGGGCGGAAGATCTCATCAAAGCCGGAGCGGATGCCGTAAAGGTTGGGATCGGACCCGGCTCTATCTGTACGACCCGTGTGGTGGCGGGAATAGGCGTTCCGCAGATTACAGCGATCATGGATGCCTATGCTGTAGCAAAGGAGCACAGGATTCCGATCATTGCGGATGGCGGAATCAAATATTCCGGAGATATGACCAAGGCCATTGCCGCCGGCGGCAATGTATGTATGATGGGTAGTATTTTTGCGGGCTGTGACGAGAGCCCCGGAACGTTCGAGCTGTATCAGGGCAGAAAATACAAAGTTTACAGGGGGATGGGTTCCATTGCGGCTATGGAAAACGGAAGCAAGGACCGCTATTTCCAGGAGAATGCCAGGAAACTGGTGCCGGAAGGAGTGGAAGGACGCGTGGCATATAAAGGAACCGTGGAAGATACGGTATTCCAGCTGATCGGCGGACTGCGTTCCGGTATGGGGTATTGCGGAACTTCTACCATTGAAGAGCTGAAGGAGAAAGGAAGATTTATCAAAATTTCTGCAGCGTCCCTGAAAGAGAGTCACCCACATGACATTCATATTACAAAGGAAGCGCCAAACTACAGTGTAGATGAATAAAGATTAAAAGCCAGATAAAACGGCATAAAGACAGGAAAAGCGGAAGGAGCATATCTGGTGGAAGAGAGGGAAAAGAGAATTCCAGGACAGGAGAGAGAGGCATTGCTTGCAAGCCTCAGAGAAGGAAAGGAACTGGAAAAATGGCAGAAGTATTTCTGCAGCATGGCCAATGTATTTGTATGCTGCACAGACCACCAGGGTGTTCCAATCACTGAGCTTGAAGGCCAGGAGCCGGAGGTCGCGAGGATCCGGGAGCTGATCGATGGAGAGCAGTTTGAAAATATGAGGCTTCGGGTGTCGGAAAGTGCGCTGGAGGATCAGGCGGTGGAAGCAACGGCCTATCCTAACCTGCGTCTGGCAGTGATCTCATGTAAGGTAAGCGGAAAAACAGTCGTGAACTGGCTGGTCTGCGGAGTCCTTTCCGACAGCGGGGAAACGGAAGAAGAATATGAGAATCCGCCGCTTCAGGGCTTTTCCAGTCAGATCAGCGAAAAACAGTTTTTGCGGGCGGTAGACACGCTGAGAGATATGGCGCTGGCACTGTTGGAATATAAGCGTTCCATGTTTCGCCAAAAGGAGCGGTATGACAGGATCTGCCGCAGTGAAAGGGAGATGGGCGAAAAGCTGAAGTGTATGGAAGCGCTTCTGGAGATCACAAAGCTTCTGGAAAGAGAAGAGAGCGTGGAAAGCACTGTGGGAAGAGTTCTCAAAAAAGCGGGAGAATTCCTGAAGCTGAGCATGATCGCGCTTTATTACTGCCCGCAGAGAGGCACTTCCCGCTCTGGTGATTCCCGGAAAAAAGGAATACCGGTTCTGATCGCCGACTGGTATGAAAAGGACGGGTCATGGAAAATAGAAGTCCCGGCAGAAGGCGTTTCCCTTCTGTGGCCGGAGAAAACGCTGATCCTTTCGAAATCTTCCACCATGAGTGTGGAGGAGAGGGAGGAAATGAACGCTCTTAGCCTGCAGGCAGTTCTGGTGATGCCTGTGTCGGTAACAGGCATGGAAGAGGTGCGTATATGCTTTGGACAGAAAGACAGAGAGCGCACTTGGGGACTTGAGGAGATCCGCTTTTTGGGGGAAGTGGTAAAGGTGATACAGAGCCTTTTGGGGCGGAAGGCGAAAGAGAGCAGATCTGCCCCCAAAAGAAAATCAAATACAGGAAGAACAAAGAAATGAGGCTTTTATAATATGTGTGAAAAGGATATAAAAAATTCCGAGGAAGAAAAAACAGCTGGCTCCAGAAATTTTATCCAGCAGATTATCGACAGAGATCTGGCGGAGGGGGTATATGACAGGGTATGTACCAGATTCCCTCCTGAACCTAACGGCTATCTCCATATTGGCCATGCCAAGAGTATTTTACTGAATTATGGGCTGGCAAAAGAATATGGCGGAAAGTTTAATATGCGCTTTGACGATACCAATCCCACCAAAGAAAAGACAGAATTTGTGGAATCGATTCTGGAGGATATCAAATGGCTGGGAGCGGACTGGGAGGATCGTCTGTTTTTTGCATCCAATTATTTTGAACAGATGTATGAGGGAGCGCTTAAGCTGATCAGAAAAGGAAAAGCATATGTATCCGATCTCACGGCGGAAGAGGTAAGGGAATACAGAGGCACGCTGACGGAGCCCGGCAGAGATGATCCCGGACGGGCGAGAAGTATAGAGGAGAATCTTGACCTTTTTGAAAGGATGCGAA
Source organism: uncultured Lachnospiraceae bacterium (assembly GCA_947173495.1). GTDB lineage: Bacteria > Bacillota > Clostridia > Lachnospirales > Lachnospiraceae > Suilimivivens. The sequence continues at coordinate 351,469 of CAMWFQ010000001.1, read as the reverse complement.
AAGGCGAGTTTGCAGACGGAGAGAAGACGCTCCGCGCAAGAATCGACATGGCGTCCCCCAACATCAACATGCGGGATCCGGTAATCTACCGTGTGGCGCACATGTCTCATCATAATACCGGAGACAAGTGGTGTATTTATCCCATGTATGATTTTGCCCATCCTATCGAGGATGCCATAGAAAATGTTACGCATTCTATCTGCACGCTGGAATTTGAAGATCACAGACCCCTGTATGACTGGGTAGTGAGAGAACTGGAGTATCCTCATCCGCCAAAGCAGATTGAGTTTGCCAAAATGTATCTGACCAATGTGGTCACGGGAAAGAGATATATCAAGAAGCTTGTGGAAGAGGGAATCGTAGATGGCTGGGACGACCCGAGGCTGGTGTCTATTGCGGCTCTCAGGAGAAGAGGATTCACACCGGAGTCTATTCGGATGTTTGTGGAGCTGTGCGGAGTATCCAAGAGTAATTCGTCTGCAGATTATGCCATGCTGGAATATTGCATCAGGGAGGATTTGAAGTTAAAGCGTCCCCGGATGATGGCAGCCCTTGATCCGGTCAGGCTGATCATTGACAACTATCCGGAGGACCAGACAGAGATGCTGGAGGTTGCCAATAATCTTGAAAATGAGGCTATGGGAACCCGGCAGGTTCCTTTTGGGAGAGAGCTTTACATTGACCGGGAGGATTTCATGGAGGATCCCCCCAGGAAGTATTTTCGTCTGTTTCCCGGGAATGAGGTGCGTCTGATGAACGCATATTTTGTAACCTGTACAGGCTGCGTGAAAGATGAAAACGGCAAAGTGGTCGAGGTACACTGTACCTATGATCCACAGACGCGAAGCGGAAGCGGCTTTACCGGGCGCAAGGTGAAAGGGACGATTCACTGGGTGCCTGCCAGAGAATCCATTAAGGCGGAGGTAAGGCTTTATGAGAATATCATCGATGAGAAAAAGGGTGTCTATAACGAGGACGGGAGTCTTAATTTAAATCCCGATTCCCTTACCGTTCTGAAAGAGTGCCGTCTGGAGCCCGCGCTTGCACAGGCAAAGCCCTATGACAGCTTCCAGTTCGTACGTCAGGGGTATTTTTGTGTGGATGCTAAGGATTCCAGAGAGGATGCGCTGGTATTTAACAGGATCGTATCTCTGAAAAGCTCTTATGTATTGCCGAAAAGTTAAATATTTTTAGGAGTAGGAGATGGAGAATGAGTGATCTGCTGTCTGGGCTGGAGAAGTTTGGGCTTGATAAGTTAGGCGCTGCCGGCTTATATGAGGATAATAAGAAAAAAGAAAAAACGACAAAGCCTGTGCCGGAACCGCCGCGGAAGCTGGAAGAAGAAGATTATCTGTTTGATAAGACTTATGAATGTCCGGTGTGCTACAGTGAAATTAAAGCGAGAACTGTAAGGACCGGAAAAGTAAGGCTTCTTCGGACGGATATGGATCTTCGGCCGGTATATGAGCAGATCGAGCCGCTTAAATACAGTGTGGTGGTCTGTCCTGTATGCGGTTATGCGGCCTGCAGCCGTTATTTCGGCGGGCTTGCCAATTTCCAGCGAGAGGCTGTAAAGGAAATGATCTCTACGTCTTTTCAGCCTCCTGAGGAGCAAAAACAGATCTATACCTATGAAGAGGCGCTGGAACGCTACAAATTAAGTCTTGCGAACGCTGTTGTAAAGCGGGCACGGGCCAGCGAGAAAGCCTATATCTGCCTGAAAAGCGCATGGCTTTTGCGGAGTATGGGAGAACATCTGGATCGTGAAGCCGAGGGCTATGAGGAACAGAGAGCAAGGATCAGTGCTCAGGAAAATGAATTCATGAAAAACGCACTGGAGGGGCTTGTGACAGCAAGGCAGACAGAAACCTATCCCATGTGCGGGATGGATCAGACGACGGCGGAGTATCTGATTGCGGTGCTTGCCATGAATGACGGACAGTATGATCTTTCCGCAAGACTGATTTCCGAGATTCTGACCTCGCGGACGGCTAACCGCAGAATGAAGGACAGAGCGAGAGATGTAAAAGAAGTGTTAATCGCAAGGATCAAAGAGAAGAAGACGAAAGCATTATGATGGATCTGGCAATACAGTTTAAAGAGAAAAGCAGTCAATGCCTTTATCAGCAGATTTATGAATATATCAGGGACGAGATAAGAAAAGGGAAGCTTTCAGCAGGTGAAAAGCTTCCCTCAACTCGTTTACTGGCGGAAAATCTCCAGGTGGCCAGAAGCACCATCGATGCAGCTTACGGACAGCTTGTGGCGGAAGGGTATGTGGAGGCGGTATCCTGCAGAGGATATTTTGTAAGTCATGTGGAGGAACTGTTTCAGTTTCCACGGGAGGAGAGAGAAAAATCGCCGGCAGAGACAGGAGAGCCCGAGACAAGACAGAACGTTTTGTATGATTTTTCTCCTCATGCAGTGAGCCTTAAGGATTTCCCTTTTGCAACATGGAAAAAGATCACAAAGAACATTCTGGTGGATGCCAACAGTGAAATGTTTGCATTAGGGGACGCGCAGGGAGATGTGGAGTTGCGTGAAACTATCGGAAAATATCTGCATACTTCCAGAGGTGTGAACTGCAGGCCGGAACAGATTATTATCGGAGCAGGGACAGACTATCTGTTCATGCTGCTGGAGAAGATCCTGGGCAGGCATGTGCCTCTTGCCATGGAAGAACCCACCTATAAGCGCGCTTACAGGATCTTTCAGTCCTTTGCCTATGAGATCCTGGCAATTCCCATGGACAGAAGCGGGATGAACGTGGAAAAATTAAAAAAGTCCGGAGCACGGGCCGCCTATGTCATGCCTACGCACCAGTATCCTACCGGAATTGTGATGCCTATTGGCAGGAGACTTGAACTGCTCAAATGGGCGGGGGAGAAAGAGGACCGATATCTGATCGAAGATGATTATGACAGTGAATTTCGCTATAAGGGAAAGCCCATTCCTTCTTTGCAGGCTTCAGATGAAAATGGGAAGGTGATCTATATGGGAACCTTTTCCAAGGCAATTGCGCCGGCGATCCGTGTGAGCTATATGGTTCTTCCTCTGAGGCTGCTTCAGATCTACAGGGAAAACTGCGGTTTTTATGCCTCTACCGTATCCAGAATTGATCAGAGAATCCTGAATGAATTTATCAGAGAAGGCCATTTTGAGCGCTATTTGAATAAAATGAGGAAGATATACAGGGGAAGACATGATTTTCTCCTGAGTCAGTTCTCCTCCATGGAAAAAGACTTTGCGGTTTCAGGAGAAAACGGAGGCCTGTACTTTTTGCTTACCAGCCGGAAGAAGATTCCGGAAGAGGAGCTGATTCTCTCAGCGGCGGAAGAAGGAGTCAGGGTGTATGGAATTTCGGATGCCTGTATGGGGCCGCTGGTAGATACGGCATTTAAAAACACAGTGCTTCTGGGATATGGGGATCTGGATGAAAAGGAACTGGCGGAAGGGATCGGTCTTTTGAAAAAAAGCTGGGGAGTTTGCTGAGATATGGCAGACTCCTCTTTCTTTTGTTCTGACGCCCAAATTTGCAGGTGCTGCCAATATGGTGGTTACTGTGATACAAGAACGCTCCGCGAGGCTTGAACTGCGGCGGAGCGAACGGGCAGGGAAAAATCTTCCCTGCCCGATTGTGTGCATTATGGATTATCGTCGTCAAAGAATTCTTCCACTTTTTCAGTGTGAGCTTCCGGGGAAGCGCTTTCGGCGGAGGATCCGTTTTCTGCAGCGGGAGCATCCGATGCGGCGGGAGCCGGAACCTTTTCAGCACTCTCCTCAGAGGAAGCATCCTGGGAAACAGTTCCTTCTTCTGCTTCTTTTTCTTTGTTCAATGCGGTCAGATCTGTAAAATTGCTTTCCGCACCGGCCTGGGTCTCGGTTACAGCCTTTACAGTGTCCTTTACCTGATGGACGGAATCGACAATCATTTCTTTTGCTTTGTGGAAGGCTTCCGAAGCAAAGGCCTCCGCTTTATCCAGATTTAAGGAGACATAGGAGCGTTCCTTGGACGCAGTTGTATCTTCATCAAGATCTTCGCTGAAATCATCAAAATCATCATCCACATCTTCGGCCTTTTCCGGGGAGACGGCGTTGTCCTTTGACTTCAGAAAGTAATACATACTATAGGCGGCGGCACCGGCTACAGCGGAGAAAAGTAAAAATTTACCAAATTTTTTGGACATAGAGATACTCCTTTCGGTTCTTCTTCATACTAGTAATATATTAATACTATTTTGTGAAAATGAAAAGAGAATATGTATAAAAATTCTAAAAAGTTATCTGTTACAAAAAGTTTTCCACTAAATCTGGTAGATGAAAAAAAGTCTGATACTAGTTTGCTTCAGATAATTGAAGGGGGTGGAAAAATGTGTTATATTTATTTTCGACTCATAAAGTCAACAACAGAATCCACGTTTTGCAGGGATTTTGCTGTCAGAAATCAAAAAGGGCGGGCTACAACGGGGGATAAGGGATTTTATGAATGAAAAATTTTTTGATCTGAAGAAGGAAAAGCAGGACCGGATGATCAATGCATCGCTGAAGATTTTTGCATTATACGGTTATGCCCATGCCAGCACGGATGAAATCGTGAAGGAGGCAGGGATCAGCAAGGGACTTTTGTTCCACTATTTTATCAGTAAGCTGGGATTGTACACGTTCATTTATGATTACAGTGTCCGGTATATCATGCTGGAACTGTCCACGGGCGTTTCGTCCAAGGAAACCGACTACTTTGAGCTTATTTCACAGATCAAGGGTTCTCAGCTCAAAGCAATGAAAAATTACCCTTACATCTTACAGTTTTTGAACCGCAGCCGGGAAGAAAATGTCAGTGAAGCCCTGGTGGAGACCCGGGAGAAACGCGACATTCTGCCGGATCAGTATAAGGAGATTATGGCCAGAGCGGATGCGGACAAGTTCAAAAAGAATGCGGATTTGAATAAAGTGGCCAGAGTGCTGGAATTTACCATGGACGGACTTATGAGTGAGCAGTTCCGGACAGGAAGTTTTCAGCCGGAGCTGTATTTTCAGGAGGTCAGGCAGTATCTGTCCATGATGAAAGGCTTTTGCTACAAATAAGCGGGAAAGAGGAGGAGAAGAGTGAAGGAAAAGCTTTATACGATACCATTGAACGACGCGGTGAACGCAGGAGACGAATGTCCTTTTTGCAATATCGAAAGAGCAGTGGAGCAGGATGCCATTGACTTTGTACTGGGGAGCGGCGCTTCTTATATGGAGAGCGATGTGAGAGAGGCCACCGACAAGGCGGGGTTCTGCCGGGCGCACTTTAAGAAGATGTTTGACTATGGCAATACGCTGGGAAACGGGTGGATTCTGAAGACCCATTATATGCAGGTCAATAAGGAGATGAAGGAGCAGTTTAAAAAGTTTACCCCTTCCAAATCCACGCTGATGGGAAAATTCAAAAAGAATGCGGAGAGAGAAAATCCCATTGGCGTCTGGGCGCAGGAGAGAGAGAAGTCCTGCTACATCTGCAAAAGATTCACAGATAATTATGACCGGTATATGGATACTTTTTTTTACATGTATAAGAACGACGAAGCATTCAAAAAGAAGATTCTTGAGGGAAAGGGCTTCTGCCTTCAGCATTTCGGAGATATCTGCGAGGCTTCGGAGACACGCTTAAACGATAAGGAAAAGAAGGATTTCTATCCGGCCATGTTTGAGCTGATGGAGAAAAATATGGAAAGGATCCAGGAGGATGTATCCTGGCTCATTGATAAGTTTGACTACCGGAACAAGGATGCGGACTGGAAGAATTCCAGAGATGCGGTTCAGCGGGGGATGCAGAAGCTTAAGGGCGGCTATCCGGCGGATCCGGTTTATAAAATGAATAAATAAGACGAGATAGCAGCCGGGCTCAAAAGAGTCCGGCTGTTTTTCCGATCCAATATCCCAGGCCCAGCAGCCAGCTGGTAAAGATGCCATAAAGGATTACGGGACCGGCTATGGTGAAGATCTTGCAGCCTACGCCGAAAACCTGTCCTTCCTTTTTGAATTCAACCGCCGGCGCAGCTACTGAATTGGCAAATCCGGTGATGGGAACCAGGGCCCCCGCCCCTCCGAATTTGACAATTGATGGATAAATATTAAATCCGGTGAGAAGGACACTGGCAAATACCAGAACCAGGGAGCAGAAACTTCCGGCACTTTCCTTGTCCATTCCCAGTTGGGATGCGGCAAAATTCAATAAAAACTGTCCGGCCGTACAGATGATTCCCCCGGTGATAAAGGCTTTCAGCATCTGCAGATACAGGTTGTGAGTAGGAGTGATCTTTTTTACATATTCTTCATAATCTTTTTCCAGATCCATTTGTTCTGGATTTTTTGACTGACTCAATTCCCATTCTCCTTTATTATGAATTTATTTTCTGTGTTTCAGAGTATAACTGTTTTTTATTTTGCATATTTTGTAACATTTTATGCATAAAATCATGAAAAAGCAAAAAAAATGCGAAATAGAATTGACAAGCAAAGCATTTTTAAGATAAAATACTTGCATTGTGGGCGAACGATGGGGTTTGACATGGTAAACACTGTGGTTCTTTTTTAAAACCTGGAAACTTTTGCACTGTAGCAGGGAAAAGTAAAAGAGGAACCGGATCGTTCACCGGAGGTCTGCGGCAGCGCTGCGCCTCAGGCCTGTCATATGTGTATACAAGAAGACAAGTATGCAAAAGGCGTATGCGTATGCCGGAAAAGAAGCGGCGCAGAAACGAGGATAACTATGCTGAAGTATATTGCAAAGAGAATCGGTCTTGCAATTGTTACCATCTGGGCAGTTGCAACTATTACCTTTTTCCTGATGAATATGGTTCCCGGCGGACCTTTCCTTTCGGAAAAGGCCATAAGCCCCCAGGCAACGGCTGCTTTGGAGGCCAAGTACGGGTTGGATAAGCCGCTCCCACAGCAGTATATTACCTATATGTGGGATGCGCTGCACGGGGATTTTGGCGACAGCCTGAAGCAGCGCGGACGTACTGTAATGGATATTATCAAAATGAAATTTCCGGTATCCGCAAGGGTGGGCGGGCTTTCCGTTCTGGTGGCTCTGCTCATAGGAATTCCACTGGGAAGTATTGCGGCGCTCAAAAGAGGAAAATTTCTGGACAGTCTGATCAGTGTGGTCGCCACCTGCGGGATTGCCGTTCCCAGCTTTGTAATCTGCACACTGCTGCTGTATTTCCTTGGAGTGAAATTAAGACTCCTTCCCACCATCGGACTCAGCTCCTGGAAAAACTACGTGATGCCGGTGCTGGCTCTGTCCTTTTACCCTACGGCGTACATTATGAGACTGATGCGCTCTTCCATGCTGGATGTCCTGGGGCAGGATTATATGCGTACCGCAAAGGCCAAGGGCGTTTCCGGAATTCTGATCCTGTTTAAGCATGCTTTAAGGAATGCGATTCTGCCTGTGGTTACTTATGTGGGCCCTATGCTTGCCTACACGGTGACAGGCAGCTTTGTTGTGGAAAAGATTTTTACTATCCCGGGGCTTGGCGGCGAGTTTATCACAGCCATCTCGGGACGTGACTATACGCTGATCATGGGAACCACTATTTTTCTTGCCACACTCATTATTGTAATGAATGTGATCGTGGATATTGTATACAAGATTGTGGATCCCAGAATCAAATTAAAGTAAGGAGTTTAAGGCATATGAAACAGAATCCAATCAGCTTTCAGTTAAAACTTAATCCTGAAGATTTTCTTCCCGCAACAGAGGAGGAAAAACAGAGTCAGGTGGTCATGCGGGAGAGCATCAGCTTCTGGAAGGACGGCATGCGGCGCCTTGTACGGAATAAAGTGGCGATGGTCAGTATTGTGGTTATTATCGTGGTTATGCTCTTCTCCTTTGTGGTTCCGGCCTTTTATCCATATAGCTATAAGGAGCAGATGAAGGGGGCAAATAATCTGGCGCCCATGGAGTATTCGGAGGAGGAGCAGGCCAGGATCGAGGCCGGAGAGAAGGTGTTCCCTCATATTTTCGGAACCGATAAGATGGGGCGGGATTATGCGATCCGAGTGATGATGGGAAGCCGTATTTCCCTTGTAGTAGGCCTGATTGCAACAGGAATCATTCTGATCATTGGTTCCGCATATGGTTCCATTGCTGCTTTCTTCGGGGGCCGGGTGGATCTGATTATGATGCGGATTGTAGATATTATCTATACAGTGCCGGATATTCTCCTGATCGTACTTCTGTCCTTTGCGCTGAATGCACCGCTGGAAAATTTAAAGAACGCGCCCGGATTTGCCTGGGTAGGCGTGGTGGGAAAAAATCTGATCAGTATTTTCATTGTATTTGCCCTGCTCTACTGGGTAGGCATGGCCAGGATGGTCAGAAGTCAGGTGCTGATGCTGAAGGAAAGTGAGTATGTCACCGCTGCCAGAGCGCTGGGAGTGGGAAACGGCAAGATCATCAAAAAGCATCTCCTCACCAACTGTATTGGTACGCTGATCGTTACCACCACTCTTCAGATCCCTTCTTCTATTTTTACAGAGAGCTTTTTAAGCTTCCTGGGCATGGGAGTGGCAGTTCCCCTTCCCTCTCTGGGAAGTCTTGCGAGCGATGCCATCAACGGTATGAATACATACCCGTATCTGCTGTTTATTCCGGCGCTTCTGATCAGTCTGATCATTTTAAGCTTTAACCTGCTGGGCGACGGACTCAGGGATGCCTTTGATCCCAAGCTGAAGAACTGAGGAGGAAACTATGTCAGAATATCTTGTTGATATAAAAAATGAACGGCTTTCCTTTTTTACTCCGGCAGGAGAGGTGAAAGCGTTAAACGATGTATCTATCCAGCTGAAAGAAGGGGAAGTGCTGGGAATCGTGGGTGAGAGCGGTTCAGGCAAATCGGTCACAGCCTATAGTCTGATGGGGCTGACGGCTCACCCCGGCAAGCTGCTGGGCGGAAGTCTTATCTTTAACGGGCATCAGATCGACCAGATGTCGGAAAAGGAAATGAGAAAGATACGCGGAAATGAGATCTCCATTATCTTCCAGGATCCCATGACCAGCTTAAATCCCGTTTATACCATTGGAAATCAGATCATGGAGGCCGTGCTGTTCCACACGGACAAAAACAGAGCCCAGGCCAGAGAGAGAGCCAGGGAGCTGTTGGAGCTGGTGGGTATCAACGAGCCAGATAAACGGCTGAAACAGTATCCCCATGAGCTCTCCGGCGGTATGAGGCAGCGTGTCATGATTGCCATTGCACTGGCCTGTGAGCCCAAGCTTTTGATAGCAGACGAACCTACTACGGCTCTGGATGTGACCATTCAGGCGCAGATTCTGGAGCTGATGATGAGCCTGAAGGAAAGGCTGGGTATGGCTATCATTATGATCACCCATGATCTGGGGGTAGTCGCCAGCATGTGCGAGAGAATTGCGGTAATGTATGCAGGGAAGGTAGTGGAATACGGTACGGCGGAGGATATTTTTTATAATCCCAGACATCAGTATACCAAAGGGCTGATCCGCTCCATTCCCAGAATCGATACCAGAGAGCATGAAAGACTGGTTCCCATTGAGGGAACGCCTGTGGATATGCTCAATCCTCCGAAGGGATGCCCCTTTGCTCCCCGCTGTGAGGCATGTATGAAGATCTGCCTGCGGGAGATGCCGCCGGTCACCAGCTTTGGAGAGGTTCATTATACCCAGTGCTGGCTGAACCAGAAGGAGGAGATGGAGAAAGGAGCCGCAAATGAGTGAGAAGCTAGTTCAGGTCGAACATTTACAACAGTATTTTCCTGCCGGCGGTTTCGGCAAAAAGAAGAAATATATCCAGGCAGTGGACGATGTATCCTTTACCATTGACAAGGGAGAAACCCTGGGATTGGTGGGAGAGTCAGGCTGTGGAAAGACCACCACGGGCCGGACGATGCTGCGCCTTTATGAGCCTACAGGAGGCAGATTCGTCTATGACGGGGATGTGATCTTCGATGTGGAAAAGAAAGCTTACGCGGATATGCTTCCCTATCGCAAGAAGATGCAGATTGTGTTCCAGGATCCATACGCAAGCCTGGATCCCAGGATGACGGTAGGGGACATTGTAGGGGAGGCCATTGATGTCCACAAAATGGCGGCGAATAAACAGGAACGATATGACATTATCATAGAAATGCTGCAGAGAGTGGGGTTGAATTCCGAGCATGCGAACCGTTTTCCTCATGAGTTCTCCGGCGGACAGCGTCAGAGAGTGGGAATAGCGAGAGCCCTTGCGGTGAGACCGGAATTTATTGTCTGTGACGAGCCAATCTCTGCGCTGGATGTTTCCATTCAGGCCCAGGTGATCAATATGTTTGAGGACCTGCAGGCGGATATGGGACTGACCTATCTGTTCATTGCCCATGATTTATCCGCGGTGAAGCATATTTCCAACAGGATCGGCGTGATGTATCTGGGAAGAATGGTGGAGCTTGCGGACAGCTACGAGCTGATCAGCCGCCCGCTTCATCCCTATACCAAGAGTCTGATCTCTGCGATTCCGGTGGCGGATCCCAAAGCCGCAAAGGAAAGCAGCCGTATCGTACTGGAGGGCGATGTGCCGAGTCCCTTAAATCCTCCTTCAGGATGCAGGTTCCGCACCAGATGTCCGTATGCGACCGAGGAGTGCGCAGCCCAGGTACCAGTGTGGCGCGAAGTGGAAAAGGGACATTTTGCCGCCTGCCATCATATTGACAATTTGAATTAAATGTGATAAACAAATATAGATGCTATAGAACGCAGGGCACATTTCGTGATCTGCCCGTCTGTTTCAGGCATCTGTAGTGTTTATAGATGCGGCGGAACCTGACAGGGGAGGCCGCGGCAACAGGACAGCGTTTCTGTCCAAAATATACACCTTAGTAAAAGAGGAGGAAAAAGTATGAAAAAGAGAGTAATTGCACTCTTACTGGCAGCTACCATGGTTGCTGGACTGACAGCCTGCGGCGGAAGCGGCAATGGCGCAGACAGCAGTACGGATGCTGCACAGACAGAAGAAGGAGATGCAGCTCCGGCAGAGGAGGAGACCGAGAGCGACAGCGCTGAGGAAACCACAGAAGCCGATACCACTGCATCTACAGGAGAGAAGATCTTATCTGTTCAGATCGGACCTGATCCTGAAACAATTGATCCTGCACTGAACAGCGCGGTGGATGGCGGCAATATGCTGCTTCATTCCTTTGAGTGCCTTCTGACCGTTGATCAGGAAGGCAAGCTGGCTCCCGGACAGGCTGAGACCTGGGAGACAAGCGAGGATGGTCTTACATGGACCTTCCATTTAAGAGATGGATTAAAGTGGTCTGACGGTTCCGATCTGACAGCCAATGATTTTGTTTACAGCTGGAAGAGAGTATGTGATCCTATGGTAGCTGCTCCCTACGCAGAGACTGTTCTGAGCATGGTGGAAGGCTATGAGTCCGCTATCGCAGGCGATCTGGATGCCCTTCAGGTAGTGGCAGAGGATGATTCTACACTGGTAGTTACCCTGAGCACAGCCTGCCCTTACTTCGGAAGTCTTGCCGCATTTGCAACTTTAAGCCCTGTACAGGAGGCTACTGTTGAGGCAAACGGCGATGCATGGGCAACCTCTGCAGAGACCTATATTTCCAACGGACCTTTCTACGTATCCGAGTGGGTTCCCGGATCTCATATTATGATGAGCAAGAATCCCAACTACTGGAATGCTGATGCCATCAAACTTGACGGGATCAAATTTAACCTGATTGAGGATGCCAATGCATCTTACAGCGCATATCAGACAGGCGAAGTTCTGTTTATCAAGGATGTGCCTACAGAGGAGATTCCTTCCCTGAGTGATAATCCGGAATTCCATGTGGATCCTATTATCGGTACCTATTATCTGAGCCTGAATACACAGAGAGAGCCTTTTACAGATGCAAAGGTTCGTAAGGCATTGAGCCTTGCAATTGACCGTGAATATGTTGCCAACACACTGATGCAGGGTACGTACTCTCCTGCAAGCAATTTCATGGGACCCGGATGGATCGATACTGACGGAAGCCAGTTTATCGACAACGCCAACGGCGGACAGCCTTACATTGATACGGCAAACCATGAGGCAAACGTTGAGGAAGCCAAGACTCTCCTGGCTGATGCAGGATATCCGGACGGCGAGGGTCTGCCGGCTATCACATATTCCACCAATGATGCGGGTTACCACAAGGTAGTAGCTGAGTACTTACAGCAGGCATGGGGTGAGCTCGGCGTTGATGTTACCGTAGATATCGTTGAGTGGGCAAGCTTTACACCTATGCGTCGTAACGGCGACTATGATGCTTCCCGTAACGGGTGGGTCGGCGACTACAGCGATCCTTCCAATATGCTGGATCTGCTCTTCTCCAGCAACGGAAACAATGATGGAAAGTTCAACAATGCAGATTACGATGCAGCCATGACCGTATCCAGAACGACCCTTGATGCTGCCGAGCGTTCCGCAGCTCTTCATGAGGCGGAGGATATTCTTATGGAAGAGGCAGGATGTATTCCTGTAGCTTACTACAATGACTTCTGGTTACAGAGCGAGAAGATCACAGGTTCCTGGCATTCAGCTTATGGTTACTGGTACTTCATGTACGCAGATATCGCAGAATAAGAGCAGGATTTGGATCCGACATAAATGGAAATTCTGATACAGAGTGGGCCCGGACATTTTGTCCGGGTCTTTCTATGCATACGGGCACCGGAGGAAAAAATGTCAGCAAAAGGTGACGGTGCCTGGTGCGCGAGCAGGGGAAAACATCCCCTGCTCGATTACACAGAGGCGCACAGGTGAAATTGCTGCTTAGCAACGTGAGCCTTGCATGTGAACAGGGAGAAAATCTTCCCTGCTCGATTCATAAAAACTCTCCCTAGATTCTTGTGAATTTAAAACAGGAATGGTACAATAGTAGATGCTGATAAAAAGTGTAGAGGCACAAATCCAATGATAAGAGCAGGGGAATAACATGGTCAGCTTTTCCAGTCTGGAATTTATGTTCCGGTTTTTGCCGGTTTTTTTGATCATATATTATCTGGTACCATCGAAATACAGAGAAACGGTCTTCCTTGCGGGGAGTCTTGTTTTTTATGCCGTGGGGGAGCCGGTTCTGATTCTGGTTCTTTTATTTGCCACGGCTTTGAATTATTATTATGGAAGAAAGGTCTGGGAGCTGAAGGCGGAGGCACTCAGGCATGGATGGGTGGAGAAAAAGCGAAAAAGCTATACCGGGCAGATTCTTCTGCTGGATGTGGCGATTCTTGTCTTTTTCAAGTGCTTTGCCGCGTTTGTAGACAGCGCGCTGCTTCCGCTGGGCATCAGCTTTTATACGTTTAAGATGATTTCCTTTCAGATAGATATTCTGCGGGGAGAGATCAGCGAGGAACCGAAGGTAAAGAATGTGGCTCTGTATTTTACCATGTTTCCCCAGGTTGTATCCGGCCCTATTATGCGGTATGATGAAGGTACGTTTGGCAGGGAAAAAAGCTGCAGCCCTGAAAAGCTGGAGGACGGGCTGAAGTATTTTGTACTGGGACTTGGAATGAAAGTGCTTCTGGCGGACCGGCTGGCGATTCTGTGGAATGATCTGCAGATGATCGGTTTTCAGAGCATTTCAACGCCTCTGGCCTGGCTGGGTGCGGCAGGATATTCCCTGCGGCTGTATTTTGATTTCTGGGGATATTCTCTGATGGCGTCCGGGATTCTGGTGATGCTGGGTTATGAATTTGTAGAAAATTTTGATCATCCCTATGCGGCAAAGAGCATATCGGAATTTTACAGAAGATGGCATATAACGCTGGGGAGCTGGTTCCGGGACTATATTTATATTCCTCTGGGGGGAAGCAGATGTAGCAGCAAACGGCTGGCCCTGAATCTTGCCTTAGTATGGGTTCTCACAGGGATCTGGCACGGGAGCGGATTTAATTTCGTGATCTGGGGCGTTTCTCTGGGCGGGCTGATTATTATGGAAAAGCTGGTGTACGGAAAATATCTTCATAAATTCCCGTGGGCCGGGAATTTATATGTGCTGATATTGATCCCCCTCACTTGGGTGGTGTTTGCCATAACAGATCTGAAGCAGCTGGGGATTTACTTCGGACGTCTGTTCCCGTTGATCGGCGGGGAAGGAATCATGGTAAACAGGCAGGATTTTGCAAACTATACAAGGAACTACAGCGTTTATTTCATAATGGGAATTCTGCTGTGCTTTCCATGTGTATTCCGTTTTTATGAGAAACATAAGAAAAATCCATTGATGATATTGTTTCTGACAGGCGTTTTCTGGCTTTCTGTTTATTATGTATCGAGCAGTGCCATCAATCCGTTTATGTACTTGAATTTTTAGAAAGTGACTTTTACATAGAATGAAGAAGATACGAGAATTTATAAGAAAATGTCCGTTTTTTTTGCTGCTGGTCAGTACGGGAGTGGTGTTATCCCTGCTGGGGCTCGGGGGAAAAAATAATGTCTATGCGGGCCAGGAATATAATCCCCTGACAGAGCCGGCCGCCTCTGTGGTGTTTACGGCTTTGAACGATGGAATTTATCCCTGGCAGATCTTTTCAGAGGAAAGCCGGAGTGTCATGGCGGAGGCTGAAAGTACGAAAGAGGAAAGTGGAGAAACGACTCCGGCAGCCGGCGCGGCAGAGGAAAACAGCGAAGGCAGTGCAGAGGAGAGCATGGCTGCCGGCGAGGAAGGCGCAGAAGGAGCAGCTGGCAGAGATGATGGCGATGGAGAAGATTCCGATATGCCTGCAGAGGGAGAGGACGGCGGAGAAGGCATAGAGGAAGGATCCGGTGCTGCCGGTACAGGGACACAGGCGGGAGAAGCAGATAGTACGGAGGAGGACAGTCCTGCTTCTGAAGAAAATGAGGCGGCGCCTGATACGCAGGAGGATGCGGAAGATGATGAAAACGTATCCTCTTCAGAGTCAGATATTCCGAAGGGACGTCTGGAGCCTCTGCGCGCGAGTACTCATGAGGAATATATCAATCATATATCTGCGGATATATATGGAGATGCCGGCGTAAAGCGTGCAGCGGAATACGGGTTTGTCAGAGTGGATGAAAGCTATTTTGATGATGCGCTGTTTATCGGAGATTCCAGAACGGTAGGGCTCCGGGATTATACAGATCTCTCGGATCATGCGGACTTTTACAGCGAAACCTCGCTTACCATCTACAAAGTACTGGAGGAGAGCTTCAAAGGTAAGGGAACGGTTACGAGCGCGCTTGAGAGAAAAGACTATGGCAAAATTTATATCATGGTGGGGATCAATGAGCTGGGGACAGGGACCACAGAGGACTTCATGAAGAAGTATACAGAAGTGATCGACACTCTCCATGAGCTGGAGCCGGAGGCAAAGATTTTTATTCAGGGAATCATGCGGGTGACGGGAAAGAAGCATAATTCAGATCCCATATACAATAATAATAACATCAATGCAAGAAACAACGCCATTGCCACCCTGGCCGACAACGAGCAGATCTTTTATATTGATGTGAACGAAGTGGTCTGTGACGAGGAAGGCAACCTTAATGCGGAATATACGTTTGACCAGCTGCATCTGCTGGGCGCTTATGATGAACTCTGGAAGGAATTCCTCCTCAATCATGGAGTGATTGAGTGAGACGTTCTGTGAGGAGCAGTTCAAACCGGTTGATAAAATAGATAAAACATAAGAAAGGAACGGTGTGAAAAATGAGATATTTATTTCAGGGAGATTCCATAACGGATGCGGGGAGGGCGGATCAGGAAAATCCGCATGAGACAGGCGCGGGTTATCCCCGTCTGCTGGAGGCGGATCTGACCTGCGGCCAGAAGGATTGTGAAGTATTAAACTGCGGCATCAGTGGAAACAGAGTGGTAGATCTGCTGGCCAGGTGGAAAAAGGACTGTCTGAACCTGAAACCAGATGTACTCACGATTCTGATCGGAGTGAACGATGTGTGGCATGAGCTTGGCTCTGCCAACGGTGTGAAAAAAGAGCTTTTTGAGGAGGTCTACCGGATTCTGCTCAGGGAGACGAGAGAGACGCTGCCAGATACGAGAATTATTTTAATGGGAGCTTATCTTCTGCATGGACCGGCGACGGACGAGCAGTGGGATCTGTTTCACGCAGAGGTGACAGCGCGAAGAGAAATTACAAGGAAGCTGGCCGGGGAGTTTGGGCTGGATTTCGTGGATCTCCAGGAGACTTTCGATCGGGGGCTGCGCGAGGCACCGGCCGGTCACTGGAGCGGGGATGGCGTACATCCTACGGCGGCAGGACATATGCTGATTGCCAGAGCGTGGAAAGAAAAACTGAATTTATAAAAATCCGGGCAGAAGCCGGAGAAATGTACAGTTGCATAAAATCCAGGTTTGAAATGTCAAAGTCGGGGCAGGTGAAGAAAACACCTGCCCCTTGTTCGATTCTTTTTCCAAATATGGTACTATAGGTTTAATGAATAATACCCGGAGGTTGTAGAGATGGAAGAGCATATTTTGACTGACGAAGGTCTGGAAGCATTTAAACAGCATCTAAAAGAGGAAGAGTACGGGGCGGCTACCATTGAAAAATACCTGAGGGAGCTGCAGGGATTCCAAAGATGGCTGGGAGAAAGGGGAGTGAGTAAAGAGACGGCGGCGGGGTTTAAGACATATTTGCAGGGAGAGGGACTGGCGCCGGTGACGATTAACTCCAAGCTTTCCACATTAAATGTCTTTTTCCGGTTCGCAGGATGGGAGGAATGCCGGGTGCGGTTTCTGCGCATTCAGAGACAGCTTTTCAGAAATCCTTCAAAAGAACTGACACGTGAGGAATATGAACGCCTGCTGAAAACAGCGCGCGAAAAGGGAAAGGAGCGGCTGGCGCTGCTTATGGAGACTGTATGCGGTACAGGTATCCGTGTCAGCGAGGTCGCCTATATCACAATGGAAGCGGCGCGGCAGGGAAGGGCGCAGGTAGATTTGAAAGGAAAAATAAGAGTCATTTTTTTGCCTGACAGGCTCTGCCGCAAGTTGCTTAAGTACGGGAAAGCGCAGGGAATCGATTCGGGGGAGATTTTTCTTACGGGAAGCGGACAAAGACTTTCAAGAAGACAGATCTGGCGCGAAATGAAGGGGTTGTGTGAGAGCGCAAAGGTAGAAGCGGACAAGGTATTTCCCCATAATCTGCGTCATTTGTTTGCTACGGCTTTTTATAAGATCAGCAGGGATATTGTGAAGCTTGCAGATATACTGGGGCACAGTTCAATAGAGACTACACGGATTTACCTGAAGACCGCAGGAGAGGAACATACCCGGTACCTGGATCAAATGAAGCTGGTGACATAGACAGATTCTACATTTTGACTACAGCGAAAGTAATTATCTGAACCATTTTTCTTATTATATCACGTTAAATTTACCACTGACAATATTTATTTCCGAAATCAGGGCATGATAAGTCAGAGCCAGAGGAAAATTTACTCCGGCTCTGATTTATCATGCCCTGAATAATAATTGATAGGATCTGACGCTTGTGAATATTTTTCTTTGCCGGAAAAAATACCTGGATATTTGTATATTTGTAGTCAAAATGTAGATTTTGTATACAGGATTATCGGGCGTAGTGACGGGAGGGGAGAACAGATAGTTTAAAGGGAAAGTAAGTTTGAGGGGAGATATGGATATGACCGGAAAAGTGTTGCGAGTACAGATGTTTGGGGGCTTTTCCATGCATTATGGGGATGAGATTATTACCATGAATAAAGCGGGAAGCTCAAAATCTGTCCGGCTTCTTCAGATGTTGCTTTTATCTCTGGAAAGCGGAATAGCAAAGAATGAACTGATGGATAATCTGTATGGCTGGAATGAAAAAACAGACACAGCAAACAGTAACCGAAATTTAAATAATCTGATTTACCGGCTGAAAGGACAGCTGATCGCCTGCGGACTTCCGGAGGATGAATATGTGGCGCTCAATGAGGGAATGTGCAGTTTTAAGAGCAGTATTTGCCTGGAACTGGATACACAGCAGTTTGAGGCACTGATCAGACAGGCCGGGGAAAAAAGCGGCGCAGAGCGCATTTCTCTTTATACCAGAGCCAATGAAATGTATTGTGGAGAGCTTCTTCCTGGGAATCAGACGGATATGTGGTTTTTTAATAAGAGCAATTACTTCAAGGAGCTGTATCTTCAGAGTATTCGGGAGCTGGAACGGGAATTTCTGCAAAACAGGGATTATAAAAACAGACTGCAGCTGTATTTACGTGCAGCGGCAGTTTATCCTTTTGATAACTGGCAGACGCAGCTGATCCGCTGTAATCTTGAAATCTATCGGTATGAAGAGGCACTGGAGATCTACAACAATACCATGGAGCTTTATGCAAGGGAGATGGGAAGTCCTCCGGCGGCAGAGATGCAGGAGTGCTTTGAGGGTATGGAACTGCCGGACAATCATCACAGCAGAGATACCGGAGATCCGGACAGCTGGAAAAGTATGGATAAGATGTTTTCCGGGAAAAAAGATGAGATCAGAAAGGCGATTCTGGCGGAAGAGGAAGCAAAAGGCGCTTATTACTGCACATATCCCAGTTTTGTGGATTATTGCCGTATGGTGGTGCGTGCAAAAGAGCGAAATCAGTTCAGCGCGGTTCTGATGTTTCTTACATTGAGCCAGAGAAGGAAAAGGAGTTCTCAGAAGCAGATGAATCTCCAGGAGCAGATGCTGCTTTTGAAAGAGGTTATCGGAGATTCTTTAAGGATCGGAGATGCCTTTACCAGATATGGAAACAGACATTTTATACTGATGCTCATTCAAACGGAAAAAGAAGCGTGCAGCGCGATCTTCCGCCGGATCGAGAGAGCTTACATGAGGGGTTCCGGAAAGGGAGATTTGTGGTACTATGCTGACATGACCCGGGAATTGGGAGAAAGTATGTGTTAAAAACAGCAGAGTTTTCTGAAAAAAAGAAAAAATTGACGGGTATGAGACAGTTTGCAGGATAGCCCCCTTGTTAGAATGTGAGTATGGTATCGTTCGGCAAGGGGGTTTTTTATGATCAAAGCAGTGTCGGGAAGCATGGCGACGTGTTGCGGTATCTTTTTGATCATTTACATGGAAGGAAGAGAATTCATAAAGAAAAGGAGATCAATAATGAAAAGGAAACTGGTAAACAAAAAAGTAGTGAATTCAATCGGTATTGGATTGCTGGCGGCAATGACGGCAGCCACTCCGATTATGGCGCAGGCAGCGGAGACTGAAGGGGGAGAGGTGCCTGAGGAAACGAATGGGAATTCTGCGCCTGCAGTTATCTCAAAAGAACAGAAGGATGCCGGTCAGCTTCAGGACGGTATGAATGAGATCATAACCGAGGGTGTACAGGAGGTAGTAGGAGAAACAGAGGAATCAGCAGGTGAAACGGTAGAGGTTAAGGCTGAGGAAATTGAACAGGATATTAAAGAGGATCTGAAGGACTCTGCAGACAAAGCGGGAGCCGTACAGGAAAATGTTTCGGAGCTGAATAGTCAGAACAAGACAGTGGAAGACAATAATAAGATAATAGAAGAGATTGCAGACGGAACAGGAGCAGGCTCTCTGAATCAAGTGGCGGGGACTGTTTCTGATGCCGCGAAGGAAGCTAAGGCGGCAGAAACAGTTACGGAGACTTCAAAGGGAACCGCAACAGGCATAGCTGACAACATAGAGAAAGATGCCGGTACGGTTTATGAGAACAGCGAAGCGGCACAGGCGGCAAAAGAGCAGGCGCAGACAAAACTACAGGAGGCGGAAAATGCTCTTACGGAAGCTCAGACAGCCAGCGAAGAGGCTACAAAGAAGGTGGAACTGCTCGCAACAGCTGTTGAGGTGATAGAGACGCAGAAGAAAGAAGCAGATGACGCATTGGCGGCGGCTGAGGAGGCACGGGGAAAAGCGGAAGAAGCTTTGAAAAAGATTCAGGCGGAAGTACAGAAGGGAGATAGCGGGTTTGTATATGCGGGAAATGCAGAAGCGGCAGTTCAGGCGGCAGAGGCGGCTCTGGCAAAAGCAAACCAGGATGTGGCGGACGCTCAGGGAAAAGCAGAGGCGCTTCAGCAAGAACTGGATGCAAAAAAGAACGATCTCGGTACAGCTCAAACGAATCTGAAGACTGCAGAGGATGAATTGAAAACGGCCCAGGGGGCGTTGGAAACTGCGAAAGCAAATTTAGAAACAGCCGTGAAGGAGTATCAGGAGGCAGCAAAGAATCAGAGCAGTGCACAAGATCGATATGACAGCGCAGTGACAGATAAGCAAGAAAAAGAGGATGCATTCGAAAAGGCAGATCGTAATAACACGGCCTGCCAGGAAGAGCTGAAGGATGCGCAGGACAAATTTGACCTTCATACAAAGAACGACTCTCTGATGAATGACAAAGAAACAGGAATTAAGAAACAGCAGGAAGCTGTCCTTAAAAAGTTTGATCCCGGGAACAAAGATGGATATGGCGGGGACGCATACTGGGAGGCGGCGGACAGCCTGGCACAGAAGCTGATTGAATATAAGCTCCGTGAGGAAGGAGCAGAGGCAGAGTCCATTGATCTTTCAGATTTCTATACGAAGAAAAACCATGCCGAGAGAAATTATGTGGCCGTTACTTATAAAGATGAAAATGGCGACCATGTAAAATATTATGATTATACGGCGGATAAGACAACAGGAGATATTACGGTTTTAGAGAAGGAAGTAGAGTCGTACAAAATGACAAGTGGTGCAATAGAATATACTTTGCACATTCACAGACAGGGAGACGGCACAGCAGAATATACAATCACGGGACCGGCAGGTAATGAATTTGGTGTAAAGTCAGTTACTTTTGAGGATGGATGCTATAAAGTAAAAGGGAGTCTGCCAGTACATTCAGGGAGCTATTATCCTCGTTTTTCCGCTCAGGGCGAAGACGGAAGAGGCCTGCCTGTTTTTGAAGAGGGAAACAGCCAGGAGGTAATCAACCAATATGACACGAAAAAGAGTGAGCTGGACGGTAAGCTGACGGCAGCTAAAGACGCCGCCCAGAAGGCAGCGGATGATCTGCAGACAGCAACAGGAAATCGTGATGCTGCAGTAGATGAGTTTGACGCTGCTTGGGCGGAAAAGAAAGCGGCGGATGCCCTTGTAAGCGAGAAAGGCAGCGCATGGACTACCGCTGATGGTAGAGTGCAGGCGGAGCAGGCGAACGTTACAGCAAGAGAAAAGGATCGGAATCTGTTTGCTGATGCTGTAACCGGGCTGACAAGTGCGATAGAGAAACTGTTGAGCGATCAGTCTTCCGCTATCGGCAGTGTCAAAAAGGCCGAAGCAGTACAGATCGCGGTAGATAACGCGTCCACAGAGCTGAAAGAGGCAATTAACAATCTTACAAGCCTGAGTGCAAAGACCGTAAGCAAAGAAAAATATGACGAGATTGTTCAAACACATACGGAGGCGCTTGCACAATATGCCGCTGCCCAGTTAGCGAAAGCAGGTTATGAGAAGAACCTGGCGGAGACAGAAGCTGCTGTAGCCCGTGCCCGTGCAGCGGCCGCAGCGGATTTCCGCTATAATACGGATAACGGCGGAGAGACAACTGATCCGGGAAATGGAGGCGGCGGAACCACTGGCGGCGGCACCGGAGATGGAGGTGAAACCACGCCCGGCGGAGAAGGCGGTACCGGAACCGGTGAAGGAGGAGAAGGCACCACAGATCCGACAGCTCCTGCAGGCATTACCACCATTCCCGACACAACGATTCCCCTTGCACCTGCGGCACCCGGCGCTGACGGAAATGGAGGCGGCAATGGCGTGATCAGGACAACAGCGAGAAGAGGAGGAACGGGAACGAGGATTGTGAGAACCGCCGCAGGAGAAGAAGAGCTGACCGGCGAGGGTGAGGAGGAAGAGATCGTTACCCTTGCAGAGGAGAAAGTTCCGCTGGCGGATGAGACCGACGATATAGAGGATACACAAGAAAAAGAAACAGAGGAAGTTACGGATATAGAGGAGGAAGAGGTTCCTCTTGCCCCGGCTGAGCAGGAACATGGCAAAATGTCCTGGTGGTGGCTGCTGATCGTAGCAATATGCGGCGCAACGGGATATGAGATGTACAGAAGACATCAGAAGAAACTGGAGCAGGAAGAGGCGTCCAATTCCCACAGATAATTGTTTTGAAGTAAGAGAAGCGGCATGGCTTTCAGGGCTGTGCCGCTTTTGTAATGGACAGGAAAACGGCGCAGCAGAAGGTGGATCTGTATTGGGAGACATAATACAGGAAGGTTCCGCTGATTCCTAAAGGGTCTTGATATACTCTGAAGGAGAAAGTCCGAAAGCTTTTTTGAACTTTTTGCTGAAATACCCGGAATTGTTAAATCCGGTCTGCTCAGCCACATATCCCACATTATCATGACCGGAATGGAAGAGCTGGAGGGCTTTTTCCAGACGGACCTGATTGATGTAATCATTGATGGTGATATTTTTGTCCCGTTTGAAGCAGTAGCAAAGATAACTATAATTGAGAAACAGTTCCTGCGAGATAGAATCAATATTCAATTCTGCCTCATAATAGTGATCTCTGATGTATTGCTCAACTTTTCCGGAGACAGACGAATCCTCATCAGGAGAGAGGGAGGAACCGGATTTCAGCTGCTCTGAGAACAGGGCTGTGATCCATTGCTCCAGCTCTTCAGAAGAACGGGGAGTGTTCAGAAAATCAAAAAGACCCTCCGCCCCGGAACCGGAAAAGCAGTGTATCGAATGATTCTCATTCAGGGTGCCGATCAGGCAGGAGAGGAGCTCACAGGTGCAGAAAACCAGATTGTCGTAGGACAGACCCCGTATGCGGAAATCGGTATACAGTTCAGAGAGGATTTGCTGAAGTTTTGAAGACTCTTTCAAACGCAGCAGCCTTTTAAGCGTGTCTAATTGTTCTTTTGGAACATGAAAAAGGGAAGTATTTATCTGATTGCTGTAGAGTACCGGCACTTTTCTGCTTATGGCATTTTTGACACAAAGATCAGCCTCATCATAAGCGGTTACGATTTGGTCTACCTTATGGTGCAGCAGGCTGACGCCCATATGGAAATACAGTCCGGCGGCATTCAGCTGCCGGAGAAGACGTCCTGCCGTGATCGGAGGAACAGACTCATCGGCGCTCTCTTCTATGATACAGATTTGCGAATGCCCGGCGATAAACAGTTCAAAAATGCGGTCTGCATGCATGATTTCAGAGGAAAGAGCCCGTACCTTTTCCAGATCGGCGGATGAAAGATCTGAAAAGTGCAAAAGATAGATGGTATAGTTTTGAAAAGACAACATGATATTCAGCTCTTCAAGGTAGGAAGCCAGATGGGAGTCGTTGAAGGAGAAATGGCCGTTTACCAGGTCCAGAAGGAAATTTTCCTTTATCTGGTGGTCCCGGTGCTCCTCCAGCGTTCTGATGTGTGTTGCCGTCTCATTTTCCCGGGTGATTTCATGCTTCAGGGTGATGAGCGATTCCAGAAGCAGAGAAGCGTCCACAGGCTTCAGAATATACTCGGAGACATTCAGACGGATTGCTTTCTGAGCATATTTAAATTCACTGTATCCGGTCAGAAGAATGAATTTGCAGCGTATCTTCTTCTCCGTAACTTGTTCAATCAATTCCAGCCCGGTCAGTACAGGCATATTGATATCCACAATGGCAATATCCGGCTGCTTGTCCAGGATCAATTCCAGTCCGGATTTGCCGTTATTGGCGTCACCTGTGATCTGAAATCCATATTCCTCCCAGGAAAGCATGTTTTTGAGAGAATTTCGAAAAAAATATTCATCATCAATCAGTACGATTTTAAGCATGGCATTCTCCTGTATTAAGTCTTTCTGTTCTGTAGTATGGCTGGTTTCATGGCGGGGATATTTCCCGGGCCGGAAATGAGAGGATAAAGTTGGTATATTTTCCGGGTTCGCTCTGAATCGTGATATTCGCCTGATGATTGAAATAAAGATTAAGGCGTTTAAATACACTGCTGATGCCGAAATCTTTTGCAGGTGTTTCCTGATTCAGAGACTCCATGACAGAGTCGATCTGCGTATTGCTCATTCCGATTCCATCGTCATACACTTCGAAGAAAATCAGGTCTTCTTTTCGATATCCTCTGACGCGCAGATTTCCCTTTTCGCATTTGATCTTCAGACCATGATAGATGGCGTTTTCCACTATGGGCTGAAGCGTGAGCTTGGGGATCTGACAGCGACTGATTTCATCTTCGATT
The DNA here is from genome assembly GCA_947173495.1 of uncultured Lachnospiraceae bacterium. Lineage (GTDB taxonomy): Bacteria > Bacillota > Clostridia > Lachnospirales > Lachnospiraceae > Suilimivivens. The sequence goes on along the minus strand of CAMWFQ010000001.1, from coordinate 327,223 downwards.
TCCAGTGAAAAATCCATAAATTCAATATAGCGCAGGTGCTGCAATTCCAGATAGTTTTGAATCATATCGATTTCCTTCCGGACAGAAATGATATCGGACCCATCACTGAGCGAGGTACGGTAAAAGCTGGCCAGATGAGAGATAGAATCCAATGCGTAGCGGTCCATGTGATCCCGGATAAAGCTGCTGATCATCTCAAGCACATTGTAGAGAAAATGCGGTTTGATCTGTGCCTGAATGAGCTGGAGCTGCAGATTTCGTTTGGCCTGCTGCTGTCTGCTGATATTTTTCATCAGTTCCTGAATTCTGTCAAGCAGGGAGTTAAAAGCCAGTGCCAGCGCACCGATTTCATCATTGGTGAGTTCACTGTGGCGGATGCTCAGATCGCCCTCTGCAATCTTCTGAATCGTCCGGTTCAGGGAATAAATGGGACGGCTGATCAGAAGAGAAATAATGCTGGCGGAGAGCAGGGCAAAAAGGATGGAAGCGGCTCCAATGACGATCATCTGTGAAAGCGGAGTAAGAACCTGCCGGCTGATGTCAGTATAGGGAGATACAATCAGATAGATCCAGTCCATTCGGGGATACTGTCTGGAGGTAACGGTCAGATTTTCACCATTGACAGAGGTTATGATACTGTTATTATTGATCAGATGATTATAATTGATGTTGCTTTTCTGATAAAAATTGGCAGTATAGGGATTGAACGTTTCAGAACTGTATAGTTTGGCGGAAATGATGTCACAGGTCTGCTGATTGGAAGTCTGCTGACGATAGAGACCATTTTCAGAGTCGTGAATGACATATGCCGTATCAGAAAGAGAGCCGGTTATACAGTCAAGACGTCCCCGGTCCATATACAGAATTAAATACCCCAGAAGCTGTCCGCTCTTTTTGACAGGGATGACATAGGAAAGGCTGTAAATGATTTCATCCGAAGCAAGGGGAAGCAGCATGTGCAGAGAGGTCCATTGGGGAGAGTCATCTCCCAGCTTTTGAAAAAAGGACCTGGTAAAGTACCAGGAGAGCTGCTGCTGATCATACACATTTTCTCCTATGAAAATATGATCTCTGCTTACGGCGCTCATTCCGAGAAGCGGCTCAAAAGTTTCGGCATAACGGGAAGAACAGAGCTGAAAATTCAGCTGCTCAGCCTGAGCGGGCGAGGCGGCGGACAGGGCATAATAATTTTCAAAAAAACGGATAATAGAAGGATCCGATGCAGCAAATGCACCGCAGGATTCAATAACGTTCAGCAGGGTATCGGTAGATTCCTGCATACAGTCAATGGCCTGAAGGTCATTGATTTTTGTCTGTTCCAAAAGGGAGCGGATAGAAAAGCGATTGGAAAGATAGGTGAGGGTGATGATGGGGATCGTCATAAAAATGAAAATGGAAAAGAAGATTTTGGCCCGGATCGGAAAAAAACGCTTCATAATGTATAAAACTCCCTTTATAACAGCCAACAAAATTACCAATGGTGCGAGAATATTTCATTAACATTATAGAAGAAATGTCCTAGAATTGTAAACACCGAAAACAAGTAAAACAATAAAAGGGAAGGAGAAACGAAAATGAAAAAGAGAGCATTGGCAATTTTGCTGGCAGGTGTTATGATGTTTGGTCTGGCTGCCTGCGGAGGATCTCAAAACGCGGCGGATACAAACGAGAGCACCGGCAATGATGCCGGGGGAGCTGCGGCACAGGAGACAGAAGCAGACACAGAAGCGGATGGCGGACAGGAAGAAATGACGGAAAGCGGTACAACAGGAGGCGGAGATACCACAGTACGTCTTGCATGGCTGGGATCCGGTCAGGATAAGGAAGCGCTGGATGCATGTCTGCAGAAATTTACGGATAAGACCGGCATTGGCGTTGAGACCGTGTATATTCCCGGCAACTGGAGCGAGTATTTTACCAAAATGCAGACAATGATTGCCGGCGGAGATTATATTGACTGTGCTTATGTGGCGGTGGAAGGATTTGAAATGTTTATTGATACCGGTATGGCGGCGCCTATTGACGACTGGATCGCGGCACATCAGGAAGAATATGAATCAACGGTGGGCGATATTGATCCTAACATGCTTGAAAAAGTAAAATTTGACGGACATGTATATGCAATCCCTGAGGAATGGAATAATGTGGTGACTCACTTTAATACAAACCTTCTGGAGGAAGCAGGTCTGTCTCTTCCGGATGAAAACTGGACTAAAGAAGAGTTCCTGGAGTATTGCGAAAAACTTACCGTTGAAAAAGATGGCGTCAAGCAGTATGGATGTGTCCTTCCGGATGGTTATTTTGCAGTGGAAGCATGGCTGTATAATTTCGGAGCCGCTTATATGAATGACGACTTTACCAGAAGTACGATTAATTCACCGGAGGCGGTGGAAGCGTTTCAGCTCATGCAGGATCTGATTTATGAGTATGGATATGCGCCGATTCCGGAAAAGAATGTAGATATTATCCAGCAGCTGATTGACGGAAATGTGGCCATGGGATTCTGGGGAAGATGGCCGACCAATAATTATAATGCAAACGGCTTTACAGATGTTGCGGTTCAGTACATTCCCAGTTTTCATCAGAACCAGCCGATCTGCGGCGTTGGCGGAATTTTCGTCATGAAGGATTCTCAGAATCCGGATGCGGCCGCCTCTCTGGCAAACTATATCGGTTCCGCTGAATTTATTGAAAAATTCATGGCGGCAGGAGCGATCCCTGTTCTGGATTCCGTAGCCCAAAAGCTGGTGCCGGAGCTGGGATATCCTGAGAACAACAAAATTTATTATGAAAGTGCAAAGACGGCGATCTCTGTCCAGGCGCCGGTACAGTATCCGGAATGCGATGCACTGGTGACCCGTGTGCTTTCCGACATTCTGGTAAATAAAGCGGACGTTCAGTCTACCCTGGATGCAGCAGCTGCAGAGATGGACAGCTATTTACTGGATAACATAGAATAATCTGACGGAGGGCAGGAAAGGGGAATGCCGGGATGGAGACGGCATTCCCTTTTTAAAAAGAAAGAGAGGAATCAGTATGAAAGAAAATAAGAAGACAGTATCTGTTTTTCAAAAGAAAAAAAGAGCTGATAATATTGCAGGGTATTTATTTCTGCTGCCGGCAATTGTGACTTTTCTGCTGTTTATCGGAGGACCGATGATCTTGTCTCTGGGGCTGTCTTTTTTTGACTACAATCTGATCCAGCCGCCCGAGTTCACAGGACTGAAAAATCTGAGAAAATTTTTGATAGATCCGCAGGTAAGGGTTTCATTTGCAAATACGTTTAAATTTTTGCTGATCCTGGTACCGGTTCACTGTATCGGAGGGCTGATCCTGGCGTTCATGGTATCCAGTGTACGCAGCTCCCGGCTGAAGTCAGTTTACAGAGGCGCCATTTACTTTCCTACGATTGTAACGACTGCTTCTGTGGCGATTGTGTGGGCATATCTGTTTGGCACGGATACCGGCGTTATCAATTATTTCGTGCGTCAGCTTGGAGGAACCAATATTCCGTGGCTGACGAATAAGGTAATGGTGTACATAACAATTGCATTGTTCAGCTTCTGGAAGTTTATCGGTACGGCTTTCCTGTATTATTTTATCGGTCTTCAGAATATACCGGATGTATATTATGAAGCTGCCAGAATTGATGGGGCGGGGACTCTGCAGGTTTTTTTCAGAATTACGCTTCCGCTTCTGTCATCCACCATATTCTTTGTAATTGTGACAAATATCATCAGCGTGTTTCAGATTTTCGAGGAGCCCTTTATTATCACCAACGGAGGGCCTGGAACCGCGACGAAAACCATATCCTTTTATATCTATGAGATTGCATTTAAGCAGGTAAAAACAGGATACGGATGTCTGCTTGCGTTTTCTGTATTTCTGATCATACTGGCGGTGACGATTATCCAGTTTGCAGGACAGAAGAAGTGGGTTACCTACGATTATGAATAAGGGAGGCGGAGAATATGTTAAAAGTTAAGAGTGGAAGAAATATACGGGGCCTGATCCTTCATTTGCTTCTGATGCTGCTGTGCACACTGATGCTGCTCCCCTTTTGCTGGGTAATCTCCACATCCCTGCGGCTTCCGGGGGAATCCTTTAAGGTGCCGCCCAGCTTTTTCCCAACGGATTTTTACTATCGGAATTACCTGGATGTGTTTTCCAAATTTCCTTTTGCCAGGTTTATGATGAACAGTATTCTGGTGGCTGTGACCACGGTGATTTTAAATCTGCTGGTGACGACCATGGCGGGATATGCATTTGCCAGAATACCGTTTAAGGGGAGGAATACCGTATTTATGATACTGCTGGCAGGAATGATGATCCCGGCGCAGGCAACGATGATTCTGGTATATGTGGTGATGTCAAAACTGGGGCTGGTGGGAAGTCTGTGGGCAATTATTCTTCCGGCAACCATCAATCCGCTGTCAATCTTTTTCGTCAGACAGTTTATGATGACAATACCGGGGAGCTATGAGGAGGCGGCCTATATCGATGGCGCCGGGAGAGTGCAGATTTATCTGAAGATTATTCTGCCCATGTCAAAGTCTGTCATTGTCATGACGTCACTGCTGAACTTCATGGCTTCCTGGAATAATTTTATGGGACCGTTGATCTATCTGTCAGACTGGGATCAGATGACGCTGCCGATTGGACTGCGGGTCCTTCAGGGGTATATGGGAACCGGAAGCATCGGCGTGATTCTGGCCGGGGTTGCAATTTCGATTATAATACCCACATTTCTATATCTGGCAGGACAAAAATATTTTATGCAGGGAATGACCTTGTCGGGTTTAAAAAGTTAAAGGAGAAATGGTATGAGTCGGTTTATTTATAAAAATGAAAAGAGACGAGAGATTTCGTTTCCGCTGGGCGGAATCGGAACCGGATGTATCGGGCTGGCTGGCAATGGGCAGCTGATCGATATGGAGATCTTTAACCGTCCCAATAAGGGATCACATGCGGGAATGAGTCATTTTGCCATTAAAGCCGAGCAGGATGATCAGGTATTGGATGCCAGGGTTTTAAATGGCGACAGTTTTACGCCTTATACTGGGAAGTACGGGAGACCGCATTTTAACAGCTACGGATTTGGCGCTGACAGAGCGACGCTGGCAGGTCTGCCCCATTTCAGGGAATGTGAATTCATCGGAGAATTCCCGATTGCAAATCTGAAGTTTGCGGATGAGAAGTTTCCCGGCAGAGTAACGATGACGGCGTTTAACCCGTTTATCCCTGCCAATGAGGATGATTCCAGTATTCCGGGCGCTTTTTTTGAATTTACAGTGGAGAATATAACGCAGAGGGATCTGGAATACACAATTGGCTTCTCCATGAACAATTTGTATGCAAAAAGCGGCGGGATACATAAAAGCGATTCTTTTCCCGGTTTTAAAACTATCCATATGACGAATGAAGATTACGGGAAGGGAGAGCCGGGATGTGGAGACTTATGTATCGCAGCACTGGGAGAGGATATTTCACAGCAGCAGTACTGGTACCGAGGAAGCTGGTTCGATAATCTTTCTGCCTATTGGAAAGAATTTTCCGCTCCCGGCAGAATAAAAAACAGAGTGTATAATACCGGGAAGAAGGAGACGGATCCCAATTATGCGGCGGATGATCTTGCGACACTTACGGTAAGGGAGAAAATAGGAGCGGGCAGGAGCGGAACATTCCGCTTTCTCCTGACCTGGAATTGCCCTGATTTTTATAATTACTGGAATCCGGAGGAGGAAGAAACGGCGGAAAAGGCAAGAGCATGGAAAAACTACTATGCGAAGCTTTTTGCGGATGCAAAAGACAGTGCAATATATGGATGCAGGAACTGGGAGCGGCTGTATCATCTTACAAAATTGTTTAAGGATACACTGTTTGATTCCGCCATGCCGGAGGAAGTGCTGGATGCAGTCTCTGCCAATCTTTCCATTTTGAAATCACCGACCTGTATCCGCCTGGAGGATGGATCTTTATACGGATTTGAAGGTAACCACATTGATGCCGGATGCTGCGAGGGCTCCTGCACCCATGTGTGGAGCTATACCTATGCGGCAGCATTTCTTTTCCCCAGGCTGGAGAGAGGGATGAGAACGCTGGAGTATACTTACAGTATGAGAGAAGATGGCAGTATGGGATTCAGGCTGATGCTGCCTGTCGGCAGAAAGCCATGGAAGTTCCGCGCTTGTGTGGACGGCCAGTACGGCACAGTGATGAGAGTACTTCGCGAGTATCGGATCAGCGGCGACCGGAAGTGGCTGGAGACGATCTGGCCCGATGTGAAAAGAACCATTGAATATGCATGGTCCCCGGAGAATGAGGACCGATGGGACTGGGATAAAGATGGCGTACTGGAGGGACGTCAGCACCATACGCTGGATATGGAGTTGTTTGGCAGAAATGCATGGCTTACCGGTATGTATCTGGGAGGATTAAAGGCGGGGGCGGAGCTGGCGCTGATTATGGGAGAAAAGGATGCTGCGGAAGAGTATATGCGCCTGTTTGCGTCCGGAAAAGAAATTCTGAACCGCGAGCTGTATAATGGCGAGTATTATGACCAGAAAATAGACCTGAAGGATAAGAATATTCTGAGGCCCTATGAACAAAAAGGACTTACGATGCAGAATCAGGATATCTATGACGGCTACTGGAACAGCGAGAGAAAGGAAGTGAAATATCAGATCGGTGAAGGGTGTGGAATTGACCAGGTTCTTGCACAATGGCATGCCAATCTCATCGGACTGGGTGAAATTTTTGAAAAGGATAAGGTGAAATCTGCGCTCAGGTCGATCTATCGGTATAATTTTATCTGCGCAAGAGACCATTTCAATCCCTGCCGGCTGTATTGCGTGGATGACGAAAAAGGGCTTCTGATCTGCAATTGGCCGGAGGGAAAAGAGAAACCCTTTATTCCGGTGCCGTATGCGGAAGAAACCATGCACGGGTTTGAATATCAGGCGGCAAGCCATATGATCCGGGAGGGACTGGAGGAATATGGCCTGGAATGCATCCGGGCAATTCGCAGCCGATATGATGGAGAAAAGAGAAATCCGTGGAATGAATATGAATGCGGAAGTAATTATGCCCGTTCCATGGCCAGCTACGCGCTTCTGCTTACCTATAGTGGATTTCGGTATGATATGGGACAGAAAATGATCGGGTTTGCACCGATTCATCCGAAGAACTTTCGTTGTTTCTGGTCGCTGGATTCCGGATGGGGAAAGGTGGAGTATCAGGAAAAACAGGTGCGGATCGATATACGGTACGGACAGCTGAATCTGCAGCGCCTGGAAATCCGGTCAGCGGGGGCTGTCCCTTCGGAATTGGAGATAGATGGAGCAAAAATATCCTTTGAATATGACGAAGAGGGTTTAAGATTTGCCGACAGAGAGGTAAAAGAATATGTGACGGTCAGGTATGATTAAGGCCGTAACCATGAAAAATTGAAGAATGCGAATAAAAATCTCCAGATTAGAAAAACTAACCAAAAGTAAATGATCTGGAGGTTTTTTATGGAAATATCGACAGGAGCAATTTTTGAGCAGGGGAATCAGAGCATTAAGATACCGGTTCCCGTTTATATAAGGACGAGCGCATCGGTGGCGGGTACCAAGGAGGGAAAAGGGCCTTTTGGCGACTGCTTCGATATGGTGGGAACAGATGATAAATTCGGCTGCGATACCTGGGAAGAGGCGGAAAGTACTCTGCAGAAGGAGGCGCTTTCTCTTGCGATCGGAAAATCGGGACTGAATCAGAAGGATATCAAATATCTTTTTGCAGGGGATCTGCTGGGGCAGTCCATTGCCAGCAGCTTTGGTCTGGGCTCTTTTCAGATTCCGCTGGTGGGTATGTATGGAGCCTGCTCTACCTGCGGCCTGACGCTTTCCATGGCGGCGGTGATGATTGCAGGAGGCATGGCGGAGCATGCGGCCTGTGTTACTTCCAGCCACTTTGCCAGTGCGGAAAAGGAATTCCGTTTTCCGCTGGGGTATGGAAATCAGCGGCCTCTCTCCGCTACATGGACGGTAACGGGAAGCGGCGCTTTCATTTTGAGCAGTGTGAAAAGTGCCCATGACAGGGCCATGATCGATGGACTCACCCTGGGGCGGATCGTGGATTATGGACTGAAAGATTCCATGAATATGGGGGCCTGTATGGCGCCGGCAGCCTGCGATACGATTTATCATCACCTGATGGATTTTGACAGGATGCCTTCCGATTATGACAAGATCATAACAGGGGACCTGGGAAGTGTGGGACAGAAGGCTCTCTGGGATATGATGCGAGACAAGGGGATGGATATTTCCAAAGTGCATATGGACTGCGGAATGGAAATCTATGACCAGAGCCAGGATGCGCATGCGGGCGGAAGCGGCTGCGGCTGCAGCGCTGTGGTTCTGTCTGCGTATATTTTAAGGCAGCTGGAGGAAGGAAAGTGGAAGAGAGTTCTGTTTGTTCCAACCGGCGCCCTCCTTTCCAAAACCAGCTTTAACGAAGGACAGAGCATTCCGGGAATTGCACATGGAGTGGAGCTGGTGGGGCTTAAATAAAAAAGATTTGAAACAGAATGTATTGAAATAGAACATACGTTCTGATATAATGCTTGTAAATATGGAAAGACGCAGCCGATCAATTGCAGGAGAGGCATATGCAGTCTGAATGTGAGAAACAGGAGTTGATGAAAGTGCCGGAAGAGAATCATGTATATATTTCCATAGATCTGAAGTCGTTTTATGCTTCTGTGGAAGCTGTGGAGCGGGGGCTTGATCCCATGACGACCAATCTGGTAGTGGCGGATGAAAGGCGTACAGAGAAAACCATCTGCCTGGCAGTATCCCCCTCTCTGAAAGCGTATGGAATTCCGGGGCGGGCAAGACTTTTTGAGGTGGTTCAGAAGATCAAAGAGGTAAACGCCCATCGCAGGCTGCAGGCGCCGGGGCAGGTATTTACAGGTACGTCCTGTGATGACAGGGAGCTGCAGAGCGCGCCGGAGCTTTCTGTTTCTTATATCACAGCGCCGCCGAGGATGGCTCTCTATATAGCGTACAGTACAAAGATTTATCATATTTATCTGAAGTATGCTGCGCCGGAGGACATCCATGTATATTCCATAGACGAGATCTTTATGGATATATCCCATTATCTGGGTGCCAGGGGACTGACGGCCCGGTCCATGGCGGGACAGATCATACAGGATATTTTGCAGGAAACCGGTATCACTGCCACAGCGGGGATCGGAACCAATCTTTATCTGAGCAAGGTAGCCATGGATATTGTGGCCAAACATGTGACGCCGGATGAAAATGGCGTAAGGATCGCCGAGCTGGATGAGCTTTCTTACAGGAAGCTTCTGTGGCATCACCGTCCGCTTACGGATTTCTGGCGGGTAGGCAGAGGGTATGCCGGCAGGCTGGAGGAGAACGGGCTTTTTACCATGGGAGATGTGGCGAGATGCTCGCTGGGAGGACCGGGTGACTTTCATAATGAAGAACTGCTCTATAAGCTGTTCGGTGTCAATGCAGAGCTTCTGATCGACCATGCATGGGGCTGGGAGCCGTGTACCATTGAAAATATAAAGTCATATAAACCTGAGACCAGTTCTCTGGGATCGGGCCAGGTGCTGCAGAGGCCCTACCGTTTTGAGGAAGGCAGGCTGATCGCGCGGGAAATGGCGGACCTTCTGGCCCTTGATCTGGTTGACAAAGGGCTGGTAACAGATCAGATGGTGCTTACCGTAGGCTATGACAGAGAAAGTCTTGCGAATCCGGAGAATGGACAGCGTTACAGAGGACCTGTGACGACAGATCATTATGGACGCAGGGTACCGAAACACGCGCACGGAAGCGTAAATCTGAAACGTCAGACTTCATCTGCCAGGTTGATCATGGAAGCAGTGACTGAACTGTTTAAAAAAATTGTTGATCCGAAGCTTCTGATCAGGAGAATAAATGTAACGGCTAACCATGTAGAGAGGGAGGAAAATATCGTTCAACAGGAAATTTTTGAGCAGCTGGATCTCTTCACCGATTATGAGGCGTTACAGCGGGAGCGGGAGAAGGAAGAAATGGAGTTCAGGCGTGAGCGTAAAATGCAGGAAGCCATACTGGATATCAAAAAGAAGTACGGGAAAAACGCGATTCTCAGGGGGATGAATCTGGAAAAAGGAGCGATGACCCGGGAGAGAAACAGACAGATCGGCGGTCATAAGGCTTAGCCGGCCGGAAATTTAAGAGGGATACTGTATTGACAGCATGGAGGATTACTTTGAAAGTTCAGCGCTTCGGCGCTGAACTGCGCGAAAATGGGGTCACGAAGTGACATCTTCCTCTCCCATTTTCTGCGCATCCGCCGGAGGCACAAAGTAAACCCCCTTCATTCATGGTGGTATCTGCAATGCTGATATGGAGGTTTACTGTGAAAAGCGATCGAATAAGAGAGAATGATTATGAGGATATGATAAATCTTCCCCACCATATTTCCGCGAACCATTTGCCAATGCCGGTGGAAGACCGTGCGGCTCAGTTCGCCCCCTTTTCCGCCCTCACCGGATATGAGGATGCGGTCAGGGAAACCGGACGTATGACGTGTGAGAGGAAAGAACTGGAGGAGGATGCAAAAGACATTCTTGACAGTAAGCTGCAGATGATGCGAAAGCGATCAGGGGAAAGGCTTCCGGTATTCGTCACTTATTTCCGGCCGGATACGAAAAAGGAAGGAGGGGAATATGTGACGGTAACAGGATATGTAAAAACCGTCGACCTGTACAGACGGAGGCTGGTTGTGGAGGATGACACAGCAAACCTTCTGGAGATTGATCTGGATGAAATTTCGGAACTGGAAGGGGAATATCTGTGGTAAGCCACAAAAAGTATTTGAAAAGATAATGCAGAAAGACGGAAAAAGAGGCGGAGCCATATTGTAAATCCGGCCGTCGATCAGTTCTGCTCTCTGGTCGTCCGGAAGGGCGTAGATATCATCAATTGTATATGTCATTTCCTGATATAAAGCCATATGGAGATCCTTTCTGATCTTTAGATTTTTATTAAAACGTCTATGGCGGTTTAATCCTCAACTTTCACCAATATTTTTCCACAGGCCGGATATCTTACCGGCCAGGATATTAAGGCGGGCATCTTCGGATTTACGGCCCATATAAAAAATGGAAGCAAAGGGGCTCGAACCCTTGGCCTCCCGCTAGTCAGGCGAGCGCTCATCCCAGCTGAGCTATGCTTCCATGTAACTACTATACCATGAAAAGAGAAAAAAGAAAAGAGGAAAGAGAAGGCAAAAATGCGTCAGTAATAGATTCAAGATTGGTTTACATAACTTATTTAAAATTGCAAAAAGAAATTCCTGGCGGCACTGTTGCGATGCAATTTGGCATGCATTGTCAGCGCAGTGGTTTTCATCGATAAACTGAATACTGTGGTGAAGCTCCTTTTCTCTTATATTGTTTTAAGGAGAAGATCAGCAGAAAGGCGCTATGGGCCTTCATTCATCCCGGTAATAGGTTGCAATATCTTCCACATTGCAGTCCAGAATATTGCAGAGGGTATTTATGGTGCTGATAGAGACTCCCTCATTATTTCTCAGGCGATGAAGCAGAGATTTACTGATGTGATAATCCTTTACAAGATTATATTGGGTGATTCCCCTTTTCTTCATAGTCTTCCAAAGCTTGTCGTACTTTATCATATTTATTCCATTTGCAGAGACCTTTTACTTGCGTCATTTCAATTCTAAATCTATAATGAATAGACAGAAAGGTTCTGTTTTCAGACCCCAAACGGGAGGGACGTCAATATGAATAATGAGCAGCTTATGAGGAGGTTTTATGACTTTGGAGACGAATATGACAGAGCATTATATATAGAATATCTATCTTTCTGCAATTATGCGGAGGAAAAGGATTTTGTGAATTATACAAGAGCGGAGGAACTGACGGACAGAGAATTTTTTTCGCTCCTGGAATCCCTGTTTCAGTGTAAATGCTATATCATGCTGTCAAAGTTTTTAAAAAAGCAACGGGAAAGACTGATTCATCCGGATGCTTCCCGAATCGAACGGATGGAGCTGAGGGAAGATATTCAGGACAGATTTAAGAGATTATACATGTAAAAAAATTTCCATTCTTTTCTTTTATGTGTTAAGATAAGTCAAAGGCCTCGCGGCAGTCGCCATACAACAGAAAGCAGGCTTTCTGTTGTCATGAATGGACATGCAGGTATGTCCGCTTGGTTCGTTGCTCACGGGAATAAAATGATGGGATGCAGTGTGATAAAGAGGAGAGCATATGGAGAGAGAATTGTTGAAAAGGGAGCCGGTGCTGGATGAGAGGGGGAGACCTGTTCCCGGATATTCCAGAAGAAGCACGCTGGTCTATGACCGGAGGGCGATTAAGGCGCCCCCATGGCGAATCAAGGAGTGGGATTTTTATCAGATATCCAATGATCATTTATGCCTTCAGTTTACCATAGGTCATGCCGCTTATGCGGGGCAGGTAAGTCTGATGCTTTTTGATTTTCAAAAAGGGAAAAAGTATCTGGATTTAAATCAGATGCTGGTACTGCCGTTTGGATCTCTTCATATGCCGGCTGACGCGGAGAAGAATCATACGCTGACCTATCCGCGCAGGAGCGTGTGGAACAGTGACAGAAGAAGCGGAATTTTTATGAGTTTTGATGTTACCGGGGAAGTGAGGACGCTGATCTGCAGGTGGAAGGGACTGGAGGCTGTTATCAGACTTGAGCGCAGAAATCCGGATTCTCTGGTAATCAATCTTCCCTTTGATGAATCTGAACATGCTTTTTATTATAATCAGAAAATCAATTGTATGACAGCGGAGGGATTTGTCCGCACGCCAAAGCATGAATGGAAATTTGACAGAGCGGATTCCTTCGGTATTCTGGACTGGGGAAGAGGGGTATGGCCCTTTCATAATGAATGGTACTGGAGTAATGGAAGCGGATATCTGAACGGAGAGATGTTTGGTTTTAATCTTGGGTGCGGTTTTGGAAACACGGATACTGCCAGTGAAAATATGCTTTTTTATCAGGGAAGATCTCATAAGCTGGGTAAGGTGGATTTTATACTGGGAAAGGACTATGGTGATCCCTGGCATCTGAAGGACAGAGAGGGCAGGCTGGATCTGTGGTTTTATCCGGTTTATGACAGAGAGACGAAGATCAGATTACTCTGGGTGGATAATAATTGTCATCAGATGTTTGGCAGCTTTTCCGGAAGGGCAGTGCTGGATGACGGTACAGAGCTGGAAGTAAAGGACTTGATTTCCTTTGCGGAGCATGCAGTGAACAACTGGTAACGGAAGACGGCGCGTGGAGAGCAGGAAAGACTGCGCTCTCTGGCGGGGCAACAGGGAGTTTCAAAGTACCCCCATATTGGCATTACAGATACCACCATGAATGAAAGGGGTTTACTTTGAGCCTCAGGGGGATGCGCAGAAAATGGGAGAGGAAGATGTCACTTCGTGCCCCCATTTTCGCGCAGTTCGGCGCCGGAGCGCTGAACTTTCAAAATAATGTTTTAAGAAAGGATAGGGAAAGTCATGGAAGAAACAATGAAAGATTATGAGAAGGAACTGGAGGCTTCCTTCCGCAAAATCAGCGAGGGAGATGTGATCTCAGGTACGGTGATTGATGTGAATGAGGAAGAAGTGACGCTGGATCTGAAGTATTATACCCAGGGAATCATTAAGGCGTCGGACATGAGCAATGATCCGGGATTTTCCGTGCTGGAGGATGTAAGGATCGGAGATGTGATAGAAGCTTCTGTGGTCAAGATGGATGACGGACAGGGAAATATCCTGCTTTCCAAAAAGGAGGCCAACGAGGTGCTTGCCTGGGATGTGTTGGATCGTTATCTGGAGGAGAAAACAGAGCTGACCGTAAAGGTCAGCGAAGTGGTGAAGGCGGGCGCTGTGACCTATGTAGAGGGAATCAGAGGTTTTATCCCGGCGTCCCATCTGGATCTTTCTTATGTGGAGGATCTGGCTCCTTATCAGGGAAAAGAACTGACTGTAAGAGTCATTACCGTTGACAGGGAAAAAGGAAAGCTGGTATTGTCCGCCCGGGATATCCTGAGAGAGAAGGCGAAGGCAGAGCATGACCATAAGGTGGCGATGATTGTGCCGGGAACCATTCTGGAGGGAACGGTAGAAAGTCTTCAGCCCTACGGCGCCTTTGTTGATTTAAAGGACGGATTGAGCGGGCTGGTGCATATTTCCCAGATCAGCCAGAAGAGGATCAAAAAGCCTTCTGAGGTACTGACCGTGGGAGATAAGGTGAAGGTAAAGGTTCTAAATACCAATGATGGAAAGATTTCGCTGAGTATCAAGGCAGCAGGCGAGGATCAGGAAGCGGGGGAAGTTGAAAAGATAGATACGGCCAGTTACAGCTCAAAGGAAAGCATTGGAACCAGCCTGGGAGATCTGTTTGCAAAGCTGAATATTAAGTAAAGATTATGTTTGACTATTGTTTATTTGATCTGGACGGTACATTGACCGATCCCGGAGAAGGAATTACGAAATCAGTGCAGTATGCTCTGCATCATTTTGGAATTGAAGAATCTGACCGGCAGAAACTGGAGGCCTTTATCGGGCCTCCTTTGAAAGACAGCTTTATGGAATTCTATGACTTCACGGAAGAAGAGGCTTTGAAAGCTGTCGAGGTTTACAGGGAGAGATTTGCGCCTGTAGGTGTGTTGGAAAACAGCATTTATCCGGGAATTGCATCAATGCTGGCAGAGCTTTCGGAAAGAGGGGTTCATCTGGCAGTGGCATCCAGCAAGCCTCATGTTTTTGTCCATCAGATTCTGAACCATTTTGATATAGAGAAGTATTTTGAAGTGGTAGTGGGAAGCGAACTGGATGGGAGGAGAACAGCCAAGGAAGAGGTGGTTCAGGAGGCCTTAAGGCAGTTGGGAGTGCTGACGATTCCTGCTTGCAAAAGACATCTGTGCTGTGCCATGATAGGCGACCGGAAATTTGACATACAGGGAGCAAAGGCCCACGGGCTTGCCGCGACAGGAGTCAGATTTGGGTATGCCGGGAAGGGAGAGCTGGAGTCGGAAGGAGCTGACTACATCGCGGACACGGTGGAGGAGCTGGAAAGATTTCTTCTGAGCGGTTTTCCGGTTCAGAAAAGAAAAGAAGACGCTGCGTTCCTTTTTACAGATCGGGAACAGGTACAGGCGGCGGAGGAAAAGAATGGATAATCTGTGGAAGATGATAGCGGCGAGATGGAGCGAAGAGGAGATCGCCAGGTGGGGATCTCTGAAAAAGACAGCATACCTCCTCCTGCCGCTTCTGATTTATTTCGTGGTTCACGACTGCGCGGAGATTCTGCTCTGGGCGGGACTGAATCAACTCATGACCCGGGGCGGCAAAGAGCTTGTGGGCTTTTTGGCGGCAAATGCTTACACAGTTAACGGTGTGATCAACGGAGCGGCGATTCTTCTTGGTCTGGCAGTGATCCGGCAGATGGTGCGGTGGGAAATTCAGGGAGCGGAAGAAGCAGAAGATGTGCCGGGAGACAGGAAGAAAGAAAAGGGGAGCAGCCGTTTTCAGGCACAGGCGTCAGATGCCGGAAGCGTTGGGAAAAAAGGCAGAAGCAGAGATGGCGGAGCAGGTCTGCTGACAGGCTATATGGTGTTGGGGGCCCTGGCGTTTCTTGTGGCGGTGGGGCTGAATCTGGCTTTTGACCTGCTGGGGATCACGGCTGCCTCAGAATCCTTTACCCAGACTGCCAGGGCGCAGTTTGGCGTGAATTTCGCGACAGGCCTTGTGCTGTACGGAATCATCTCTCCGGCAGCGGAGGAAGCGGTATTTCGAGGGCTGATCTTTAACAGAATGAAGAGATGCTTCGGCCGGCGGACCGCCTTTCTGGTCTCAGCCCTTCTGTTTGGTTGTTATCATATGAACCCGGTGCAGGCCCTCTATGGGACCATTCTCGGTCTTCTGATCGCCTGGGTCTATGAGAAATACGAAAGCTTCGCGGCGCCGGTATTGTTCCACGGCGTGGCAAACGTGAGTATTTATGTATTTGGCTTTTACGGAGGTTTTGACCGCATCGGCAGAGCGGGGGAGATCGCCGCTGCGGCAGTCTCTCTGGCGGGGGCTGGCGTCTGTCTGTGGGTGATCGTACGGGGACGCGCAGCGCAGAGAAGCTGACGGAAAATATATTTTTGACTGAAAATTCTTGGGGCCCATGCGTGCTGCATGGGCCTGTCATATTAAATCTGAAAAAATGATACTTTATCTGATGCAGGGAGTATATCTTTCTTTTTTTCCACAAAGATGATACCTTATATCAATTGGGATGACTATTGCCGGGAGAGCGTGACTGCTATAATAAGGCAAATACTTAAAAGGGAGGTATCAGTGGAATGAGAAAAAAGACAGCAATACTGACAGCAGGAGCAATTCTGATGGCCGGCCTTCTTTCGGGATGTCAGAAGCAGGCGGAGGATTCAGGACAGGCGCCGGCTGCAGAGCAGAACAGGCAGGAGGAAGGAACAGAGCAGGAAGCACAGGCGGATCAGGAGACGGATTCACAGGAGCAGGTGACTCTCCGTTTTTCCTGGTGGGGCGGCGACAGCAGGCATGAGGCGACGCTGGAATGTATAAAGGTGTTTGAGGAAGAAAATCCCAATATTAAAATCGAAGCGGAATACGGCGGGTTTGATGGGTATCAGGATAAGATATCGGCCTCACTTTCGGGGCAGACGGAAGCTGACATCATGCAGCTTGACCAGCCCTGGATGGCAACCTTTATGGCACAGAATCCCGACTTTTTCCTGAATATCAGGGATTATGCAGACTGCATCTCGCTGGACGGCTTTTCAGAGGATTTTCTGGATGACTTCTGTGTATATGCGGACAAGCTGGTTTCCCTTCCCACAGGAACCAATGCTCTGAATCTTCTTGCGAACCAGGCAGTGATGGACGAGGCTGATATTACATTTTCAGATGTGATCACCTGGGAGGATTTTTATGAGCAGGGTAAAAAGGTGAATGAAGTAAATCCCGAAAATTATTTCATTAACATGGATAACGGGATTGCCTTCTATGCGACCCGGATTTATCTGATGCAGCTGACAAACCGCCAGCTGATCAATGAAGACTATACGCTGGGTGTGACGGTGGACGAAATGGAAGAGGCATTCGCCTACACCAAGAAGCTTTACGATGACAAGGTCATCATTCCCTATGAGGAATCCATGATTTTTAAGGGCGCGCCTCAGGACAATCCCAAGTGGAACAATAATCAGCTGGGATGCTGGCTGAACTGGTCTTCTCAGGCGGATCAGCAGCAGTGGGGAGAAAATGCCGTGTCTCTGCCGTATCCCTGCATTGAGGGAGCCGAGAATTCAGGCGTGCTGGTAAGGCCTTCCCAGGTGCTGGCAGTGTCGGCAAACTGTGAGCATCCGAAGGAAGCGATGAAGTTTCTGGATTTTATGTTCAACCAGGAAGCGGGGATTCTCGCATTGAAGGACTGCCGTTCCATTCCTCCCACGGAAAAGGGAAGAAAGATTCTGGAAGAAAACGGACTGATCAGCGAACAGGCAAGCCGGGCAGTGGATCTTGCCATGGCCAATCCGGGAATGCCGGAGCTGGATGTACCGAACACAACGGAAGTGCAGGATACGTTCAGCGCGATAATAGAAAAAATGATATACGGACAGTATGCGGGGCCGAGAGAAGCGGCAGAGGAAGCGCATAAGCTGATGAGCGATATGCTGGCAACTGTGAAAGCTGATATGGAGTAAAGAGGGGGATTTTCCCCTTCTTTACGCTCACCCCAAAAGCAGGTTTTACAGGAGGAAAGCGAAAATGAAAAAGAAAATGAAGAGAAACAAGGGCCTGTTTTTCATTCTCCCGTGGATCATCGGATTACTCTGGTTTCAGATGTATCCGTTTGTGATGTCGTTGTACTATTCATTTACCAATTATACCATGCTGAAGGAACCTAAGCTGGTCGGTTTGACCAATTATGTACGCCTTTTGACATCGGATATGGAATTCTGGCCTTCCATGAAAGTGACGGCGATTTATGCGCTTGTGGTGGTTCCCTGCAAACTGGCATTTGCTCTGATCATCGCCATGCTGTTAAACAAAAATGTAAAAGGGATAGGGATGTTTCGAACGCTTTATTATCTTCCGTCCATACTGGGAGGAAGTATAGCGATCGCCGTGGTGTGGAAGATCCTGTTTATGAGAGACGGCGCTGTCAATCATCTGCTGTCGGGCTTGGGGATAGGACCCAGAGACTGGCTGGGAAGTCCGAATACGGCGCTTGGCACAATCTGTATTCTGTCCGTATGGCAGTTCGGCTCCTCCATGGTGCTGTTTCTGGCGGCGCTGAAGCAGGTTCCCGCCTCCCTGTATGAGGCGGCCATCATTGACGGGGCCAACAGGTTCCAGTGTTTTTTCAAAATCACGCTGCCGATGATTACTTCCATATTGTTCTTTAACCTGATTATGCAGATGATCAACGCCCTGCAGGAATTCACATCGGCTTTTGTCATTACAGGCGGCGGACCGATGAAGTCTACCTATGTACTGGGAATGAAACTGTACACGGACGCTTTCAAATATTATAAAATGGGTTATGCGAGCGCATTGTCATGGATCATGTTCCTGATCATCATCTGTCTGTCCATGCTGGTATTCAAATCTTCGTCGGCCTGGGTTTACTATGAGGATGGAGGTGAATTCTGATGAGCAGAAAAAAGCGGTATCATAAAATAATAAGCTATTGTCTTCTGACAGCGGTGGCGGTTATTATGCTGTATCCTCTGGTATGGATGCTTTTCGCTTCCTTTAAAGGCAATGAGGAAATATTCAGGGCTTCTCTTCTCCCTGAAACCTGGACGCTGGACGGTTATAGAAACGGATGGAAGGGCTCAGGTCAGTACACATATGCCACCTTTTTTAAAAACACCTTCTTAATGGTGCTGCCGATGGTGATATTTACCGTACTTTCCGCATCCTTTGTGGCCTTTGGATTTGCAAGGTTCAAATTTTGGGGAAAGAAATTCTTCTTTGCGCTTATGATGGGATGCATGATGCTTCCCAATGCGGTAATGATTATCCCGCGGTACATCATGTTCCGGAATATGGGATGGCTGGACACTTATCTGCCCTTTATTGTTCCCTGTGTTTTCGGAGGCGGCTCGTTCTTTATTTTTATGTTCATTCAGTTTTTCAGAGGAGTGCCCAGGGAACTGGATGAATCGGCCTATGTGGATGGCTGCAGCAGTATTATGGTATATTTCAGGATCGTGATGCCGCTGGCCAAGCCGGCAGTTTTTTCGGCAATGATTTTTCAGTTTATGTGGAGCTGGAATGATTTTTTCGGGCCGCTGCTCTACATCAATAATGTGAGCAAATATCCGCTGGCCCTGGGGCTGAGGATGTCGATGGATGTAAACATGTCGATCAGCTGGAATAATATCATTGCAATGGCGCTGGTAAGTATTATCCCCCTGGTGGTGCTGTTCTTCTGTGCTCAGAAATATTTTGTCGAGGGAGTTGCAGCAACAGGGATTAAAGGTTAAACTGATGACAATGTCCCGGCATAAAAAGGGAGAGCATTTTGATCCATGGGAAGGAAGAGAAATGTATCGTTTACTGGTTGCAGATGATGAAAAGAAGCTATTATCAGGGCTGTGTGACTTTTATCCATGGAAGGAGCTGGGCTTTCAGATCGTTGCCAGAGCGGAAAACGGTCAGAAGGCGCTGGAATATCTGACGAAAAATCCGGTGGATGTGGTATTTACCGATATCTCCATGCCTGTCATGTCAGGGCTGGAGCTGGCGGAGATCCTCTGCCGGGAATATCCGGAAATCAAGGTGGTTTTGCTGAGCGGCTTTGCGGAATTTAAATATGCGCAGCAGGCGCTGAAGTACGGCGTCCAGGATTATGTTCTCAAGCCGGTAAAGACGGACGTGCTGCGGAAAACCTTTACGGAACTGAAGGCAAAGATGGACAGGGAAAGACGGACGGATGAGGAAAAGAGCGGCTATTACGGCAACATCATAAATACCGTGGAAAGCTATGTCAGAAGCAATACGGGAACGGCCTGCCTGGAGGAAGCCGCCCTGCTGGTTAATCTGAGCGCGGGATATCTGTCAGCCTTGTACAAAAAGGAAACGGGAATGAATTTTTCTGATTATGTACTCAGGGCAAAGATGGAAAGGGCAAAAGAACTTCTGGTACGTCCGGAATACAGGACATATGAGATATCTCAGAGACTGGGGTATGAAAACCCGAAAAATTTCAGCCGGGCCTTTAAAAATTATTGGGGAATTTCTCCCAGGGATTTCAGAAGGGACGTGGAAAAGGAAGAAGATGAATAGAAAGACCAGTAGAAGCTCCGGGATGAAATATCGTTTTCTGAAGGCAAATTTTCTGATTTATCTGAGTACCTTTACGCTGCCGGTCTTGCTTCTGGGCGCCGTGTTTCTCTTCGGGATCTACAGGGAGGAGCGGAAAAAGGTGCAGGAGGAGCTGAAAAATTCATTAAAGCTCGCAGAGGGCCTTGTGCAGGGATATGGCTCCGACACGGAGGCATTTCACATGTATCTGGGAAGCGCCCAGAGAATGGCGCAGTTTATCCTGACCTTCCAGAGTGAAAAGGTGGATTACGATTCCGCCAATGCCCTGCGTTTTCTTTCGGCTTATATGACGGCGCTGCAGAATTCGAGAACAGATATGGAGTCAGTCTATTTTTATCTGAATAATGAGTCCAGGCGGGTGGTTACATCGGAAAAGTTCACGGAGAGCGTCCATAATATGGAGGACGAGGGCTGGTTTGAGCTTCTCATGGAAATGAAAAGCAATGAGACCAGAGCGGTGGTCCGTTGCATGGACAGGGGAAGGCGAGCAGAAGGAGAGAGGGTATTCAGCGTCCTGCGGCGTTTCCCCAGTTATAAGGGCGGAACCGTCATTAATTATAAATGGGCGGAGCAGAAGGAAAAGCTTAAGAGAATGGCCTTTTATGATGATCAGGAGCTGTTGGTTTTTGATCAGGAGGGACAGTTTCTTTTCGGCAGTATGGAGCAGGCGGAGGAGAACATAAAGTGCACGGAAGATTTAAAGGAATTGAGAAATTTTTATATTGTGGAGAAAGAAAAGGATAAAAAGGATTTTTTTCATGTGGTCACGGTGGTGCCGAAGAAGACGGTAAACCATGTTTTTCTGGTAAATGTGAGAATCCTGATCTTTCTGACAGTGGTTACCACGGTGGCGTCTGCGTTACTCGCTTATGACAGAGCGGTAAGGGATTATAAGCAGCTGCGTTATGTGATTGAAATTTTTGACCGGGCGGAAAAAAGTCAGGAGCTGACGGCGTTCAAAAAGAGCGGCAACAGCGTTTATGACCAGATCCTGGACAACATCATACGCACCTTTCTGGAGAACAGTTATCTTCAGATGCAGATTTCAGAGCATCAGTATAAGCAGATGACCGCCCAGATGATGGCCCTGCAGTACCAGATCAACCCGCATTTTCTCTTTAACACGCTGCAGGCGCTGAACTATGAAATACTGGCGCTTTCAGGGGGAAGGCACGGCAATGCAAACCTCATGGTGGAGAACCTTTCAGATCTGCTCAGATACGCTCTCGACGTATCGCGGATGGACGTGAGCGTGCAGGAAGAAGTGGAGATATGCAGGAAATATGTGGATATTCAGAAAATGAGGACGGATCAGGACTGGCTTGCAGAATGGGAAATTGACCCTGCGGTGGAGAGACAGAAGATTCGCAGGATGCTTCTGCAGCCGCTTCTGGAAAACGCATTGTCTCACGGAATCAAATATAAGGAAAACGGACGTATACGGATCGTGATTCGCAGAGAGGGCGATAAGATCGGCTTTAAGGTGATTGACAATGGAAAAGGAATTTCTCAGGAAGAACTGGCACGTCTGAGGCAGAAAATGAAGGAGCCCCAGGTCGTATTTGAATCGGAGCACATCGGGCTTCAAAATGTAAATCATCGCCTGGTGCTGGCGTATGGGAAGGATACGGGACTTCAGATCGCCAGCAAGGAAGGGATGGGAACCATGCAGTATTTTTGGATTGATTATCAGGAAGGGGAAGAGAAAAATGAGTACGGAAACAGTAAAACGTGATGTAAGAATCGCTTATATTGGAGGCGGAAGCAGAGGATGGGCATGGGGGCTCATGGCGGATCTGGCCATGGAAAAATCTCTGGGCGGGACGGTGCGACTTTATGATATTGACAAAGCGGCGGCAGAACAAAACGCGCTCATCGGAAACAGGCTTTCCGCCAGAGAAGAGGCGGTGGGCAAGTGGGCTTACGAGGTGGCGGATTCTCTGCAGGAGGCGCTGGAGGGAAGTCATTTCGTGGTGATTTCCATTCTGCCCGGAACCTTTGATGAGATGGACTCAGATGTACACGCGCCGGAAAAATACGGAATTTATCAGTCGGTAGGGGATACCGTAGGGCCGGGCGGTATGATACGCGCTTTGCGCACGATCCCCATGTTCGAAGAGATTGCCCGGGCAATCAGGGCATTTGCGCCTGACGCATGGGTGATCAACTATACGAATCCCATGTCTGTGTGTGTGAGAACGCTTTACGAGGTGTTTCCGCAGATCAAGGCAATCGGATGCTGCCATGAAGTATTCGGAACCCAGAAGCTTCTGGCATTGGCGTTAAAGGAAATCTGCGGGATAGATGGGGTGGACAGGCAGGAGATCAGGACGAATGTTCTGGGAATCAATCATTTTACCTGGATTGACCGTGCGAGCTTTTATGACAGGGATCTGTTTCCCGTTTATGAGGAGTTTGTAGAGCGGTATGCAGCGGAAGGGTATCTGGGAGAGAAGGCAGACAAAAACTGGATGAACGATCATTTTGCTTCAGCGGAGATGGTAAAGATGGATCTGTTCAGGCGCTATGGCGTCATTGCCGCAGCCGGGGACAGGCATCTGGCGGAATTCGTGCCGGGATGGTATCTGAAGGATCCGGAAACCGCAGCCGCATGGAAATTCAGTCTGACGCCTGTTTCCTGGCGCAGGGAGGATCTGCAGAGGAGGCTTGAGAAGAGCCGCCGCCTGGCAGCGGGGGAGGAAGAGGTAGCCCTTGAGAAAACCGGTGAGGAGGGAGTGCTGCTGATCAGGGCCCTGCTTGGCCTGGGAGATATGGTGACAAACGTGAATATACCAAATCAGGGACAGATCGGGAATCTTCCCATGGGAGCCGTGGTAGAAACCAACGCCTGGTTTGGCAGAGATCAGGTCCGCCCGGTATACGCAGGCAATCTTCCGGACGATATCTGGCATCTGGTAATCCGCCATGTGACGAATCAGGAAGGCGTTGTGAAGGCATGTATGAAAAAGGACAGAAAAATGCTTTTCAATATTTTCATGAACGATCCGCTGGTGAGAATCAGCCCGAAGGAAGGAAAAGAGCTGTTTGATACCATGATTAAAAATACGGAAAAGTACTGTGTTCTGTAGAAAAGTCGGACGATTGTGGTAAAAATACGAAATTGTCAAATATTCTGACAATTTTCGGAATAGTTTTTATTTACAAAATCCGTAAACAGGTGTATATTACTAGTTGCAGGTCGCAAAGAAGCGTACATGAGAGCTTCTTTGCGACTTCTTTTTTTGCACACGGGCACCCAGATGAAATATGTCAGCAAAGCTGACGGGTGCCCGGCGCGGCGAGTAGAGGGAAAAGAGTCCTCTACTCGATTACGATTGCACGGTCGCACAGATGAAATTGTTGCATACGCAACGTGCGCCCGGCGCGCGAGCAGGGGAGAAAAGCGTCCCCAGCTCGATTACGATTGCACGGGCACCCAGATGAAATATGTCAGCAAAGCTGATGGGTGCCCGGCGCGGCGAGCAGGGAGAAAAGAGGAAACCACAACAGGAAGGAGACCAGATCATGTTTGATGCGAAAATGACTCAGCCCGGGGCTCCGTTGTATCGGCCGGAATTTGAGCATGATAACTGCGGGATCGGAGCCTGCGTCAATATCAGGGGAATGAAAAGCCGGGAGACGGTGGAGAATGCGCTTAAGATCGTAGAGAATCTGGAGCACCGTGCGGGAAAGGATGCGGAGGGAAAGACCGGAGACGGTGTGGGAATTCTCACGCAGATTCCGCACAGATTTTTCAGGAAGGTGACAAAGCCTCTGGGAATCGTGCTGGGAGGAGAGCGGGAATACGGCGTGGGGATGTTTTTCTTCCCACAGGATGAGCTCCGCATGAACCAGGCCAGGAAAATGTTTGAAATCATAGTGGAAAAGGAAGGGCTTACCTTCCTGGGATGGCGGGAAGTGCCCATTGACGCTTCTGTGCTGGGGCATAAGGCTGTGGAATGTATGCCTCATATCATGCAGGCTTTTATCAAAAAGCCGGAGGATGTAGAGAAGGGCGTTGCCTTTGACCGGCTTTTGTATGTGGCAAGGCGTGTGTTTGAGCAGTCCTCGGACAATACCTATGTGGTTTCCTTATCCAGCAGGACCATCGTATATAAAGGGATGTTTCTGGTGGGACAGCTTAGGACCTTTTTCCCGGATCTGCAGGATAAGGACTTTGAATCAGCCATTGCCATGGTGCATTCCCGGTTTTCCACCAACACCAATCCCAGCTGGGAGCGCGCCCACCCGAACCGCTTCATCGTACATAACGGGGAGATCAATACCATCCGGGGTAATGCGGATAAGATGCTGGCCCGGGAAGAAAATATGGAGTCGGAGCACTTAAAGGGGCTGCTTCACAAGGTACTGCCTGTGGTGAATGCGTCAGGCTCTGACTCGGCCATGCTTGACAATACCCTGGAATTTCTGGTGATGAGCGGCATGGATCTGCCTCTTGCGGTGATGATCACCATTCCTGAGCCCTGGGCCAATAACAAGACCATGTCCCAGAACAAAAGAGACTTTTATCAGTATTATGCAACCATGATGGAGCCCTGGGACGGCCCTGCCTCCATTCTGTTCTGCGATGGAGACGTCATGGGGGCGGTGCTTGACAGGAACGGTCTGCGTCCCTCCCGCTATATGATCACAGACAAGGACCAGCTGATCCTTTCCTCGGAGGTGGGCGTACTGGACATTGACCCAGCCAGAATTCTGGTGAAGGAAAGGCTGCGCCCGGGCAAAATGCTGCTGGTGGATACCGTAAAGGGGAGAGTTATCGACGATGATGAGCTGAAAGAGACCTATGCAGGGCGTCAGCCCTACGGGGAGTGGCTGGACCGGAACCTGGTGCATCTTCATGACCTGAAGATTCCCAATGAGAGAGTGCCGGAGTTTACCCCAGAAGAGAGGCAGCGGATGCAGAAGGCTTTCGGGTATGCCTATGAGGAGCTGAAAAACAGCATCCTTCCCATGGCGAAGAACGGGACGGAGGCCATAGCGGCTATGGGAGTGGACACTCCCCTTCCGGTTCTGAGCAGAACCCACCATCCCCTGTTCCATTATTTCAAGCAGCTTTTTGCCCAGGTGACCAACCCGCCCATCGACGCCATCCGGGAGGAGATCGTGACCTCTACCACGGTTTACGTGGGAACGGACGGCAATATCCTGGAGGAGATCCCCAAGAACTGCAACATGCTCCGGGTGAACAATCCCATATTGACCAATACGGATCTGATGAAGATCAAGAGCATGAAGCGGGACGGGTTTAAGGTGGAAGTGATTCCCATTACCTATTATAAAAATACCCGGCTGGAGCGCGCCATCAACCGGCTGTTTGTGGAGGTGGACAGAGCCTACCGGGATGGGGTGAATATCATGGTGCTCTCCGACAGGGGGGTGGATGAAAATCATGTGGCGATCCCTTCCCTGCTGGCAGTTTCCGCCCTGAACAGGCATCTGGTGGAGACCAGGAAAAAGACCAGCGTGGCGCTGATCCTGGAGTCCGGAGAGCCCAGAGAGGTACATCACTTTGCCACCCTCTTAGGGTACGGCGCCTGTGCGGTCAATCCCTATCTGGCGCAGGAGTCCATCAAGGAGCTGATCGACAACCACATGTTGGATAAGGACTATTATGCGGCAGTGGAGGATTACAACAACGCCATTCTTCACGGGATCGTGAAAATCGCTTCCAAGATGGGCATCAGCACCATTCAGTCCTATGAGGGTGCCCAGATCTTTGAGGCCATCGGAATTGACGGGGAAGTGATCGACAAATATTTCCCGCACACGGTCTGCCGTGTGGGAGGTATTACCATAAAAGATATCGAACAGCAGGTGGATGCGCTTCATTCCCAGGCTTTTGACCCGCTTGGTCTATATAATGATCTGACCCTTGACAGCCTGGGATATCACAAAATGAGAAGCGGCGCGGAGGAGCATCTGTACAATCCCGCCACTATCCACTTACTCCAGGAGTCAACAAAGCGGGGAGACTATGAACTGTTCAAACAGTATACCAGTCTGGTAAATGAGGAGGAATCGGCCAAAAACCTCCGGGGGCTTATGGACTTTTGCTATCCGGAAAAGGGCGTCCCCATTGAAGAGGTGGAGAGCGTGGATTCCATTGTGACCCGGTTTAAGACGGGAGCCATGTCCTACGGCTCCATCTCAAAGGAAGCCCACGAGACCATGGCCATTGCCATGAACAGGCTGCACGGACGCTCCAATTCAGGAGAAGGCGGAGAAGAGCCGGAGCGTATGCTTCCTTCTTCAGACGGCGTCAACAGATGCTCGGCCATCAAGCAGGTAGCGTCAGGGCGGTTCGGCGTGACCAGCAGATATCTGGTAAGCGCCAATGAGATTCAGATCAAGATGGCCCAGGGCGCCAAGCCCGGAGAGGGCGGACACCTGCCGGGAGGCAAGGTTTACCCGTGGATTGCCAAGACCAGACATTCCACGCCGGGGGTAGGGCTGATCTCTCCCCCGCCGCATCACGATATTTACTCCATCGAAGATCTGGCGGAGCTGATCTATGATCTGAAAAATGCCAACAAGGAAGCGCGGATCAGTGTCAAGCTGGTGTCAGAGGCCGGGGTGGGCACCGTTGCGGCCGGGGTGGCCAAGGCGGGCGCACAGGTGATTCTGGTATCCGGCTATGACGGCGGCACTGGTGCGGCCCCCAGAAGCTCCATTCACAACGCGGGACTTCCCTGGGAGCTGGGGCTTTCGGAGACCCACCAGACCCTGATCATGAACGGCCTTCGCAATAAGGTCAGAATCGAGACAGACGGCAAGCTGATGAGCGGACGTGACGTTGCCATTGCGGCTATTCTGGGGGCGGAGGAGTTCGGCTTCGCCACGGCGCCGCTGGTGACCATGGGATGCGTTATGATGCGCGTCTGCAATCTGGACACCTGCCCGGTGGGGGTAGCCACCCAGAATCCAGAGCTACGCAAAAATTTCAGAGGAAAACCGGAATATGTGATGAATTTCATGCGCTTTATCGCCCAGGAGCTTCGGGAATACATGGCCCGTCTGGGAGTGCGTACAGTGGATGAACTGGTGGGACACACGGAATTCCTCAAGGTAAAGGATCATTTAAGCAACAGATTAAAGCAGGTGGATTTGAGTCAGATTCTCTCCAACCCCTATGCCGGAGGAAAGGAAAAGGTCACCTTTGATCCGAAGCAGGTTTATGATTTTAAGCTGGAAGAGACGGCGGATGAGCGGGTGCTGCTGAAACAGCTGAATAAGTCTCTGGACGGAAAGACCAGACGCAGCATCGAGGTGGATGTGAAAAATACGGACAGGGCTTTCGGAACCATTCTGGGCTCGGAGATCACCAGACGTCTGGGAGATCAGGTGGCGGAGGATACCTACCGGGTGCTCTGCACGGGAGCAGGCGGACAGAGCTTCGGCGCTTTCATCCCCAGCGGTCTTACCCTGGAGCTGGTGGGGGAGAGCAACGACTATTTCGGAAAGGGCCTTTCCGGCGGGAAGCTGGTAGTCTATCCGCCCAGAGGCAGCCGCTTTAAGGCAGAGGAGAATATTATCATAGGAAATGTGGCGCTCTACGGCGCTACCAGCGGCAAGGCATTTATCAACGGTGTGGCAGGAGAGCGGTTCTGCGTGCGCAATTCCGGCGCCATCGCCGTGGTGGAGGGCGTGGGCGACCACGGCTGTGAATACATGACCGGCGGCCGGGTGGTGGTCCTTGGGAGAACCGGCAAAAACTTTGCCGCAGGCATGAGCGGCGGAATCGCCTATGTGCTGGATGAGGACAATGACCTGTACATCCGCCTGAACAAGGAAATGGTATCCTCTTATGAGGTGACTTCCAAGTATGACATGATAGAGCTGAAGGATATGATCAAGGAGCACGTGGCGCTGACCAATTCCGAAAAAGGAAAGCTGATTTTAGATCATTTCCGGGAATATCTGCCGAAATTCAAAAAGATCATTCCTCATGACTATGAAAAAATGCTCACCAGCATCGTACAGATGGAGGAAAAGGGGCTGAGCGCGGAGCAGGCCCAGATCGAAGCATTCTTTGCGGTCAAGGCCGAAAGATAAAACAGCAGCGGAACGCAGGAGCCCGGCACAAATTCCAGGCACGGAAAGTGACTGGAAATTTGTGCCAGATCAAAGGGCTCCGGAGAGAAGCAGCGGAACTGGAATCAGCAGCGGAGCGCAGGAGCCCGGCACAATTTTCAGGCACGGAAGGTGACAGGAAATTTGTGCCAGATCAAGGGGCTCCGAAGAGAAGCAGCGGAACCGGAATCAGCAGCGGAACGCAGGAGCCCGGCACAATTTCAAGGCACGGAAAGTGACAGGAAATTTGTGCCAGATCAAGGGGCTCCGAAGAGAAGCAGCGGAACTGGAATCAGAACAGGAGAACAACTATGGGAAAACCAACAGGATTTATGGAATATCAGCGGGAGGTATCCGAGGATATCAGTCCCGTGGAAAGAGTCAAAAATTTCAGGGAGTTTCACCGCCATCTTCCCAAGGAGCGGCAGCAGCTTCAGGGGGCGCGCTGTATGGAGTGCGGGGTACCATTTTGCCAGTCGGGAATGAACATCTGCGGCATGACCAGCGGATGTCCGCTTCACAATCTGGTACCGGAGTGGAATGACCTTGTCTATATCGGGAACTGGGAGCAGGCCTACGGACGCCTGGTAAAGACCAACAACTTTCCGGAATTCACTTCTCGGGTCTGCCCCGCCCTGTGCGAGGCGGCCTGTACCTGCGGCCTGAACGGAGAGGCCGTGGCTACCAGAGAAAATGAGTATGCCATTATTGAGAATGCCTATGCGGAAGGGTATGCGGCTCCCAGGCCGCCCCGGGTCAGAACCGGAAAAAAGGTGGCAGTGGTGGGCAGCGGCCCCTCCGGCCTTGCCGTGGCGGATCAGCTCAACAGAAGAGGACACAGCGTCACGGTCTTTGAACGCTCCGACCGGCCGGGCGGGCTTCTCATGTACGGAATCCCCAACATGAAGCTGGAGAAGCATATTGTGGAGAGAAAGATTAAAATTATGGAGGCGGAGGGCGTAACCTTCCTTACGGGAGTGGATGTGGGCAGGGATAAAAAGGCCGAAAAGCTCCTGAAAGAGTTTGACAGGGTGGTGCTTGCCTGTGGCGCCTCCAATCCCCGGGATATCAACGCGCCGGGAAGGGATGCCAAAGGGATTTATTTTGCGGTGGATTTTCTCAAGGCCAACACAAAGAGCCTCTTAGATTCTGACTTTAAAGATGGAAACTTTGTCAATACCAAAGGGAAAAATGTGGTAATTATTGGCGGCGGGGATACGGGAAATGACTGTGTGGGAACCAGTATCCGCCACGGTTGCAGGTCCGTGACTCAGATCGAGATGATGCCCAAGGCCCCGGACAAAAGAGCGGAGAACAATCCCTGGCCGGAATGGCCGAAAATCTGCAAGACAGATTACGGTCAGGAGGAAGCCATCGCCCTCTTCGGCCACGATCCCAGAATCTATGAGTCAACAGTGAAGGAATTTGTGAAGGATAAAAGCGGCAATCTGAAAGCAGTCAAAATTGTAAAGCTCTCCTGGGAGAAGGATCCCAAATCCGGCAGGATGAACATGAAGGAGGTGCCCGGCTCCGAACAGATCCTGCCTGCGGAGATCGTCCTGATTGCAGCGGGCTTTCTGGGAAGCCAGAAATATGTCACCGACGACTTTAAGGTGGAATTGAACCCGCGCACCAATGTGCAGACTGCGCCGGGACAGTACGAAACCTCCGTGAAAAACGTCTTCACCGCAGGAGATATGCACCGGGGGCAGTCGCTGGTGGTGTGGGCTATCCGGGAGGGAAGAGAGGCCGCCCGGGCAGTGGACGAGAGCCTGATGGGGTATACGAATCTTATGGTGCAGTAAAGACGGAAAACCTTGTGGTTGTTTCGGCAACTACAGGGTTTTCTTTTTCTAAGTACAGAACCTGGACAGATAGCGATAGAGAGGGCTCTTCTATAGCCGCCAACATATGATTATTCTCCTATCTCTTTCTTTTCGGAATGAAAAAGAAGAGAAAAAGGTATTCCCTCTCTTTTCAGTATTTTTTCCTTAGAGGTGGACAGAGGTTTATGACTTATTTAGGGCAGGGGATAGCAACATCCTCTCTCCTGTTTCTATTTAAGATAAAAGAGGAAAAGGAAAACGGAAAAAGGGGATGCGCTAAAAGACGCGAGTATTCAGCTTATTCCTTTTTTCATCCAGATGCAAAATTATTTTCCCTCATAGAAAATGTAGGAATCGGAAAAAGAATAGATAATATGATAAAACCTTGTAGTTGCTTTGACAATTACAGGATTTTCTTTTTCTCTAAATACAGAGTCTGAGCAGATGACGATAGAGAAGATCGGCTATTCAGATCAGGTGCTCAGGTTATTATGGAAAGTAAAGGGGAAGAGAGAAGGAAAAGGGGAGGCTCTATTCGCAATGCATCACTTATTGACGAAGGAAGCTGTAAACTTCTCATTGTATATGAAGGATAACTACTTTATAATTATGTATATGAAACGTCCAGGAAAAATAGTATATTTTTCAGTCTTTATAAAAAAATCTATACATTTTCTCGAGGAAAGACAGCGGATAGATTTCTATCATAGGGAAAGATAATTTGCGAAGAAGAGGAAGTAAAGGCGAAAAAGAAGTATACGAGTACGTTACTTTCCTTAATCTATTTATATCATAATTAAGCTCATCGAGAGGAGATAAAGTATGGTTCAATTGAAATGCCCAAGCTGTAATGCAAATATTGAATTAGATGGAGCAAGAGAATTTGGATTTTGTTGTTATTGTGGAACCAAGGTAATATTCAAAGATAATAATAAAAAAATTGATGGGATTGCAGGTGTTGAGAGCTTGTTAAAGCGAGCTAAGCAGTTTATGGATAATTATCAAGTTTCCAGAGCTGAAGAGTATTATAATAAAGTTTTAGATATTGATCCAAGTAATCAAATAGCTCAGGAAGGATTAAATAAAATTATACGGTATAAAAGTCCTTCATCTGTTCTTAATGACAAGCCGAGTGAAGTTATTGACTGTAATTGCCCAACTTGTAATAAAGAATTGTTGTTAGATAAAAAGATTGGATTTGTTATATGCCCCTTATGTGGAACAAATGTGACAGAAAAATTGTTAAATGAACGATCGGATTTTGCAAAACAGTTGAGACAGCCACCTAAGTTTGTAGTTCAGGATGATTCTTGGTTAAGGAGGTATGCCTCTGAGGCAATAATTGCAATTCAGAATTGCTGCTTAGAAAATCGTTCGAAGGGGTATATGTCTGGCTACTTTGTTAACGGTGATGGCACTGATTATGGTATTACACCCCATATTTCTAAAGATTTTGGCTCTATCTTTTTTAACGGAGAAAAAGAAAAGGTTTGTAAATGTATAGCTGAAGAAATCAGGAAGTTGGGATTCGAAAAGTTTTCAGTTAGACCTGAGTATGCACAAGAAATACGAAGAAAGCAAGATGGATTTACATTTTTGGGAAAGGCTAAATATGTAAATGAGACAAGGGATGGATATAAAATTTTTATAGAAATACATTGGTAATAGGTTTTAGCCTTTTCCTTGAAAGAGAGGGGAGAGCCCCTGACAGAGGAAGAGGAACTTCCATTCTGATCCCTTCTAGAAAACATACTCCTGTGCAATTAATTTGCATGGGAGTATTTTCAGGTTCAGATAACGTGCGAAACTGTGCACAAATCAAGACTTGGCTGGTACAGAAGATGTGGAATGAACGTAGTGAACTACATAATCAGTAAAGATTTGCTTGAAAATAGGATAAAAGACGGAGATGGACTGCTCAATCCCCTATCCTATTACTTAGTTAAAGTTGGAATACAAGTTGTAGAGCCGTATACGAGACCCGCACGTACGGGTTAATGGGAGGGGCGAGAAATTTATTCGTCCTCTACCCTATTAGTCAGATATTCAGCAATTCGGCGATATCAGAGAAGTTGATATACAGATTATCATAAATACCGGCCTTTACAGTATCGGAAAAGCCATAGTCCCTGATATCCTCGGATTCGAAATCATACACGGTGATGCGCTTTTGGTCAGGATCGACAATCCAGTATTCACGGACGCCAGCGGTGCGGTATTTAAAGAGCTTTGTGAAATAGTCCATACGCCTGCTGCTGGGGGATACGATTTCGATTATCCAGTCCGGAGCACCGGAGCATCCCTTGTCCGTGAGTTTGTCAGAGTCACATATAACAGAGATATTATAGGAATTTATGGACGAAAAAAGCTCCCGCGCTATTGTCTGGTGTTTGCGGTTCGGGGGTGCCGTGTAGTAAATCTGGCCGTCGATCAGCTCAGCGTGTTCTCCGTCCGGCAGGGAATAGATATCATCAATGGTATAGATTTTTTCCTGTGCTAATGCTGGTGCCATGGGTTCAGTTCCCTTCATGGTTATTCTATATGGTTATATGCTTTGTATTTATGCGTTGGCGCTTGCTGTTAATTGGCAACGGCTGGCATACTTATGCCTGGTCTTTTTGTTCGCTTCCCTCCCCCTTGCTATAAGCGCACGGGACCTTTCTTCATATATTGTATAGTGAGCGAAAAATTAGTTCGTCGTTCACTATAACATTTCATATTCTTGCCAGATATTCTGCCGGGGTAAAGGCGATGGTCTTGCTTTCCCTGAAATCTCTGACATTCCGTGTAATAATGCAGTCAGCATGGATCCGTTCTGCGGTCGCACTCTGGACAGCATCCTCAAAATCATCCCATTTCCGTTCTGCCGCCCTGGTGATATCCGATGCACACAGTTCTGCCAGACGGAATATCAGTTTCAGTTTCTTTATAACTTCCCCGATTTCTTCAGGATTGAGTTCTTTCCGCATCATATAGATCAGGTTGGCAATTGTCAGGGATGAGACATGGCCCTCTGCGGAATTTGTCTCGCACAGCTTCCATATCAGGGCGGAATCCTGAAAATATGGTTCTCTTTTCATCAGAACATCCAGCAGGATGTTGGTATCAATCAGCAGACGCATACTTCTCATCAAGCCTCCTGTTCCTTTCCTGTTCCAGGTCGTTGTTCCCTTTCAGGATACCGGCAAGGGAATCGGTGAGGTAGGAGACAGCAGTATCCTTTGGAATGAACCTTCCAATTTCCTTTCCGTTTTTTGTAACGATGACTTCATTCCCATTTATGACCATATTGAGATATTTGCCAAAATTATTCTGCATTTCTGTAGCAGTAGCAGTTGCACCAACCATACAATATCACTCCTTTTATAATTAGCTAATATTATTATATCATTTTCTGGCTATTTTACAAGATCGGCATAGGATTTTATCTTTATCTGTGTGAAATAATTATAGGAGTGCAGTCATGGGGAGAAATAAAAAAATACGGCAAGATAACCTTAACAGACGAAGAAAAATACATTTTGGCTGGGAAAGATTATGCCCTGAATGATGCCTCTCGCTCTGGTAAAATCAACAAAATAAGAGATGAGGAAAAATTCGGGCTATAAGGTAAAGGCATCCCGGATTATCCGGGACACATTGGATGTAAAACTTATAAAACCAATGAATCCGGAGACTGTTCCACGTTATATGAAGTATGTCCCGTTTTGGGCATGATAAAGGTGCATTTTAAGTTTCAGTAAGTTTCCTTAATTTTCAGGGAAGGATATTTTCCCGTTCCTTTTGTGCACAGTATGAGAGGATCGGCAAAACAAGGTCAGTGATGCGTCCAACGATTGGGATATGGCCTGTTGCAATCTCAATTCTAGCGAATCCAGTCTGTGGTCAGTCCAATTGTTATAGCAATATTGATCGAAGAGCGACATTTCTTAAAAAAGAGTATCTTTGCCTCCCGCATCAATGTTCGGTGAAATTAGTTTTATATAAAAAGAGTGTCGTTCAAACATTTATTTGAATGATTTTGCGACACCCTTACTATTTCTATTTTGTTGATACTATGCTGAACGCTTGCTCTCTTAGTACCCGAAGTTCCTCCGGATTCCTCAGGCAGTATGTTTTATTACAATGATCAGAAAAGAAGCATGTTTCGCATATTATCTCGTTA
Organism: uncultured Lachnospiraceae bacterium; assembly: GCA_947173495.1. Taxonomy (GTDB): domain Bacteria; phylum Bacillota; class Clostridia; order Lachnospirales; family Lachnospiraceae; genus Suilimivivens. The sequence continues at coordinate 292,719 of CAMWFQ010000001.1, read as the reverse complement.
ATGTTTTGCCTGATGAGGTCATCGTCACTTGGAAGCTGGTATGCTCCTATTTGTCTGATCTCCTGAGGATTCCGTAAGGAATAGTCCAAGACTTTTCCGTTTCCTGTCTTGATATATCTGTACACATCTGCGGAAAAAGAAACACCGTCACCAACTTTAAAATCCTCAAAGCCCTGAATATCCATCCAGACATGATCCTCTTTTCCCTCGAAGCCGTCACCGTCGGGGTACATACCGCTGACATAGATTCTTTTAAAACAGGCATGTTTCTTCGTCTTTTTTTCTATGCATCCCTTAAATTCACCTGGAATATTATAGTAGCACATTTTAAACCATGTGCGTTGCTTTCCGGAAGATCTGATCTGGATATCAATGTAGTCATCATAGGTAAGTTTTTCACCACCAACGATACCTTCTTTTCCGGTGGGCGAAAAATCTATGATTCCAAATTCACCTGACACCAGAATATCATCGCCATAATGCCTGACCAAGAGCGCCTTAATATCATCATTGCCCTGATATTTTTGGATCAGAGATGCTGCCTTTATTGCTTTTTCCTCTTGATCCTTTTGCCATTGTCGCTCCCGGCTTTCTCTTTCAAGGGTTTTCTGCTGTCTGATATAGGATTGCTCGTCTTCAGTTAAGAGCGGTTCTATATTTTCGGCGTTGTCATACTTGCCAGATTGGAGCTGTTCCTTAAAGCGGGTAAGGACTGGTGCCAGCATTTCTGTGGATAAATATTTTGCATCCCTGATAGAACAGCTGTGATAGCAGCCTGTATTTATGTTGCCGTGTCCTTTGCCATAAAGGACTGCTGTGTTCCATGGACAGAGGTAATGATCCTTACAGATATATTCTCCGTGTTTTAGCCCTTTCTCAAATTCTGGAAATATCTTTGGGTTCCCGCATCCCTCATAATCATCCGTCCAGAATCCGGATGGGCCTCTGTCGGCATGCCGGATCATAACATCAATCAGTTTAATGATATTCTTTTTTGCTTTTCTGCTCTTCATTTCTTTCAACCTCCGTTAATAAGTGCTGCCATGATTGGCAGCCTGACATGCTAACGGCTTGGGAAGAGAGCAGTGCTGCAGCTCAGGACAGGAGAATATCACTCTGTATGATATAGTGTATTGTATTACAGGAAAATGAGATATTCATGGTGTCCCTTTACAGAAATCCCGCGTCTTTTGCATGGTATCCCCCAGGATTTCAATATTTTTCATAGTGCTGTCACATTCGAGGGAATGATTGCATCCCTCATATACAGTTATAGGAATGTGGTTTACCGCTGAAAGCCGGATAACCTCATCCGTATCGCTCCACGGGTCTGCTGTTCCGATAAAGGCAATTGCGTGATCCGGTGCAAAAAGATAAGTCTGTTCTAAAGGCGTATACAGAATATGCCGTGCAGATTTTAACCTGTACTTTTCCGCATAAGATGTTGCAATGACCGTTCCAATACTTTTGGAGATAAAAAGAATATCATCATATTCAGACCATACCATATCCGCAAGCCCGGCTTCAGCCTGCGAAAACAGTACCTTATATGCCTCCTTCATTTTCTCTTCATTTCCACGGATATTTTCGGCTTTATATGTGTAACTCACGTTTTTGCAATCCTGATACCCCAGTTCACGGGCAAGGCTTCGGCTGAAATACAGAAGCGGCTTATCGCAGTGGTATCCTATGCCGGGGAAGCAGACAACTAACTTTGACATAATAATCCTCCATGCTGTCAGCGGCGTGGTATTTGACTTTACTGTTCCAGAAGGCCGTAAATTTCATATCTGGAAAGCATATTCTGGAGAGTGATCTTTGTCCCCATAAGCTGCCTGTAGGTTGCAGTCTTTATTCTACCCGCTGCCTTTAACTGCTCCATTTTTGTTAAGGTGTCGTCATATTCCATTTGGATTGCCTGAAGCATTTTTTCAAATTTTTCTTCTCGTTCGGACATAACCTTCCTCCACTCATTTTTGGTTCGATTATTAAAAATCATACCATATAGGGTCCGGAACATCTATAGTTTTTATCGCAATTTTCCTGTTTTGACGTATGGTTGAAGAGTTCACGATTTCATGATATGCTATAGAGTATAGTTATCACGGCAGGATAGGATGATATGGAAAAGAATTTAACTTGAAACCAGTCAATCATCACAGATATAAAAGAAATTATTTCTGCTGGACAGCAAAACGCATATAGCGCTGCGAATACTGTTATGGTGCTGACCTACTGGCACATCGGCAAGCAGATTGGAGATTTCCATGGGGAAAACAATTAAAAATGTCATATTTATCTTATTGCTTCTGACCTTAAGCATATCTACCGCTCTTTTGGTCTATTTACATTTTTTCGCATCAGATGACAGAAATCTTTCAGGGGAGTGGACTGCCGGTCTGGACATAACGGAACGGGCTTTCGTCACAGCCTGTAGCTGGCTGCAGGACATAGAAGGGGTGTCTGTCTCGCTGGAGGATGTGGAGTCTTATATGCAAGGATTAACTATACAAGTCGATATGAATCTGGTACAGACTGGCCGCTCCGGAGGAACGTTCCGGTGCAATGTCGTACCGGAAAGTTATGATGCCTGCAGACAGGCGGCCTATGAGGCATTTGCGGCGGTGTTCCAGGAGCTGCTGGCTGAGCGGCTTCATATGGCAGGATATGCAGGCAGCATGGACAGAGATGCTGTGGAGGCTCTTGTAACCGAAACCTTTGGAATGTCCACGGTTTCTTATTTGATGTCCTGTGGACCTGAGCTTTTGCCATCTCTGGAAGAATTGCAGGCCGGATACGACGGCAGCGGCACCTACGAGGCGGCGGAGGGCGTTCTGATCAGGCAGTTTGAGAACGGCGGGGGTGCTGTCACGAAGGCGGAATATTATATTCGGAAGGATGATCGTCTGATCCTGACAGAAGAAGCCGGTTCTGCTCCGAGTGATTTTTCTTCGGATTATTATCCGATGGTATATTCTTTAAATGGATCTGAAAACCGGTGAGAAAGTCGCGTAAAACAAATTTTTCACAAACGAACTTGTTCGTTTTGCAAATATTGTGCTGACGCCCAAATTTGCAGGTGTTGGCAGCATGGAGGAGTTATATGAAAACAATTCTGCAGAAAATAAGCGTTTTGATATTGTCCGTAATATTGCTCTGCTCTGCCTGGCCCATCAGGGCGGAGGCGGCTTTCGTGATTCCGGGAGCCTGCCGGGTGCAGACGGATACCGGCGCTGTGTGCATGGTAAAGACTTTGGACTATGGATACGCCTGCAATACCTATTTTTCCCTGCGGGATATGGCCATGCTTCTTAAGGACACAAATAAATCCTTCTCTTTGAATATTACGCGAAATGCCATTTCCATGAATCCGGGGAGCGTCTATACGCCGACAGGGGCAGAAAACATTCTCTGGGAGGAAGAGGAGGCTCCCGATGTCTCTCTGCGGAGAAATGAGTTTCAGGTGAATGAAGAAACGGTATTATATTATACATTGATTGTGGGACTGCCTTCCGGCGATTACGACTGTTTTATGATGGCGGCGGACCTGGCTATGATTCTGGATGTGGACATCAGTGTTCCGGCTGAGGGGGCTCTGCTGGTTCATACACAGGAGCCGTTCCATGTTTCTCCTGTTTCTCTGGAAGAAGCGGGCTATTTCTATGGAGTCAACAGCGTACTGGCAGGGGACGCCACCACCGGAGAAGTTTACTATCAATATCAGTCTGAGATACCTTACCCCATCGCCAGTACCTCCAAGCTTATGACAGCTCTTCTGACCATGGATGCCATTTCGTCGGGACAGATTGCCCCTGATAAGCCGGTTACAATTTCCGATGCGGTTCAGGCGCTGGCTCAGTCAGCCGATGGGGTGGTTCCCCTGAAAGCCGGAGAGCAGATTACCGTACAGGAACTCCTGGTGGGCGCACTTTTACCTTCCAGTAATGAATGCGCGCTGTGCCTGGCGGAAGCGATTGCCGGATCGGAGGAAGCTTTCGTACAGAAGATGAATCAGAAGGCACAGGAGCTGGGAATGTCCCGGACGATTTTTTATAACAGCAACGGACTGCCTTCCTTTACGGAAGAGTTCATCCCTGCAAAACGCCAGAACAGCATGAGCGCAGATGATATGTTCAGTCTGGTATCGTATCTTCTGAAGGTCTATCCGCAGATTACGGATATTACTTCTATGGAAAAAGCCACTTTGGAGTCCCTTGCACTTGAAGTGCGCAATACGAACCCGCTTCTGCACAATCTGCCGGAAGCCACCGGACTGAAAACCGGAACCACCAACAGGGCCGGAGCCTGTCTGGTCACATCCCTGACTGCGGATGACGGAACCGTGGCCCATGACCTGGTTGTGATTGTCCTGGGGAGCGAGGATTCCATAGAACGGGGGCGGGTTTCGGGACTGCTGGCAAGATATGCGCTGGATATTTTTAATACGGGTGATGTGAACCGCATCACGGGGGAAAAAGAGGAGGAGGGACCCGCCGGGCCTGACGGAAATCTGCCAACCCATGCGGAGGCGGCAGTAGGATGGATTCTTCAGACGGCAAGAAAGGCGGAATAAATTTTGTTCTTAATGAAAATCCAGGATGGGAAAGGAAGGATAAGGATCATGAAAAGAAGAATCATTTGTCTGCTAGCAGCGGCTTTGCTTGCTGCCGTAACGGCGGGCTGCGGTGCCGGGAAAGATACGGTTGAGGAAGAACAGGAGGCAGGTACAGAAGAGGAAGCTCTTTTGTCCGGCAAGCATTATGTGAATATTCACATTAAGGATAAGGGGACGATTAAAGTGGAACTTGATGCGGACGCCGCGCCGATCACGGTGACGAATTTTGTGCGGCTGGTGAAGGATGGCTTTTATGATGGGTTGACGTTTCACCGTATTATAAAGGATTTTATGATGCAGGGCGGAGACCCTACAGGAACCGGAATGGGAGATGCGGACCGGACGATTACCGGAGAATTTGAGAGTAACGGCGTGGATAACCCTATTTCCCATACGCGGGGAACGATTTCCATGGCGCGTTCCGCTATGCCGGACAGCGCAAGCTGCCAGTTCTTTATCATGCATCAGGACGGTACGTATCTTGACGGAGACTATGCAGCCTTTGGGCATGTTACGGAAGGAATGGAGATTGTGGATGAGATTTGTGAGAATGCCACGGGTCAGGATGGGAAGGGGATGGTCCCGAAAGAGAACAGGCCGGTTATTGAAAGCATCGAGTATGTGGAATAAATGGATAAATTTATGACCGGAGCTTTTTCATTTCCGATAACAGCGCGGCAGCTTTGTCATCATAGGCGGGATGACGAAACTGCTGCGCTGTTGCGTCATAGGAGAGCTCGAACAGACGATGCTCTGCCCCATCCGGAAGATAGCAGGCGTCCTCGGAGGTTTCCTCTATGTGCAGATAGTACAGGGGCGGCAGCAGCAAGATCAAATTCGTAACGGGACGTACCGGCAGTGGCAAGACGTATCTTTTAAACACCGTATTCAATCTGGCCCATTCCAACAACATGGTGGTTTCCTATCTGTCTCTCAGCAAGGAAATGCCCATGGACAAGCTCTATCTGGTTTACCAGAAGCTGATCGGCAATACCTATCTGCCCAGGCGGCAGCAGCCGGGGGTCATGCATGAGCTGGAAAAAATCTCCGCCAACAGCCTGGTGGCCAATGAGATGCTGCTGTACGCGGCCAAGCAGCTGGAGACGGATAAGCTGTATTATCTGTTCCGCTCTTACTTAAACACGGAAGATTCGGATGAAAAATTTCTTCTGCAGGCGGATTTGGAGGGCGGCTTTATCGCCAATGCGCCCTTAAAGAAGATCTACAAAAGGATTTTCAGCCAGACGGTAAAATACAATGTGAACTTCACCAAGACCAGACACTGCCGGGATTATTTCTCCTTTATGAGCCACCTTTTTACACAGATGGGCTATCACGGCTGGGTCATTCTGATAGATGAGACAGAGCTGATGGGACGGCTGGGCAAGAAAGCGCGCCTGAACGCATACCGCAATATGGCGGATTTTTTGCTTCCCGACCGGTGTCCGGAATCCACCTTCAGCATTTTTGCCCTCAGCGCGTCCTATGCGGAGGATGTGATCGAGGCGAAGCATGAGTATGAAAACCTGGCGATGCTCTATCCGGAGGAGCCGGAGCCTGCCAGGACGGTGCTGGACCTGCTCTCGAGAGCGCCCCAGCTGCTGCCCCTGACCCGAGATGAAATTCATGAGATTTTGTATAAAATACAGGACTTCCACGGAAAAGCCTATGAGTGGACGCCCAGTCTTTCCATCGATTCCCTGGCGGAGGCGACCCAGTCGGGCGGTTATCTGCTGCGGACGAAGATCCGGGCAGCTATTGAGTTCCTGGATCAGCTTTACCAGTACGGCAGGGCGGGGAAGACCACCATCAATGAGCTGGGAGAAGAAGTGTATACGGAGGATGTGCCGGCGATAGAGGAGTGAGGAGGACATGCTGTCAATTCAGGCGGGACAAACCGGGCTGTCATATTTTCTGATATGACAGTTCGGACAATGGAAGGAGGCGTAAGGTCACGGATGAGAATATATGTATTTTTTTTCTTCATCTGATAACTCCTGAAATAATTTACGAACTGACGCGCAAATATTGTCTTTGCATCCAAAAAGATTTCTGGTTTCATTTACTACCTCACCCAAACAGTATCCTCTGCAAAATTCACCGACAGGGCACTTCTGACAATGGGGCATGTCCGAAAGCTTTCTGGATTGAAGAAGTCTGATCTTTTCCTGATCGTACTCTATTTTTTTTGTTTTTGCATCCCATTTGCCATAGATAAAAACATTCATATGATCTGCATCGTTGCCAAAGAGCGCCATATCACATGCAGAAACATAGCCGTCTGTGGTCAGGTGCGGCGCGGGAAGGCAGGCACGACAGGCGTATTCACCGGGTTCATCAAAATTACAGGTTAAAATACTTCCATATGTCATTCCTTTTTTATAGGCATATCTGACAGCCCGAAGAAATTCTTCTGTAAAAGTGTCCATATGCAGTTCCTCAAATGGAGCTGAACTGCCGATTCCCGGGAAAATAGGATCTACCCAGAAATTTTTGATGCCTAAATCTGCAAAATATTTGATCATATCAATCTGAGTATGAACATTGGTGTTTGTAATTGTCGTCCGTACCCCCGTCATTCCTTTGGAGTTTTCTGACAGAAATTTTATATTTTGCATCAAAATTTCTGAAGACCTACTGCCGTCTTTCATGGGCCTGTAGTAATTTTGTATTTCCGGAAGGCCATCGCTTGAAATCCATACAATATCAATATTTTCGGCAATCCAAAGAGCTGTATCCCGGCCAAAACATCCATTTGTTTGAAGCTCAGAGGTCGTATGGGGATCTTTTTCTTTTGCATAGCCAAGGATTTTCCGGAGCAAACTCAATTCAAGGGTAGGTTCGCCGGCGCCGAAAAATCGTACATGATGTGCCAGGCCGGTTTGATAGTAATCATCAATACCAACTCTGGCAAATTCGTAATCCAGACGTTGCTGTGCATGCGTATCGCTGTTTTTATTTGTATAACAATATATACAATCCAGATTACATCTGGTTGTGAGATAAAAAGATATCATTTCTTTTCTGCTATGGCTCAAAATTTTCTCCCGATTGATATATAAGAATTAAGCGTTATTTTGTGCTTTTACATATTGATTGAGCTGTTCTATCTTATATTGCGGCATTCGGATATATGGCGTTTCATCAGAAATCGTTTCATCTTCACAGATAAAACCTTCCTTTTCATCATATATTACGGCATCATAGATATCTCCCAGTAACAAATCGGTATCCTCTTTGGGAATAATATGGTACCTGACATTTTTTCTGAAATGCTCCCTGTTGTGTGAAATAGAATACTTTGAAAAATGTTCGAGAAATAATTCCTCCACTTTTTCAGGAGAATCGAACTGCTCGGTTTCAGTAAGAAACCATTGATAGGTTATATTTTTTTTCAGATTTTTCAGGATAATATCACGAAAAGCCTGTTCCGTACGGATATCTCTTGTAAAAACGATAACGGTTTCCTTCACCATTCCTTCAAAAACAATCAGGGAGGTAAAGTAGACCCGTTCTGATTTCAGGATAAGAGCCAGATCTTCCAGCTTCTTTTTGCATAAAGCGGGTCTGGTGGTGTATTGCATGATCATTTTACCGCACATTTGAAGAACATAATCCTTTTCTAACTCATCACAGATGGAGATTTTTCGCAATGAGTCAATTAGTACAAGAAGGAGCTCCGTGAAACTGTCAGCGGAAATACGTTCGTTCTCCTTAACAATCTTAAGAGCCGTTTCGCCGTTTGGATGCGCCAGGGAGTAATATTTCCTTTTTCCCGTGCGTGTATAATTAAATAAATGATAATCCTCCACTTTCCGCATAAAGTTTGACAATGCCGACTCGCTGATGCCGATTTCATAAGCCAGCTCCTGATGGCTGATTTCGAACCTTTGGTCCAGAATTTTGAGAACCGGTTCTACATACTTGTAGCTTGAGATGACATGCTTCAGGGAATCGTTTTGCCGGAAAGAAATCCGTTCTTCAAAGGATTTCATTACGCAGTCAATTCCATGGCAGTATCCTAATAAAAATGCATTTTGCAGGTTAAGATCATCCCTGATCTTTTCAATATAATCCGTTTTTCGAAAAATGCCACGAATACAAGACTGTATTTGGGAAATCTCATCATTCTTTACACAGGAGACAACAAAGCTGGATACGGAATTGGCCAGATAAGAAAAAAAGGAATTAATCCTGCTTTCCCACCGGTTTTTGAGTTCCGATCTATCAGTTTTTTTCTCCGAAAGAATTTTTTCTAATATAGAAGGGAGCTGCTCTCTTTCAGGCAGGCCTCCGGTAACAGCTAAATTTTGACTCATGGTGTTTTCCTTTCTGACATTATATTATGGAGGTTCTCTGCAGATTGTAGAGTTTCCTTGATAGTTCATCAACAGTTCATCTTTGATGTGATGATGATATCATACTATTTAAAATAGCACAAGCCCTAAATAACCTCTGCGCAGCACAGATTATGATGGATCACACATCTGGTAAAGTCGATCTCCCATATATATCCGTTGCAGCATTTCACACATTCTTTGCATAAAGAAGTATAATGGGCTGCATGATAATCTGCGGCATTGTCCTTTGGCTTTTTTGCCGGTAGACACAGATAGGAAAAGATGTGCTCTTTCCCTATCATCTGTTCATTTACCTCAAAGCGTTCCTGCGATTCTTCACACAGAGCAGAACAGGCATTGCAGACCAGAGAAATGATTCTTTCCAGAGCCAAAGGGCTAATGTATCTTTCAGTCAAGCGATCTGTTTTCGAAAATGCCGGAATGACCACCATATCCGTGTAGAGCTCTTTTATAGCGGTTGTCAGATGATTGTCAGAAATATCCCGACAGATAGCAGTTGCAATTCTCAGGAAACCCGGAAGGTCAAGGAAGTTTGCAATCCGCTCTTCTTTATGCGACAAGGCTTCCCTGACTGCTGTTTTATCTGATGTATCAGTCTCAGGTATGTTTCCCGTATCCTTTTTCCTGTATTCATATGGGACATACTTTTTCTGCTCAAAGACGATTTTTCCGTATTGATCTATTACCATACATTTATTTTCTTTTTCGGCCCACGCGGTGCCCAGCCATATGAACCAGGGAAAGCGCATTTCTTCGGTGTTATAATCATTTCCTTTGATAAAATCAATGAGTGTATGTTGATTCTTGCTGGTAAAAAGCATTTCGGGAAAAACCGCAATATCTACCTGTTGATTCCGGCAGATTCTTAATGCTTCTTTGCAGCGCTCAAGAATTTGATGTTCCGACCCGTTTATAGGAGATTCAATATAAAATAACCCTTCTTTATCGATGAGATCTTCTCTTAACATAAAATGCGATTGAGATTTAAACTGGATAACGGGAAAACAGCTACTTTTAATTTATGTTGTTTGCGTTCAAATTCCTGCAGAATTTCCTGGTAGTAATTTGGAATAATGATATGCGGCGTAATATCCGTTACCCTGTAGATAACAAAATTCTTCAAATATCCGGAAATATCAGACGTTCGGCTGTAATTCCTGCCATAGAACCCATAGCCGGACTTTTTCTTTATGGATTCAGACAGTAAATCTACTGCGCCGTTTTGGGGGCGGGGCAGAATACAGATTTCGTTTTGAAACAGATGATTGAGGGAAAAATATCGGGTATAGGAATCTGACAGAAATGATTTCTCAGAACGGACACATTTCCCATCGATCAGACGGATCAGAAAAAACAGCTTTTCCTGAAGTTTATCTTTGTTGAGGTTATCCTGTTTGGATAGCCACTTCAGCAATTCTTCTTTCAGTTCAGCAAAAGCCTGACGGGTATTATGTTGTTGGGAAAAACATGATATAAAATCATGTAGAGAAGGATCCTGTCCCATTGGAACCATAGGCTCAAACGGATATAAGACTTTATATGCTGCTGCCATTATATCAAATATATTTCCGGCAGCCTTTACATATGATTTAAAATTACGGTATGGAATATCTGACAACTTAACATCCTCCTTGCTATTTTACTGTTATTTTACCATATTTTACAAAAAATTCGGAAATGGATTTGTGAAGAACCTCCGTGAATGAAATAGAATGTTCCCATGCAACGATATATCCCAAACAACAGATCGGAGGTCAGAATATGGAATATGGCTATGTGCGTGTTTCCACAAGGGAACAGAATGAGCGGAGGCAGTTTGTTGCGCTGCAGGAATTTGGGATTGAGAGAAAGAGGATTTACATGGACAAGCAGTCCGGAAAGAATTTTGAGCGGGCTCAGTACCGGCATCTTCTGCAAAAATTAGAATGCGGGGATATTCTGGTGGTCAAGAGTATCGACCGTCTGGGAAGGAATTATGAGGAAATTCTGGAGCAGTGGCGGATTATCACCAAAGAAAAGCAGGCGGATATTGTCGTTATGGATATGCCGCTTCTGGATACCCGCCGGGATAAAGATCTGACGGGAACCCTGATTGCGGATATCGTTTTGCAGCTCCTCTCTTATGTGGCCCAGACAGAGAGGGAGTTTATCCGCCAGCGTCAGGCGGAAGGGATCGCGGCGGCCAGAGAGCAGGGGGTGAAATTTGGCCGGAAGCCGATAGAACGCCCGCCTGCCTATTTCAGGCTGAAAGAACAGTGGATACAGGGAAAAGTTTCTGCCAGAGGTGCGGCCAGAGAACTGGGAATCACACACCGGACTTTTTTGCTCTGGGTCAGGGAGAATGGGGATGGATAAAGAAGTACACCTTGCTATCCGTATGAGAAATGGTTGAATTTCCTGATATTCAGTATAGCATGAGAGCCATATTTTGGCAATGACGAAATGGATAAAAAAGTGTACATTAGTATCCAATATGTCGTTAAAATCAATTCGCAGATTAAAATGTATGAGGTCCATAGTGAAAATATATGATGATACCCACTATTGTACAAAGTTAAATATTTATGTTGGAGAAAGCAATGTGTGTGATTATTTTTATGATTATCTGAAAACAGAGAAAGGTGATAAATTACGTTCACAACTAAAACAATTGGCCAAGTCATTTTCCAGAAATAATTAAGGTATTAAACTTCCCGCACTGACAGGTGTGGGAAGTTTGAGTATAAGACGCGAAAAAGATAGATAATGTAATCTATAAATTTTTATCTATTCCTTTTCATCACATTGCAACAAATACTCCGGCGTAGTTCCGAGTAACCGTGCAAAAATGCTGACTTCATAATCAGGAATAAAACGGGTACCGGCTTCCAGCTTGATAATCGCAGTTTCTGTGATGAAATCGTATCCGGCCAGCTGCGCCATGATGGATAGTTTTTTCTGAGTGATTTTCTGCTTCTTACGAAGCTGGCGGATGCGCAGGCCGCAAATATTTTTACGTTTTTCATCATACCAAAAAGCTTTCAAAACGTACTCTCCTATATCTGAAATTATAAATATGCTTAAGAAGCATTTATTTATTGATTGTAATAGATATAGGTGGTAGAATGATGCTTAACAAGCAGGTTTTGAAATAAGAATTAGAAGTAAGAAGATACAGGGATAAAAAATGGAAGCAGAGGGAGTAAAGAGAAAAGTGCTTTATAAACTTTCAAAAAAGGAATTGTAGTCAGTACCAAAGAGTCTTGCAAGCGCGGCAAGCTCGGACACGCGGACATTATAAGTACCGCACTCAATCTGCGAATAAGTGCTCCGGGAAATATCAATGCCCTGTAGCTGCAGCTGGGCCACCACCTGTTCCTGCGTAAGATGAGACTGTCTGCGTAGTTTTCGGATATTACTGCCAAGAGTGATATCGTGTCGTATTTTTTGAGTCATTTATAATGCTCCAATCGTACTGGCTTTTGATTGTTAGCGTTGGAACGGAAAAGAATGATTATCTGGGATAGGGAGTCTTCTGATCAGTCAGTCCCAAAAGATAATCCACGCTGGTCTCATGATAAAGGGCTAATTTGATCAAAATATTAGTGGGCACATCATTTTCGCCGGTTTCATATTTGGAGTAACCAGTTTGCGACATACCAAGAATATTGGCCAGCTTAGTCTGGGAGATATCCTTATCTTCCCGCAGATTCCGAATTCTGGGATACATATTAATCTCCATTCCGGAGCGTTTACGCGACGGGGCGACGCAAATCTCAAATTTGCGTCTGCCATCAAATAAATTTGTGACGCTCCGGCACAAATTAGGATGTGAAAAATCACCACTTCAGTGTGATTTTTCACATTATTACCTCTGCAAGAAGTATAAGCTAACACATTTTTGAAGATTGACTTTTAACCTGTTTCAGGTTAATATGAAAAAAGCCTGAAATAGAAAAGCTATGAAGGAGGACAAGATGGAATACTTTCATTTGACAACACCGCAGCAGAATATTTGGAATTTGCAGAAATATTACAACGGTACATCCATTGCCAATTTATGCGGGGCAACCTTTTACAGAGAAAAGCGGGATAGTGTTTTGTTACAGCAGGCAATCCGCCGGTTTATCCAAAATCAAAGCGGAATTCGCCTGCGTTTTTGCGAAGGAGAGAGGCCTTCCCAATATGTTTCAGATGAAATTGATGAAAATATTCCGATTAAGACTTTTTCCTCCATGGAAGAATGTGATCGTTACGCAGAAGAATTTGCCGCCGTGCCTCTGGAACTGACAGGGCGGTTTCAGTATCGGTTTGTGGTATTTCATGTGGAAAACAGAAGCGGTATTCTGGTTCTGCTGAGCCATCTGGTAGCGGATGCATGGACATTTGGACTTCTGGCAAAGCAGTTGGATGAGGCATACCATAAGCTGGCCGGCGAGAGTGAAGCTGCAGAAAACATATCCCTTATAAAAGCGGACTACACTTCTTATATCCATTCGGAAAACAGCTATCTGGCTTCTGACAGGTATAGAAAGGATAAGGAATACTGGGAGGAGAAATACGCTGACCGTCCGGAGGAAAGTCCGATGAAATTAAGCTCCGCGTTATCTGAATCCATCACGGCAAAAAGATTTACAAAGGTACTGCCCTTTGACCTGGAACAGAAAATGGGTATCTTTTGCAAAGCCAATTCTGTGACACCGGCGGTTTTGTTTGAAACAGCGCTGATCATTTACCTGTACAGAATCAATCCGGAAATCACATCTGTGACAGTGGGAGTGCCGGTGCTGAATCGGAGCAATGCGAAGGAAAAGGAGATTGCCGGAATGTTTGTCTCCACTATGCCTCTTACGGTTTCTGTGAAAGAGAATATGACCGGACTGGAGCTGGCGAGACAGATCACAAAAGAGCATATGAACATTTTCCGCCATCAGAAATATCCCTATGTTGATATCCTGAAATTCCTTCGGGAAAAGCATAAATTCTCCGGGAATCTGTACAGTGCCATGATCAGCTATCAAAACGCAAAGACAGACACCCAGGCTGATACAAAATGGTATTCCAATGGATGCAGTGAAGTCCCCTTTGTTATGCATATAGATAATCGAGATGGAAACACCAGCCATACCATCAATGTGGATTATCAGACAGAAGTTTTTGGAGAAGAAGAGATCAGATATATTTTAAAACGGCTGGAATATGTACTTGTGCAGATCACAGAGAACAAAAATGTAACTATCAAAGAGATAGATATCCTTCCCCAGAAGGAACGGAAAAGAATCGTCTGTGAGTTTAACGATACCTACGTGGATTATCCCAGGAATAGGTGTGTCCATGGGCTGTTTTCAGAGCAGGCGGCGCGCACGCCGGATCAGATTGCACTGGTGTTTGAAGATAAAAGGTTTACGTACAGGCAGTTGGATGAGATGTCAAATTCTCTGGGGCATTTCCTACGGGAAAAAGGGATAAAGCCCAATGATGTGGTGCCGGTGATTGCGAGACGGATCTGGCATGTGATTGTAGCCATGTTGGGGATATTGAAGGCAGGCGGGGCTTATATGCCGGTGAGCCCGGAGTACCCGGAAGATAGGATTAGGCATATTTTGATGGAATCGAAGGCAAAGATAGCTTTAGTATATCAATTTTCAATTACACATAGAGATATTAGTGTAATTGATATTAAAGAAGTAAATTTTTGTTGTAATTTGGAATGTGTCGAGAACATAAATTATATAGACGATTATTGCTATATTATTTATACATCAGGCTCTACTGGAAAACCTAAAGGCATATGCCAGACACATAAGTGTCTTTCAAATTTGTTATTATGGCAGATATTACAAGATAAAAGAAATCATAGCAGAATCTTAGCTTCTACTATTCTAACTTTTGATGTTTCAATACAAGAAATAATGTATTCATTAATAAAGGGAGGATGTTTATTTTTTACCAAGGAAAATATTAAGAATGATATGTTGCTATACATGGAATTCATTCAAAAAAATATGATAAATGAGATATTTATTACGCCTTCATATTTTAACTTGGTTTGTAAACTGAACAAATTAGAAAAAATTTCTACTTTAAAGAATATTTTTTTTGCTGGAGAAAAATTTGGGGTGGAGAGAGATATTTTTGAAAAATTAAGGGAGAGTAAGGTCAGAATATGGAATCAATACGGTCCGGCAGAAACACATGTTGCTACATATAAAGAAGTTCACAATGCATTAAATGTAACGATTGGAAAACCAATTTCAAATACTCAAATATATATTTTAGATAGATCCAATAAAATACTTCCCATCGGCGTTCCCGGAGAACTCTGCATAGCCGGAGAAGGGGTAGGCAAGGGCTATCTCAACCGCCCGGAGTTGACCGCCGAGCGCTTTGTGCCGAATCCTTTCGCCACGCCGGAGAACCATCACGGGAAGATCATGTACCACACAGGCGATCTGGCCCGCTGGCGGACAGATGGAGAGATCGAATACCTTGGCAGGATCGATACCCAGGTGAAAATTCGCGGGTTGCGCATTGAGCTGGGCGAGATCGAAAGCGTGATGGGAACCATGGCGGGCATCGGCCTTACAGCAGTTACCGACAAGCGTGATGAGGATAATCGTCAGTATCTGGCAGGCTACTATACGGCGGAAACAGAGATCGATGAACGCAGACTCCGGGAGCATCTGGCGGCAAAGCTGCCCCAATATATGATTCCCAACTTTTTTATACGTCTGGAGTCCATGCCCATGATGTCCAGCGGCAAGATCGACAGAAGAAACCTTCCGGTACCGAATATTGCCCTGCAGAAGAAGGAATATCTTGCGCCGGAAACAGACACAGAGAAAAAGCTGGCCCTTCTGTGGCAGCAGGTCTTTCATGTGGAAAAAATCGGGAAAACGGATGATTTTTATGAGCTGGGCGGAGACAGTCTGACGGCAATTGTTCTGGTAAATGAAATCGGAACCACATTTCAGGTGGAAATATCGGCAAAAGATGTTCTGGAATGCTCCCTCCTGGAACAGCTGGCACTGCGCATTGATCAGGCACATGAGAGGAAACAGATAGAAGCGCATAGGGAGAAAAAGTATATACTCCTGCCTCAGCAGAAAGCAATTTATGCTGCTTATACGAAAGATCCGGCCGCACTGACTTACAATATGCCTGCCCGGATTCCGCTCCCGGAGAATATCAACAGAGAAAAACTGAAGCAAAGCATTTGCCAGATTGCCGAAAAACACAAAATTTTGAAGAGCCACATCACGACGGAAGAAGATGAAATTTATGGGATTTATGACGAGGATATACCTGTTCTTTTTGAAGATTATACACAGGGAGGAGAAAGCGCATTCATAAGACCATTCTGCCTGGAAAAAGCGCCCCTTATCAGAATCGGATTTACAGAAAAAGCGTTGCTGTTTGATATGCATCATATGATTGCAGACGGAGATTCTCTGAATATTATTCTGCGTGACATGGTAGCGGCATATGCAGGTAAAGAGATCAAAACGCCGGAAATCCAGTTCTCAGATTATGCGCGGTATTTTTATGAGCTGGATATGAAAGAGGGAATCAACTACTTTAAAGAAATGCTCACATGCGATTTTGAGCCCGTCCTTCTGCCCGAGACAAAAACGCCTGGAAAGGGAGGCAGATCAAAGTTCTATGATCTTCCAGAGGAAGTATTTGAGCGTGCGAAGAAATATGCCGAAAGAAACGGACTCACAGACACGATGGTGTTCCTGGGAGCGTACGGAATCCTGCTGTCAAAGTACAGTGCCGGAAAAGACATTCTGACAGGTATTGTTCTGCAGAACCGTACCCATGCAGATACCAGAGATATGGTGGGCATGTTTGTAAACACACTGCCGCTCTGCCTTGCCGTGAGAGGAAATCTGTCGGAATACATGGAGAGCGTGAAAGAGACGCTTTTAAACCTGTTCCAGTATCAGGAGCTGCCCTTCTGGAACATTGCAAATGCAGTGGGAATGAAGGATAAATCCGTGGTCAACACATCCTTTGTCTATCAGGGAGATGGGGAAAAGACGCTGATGCTGGATGGCCATGAGCTTGTACCCCAGTTCATAGATACCCATACAGCTAAATTTGACCTGACCATGGAGCTGACGCCTCTAAAGAGCGGGTGCAGAATCAGGCTGGAGTATGACCTTGCGAAATATGACGAGCAGCTGATGGACAGGCTGTCGGATGCCTATGTGCGGATTCTGACACAGCTGGAGAAAGAGAGCATTGCCGATATTTCCACAGATATATCTGTGATGTCAGAAGAGGAGCTCTATCAGGTGACGGAAGCCTTTAACGACACCTATGTGGATTACCCCAGAGATAAATGCGTCCATGAGTTGTTTTCAGAGCAGGCGGCGCGCACGCCTGATCAGATTGCGTTGGTGTTTGAGGAAGAAAGATTTACCTACAGGCAGTTGGATGAGATGTCAAACTCACTGGCGCATTTCTTAAGAGAAAGAGGGGTAAAGCCCAATGATGTGGTACCGGTGATTGCGAAGCGGAGCTGGCATGTGATTGTGGCCATGCTGGGGATATTGAAGGCCGGAGGGGCCTATATGACAGTGAGCCCGGGGTATCCGGAAGAGAGAATCGCACATATGATACAGATTGCAAAAAGCAGGATTGCACTTTCATTTGGATATGAAAAAGGGCTTGGTATCGAAACCATAAGATTAGAGAATTCTGATTATCGTTACAGAGAATCTGCCTTTGGAAACAGCAACAGGCCGGAGGATTTGGCATATATTATTTTTACATCCGGTTCTACAGGCGTGCCGAAAGGAATTATGATATGTCACGGCAATATCTTGAGGAATCCTGAAAAAGCCTGTAAAATCAATGATTGTACGGAGGAAAAAGGCGCTTACTACACCACTACTACACCATTTTTGAAAGAGCCTTGAAATGACATAGGATACAGCAAAATAAATTCGCTTGCAAGATGGCAGTTTTCTTTATGAAAGGGAAACTGCCATTTTCCATAGAAAAATCAGGGGAAATATAATAAAATGTATGGTTAGATTAAAGAAAGATTTTTACAAAGGTTGCTTTTTTGAGAATAGTAAAGTAGAATATAGATAATGATAAAATTAAGATAAAATATTGATAAGGAGCGAATGCTTATGTTACAAATTAGGCCTGTTTCAGATTTGAGAAATAAGTTCCCGGATATTGAAAGAATTGTAAATGCAGGGGAACCGGTATATTTAACAAAAAACGGATATGGAGCAATGGTGGTGCTTAGTCTTGAAGAATATTCAAAGTTGACGGATGGTGTTGAAGCTGCATTAGATAAAGCAGATAGGTTTGCGGCAGAAAATGATACAAGGATGAGCCATGAGGAAGTTTTTGGAGGACTACGGAGGAAGATAAATGTTCAGTAAAAAGTACAGATTGAGCTATCTGCCACTTTTTTATGAGGATCTTGATGAAAAAGTAACCTATATTGCAGAGAAACTGAAGAATCCAAAAGCAGCAAATGATTTATTGGATAAGGTAGAGTCTGCTATTATGGAGAGACTTCCAGTGGCTGAATCTTTTGAACCATATCATTCTGCCCGAGAGCGTAGATATTCTTATTATCGTATTTATGTGGATAATTATATAATTTACTATGTGGTAATTGATGATGATCCGCATAATTTGGTTATGGAGGTTAGAAGGTTTCTTTATAATAGACAGAATCGGGATAATATGGTGTAGTAATAATTGATACAATGAAGGCTGATTGTTGGTTATGATTTCAATATAATGTCTTAAGATGATAAAAAGGAAAAATTATTTTTACAAAAATAAAGGCGGTAAACAACAATGAATAAAGAGAGGGCTTTACAAGGGATTGAAACTTTAATTCAAGACGGAAATAATGTATTGAAAACAATGCGAAATAGTGAGCTGGGCGGAACATATGTAGATAGTGCTATGTATAATAGTTGGCTAGCGAAGGCAATAGCGTTTTTGAAACTATTTTTGGAAGATGATAATGAGTTTGTAAAAGGATTGCAAAAATCTCATCGCAATTATTATTATGAAGCGTCTACTTGTGTAAAAATTATAGAAAACGTAAAAGAATACATAAATAAAGATTTTATTACATTTGAACAAAAAAATAAAGTTGACATAGATGATGCCTTAAATGTTATTTTCTCTCATTTTTATAAGGTAGCAAGACAATTGCGGTGCAGATATGAAAATAGGGAAACCTTAAAAATTGAAGATGAATATGATGTTCAAGACTTGCTCCATGCGTTATTACTGCTTTATTTTGATGATGTAAGAGCGGAAGAATGGACACCTTCTTATGCAGGTAAATCTTCAAGAATGGATTTTCTTCTGAAAAATGAAAGAGTGGTTATTGAAGTAAAGAAAACAAGATTAGGGTTGTCTGATAAGGAATTAGGAGATCAACTTATTATTGATGTGGCTAGATATAAGGTGCATCCAGATTGCAAAAGACTTATTTGCTTTGTTTATGATGTAGAGGGACGCATTGGCAATCCTAGTGGTTTGATGGCAGATTTGAATAATCAGCATGAGGGATTTGCAACAATAATTATTAAGCCTGATATGTAAAATTAGTAAGGAGACACTATGAAAAATGAACAGGCACTTACTTCGGAAGCTGAAGTTAAAGAATATTTGAAAAAAATAAGCAATGAAGAACAGGTTTATTCTATTGCTCTTTTTGATATTTTAGGGTTTTCAAATTATGTTGAAAATCATGGAAATAAAGCAATTTTAGAACTATATGAAAAATTACTCGATTTGGTACATAAGCAAGCATCAATATTACCAGAAAATGATAATTTAGCCGGAAGTGTTGTGCCCATACGAATTTCAGAAGATTGGAGACATGTAGGATATGTGGCTAATGCAAATGGTTTTATTAATGTTTGTCATTTTAGTGATACTTTTTTGATTTATGTGAATTATTGTTTGCATAAGCCGGGATTTTGGTTAGCTGACACTAAAGAAGAACCATATCCCTTATTATTAGGCGAAATCGGAACACGCCATTATCCTATTGTATATGAGAAACATCCGATTTATTTATCTTTTTTACAGACATGCATGGATTTCTTTTGCCAAGCTATTGTTGATGGTATTCCGTTGCGTGGTTGTATTGGTACTGGATTGGCAATAATGAATCAGGATAAATCAATATACTTAGGCGAACCATTGGTGGAAGTAGCAAAAGGTGAAACCGCACAAAATGCATTAGGAATTGCTTTTGGAAAAAGCTTTAATAATTCACATCCAGTCTATAATGACTATTTTATACCTTATTTAGCCCATATTAAGGACGAGAAGGAGAGCAAGAACTGTAAGTATCTTAGTCCTATGATGCTTGATTGGGCTAGATATTGGCGGGAGTCTCCGGATTTCAATAAATATTCTTTGAAAAATTGTATTAATAAAATGAACAAGAATCCTGCGGCTTCATTTTATTATGACAATGCAATTAAGTTTTTTGAATTCTCATCTAAAAACGAAAAATGGTCACTTGAGATAAAAAGAGATGAAATTAAAGATATTACAGATTATTATGATAGAGCAAAAGAGTGGTATGAAAATGTTAAATTGGATTATTGATAATCTTGTATAAAGTTTTATCTGCTGGCAAAGGGGGCGCCAATTTGTAACAAAAACAAAGATATGGCCATATATTGTCCTGCACAAGGATATAAGAAGAGGGTTATAAAAGTTCTGTGGTTCTTTCTTAGCTTTGGATATTTTGTTTTTGTCAGTGTTTCAGTTTCGCGAAAAATTTAAAGCTCCAGCAAAACTAAATCTGACCGCATATCCCAACATGAGAAAGAACCAGTTCTGTTAATAGCAGGACATTTTTAGTACCATAAAAGTGTAGTAGTTAGAGAGTAATTAACTCTGACATCTGCACTTATTTTATTATAATAAGGGAAGCAGTTGGTATGGCATGGGCTTTTTTGGATTTCTAACATCCGTCAATAAAACCGTCAGCCAACTCCTTATTATAAATGTTCGCTTAGGCAGGTTGATACTCTATGAGAGCTTTCGTGTAACGAACTAAACTGAATCGTAATAAGTGTGGATGGTTTTACTGATTGCTAATGAGAATTTAACAAAGCAGGAGGTTATTATGATCAGTGTAGGAATTGATGTGGCAAAAGGGAAAAGTACGGTATGTATACAGAAACCTTACGGAGAAATTGTCAGCAAACCGTTTGGTATCTCCCATGTAGAAAAAGATTTGAGTGAACTTGCCGCCATGCTTCTAAGGTTTGATGATGAAGTAAAAGTGTTATGGGAGCAACTGGCATCATCTTCCAGTCCTTACATATTTACAGGAAAGAGGATTGTTTGTAGCTGTCATTAATCCATACTTAATGAAGTTATACCGCAGCGGAGATCTTAGAAAGGCAAAGACAGATGATTATTTCGCGGCAGGGGATCCGGAGCGCTACATCCTTACATACTCTATTCCGAGCCGGAGCAATTCTTTTCCGTATCCCTTTCCTTTGAATGAAGCTATCCGGCTATAATTGGTGTATCTTCCTTTTTGTAATCTCTCAGTGTCACCAATATACCTCCGTAGTCAACGGATATCTTCATCCCTATAATTCTTTGACTTTAATACAGTATATCTGTCAGAAAAGACTTCCTTACAAATCGTAATCTCTAATTCCTGTCTTCGCCTGAAATGAGAAAGCATGGCTTTCTCCCCGGACAGCCCGTTTTTCTTTGCATACGGAGATTCGTCGAAATACCTGAGCATCAAAGGAAACCACAATTCCTTCCCCTGGTCGTCAGCTCTCTCTTTTCTGATCACATTGATATTTGAAGGGATATCCTCTGTCAAAAGATACAGAATCCGATAATCCCTGCCGCTTAGCAAACCTCTGACCTCTTTGTAAAAATCGATGATTTCCTGATCAGATGCATTCTGAAACAGAATCATATCTTCCACTATGTTCTGGAAAAGAGAGCATTCAAATATGTTTCCGTCGGTATTCCATTTAGAATAGCGCTCCAATATAACTTTCCTGAAGGCTTCCGGAGACAGGCGGTTATTGTAAATCTCATGCTGCTCCAAATCCTTATGAAATCCGGTGATATCCGTGATGATCTGCGTATAGCAGATAACCATGCGGTCTCCATCCTCATGGCTTTTTTCTGCTATCTCTCGCTGTATTCCATTGTATTTGTCAAGGATATCCCTGTATTCCTCTTTGCTCACATACGCACACCAGGCAAGTTCAACCGGTGAATAATCACCCTCATGAACAGCCTTATACTCAGGATGCTTTTCAGACAGTTTTTTGACAAGGGTACTCTTGCCGCTTCCCTGCAATCCTTCTATAAAATAATTCATTCCATATGTCTCCCATGTATCAGAATCTGTTCAAAATAACTCATCAAGCAATATGTAGTATTGCAGCTTATTATAATTCGGCTCAATGCCAAGCGCTTCAAAAAGCATATCCGGGTTAAAGTCCGGATAAACCTTACCGCCGAAGCTTCCGTCAAAATTATGCTTCAGGCTGCGATAACACAGCGCAATATCTCTCCATTTATCGCCGACACCTGCATCGCCCAGGTCGATAAACCCGCTTATCCGCCCAGCCTCCATGAATACGTTTGGCAGACAGAAATCACCATGAGATAATACCGGTTCGTAATCCGGCCTGTTGCTTTCCAGCCACTTAAGCAGCGCCTGCGGACTCTCAAAACCTCCCTCGCCAAAGGTAGCCGGCTCCACGTTATCCATATCTACCAGATTGTTTTCCACACGGTATTTCGCCTCTTCAAGTTCAACATCCATATTCCTGTTGCGCGGGCAATCAGAAATATCTACACTCCAAAGCATCTTCAACGCTTTTGCAAGCAGATCAAGCAGTTCCTTCGGATGCTCCATATAATATTCATCACAGGACATTTTTCCCGCCACCTTACTCATGAGAAGATATTGATATTCATCATCCTTTTCGCAGGCAATCACCTTAGGAGCCGGTATCTTTCCGTCAAGCCAGTGCATCATTTCTACAACAGCATCTTCATTTTCTATCTGCTTTTTTACAATCTTAAGAACGCTGTTATCAAAAATCATTATCTTAGAGCCGGACATGCCGATAGCATCAGATGTATAGGGTTTCCCATCTATCAGTTTTTGGATATTGTCAGGTATCTCCATCAAATCATCTCCTTTTCTTTATTTTTGTCTATCCTATACCACCCCAACTGCCTGAATTCAATAGCCGGGCATATAATATCTCTCATTGGAATGTTAATTGCGACTGGCAATTTTCGCAGGGACTGCCGGGTTTACGGTTACTGTTTTCAGTCCGCTTCTATCTCATATTCATATGGATAATAATTTTGTAATACATCTACCGCTATTTCTTTTCCCGCATATGTCTTAAACCAGTTTTCATAATTGGGGTTATTCCAGACTGTCCCATCTTCAAAAACAACCTGCTCTAAGCAAAGCAATGAATAGGCAACCTGATTCGCTTCGCCATTCTGGGCGTTCGGAAAATCCGCCATGATTTCACCATCATATAGTGACCAGCCGCCATGGTATCTTTCCGTTTGATTGGGTAAGAGGTTTGTCTTTGTCCGAACAATATTTTCAAAGCGGCTTTCCGTACTGCTGTCAATGAAATTCCAATATAGCTTTAGCGGCGTACCGTTTTCGTTATAAGCCAACATACAATATTGGGTTTCCACAATGGTGCTGGCGGTCTTGTTTGTAAGGATATCGTGGATATAAGGTGCGCCATTTTCGTAACGGAGAATATCTGCGCTTTCATGGATAATTGTCATATCGCCTTTTTTATGCGCAGGGGTGCACAATGAAGTGCCCCGCGCAGCGAGTAGGGAAGATAAATCTTCTCTGCTCGATTCTGCATCAATAGCACTTGTGTTTGGCTCCGGGTCATTGCTGGCAGGCGTATCGCTTATCCTGCTATCAGTGGAAGCTATTGCAGACGTAGCAAACAAACTGACGGTGACAAGTACGACAAGGCAGGCAGATAAAAGCGTAATAATTGTCGTTCGCTTCGTGTTCATAATTGCGGTAATCCTTTCCTCAATGGCATTTTTGCTGAAATTATTACAAAGCGGTGACAGACCGCTTTTCTTTGCTTCCATACTGATCAGCATGAACGAATAGGCAGATTTGGATTGATCGCCAAATTGTCTTATTACACTTTCATCACATGCCAGTTCAATATCCCGGTTAAAAAGAATGTACATTACCCAAACCAAAGGATTGAACCAATGAATACAAAGGGCATAGGCAGCAATCAGCTTTGCAATGGTATCAAAACGATAAATATGCACATATTCATGTGAGAAAATATATTGTAATTGGTTTATATTCTTCCAGTCCGTTTGCTTTGGCATTAAAATAACCGGGTGTAAAACGCCATACGTCAGCGGCGTGGAAATTCTGTCCGATTGTTTAATCGAAATTCGCCGTTTCAGAGGGCATTCTTCTATCCATTGTTCTACATAGGCATTACCAACTGGTAAAGCTGCCCGAAACTCAATCCGGCAGCGTAAATAAGATATCATGAAAAATCCGGCCAAAAGGATCATTCCGATACACCAGACAACAGACCGGACAGAAACAATCGGGATATCTGTTACTGGCTGCTCCATGCCCTGTATCATCACAAAATATTCCCGTGATACGAAAGAAGTAACATGGTCTGTTTCTGCTTCAAAAAATGTGGGCGTAGATATAGTGCGGTTAATAAGCGTATATATACTAAACGCAGACGGAATCGTAAATGGAAGAACCAACCGCAAAAGCACCATTTCCCACAGAACAAGGAACGTTTTTTTAGGCAGACGATTTATTGCTATTGCCCGAATCATTACCACCGCTATAATAAAAACAGCTCCAAAAAAGCTCACTTCCAGCAAAGTCATGCTTTTCACCTCATTCCAAACCAGCAACAATTTTTTTCAGCTTTTCAATCTCTTCAGCAGAAAGTTTTTTCCTGCTCAAAAGTGCGGCAAACAACTTGTCCACAGAACCATCATAAATTTTGTTAATCAGTTCATTCGTTTCGGCTTCCTGTACTTCTTCTTTGGGAATAAGCGCATGACATATAAAAGCAGGTTCGGAACGTTCAATAGCCCCCTTTTTTATACAACGCTTGATAAGCGTATAGGTAGTGTTTTTATTCCAGCCCAACTCTTTTGTAAGAACGTCTGCAACATGCCTGGCCGATACATCACCCTCTTTCCAAAGAATGTCCATAACTTTTAATTCGGAATCGAAAAGTTTTACAGTTTTTTTATCCATGTAATATACACTCCTTTTAGATAAGACTGCAGTAGTCCCTGTTATAGACTACTACAGTCTCATAGAAATGTCAATGAATAAAAACTTGCTTTATGAGATGATATGAAGTTGTGATTTTACAATAAATTACACATTGGGTGTGAATGAGAAGTGTGGTACTACGGTACCAAGCTCAAGGACTGATCAGCAGGATGTATGGGCAGAGGACTGCCGCTCCCTCTTCTGTACCTTAAATTTCAGATAAAGAATCGTAATCAGCAGAAACCATGCCCCGAGCATATTGGTAAACTGCTGGGCATAGAGTCTCTTTCCCGGCAGCAGGATCAAAACCCTCTGGAGAAAGTCCAGAAGGCATCCTGCGGCAAAGGAGACCAGAAATCCGTAGACGCCGGAAAGGGCGGACAAAATAGAGAGCTGAAGGTCTCTTTTTCCCTCCTCCAGAAGCTCAAGCTGTACGCCGAATAGACCGATCCCCGCAAAGCTCCAGCCAAGCGCAGAGCAGACGGTTCCCAGAATCACCATAGGATAAGCGTTGGAAGGGGTTGCCAGGGCAAAAAAGACAAAGTACAAAAGAATCCCGCCCAATGAATATTTGTAGAGGAATGCCATGCCGTGCCGATCGCCCAGTCTTCCCATAAGCGGGGTGATAGCGATACGCAGCATATTCCCCAGAAAACCGATGACCATGATAAAGGCAAAGGGCATCCCCAGCTCTCCCAGCTGATAGCTGGCGTTAAAGGGGGCAGCGCAGTAGAAGGATGTCTGCCACAGGAGGGTGAGAGTAAAAGCCATCCGGAAGTCGTCTTTTCCAAAAGCGTCTCTCATTTCCGCCAGAAGATTCCTGTTATGTACCCTCTCCTTTTTCGAATATTTTGATTTCAGTTTTCCATGGACTTCCTTTCCCTCGGCTGTTATTTCGCCCTGACGGGGCTCCTTCATACAGCTGAAGGCCCAGGCGTTTAAGATCACCAGAATCAGAATCATACTTCCGTTCAGCAAAAAGCCCGTATTCTGCCGCTCGCCGGCAGTAGCGTCCATCAAAATTCCCGACAGAAGCATCATAGTAACCGTGACAAAAACGCAGACAGCATCTTTTCTGGAAAAATAATTTCCCCGCAGCCGTGCAGGAACCAGGGAAGCGATCCAGTCCTGAGTGGCCGGCGTTCCGACCTGCGCGCATACCTGACCCACGAAGAAACCAACCATCACCAATAACTGCCGGACATTGCCGGATGCCGGAAGTAATGGAATAAAGAAAATGAACGCTAGGTAAAGCTTCTGAACAGTCATGAGACAGATGAAAAGCTTGCGTTTTTTCAGATGATTCACCCGTTTCATGGTAAAGAGCTGAAAAAGGGCAGCCAGACTGGCGGCGGAAGTCAGAACGCCCGCCTGTGCATCTGAAAATCCCACTGAGAGCATGAGGGAAACCAGAAAGGTTCCCCCTGCCAGCTGGGCAATGGTCTGTGCGGCCGCATCGCCCACGATGTAGCGTCTGCGGCTTTTTTCATAA
Organism: uncultured Lachnospiraceae bacterium; assembly: GCA_947173495.1. Taxonomy (GTDB): domain Bacteria; phylum Bacillota; class Clostridia; order Lachnospirales; family Lachnospiraceae; genus Suilimivivens. The sequence continues at coordinate 265,933 of CAMWFQ010000001.1, read as the reverse complement.
TCCGCCTCATTCTCAGGCAGCGCCATAAAGTAGAGCTTTCGAAAACGTCCTAAAAACCAGTGCATATCAAGCATCAGTTTTTCCATGGTAACACCCTGGAACCAAACAGTTCCTTACCTTTCCCGGAGATGAATCATTGCTCTGAAATTTCTTTGGGCATTATACTATAATAAAATTTCCGGATGAGAAATGTATTTTCTTACTCAAATAGATGTGTTTTTTTGTACTCTTGATCCGGACGGAAATCATATTTGTCTGTTTTGCCGTCAAAGGCGCAGGAAGGATAATTTACAGATAAATTGTTGATGCTTTGCTTTTTATCGGTGTAAAAAATGTTATGATAATCAGAATTTCGTTGGATTTTTTGAAATGATGAGCTGTCATGGAGATAGAGCTATATTTATATCGATAAAACGAAATTTACAAAGCAGTGGTGGGAGAGCGGCTTCGGCCGGTATGATGTGATGCTCGAGCCGCGAACGGCGGCAGGAGAAAAAGGTACGGATAAGGTAAGCGGCACTTTGCTGAATGCCATTATCATTGAATTCAAGGTGCAGGACGAAGAGGAAAAGGAGCTGTCAGGCACTGTGCAGGCGGCTCTGCGGCAGATTGATGAAAAGGACTACCAGGAGGTTCTCCTGGCCAGGGGGATACCGGCGGAACGGATCAGGGCACTTTGAATAAAAGCAGTCCGCTTTTATAATTTTTTTTGTAAGTTTTTTCACCTGGCATGTTGACAAGGAGATTTTCATGTGATAATATTTGTTTTATCAGAAGCGTGCACGTGTACGAAATGATCGACGCCTCTCGGCAGTCGTCATGCAACAGAAAGTCTGCTTTCTGTTGTCGTGAATGGACATGCAAGCATGTCCGCTTGGCTCGTTGCTCGCGGAAATAAGATTTTCTCTCAGATATGCGTTGCCGGAAGCAGAAAGGAGATAATGAGCTTCCTGATCTATATGGTAGAAATAAAGATTGATATATTAAGGAAGCGCGGCCTATTTTGCCCTTTTTCGCTCACGTGAACGGAAAAGGCAGACGAAATGAAGCTGTAAATTCATGGCATAATTTTTTTTACCCCTATCCGTTCACGTGAACGGATGATATAATAAAAAATATCATTACTATTCATGGTAACAAAGTATCAGGAGATATCAGAATCAGAGAATCATAAAAGAGAGGAAATCGATATGGCAGTCACGATGGAACAAATCGCAAAGCAGGTGGGAGTATCCAGAGGAACCGTGGACCGGGCTCTGCATGGAAGACCCGGTGTGAAGCTGGAGGTAGCCCAGAGGATAAAGGAGGTGGCGAAGGAGCTTGGATATAAGCCGAATCTGGCAGGAAAGCTTTTATCCGATAAGCAATATGGAAAGCATTTGATCGGAATTATCCTTGTGACGGAGAACAATCCGTTTTTTGATGAAGTGATCAGCGGCGCGAAGGCGGCGGTGGAAGAATTTCAGGAATTTGGTATATCCGGTGTCATCAGGATTCTGGTTGAATACGATGCCCGGCGGCAGATCGAGATTATGGATGAATTGCTTGAGATGGGAGCACAGGGATTTGTGATGACACCCATTCTGGATCCGAGAATAGATGAGAGGATAGGGCAGCTTAAAAAAGAGGGAATCCGGGTTGTGACCATTAATTCCGATATTCAGACCAAAGACAGGCTGGCTTATGTGGGATGTCATCACAGGCAGAGCGGAATTGTCATGGCGGAGCTTCTCTCCCTGCTGGCAGATGGAAGAGAAGTGAATGTGGCGGTACTTGCAGGTACGGAGAAAAACCTGGCAGTCACCCGCCGGAGACAGGGGTTTCTGGATTATCTGGAAAGGGAAAGCGCCAATATCCACATTGTGTGCCAGCGTGCCAACGAAGATGACTCTCAGATCTCTTATGTACAGACAAAAGAAATTCTGAAAGAGCATCAGAATGTCGATTATTTATGTGTCCTGGGGGCAGGTATCAGCGGAACCCTAAAGGCGCTGGAAGAGCAGGAAGAAGGCGTGCAGCCAAAGCTCCTGGTTTACGATCTGATTCAGGACGTAAAGGAAGCTATGGCCCGGAAGCTGGTGAAGGCATCCATTACCCAGGAGCCGTATCGGCAGGGATACAACGGCGTGCAGATCATGGCCAAGTACCTGGCATTTGATCAGCATCCCGAGAGCGATGTGGTCAACACCGAATTGGCGGTAGTGCTCAGCAGCTGTCTGAGGTGAAGTGCTTTTATGCGCAAAGCGGCACAATGCCGGGCGTTACCCAGGAATACCGGGGCGTTGTCCAGGCATGAATATTTCAGGAACTGTTTACAGACAATTATTTCATACAGGAGGATTAAATTTGAAAAAATATAAAAGAATCAGCTTACTATTGGCAGCAACGATGATTTGTACTTCTCTTATGGGATGCGGCGCAGGCGCAGGATCTGCAGGGAAGGATGACAATGCAAAAAAAGAGGAGAATACAGTTCAGGAGGATTCTGCGGCAGATGCCGGCACGCAGGAGAATGCAGGTGAAGAAAATGCGGGCGGGGAAAGCGCCGCTTCCGGTGAGAAGGTGACGATTCGCTATGCGACCTATGAGGTAGGAACTCATCTTGGCGAGAAGACAACCTCAGAACTTTTGCAGAGATTCCGGGACAGAAACGGGGATACTGTTGAGCTGGTGGTGGAGGAACTTCCCTCTGATACCACTTATACAGAGAAGATGAAGACTCTGGTAGCGACCAATGATCTGCCTGATGTGATAGACGGCAAAAACGGCTTGAGAGACCTGGCGCTTCAGAATGGTCAGGTGGTTTATCTCAACGATTATCTGGATTCCGATCCTGATTTTCGTGACAATGTGATTGGAGCAGAGGCAATAGCCGCTAATACAGACGCGGACGGCAATATTCTTTCCATTGTTAATGGCGTCCAGGCGATTGGATATTTCTATAATAAAGACATGTTTGAGGCCGTAGAGATTAAGCCTGCCGAGACATGGGAGGAATTTAATGAGAACTGTGAGAAACTGCTGGCGGCAGGGTATACGCCTCTTGGACTGATGACAGGAGAGAATTCCTGGACAACCAATCTTTTACTGGCAGCTATGGTAGGGGGAAAAGGGGAAGCCGGCGTAGAATTGATGAACACCAAATATCCTGAGACCTATCAGACGCCGGAAATGATCTCTGCGCTTGAGGATATGCAGCTCTATCTGCAAAAGTATACAACTCCGGATGCCCTGGGTGCCGGCTATGCGAATGTAGCCAACAACTTCCTGACAGAACAGGTTGCCATGGTTTTTAACGGTTCCTGGATGATCGCCAGTTTCAGCGAGGAGGACAAGGCGAATCCCGGACTGGCGGACCGGGTAGGTTTTGCGATGTATCCCGGAAATGGTCTGATTCAGACTTATGCCGAAGGATATTCTATCTGCGCATCTACCAGGGAGACGCAGGACGCTGCCTGGGAACTGCTGAAAGAGCTGACAGGAAATGAGACTCAGATGGGCCGTATGACTCGCGAGGGAGGAATACCTGTATCCTCCTACATCGATATTACCGAGGAATACAGACAGGAAAATCCTCTCTTTGCCGAAAATGTGGATGCCGTTCAGAAGGCAGAGTATTCTGTGGCAACCCTTGACGTAATGGCCTACGCAAATGTAGTGGATGCTTTTGGAATTTATTATCCGGAGCTGGCGAACGGAACGCTGGATGCGGCGGGAATGGCTGCCAAACTGGATGAGGCGGCGGCCGCGGCCAAATAATCATGCAGGGTCCGACAGAAAGAAGCTGGAGAGTGAAATAGACCGGGCTGCCCGGCCAGGCAGGGAGAAAATCTTCCCTTCTCGATTTTCTGAAGCAGGGCAGTCCCGGTATGGGAGATTTGTATGAAGATCAAGAAAAGATGGGTTATATTGTTTTTACTGCCCGGTGTGCTGTGGTTTGCCTTTGTGTATCTGTTTTCGATTATACAGGTGGGCGTCACATCGCTTTGCGAATGGAGAATTGCCGGAGAGATCACGTTCAAAGGGTTTGACAATTATGTGCAGATTTTCAGGTCTGCAGATTTCAGGAGAGCGCTGCTAAACAATGTGATCTGGATTGTGCTGCAGTCCACAGTTCATGTGCTTTTCGGTGTGATATTTGCACTGATTGTCAGCAGGGGAAAGCGGTACAGCGGCTTTTTCAGGACGGTGTACATGCTGCCTAATATTATTTCAAGCGCGGCGCTGGGTATGCTGTTTTACAATATTTTCAATCCTATGTACGGTCCTGTGAACAAACTGATTCAGGCGCTGGGTTTTAAGGACTTCAGGGCAAACTGGTATGCAGATACCAGGCTCTCCTTCTTTGCCGTGACTCTTACATGGCTGCCCTTTGCGGCTATCGTGGCGATTCTGGTAATTGCCGAGCTGGCGGCCATACCTGATTCGATCCTGGAGGCGGCCATTGTAGATGGAGCCGGCGAACTTGCGCTGATCTGGCACATCAAGCTTCCGCTGGTGAGAAGCGCCATCGGGACAGGAACGATTCTGGCTGCCACCTCCATGCTGCAGAAGCTGGATATCCTGGCGATGACCTCCAATGGGGGACCGGGAAACAGGACCATGAATCTGCCGCTGCTGATTTATAAGACGGCCTTTAACACCAACAACTTCGGTATGGCCAATGCCCAGGGAGTTGTTCTGATCCTGGTGGGTCTGTTGTCCATAGGAATTATCAACAAAGTTTACCGTATGAATGAACCCGTATAAAGAATTCGGAAAGGAACCGGTATGAAAATAGTAAAAAAGGTATTGTCAAAGCTTTTTATCTTTCTTTTCCTGAGCGCCGCGCTGTTGGTCACTCTGGGGCCGTTTCTGTGGGTATTCTTTGCTTCCTTCCAGACAAACCGGGAAATTTTAAGCTTTACCCTGGGATTTCCCAGCGGCCTGAATATAAAAAATTATGCCAAGGCATTACAGATAGCGCCTATCGCCCAGTACTATCACAACAGTATCATAGTCACCTTTTTTGGTATTATCTTTAATCTGCTCATTATGAGCATGGCGGCTTATGTGCTCTCCCGGTTTCAGTTTAAAATGCAGGGTCTGATTCGGACTATGTTTTCCATGGGACTTCTGATTCCCGGAGCAGCCCTGCTTCTCCCTCTGTATACCTCTGTGAGCACGGTGAGACTGTATGACAGTGTATGGGGACTGATTGTGGTCTATGTGGGATTCGGTATTCCCACCACATTGTTTATTCTTTCCAGCTATTACCGGACCATACCCAGGGAGATGGAGGAATCCGCCTATCTGGATGGGGCCGGGTTCGTGAGAACCTATCTGTATGTGATCCTCCCGCTGGCAAAGCCGGCCTTTGCCACAGCCGGAGTGATGCAGTTTTTACTGTGCTGGAACGAATTCCAGTTTGCGCTGACACTGACCACCGGACACCAGAGCAGAACACTTCCCATTGCGCTTTACTATTTTCAGAGTGCTTTTGCCAGCGACTACGGCGCTATGTTCGCCGCCGTTGTGCTGGTATCGCTGCCCAGTATTATTGTTTATGTTATCTTACAGAAGCAGGTGGTATCCGGACTGGTGGCCGGCGCTGTCAAGGGGTGAGCTCCCGTCATGAGAAAAGATTACTGTTTGTGTCTGCGCGCTGCTTGCCACAAACTCGTTAATCCATTTTATGGATTTAGCCATATTATGGATTTGCGCAACAAAACAGCGCAGAAATGGAGTGAAATATGAAAGAAAACAGAAAAATTGATTTCCGCTTTGCGCCGGAGAGGCCTCAGAGCTGCATCGGCCTGGTGGATGATGTGTATAAAACGATTTTACGGGAGGATGGAAGCCTTAATTTTGGCTTCGACGGCTCTAAAAAGCTTTCCTTCTATGCACAAAATGATGACAGAAGACATCCTGTAAAGGATAAATTTGCCGCTAATTACGGGTTTAGATTCCGGTATAAGCCGGTGATTACCTGGCGGGATAAGCTGATAAAGGTCACCCAGGACTTTGGAGATCCTTCCGCGGCGATCGTAACCACAACCTGGGAATATGGGGCCAGCCGCGTCAGCTGGAAGGCGTTTGCCTGGATGACAGGCGAGGGTGCCAGAGTGGATGTTCTTTTGTGGGAGCTGGAGACGAAAGAGAATTTTACCACCACCCGGGGCACCGTGGTGCTGGAGGAGATGGGCTTTGGCTGTGACGGAAGCTTTGCAATCGAAGCAGTACCGGGCGTAAAAACCAGAGCGGTGCCCGGCGTAAAAGAGTATCATCTGGCGGCAGGCGAAAAAAAGGAGGGTGTGTTTTTCCTTGTTCAGAAGGGGAGTCTGCCCCATGAGAAGATAACGCTGGAAGCCGGAAAAGAGGCTCTGGAATGGGCGGAAAGATACTGGAAATCTGTCAGACCTTTTCAGAAGGAGATGTGTATTCCTGACGGACAGATCATGGATATGCTGAAATCCTGCGGCCGCAATATTCTTCAGGCAAGGGAATTCCATGAGAAGGTATATACCTATCAGGTGGGGCCAACAGATTACAGAGGGCTCTGGTTTGTGGATGGCCATTTTATTCTGGAGAGCGTACATATGATGGGGCGCAGTCAGGAGGCTTATGCAGGGCTTCTCTCCGTACTGGCCAATGTACATCCCGATGGATCCATTCAGATCATGAGTCATCATGACAAGGAGACGGGAATTGCCCTTGCCACAACAGCCCGCCAGTGTGAGCTGATGGATGACGATCAGCGCTTCAGAGAGCTTTGGCCCACTCTTTGCCGGGGACTGGGATATATCAGGGAGCAGCGCAGACAGGCCCGGGAGCTGGGAGAGAATTATGAAGGCTATGATCTGTTCCCGCCCTGTCTTGGTGACGGAGGAATTAACCTGGATCCTGAGTATACGACCCCTCTCTGGGTGATGCACGGCCTGAAAGCAGTCTATGAGACGGGAAAGCGATTGGAGCTTGCGGGGTATGAGGAATTTTTGGCCGAATTTGAGGATTTGATGGCGACCTTCCGAAAGGCGGCGGCGCGTGATACCAGAAGGACGAAGGAAGGGATTCCATATGTGCCCATGAGTATGCTTTCACCGGAAGCGGTGGAAAAGAGGGCGGATGCCAATGAGGAGAGCAGCGTCAACCATAACCGGGAGATCTATAAGCCGCAGACCGGGATTTGGGCTTACAGTCAGGCAATTTATCCGGGAGAGATCTTTTCTCCGGAGGATGCGCTGGTACAAAATCATCTCGCCCTGCTGGAGAGTGTGGATGATAAGGAAGGAATACCGGAAAATACCGGATGGATGTGTCAGGATGCTCTGTGGCCTTATGGCAGTATGTTTGACGCCCTGGCCTGGCTGTATGCGGGCAGAGGAGATAAGTGCGCGGACTATCTGTATGCTTTTGCCAATCACGCGGCGCCTGCCCGGTGCTGGCGGGAAGAGCAGTCGATGAAGGGGACCAATTCCGATGAGATGACCGGAGACATGCCTCATAACTGGGGATCGGCCATGTTCATTTATGTGACAAGAAATATGATCCTGATGGAAAAGCAGGGAAATCTGGAGCTGTTTGCGGGACTGCCCGAAGAGTGGCTGCCCAAAGAAGGATCCCCGCTGGTTCTGGAGGAAACCCCTACCAGATATGGCAGAGCGACGCTGAGGCTGGAGAAGGGCGCTTCTGAAGAGGAGACGGAATACAGGCTCAGCTGGCAGCTTTGCGGGAGCAGGACTCCGGAAAAACTGTTGATTCACTGGAAAGGAGCCGTAGAGGGCGTTACCTGCGGGCAGTCAGAGGGTGGATGCGCAGTGCTGGATGGAAGTATCACTTCTTTCCAGGCGGTTCTCAAGGGTTAATGGAACTTCTGACAGACCTGATATAAGAAAGTTAAAAAGGAGGGGAAACTGTGTACCGAGTTGGTGTGGATCTGGGCGGTACCAATATCAAAATCGGAATTGTGGATTCCAGGTACCGGCTGATAGATCAGGGATTGTGCAGGACGAATGTAAAACTTGGCGCTGAGAGCGTCATTCAGGAGATTGTCCGGCAGGTGTATGGTATTCTTTCAAAAAATGAGATTTCCGGGTCAGAAGTAGCGGGAGTGGGAATCGGATGTCCCGGGCTTGTCCGGATAGAGACGGGAACCGTACTTTACTCCAATAATTTTGACTGGCAGGATCTGCCGCTGAAAGCGCGTCTTCAGGAAATGATGCCCTGGCCGGTGGAGATACGGAATGATGCCCAATGTGCGGTTCTGGGCGAGATGAAGGCCGGCAGTGCGGTGGGATACAAAAATGTGGTGCTGGTGACGCTGGGGACAGGCGTGGGGAGCGGCATCGTGGTAGATGGAAAAATCCTGGAGGGAGAGAGCGGCGGCGGAATCGCCGGTCATAATGTGATCAAAAAGAACGGCAGGGAATGTACCTGCGGCAGGAGGGGATGTCTGGAGGCCTATGCCTCTGCCACTGCGCTGATCAGTGAGACGAAAAGGCAGTTAAAGCAGCACCCGGAATCACTGATAGCGGAATTATGCGCGGGCGATCCGGACAATATCGATGGGAAAACGCCCTTTCTGGCCGCCGGACAGGGGGATCCTTTAGGAAAGAAAATTATAGAAGAATATATTGAGGCTTTGGGCAACGGGCTGGCCAATCTGATCAATCTCTTCCGTCCGGGAAAAGTGCTGATCAGCGGCGGTATCTGTAATGAGGAGGATGCGCTTCTGATTCCTCTGAACCGGAAGGTAAGGGAGAACTGCTTTGCCCCTGACTGGCTGTCCATTCCTCTGGTGGAAATTGCCCGGTTAAAGAATACGGCCGGCATCATTGGAGCGGCCTCTCTCATCGAGGCAAAAGAAACTGCGTGAAAAAAGAGATGATTTGTGCCGCAGAGCGATTCGTCTCACGAAAGAAATTCTGCAAATAGAAGGAAGGTACATATGGAAATGAAGTTTGACCCGGGCTTTGGTATCAGGCCCTGTGCCTCTCCTCTGGGATTTACATATGGAGAGGGAACCTTCGGCCCTGAGCCGGAAAACCGAACACTGGAGGCCATCAGAAAGACACTGCGTGATCCGGCGTGTACCGGTCCGGAAATTGTTTATTCCATTGCGATGGATGTAGGCAGCATAAGCGACCGGGAAAAGATCGTCAGCAGGAATCTGCTCTACGGGGCAGTAATCTATGCAGGGGGGACGATGGGGGAGGAGCCTGTACGCTCCCAGGGGCATATCCACGCGATCTCGCCATCCTGCGGGATGTCCACCTGCGAGGTTTACGAGATCTGGAGCGGCGCCGCCTATATTTACATGCAGGAGCGGGCGGAGGATGTGCCGGGAAGGTGTTACGCCGTGCTGGCGTATCCGGGGGAGGTGGTGATCGTGCCGCCGGGCTGGGCCCACTGTACCATTGTGGCGGATACATCCCGGAACATGTGCTTTGGAGCCTGGTGCGTCAGGGATTTTGGATTTGACTATAAAGGCGTAAGAGGGCATGGCGGCCTGGCGTGGTTTCCTCTGGTCAGGGATGGAGAGATCAGATTCGTGAAAAACAGTGCTTATCACACAGAGGAATGTATCGTAAAGCGTCCGAGGCAGTACAGGGAATTTGGAATCTGTCCTGAAAAATCCATTTATGCCCAGTTTCAGGAGGATCCGGACCGGTTTCGCTTTGTCCCCCGGCCGCAGCTGGCGGATTGGCATGGGTTCATTCCATAAAATGGATTGTAAATGCCGCGTTTTGCGCAGCGCAAAATCGGCGCAGTGAACGCCAAAAACAAAAATTTCCAACGGTGCGGTTGCTATAACATTGATATACCGGACGAGAACAGGAGGAGTATATGCATATAATAGAATCCAGGGCGTGCTTTGGGCAGGGAATGATTCAGGGAGAGAAGGTCAGTTCTTATCAGAAATATCTGAAGGAGATGGAGGGCGCTTTTCGCAGCAGTCAGGGGACGGATTCCGAGACGCTTCTCTATACCACTTATTCTTATGAAGCCGGGGAGGCCGGCAAGGCGGGGGATCTGTATTTCGGAATGACCGTTCTGGAGCCGGTCACTGTAAACGGTGAATGCTGTATGACAAGAGGGCATTTTCATCTGAAAAGGAACTGTGCCGAGTTTTATTTCGGAATCAGCGGCAGCGGACTTTTATTGCTGATGAATGAGCAGGGAAGAACCTGGGCCGAGAGGGTGGAAGCGGGTTCTGTTCATTATATAGACGGAAAGCTGGCACACCGGCTGGTCAACACAGGAAACGGGCAGCTTAAGGTGGGTGCCTGCTGGCCTGCTGACGCAGGGCATGATTACGACGCCATCGAGAAGAGAGCCTTCGGATACAGGATCTTTAAAAACAAGGAAGAGATTACATGGGAGGAGAACGGGGAGAATGGGATATCTGACATTCCAAAGTGAATATGATAAAAGCCCGGAGACGAAGATTGAGGGGTACGATCATCAGGCCTTTCAGGGCTGGGAGGAAATCAGATCCGCCATTGAGACGGCCTGCTCCGGTGAGCGGATCCTGACAGTGGACTGTTATCCCGGTACGGATGATGAGGAAATTCTACCGCAGATCCGGCAGGCCTTTGCACCGGAGTTTGTCATTAATATGGAAGACATCTTTTATGACGGGGAAAAGCTGACGGAGCTGATGCAGTTTCATCTGACCGAGGACAGAGTGCGGGGCGTGATGTATTATGGCACGATTCTGGATTTCATAGACCGGGAAAAGCTGGCCGCAGCCAGGCAAAAGCTGGCGGAGAGCAGCGGAAGGATTCTGATCTACGGGTTTGGCGCCGCCCTGGTAAGTACCAAAGGAGTCATGATCTATGCGGATATGGCTCGATGGGAGATTCAGCTGCGCTATCGCCAGGGGATGCCCAATTATAAGCAGAGCAATTACCAGGAGGATGTTCTCCGCAAATATAAGAGAGGATTCTTTGTGGAGTGGAGAGTGGCGGACAGACATAAGGCTGCCCTCTATGAGAGAATGGATTTCTACCTGGATACCAACACAAAGGGACATCCGGCTATGGTATCCGGAGAAGGCCTGCGCAGCGGCTTGAGAGAGCTGACGGGGCAGCCCTTCCGGCTGGTGCCGTATTTTGACCCGGGGGTATGGGGGGGACAGTGGATGAAGGAGGTATGCAGACTGGATCCCGCCGAAAAAAATTATGCCTGGGCCTTTGACGGTGTGCCGGAGGAGAACAGCCTGTATTTTAGATTCGGAAAAGTAAGGGTGGAGTCGCCTGCCATGAATCTGATTCTCTATCAGCCCAGGGAAACGCTGGGAGAGAAAAACTATGCCAGATTCGGCGCAGAGTATCCCATTCGGTTTGATTTTCTCGATACCATGGGGGGACAGAATCTGAGCCTTCAGGTGCATCCCCTGACAGATTATATCCATCGGAAATTCGGGATGGCCTATACCCAGGATGAGAGCTATTATATTCTGGACACCGGGGAAGGAGGAGGCGTTTATCTGGGGCTGAAAGAGGGAATAGACGCGGCTGCAATGGTGGAGGAGCTGGAGGAAGCCCAGCTGGGAGAAAAGGCATTTGATACGGAAAAGTATGTGAACTTTTTCCCGGCGCAAAAGCACGATCACTTCCTTATTCCGGCGGGAACCATCCACTGCTCCTCCAAAAACTGTATGGTGCTGGAGGTCAGCGCCACGCCTTATATCTTTACCTTCAAGCTCTGGGACTGGGGACGCGTGGGACTGGACGGAAGGCCCAGACCCATCCACATTGCGGATGGAAAGAAGGTGCTTCAGTTTAACAGGACCACTTCCTGGGTAAAGGAAAACCTGTTGAACCGTTTTCAGGAGATGGAAAGAGGAGAGGGGTACTCTGTGGTAAAAACGGGCCTTCATGAGCTGGAATTTATAGAGACCCGGGTGTATACTGTAGAGACAAAGGCTTCTCTGGGTTGGGACGGGGAGATGGCTATGTGCAATCTGGTGGATGGAAGGGCGGCTATTATAGAGAGTGAGGATGGGCTTTTTGACCCATACCTGCTTCACTATGCCGAGACCGTTGTTCTTCCTGCCCGGGCAGGGCGCTGCCTGATCCGGCCGGAAAAGCCAGGGGAGAGCATTAAGCTTTTGAAGGCAAACATTCGTTAGTTGTGCAGATCAGGAGGATACAGTGATGAGAAATGTACCGGAAACAATGAAAGCTCTGGTAGCTTACGGAAAGGGAAACTACAGGCTGGAGATGAAATATCCCACCCCTTCCTGCGGCCCGGATGATATTATCATCAGGACAGAAGGGTGCGGCGTATGTGCAGGGGATTTGAAGTGCTATCATGGCGCCGCCATGTTCTGGGGGGATGAGGTGCAGCCCGCCTGGGTGGAGCCGCCTTTTATTCCCGGCCATGAATTTTTGGGGCATATCGTGGAGAAGGGGGAGAATGTAAAGGATTTTGAGCTGGGAGAGAGGATCACCGCGGATCAGATCGTTCCCTGCGGGACCTGCAGGTTCTGCAGAAGCGGAAGGTACTGGATGTGCCAGCCCCACGCCATCTTTGGTTTCCAGGAAGGAAATAACGGGGGCATGGCGGAGTATGTGAGATACCCCAAAACCTCCGTTCTCTCAAGAGTGCCGGAGGATATGCCTCTGGAAAAAGCGCTTCTGATCGAGCCTTACGGGTGCTCTAAGCATGCGGTTGACCGGGCGCAGATCCGCAATGAGGATGTGGTGGTGATATCCGGCGCGGGTACACTTGGACTGGGCATGATCACCTATGCCAGAATGCAGAATCCCTCCAGACTGATCGTTCTGGATATGATTGATAACCGGCTGGAAAAGGCAAAGGAATTCGGAGCGGATCTGGTGATGAACCCGGGAAAAGAGGATGTGACGGCAAAGGTGCTGGAGCTCACAGACGGATATGGATGCGACATTTACATCGAAGCCACAGGTCATCCCTCAAGCGTACAGCAGGGACTGAACATGATACGGAAACTGGGCAGATTTGTGGAATTCAGCGTGTTCGGAGAGCCTGCCACCGTGGACTGGTCCATCATAGGGGACAGAAAGGAGCTGGATATACTGGGCTCCCATTTAAGCCCCTACTGCTATCCCTTTGTCATTGAGAATATCGTCAGCGGAAAGCTGAAGACCGAAGGGGTCGTATCCAGGACATTCCCCATAGAAGAGTGGGAGAAGGCCTTTGAACATGCAACGGGAAAGTATGGCGACTTCAAGGTGGCCATTACGTTTGAGTGATTAGTTGGATAGTTATAGTAAACGACAAAATTATTTGCCGTTTCAGATAAATGAGTGCACACGTCCGCATAGGGAATTTTGCTGCATTCGCAGCATGCGGACGGCGCTTTGACCATCAGGTGGGAGGTAATGCTGCCCTACTTCCGTCTGATCCTGTGAATCTGCGGCCTTAAGGTAATGTCCGAAATCACAAGCCCTTCCCGTCGGCCTAAAACGTACTCCACGGCGTCCGCTACTTCCTCCGGCAGCAGACAGGATTCCGCTTCTTCGCCCTCCCGGAAATCAGCATTCCGGTAAAGATTGGTTCGGGTCATATCGGGAGAAATCGTCACTACCTTCACGCCATATTTCCTGGCTTCGTCAAAGAGACTGTGGGAAAAGCTGGAAAGTCCTGCTTTGGTAGCGCCATAGGCGCATCCGTGGGGATTTGTCCCCACGGCAGTGACGGAGGAGATATTGATCACGCATCCTCTGTTTCTTTTCAGCTCCCGGAGGAGCTGGCAGGTGAGGATCATGGGCGCTTCAAGATTGGTACGCACCATCTGCCGGATCTTCCGGGCGTTCAGCTCCTCATGCAGGCCGTAATAGGCGACACCGGCATTGTTCACAAGCAGAGTTATGCGGTTTTGCGAGGCGATTCTTTTTACAGTATCACAGAGCCTGTCCGTATCCAGAATATCACAGACAATCTCGTGAAAGTGATCTTCTGCGAATCCCGTATCAAAATTTCTTCCGATTCCAAATACTTCATAGCCCATCCGGCAGAGAACTTTACAGATTGAAAGTCCGATGCCGGAGGAGGCTCCGGTGACGATGGCTGTATCGTGAGTCATGCTCTTTGTACTCCTTTCGATGGGTATTCACTGACAATAAGCTGGCTTGCGATGGGTGAATTCTATTGGTTGTTTTTCCATAGGAATATTTTTTCTGCCGGCAGCTCCTTTTTAAGGAGATCCAGCAGAAATCCTTCCATTCGCGTCGTCAGCTCCCGGGAATAGTGGTAGACGCCGCCGTCATTCTCATAAGGGAACTGCACAACTGCCGAATGGGGGTTATTTTTTCTCATTTTTTTCAGATAATCCTGAGACACCCGGAAGGTTCCCACACTTACGTCCTGAATCTGATCCGGATGGATTTCGGCAAACACCTGCCTGAGCATTTCGTCATACTGTATCTCCCAGTCTTTGCAGTAGATCATGGGATCGAAGCAGAGACGCACCGGAAAGCCATGCCTTATGGCTTCCCCGGCACTGGCAAGCCGCCGGCCCAGGGAGGGGGTCTTATGCTCACAGGCGTCAATGACCGCCTGAGGAGACAGAGTGAAGGCGTAAACGATGCCGGAAAGAGGAGCATGCCCCTGCCAGAAACGGCAGTCCGCAGACTTTGTGCGGATTTCTATCTTCAGTCTCTCCGGATTGCTTACCGCTTTGGCAAAGGAAATCCATTCCCGGACATAATCGGTGAGAGGCTCCACTGCCATCAGATCCGTGTCATAGGAGATACAGAGATACATGGCATGTTCCTTCAGATGCATGCTGATTTCATGGAAAAAATCCTCCAGATTGACAAATACAACCATATTCGCGGAAGGATACATGCCCTTTAGATAGCAGTATTCACAGTCATAAACACAGTTCATGATACAGGAGGTGTAATAAAAATGTTCATTTCCGAAGCTCTGGCACACCGGTGCGCCCCTGTAGATCAGGTTTCCTTCTTTTGCCCCCAGGATCAGATTCTGTGACTGTTGCTGCAGGGCAAAGTTCTGCCCCCTTCGGCAGAACACATCCTTGTAGTGATCGATTAAAATGATGGTTGCCTCCGGGAACCGCCGGAGGATCCGCAGGGTTCTGGGATGATCCTGCACGGCTTTTTCCACATAGATATGAGAAAAAAAGGGATTATAATAATCGTTTCTTAAGCTCTTCAAAGCATTGTTTTCCTTCCCGTTTATCTCTGCACGGAAGCTTTTCTTCCCGATACATTTCGTCCAGAACAGAACCATAGTCCACACCTGCGAGGATACAATAACGGATATGCTGGCGGAGGGACCGCGACATGGTACTGGAGCAATGCAGATCGAGACAGAGCCTTTCCAGCACTTCACCGGAGCGGCCCTGGAAGAGAGGATCGTCCTGATATTCACGGCGGGCAATGAGCTGGAGAGATTCTATATAGTCTGAAAGGGTTTCCACATTGTGGGCAATCAGATGTTCGACCTGCTGTGGCGTCACATTTCCGGGCTGCCCCTCATCAGAGATTACCTTTAAAAAACCCATCTGATGAGGCCCGAAATAGTAAGCACCCGCCTGATAGATGGCGGACGCTTCCATATCATAAAGGCAGAAATCTTCTTCTCCTGTTTCGATTTGAGACGTTTTATGATAAGGAACCGGACCTGTCAGAATCGGTGCTTCCTCAAAGCAGTGCCGGTAGAGAATGTCCGGATAGAAGGTTCTGCCGGTGGCCAGCTCCCGGATTTTGTTACACAGGAGAACCTGTCCGATCCTGCAGACGCTCTCGCTACTGTGTGCCTCCTTCTCCGGTATCATATCCGTCTGCCAGGCCTGCCCGCCGCTTTGGCTCTGTCCACAGCCTCGAATCTGCCCGCAGACGCCCACGTTCAGAAGAAAGTCTCCCTGCAGGTGTTCTGCAAGATTCCTTCCTCCGGCTCCGTATTCGGTGCAGATACTGCTCACCGCCGCTGCCACCGGAATCATGCCGGTTCCGCTTATGATAAGGCAGATAGATGCTTCCTCATTCAGGAATACCTGAAAGCGGGTGTGGGAGGGCTCTTTTTTCAATTGAAAGCGAATAATAAGCGGGTGCGCTTCGGCGTATATTGCCGTTACAATATAAATCATGTTTCTGTTTATGCAGCTCCTTTTGAGCAGCAGTCTGCCCCTTTTGTCAAACGTGCGGAAATTATATTGTTGACAGTTCGCTGTCATTTGGATTTTTTTCTTATGAAGACATAGCTATCCTTGCAGGAATGCTCCTCAGAGTAGAAAAAATCCAGTTCATGAAATTCCCGGATGCCTTCCGGCGCTTCAATCCGTTTTTCCGCCAGAAAGCGGACCATTTCTCCCCGGGCCATTTTGGCAAGAGTGCCCTTTTGCTTTATGGTTCCGTCGACAAGCTCTCCGAATACAGCGGTAATAAACCGATCCCTCGGTGTGATATGGCCTGCAATGCACCGGGAATACTCTTCCGAGGCCAGATTGACAATTACATGATCTTTGCTTGTCAGGCTTTTGTATAAACGGTCTCCCCAGAAGTCATACAGATCCCGGCTTTGGCCCACAGATAATCTGGCCTGCATCTCCAGCCGGTAGGGGACCACTTTGTCAAAGGGCGCAAGAATGCCGTAAAAGCCGGAAAGAATGCGGAGATGCTCTCCTATATAAGAAAGCGCGTCGTCGGTAAAAACGTTCGGCGCCATGTGCTGATACTGCAGCCCTTCATACGCAAGGACTGCCGGCGTCAGTGCCCGTTCCAGGTCCATATCCTGAAAACGCTGATAGTTTTGCCGGGCAATGGTATCGTTACATTTCCACAGAGCCTTTGCCTCCTGATAACTCAGGGACCGGATTCTGTTCATGAGAATTTTGGTATCCTCAATGAATTCCGGCATCCCGGCGGCAGCATAGGTATCTGAATCGGTATTCATTTTCTTTGCCGGGGAAATGATGATTTTCATATGCGGCTTCCTTACATCAGAGGCATGCAAGCATCTGCGCCGGATTTTCCGCCGCCTTCACCTGACCGAAGGCTTTCAGAATGATGCCTTCCTCGTCAATGAGATAGGTAGTTCTTACTACACCCATACTCACCCTGCCGTAATTTTTCTTTTCCTTCCATACGTCATAGGCCTGGATGCAGGAAAGCTCCGGATCGGAAAGCAGTGTAAAGGGCAGGGAATACTTCTCCTTGAATTTTTTGTGGGATGCTGCGGAGTCCTTGCTGACGCCCAGTATGACGGCGCCCTTTTCCTGAAACTGTGGGTACAGCTCACCGAAATTACACGCCTGCCTGGTACAGCCCGGTGTATTGTCCTTTGGATAAAAATATAAAATGACCTTCTTTCCCCTGTATTCCTCCAGCGTGTGAATAGTTCCGTTCTGGTCGGGTAAGGAAAAGGAAGGGGCTTTTGTACCGATTTCCAGCATTTTGATTTCCTCCTGTTTTTGAGTGTTTGAGAAACTGTGCGTTGACTTATTTAAAAATATACTGCTTCCGGCGTGTTTTTGACAAGGGGGTAACGGAAATTCATTCCCGGGAATTCTTTCCTGTGAAAAGAATTGGTTCCGCAATACCTGACTAAAAAAGACTTGCATAATTAAGAATAAACAATTATAATAAAATATAAATAAATATAAACAAGTAGAAACAAATAAAAACGCGAAACGGAGGTAGCTATCAGATGTTCATGGAAGAAAGACAAAAGGATATTGTCAGAAAAATCAATGAGACAGGGCGGATCCTGGTAACGGAGATTCAGGAATTCTATCAGGTCTCTGCAGACTGTGCCCGGCGGGATTTGAGGGTATTGGAAAGCAGGGGATTGCTGCAGAGAACCCATGGAGGTGCTATTGCCGTTACTTCCGGGCAAAACTATCCCCCCGCAACCTATAACCCTATCGATCTGAAAGAGATCAGAACCGATTATCTGGCCGTCGCCAAAAGAGCAGTTGCATATATTGAAAGTGAGGATGTCATTTACATAACTACTTCTCTGGTGGGGTATTACATGGCTGAAAATCTACCGGAGGATATTCCTGTGACTGTATTGACCAATTCTGTTACCATCGCAGAGGTATTACGGAAGAAAATGAATATATCCGTTATTCTGCTGGGAGGAGAAATGTCACACCGCGGTCACTGCCATGACTTTTATACCATACAAATGGTAAAAAATATCCGGATAAACAAGGCGTTTTTATCCCATACCGCATTATCCCCGGATTTTGGCGCATCCCTTCATGACAGCGCCGGTGTGGCATTTGGAAAAGCGGTCATGGAGAACAGCTCTGTAAATATCGGGCTGTATCCATCGAAAAAGACGGGGAAAAATTCTGTTCATTCTGTTTGCCGGATAACTGATTATGATATTTTAATTACAGATAACAATGTATCGGAGGATTTTATGCTGCAGGTAAAGGAGATGGGCGTGGAGATAGAAGCAGTGGATGTGAAAGGAGCATGAACGAATGTATTGTATTTTAGTGACCGGGATTCCTGCGGCAGGGAAAAGCACTATGGCGGAGATGATAGCGGAAAAGCTCAGGCTTCCTGTTATTTCAAAGGATGTCATCAAAGAGCTGCTGTTCGATCATGTGGGCTTTCGTTCAAGAGCCGAAAAGGTAAATCTCGGAACAGCCAGTATGGAAATTATGTATTATGCTGCCGGACAGATGATGAGAGCCGGGCAGCCGTTTATTCTGGAGAATAATTTTGAATACGCTTCGGAACAAGGCATAAAGGAGCTCCTGACAAACTACCGTTATTTTGCGCTGACTATCACATTAACAGGGGACCATAAAGTGATTTACCGGCGTTTCCTGGAACGGGAAACAAGTCCTGACAGGCACCGGGGACATGTGGTGAATGACTGCTACCCGGAAAAGAAAGATCAAAGAACAGAGGGGCAGAAAGCGGTATCCATTTCTTATGAAGATTATGTATATGGAATAGAACACAGGGGATTTGAGGATTTCTCCGCCTGCGGCATGACAGGCAGCAGGCAGATAAAAGTCGATACGACGGATTTTTCCAGGATTGATAGGGAGAAACTGTTTTCGGAAATTGAGACATGGAAGAAGGAGGTTCTTTCCGGTGAAAGCGCATACTGATCCGGAGGAAAGTATGTGTGTCCCCCTTTTCGGTCAGAGCTTCGTTGTCCACTTCGTGCAATCCCATACATCCGTAGCCAGATTTTCATAAAACTCCGGTTCATGGTACACCATGAGAATACTTCCCCGATATTCTGCAAGGGCACGCTTTAGTTCAGATTTGGCATCTGTATCCAAATGATTGGTTGGCTCATCCAGAAGCAGGATATTGGTTTCGCGGTTGATCAGCTTGCAGAGCCTCACCTTTGCCTGTTCACCGCCGCTTAAGACCTTCACCTTGCTTTCGATATGTCTGGTGGTAAGACCGCATTTGGCAAGGGCAGAACGCGCCTCATACTGGGAAAATCCGGGAAACTCTTTCCAGATTTCTTCAATGCATGTGGTGGCGATATTTTGATCCATTTCCTGTTCAAAATAGCCGATACTGAGATAATCACCCAGTTCAACTGTGCCGTTTATGGGGGGAAGAAGGCCGAGGATACTTTTTAAAAGGGTCGTCTTTCCGATTCCATTTGCCCCGGTGAGAACTATTTTTTCGCCCCTCTCCATTTCCAGATTTAAGGGGGAAGAAAGAGGTTCGTCGTAACCGATCACCAGATCGTGGGTCTGGAAAATATAGCGTCCGGGCGTTCTGGCATTCCTGAAGTGGAATTCAGGCTTTGGTCTTTCACCGGTAAGCGTAATCGGATCCATTTTGTCCAGTTTTTTCTGGCGGGACATTGCCATGTTGCGGGTGGCAACTCTGGCTTTATTCCGGGCAACAAAGTCTTTCAGTTCGGCAATTTCTTTCTGCTGCTTCTGGTAAGCTGCCTTAAGCTGTGACTGCTTCATAGCATAAACTTCCTGAAATTTGTCATAATCTCCCGGATAGCGGTTCAGCTCCTGGTTATCCATATGGTAAATCAGATTGATCACACTGTTCAGAAAAGGAATATCGTGAGAAATCAAAATAAAGGCATTTTCGTAATCGTTTAAATAACGTTTCAGCCATTCAATATGCTCTGCATCCAGGTAATTGGTAGGTTCATCCAACAGTAATATATCGGGCTTTTCCAGGAGAAGCTTACCGAGAAGTACTTTGGTGCGCTGACCGCCGCTTAAGTCAGTCACGTCTCTGTCAAGGCCCAGGTCTGCAAGACCTATGGCCTTTGCAACTTCCTCCACTTTTGAATCAATCAGATAAAAATCATGCATGGTAAGAAGATCCTGTATGACACTCAGTTCTTCCATATAAGCCTCCAGCGCGGCTCCGGAAGCCGTTCCCATCTGATCGCAGATATCGTTCATCTGTTTTTCCATTTCGTAAAGAAAATCAAAAGCGGAAGAGAGTACCTCTCTGATACTCATTCCCGCATCAAGAGATGTGTGCTGGTCCAGATAGCCGACGCGGATATTTTTGGCCCACTCAATCTTTCCTTCATCCGGTATCAGCTTTCCCGTGATAATATTCATAAAAGTGGATTTCCCTTCACCGTTGGCGCCGACCAGTCCGATATGCTCTCCTTTTAAGAGACGGAAAGATACATCATGAAAGATGGCGCGGTCGCCAAAGCCGTGGGTTAAATGTTCTACGTTTAAAATACTCATAAGCGCTCCTGCTGTTACCGTATCGGGACGGGATTTAATCAGAAATTATTATATAGGCAAGCTCAGAGAATGTCAAAAGAGAAAACGGGAAATATACGCGGGGAAAGAAATGTGGTATAATTGGTACAATAGATTACGATGTACAGTGGCTTCCGGCGGATCTTTCGCTGATAGCCGTGATAGCCGAAAAAATGCAGGAGAGCTTTTAGTGTAAGGAGCAGGAGTGAAAGAGCTATTGATCGATACCTGTTTATGAAATTGAAATGAAAGGAGAAAGACATAAAATGAACAAAATAACAAAACTGCAGCAGGCAATGCCGCCTGCCATGGAAGCCGCACTGCTGTGTGACGGAGCAAACAGATTTTACCTGACCGGAATGAAGTCCTCTGCGGGAGCAGTGCTGGTGACAAAGAAGAGCGCGTGGCTGATCATTGATTTCCGTTACATAGAGGCTGCGGAAAAACAAGTAAAAGACTGCAGGGTAGTGGAAGAGAAGAACCGGTTTGAACAGATCAGAGAGCTGCTTGCGGAGGAAGGAATCAAGGGACTCTCCATCCATAACGAAGTGGTAAGTCTGGGGGAATATAGAAGGATGGAGGAGGCACTTGCGGGCATTACTCTTGATGGCAGCGGAGCGCTTTCCGACGTAATGGGGGCTCTTCGAAGCCAGAAGGATGAGGATGAAATTGACTGCCACAGACAGGCACAGAGGATCACAGACCAGGCATTTGATCATATATGCGGCTATATCAGGCCGGGACTGACGGAGACCGATGTGGCAAGGGAGATCGGAGTGACAATGGCGGCTCTGGGCTCTGAAGATAAACACTTCAATTTTATAGTGGCCTCCGGACCGAACAGCGCGCTGCCCCATGGGGTTGCCACAAAAAGGGTGATCGAAAAGGGCGATCTGGTTACTATGGATTTTGGAGCAGTATACGGCGGTTACATGGCGGATATGACAAGAACCGTGGCGGTGGGCAGTGTGGCGCCGGAGAAGAGAGCGGTCTATGAGACCGTGAAGGAAGCCCAGGAGAGAGCCTTTGCCTGCATCCGTCCGGGAGCAGTGTGTGGCGATGTAGACGCGGCGGCCAGAGACTACATTTACAGTAAGGGATATAAAGGGTGCTTCTCTCATGGACTGGGCCACAGCCTGGGGGTAGAGATCCATGAAAACCCCCGCTTTCGCGAAGGCAGTACCGACAGACTGCGGACCGGAACCGTGATAACGGTAGAACCGGGAATCTACCTGAAAGGGAGATTCGGCGTACGGATAGAGGATATGGTGGTGATCCGGGAGAATGGATTTGAAAATCTGACCAAAAGTCCACGGGAGCTGATTATACTGTAAGAGATATCGGAAAGGAAAATTTGTATTTCTTTTGACTCTGGCACCGGCGATACAGCTGGCAGGCTGCGGCAGAGACAACCGGAAAAGGGGGACATGAGCAAGGGGCAGGCGGGGAGAAAGTGCGTCTGCAGGAAGGATATGGACATGGTCAGGAATAGATTTTTACAAAGCATAAAAGCGGTACTGCTGTGCATATCCGCAGCCGTCTTGCTTCTCCTGCCCGGGTGTACGCCAAAGGAGAATGCAGCGGCAGGCGGGGCGGCGGAAGAAATGGGACTTCCGGCAGAAAGCGGTCAGGTGAAGGTAACCTTCTTTGATGTGGGGAAAGGAGATGCGATTCTGATCGAAACCGTCGGTCATGCGATGCTCATTGATTCCGGGTACGATGATACCGCCGGAATTCTTCTGGATTATATGAAAGAGCAGAGCATTGACTATCTGGATTATCTGCTGATCACCCATTTTGACAAGGATCATGTGGGCGGAGCCGACCGAATCTTAAGGAAGGTGGAGACAGAGACGGTGTTCCAGCCCGACTATGAATCCGACAGCGGCCAGTATCAGGAGTATGAGGAAGCGATGGCGGAGAGCGGAATAGCGCCGGTTTCGGTTACGGAGACTATGGAGCTGTCCATGGGCGGAGCAGACTTCCTGATCTATCCTCCCCAGCAGGAGGAATATAAAGAAGAGGACAATGATTTTTCGCTGGTGGTCAGCATGACCTGCGGGGAGCGGCGGTTC
Source organism: uncultured Lachnospiraceae bacterium (assembly GCA_947173495.1). GTDB lineage: Bacteria > Bacillota > Clostridia > Lachnospirales > Lachnospiraceae > Suilimivivens. The sequence goes on along the minus strand of CAMWFQ010000001.1, from coordinate 243,181 downwards.
CTCTTTGCAGGGGACTGCGAGAAGGAGCGGCTTAAGGAACTTTTAGCGCAGGATGAGTTTTCACTGCGTCATGATGTGCTGAAGGTTCCCCATCATGGACGGAAGGAAAAAAATTCTGAGGAATTTTTAAAAGCGGTTATGCCTGCTGCGGCAGTGATCACCAGTTCCGAAGAAAAGCCGGCGGATGAGGAGATCTGCCGGGTACTGGAGGAAATGCAGACGGAAATTTATTTTACACAAAATGGCGCAGTCACGTGTCTGTGCGATGAGAAAGAAATTTGGGTGACACAGGAATGAAAAAGGAAAAAGTCTTGTTTATCGGAAACAGTCATACCTATTATAATGACATGCCGCATTTGTTTGCGGAGATATGCCGTGAACACCAAAGAGAAATCGATGTGGTCATGCTCTCCCATGGAGGAAAGGGTTGGGATTTCCATGTGGAGGAGCCGGAGGTGAGGTTCAACATTCTTTACGGAGGATATCATGCAGTCGTTCTTCAACACACAGCGCACCCCATGGGAGATCCGGAGGTGATGAATCAGTGCGGCAGAAAACTGATCGAATGGGTAAGGCAGGCGAATGCGCGGCCGATCCTGTATATGACGTGGACCACAAAGGCGGATGGAGAAGCTGCCCAGGAAACCATGAGCAACGCCTACAGGAAGCTTCAGAGAGAAACAGGATGTGAGCTGGCCCCGGTGGGTGAAAACTGGTGGAAGTATCACAGGGCGCATCCAGGGGAGGAGATGTATGCGGACGATGGGGAGCATGCGTCGGAAATCGGGTCCAGACTGGCGGCATCCACGATTGCGGAGGTTTATCTTACAGGCGGCAGGCGATAACAATTGTACAGGAGGGCACCGGCTTCCTAAAGCCTGCATTCCAGCTGGCAGTCATAAGGCTCTGCCTCCACATGCTTTTGATTGTACAGCTCTGCCTCGCAGCAGCCCATGGAGCGGTAAAATGCCTGGCTTTCCACGGCGGAGTGAGCGGATATATACAGTTTTTTTGCGCCCTTTTCTGAGGCCCACTTTTTGGCGGCCAGGAAAAGGGTTTTTCCAATCCCTCTGCCCCGCATATCCTCTGATACATGAATACTGGACAGGTCAAGATATTCGCCCTGGCCGCCGAACCATTCCGACTCTACCGATACAAATCCCTTAAGAGCGCCGTCACAGAACATGGCATAAACCAGACCGCCGGTGAGAACCGTGTTCTTCAAACAGGAAATCAATACCTGATAATCCTCCTGTGTCCAGTCGTCGATAAAAGGCGCATCTTTAATAAGCCATTTGTCCTTTTCTCTGCGCCAGCATTTGGTGACTGTCTGATGCCGGATAAAGTGCTGAAACAAATCCGGACCTATTTCGTCTGCACATAAAGTTCTGTATTGAATCATAATCGGTATCCTTCCTGTAAGAGCGGGCAAAGATCTGCGCCGCGTCTGAGTCGGTGTGTTTCTATCCATAGTATAAGCAAAGGAAGGAGAAAGAGCAACCGGGATTTTCAGCTATAAAATATTGACATCCCTCCATTTTGAGTCTATAACTAGTTATGGAATAGGGAGAAGGAACTGTCCGGAAATTCCCGGGCATTCCAATCATATTCTAAAATAAACGGTGTTTATGGAGGAGATTATGGAATCATATGAAGTATTAAGAGATCTTGCCATCATACTGCTTTTTGCAAAATGTCTGGGCATTCTTGCCAGAAAATTCAAAGCGCCTCAGGTAGTGGGGCAGATTATTGCGGGACTGCTGGTTGGACCGTGTGTACTGGGTTGGATCACACAGACAGAATTCATCACGGAGATGGCGGAAGTCGGTGTAATCATTCTGATGTTTTCCGTGGGACTTGAATCAGATTTAAAGGAGCTGATCAAGACCGGGCCTGTCGCCTTTCTGATCGCCTGCGCGGGCGTACTGGTTCCGCTGGTGTGCGGCGCCCTCTTATATATGGGCTTTTATGGCGTAGCGCCGTGGGGAAGCGAAAATTTCTATAAGGCGGTTTTTATGGGGACTATTATGACGGCCACCAGTGTGAGTATTACGGTTGCTTCTCTGCAGGAGCTGGGCAAGATCAAGAGCAGGGTAGGCACCACTATTGTCAGCGCGGCGATTATTGATGATATTATCGGTATCATTGTTCTGACCTTTGTGATCGGATTCAAGAATCCGGACTCGAATCCCGGAATGGTAGTACTCAAAACCATCGCCTTTTTTGCTGTGGCAATTGTGGGAGGCTATTTTGTATACAAAATGTTTCTTACGCTGGATAAACGCTATCCGCACACCCGCCGGATACCCATTGTAGGCGTGGCGTTCTGTTTTGCCTTATCTTATATTGCAGAACGGTATTTTGGCATTGCGGATATCACCGGCGCCTATGTGGCGGGAGTTGTTTTGTGTAATTTAAGCGATAATGAATACATACAAAGTAAAGTGGAGGTCAACTCTTACATGTTTTTCGGTCCGGTTTTCTTCGCCAGTATTGGTCTGAAGACGTCCTTCGAGAGTATGGATGGCAGACTGTTTGCCTTCTGCATCTGTTTTGTGATCGTGGCGCTTTTTGCAAAGATTCTCGGATGCGGCCTTGTCAGCAAAATATGCAGATATTCTGGTGCGGATTCGCTTAAAATCGGCGTGGGAATGATGACCAGAGGGGAAGTTGCCCTGATTGTAGCGCAAAAAGGACTGGCTGTGGGACTTTTGACAGCAGACTATTTTACGGCGGTTATTCTTCTGATTCTAGTATCGTCAATATTGACGCCTATCGCTTTGAAGCTGCTCTATTCCAAAGAGGATAAAAAAGAAATGGTATCCGCCTGAAAATATGTCACTGAAATAAATATGTCACTGGAATCCTCCGCCCTTTTATTCGCAGGAATGAAGGGGCGGAGGATTTTTGCTGTGAGAAAAATACAGGATGTCGACAATATGAATGAAAAACATACATTTGCAGGAGAATGAATGCATTCATAATAAGCACAATGTATATTTTGAACAAACAAATAGATGATTTATTGTATAAATTGCACAAATTTGAACTTTATTATTGGCTATTCGTCCGATTTACAAATGTACGTATCTTATGATATCGTGTTAATAGTTTACTAACAGCCAAAACCAAAATACATAAGGAGGGGCGAGAGCGTATGAAACATTTAGCGATTATTGGCAGCAGCGGAGGAAACCTGTATAATCAGGGCGGAGCAGATCCTGAAAAAATGATGCGTGAAGTGTTTGTGCAGGCGGAATCTGCCGGAATCGAAGTGTCATATATTCAGTTTATCGGAACAAGCACTTCTATGGATAATATTTCCATGGATGCCAAAGCAAGACTATGGACGCTTTCCGGGAAGAACAGCGTTGGATGCAGCGAGGAGAAGACCTTAAAAGAGATCAATCAGATGGCGGAGAAAAATGATGAAGAGCTGGCGGATCTGATCAGGAAGGGCGAAGTGGATGGGATCATGCTGCTGAGTTGTGATCCCAAGGGCGTTAACAATAAAGCCCTGACGGCCGCAGCAGAGAAAAAGATTCCCTGTGCCGGTACCGGCGGTACCTCTATGGCAAATACGCAGGCTATGGGATGCCGTGTGATTGCAGCGTCAGGAACCACCGGAACCACCAACAGAACAAGAGCAATTTCAGCGGTGTCAGCATTGTCCAAGGAATGGAAGCTGAAGTATTCTCCGATCATTGGTTCTGCCGGCGGCGGACAGATTCAGGAGGGAAGTGTGTGGAAGAGGATCAACTTCAGAGGAATCATGATGGCTTCCATGCCCGGCTTTATCGCCATGGCTCTTTGTCTGGCACTGAGCAAGATTCCGGGCCTTGGCGTTCTGGAAGAGGTTTTCAATACACTGGTGGGCTATCTTCCCATTATTCTGGCAGCCATTGCGGCCAAGCAGGTATCAGGGCTGGATGAAGTGGGAATCGTAGCGGGAATTGTAGCAGGCGCTCTTTCCATTGACGGAGGTATCATCGGAGGGCTCTGTACAGGTATTATTGCAGGTATTTTTGCTTACTATATCATTTCTCTGTGCTTTAAATACAAGGTGCCCGGAACCACAGCCAACATTGCGGCAGGAGGAATTGCAGGACTTGCAGCCGGATTTATCGGAATGTTCCTGATTGCACCTGTGGCGCTCTGGGTAGGTAATATGATTAAGGCAGCCATCGACTGGTCTCTGGCATTCAATCCGATTCTGGCAGGCGCCATTGCAGGCTTTGCTATCTGGTTTGCGATTATGGGCGGTGTCTACCATGCGGCAATCCTTCCCATTATCCTTCTGGAAATGGAATCCACAGGCTTCAGTTTCCTGGGATGTATTGACCTTTGTTCCATGGTTATGGTCTGCGCAGGACTTCAGCTTGGGAATATCATTGCACCCAAAAAGGATGGCGACCGTGTGACAAGTATTCCCAATATTATCATTAACCTGGGATTTGGAACCTTTGTGGAGGCAGCTTATCCCTTCATGTTTGCAAGCAAAAAGATCTTTGCGTCTGTGATTGCTTCCGCTACTGTGACAGGCCTTCTGATCGGCATGTTTGATGTAAAATGTACGGCATATGTACCATGCTTCTTAGCTCCTTTTATGTCCAATGACAAGGCAGTGCTGGCAGTGGTATGTATGGTAGTGGCAGTGGCAATGCAGGCGGTTCTTACAGTAATATGTAATCTTTCCGACAGGAAAAAAGAAGCCTGATACGGATAAAAAATATGGAGGATTATTATGTATACGAACGATATGGCACGTAAAATGAGTGCCGCTATGGAGAAAGTAAAGAAAGCAATCGAGGCAGGGAATGGACATACGATTCTCAGTACAGGCATTACAGGGGATGATGCGCGTATGGCAAAGGCGGTAGTGGATGCAGGGATTAAGATGCTTGAACCCAATCATCCTGCCGTGGCGCTGGCAAGAGGATATAAGGGGGTCACTACCATGCATGAAGCGGAGCAGGTGCGCTATGGGATTACGGTGGCTCAAATGGCGGAAGTGACCCAGGGAGTAAGGAATGTGGTAGGAAAAGATATTTATATTACAACAGGTATTCCAGGAGGATTTACAGAAATTCTGCCCATGCCGCTTGAGGACGAGGACTTTCTCATGATGGCCAGAGCCGGCGCGGATGGACTGCATACCCACAAATCCTCGCTGCATGATTTGGAGAAGCTGGTGAAAAAGGCACATAAATATGGCCTCTGCGTCGATGCTTATATCGGACTTCCCACAGATCTTCATACCTTTGGAATTTCCGCAGAAAAGCCCGAGGAGGTAGCGCAGCTGGCCAGACAAATGGAGGAAGCCGGGACGGATATGATCGGCCTCATGACCGGGATGAGCTATGAAGGGATCGAGGCGGGACAGATCCCACAGGTGCTCAAGGAAAGGCTCTGCGCAATGGTGGAGGCAGTGAAGGTTCCCACACTGGCAGAGGGAGGAATCAACATTGATAACTTCCGCGCATTTAAGGACACAGGCGTCAATATCCTTGTGATAGGAACAGCCATTGATGGAATGGCCGGAAAGGCGGTTGCAGCGGCTGCCAGGGAATTTTTGAATATCTGACCTGTCAGGAGACATTGATGAGGCTTTGCCTGAATTCCTTCAGGCAAAGCCTTGTTGCGTTAATACAAAAAAAGATGGAAAAGTTGCGGTTCCTGGTTTAAAATAGAAGAGGAAACAGGATAGAACTGTGGAGATAATATGGAAAAAGCAAGAGAAGCCCGATATCAGACAATTTATAAGCAGCTGAAGGATAAGATTGAGAACGGAGAATATAAGCAGGGGAACAAGCTTAAGACGGAGAAAGAACTTCAGGAGGAATATGGAGTAAGCCGCGACACCATCCGTAAGGCTCTGGCGAATCTGGAGTATGAAGATTATATTGTGAAAAGACCGGCGCTGGGAACTTTTGTCAAGTATAAGAAATCCGATTACAGGCTTTCCAAAATGGAGAGTTTTACAGAGCAGATGAAACGCAGAGGGATCAGTCCTTCATCAGAGTTCGTTTCCATTGAATTGATCACGATTCAGAGCAGGCAGGTTATCAGGGAACTTTCGCTGGATGAAAAGGAGAAATGCTACCGGATTACAAGAATACGCAAGGGAGATGAGAATCCAATGGCATATGAGATTGCTCATATTCCTCAGAAGGTATGTCCGAACCTGCAGAAGCATCTGGATGACACCAGCTCCTTATATCAGATTTATGAGGAAGTCTACCATCACAGGATTGGAGAGAGCAAAATAAAGCTGGAGGCTGAAATGCCCGCTGTTGAAATTCAGAAAAGCCTGGGGATCTCTCATGATTCTCCGGTTCTGCGGATGGAATGTACAACCCTGCTGGAAGATGAAACTCCGCTCTACTATGTTGAATGCTATTATATTGGCGCAAAATATTATTTTTCCACCATACTACCAAGAAAATAAGGAGAAAGCGTTTATGGAAGAGAGAACCGCAACAATAAACAGAATCACAAAGGAAACGGAGATCACACTGACCCTGAACCTGGATGGGAGCGGAAAATGCAATCTCAACACAGGGATAGGATTCTTTGACCATATGCTGAACGGATTTGCCCGTCATGGTCTGTTTGACCTGGAATTGATCTGTAAGGGGGATCTGGAAGTGGATTCCCACCATACGGTGGAGGACTGTGGAATCGTCCTGGGAGAAGCCCTGAAGCAGGCGGTAGGAGAAAAGAAGGCGATCAAGAGATACGGAAGCGCCATGCTGCCCATGGATGAGGCTCTTGTGCTGTGTGCGATTGACTTATCCGGAAGACCATATTTTTCGTATAATGCCCAGTATACCGTGCCGCTTCTGGGAAACATGCAGACAGAGATGATTCATGACTTTTTCTATGCGGTGTCCTACACAGCGTCTATGAATCTGCATATCAAACAGATTTCAGGTACCAACAATCACCATATTGCAGAGAGCAGCTTTAAGGCATTCGGAAAGGCGCTGGATATGGCAACCATGTATGAAGAACGGTTAAACGGTTCTGTATGGTCGACCAAGGGTGTGCTGTAGAAGAGCTTTTTAGAGCGCTGCTGATGATACATAAGACTGCCGCTCAAGGGTGTGATAATGATCACAGCCTGAGGCGGCATTTTTTATTCTCGCGCGCAAATTCTCTGGAACTCATAACGCCATGTCCTTTTTTTATCATATTATATCCAAAATTTTTATGTTTGTATAGTTTGTTAAAAGTACAAAATTCAGATTTTGCACGAAACTGTATCTATAGGGTGAAGAACGAAACGAAATGTTTACAATGTAAACAATAAGTGTTAAAATAAAAATCACATAGATGTTTACATTGTAGACAGACGGCGTTACATACGGGATGGAAAGGGAAAGTTATCATTATGAAGGAATTGAGCGGGGCGGAGTGGCATGTGCTGGAGAGTCTCTGGGCGAATTCACCCAAGGTGGGAAGCCAGATCGCGGCAGATATGGAGGAACGGAGGGGATGGAGCAGGAGTACCACCCTCACCATGCTCCGACGTATGACGGAAAAGAATCTGATTTCGTGCGATAACAGCGGAAAGATGAAATCCTATATGCCTCTGGTCGGCAGGGAAGAAGCGGTGAAAAAAGAAACGGAAAGCTTCCTTAACCGGGTTTATCACGGAAGCGTCAGCATGCTGTTGAACGGGTTTGTGCAGAAACAAAAGCTGACACCGCAGGAGATCGAAGAGCTCAGGCAGATTCTGGATCATGCGGAGGAAAAGTAAAAATGGAATGGGTCATATCGTCCTGTGTGATGATTCTTCTGGTGATACTGATCAGATTTATATTCCGGAAAAAGATGCAGCCCTGTATTCGTTATGCTCTCTGGCTGGCAGTGGCGCTCAGGCTTCTCCTTCCTTTTTCCTTTTTTTCAACGGCTGTCAGTGTATTGAATTTTGTGCCAAAGCAGACAGAGTCAGAAACAGACCGGGAAAATGGACAGGGAGAAAACCGCCTGCAGAAGACACAACCCGGGAATCTTATCAGAGAAATACAGGGAGAAGGTCAGATGCAGGCCATGGAGGCTGCAGGCGGGTCTGAGGGAGAAGAACAGGACAGGAACCGCAGGCAGGACAGAAGAAGCAGCATAAATTTGCCGGGAAAGGCAGAGAAAGGAAAAGGGACATACAGCACAGAGCCGGCGCAAAGCCTGCTGTCAGGACCGGAAAGAAAGGTGATCCGGCTGGCCGGGACGGGATTTTTCGCCCTGTTGTTTCTGGCAGTGAATCTGGATTACAGCAGGCGGCTTGGTCGGAGCAGGAAACGAATGGACAGAGAGAAACTGCCGGCATATCTGGAAATACCGGTATATACGGCGGAAATGATACAGACGCCCTGTCTGTTTGGCTTTTTTTGTCCATCTGTTTATGTGACAGAAGAGATTGCCGGAGATGAAGATACGATGGCATTTGTGCTGCGTCATGAAAATGTTCACTACAGGCACCATGATAACTGGTGGGTATTCGTACGGAATCTGTGTCTTTGCCTGCACTGGTACAATCCTCTGGTATGGCTGGCAGCCAGTCTTTCCAGACAGGATGGGGAGCTTGCCTGTGATGAAAAAGTGGTGGCAATACTGGGCAGAGAGGCCCGGGTGGATTACGGCAGGACGCTGTTAGCGCTTGGCACGACAAAGACTTCCGGTATAAGCGGCTGGCTGAGTTCTACTGCTATGGGAAACAGTAAGCGGCGGATGAAGGAACGGCTGCAAATGATTCTGAATATGCCTCAAAAGTCGGTGGAAAACAGAGTTCTGCTGCTGATACTCATGGTGCCGGTTCTGATCGTTACCTTTACAGGAAGAAGCCTTGCCGCGGCACAGGACGAAGTAAGAGAGCAGACACAGGAAGAGGGGGCATTCCAGCAGGAGAAGGCATTCCAGGAAGAGGTATTTCAGGAAGAAAAGGCATTCCAGCAGGAAAAGGCATTTCAGGAAGAAGAGGCGGAAGCGCTGCGAAAAAAGGAAGAAGGGGTTGACGGAGGGCGCTCTGCCGGGCAGGAAGATTTTTGGACAGAGGAGATGCAGGATGTAAGCCTGTCGGCAGGAAGCGGTGTTTTGCGCCTTGACTTGAATTTTGATGGACGGGATGATCTTTGCTTTCCGGGGCAGTATAACGGCGGTGAAAATGTGCCTTACTATTGTATGATCTGGGATGAGGAGAAGCACCAGTACGTAAAGAGCGTGATGCTTTACAATGTGGAGACCGACAGAGAAAACAGATGGATTACCAGCAGAAGGAAAGAGGAAAATGGGAGATATTCCACCACTTATTACCGCTATGATGAGGATAACCGGCTTCATATGTTGAGATATGTGGAAGAAAACGAGTCATCGACTGGGGAGAAGGACCGGCTGGATCTGACTTATGTGGAGAAGGATGATATGTATACGCTTGCGGCAGTTGTAGATGGGACGGACTTTGACCGCACGCTGCTTACCATGGCAAAGCAGGCTCTTACCGAACTGTCTCTCTGGACGGGAGAAAAGATCGATACCGCCTGTTTTCAGGTGACGAATATGGGGAGTGTTTATTTCAGCGTGACGCCGGAGGATATGGAGCATTCCAGAATCTTTTTCAACAGAGACTTCGGAGCAGATACGGTATACAATCTGAGTAATTACGAAAAAAGTATTTCTTCTATGTATGTTGCGTCAGGAAGAAGCGTCTGGTATTCGCCGGTGCTCTGGAGAGTGTTTCCGGAGGGAATAGACAGGATGACAGATGAGGAAATCATCATCTGGTATCTGGAACGCACGCCTTTGATAAAGAACTGCCGAGTAAAGAGTGTGGAAAAGCGTTATACAGATATGTGGACGCTGGAAACAGAGTCCGGAGTCTGGTTTGAGGTGATTTATGATACGGAGCTTAAGGAAGTCGGCGGTGTAATCGGCCCATATCCGGATAAACCGGTACATTGATGCCGAAGCAATCCAACAACAGGAGGTAGAACGGTGAAAAGAGGTTTGATAACAGGAGTGCTGGCCTTGCTGGCAGTGGTGCTGGCAGGATGTGCGGAACATGTTCAGGAGGATTCCGGCCCCATACAGCCCATAGTACTTGAACCGATCACAGATGAACCGGCAGAAGACGAGCAGGTATCAGACGATCCTGCGGAGAATGGATCCACAGCAGATCAAGCCACAGCAGACCAATCTGCAGGGAAGAAATCTGCAGAAGAAAAAGAGACGAAAAATCGTACGTCGGCGATGCAGGATACAGACGGCTCAGCGGAAAAAACAGAACAGAAAGACAGCGGAACGAAAAGGAAACCGGCAGAGGAGGCATATTTTGCAGTGGTGGAAAAGCTTTACAGGACCCATACGCTTCCAGACGGAACGGATCTGGGCTACGATGAAATTTCAGATCTCTCGGAAAATCAGTTTGCCATATATGATATCGATCAGGATGGAAAAGAGGAGTTGATTGTGATATGGACAACGACCTATACAGCGGGTATGTCGGAAATGATCTATGATTTTGACAGTGCCTCCGGTACATTAAGGGAAGAACTCCGGGTATATCCCATGCTGACCTTTTATGATAACGGGGTTATGGAGGCAGGAATGTCTCACAATCATGGACTGGCGGGAGATATGGATTTCTGGCCTTACACCCTTTACCAGTATGACAAAAACACAGATACCTATGTTGTGGCCGGGGTGGTGGATGCCTGGAACAAAGCGTTCTATGAAAAAGACGGTCAGGGCAGAGAATTTCCGGATGATCTTGATGCCGACGGCGATGGGGTTGTATATAAGATTACAGCAGGAGAAGAGGAGAGACTGATCGATCTGGAAGAATATCAGAAATGGCGCGGCTCCGTTATCGGGGAGTCCAAAAAGGTGGAAATTCCTTTTCAGAAGATGACGGAAGAAAATATTGGAAAAAAGTAAAAAGTAACAGGTCCCCATGCGGCGGGAGAGCAGCATGGGGACAAAAATTTTCCGCGGATGTCATATGATGACGGGCGAATGACGGAAACGCTCCTGTACCTCCGCATATTTTCCGCAGGTCATTTTTCCTTCCGGGCATCGGCCTGCCACATAGCAGCTGGGACCGAAATGCCGGAATAGCAGAGGAGAAACCTCCCGCAGTAAATTCAGCATTTTGATGGCGATGGCACGCGTCTCCCACTGGGCGCGGTTACAGCAGCGAAGAGCAAAGAAGGTCAGCAGCTCCCGGCCGTTCATGGTGGTGGTAATATCGATCACATTGCCGCTCATGAAAAGATAGGAAAGCTCGTGAGGGTTCATCCCCTTTGCGCGGAGAATCTCAAAGACTTCCTTTGTACGGGAAAAAGCAAGCCTGTATTTTTCCAGAAGCTTTTCATCGGCCTTCACAGTATCCGGGATCATATACCGTTCGCATCTGCATACATTCCAAAAGGACGGGATCATAATGGACTGAATTCTGTGTCTGGTAAGATGCGTAATGGCCGCCAGAGTGATGCCGTTAATCCGAAAGGTAAAATTGACCTGCTCCAGCTCCCGGGGACGGTTGCCGGATAATACCATTTTGATGATCTCCTCCACCCGGTCCTGATCCTGCAGCAGAACATCGATTTTGCCGGCAGGGAGATTGGCGTATGTGATCAGAGCCGCTTTTGCAACTGCTTTTTCGGGATTTTCCGTATAGGAGGTTAATTCTACGGAAGGACCACACGGAGAGGAAGCGGAGCATGGATCGGGGGATGCCTGCTTGTGCGAAAGCTCTTCGGGCAGATCATTTTCCATACCGGCAGACTCAAGAATCCGGGCAAGCTGACTGCAGAGGTCCTCCCCATGGTGTGGATCGGCGGCGCATTGCTCTGTAGCATTTCCCGGTATGCCGGCAGACAGGTCTTCAAAAATAAAAGGGCATATCTCACAGGCCTGATTTAAAAGCTCCCGGCCCAGACTGCGGATCTCGGAGAGCTTACTTCCTCTTTCATAAAGCATGGAAGAGAGAATATAATACAATTCCCGTGCATTGACGGTACAGTAAAAGTTGCTTCTATAAGCATAGGGCAGCAAAAACCTTGCATCCTCTTTCGGAACACCTGCCGCTGTCAATTCCCCGTATTTCTCAAATAGAAATGACATATGTCGGCTGTAAAGCGTTTCTAATTCCTCCGCATCCTCCAGAGACATTCCTTCCTGGTCTATAAAGGAAGGAACCACGAAGCCCATGCTGCTGAAATCCACATAGCGCCGTGATTTCACAGTAAAGGAAGCGAGCCGGAATTCAATCATAAACTGCTCTACGCAGGCGGAAACATTTACAAAAGCAAGATTAAAATAAATATGTTCTATTACCGTCCTGTGCCCGGAGGAAAGGACCTTGCGGATCAGTTTCTGATTCTTATCTGTATCTGTGGATTTTTCAAAAATAAACAGGGAATCTCCGGCAGTGGTTGAGATGCGGGCGCCGCAGGAGGCGATTCTGTCAGGATTTTCCGTATATCCAATAATTTTAACGGTACTGTTCATAAAGCAACTCCATTCGATGTGAAAACAGCTGACTGGTTACCATGCCAATTATAGATGATTTCGGGACATTCGTCCACCACTTGTTTGCACACCGGCCATTTTCAGATTATATTCGTTACTATTCACGGCCCGGGGGCCGCTCATAGCAACGATTCGGGGCGTCATTTGAAGTTTTGCTACGCAAAAGCCGCCCCTCACCCCTGAATCATGTTCTCACGGAATGCGCAATTCAGCGCATTCCTGCCCCGTGAAAAGTAACTTATATTCACTGCATTCCCTGATCCGTGATTAGCTGCCGTTCTCATTCAAATAAAGCTGAACACGGTTCTGTATCACGCCCGTCACATCCTCTATGCCCTTCTGCCCGCTGAAATAGGCTGACGCCTCCTCGCTGATGATCTGAATGACCGCATCCTCCTGCGCGTCAAAATAAGGTTTTGCGTCCGGAACCAGCTTTAGCATGACATTGACCTCATTCCAGGTCAGGGCGTGGTACTGAAACGTTGTCCCGTCGCTGTAGATCTGTTCCGGAAACTTGTCGCTCTCGTACTGGCCATCCTTCTCAATGGCCTTCTCCACCCTCTCATCCAGTACCTTTTTCAGGGTGGGAAAGCTGACGCATAAACCGTTGTCCGGGTTCGCATAGTAATCCTCCCCCTTCTCCTGCGCCAGAAATCCTTCGATGAAGCTCCACGCTCCCTCTTTATGCTCCGAGGCGGCGGCGATCGCGTAAGCATCGCCGGTAAACAGAAGATGCCCTCCCCTGCCGTCCGCAGTGGGAAAGCCGATACAGGCCGCCCCTTCCCCGAACATTCCTTCATATTCCTGAAAGGCCCTTAAGGCATTCAGCTCCGCTATGGCAAACCGAACCTCACCGTTGCGAATCCTGGCGGGCAGGGAAATCTCCTCGCTGCCTTTAAGGGACTCCGGGAACAGATTCACGTACTCAAGCACTTCCCGGAAGCTTTCTGAATCAAAATGGCAGACGCAGGACTCCCGGTCGATAAAAGTATCCTCATTGAACATCATGAGATACTGTAGCATCTCTTCCCTGGTCACCTCGTCAAAGGCCGCAGCTTTCGAAGGGTTCTGCGCGTCCTCCAAAAGCTCCTGCAGCGTCAGCCCCGTCCCATTTTCCCGCCCCGCCCCGTTTCCTATCACGGTTTTTAAGGTAAAGCCTGCCGGAATGCCCGCCAACGTGTCGCCGAAGGTGTACACATCCAGTATCCCCTCCACGAAATCGGAACGCCCAAAGCGCGTGGATTTTTCCACATAAGGGGACAAATCCTCAAAAAACCCCTGGGCCGCCAACTGCTGTGCGTGAATGCCGGACAGATCCACCAGATCCATGGGCTGGTTTGTCAGCACTGCCTGATAAAGCTCTGTCAGGGACGCATAATTTTTCACCGTGAGATGGTATTGGCTGTTGCCCCTGTTGAACTTCACAGCCATTGCCGCCAGATCGCACCCCCCGCCCACAGTGGCAAGCGACAGCTCCTCCCGTATAGGGGCCTGCTCGGCTTTGGTTCTTTTCAGAAGCACGATGGCCCTGTCATCATTGCGCCAGTCTTCCACCGTGGCACAGAGCCCGCCATCTTTAAGCTCGTACAGGCTTCTGACGCAATATCCGTTGACATCACTGTCCATCCAGCGAAACAGCTCCTCTCCGGCTGAACCGGGATTTTTCTTCTGCGCGTCAAAGTCATACCCATAGACGGCTTTGTTGTCATAGAGCAGAAGGTCATACTGATTGCCTGACTCGTCGTCCTCTCCAGATGCATTTCCGCCCTGCCCGGCCAGGCCGCTTCCCTTTCCGGCAGAGTCACTTTCCTGCCGTATGCCCGTACAGATCCCTTTCATGTCAGGAAGCTCCCCCACCGCTTCCTGTATCCCAACGCCCTCAAAGTCGATCTCCATCAGGCAGGTGCGCAGACTCCCTTGCTTTGCTCCGGAATTACTTCCTTCCATATCCACGCCCCCCTTGCTGATGCAGACATAATATTTACCGTCCGCGCCGTCGCAGGTTCCCCTGATCTGGATGGGGGACAGGCTGTCCGAAGGGGCGCAGCTGACAGTGCCGTGATAATCCCCGTCGCCTGTATAGAGCAGGATCTCTCCGTTATCGGTAAAAAGATAAAGCCTGCCCGAAGCGTCCGCAGTCATCCTCTCAGGCGAAGCGTCCCTTTCCGTCTGCTCCGTAATGTCCCTGGAAAACAGACAGTTGCCTTCCGGGTCAAACTTGCACAAAAATCGCTTCATAGAGCTGTAATCCGCCGGGTAGACATTCGCAGTCAGATACACATTGCAATCCCCGTCAAAAACCCGCATGCCCACATCCCAGTTTTCCCCGCCCTGGGGCCAGAAAAGGGGAACGCTGGTCAGCTCCCGGTCGGTGAGACAGTAGCGGCAAATGGTTTTTTCGCTGTTTTCCATATCTCCCCCCTGCGACACATAGCAGAAGGTATCCTTTACCAACTGCATCCCCTCGTAATCCGTGTACTCGTCTCCCACCGTGACCACTTCCGGCACATAGACCCACTCCCGATCCTGTCTGCGTTCCTGACTGGAAGAAGAATCCGCATCACCTCCCCCCGGCATTTTGCCCTCACCGGCCCCGCCGCCCCTGCCGCATGCTGCCAAAGGCAAAGCCAGGCACATTGCCATACACACCGTCATACACATTTTTTTCATCATGAAAAGCCTCTTTTCCTTTTGTTTTTGCAGGGCCTGCCGCTGACATAGAGCCATTGCCTTGCCATAGGATCTGGTCTTGCTATACAGACTTTGCCTTGCCGTAGAGCCTGCCGCTGCTATAGACCCTGACTCTACCACAAAAGGACGCGTTATGCCGGTTCCTGTCAAAACTCATATATATTTTTGTCAAAACTCGCAATTTTCCTTTATGGGCCGTTCACATATAGAGAATCAAATTCACGCAGAACACCCCATCCCGCCGCGTGACCTCCATGGTTCCGTTATGCGCTTCCACAATCCCCCTCACGCTTTTGAGGCCGATGCCATGCTCTCCCTTTTCCTTTTTGGTGGTAAGAAGGCTCTTAAGCCCACCCTCTTCCCCCTCCAAAAGCCCGGAGGGCAAAAAGCTGTTTTCAACCCTGATTTTGAGTACCCCCCTTTTCAGCGCGATATTGACGCTCAGATACTTTTGCTCTGTCTGCCTGGCGGCCTCAATGGCATTTTCGAGAAGGTTCCCCAGCACCACATTGAGGTCAAAGGTATGCTTCACCTTTTCCGGCAGCATCACCTTTACGTCCACGCTCCCTAACTCTTCCCTGGCTTTTTGTAGCATATAATTCAGCACACTGTCGATTTCCATATTCCCGGAGGCGACGATCTCATTGGGATTCTGAATATAAGTCTCCATCCGGTCGATATATTCCTGTATCTCCGCCCCAGCGTGCCGGTCCGCCAGAAGCTTTAGCTCGTTCATATGATGCTTCATATCGTGGCGGAGGGCTTTTATTTTTTCCTCACCCTCCAAGATCACAGCAAGCTGGTTCGCATATATCTGCGCCCTCTGCCTGAGCATTTCCGTCTCATACTTCTGCGAAATGGAATGGAGCAGCAAATTATATAAATACAGCATGATAAAATTGATGACCAGCAGCCCAATGCTCACGATCGCGGTCTCTCTGCCGGTGCCGATGCCGGAATAGATCAGAAACCAGATCACCCCTATGCTACACAGAGGCACCAGGATCAAGGGAAAATTATGGGCGGTTTTCATGTTGTTGCGGATCGTGATGATTTTTTCCGCAAAAAGCTCACAGATCAGGATCAGAAGCAGCACAATCACCGCATAGGCCTGATCGTAGGCCTTCCCGTCCTGATAATCGGCAAACAGCGAGTATACCGCCACATCGCATCCGCAGTTGATCAGATAAATAAAGCCGGACACGAATAAATTTGTCCTGACCGATCTGGTATGCAGACGCACGATCGCGCCAATCCCCGCCAGATTGCTGAAAATATTGATCCATGCAGTGTGGAATTCCCAGTATAATGCCGTGTTTATGATAAAAAAACAGGCGCAGACCGCTATTTTCCCTTTTTTCTTATCCTCCTCTTTCCCCAAAAAGAGGGATACAAACCTGTCGATCAGCAGGATCCGGCAAAGATTTGTTGACGCGCAAATTGCAAAATCAATCATAGTTACCCTTCCCTCAAAATCCTTTCCCTGACCTGTTTGCGGTTCGCCGGGCTGATCGTCAGAGTGACGCCGTTTACCAATTCCACCGTTTCATAGGTATATCGGAAAATATATTCCTGGTTCACGATATAGGATTTGTGTATGACGATAAAGTCCTCCGGGAGCCTCCCTGCCGCCTCCCGCAGCTTACCGTAAAATTCAAAGGATGCTTTCAGGGTGACGATTTTTACCTTTCTGCCTTTGCTTGCAAAATAAACAATATCCCCCATCGGAACATAATAGTAATCCTTCCCCTGCCGGAACGCGAACCTTTCCTTTTTCTTTTTTATGATCCGCAATGCCATGTCCAGCACATCGCTGATCCTTTCCCGGGAAATCGGCTTGACCAGAAAGTCCAGCGGCTGGGTCTGAAACAACTGCTGCGCATAGGAGGATTTGCCTGAAATGTATACGATCTGCATCCCCATGTCATCCAGTTGGTTCCTGATGTAATTGCCCACCTCAATCCCCGTCATCTTAAACAATTCGATATCCAAAAACAGAAGATCCAACTGATTTCCTGCTTCCAGATAGCCCTTAAGTCCCTCTCCTGTATACCACACATTCGTATCGATCCGGATCATCTTTTCCCCGGCGCATTTCAAGAGCATACTTTCAATGGAGGTACAGACGTTTTCCCCGTCGTCGCAAATTCCTATCCTGTACATCACGCTCCATCCCCTTCATTATGTTCGACTCGATCTCCGACAGAAACTCCGAATACTTCTACAGCCTGCGGCATTTGTCCACGAGCTCTCTGTTGTGTCCGCGGTTTTGCCGGATCTTATTCCACTAGACACCCCGCTTAAACCATTGCCTCTTTTTTCTTTTTGCCATAGGCATACCTCCATTGTAGTGTTTTTTTATGTTGCAATCAATCGTTTCTGGAAATAAATCCGACTTTCGGAATGATCCCTGCCATTCCATCCAAAAAGATGATGGCAGTCTTAAGAGCAGGGAAATCTCCTGTGAAAGAAATTAAATAACCAGTCTGAAACACTATCCGATTAGGTTGGCGGATGCCAGCCTGATTTCGTATAAACATATGGCGGCGGTTTATAAAGAGGGAACTACTTTTTCAAATTATATTTCAATCCTGTTGTGGTCGAGTAGACTTACCTCGAATGACATAGAAGGAACATAATTTCCATAATATGGTATTGTAATCGTTATGGGGGCTATGCTATGATAGAAATGGAAACGAAACCATGCTGACCGGCCAGATAAATCTTACCGATGGCCGCAGTACAGCTTATGGGCGGCGGAGAAAAAACAGCCGGCCCCTGCACAGCAGGCGGCGTCAGGTTACTTACAGGAAAGACCGCCCGGGAAAGTGGCAGAGATAGAGAAGGAGGTGGAGCCCGTATGCATGGGAGCTGTGCAGAACCGAGATTGCCGGGACTCCCGGCCGGGTCAGGTGCCATCACTGACAGGGCAGCATAATATGCTTGCATAGCAGAGAAGCAGGATGGTCCGCAGAAGTATGTGTGCGGAAACAACGGCAAACCGTTGGAAACGACGGGACGCAAAGCCATAGGGACTAAGGCGGTTTTGTACGCTAAGTCAGCCTGGCCGCTAATTAATAAAAGCAAACCGTCGGAAACGGCGGGACGCAAAGTTATGGGGACTAACGCATTGAACCGCTATTGTCAGCCCGACTGCTGATTATTTAGCAAACCGTTGGAAACGACGGGACGCAAAGCTATGGGGGCTAAGGTGCTTCGGTACTAAGTCAGCCCGGCCGCCGGAAACTTTGCATCCGTATGTTTTGCAAAGAAAGGAAGGAAATATGCGAACCTTGAAAACTTTATATAAGCGCAAATTTGCTCTATTCCTTGCAGTCATGATGTGTGTAAGTATGCCTCAGCTCACTGTTCTGGCAGGCGATTTACAGGAGGAAGGGACTCCGCCGGTGGTGGAGGAAGCAGCTCCTACAGAACCTGCAAGTGAACCCGAAGGAAATGGTTCGGAGACAGGTGAATGGAATGCCACTACCGAGGATGGTGTTGAGCTGGAAGGTACGTGGAAAACGGAAGAAGAAGTGGACGGAACTGATGTTACGGAAACAACGACGACGACTACCACATATGAAGGCACAGGTACGACTGAGGAACCCAAAGAGGTTGAGGTCGCTGGAGAGAAAGTTACGGTTGAAGAAACGACTGTAAATCCAGGCGAACCGAAGAATGATCCGGATCCAGCTATTGAAGTTAATCCTGGAGATAAGAAGGGTGATGAGGTGATCTCTGATCCGGTTGAAGTAACGGTAGATCTGGGAGGCGACTTTGAAAGGCTGGAGGCAGAATTAGATCCTGCAACGCAGGACGTAAAACCGAAATTGCCAGAGGGCTATGAAGCCGTTATGGAAAGCTTTAACGGGACTGATCGTCTGTATAAGCTAACGGATAAGGATGGAAATGTCAGCTACCTGCAAGTCAGAGAAGTAACAGATCCTGACACTGGAGCTATTATCGGTTTTTATAAAGCCAAGAATAGTGAAGAAAAAATCGAAGTCAATAAAGGCGTCATTGCAGAAGAACTGACAAAGCCCAACGAAATACCGGAAGGATTTGAAGCAGATCAACTGGAGAAGGTGAATTCCGATAATAGCGTTTCAGCATGGGAAAACCTTACGGAAGAAAATGGTTACAAGGGCTATGTAGTCACTACTACCAAGACCCTGACAACTAATGAAGTGGACACCATACCTGACTCAAAACCGGAAAGCAGTAAGGAGTACGATGATAAGGGTAATGTGATTAAGGAAGTGACTGTAACAGACGAGACTGAAAACGGTTATAAAGTTACAACAGTCGAGACTAATGCAGAAGGAAAATTCATTACCGTCATGACAGTGAATACTGTCGACAATACGACTACTACTGTGGTTAAGAAGGTTGAAAATGCTGTGACGTACAGATGGAAAGAGATAAAAGAAGGTGAGACTGTAATCGGTTATGAGATCGAGGAAACGACAGTCACATATCAGTCCGTTCCAGCAGATGGATACCCTGAAAAGCCGGAAGCGTCAGATGCCGACGGCAAAAAAGTTACTGTAACAGATATTGCCGAAGGAAATGGTTATATTGTCACTACAGAAGAAATACTTCCTGATGGGCGTACCAAAACGACAGTTGAAACCGTGACTTACAGCGATAAGTTCATTACTACAACCACAACGTCGACCACCACAGAGCAGGTTAAAACTACTGATGGCAAGGTTGAGGTATCCGCAGGTAAGGTTACCGAGGGTGAAGGGCATGGTGATATAAGTGATTCGACAGAATTAGCACCTGACAAGGAAAAGGAAGCGGATAAGCACACTGACACAAATACTGATTTATATGGATTCGTAGATAAGCCTATACCGAATATATATGAGGTGACAGCTTCAGGGTTAAATGTAAGGAGTGATGCTAGCACTGGTAGTACTGTTAAGACTGTATTGAAAAACGGAGAACTGTTTTACTATACAGGGAAAGAATCAGAAAACGGCCAATGGGTTAAGGTCGTGACAATGCAGACTGATAGTAAAACAGGAAAAGTAATTGAAGGTTGGGTAAGTAAATCGTATATACAGACAGGAACCAAGTATGAAGTATACAACACCCTTGACGATGATGAGCCCGGCTTAGCACTCCGTAAAGAGCCTGGTGTTCCGAGTAGTTCTCAAAAGGATAATAAAATCCTTATGCTGAATGAGGGCGAATGTTTCTATTCTACAGGAACAAAATCAGCAGATGGCAAATGGATTAAAGTCGTGACAATGCGGACAGATGAAGCCGGAAAACCTTATGAAGGTTGGGTTCGTTCTACGTATGTTACAAAATATACAGACGGATACCTTTATGAAGGAAAATATGGTTTAGCAAGTGCAGTAGGGGTTAATTATAACGATGGAGAGAGTGACCAACATTATTATAATGTCCACCAGTTTATTGTCCGTGATAGCGATGGTAAGGAGCATTATGCATATTGTGCTGATCTGTCGGTGGCTCCTCAGATAGGTAATTCTTATGGTAAACTGGATCTGGAAGATGCCAGTAAACAGAAGGATTTCTACTTAAGCAGTGATCAGGCAAAGCAGATTAATGCAATTGCTGCAAAGGGCTATTGGGGAACTGATTCGAAGTCGGGAAGCTTGAGTGCATTCAGAGAATGGCTGGCAATCATGGGATATCAGGATGGTGATGATCTTGATGGCATAACTGAGGGGATGGCAATGTCAATTACTCAGGCAGCTATCTGGTACTATGGCAGCAGTGGTTCACTTCATGTGGCTGATAAGAAAGTGGAAAACGGAGAAGAGATAAATACCAATCCTTTTGTTCACTATTACTTAAATGGAAATAGTACAAATCCAGATAATATGGATCCGAAGAAAGCAGAACTGACAAATAAGATTTATCGTTTCTTGATAGATCATCCAGAGCAGGTTATAAAAAGCAACAGAATCGAAGCTGACAGTATTACAGGTGTAAGCATTACTGTCAGAGAAGAGTATAAGGATACGAAGGATGCAGTTGCAGCACTAAATAAATTGAATGATCAGAGTTCTGGAAATGATGGTAATGCTGAGCAGAAAAAAGCTTACAGGACAGATGTTGGATTTGTTCTCAATGTGACCCCCAGTAAAGTAAATGATGACTTAATTGTGGAGATAATTGATGCAAATAATAATGTTATCGCTACCAGACGACTGGCAGGTACGATGACGGAGAAAGAGGCTGAGGAGACAGAAGGAAAAGGGTATGGTCTGATTACCCCTGACGGTAATGGTAATTATATTATCAGGGATGTACGGTTAGAAGAAGGAACAAAAATAACTTTAAGACTTTCAGGCAGCCAGACAGTGGGGAAGGCATATCTTATCCAGGCCAAAGGTGGTTTCAGTGATGCTCAGACATTTATTACTGCGGAAACCAGTGATGCTGAAGTGGATCTGAGTTTTGAACTGAGTTTTAATGTAACAGAAGCCACCGCGACGATTGAGACCGTAACAGCTACAAATACGGTAACTAATACAACATGGTCCTGGGACAGAAGAAGCGAGGTTACGTATACAGATCCTGAAGACCCGCCTACCGACCCTGAAGATCCACCCACGGATCCCGAAGACCCGCCGACAGATCCAGAAGATCCTCCTACAGACCCCGAAGATCCTCCGACTGATCCCGAAGATCCGGTAATCCCGGATGAACCGGTTCCGTTAAGTGATGATCCCGGTGTGGAAATTCCCGACGAGCCGACACCGCTTGCAGAAACGCCTGTAACGGTAGAGCTTGCAGAGCTTCCTGATGAAGAAGTACCTTTAACGGAGCTCCCTGACGAGATCGTACCTCTCACCGTCCTTCTGGACGATGAAGTACCTCTTGCAGGAGCACCTGAACTGACGGAGCTTTTGGACGAGGATGTGCCTTTGGCAGACGTCCCCGCCACAGGAGATATCTCAGTGGTGTGGTATATGTTAATTTTCCTGGCTGGCAGTTGTCTGTTACTGATGACGATTGCCGATGCGAAAAAACGCAGGGAATCTTTACAGAATTAAAACAGAATCAAAGCGCTTGTAAAAAAGGAAACAAAACACAAAGCCGGAGCCCGTTTATCGGGTTCCGGTTTTGTTCATGACAATAGAACTTTCGCGAAGCGTGAATTATTGTTTGACTTAAAAGTGGCCGACGGAGCCAGGCATCCGTTGTTTAATTGGCATTTTTCAGTACATCTCATTCCCCTGCCGGCAAAACGCTACAGAAGGCAAGGCTGATTACAGGCAAACCGGATTAGAAATCCCAACGGCTAAATATTAAAAAATGATAAAAAGTAAAATTCTGGATTGCATTCTGACTCAGTCTGTGATATACATTTTATAAATTCAAGTAATGTTTTACAAATTTCCGTTTCCCTATCATTATTATCTCATCTGTTTCATCTTCGTTTTTCGGATTGATTCAACCCTCTATCTCCAACACAATCTATTCCAAAGAAAGGACAAATCTATGAAAAGGATCAAATCATCTGAAGGTTCTCCTTCCAGCTCAGGCAGTCAGCCGTTGCATTTATCCCATCCTTCATCTGTACCTGATCACTGTGATCGATGGATAACAGCCACAGGCCCGCTCATGGTCCCGATGACCAACGATTACATGTTCCGTGCGCTTCTTCAGAAAAATAATAAGGTTTTGAAAGGACTGATTTGCTCTCTTTTACATCTTCCCCCGGAAAATGTTGTTACCGTAGTTATTACCAATCCCATTGAGCTGGGAACTGCTATCGATGACAAAACATTCATTCTGGATATCAAGGTATCGCTGAATAACTACACTCTCATAAATCTTGAAATGCAGGTGTTGAATAAACAGAACTGGACTGACCGCTCCCTCAGCTATCTCTGCCGTAATTTCGACAATCTGAGATCAGGAGAGAGATACCAGGACGTCCGTCCGGCGGTGCAGATCGGCATCCTGAACTTTACTCTGTTTCCGGAGCACCCAGAATTTTATGCAACTTATAAATTGTTAAATGTAAAAACATACACTTTATATAGTGACAAACTGCGAGTGTCTGTGTTAGACTTAACTCATATCGATCTTGCGACAGAGGAGGACCGGCGCTATCAGATCAATTATTGGGCGTCTCTTTTCAAAGCAGTCACATGGGAGGAACTAAGAATGCTGGCACAGAATAATGAATATATCAGAGAAGCGGCGGAAACCGTCTATCATCTCAGCCAGGAGGAGAAAATCCGCCAGCAGTGCGAGGCGCGGGAGGATTATTACCGCACGCAGAAAGGCATACAGGATATGTTGGATACATTGACTTCCGAAAACAGGGAATTGAAGTCTGAGAGAGAAGTGTTGTTGGCCGAAAAGGAAGCTCTGCAGGCCGAGCTGGCGGCACTGCGCGCCAGAATTGGAGAAGGCGGAGACCGTTGAGGCTGTTCGCCAAAGCGCCTGCTCATGATAAATGAACCCTTATAAGTCATAAATCCCATTGCTTGCAATAGGAATAACCTATAACCAGTAAAATTTTTTAAATATTGTACAAATACAAAAAATGGTGCTATACTCTGTCAGGAAACAAAGATAAACAAACGAGGAGGAAAGTATCATGAAAAAATTTATTGCATTATTGCTGACAGGCACTCTGGCAGTGAGCGTACTTGGCGGCTGCGGAGGCAAGGGTGGGGATGATAAGGTGATCAAGGTTGCAGCATCCGCCACACCTCATGCGGAGCTTTTGGAGCAGGCAAAGCCTATCCTTGCAGAGCAGGGTTATGATCTGCAGGTTACAGTGTTTGACGATTATGTACAGCCCAATGAGGTGGTGGAAAGCGGTGATTTTGATGCCAACTACTTCCAGCACATTCCGTATCTGGACAGCTTTAATGAGGAGAAGGGCACTCATCTGGTAAATGCCGGCGGAATTCATTATGAGCCTTTCGGAATTTATCCGGGAACCAAGAGCGCCCTTGCAGATGTGGCGGATGGCGACAGTGTGGCAGTTCCCAACGATACTACCAACGAGGCCAGAGCGCTTCTTCTGCTGCAGGATAATGGTCTGATCACATTAAAGGATGGCGCAGGGCTTTCCGCTACAGTGAATGATATCGTTGACAATCCTCACAATCTTGAGATTGTGGAGCTTGAGGCGGCGCAGGTTCCCAGAGTAGTGGAAGAGGTTGCCTTTGTGGTATTAAACGGTAATTATGCGCTGGAAGCAGGTTACTCAGTGGCCAGGGATGCGCTTGCTTATGAGAGTGCCGATTCAGAGGCGGCGAAAACCTATGTGAATGTGATTGCAGTGAAGGAAGGAAACGAAGGAGCAGAAAAAATCAAGGCACTGGTCGATACGTTGAAATCGGATGCCATCAAGACCTACATAAACGATACCTATGACGGAGCTGTGATTCCTTTCGCATAAATAATAAGCTTACTTGCTGCACGCTTGGAAATGTACAGCAGAAATGAGTAAAAATGACGCTTACGCAGTTAAGATATGTGATCGCGATTGCCGATACCCATTCCATGAATGAGGCTGCGAGAACGCTGTTTATCGCGCAGCCCAGTCTTTCTCAGGCAGTGAGAGAGCTGGAAGCGGAGATCGGCATCACGCTTTTTAACAGAAACAACAGAGGGGTGCGGATCACGCCGGACGGCAAGGAATTTTTAGGATATGCCAGGCAGGTGGTGGAGCAATACCGTCTGGTGGAGGACCGCTACATTGAGAAGCGGGGCAGTAAGAAGAAATTCAGCGTTTCCATGCAGCATTATACCTTTGCGGTCAAGGCATTTGTTGAAATGGTGAAGCAGTTCGGCATGGATGAATATGAATTTGCCGTACACGAGACCAAGACCTATGAGGTGATCGAAGATGTGAAGAGCTTTCGGAGTGAGATCGGCATTCTTTACATCAATGATTTTAATCATGCGGTGCTGACCAAGCTTTTCCAGGAGTCAGAGCTGGAGTTTCATGAGATTCTGAAGTGTGGGATTTATGTGTATATGTGGAAGGGGCATCCGCTTGCAGGCAAGGAGGAAATCACCCTGGAGGAGCTGGATGAATACCCCTGCCTTTCCTTTGAACAGGGAACCAACAATTCCTTCTATTTTGCGGAGGAGGTTCTCAGCACTTATGCCTATAAACGGCTGATCAAAGCCAACGACAGGGCAACACTGTTAAATCTCATGGTAGGGCTGAACGGATACACCCTGTGT
This sequence comes from uncultured Lachnospiraceae bacterium, assembly GCA_947173495.1. Classification (GTDB taxonomy): domain Bacteria; phylum Bacillota; class Clostridia; order Lachnospirales; family Lachnospiraceae; genus Suilimivivens. The sequence goes on along the minus strand of CAMWFQ010000001.1, from coordinate 217,753 downwards.
TCGGGGATCATCTGTGAGAGCCTGAACGGTTCTGATTATTGTGCTGTGAGGCTGAAGTCGGATGAGGTTATGACCATAGGTTATCTGAAACGGAAAGGAACGGCAATCAGCCCTCTTGGACAAAAATATCTTGAAGAGATCGGTAAATTCAGAGAAAGCGTTCTGTAATAAAAAGCGGAATATGCCATGGCAGGCCAGGGGTTCAGGGGCCGGTCATGGCATTTGCTATGCGCAGCCCCATGCAGAGGAAGTATGCCGCTAAAGCGGCGCATGGGGCGCGCAGCGAGTAGGGGAAGATAGCTCTTCCCTACTCGATTACCTGGTACTCCGTACTGGAAACAGATTTTTGCTGTTTTTTCCTGCGGTATTTCCGCATGTATTTGCATGCCCACGTGCACCCGCATGCCCGCATGCGTCTATATGCCCGCATACATCTGTGTTCCCGCAATGCCGAAAGAAGGACAAGCAGGATCAGAATGCTGATACACACGGGCAGGATCAGCGAGGCGTAGCCTGTGAAATTTCCGCTGTCCTTTTGACAGGCTCTGTTCAGAAGCGGAATTCCCAGTACAATAAAAAGATACCAGAAAACGGGCGGAAGCAGCCGGCAAAGGATTTTCCGGAATCCGGCGGATCCTGTCTGCAAAGTTTTTTTTGCAGGGCAGAATAATTTCAGAGAGAGAATATCCGCAAGGTGAAAGATGACGAACAGGGAGGAAAAATAAACAACGGTCCCGATCAGTGTGTGAAGTTTTCCGGGCGTCATCCGGCCGCTGCAGATACCGGCTGCGCCCGGGAAAACAGCGCTTCCGGAAGAAAAGAGGCTTTCCAGAAGCGGCGGAAGATCCATGGATAAAAGTATTCTGAGGCCATTGACAAATATAGTAAAGAGATAGGACAGGAGCAGACTCAGCAGGATCCACAGAACCCCTTTTTTCAGACTCGGTTTTTTCTGTGGTGGAAAGGATTCTTCTCCGGATGATGCGCGATGCACAAAGGAGAAGATCAGCGCGGCCACGGCAATGATCATAAACTGAACGCCGCTGCATGATCTGGCAATAATGAACTGCAGATCATGATTGATATAGCCCATGCCGGGAACCGGCTCGAAATAGACGCCGCTGAGGATTCTGACCCACCATGCAGTGGGGGCCAGAATCCATGTAAGATGTTCCGTTCCTGCTTTGCTGTAAAAGAGCTTGAGGACGAATACAAGGAAAAAACCGGTGAGATACAAACTCCAGTATTGTTTTATAAAGAATTTCATTTTTCGAAGATTCATTTCATATCCTGCTTCTTTCGTATCGGTGCTTATGTGCGCGGCAAAGGAAGAAAATGAGTGCCGCCAGTATAGCCGCCAGGGCCAGTATGATATCGCCAGGCTCGGAAGCAAGTCTGTATCCGCCGGCGGCAAGATCGGAAACCCGGAGAGGCAGAGGGAGAGGCTGATCCACATCAGTGCTCTTTTTGGAAGGGTTCTGAATGGTATCCACCACGGCCACAAAGGAGGTATAGGGCGTCATCATACTGTAGGCAAGGCCGAGCTGAGTCACTTCTTCTTTGATGCCGGGATCGTTCTGGCTGATTCCATAATCGGTAAGCCGTTCGATTTTTTTTCGCGCCCAGAGGTATTTGATGGCCTCATGATTGCCCGTCAGAGGGGTGATCTGATCTACCGGAATTTCCTGTACATAATCTTTGTTTCCTGTTTTACCAGTGACTTTTATGGTCCCGGTCAGTTCGCCCCGCCATTTCCCATACATCACAAGGGGTCTTTGGGCAAAAAGTGTAGGGAGCCTCTGAGGCTCAATATCATAAGTGTCAAAGCCGTCGCAGGTAACCTGAATGTCTGTCAGGACAGGGGATTCGATATAGGTGCGGAAGCGCGCGGCCATATCCTCCGCTTCCGAGGAGTCTGTGACAATGAAGGATTCTCCCTGTCCCGCCTTGGCGATTCCGTCAATGAGGTAACGATTGACAGAGGAACCGATTCCGAAGGGGAAGAAGCTGACCTGATCCATATGATTATCTATGATGTCGAAAATTTCCGTTTCGTCAAAGATATAGCCATCCGTGATGAGCACAATACTCTGAGCCGGCTTTTTGCCAAGAAAAGCAATGGCGTTTTCCAGCGCCGGCGCAAGCTCTGTTCCGCCGCCGCCTTCCTGTTCGCTGATCAGATCCAGGGCATTTTTTATATTTTTTTCATTGGCGGCCATAGACTGGGGCGACATCAGTGTGATCTCATCGGAAAACAACATCAAGTTGAAAGAATCACATTCCCGCAGGTTAGACACCAGATTACGGATCAGGCCCTTGGCGGTGGAAAGCGGAAAGCCCTGCATGGAACCGGATACGTCCAGCACAAACATATATTCGCGGGGAGGGATATCCTCAAGCTCGCAGCGCTCCGGGGGCTGAACCATAAGCAGAAAATAGTTTTCTTCTTCGCCTTTATTCACCATGAGACCGCAGTTCACATCCTGACCGTTTAATTTGTATTCCAGAATGAAATCCCGGTTTCCGGCATAATCCTTAAGATCGGAGAGCGTAACGACTGCTTTGGAGTCTCCGTTTTTGCTCACATGAATATCGTGAGATTTGCAGGACAGATCGGCAATGGGCACTCCCGTGGATAAATTGACGGTAATATTATATTTCCCTTCGGGGACCTGTCCCTCCGGCAGATAGGGCGTTTCCACCCAGCTTTCCTCTCCGGTTTCTTCATTTTTGGAGGGACTGACATAGCGGGGACCGGTCACTGTAGGGAAGACAAACTGATAAGTATCCTCCACCGGTTCGATCAGCTCCGTGTAATGCAGTTCTATGCGCACGTCATCTCCCGGCATAATGTTTGCAACATCCATGGTAAAGACATTGGGGCGCTGCTGTTCAAGGAGAGAGGCGCTTTTCCCTTCTTTTTTGGCAGTTTCAAATTCTTCCTTTGCTTCTTCTTTTTCTTTGATCCGGGCGGTGACAACGTTATTCCCCACGACCATCTGCATCCCATGAATCGTCACATTGGCGGAAGCGGGAAAAACATAGCGGGCATTGATGGGATTTTCTCCTTCATTTGAATAGGACTGCACCACAAAGGTTTCCGCGATAACACCGTCAATATTGGTGGTCACTTTCGTCTCTTTCAGAGGAAAGTGATCAAGGGTGGAATCCGGATTCAGAATGAGGATATAAGGAGAGCACACCTTGTCCTCATCTTCGGCATTTTCTTCCATAGCGTTGACAGAGGAAGTGCTTGCAAGAAAGACCATCAGCATAAGAATAATTGTCAGAAAGATTTTTTTTGTTTTCATTTTTCCTCATTTCCGCGCATTCGGAAATCCTTTCGGATCTTTTGTGGAATGTGCTGTTTTGCAGATTTTTATCTTAAATGTTCTTATGCATTTAATTTACACGCCCTCTGCATCAAAGAAGCATCAAAGTTGTATCATTTTTGCATCAAATATGGAGAAATTAAGGAATCGGACTTTACAGACTGTCGGGTTTGCGGTATCAGTATAAGGAGGAAGACGGGAAAGGAATGCAAAATGGAAAAGAAAATACTGAAAGATAAGGATATCAGAGAGCCGCTGTTTGATTTTTTGGAGGAGACCTTTGGGAAAACCAGGATTCTGGAAGAGAAAACCATGGGGAAATCAAGGGCGGATGCTGTCATGATAACACCGGAGGCATTGTATGGAATCGAGATCAAAAGCGATGCGGATACCTATGCAAGGCTGGAGCGGCAGGTTAAGGACTATGATCTGTATTATGATTATAATTATGCAGTGGTGGGTACAAGGCATGGAATGCATATTGCAGAGCATCTTCCTCCCTGGTGGGGGATCATCACTGTGGAACGGACAGAGGGAGAAACCGATTTTTACATACTGCGAAAGGCTGCGCTCAACCCGAAGGTGGACTGGGAGCGGAAGATCGGAATTTTATGGAGGCCGGAGCTGGCACACATTCAGGAGCTGAATCATTTACCCGGATATAGAGAGAAGAGTAAGAAATTTGTGCAGAAAAAACTGTTGGAAAAGATCCCGCGGGAGCTTCTCCAGCTTCAGCTGTGCGAGGAGCTGTTTGAGAGGGATTACAGTCTGGCTGCAGAAATACTGCAGAAGCCTTCCCGGGGAAAAAAGCGGGTTTAATTCTTTAAAAAGTCCCGCACCTTTAGCAAATCGTCAAACTTTTTGTAGATCATGGGCAACAGATCTGCTGCAGGAGCCACCAGGTCCGGAACCATGAGAGGCTTCATCCCCGCCTGACTGGCGGAACGAATCCCGTTGGGAGAATCTTCCACCGCGTAGCATTCGGAGGGAGAGACGTTCAGGAGCTCGCAGGCTTTCAGATAGATTTCCGGGTGGGGCTTGCTGTGGGATACCATGTCTCCGCATACTATAATGTGAAAGAAATCCAGAAGGCCGATACTTTCCATTTCCCGGCGGACAACTTCCTCTCTGGTGGAAGAAGCCAGTCCGATCCGGAAATTATTTGCGCGCAGAAACTCAAAGAGTTCATAGACACCGGTTTTGACGGGAAGTCCCTCTTTTTGAATGCGGGCCTGGAAAATATCGGAGGCCATGGCTCTGTAGGTGTGATAGGGAAAATCAGAACCATAAGTTCGGTAAAACAAAGCTTCCGTTTCCGGTGCAGTGATTCCGATGCACTGCATCAGGGTGTGTTCAATATCTGCAATTCCGGTGGATGCGGCAACCTCCTTCCAGGCATCCAGGATCAGGGATTCTGAGTCGATGAGAACGCCGTCCATATCAAAAACAATATTCCGTATCATGATCTGACCTCCGATTATACTGTGTTCTGCTTTGGATTGTTTCATGCAGCTTATTATACTGCATACGGCGGGATTTGTCACCGGGCAGATCAGTAATGTGAAGCCGAAGGCCGAACAGTTACGAAAGAAGATTGACGGAAAGAACGCAGACGGGTAAAATGAACGATGTGGCGAAACGGCGGAGCAAAATGAGAAGCAGTCTGAAATGCAGCAATAGAAAGAGGATTGATGAATGATAAGAGAAGATTATCCTTATTTATATGAGACACATATGCATACCTGTGAGAGCAGTGCATGCGCGGTCAGTACGGGAAGAGAGATGGCGCAGGCGGCTAAAGACGCAGGATATACGGGAATCATCATCACAGATCACAACTGGTACGGCAATAACTGTATTGATTCCGGACTCGGCTGGGAAAGCTGGATTGAACAGTTCTGTAAAGGATATGAGAATGCCAGAGACCAGGGAGAAAAGATTGGACTTGATGTGTTTTTTGGCTATGAATCCGGCTATAGAGGGACAGAGTTTTTGATCTATGGTGTGGACAAACCCTGGCTGAAAGCGCATCCTCAGATTAAGGATGCCTCGGTCAGCGAGCAGTACCGGCTGATTCATGCAGCGGGGGGAATGGTGATCCATGCCCATCCATTCAGAGAGGCGGATTACATTCCGGAGCTGCGTCTGTTTCCGAAGGATGTGGATGGCGTGGAGGCTGTCAATGGGGCGCATTCCTCTCCCTTAAGTATGAGCCACAGATATCCGGAATTTAACAGCCGGGCCTTTGTGTATGCAAGGAAGCATGGCTTTCCGGTAACAGCTGGTTCCGATATCCATACGAAGCGGCTTTACGGAGGGGGAATGGCCTTTAAGAGACGGCTTGACTCCATAGAAGATTTCTGCCGGGCTGTGCTGGGAGGAGAGGACTATATCCTGACGGATGGGGAGGTATGGTATGATAAAGAGGGAGGTATACTATAGGCATACCACAGGATGGAATTTAAATGGTAACGATAAAGAAATCATAAACTGGGAATAAATGCTGGAAGAAGGCTGTCTCTTATGCTATTTTAGTAGTATGGTACGTTGGCATATACCGGAAAGGAGAGGCATGGTTATGGACGATCAATTTGATGTAATCATCATTGGCGCAGGCCCGGGAGGTATTTTCTGCGCTTATGAATTAATGGATAAAAAGAAGGACTTAAGGATTCTTATGGTGGAAAAGGGACGCTCCATTGAAAAGCGGCAGTGTCCCAAGCGGGTGACGAAGCAGTGTGTGGGTTGCAAGCCCTGCTCCATCACTACGGGATTTGCAGGCGCGGGTGCGTTCTCAGATGGAAAGCTTTCTCTTTCTCCGGATGTGGGAGGAAATCTGCCGGAGATTCTGGGATACGAAAAAACCCGGGAGCTGATCCGGGAATCTGACGATATCTATCTGAAATTTGGAGCTGACACCAGGGTTTACGGTGCGGATAAGCAGGCTCAGATCAGAGAGATCCGGAAAAAGGCGATCAATGCCAATTTAAAGCTGGTGGAATGTCCTATTCGTCATCTGGGAACAGAAGAAGGATATAAAATATACGAGAAGCTTCAACGTCATCTGGAAAAAGAAGGCGTGAGACTTATTTTCAACACAATGGTTGAGGAAATTCTTGTAGAGAACGGAGAGGCGGCAGGAATCAGGACAGATAAGGGTGAGGTCTTTTATGCCCGTGAGATTGTCTCTGCTGTGGGCCGCGAGGGGGCCGACTGGTTTAAGGATAAGTGTGAGGAGATTGGAATCGAAACCACACCGGGAACGGTAGATATCGGAGTGAGAGTGGAAGTCCGGGATGAAGTAATGGAGTTCCTGAATGAAAACCTCTATGAGGCAAAGCTGATTTATCATACGCCGACTTTTGACGATAAGGTCAGGACTTTCTGTACCAATCCTTCGGGAGAGGTGGCCGCGGAATATTATGAGGGAGGTCTTGCTGTAGTCAATGGACACGCATACAAGGCTCAGGATTACAAGACCAATAATACGAATTTTGCAATTCTTGTGAGTAAAAATTTTACCAAGCCCTTTAAGACTCCGATTGAATATGGAAAATATATTGCGCAGCTGTCCAACATGCTCTGCGGAGGAAGAATTCTGGTGCAGACCTTCGGAGATTTTAAACGGGGAAGGAGAACCACGGAGGAGCGGCTTTGCCGGAATAATCTGATTCCGACTTTAAAGGATGCGGTGCCCGGAGATCTGTCCCTGGTGTTTCCGCACAGGATCATGGTGGATATTGAAGAAATGCTGATTGCACTGGATAAGATTACCCCTGGCATTGCGGCGGACGAGACGCTTCTGTATGGAGTGGAAGTAAAGTTTTATTCCAATAAAGTGGTGGTGAACAGAGAATTTGAAACCAGTATTAAGGGGCTGCGTGCGATTGGAGATGGAGCCGGAGTGACCCGGGGGCTCCAGCAGGCCTCTGCCAATGGAATCAGTGTGGCCAGAAGTATTTTGGGGATACAAAAAATATGAAAAGAGGAAAAAAATTACTCTTTCTGTTTTTGAGTATGATGCTTCTGCTCCCCGGCTGCCAGGAAAAAGAAAAGGATACAAGACTGGTGCTCACGACAGGATTTCGCAGGGATGAGATTTTCCGTATTGAGACCATGTCCTGCATGATGCCGGAGATTATGGTGTATCTGACGAACACGCAGAATCAGTATGAGAGTGTATACGGAGAAGAAATATGGCAGACGAACCTGGATGGAGTGACGCTGGAGGACAGTGTGAAGGAAACAGTGCTTGCCCAGCTTGCCAAGGTGAAGACCATGAACCTTCTGGCGCAGCAGCAGGGGGTTTTTCTGAACGAATCCGAGCTGGCAACAGCCGGAGAAGCGGCGAAGGCATATTATGATTCCTTAAGCGAAGCCGAGCGGGAGGCCATGCAGGTGACAGAGGAGATTATTGAGAATCTTTATGCGGAATTTGCCCTGGCGAACAAGGTATATGAGTATATCATAAAGGATATTAACCCCGAGATCAGTGACGATGAAGCCAGAACCATCACGGTACAGGATGTTTTGATCAAAACCTGCACGTTGGATGGAACAGGAAAAAGAATCGAATATAATGAGAACGACAGGAAGGATGCGCGCAAAAGAATCGAGGAGATTGCAAATCTTGCGGGACAGGAGGACAGTGATTTCGAAAAACTGGTTCTTCAGTACAGCGAGGGAGAAAAGACCACGTATTCCTTTGGAAAAGGAGACATGGAGCAGGCTTTTGAGGATGCGGCGTTTAATCTTGAGACAGGAGAGATCAGCGGTATTGTGGAGACAAAGGATGGCTATCATGTGATCAAATGTATCAGTACTTTTAACCGGGAGGAAACGGACGCCAATAAGGTGAAAATTGTGGAGAAGCGAAGAGAAGAGGTATTCGGACAGGAGTATAATGCTTTTGTGGATTCTCTCAACAGGACGCTGAACGAGGAGCTCTGGAACAGTGTGACTTTTGTGGAAAATGAAGAAGTGAATACCAAAGAATTCTTTGATGTCTATAATCAGTATTTCAGTTAATAAAAATTTTAGAATTGGGGAAAAGCCTGAAAATAAAGGATTTTCACGAAATTATTAGCACTCATATCAAATGAGTGCTAATTTTGCCTTGACTTTTGAAAAAAAGGGAATTACACTTGTTTCTATAGTAAACGTCATATGGAAAAGTTCATGGCGTCAGTAATAAGATAACGGGCCGTAACGGAAAAGATCCGGCGGAAACAGAAATGAAAAAGGAGTGAGAGAGCGTGGCAGAGAAACACGGAAATTTATCTATTAACAGTGAAAACATATTCCCGATTATTAAGAAATGGCTGTATTCGGATCATGACATTTTTTTCAGGGAATTGATTTCCAATGGCTGTGATGCCATTACCAAGCTGAAAAAGCTGGATATGATGGGTGAATATTCTTTACCCGCAGATTATAAGGGGAAGATTCAGGTTATGGTGAATCCGGAGGAGAAGACCCTGAAGTTTATCGACAACGGAGTGGGGATGACGGCGGACGAAGTGGAGGAGTACATCAATCAGATCGCCTTTTCCGGAGCGACAGACTTTATTGCGAAATATAAGGACAAGACCAATGAGGATCAGATCATCGGCCACTTTGGACTGGGCTTTTATTCCGCATTTATGGTGGCGGATGAAGTGCATATAGATACGCTTTCCTGGCAGAAGGATGCAAAGGCTGTTCACTGGGAGTGCGATGGCGGTACGGAATTTGATATGAAGGAAGGAGAGAGGACAGAGGTAGGTACTACTGTCACCCTTTTCATCAATGAGGATGTGCTGGAATTCTGTAATGAATACAAGGCAAGAGAGGTCATCAAAAAGTACTGTTCCTTCATGCCTATGGAGATCTACCTTTCTAAGGAAAACAGCAAGGATACCCAGACCATTGATGCGGACGAAAAGCTGGATACGGATACAGTGGTTGAGGAGATCAAACCGGAGAAGGAAGAAGACAAATTAAGATATAAGATTTTAAGACGTCCTGAGCTGTTAAATGAGACGAATCCTCTTTGGGCAAAGCATCCGAATGAGTGTACCAGAGACGAATATCTGGAGTTCTACCGTAAGGTTTTCCAGGATTATAAGGAACCGTTGTTCTGGATTCATCTGAACATGGACTATCCTTTTAATCTGAAAGGGATTTTGTACTTCCCCAAGATCAATATGGAATACGAGTCCATAGAGGGCGTTATTAAGCTGTACAACAATCAGGTATTCATTGCCGACAATATCAAGGAAGTGATTCCGGAGTTCCTGATGCTGTTAAAGGGTGTGATCGACTGCCCTGATCTGCCGCTTAATGTGTCCAGAAGCGCTTTGCAGAATGATGGATTTGTCAAGAAGATTTCTGATTATATCAGTAAGAAGGTTGCGGACAAGCTTTCCGGTATGTGCAAGACAGAAAAAGAAGAATATGATAAGTACTGGGATGATATCAGCCCCTTTATCAAATTTGGCTGTCTGAAGGATGACAAATTCTGCGAGAAGATGACAGACTATATCCTTTTTAAGAACCTGGATGGCAAGTACCTGACCCTGCCTGAATGTCTGGAAGTCAATAAGACGGATAAGGAAGAAGAGGCGGAAGCCGAAACAGAAGGAAAGACACAGGAAGCCGGTGCAGATTCCGTCGAAGCAGACGCTGCCGGGGCGGAGGCTGATGGAGGAGAGACTGCGGACATCCGGACAGCAGAGGAAGAAACATCAGAAGCCGAGGTGGTGGATGCGGACGGCAATGTGATCACCGCAGAGAGAGCCGAGGGCGAGATCGTGGATGAAGATGGAGACGCATCCGGCGAGGATGAGGAAGAAGAGGAAGAGGAGAAGAAAGAAAAGGTTATCTATTATGTGACCGATGAGAAGCAGCAGGGGCAGTATATCCGTATGTTCAGAGCTGCCAAAATGGATGCCGTGATTCTGACCCATAATATTGACCAGCCCTTTATTTCTCAGCTGGAGTCAAAGAATGAGGGGATCAAGTTCCAGAGGATCGATGCTGATCTGACAGACACCTTCCGCGCAAAGACAAGTAAGAAGACAGAGAAGGAGCTGGAGGAGGCTGCAGAGGCTGTAGGAAAGGTAATGAAGAAGGCCCTCAAGAAGGATAAGATTACCATCAAGGTCGAAAAGCTGAAGAACAAAAAGATTTCCTCTATGATCACGCTTTCTGAGGAGAGCAGGAGAATGCAGGATATGATGAAGATGTATGCAATGCCCGGTATGGATATGGGAGGCATGGGAAAGGAAGGAGAGACGCTGATCTTAAATGCCAATCATCCTCTGGTGCAGTATGTTATGGAGCACACAGAGGGCAAAAATGTGAATATGATCTGCGAGCAGCTCTATGACCTGGCTCTTTTGCAGCATGCGCCCCTTGAACCTGAGGCGATGAGTAAATTTGTGACAAGAAGCAACGATATTATGATGCTGCTAACAAAATAAACCCCCATATTGGCATTGCAGATGCCACCATGAATGAAAGGGGTTTACTTTGGGCCTCCGGCGGATGCGCAGAAAATGGGAGAGGAAGATGTCACTTCGTGACCCCATTTTCGCACAGTTCAGCGCCGGAGCGCTGAACTTTCGAAGTAATCATTTTAAAAGCGAAGCTTCCCGGCAGCAGGAAAGCAGCGTAAAGTGACAAAATGAAATACCTCTGCATAAGATATGATAAGTATAGATGCAGAGGTATTTTTATGCCCCAGAATATTTTGCACAGTGCTCAGCAGGACAGTACTTATTCCGGGAAATTGCAGATCAATGTGACCTCCTCGCTGGGACTGATTCCCATACAGGATGCAACGGTGACAATTTCCTATACCGGTATGCCGGACGTGACGATGGAGAGGTTAAATACAGATTCCTCAGGCCAGACACAGCTGATCGATCTGCCAGCCCCGCCCCCGGAATACAGCCTGACTCCTGTGGAACAGCAGCCCTATTCCGAGTATAACATACAGGTGGAAGCGCCGGGATATGAGCCGACTATGATTTCAGGAACGGAAGTACTTCCGGATGTTACGGCCGTACAGCCCATACAGCTCACCCCGCTGGAGACAGCCGAACAGCCGGACAGTGTGATTGTGATACCGGATCATACCCTGTATGGCGAATACCCGCCAAAGATACCGGAAGACGAGATCAAGCCCATGGATGAGAGCGGGGAGATTGTATTGAGCAGGGTAGTGATACCGGAATATATTGTTGTTCACGATGGTCCTCCTGATGATTTTACTGCTTCCAATTATTATGTCAGATACAGAGACTATATCAAAAATGTTGTTTCCTCTGAAATATATGCCACATGGCCGGAAAACGCCATATATGCCAATACCCTTGTGATTATGTCTTTTACCCTGAACAGAGTTTATACGGAATGGTATCGCAACAAGGGCTATAATTTTACTATCACGTCATCTACCGCTTATGACCAGAAATGGATGCCGGGACGGAATTATTACGAAAATATCAGCAGAATTGTGGACAGTGTGTTTGCCAATTATTTATCACGTCCCGGAGTGAGGCAGCCGATTTTTACGTCCTATTGTGATGGCAGGAGAGTTACCTGTGATGGGTTAAGCCAGTGGGGGTCCAAGTATCTGGGGGAGGAAGGATATTCTGCCATTGACATTATTCGCTATTATTACGGAAGTGATATGTATATCAATACCGCGGTGAGCATTGCAGGGGTACCTTCTTCCTGGCCGGGATATGATTTACGGATCGGTTCGACAGGAGAAAAAGTGCGGCAGATGCAGCAGCAGTTAAATCGTATTGCAAGAAATTATCCGGCAATTCCCACCATAGCGGCGGATGGCATTTTCGGCTCTGCTACGGCGGAAGCAGTGCGGGCATTTCAGAGAATCTTTGACCTTCCTCCGACCGGAGTGGTGGATTATCCTACCTGGTATAGTATTTCCAATATTTATGTGGGCGTCAGCCGTATCTCGGAACCTGGTACCTGATCAGCGCACAAGCCCTGAGAAATTGTGAAAGCGTTCCGGGTCATTGTTCATTTCTCAGGGCGGTTAAAATATTGTTTGCTGGGAAATATCTTAAGAATGTGATATACTAAGGAAGCGCTGATTAAGTCATCGTTTCACTGAAAATATTTTTTCAGATTTGCTTTGAATACAGGGAGGAAAAAAGTGGAAAGAGAGAAACTGGGTTCACGGATGGGATTTATCCTGCTGTCTGCAGGATGTGCGGTGGGAATTGGAAATGTGTGGAGATTTCCCTATACTGCCGGTATGTATGGTGGAAGCGCCTTTGTGCTCTTTTACCTGTTTTTTCTGGTCGTTATGGGTGTGCCGGTCATGACCATGGAATTTGCGGTAGGGAGAGCCAGCAGAAAGAGCATTATCAAAAGTTTTTCCAGGCTGGAAAAGCCCGGACAGAAATGGCATCTTCACGGATATCTGGGAATGGCGGGAAATTATCTTTTGATGATGTTTTATACCACAGTGGCAGGATGGATGCTGTACTATTTTTATCAGATGCTTACAGGAAAATTTATGGGCAAAGATTCGGCGCAGGTAGGCGGGATGTTCCAGGAGATGCTGGACAACCCTGGTATTCTTACGATTTCAATGATTATCATTGTGGCTTCGGGAATTTTGATTTGCTCTGCAGGGCTTCAGCAGGGAGTGGAGAGGATCAGCAAGATTATGATGAGCCTTTTATTTCTGATCATCATTATTCTGGCAGTCCACAGTCTGACGCTGGAAGGTGGTATGGAAGGGCTGAAATTCTATCTTTTTCCTGATATTCAGAGAATGAAAGCGGTAGGAATAGGAAAGACCATCACAGAGGCAATGAATCAGGCCTTTTTCACTTTAAGCCTGGGGATCGGCTCCATGGCGATCTTTGGAAGCTATATTGACAAAAAACGGACGCTTCTGGGAGAAGCTGTGAATATTGCGGCGCTGGATACTTTTGTTGCACTGGTATCCGGTCTGATTATTTTTCCCAGCTGCTTTGCCTTTCAGATCAGTCCGGACATGGGTCCCAGCCTGATTTTCGTTACATTGCCCAACGTATTTAACGGTATGACAGGGGGAAGGATCTGGGGGACGCTGTTCTTTATCTTTATGACGTTTGCGGCATTTTCCACGATTATTGCGGTATTTGAGAATATCATTTCCTGTGGAATGGATCTGTTCGGCTGGAACAGGAAGAAGTCCTGCCTGATCAACCTGGCAGTGCTGATCCTGCTTTCCATGCCCTGTGTGCTGGGCTATAATCTGTGGTCTTCCTTTCAGCCAATGGGAGAGGGAAGCACCATTCTGGATCTGGAAGATTTCCTGGTCAGCAATGTGATCCTTCCTGTTGGATCGCTCTGTTACCTTCTGTTTTGCGTGACCCGGTGGGGCTGGGGGTTTGATAAGTACCGTGAAGAAGCCAATACCGGAGAGGGACCTGAAATACCCGGATGGCTTCGTATCTACATGGCCCGCATCCTTCCGGTACTGCTGATTTTTCTGATCCTGCAGGGAATTTTCGGATAGGGGGTTTTTGAAAATTTTATCTACCTTTCGGCTGGCTCTTGTGCTGACGAAACATTCATGCGTCGCTCTACCATAGATGAAAGTCGGTTGATTCATGCATCCACACCCTTGCCGCCGCCGGTATTCGCACTCCGACCCGTTGGTCTTCTTGCTCGTACCGGTTTGCCCGTCCAATGTCTGAACAGCTGTGCAAGCAGGCTTGCCCAGCTGCTCAGCCGCTGTCCGGGACTTTCACAGTAAACCCTCATCATGCTCAGTCTGCCGCTTTCGCAGGCCGCATGGTCGCTGATCCTACAGCCGGGTAACCTGCGCCTGGGCGTCATAGGTATGAGGCTCCTTGCTCACAGCCTTGTGTCCGAAGGCAATGGCGATCTTGTACTCGTAATTCTCAGGAAGCTGTAAGACGGAGGAGAAGTGGTCTTTCTTTTCTCCTTTGATGGCGTCGTCAATGCAGCCGATGATCAGATTTCCCAGACCGAGAGCTTCTGCGGCCAGCGCCATGTTCTCCACGGCAATACCGGCATCCAGAGCGCTCCACTTATAGCTTTTGTCCGCACTTAAAATGACTACTACGGGCGCTTCATAATAAAAATTATGGGCAGGGGAGGAGAGATCCCGGAGCCGGTTTTTCTCTTCTTCAAGCTCTGCCAGAACAGGATGATCTCCCTTGAGGACAGTGAAGTGAATTTCCTGCCTGTTGGCGGCCGTGGGAGCCTGCAGTCCTGCCTGAATCAGAGCTTCTAATTCTTCCTCTGTCAGAGGATCCGGCGTATACCCTCGTGTGGAGCTGCGCTTTTTGATGGTATCGATCACTTGATTCATATATAATCCTCCATGTTGCCAACACCTGCAAATTTGGGCGTCGGCACAATATTTGTAAGGTGAACTTGTTCACCTTGTGAAAAATTTATTTTTCACAGTAACCTCATTGCATCTTGTATAGGATCTATTATACGATGCAGGGGGAAAAAGGGCAATTACGAAATGCAGACAAAAGAAAAAGCCGCAAAAGAAAAAGAGTTGGGGGGTACAAAAATGAGGCAAATCCATGTTATGATCAAACCGGCTTCCGGATTATGCAATATGAGGTGTGAGTACTGTTTCTATGCAGATGAGATGGGGAAGCGAAGCCAGGCCTCATACGGAATCATGAGCATGGAGACATTGGAGTGCGTCATACGGGAAATCTTCAGTTTTGCCGGGGAGCAGTGTACGATTGCCTTTCAGGGAGGCGAGCCGACGCTGGCAGGGCTGGATTTTTACCGGCAGTGTTTGAGGTTTGAGGAAAAGTATAATACAAAAAATATTGCGGTCTTCCACTCCCTGCAGACAAACGGATATGCATTGGATGAACAGTGGTACTCTTTTTTTGCAGAGCACCATTTTCTCATCGGCCTGTCTCTGGACGGCATCAGGGCAACGCATGATGCATACCGGAAGGATGCCGGCGGACAGGACACCTATTTCCGTATATTGGAGACGGCCCGGGGACTGGAACAGGCAGGAGTGGAGTTCAATGTTCTGACCGTGGTAAATGCAAAAACCGCGCCCAGAATCCGGAAAATTTATGAAAAATACAGAAAACTGGGATTTTCCTGGCAGCAATATATTGCGTGCCTGGATCCCATCCAGGAAAAGCAGGGGCAGCAGGAATATTCTCTGACGCCGCAGATGTACGGAAGATTTCTGATTGAGCTGTTTGAGCTGTGGGATTTTGACGTAAGACAGGGAAAACAGCCTTATATCCGTCAGTTTGAAAATTATATCGGGATCCTTCTGGGGCAGCAGCCGGAATCTTGCGAGCAGCGGGGTATATGCGGCTTTCAGAATATTGTGGAGGCGGATGGGAGCGTATATCCCTGCGATTTTTATGTGTTGGATCAGTATTGTATCGGGAACTTAAAAGCGGACAGTTTCCGGACCATTGAGGAGAGAAGAAAAGAAAGCAGGTTCGTGGAAAATTCCGTAAATCATACTCTAAAATGCAGAAGTTGTCCTTATTTTGCCATCTGCCGCGGAGGCTGTCGCAGGCATCGGGAACAGCCGGGAACGGAAAGAGGAGAGAACTATTTTTGTGAATCTTACCGGATGTTTTTTGACAGCTGCCTGCCCAGGATGAAGGAAATTGCTGCCTGTCTGCGCGGAAGATGAAAAAGTAAAAGAAAAGTAATAGAGAAAAACTGAATGATAAGCAGTGCAGAAGGCGGATTCAGCCTTGGCGGAAAAGCCGGGGCTGTTTCGCCTTTTTCATCTTATAGAAAAGAACTTGCCCACCTTGCTCTGACGAAAGGCGTCTGTGTAAACTGCAGGCATCAGGATGCCCTGCAGGCAGACCTGCCATAAAAAAGTAACAGAAAATAAAAAAAACATATTTTTTCAGCGACAGAAAAAGAATGCTGAAAAAAGGAAATCTGAATCCGAAAATCGTTGATTCAGAGGAAACCGGGTTTTTGATAGACTGAATATACAGTAAACGACAAAAACAAAAATTTTTGCCGTTCCCTATAATAAATAAATCGTAACGGTGACGAAACAGCAAAAGGAGGATATGGATCATGAGAAAAAGACGATTAACAGCGGCATTGATGGCAGGCATTATGGTGTGCGGTATGCTGACGGCCTGTCAGAGCAAAACGGTACAGGATCAGCAGGGCGGGGAAGAAGAAACAGCGCAGACATCTGATGCGGGAGAGACGTCCGGGAGCAATTCCGGCGCGCCGGAAGGGAAGCAGGTTTTGTCTGTAACCACATGGGACAATGAGTCGAGCCCTCAGTTCCAGGCTGTGATCGATGCATATGAAGAGGAAAACCCGGATGTGGAAATCAAAGTAATCGACACGTCTGCGGACGAGTATAACAATTCACTGGGAATCAGCCTTTCTGCAGCACAGCCGGATCCGGATGTGATCTGGGTCAAGGATATGGGTTCCATGCTCCAGATGGCGGACAAGGAACAGCTCCTTCCAATTGATGATTTCATTGAAGAGGATAATCTGGATCTGTCCATCTATAAGGGAGCGGCGGAACAGCTGATGTACAACGGAAAATCTTATTCTCTTCCCTACAGAAACGACTGGTATGTACTCTACTACAACAAAGATCTCTTTGATGCGGCAGAAGTGGAATACCCCTCTAACGATATGACCTGGGAAGAATATTATGACCTGGCTGCCAAAATGACAAGCGGGGAGGGAAGCAGCAAGGTGTATGGCTCTCACAATCATACCTGGCAGGCGCTGGTGACAAACTGGGCGGTGCAGGATGGGAAGCATACGGTAGTGGAAAAGGATTACAGCTTTATGAAGCCCTGGTACGAGCAGGGACTTGCACTGCAGGATGGCGGTTATATTCAGGACTATTCCACATTAAAGACGGCCAATATCCATTATTCTTCCGTATTTAAGAACCAGCAGTGTGCCATGATGCCTATGGGAACCTGGTTTATCGCCACCATGATGCAGTCCCAGGAGGAGGGAGAAACTGATTTTAACTGGGGCATTGCTACCATCCCTCATTCCAAGGATACCGAAGCCGGTTATACGGTGGGGGCACTTACGCCCATTGCAATCAGTGCGTTTACCGATCAGCCTGATCTGGCATGGGATTTTGTGAAATTTGCATCCTCAGAGAAGGCGGCGGAGATTCTGGCGAAGCAGGGAGTCTTTACAGGCATTCCTTCCGAAACGGCGTTTCAGACCATCGCGGCGGCAGAACGTTTCCCGGAGGGAGAGAGCAATGTGGAAGCGCTTAACTATACGCATTATTCCTTTGACCGCCCGCTGGATCCGCAGATCGAAGAGATTCGTACAGTATTGAACGAGGTGCATGAGATGATCATGATCCATTCTTACAGCGTGGATGAGGGAATTGCCGAATTGACAAAGCGAGTGGGAGAAATCAAGGGCTGGAATTAAACCGGCTTCCGTTAACATGACGCATTCCCGGAAGCTTTTCAGCGTCGGATTTTGCGGCGGGCTTCCGGGGATTGCTTTTATGCGCAGGCCCGTGCAGAGGAAGTATGCCACTGAAGTGGCGCACGGGCCGCGCGGCGAGCAGAGGACAAAAAATCCTCCCCTGCTCGATTGAGCAGGCCCGCACAGGGGAATATGCCGCTAAAGCGGCATGCGGGCCGCGCGGCGAGTAGGGGGCAAAAATCCTTCCCTGCTCGATTAAAAATCCATGGAGGTATGCATATATGAAAAACGGGAAGAAAACTTTTCTGACTTCCGGTCAGAAGCGTAAAATACGAAACAATATGACAGGATATGCCTTTGTCCTTCCCAATCTGATCGGCTATACGGTGTTTGTATTTATACCGGTGATCTTTTCCTTTATCTTGAGTGTGATGAGCTGGGACGGCTCTCAGAGACCCATGCAGTTTGTGGGACTTCAGAATTTTGCGGATATTTTCGGAGACAGGATCTTCAGGGGAACGCTGTTGCACACCATAAGCTATGCGCTGATGACCGTTATCCCCACGCTGATCCTGGCCCTTTTGCTTGCGGTGCTGCTCAATAATAAGCTGAAAGGCGTGGCGGTATTTCGGACTGCCTTTTACTTTCCCTATATCGCCTCTATCGTTGCGGTGGGTGCCGTGTGGAATATGCTGTTCCAGCCGGATTTTGGTCCGGTGAATGAGATCCTGAAGGCTGTCGGTATTGCCGATCCGCCCAGGTGGGTGGTGGATAAAGACTGGGCTATGGTGGCGGTTGCCATTGTAAGTGTATGGAAATATATGGGGTATTACATGATCGTATATCTGGCAGCACTGCAGGGCATTTCCAGCTCCCTCTATGAGGCGGCGAGCATAGACGGCGCGAACGGCCGTCAAAAGCTCTGGCACATTACGGTGCCCATGCTGACGCCTACCACCTTCTTTGTCCTGATCATGCTGACGATACAGTGCTTCAAGGTGTTTGATCTGGTATACGTAATGACTGGGGGCGGCCCGGGGAATGCCACCAAAACCCTGGTGAATTATATTTATGAAAAAGCCTTCACCAGCTGGGAGTTCGGTCCTGCCAGTGCAGGGGCTATTGTACTGTTCGTTATCGTCCTGGCCATTACGCTGATCCAGTTCAGCGGTGAGAGAAAATGGTTCAGAGACATGTAAAAGGAGGATACTGTGAAAAATAAATTTTTCACAGATAAATTTGTGCTGACGCCCAAATTTGCAGGTGTTGGCAACATGGAGGATTATGATGAGCACAAAAAGAAAAGTAACAAAGATCGTACTGTATGTTCTTCTGATCTGTCTGGCGGTGACCATGCTGGTTCCGTTCTACTGGATGGTGATTTCTTCACTGAAGCTGAATAAGGATGTATTTTCCATACCGATGCGGTGGTGGCCGGAAACCATGCATCCGGAAAATTACCGGGTGATCTGGGAAAAGCTTCCCCTGGTTACCTTCTTTAAAAATACGGCCAAGCTGACGCTGATCACCACAATTGTCCAGCTGTGCACCAGCTGTCTGGCCGCCTATGGATTTACAAAGTGCAGGTTTGTGGGAAGAGACGTAATTTTTCTCATGTATGTGACCACCATAGCGGTTCCCTGGCAGGTGTACATGGTCCCTCAGTTTATTCTGGTGTCCAAAATGGGACTCAATGATACCCACCTGGGACTGATATTGATGCAGGCATTTTCAGCCTTCGGCGTATTCCTGATACGGCAGTTTTATATCAGCATTCCGGACGAACTGTGCGAGGCTGCCAGAATCGACGGTCTGAACGAATTCGGGATTTTCTGTAAGATCGTGTTTCCACTGGGAAAACCGGCTATGGCAACGCTGACCATTTTTACCTTTACAAATGTGTGGAATGACTTTATGGGACCGCTGATCTATCTGAAGACGAAAGAGCTCAAGACGGTACAGCTTGGTATCCGCATGTTTATATCCCAGTATGGGGCGGATTATGCCTGGATTATGGCGGCGTCCGTATGCTCCCTGATTCCCATAGTGATTGTATTTTTAAGCTGCCAGCGCTTCTTTGTGGAAGGTGTGGCTGCCAGCGGTATCAAAGGATAAAAGAAAGGGGAAAAGCTTATGGCACAGACGTTTGAAACGATTATGAGGTATCCGGCGGCGGACAAAAAGATGGCGGAGAAAGCCCTTGAGGACGCGGTGGAGATTATCCGGGCGGATCTGCCGCTATTTACGGATCACTTTCCCTCCTCCAACAGCAGAAACGGTTTTTACGAAGCCACAGAAAATGTGGAGTGGACGACGGGCTTCTGGACAGGATCGATCTGGCTGGCCTATGAATATACGGAGGACGAGAGGCTGAGAGCGGCGGCGGAAGTACAGGTGGAGAGCTTTTTTGACAGGATAAAGAATAAGATTGATGTAAATCACCATGATATGGGATTTCTGTACAGTCTTTCCTGTGTGGCGGCATACAAACTCACCGGAAATGAGATGGCTATGGAGGCGGCGATCATGGCGGCGGAGCACCTCTCCGGACGATACCGGGAAAAGGGAAGATTCCTTCAGGCATGGGGAAATACGGGAGAAGCCTCGGAGTACAGACTGATCATCGACTGCCTTTTAAATCTTCCGCTTTTGTACTGGGCCAGTGAGGTAACCGGAGACAAACGCTATGCCCGGATAGCGGAGCAGCACATCCGCACGGCAATGAATTGTGTCCTGAGAGAGGATGATTCTACCTACCACACCTATTTTATTGACAGAGAAACCGGAAAGCCGGCCTATGGCGTGACCCATCAGGGAAACCGGAATGATTCCGCCTGGGCCAGAGGGCAGGCATGGGGGGTATACGGGATAGCGCTGAGCTATCATTATCTTAAGGACGAATCCTATATCCGGCTTTTTGAAAGGGTTACGGACTTCTTTCTGTATCACCTGCCGGAGGATCTGATTCCCTACTGGGATTTTGACTTTGATACCGGAAGCAGGGAACCAAGAGATTCCTCCGCCGCGGCCATCGCCGTGTGCGGAATGCTTGAAATGGCCAGATATCTGCCGGGAGAGCAGGCAGGAAAATACAGGGACGCCGCAGGCAGAATGTTGTATGCGCTGATCCAGAAATGCGGGAACAGGAATCCGCAAAAGTCCAACGGCCTTTTGCTTCACGGAACCTATGCCAGGAGCTCAGGCGAAAATACCTGCAGGGACAGAGGGGTAGACGAATGTAACACCTGGGGCGATTACTTTTATATGGAAGCTTTGACCAGATACCTGAAAGAGTGGAAGATGTATTGGTGAAAGGAACGAAGATGAAGACGAATCTGATTTATATCTTTGCGGACCAGTGGCGATATCAGGCGGTGGGATATGTCGGGCAGGATCAGGTGCTGACCCCGAATATGGATGCGTTTGCCAGGGAGAGTCTTTGCTTTGAAAATGCATACAGTACATTTCCTCTCTGCACGCCTCACCGCGGAAGCCTGATGACAGGGAAATATCCCCTTTCCATAGGGCTCTGGACCAACTGCAAGACGGGGCTGGAGGAGAAGCTGATGTTGAAACCCCAGGAAACCTGCATCGGGAACGTGCTGCAGGAGAGCGGGTATCAGACTGCCTATATCGGGAAATGGCATCTGGACGCATCGGAACAGAACTTTACCGGTCATCCCATATCCGGGGCAGAGAACTGGGACGCCTATACGCCTCCGGGAGAGAGACGGCAGGGATTCGATTACTGGCTCTCATATGGGGCCTGCGACGATCACTTAAATCCTCATTATTGGGCCGATTCCCCAAGACAGATACGCCCGGGGAAATGGTCGGCGGAATATGAAACAGACAGGGCCCTGGACTATCTGGAGGAACATGGAAAGGAGGATAAGCCCTTTGCCCTGTTTGTGTCCTATAACCCGCCCCATCTGCCCTATGAGCTGGTGCCGGAGGAGTATTATGACAGGTTCCGGGATCTGGAGATCATGTGGCGCCCCAATGTGCCGGAGGATAAGCGTACGCCTGAGATGGAGACCATAGCCAGAGAGTATTTCGCGGCGGTATACGGGATCGACCGGCAGTTCGGAAGGATCCTGAATTATCTGCGGGAAAAACGGATGGAAGAAAATACGCTGGTGGTGCTTTCTGCGGATCATGGGGAAATGCTGGGCTCTCATGGGCTGATGAGCAAAAATATCTGGTATGAGGAAGCCATCCACATTCCCCTGATTATGAGGCAGAAAAACCGGATCAGTCCCGGCAAAAGCAAGGTGATTTTCGCCAGTCCGGATCATATGCCTACCCTGCTGTCGCTTCTGGATCTGCCTGTGCCGGATACCTGCCAGGGAGTCAGCCATAAGGCGGCCGCACTGGGAGAAGAAGAGCATGGGCCTGAGCATATGTTTCTGTGCTCTTACCCGGGTATGCCGGAAAGTGTATCGGCCTTTGCCGGACTGGGGATGACCCATAAGGCGCATGGATGGAGAGGCATCAAGACGCGGCAGTACACTTATGTGATCACAAATGGCTATATGCCGGAAGAAAAGCAGGCGGAATATCTGTACGACGACCTGCAGGATCCCTGGCAGCTTCATCCCAGGGTGATCGAAAGAAGCTGCCGGGACAGCGTCATCCTGGCATTCAGGAAGCTGCTGAAAGAATATCTGGCCATGCTGGACGATCCGTTCCTGTGGGAAAAGGAACGAAAATAGTTTTCGCGAAAATAGTTTTGGAGAAAAAAGTCATAGAGAAAAGAGTTTTGGGGTTTTGGAGTTTGGGAATAGAAGGGAGAAAAGAGATGAAGAAAAAACCGGTACTTGTTATTATGGCGGCGGGCATGGGAAGCCGGTATGGAGGTTTAAAGCAGATTGACCCGGTGGATGAGTACGGGAACCTGATCATAGATTTTTCCATCTACGACGCAGTGGCGGCGGGCTTTGAAAAGATTATCTTTATCATTAAGAAAGCCATAGAAGAAGAATTCAGGGAATATATCGGCAGGCGTATGGAAAGATATGCGGAGGTAGTCTATGTCTATCAGGAGCTGGAAAAGCTGCCGGAGGGGTATACCTGCCCGGAAGGACGGACAAAGCCCTGGGGGACAGGGCATGCGCTGCTCTGCTGTGCGGAGGAATTGAAGGATGCTCCCTTTGCCGTGATCAATGCAGACGACTATTACGGAAAATCCGCCTTCAGGACCATGTATGAACAGCTCTCCCGGATGGAAGACGACGACCGCTGTCATTATGCCATGGTGGGCTATGAACTGTATAAGACACTGACGGATCACGGCCATGTGGCCAGAGGCGTGTGCCTGCTGGATGAGCATGGAATGCTGCGCGGGATCACAGAGAGAACCCGGATTGAAAAGCATGGAAATCTGGCAGAATATACGGAGGATGAGGGGGAGTGCTGGATACCGCTTTCTGAGGATACCGTGGTATCCATGAATTTGTGGGGATTTACACCCGGTATGATCAGGGAGCTGGAGGAACGCTTCCCGGCATTTCTGGATCGCAGCCTGGGCGTCAATCCGCTGAAATGTGAATATTTCCTGCCCTTTGTGGTGGATGAGCTGATCAGAGAAGGCCGTGCGGATGTGAAGGTGCTCCGGTCTGCCGACAACTGGTATGGCGTCACATACCGGGAGGATAAGGAAAGAGTAGTGGAGGCGATCCGCAGATTGAAAAAGGAAGGTGTGTATCCGGAACGTTTGTGGGATGAAAAAAGTGTATAAGCAGGAGACGTAATTGAAAGCGGAAGGTGCAAACCTTCCGCTTTCGATATGTGCGGGTAAAATCATTCCTCTGCTTGACTGCGCAGGGGCGTACACGCATAAATGCGTGGGAAATGTGTTGCTGACACAGCATGCGTCTTGCGCATGGACAGGGAGAATTTTCTCCCTGCCCGATGGATCAGCAGTTTCTGACCGGCTGAGAGCTGCACTCTCCTTTTTTGCGAACTGCTTTTGTTATGGGAAGACCGGTTCCGTAATCTAACTGTCTGGGCTCGTACTCCTCATTTTCCCGCTGTCTGGTCATACGGCGGCTGTCCCAGGTCCGGTCCTGGGGATAACTGTTCCAGGGGCGGTTTTCCCAGTAGTATCCGCGGAAGGGATCCCGCGTTTGATACATATGATCCAGCAGGGCCTTATGCAGACGCTGCTTTTCTGCCGTTAACGCGGGGGAAAGGATAAGGTTGTTCATTTCTTCCGGATCTTCCTTCAGGTCATAGAGCTCGTCGGATGTCATCAGATTGATGACCAGCTTATAGCGTCCGTCAAAAACACAGCGGATGGGCTGGTAGCCGCCGAACCCGTCGTGATCCACTTCATATCTTCCGAATTCCATATGGATATAATCATTGGTTCTTGTTCCGGTCCGGAGCTGCTCATAAATGCTTTTTCCCTCAAAAACCTTTGGAATGGGAACCTGGAAAATATCAAAGATGGTGGGAGCCAGGTTGATGTGGGATACGGGGTTTGCATCCGTCTTATGTTTGTCGAAGCCCCGTACAATAAAGGGAATATGGGTGATTTCCTCATACATGGCGGGTCCCTTCTGGGTCAGAGAATGAGAATAGAGCATATCGCCGTGGTCAGAGGTGTAGATCACGACGGCATCCCGGGCATATTCGTCAACTGCCTTCAACACACGGCCGATCTCATAGTCCGCAAAACTGTTGCAGCCAAGAAAATATTTAAAATCCATGGAGAAATCCGGAGAGGCAGCCCTCATATAATTGTCCCCGGCCCAGAGTCTGTGATGCTCCGGTTTATTTTCCAGCGTATCATACAGATTCTGTTTGCGGCGGAACGGCGTGTGTTCATATCTGGACCAGAATTCTTTCGGGCAGAGGCAGGGATCATGAGGCTCATCGTAGGAGACCACCAGGAAATAATCTCCGGCACAGTCCCGATGCTTTTGAAGAAAATCGATTGCCCGGTCGGAACAGCGGTGCCCGTATGTGAATTCCTCCCGGATATCATCCTTTTCCATGCTGCCTGCCTGACGGGAGACAAAGCGTTCTTCCGGCGTCAGCTCCTCCAGATAATTCCGCATATCATACCAGTAGTCGGGATCCCAGCCGTCTGCACAGCGGCCAAGGCCGAAATAGTCGCCGCCATCCAGATGCCATTTCCCGATATAAGCGCTGTGGATACCGTGATCCGTCAAACGGCGTCCGATATTCTGGACGTTATCGGAGAGCCCCATGCAGTTCGACCATCCGGCGCAGGAATGGGGATAGCTTCCGGTGAAAATGGCGGAGCGGGCCGGCTGGCACACAGGCTGTGTGGTGTAGGCCTGGTCAAAGCGGATGCCCTCTGCCGCCAGCCGGTCCAGATTGGGCGTGTACATATCGTGATTCCCGTAGCAGCCCAGCATATCGGTGCGAGTAGTGTCGGTCATGATCAGAATTACTTTTTTACTCATAGATACAAATTTCCTTTCATTCAAAATAAATGTAAAAACAGATTGCTTATTCCCGGTTTAATTTGCGCCAGCACTCATAGTTTTTGGGAGCCATCCCGGTGACCTTTTTAAAAACCTTGCTGAAATAGTAGGCATTATCAAACCCCAGCTGATCTGCAATCTCGTAGATCAGGTATTCGCCGGAATCAATCAGTTCTTTCGCATGTTCGATTTTTACTTCGGCAATGTAGTCGGAAACCGTCCGGTTCATATAACGGCTGAATATGGAACTGAGATAGCCGGGACTAATTTTCAGGTGCTCCGCGATCTCGGACAGAGTCAGCTTTTCACGGTAATGCTCATGGATATAGCGCTTTGCCATATAAACGAATTTGTCGGACCGTTTTTCTTTCCGTTCTGTGAGAAGGGCGCATATTTTTTCACAGAAGCTCTCTAACCACAGCAGGATATCATCCAGGCTGGCAAGTCCGGAGAGTTGCTTGGCAATGTCAATGCTGTAGGGAAAGACGTTTTCCCCGGAGCTTTCGTTTTGCAGCAGATCATGGAGATAGGAATAAATGTTGATGCAGGCGCTGACGGCCTGGGGTTTATCCGGTTTGTACTGGGTAAACAATTCGGAAAGCTCATGGAAAATTTCCTTTAAATCCTGGCTCTCATTTTCAAGAACAGCTGCCGACATGGACTTTTTGAGAAAGTTAATATTAAATTCCCTCGGGACCGGCTGGCTTAACCGGGATTCCTGACCGTTATAAAAGGCAATGCGCAGGGCCGAATCATAATAGCAGTGACCAAGAGCGGCACGCGCCTCCTTGAAAGCGTCGGGAAAAAGGGAGACTTCCCTTTTTTTCAGGCTGATGCCGAACAGGGCGGTTAAGGCAAAATAGGTATCAAGGGCAACATTTACCTTTGTGCAGAATTCCGAGAGGGACTTTTCGCTGTCGTTTTCCGGTTTGGGAGAAACCACGAGAAGCATGATATCCTCCTGAGGCATGAGCATGGTATGACTGGAAAAATAGCGGGATCCGATGCCGGAAACGATGTCCAGAAGCTGATGGAATATAAACTGAAAGTCATAGCTTTCCGTCTGGCCGAAATGAATCTGTTCCGGTTTCATCTGAAACAGAATCAGATAAGCATTCTGATAATGTGCATCGATCTCCGGATCGGGAATAAACGCATTGTCCGGTGAGGAATGCAGGAGCAGCTGGGAAAAATAATTCCGTTCCAGCTGTTGCCGGCTGTCCTTTAAAAGATGCGTATACAGCTCTTTGTTATGATGGCTTTCCATGCGGGAGCAGTGCTCTTTGGCTTTATCCAGCGCCTGGATCAACATCTGCGGCTGAAGATCCAGTTTCACCAGATAGTCTGTAGCGCCCAGATGCACAGCCTGCTTCGCCAGCTGGAAATCCTCCAGATTTGTAAGGAAAATAAAGGCAAACTCACAGTTTTTTTCCCTGCAGGCCTGAATCAGTTCCAGGCCGTTCATCACCGGCATGCGGATATCGGTGATCACGATATCGGGTCTCATCTCCAGGATCAGGTCAACGGCGGCAGGGCCGTTGGTAGCCTTTCCCACAATGCAGCAGTCATGTTCTTCCCAGCAGATCAGGGATGCAATTCCGGCCAGGATCAAAGGTTCGTCATCAATCAGGATTATTCGGTACATAAGCAGCTCCTTCTTTCAATTCCAGCGGAAGCGATATGGTAACACAGGTATATACTCCTACCTCGCTCTCGACCTTCAGACCATACTGCTGACCGTATACAAGCTTGATCCTGCGGTCAACATTGGGAAGGCCGATTCCGCTCATATAGTGCTTGGACACACGGGAGGTATCCGTCAGCATCCGGGCAATATTTTCTTCTGATATTCCTATGCCATTGTCCCGGACACTGATATAGAGCACCTCATCCTCCGCGTAAATATGGATTTGGATCAGGCCCGGTTTTCCGCTCGGCTCGATGCCGGAGAAAATACTGTTTTCCACCAGAGGCTGCAGGGTCAGCTTTATAATGCACGCATCATATAAGGCGGCATCATCGATGGAAATTTCCACATCAAACAGCTCTATATAGCGGATTTTTTCGATGGTGACATAGTGATCCAGAAAGTCCAGCTCCTGACGGACGGTCACTTTTTCATTAAAGCCCTTGGCCATGTTTTTCAGCAGAGAGGAGAGGGCCGAAACCACCCGTACAATCCCCGTGTTGTGCTGCATGGTGGCGATCCACTTAATGGAATCCAATGTATTGTAGAGAAAATGCGGATTGATCTGGGCCTGCAGCATTTTGATCTCCAGGTTCAGCTTTTCCTGCTCATCGCGGATACGGTTTTCCATGAGGACAGAAACATGAGATGACATTTCATTGATCTGTCTGCCGATGATTCCCAGCTCATCATTGGATTCAATCTCCGGGTTTCTGCTGAAATCACCGGACGATATAACCTCCATATGATCGATCAGGCGCAAAATGGGCCGGGTAAGATAACGGGTAAACAAAAGGGACAGTAAAAAGCCGATGGCGGTGCAGGAGAGAAAAACCAGCCCCACCGTTGCCAGTATGGCTCTGGAGTTTGGCGAAATACTTTTCAGAGTAAGAACCTCACAGAGGATCAGACCACTGACCGGCAGGCGCTCCCAGGTAAGAATGCAGTCCAGATCTGACAGCCGGGTCTTCAGGCTTCCAGTCTGCTCCGGATGGGCACGCAGAAGAGCCTGCACCTCTTCAGTGGGAAAGGCATCCATGTTGATACTGCTGACAGGAGAAAAATCACCGGTCATAATCAGTACGGATTTATCCTGGGGCAGAAGCTCCAGCGTGTTCTGAAACAGCTTGGGCGACAGGATGAGACAGACCCATGCGTCCTGGGGAGATTTTGTCCTGGAATACTGAAGCGGCCGGAGCAGCGGAAGAATATGAGGGATGGTTTTGGCGTTCAGGGGAAAGGGGTTATCTTTCAGCGTCAGGGTATATTCCTGCATATTTTTATGCAGCAGCTCATCAAACCAGGGCGCGGCCATAATGCAGTCGGCATCATTTCCGCTGCCGTAGGAGATCCCGGCCTGGATAAAAAGGGAGTCCTTTTCATATACCGTGATTTTGTGGATGTATTCGTTGTATCCGGAAACGGCGCAGAGATCCTTCAGTACCTTTGCGGCATAAATACCTGCCTCCTCGCTGGATCGCTGATCGCGTTCGGAGAGAATGGAGGTAAGGAACAAGGATTTGCGTCCGGCACAGTTCTGGACGATATTGATCAGCTCATTGCAGGCGATTTCAAGCCGGGAAGAGAGCAGATGCAGCCGTCCGGCAGAATCGGCCGTTTCACTGGCGATGGCATCATTCCGGTAGAAGGAATAGGTATAGATGCTGATGATACAGGCGATACACACGATCATCAGAAGATTATACAGGATCATACGTTTACGGAAGGTGATTGGAATTTTATTCTTGTTCATCAGAAGAACCCTTTCCAGTAATTTTAAACCTATTATACAAAAAGATGCGGGATTTTACAATGAAAACTGTACAAGATATACAAAAAGTAATGGAATATGAAAAAAGTATATGTTTTTGAGAAAGACATACAAAAATGCAAAAATCAGAGATCCCAAACCGAAGATCGTGGATTCACAGGGAAAAGTTTCTCGTCTAAACTGGAGTACGAAAGGAAGGTCTGCACAGATTCAAAATTGCAGATCGGTGTCCGGACAGACAAAGGGAAACAGGAGGAGATAGAAATGGGGATTTATATGGTCTTTGCGGCGGTCAGTTTTCTGGCATCGGTGGCAGGGGCAGTCTGCGGAATCGGCGGCGGAGTATTGATCAAACCGGTTCTGGATGCCTTTGGGGTCCTGGGGGTGGATGCCATCAGCTTTCTGTCAGGCTGCTGCGTACTTTCCATGTCCTGCTATTCGGTAGGGAAGGCCTGGATCAGCGGCGCCAGCCTTGTGGATGGGAAGAGGGGTACCTTTCTGGCAGCGGGATCCGTTCTGGGAGGAATTGCGGGGAAAATGATGTTCCAGTATCTTCTTTCGCTGACAGGAAATAAGAACCGGGTGGGAGCGGTGCAGGCCCTGTGTCTTTTGCTCATTACCATGGGAACCTTCCTTTACACACTGAAAAAAAGCCGGATAAAAACCCGTCATTTCTCAGGTATCCGGGTCTGTCTGCTGGTGGGAGGGGGACTGGGAATACTCTCCTCTTTTTTGGGAATCGGGGGCGGCCCTGTAAATCTGGTTGCGCTTTCCTTCTTCTTTTCCATGGATACAAAAAAGGCGGCACAGAATTCCCTCTATATTATCTTATTTTCCCAGGCTGCCAGTCTGATCAGCACGCTGGTATCCGGAACGGTGCCGGAATGCAGCGCAGAGCTGCTGGCGGTCATGGTCATCTGCGGAATTCTGGGAGGAGCTGCCGGGAGAGCGGTGAACAGACACATAGACGGTGCCGGAGTCAATAGGCTGTTCATGGGACTTATGGTCATAATTATGCTGATCTGTGTATACAATATGGTCCGGTTTCTGGCGGCTGCCGGGTAGCGTGCCGAAAAGGAGCACATATGTGTCAGGTTAGTGTCATAAACTTTTTTACGAATGCTAAGTTGGGGCAAAAAGCCGTTTACTGCATCTCTTTTAAAATATATTTGCCCTTACCCTTACCCGCTACGGGTATTATGAGGTTTAATGACTGCATTGCTTCAATCGCTTTCCCTGCTTTATAATCTCCAAATCCTAATTCCTTTTTAATTTCTTTCCTGCCAAAAATCTGATGTAAATCAAATTTTTCTATCACTTTTTTTACATTTCCTGCAATGACAGGAGTTAATTCTTTCCTGGATACTGCATTGTCAATAATCTGAAACAGTGATTCTTTGGATTCAAACCGTGGTTTTTCAGCGGGCAAACCGTGGTTTTCCTGCTCAAACCGTGGTTTTTCAGCGAGCAAACCGTGGTTTTCCTGTTCAAACCGTGGTTTGCTTTCAAATAAAGCATTATTTCTAATTATAGTCTGCAGCATAAAGGCGTTCATTCTATATTCCGGTCCCTGCAAACCAATCGCTTCAAGTTCTTTCCACATCCGGTCAACACCCTCACCATATTCTTTTACAAAGCTATATGCTTTCAAAAATTCCGCAATTTTAGGATTTCTTGAAAAATGTGTATGCCGGATATTATTTGTCTTCACAAGCCCCGGCAATTTTCCGGGACTTTCTACAACAATCCTTTCATCAAACATCTTTATTTGAATATCCGTTCCACGAATACTGTAGTCACGATGTGTAACAGCATTTACAATAATTTCCTGTCGGACAAATTTCGGATACTCCTCTTCTTTTACAAATCGTCCGTCTTCCCCTAAATATGTTTTCTCTTTAATCTGTGTATCCAAATATGCGACAGCATCCGTTATCATCTTCAATATAGTTCCTTCAAAAATAACATCCTTAATTACATTCATCTCTGCACCGACACGTTCCTCTGTGCCTTCATAGCGGATAAAGCGTACGCGGGCTCTGGGAAAATATAATTGCGGATTTTTCCCGAACAATAATATCGCAGCTGAACTGATCTGTACTTCCCCATTCTTCTCTTTTACAAATCCTTTATTTTCTCTTAAATATTCCATAGGGGTCTTGGAATAACCAATTTGATCAATGTAATTTTTTACAAAACCCAAGTCAATGTCTTCTATATCTGCTTCAGGAACCGGTTTGTCCTCAAAAAATCTTTCCCCCTTGTCATACATCAGCTGCATACGTTCTTCAAATGTAAGTCGCTTGGATTTATCTCCCACACGCATAAAAACTTCATCTGCTTGATTTGCATGTACTTCCATACTCGGCTCTATATGCATCAAAAGTACATGGTTCTTTCTATCTTTAAAATCTGTGCACTGTATTTTTTCTATTTCAACCTTTACAGTCGGAATACAAAAATCAAATGGTACCCGAAGAAGCTCGTTTAATTTCCCAATATCATAATCTACACCCTCTATTCTACGCGTTTTATCGGATATCCCAATCGCAATTGTTCCACCATCAGCATTTGCAAATGCTATAATTGGTATTGCCAACGCTTTCGGATCAATATTAATACTCTTTCGATCAAATATCTGCATTTCTTCAAATGCCAATACTTCTTCTATGGTCATCGCATTTCTTCCCTATCATTTATTCTTTGTATAACGGGCTATTATCTAAATAATATTGATTGCATTCTATCATAAATCTATAGCTGTGAATACAATAATATCTTCTGTTTTAATACTATGGTCATACCCTGGCCGATATCTCGAACTTTAAAAGAAAACCCTCTCCCACATCCCCTGATGCTCCTTCAAATAGAATTCGCTCAGATCATCCCGCTCAAAGATCTGCAGAATATGGCTGAATTCCCTGGCGGTTTTCTGTGCGGAAAGATCCTTTCTGTCGATCCAGAAGATTTTTCCCTCCTCTGAGGAAATAATTTCTCCGCTGAAGGAGGAAGTCTTGAAGAAAAAAGTAATATAGCGGCTGCCATTTTCATGCTCCCACTGCTGGACGCCGCATAAAACAGGATGTTCAATCATCAGGCCGGTTTCCTCCCGGACTTCCCGGATCACCGAATCCGTAAAGGACTCCCCCTTTTCCACATGCCCTCCGGGAAATGCAAGTCCCGACCAGTCCGGTTTAACCCGATCCTGCACCAGAACCCGGTCCCCATCACAGATCATACACATCGTAGTTAATGTTACAGTAATCTCTCTTTCCATATCAGACGTATCTTCCTTCCTGCCTGAGGCGATATCGTTTCAATTTTGTGTGGCACCTATAGCGGTTACCTTTCCGAAGGCCTGCCAGAACTGTAGCCCGGACAGGTGTTAATTTCTGAAGGAGCCCGTTCAAAAACGTCAGCACCTGGCGAGGTTTTTTCGAGCCTGGTACTGCTACGTTTTTGTCGAGCGAAAGCGGGGCGACGCAGAAATTAACACCTGTCCGGGCGCCCTTTCGGCCAAACTTCTGAAAAGCACCCTTATCGTGACATACCCACAGTCTGCTGTCAACATATTTTATGTACATCCCCTCATTTCTCTGCTACAATAGTCTTATTAGAGAAAACAGGAGGACTTACCATATGAGAACAATATACATCTGCTTCCCGGGCGGAAAGCACAAAGTACTGACCATGAGCTATGACGATGGGAGAGAGGAAGACCGCAGGCTGGTGGAAATCTTCAACCGATATGGCATCAAAGGGACCTTTCATCTGAATTCCGGCATCAAGGATCCCAGAAGGATTCCTGCAGAGGAATGGAAGGCGCTGTATCAGGGGCATGAGATCTCCTGCCATACGCTGACCCATCCCACCATTGCCCGCTGTCCCATTCCGCATGTGGCGCTGCAGGTGCTGGAGGACCGCAGAAGGCTGGAAAAGATTGCAGGATATCCGGTGCGCGGCATGTCCTATCCCAATGGCTCTTATAATGAAGAGATTGTGCGTCTTCTTCCGGGGGTGGGCATAGAGTACTGCCGGGTAGTGGGAGATACGGACGACTTTGCCATGCCGGAAAATTACCTGACCTGGAAGGCTACCTGCCATCACAACCACAGACTCATAGAGAACGGAGAGAGATTCTGCGAGCTTAACAAGACCCAGTATCTGTACATGATGTACGTATGGGGACACAGCTATGAATTTACCCAGGATGAAAACTGGAGTCTGATAGAGGATTTCTGCCGCATGATGGGAGGCAGGGACGATATCTGGTATGCCGCTAATATAGAAATCGTGGATTATATGAAGGCGGCACATAATCTGAAATTTACGGCGGATGGGGATCTGGTTTACAATCCCGGCGCACAGAGCGTCTGGATCCAGGCAGATAATGAGATCATGGAGATTCCGGGCGGCAAAACGGTGGAATTATAAACAGCAGCCGTCCGAAGGTACACGGAATGAACTACGTGCATGGGACATGACCGAAGTTCATTCCAGATCAGGGTGTACCGAAGGAGGGCTGCGGAACTGAAAACAGCAGCCATCCGAAAGTGCGCGGCATGAATTACGGGCATGGAAGATGACCGGAATTCATGCCAGATCAAGGCGCACTGAAGGAGGGCTGCGGAACTGAAAACAGCAGCCGTCCGAAGGTACACGGAATGAACTACGTGCATGGGACATGACCGAAGTTCATTCCAGATCAGGGTGTACCGAAGGAGGGCTGCGGAACTGAAAACAGCAGCCATCCGAAAGTGCGCGGCATGAATTACGGGCATGGAAGATGACCGGAATTCATGCCAGATCAAGGCGCACTGAAGGAGGGCTGCGGAACTGAAAACAGCAGCCGTCCGAAGGTACACGGAATGAACTACGTGCATGGGACATGACCGTAGTTTATTCCAGATCAGGGTGTACCGAAGGAGGGCTGCGGAACTATAAATAGGAGAAAAATATGATTATAAGAGAGCAGTACAGAGGATGTCTGAAGGAAGGCGGATCGGAGGAAGCGCTTCAAAGGGCGGTTGATCAGGCGCGGAAATCTGCACAGAGAAGAATCAGGGAGGGAGAGCTTTTGTGCGTCTGCCTCTACCGTTACCGGCAGATGTGCTTTTTATATTATGAAGCTCTGGAGCCGGGAATGAAACCGGAACAGTTCCTTCCGGAGCTTACGCCCTTTCTGGAAAGCTGGCCGGAGGAAGATGGAAAAACGCCCTGGGCTTACATGTATCACATTTTTCATCATGCTCTGCCTGACGAGCCTCTGAAATGGGAGGCGGAGAGAGCGGGAGAGAAGACGAAGGTGGGACGGATCGCCTTCCTGTACCCGGAGAAGCTTTTTTCCTATACCTACTGGCACAAGGCGATCGTGGACGAGGGGATTCATGCCGGAGATAAATACCAGTGCATTGCGCTCCATGAAAACATCCTTTTTTCCTATTATGAGGAGCCCAGAACTAACGTAAATCTGCGGGGGGATGATCAGTCCATCTCTCAGGCCCTGAAAGGCTGGATGGCGGTGGATCCGGAGAGCCATTTTGACAGAAGGAAGGCGGGAGGCGAGAATTTCCTTGTGATAGAGCCTGTGTTTTTAGTGGATAAAAGGACGGTTTTGGACTGAGGAGATAACGGGAGCAGTATAAAAGTGCGGATAACAAAGGAGAAGTAAATTGAGAAGGATATCTATTTGGGGACAGAGTATTCTGACCATACTGTGTGTGCTGATCATTCCCACTGCGCTGATCTCCTACCATGTGCTGAACAGAGCGGCGCAGTATTCGGAAGAAAACATCGCCCTGTCCAAGCTGGATAACCTGGAATCTGTGAGCAGTATGACCGAGCTGATCCTGGGAGGATACACCAGAAATGTGATCCAGTTTGCCAATAATTCCGCCTACAAGGGGCTTTCGGATGTATCTTCCTTCCGTGCCATCGGGAGCGATATCAGCCGGATCAAGGCGGTATGGAATGCCACGGATTATCTGGACAGAGTGTTCGGCACGGAAAAAATGGTACAGTCCTGCTTTTACATGGGAGATCGTTCCGACTACGTGATCTCTACCGACAGAGGCGTGTGTAAAACCGAGAGTTACCCCTCTCTTGACTGGCTTGCGGAAGAGAGAAAGGGAGCAAAAAAAGGAGTCCGGGGGAAATGGATCGCCAGAAATCTTTACGGGACAGAGACCCAGGAGGTGGAGGAAGCTCTTGTAACCTATCAGAACAGGGTGTCGGTGCTTACCTATGTCTATACCATCAATCCGCTGATCTCCGCCGAGGGCGGAACGGTGGTCTGTAATATTTATATGTCCAGGCTCAGTGATTTTATCAATCCCGGCGATCAGTCCTCAGGTATTTGCTATATTCTGGACGCGGACAATCATGTGATCTGCCATCCTTATAAGGCCCTTTCTCCGGCAGGGGAGGAGGAGCGGAAGGTGGCGGATACCATAGCAAGGCTGGAGACGAATCAGGGATATTTTGACTATGAGCAGGATGGAGTGCGCTATCTTTGCGCCTTCCGGAAATCCAATGTCAATGACTGGACCTACGTGGCAAGTTATAATCTGGAAGAGGTGATGCGCAGGGCCCATGAGATCTCCTATCAGGGAATGCTGGTGATCAGTCTGGCCATAGCAGCCGGCCTTGTTGCCGTGGTACTGATCCTTTACTGGCTGTTTAGCCCCTTCCGCAATCTGGTGGGTGCGATCAGAGAAAATATGACAATAGAGGAAGAGAACGAAAAGTGGGCGAAGAATGAGGCGCATTATCTTCGGGAGGCCTTTGAAAAAATGAAGAGGCAGGAGAGCCAGATCCATACCATTCTGGAGGCCCGAAATTCGGACAGCGAACGGCTTCTGCTGCGGGAGATTCTCTCCGGGACGCTGGACGGAGAGAAGAAAAAGGAGAATCTGAACAAGCTGTTCCCCTACGGGCATTTTATCGTGCTGCTGGCCAGCGTGGACGGAGGAAGCAGCTTCCTGCATACATACAACTGGGACGAGAGAATGTATTATTTTCTTCAGGTCGAGGAGATTTTTTCGCGCCTGCTGAATTCGGAAGGGTACTTTGCCAGGGCAGTCTATTTCCGCTCCACCACCTGTGTGACGGTGCTGAATCTGCGAACCTATGATCAGAAAAAGGTGAGAGCCTATATTCTGGAAAGGCTGACGATGATCAAGGCGGAATTAAAGCAGGTATTTGATTATACCATGACGGTGGGAGTCAGCGCGGTGCACGGAGATGTGATCGATCTGAATGAATGTATGGACGAAGCGACCGGCGCCTTAAAGCACCGGATCATTGCCGGAAAGGATCAGGTGATCTTCTGGCGGGACCGTATGAATGAGAGCAGGCGATATCATTACCCCTATGACAGTGAGAGAAAGATTGTCAATAACCTGAAGCTGCACAATATGGATGCCGTGCGGGAGGAGTTCTCCGCAGTCCGGGAAAAAATCGTCGCCATTGATGATATCTCCTATGACAATGTGGTGCTGATCTACCAGCAGCTGGTGGGGAGCATGATCAGGACACTGGTGGAGGAGCAGGTTCAGATCTCCAGGTTCCTGGGAAACGGGCGGCAGGTGTATACGGCCATTGTGGAAATGGATACCATCGAAGAGATTGAAGCCTTTATAGGAGAGTTTGTCCGGAAGGTACAGGAGTATCTGGATGAGGATGTGGAGCAGGCGGAAGAGATGCATCTCTATGAGCGTATCCTGGGCTGGCTGGATGAACATTACAGGGAGGATGTGGATTTTGAGGAGGCAGCCGCCGCCATGGGAATCAGCTATTCCCATATGCGCCATGTGGTGAGAGAAAACGGGGATATCAGTCTCACAGACTATATCAACCGCTGCCGGATCAGAGAGGCCAAGGAGCTGATCATAACCACCGATCAAAAGCTCTCTGATATTGCGGAACAGGTGGGATACCACAATGTGCAGAGCCTGAACAGATTTTTTAAGAAGTATGAGGGAACAACACCCAACAGCTTAAGAAAAATGGACAAATAAAATTTTGATTTTGGGGGAGAGTCATACATTGTGCACTATTAATTTTGACTTTCCTCCTTAAATTTGGTATTAAAACTGGCCGAAACAGGCTGCAAAAGCAGAAAAACATCAGGAAGTTCACTGAAAATAAAAGGGAAAAAGAAAGACGAAATCCGCAAAAACCCTATAAAACAGCGGATTTTTTTGATGGTCAAAAATGAAACACTGCATCAAAAGTGAACATTTACAAAAAATTTATATTCTTTATACTTGAATTATAAAAATTGCATAAAGTTTTTATTCATGGCAACGGGAACCTGATATGTGGGTAAACGTAAGGATCCTGTTGTTACTTAAGAAAGGGAAGGTAAGCTCATGAGTGATGCAACTATGAAAAAGCTGGCTGTCAAGGAAGCCAGAAAGCAGCAGAAGAGCTTTAAGGACTGCTTCAAAAGAGACTGGCAGCTCTATTCGCTTCTGCTGATTCCTCTGTTCTTCTGTATCCTCTTCAAGTATGTCCCTATGGCGTGGCTTCAGATCGCCTTTAAGGACTGGAAGATCAAGGACGGATTTTTTGGAGGAGAGTGGGTCGGATTTGAGATTTTCTCCAAGGTGTTCGGCCATAGAAACTTCGTGAAGTCCCTGCGCAACACACTGCTGTTAAATGTGCTGGATCTGATCGTAGGTTTCCCGATGCCGATTATTCTGGCGCTTCTGTTAAATGAAGTGAAGAATATTGTATTTAAGAAGGTGACGCAGACGCTTCTGTATCTGCCCCACTTCCTTTCATGGGTTATCATCGGCGGTCTGGTATATCAGCTTTTCTCTGTTAATACAGGTGTTGTAAACGCACTGATCCAGAATGCGGGGGGAGCCCCCATCAACTTCCTGCAGGAGGATACCAACTGGCTGATCACCTACATAGTAATAGGAGCCTGGCAGTCCATGGGGTGGGGAACCATTATCTATCTGGCGTCCATCACATCCGTGAATTCGGAGCTGTATGAAGCCGCCAGAGTAGATGGAGCCAACCGCTGGCAGCAGATGCTGAACGTGACCCTTCCCTGCATCAGAAGCACCATCGTGATCCTGCTGATCATGCAGCTGGGCAAGATCATGGGCGGGTCCTTCGAACGTATTATGGCCCTGATGAATTATGCGACTACCGAATATACCATGACCATTCCGGTGCTGGTATATCAATGGGGTATTCAGGATATGAAATTCAGCCAGTCCACAGCGCTGGGATTGTTCCAGTCTGTGATTGGCCTGATCCTGGTGCTTGCATCTGACTGGATCGCCAAGAAGCTCGGCGAAGACGGTCTGGTATAAGGAGGGAACTGGAAATGGCAAAACAAAACGCAAATACAAAATTAAATCATGTCAGCAACGGCAGTATTGCAATTAATGTTCTGATCTATGCCTTTATTACACTGGTATCCCTGACCTGCGTGCTCCCTTACATTCATGTAATAGCCAAATCCTTAAGCTCAGAGAGCTATGTAATTGCAAAACAGGTGGTACTGCTCCCTAAGGGCTTTACCACAGAAGCATACCGCAAGGTGTTCAGTGATAATTCCTTTATCGTTTCTTTCGGCGTGACGGTGCTGATGACGGTTCTGTTCACCTTAATGGGAATGATTATTACCGTATGTGCGGCATACCCTCTTTCCAGGAAGACGCTGCGGGGCCGCAAATTCTTAAACCTGCTTTTCATCTTCACCATGTACTTCCAGGGCGGTATGATTCCGGATTACATCCTGATGAACAAGCTGGGAATGCTGGAGAAAATGGCATCTCTGGTTCTGCCTCTGGCATTCAGCGCCTACAACCTGGTGATCATGAAGAATTCCCTGGAATCCAGTATTCCGGACTCTCTGGTGGAATCCGCACTGATCGACGGCGCAAACCACTATACCATTCTGGGAAAGATTGTACTGCCACTTTCCAAACCCATTCTGGCAACCCTGACCCTGTTCTATGCGGTGGGCCGGTGGAATACCTACAGCGACGCCATGTTTTATATCAAGCAGAATACCGCTCTGCGTCCTCTGCAGTTAAAGCTGTATTACCTGATTGTGGCGGCCACGGAGAGTATACAGGGGTCCATTAATGATGTGGCGGTTTCCACGGTTACGGATCCTGAGATCCTGAAAGCGGCATGTATCGTGTTCGCAACGGTTCCGATTATTCTGGTATATCCTTTCGTACAGAAGTACTTTGTACAGGGAACCATGATCGGAGCGGTGAAGGGTTAACCTTATGGACGCGCACGTCCGCCGAGAGAAATCTGCTGTATTCGCAGCATGCGGACGGCACAAAAGTCAAGATAGTTTCCGCTGTATGCGGTTGCTATAAATATCAAAAACAGGAGGATATAGAATGAAAAAGAAAACGCTTCAAAGACTTGCCGCTGCCGGACTGGCAATGGCGATGGTTGCAGGAACGCTTACCGGCTGCGGCGGCAGCGGCAGCGACGCATCTTCTGACAATGCTGATCAGGCGCAGACAGAAGAGGCTGATACTTCTGCAACAGAAACAGAGACAGAGACCGAAACTGAAGGGGAAGAGGCCGGCGGCGAAACTGCAGCAGCAGGCGACTTCACAGATTATTCAGGCGGTTTCCCGGAGACGGTTACCCTGCAGGTTCCCGTTTACGAGAGAGGATGGGAAGGCTGGAATCCCACAGACAATTACTGGACAAAGTGGATCCAGGAGAATTTCGGCGACAAGTACAATGTAAATGTGGAGTTCATCTCCATCGGACGTTCCACTGAGGTGCAGGACTTTACACAGCTTCTGTCCGCAGGCAGCGCTCCTACCTTTGTATTCCATTATGATTATCCCAACATCCTTGCTTACTATGCGCAGGGCGCTTATCAGGAGCTGAATGCCGATGAGATCGCTTATTATGCACCTTCCTTCTGGGAGAGAATGGGCGACATCATTCAGGATTATGGCGTGATTGACGGCAAGCTGATGGTTGCCATGGGAGACCGTACCGAGCTGGTATCCTCCAACTTTGGTACCCTGATCCGTCAGGACTGGCTGGATGAGCTTCAGCTTCCCATGCCCACCACACTGGAAGAGTTCAATGACACACTGATGAAATTCAAAGATGCAGGCTATGGATTTGCTACCGTTGGTTCAGGCGGCGGCCAGTTACTGAACAAATCCTTCAACTTTGATAACAGCTTCAGAGATTTAAGCGACAGAGAAGGTATTGCTCTGAATTCCGATCTGGCTGTTGCAGCGTTCAGCTGGGAGCCTACTAAGGAATATATGAGAAACCTGAACTATCAGTACCAGAACGGTCTGATCGACCCTGACTTCTATCTGGATCAGGATGGAAACCAGGCAAAGGCCAACTTTATTTCCGGTAAGGCCGCTACCTACAGCTGCTATATCAATGCAGGTACCATGGAGAATGTGATTCAGCCTCTGCTGCAGAACAATCCGGAAGCCAAGCTTGCCATTCTTGACCCCGGTGCAAACGCTCCCGGCGGAAAATCCCAGGCACGTGAATACTGGCCGTTTGGTATGATCTATGGTATCAATGCGGATGCAACCGACGAGGAGAGAATTGCCGCATGGATGTACATTGAGTGGATGAACCAGGATGAGGTACTCACGGTTCTTCAGAATGGTTTTGAAGGCAAGAACTATGAATTAAAGGACGGCGTAAAGGCTCCTACAGGCTACACAGGAGAAGAGAAGCTCTCCAACAACGACAACGGTGACTACTGGTGTCTGGTAAATGCCAACAAGAAGTATGATTCCGAGGAAGAATTCAGAAAAGCAATCGTTTATGTAAACGCACCTGTGGGATATGAGTATCTGATCGAAGATATTCTGAAATATCAGGAGAAGTATGAAGAAGGATTTGATCCCGACACCTGCTTTACCGTGCCGATTGAGTCACTGGCTGAGTACTCCTCAGATCTGACTGAGCTCTGGAAAGAGTCTTATGTACAGCTTGTTACCAGAGCAACCAGCGACGAAGAGTTCGAGACCATGTATGAAGAAATGAAACAGGAATACCTGGATGCAGGATATCAGGAAATCCTGGACGAGAAGAAAGCAGCATTTGATGCCGGACAGTATCATTAATCAGATATTGTAATTGATACGGACACAGCTGTGACTGAGTGATGACTGCCGCAGAGATGTTATACATGCATTTCTGCGGCAGTTTTTTAAGTA
Source organism: uncultured Lachnospiraceae bacterium (assembly GCA_947173495.1). Lineage (GTDB taxonomy): Bacteria > Bacillota > Clostridia > Lachnospirales > Lachnospiraceae > Suilimivivens. The sequence continues at coordinate 176,864 of CAMWFQ010000001.1, read as the reverse complement.
GTACTTGATTAGGGAAGGGCAGATCTATGATCTATAATATTTTAGACTATGGCGCGGTGGAAGGCGGCGCCGTCAACAATCAGAAGATGATTCAGGCAGCCGTGGATGCCTGCGCGGGAACCGGCGGGAGAGTTGTGATCCCGGCAGGAAATTTTCTATCAGGAACCATTCGTCTTAAGTCTGATATGGAGCTGTATCTGGAGGCAGGAAGCACCCTTACAGTGAGCCTGGATCCGGCGGATATCATTGACTTTTCAGAAAAGTCCGATAAGAAAAACACCATGGACGGGATCCAAAACGGATGCTTTCTCTATGCCTGCCATGAAAAGAATCTTACTATAAGCGGTGAGGGAAGAATTGACGGAAGAGGGCGGGATGTCTATTTTGACGCGGGGCTGGACGGAGATTTTCATGAATGTCCCTTAAGCGTAAAGGACTTCCGCCCCCGTACCACCTATCTGGAGGATGTGGATGGCCTGACCGTGAAGGGCATCACCTTCTATGACGCCTCCTTCTGGACCCTGCATATGGCGGGATGCAGAAATGTGCTGGTGGATGGCATCCGCATTTTCAACAACGACAGAGGACCCAACAACGACGGCATCGATCCGGATGCCTGCCAGAATGTGGTCATCCGGGGATGCATCGTGGAGAGCGGCGATGACGCCATTGTTCTGAAGGCCACAAAGCCCATATGGGAAAAATACGGGAACTGCGAAAATGTCGTGATCTCCGACTGTATCCTGCATTCCCGTGATTCGGCGCTTAAAATGGGGACGGAAACCTATGGGGACATCCGGAACGTAATTTTTTCCAATTGTGTGGTAAGGGAATGCTCACGGGCCGTGGGCATCTGGGTGCGGGACGGGGGTACCATAGAGGATATCCTGATCCATCATGTAACCGGATCTGTCAAACGCTATGCGGACGCGCCAGGGGGCAGAGGCGTTCCCCGCTGGTGGGGAAAGGGAGAACCCTTCTTCCTCTCATCCACCTACCGGAATGAGGAGGTACGAAAGGAGAGGAAAAAGATCGGAAAGATCAGGAGAATTACCTTTGAACAGGTAAGACTCCTTGCGGAATCCTGTATCTTCCTGGGAGGCGAGGAGGAGGCGCAGATAGAGGATATCTGTATCAAAGACTGTGACATCACCTGGAGGAAACAGAGTATCCACAGGCCGGGCGTATTCGATGAACAGCCCTCCCCCAGGGATGTGTATGAGCATGAGATCCCGTGGCTTTATGCCAGATCCGTAATGGGGCTGAAGGTTTCCGGGTCTTTTAGGATAGAGGAAAGCCTGTCGGATGTGATCGGCGAGAAGGAGATTTTGGAAAACGCTGCAGCAGAAATCAGAAGGGAGAGTAAATAAAATGTTAAAGCTTGAATTTGACAAAAATGTGATTGAGGATGCCATTGACCGTATTGTGAAGAAGACCATGAACATGGATATGACCTGGGACTGGCCCTGCGGTGTGGCCTATTACGGAATCTGCCGGGCATATAAGGCCACCGGAAAGAAAGAATATCTGGATATGCTGAGGGAGAGAGTGGACGAATACATGGAGCTGGGACTTCCCAGGAACTGGACCGTCAACACCTGTGCCATGGGTCACAGCATGATCACCCTTTATGAGGAGACCGGGGATCAGAAGTACTGGGATGTGGCCATGAGCAAGGTAAACTATCTGCGCACCCAGGCCCTTCGCTTCGGCGATCATGTGCTCCAGCATACGGTTTCCGCTAACAATGACTTCCCGGAGCAGGCCTGGGCGGATACCCTGTTTATGGCGGCCTATTTTCTGCTCAGGGTAGGCGTAAAGCTTGGGGACAAGGAGATCATCGAGGATGCCCTGAACCAGTACTACTGGCATATCCACTATCTGCAGAATGAAGAAAACGGCCTTTATTATCACGGCTACAACAATATTACAGGGGATCATATGTCGGGCTTTCACTGGGGCAGAGCCAATGCCTGGGCGGCCTACACCATGTCCCGGGTGGGAAGCACTCTGCCGGAGGCTTATCTGTATCCCAAATTCCTGGAGATCACCGGCTCCTTAAACGAGCAGCTGGCGGCCCTTAAGCTTCTCCAGACAGAAAACGGCCTCTGGAGGACCATCCTGGACGATGAGGGCTCCTATGAGGAAATCTCCGCTTCGGCAGGGATCGGGGCAGCCATGGTGGAAAAGGGAAATCCCCTGCATTCCAAATATATCAATAAGACCATCAAAGGACTTCTTGAGAATGTGGGCGCCGACGGCAAGGTAATGAATGTGTCGGGCGGAACCGCAGTGATGAAGGACAGAGAAGGCTACTGCGATATCTCCAAACGCTGGATCCAGGGATGGGGACAGGGACTTGCCCTGGCATTTTTCTCCGGCATCCTGGAAGCGGGAGATGAAGACAAGGATGGAGCGCTGTAATGAAAAAAATAAAATTTGTGTTTGGCAGCTATCAGCCGGAGAATAAAGCGGGAGCAGAAGGCGCTGTGAGAGCAGGCACAGAGAGCGCCGTGAGAGTGGGCGCAGAGGCCCGCTATGCCGGAGAAGGGAGCTTCGGCTTTGTGGATGAGAGGGCCAGAAGGGAGCAGGAGTTTCTTCAGCTACCGGAATTAAACTCCGGCTTTGAGCCCATCTGGTGGTATCAGGATGAAGAGCTTACCTTTATTCAGGAGGGAAAAGAGGGCTGCGCTCTTTTCCCTGCACCGGCGGAGCCGGAGTGGAGAGCGTCAGGAAGAAAGATTCCCCTGCAGTTTAAGGCGGATATGAGGGAGGCGGGAAGCTTTTGCCTTTCCGTGGAGATCTGTAATCCGGGAACTGAGCCGGTACCCGTAATTTTGTTTGCAGGCAGAAGGCATCTGGTGTGGAAGGGAACACTCTTTGCCGGCGAGCGGCGCTATATCCGGACATTGATCCATGTGTGCGCCATCGTCCCCCGGGGAAAGACACAGGCTTATGAGGATACCTCGGTGGATATTGCGCTGGTGGGCGATGTCTGGCTTTCTTCGCTGGAGGCAGAAGCGGTGCAGTGTCCGGTGGTGTATATCGCAGGGGACTCTACGGTGACGGATCAGAGTGCGGAATACCCCTATGCTCCCGGAACCAGCTACAGCGGCTGGGGACAGATGCTGTCCTTCTTTTTGCCCGGCTGCGTTTCCGTGAGCAATCATGCCCATTCGGGGCTCACCACGGAGAGCTTCCGGCAGGAGGGACATTACAGGATCGTGGAGGAAAACTTAAAGGCCGGCGACTATGTGCTGATTCAGTTTGCCCACAATGACCAGAAGCTTCCCCATTTGCTGGCGGAGGGCGGATACCGGGATAATCTGATCCGCTATATAGAAGAGATCCGGGCGAAAGGCGCCTTCCCGGTATTGATCACCCCCATTGCCCGCAACAGCTGGAAGGGGGATGACGACAGCTATAATGATTTCCTGGAAAAATATGCGGATACGGTGCTTGCAACCGGAGAAGCGCTTCAGGTTCCTGTGATCGATCTGCATAAAGAGAGTATGGCGTTTATCCTGGAAAAGGGACTGGAGCAGGCCAAGGCCTGGTTCTATCCTGCAGATTATACCCACAGCAATGACTTTGGGGCATTCCGGGCGGCAAGGGTGATCGCCGCGGGACTTGGAGAAATCTGTCCGGAGCTGTTTGCGCCGGATGAGAAGGAGAAGCCGGAGGAGTGCTGGCAGCCGGAAGGATGCCTGGTGCTGCCGGTATGTCCGGAGCGGATGAAGAATAAAAAGAATCCGCTGGATGAGGGAGAGCTTCTGACCCAGATCGAGAGGCCGGATGATCTGATCACCAGGGCGGAGGTACTGCCCATGCTGATCCAGGCGCTGAAGTTCTTCCCAACCAATGTCTATAACGATATGTACCGGGACGTGATCGGTCACGAGTGGTATGCGGGGGCGGTGGAATGTGCCTGGCAGAACGGCATCATCCCCAGGGAAATGACGGAGGACGGGTGTTATCACCCCGACAGTGAGCTCCTGCTGGAAGAGCTTCTGACCATGGCCATGAACGGCTTTCGGGGGAGAAAAAAGGTGGAGCCGGCACAGAAAAATGCGCAGAATGCGGCCCTGGTGGAGCAGACAGAAAAGTGGGCTCAAAAAGCGGTTCTGGAGGGCCTGGCGCTGGGCATCCTTTCCGAAAAGGAGGAGCCTGCACGCAGGGTGAAAAGAGGCGAGGCTGCGGATATGATACGGGCGCTGGCAGTGTAAATCCTTCGGGAAATGCACAGCGTCTGCACGCGGAAAAAATCGGTGCGGGAAACGGCATAATGTAAAAATTTATGCCGTTTCCGTGAGGAAAGAGACGTACAAGAAAGGCGGTGAAAAGGTAAATGAGCACAGTATGGAAGGTTACTCCCATAAAGGACCTGCTTGGCCAGCTTCGGAATCCACCAAGGGAGTTTACACCGGTTCCCTTCTGGTTTTTTAACGACACCTTTGACAGGGAGCGAATCAGCGCGCAGCTGGAAGACTATGTGGAAAAGGGAGTCAATGCTCTGGTGCTGCATCCGCGGATCGGAATCCCGGAGGATATGCCCTATCTGTCCGACGCTTACTTTGAAATGGTTCGGTTCGTGGTGGAAAAAGCTTCCCGGCTGGACATGAAGATCGTGCTCTACGACGAAGGAATGTACCCTTCAGGATCCGCCCACGGAATGGTGGCGGCAGCGGATCCTTCCTATAGAGCAAAAGGAATCACCATCACCCGGGAGCCCGGTCCGGATCCGGTGATAGCGCGCCTCTCCGGAGGGCGGTATCTGGTGAGAAGAGCCACTGAGGGAACTATACGGGGCATTCATTTCGGGGAGGACGATGGAGAAAAGGGAGCGCCCGCTGCGGCGGATATTCTGAATCCGAAGGCAGTAGCGCTGTTCATCCATCTGACCCATGACCGTTATTATGAGGAGCTGAAGGATTACTTTGGAAATACAGTTATCGGCTTTTTCACCGATGAGCCCTGCGCCCTGGGGAGAAATGCGGAAGCCTTTCGGGAGTGGGCGGATGGGATGGAAAAGGAGATCATCGATGAGGGCGGATGCCTGAAGGAGCTGGAGGGCTTGTTTACCGGCGAGGAAAACGCCACCACAGCCATTTATCACCGTCTGATCAAAAAGCATCTGAGAGAGATCTTTTACGGCGCTTTAAGCCGCTGGTGCGAAGAGCACGGCATATGGCTTATGGGACATCCGGCGGAAAGTGATGATGTGGAGGAGGAGCTGTACTTTCATGTGCCGGGGCAGGATCTGATCATGCGGAGGGTATCTCCCGAGACGGGAGGGCTCTTGGAAGCGGACAGCGTCCAGGCAAAGCTGGCGGCGGATATTGCAAGACACCTGGGCAGAAGGCGAAATTCCAACGAGTGCTTCGGAGTCTGCTGCCGGGAAAAGATTCCCTGGTATTTTACGGGAAAGGATATGAAGTGGTATCTGAACTGGATGGGAATCCGGGGAGTGAACCTATTTATTCCTCATGCCTTTTATTACAGTGTGGATGGAAAACGAAAGCAGGAGCGGCCGCCGGATGTGGGGCCCAATAATATCTGGTGGCGGCATTACCGGTATTTTTCCGATTATATGAAGCGGCTCTCCTTCCTGATGACGGACTCGGTAAACGGAGCCAAAGTGGCTGTCCTGTGTGACAACAACCGCATTCCCTTCCGGGAGATCGCAGCTTTGTATGAGCATCAGATCGAGTTCAATTATCTGCCCGCCGCGCTGCTGAGAGAGTGCCGGACGGAAAACGGTATGCTGTGCATCCGTGATTACAGGTATGAAGCAGTGCTGAACCTGCTGGGCGGAGAATATGATAACCGGATCCGGGAAGGAAAGGAGTGCTGTGCGGCTACAGAAAATGGCGGAGCTGTAGAAAGGGGCGGCGGAAATGCTGAGAAAGCGCCGACAGAGAAAAGCTCTCCGGCGAAAGCAACTTCGACGGTAAAGATCGTTCATGAGGCACAGGCGTTTATAACAGAAGAGCGCAGGGCCATCAGAACCCGTTCATTTAGTCCGGATCTGCGCGTCGCCCATTTATATAAAGAAGGAACAGAGCTCTATCTCCTTTCCAATGAAGGGAAAGAAACCATACGCACGCAGATTCTGATTCCCGGCGGAGAGGACATTTTGTGCGTGGATCTGTGGAAGGCGGCGGTTTGTCCGGCGCAGGAAGAGCAGAAAGCGGATGGGGCGGAGCTTTCTCTGGAGCTGCGTCCCTGCGAGATGCTGTTGCTGATCAACCATGGCCGGGAAGCATATGCAAAGTGTATCGGGCCGGAAGCACATGCAGAGAGCAATGGTCCGGAAGAAAGGGAGCGGAAAAGAGAAGCAGGAGAAGGGAGCGATGCCAGTGAAATGCCCATATCGGCCACGGCTGATCCGGCAGGGAACAGAGCACAGGCTGAAAACTGGAATGACCGCTTTACTTTAAAGAGCAGAGAGGAAAACCGGGCGGAGTATGTTTACGGCTTTCACGCAGAAGCTCTCACCGGGGATGAATCCTTTGAGGTCACCGGGGAGGAGATGGCGGAATGCTGGTGCAACGGGGCCTTTGCGGGGGTGAGCTTTTATAGTCCCCACAGATTTGAAGTCGGGCCTCATTTGCGGGAAGGAGAGAATGAAATCCTTCTGGCATTTACCGGAAATGCAGCGAATCAATATGATAATGCCGGGCTTTTCTTCGGCCTGGGAAGGAATCACTATGAAAGTCTCTGACTTTCATAGCATGGATGGCCATGCGGCCCGCGAAAGCGGCAGGCTGAACATGATGGAAGTTTACTGCGAAAAATAAATTTTTCACAAACGAACTTGTTCGTTTTGCAAATATTGTACCTGCGGCCCAAAGTTTGCAGGTTGAGAGAAAGGCATGGTTATTTATATGAAAATCGGAGTCAGAGGACATGATTACGGACGCCACAGTGTGGCGGAATATGCGCATCTTTTGCATGAGGAGGGGTATGACACCGTTCAGCTGGCCATCCCCAGAGCCATCACGGGAGTGAACGGATTTGAGGAGATTACGCCGGAGCTGGTGGAGGAGATCCGCGAAGAATTCGAAAAGCAGCAGGTGGAGATCGGCGTGCTCAGCTGCTATATGGATCTCTCTCACCCGGATGGCGAGGTGCGGAAGAAGGCGGTCGCTGTCTTTAACAGGACCCTTGGCTTTGCAAAGCAGGCGGGAGCCAAAATGACGGGAACCGAGACCTCCTATGAACATCTGGGGCCTCTGGAAAAGAACCGCCGTTTTCTTTATATGTTGGATAGCCTGAAGCGGATCGCCGAGGAGGCTGAGCATCTGGGCGTAAAGATCGGCCTTGAACCTGTGGCGTTTCACCCCCTGGAGGATATGGAAACTGCCGTTGAGGTCCTGGAAGAGATCGGAAGCAACAGCCTGCAGCTGATCTTTGATCCGGCAAATCTTCTTCAGCGTCCGGAGGAGATTCGGCAGGAGGCATACTGGAGGCGGTGCCTTCTGCTGGGAGGAGAGAGGATTGCGGCCCTTCATCTGAAGGACTTCCGGATAGATGAGCAGGGGAATCGCCAGCCCTGCGCCCTGGGCGATGGCATTATGGAGCTTGCCCCCATTAGAGAATGGGTAAAGGGCAGAACAGAGCTGCCGGTGATCCGGGACGAGCTGGATCTGGCCTTTGCCCGCAGGGATATGGCATATATGCGGGAAATGAAAAGGCAGGGATAAGACGGAAGGGGCGGAGATGCCCGTCTATATACGGAAAACAAACGCTGTCACGCTTCGCGAGCCAGCTTATTGTTAAGTAAAGAGCGGCGGTAAGGTAATGTTTCAGGCCTTTGCCGCCGCCTGTTAAACCACCGCTTCTATCAGCAGCCTGTCCCGAGTATAATCTCTTTTATGCCGATTTTCTTATTTTTATTGAAATTAAAGCTGAGCATATAGCCTTTTTTCAAATGAAAATAATCCAGATAGTCGGAAAGCTGTTTTTCTCCCCGTTCATTATAAGCATTTCCATGCCATATTTTCATTTCAATAATACTTTGCTCTCCACAGTAGTCGATAATCAAATCCATGCGTTCCCGGTTTCTCGTTTGCGCTTCTACGTAACAGTTTCCGGTGCCGTTTATGATAGGGCGTAAAAACAACAGGAAGTATTTTCTGCCGGTATCTTCTAAAAAAGATTCGTCCTGGTCCCCATATAAATAGTCAAAAGTTTCTATGAATTTTTCCAGAACAAGCCTTACATTTAAATGGTTGTTAATAATGAACTGATTTTTCTGGCAGGAGCTTTTCATATAGATATCATTGTTTTGTTCTTTAAAATCCAGCAGAAATTTGTTATATAAACGCATTTCGAATATTCTGTTTGCAAGCAGAACCACAGAATTTTGAACCTTTACAAAGCCGAACATCCGCGCATTCTGAATGGCAGTATCATCCGCATTATATGCAATGCTCTGTCCTTGAAAAAGCAGGCGTATTATCACCTGATTCAGCTCGGGAAAGTCAGTCAGTTTATTCATCAGGGACTGAAACAGAGAATTATTGTCTTCCAGCAACATTTTTACGGAGGTCAAAAATCCCTCTTTTGTCCATGCATTATAAGGTATTCGTTCGTCCATAAACATACAGAGCCGTGATACCAGATAAGGATAGCCGGAAGTGTAGTCATGCAGCAGCGCGGCCATCTGATGGACATTCATTTTAGTGCGACGGTCCGCCTCATATTCATATAGCATCCCGGCAATATCTTCTGTTGAAAAGCTCATATCCACAAGAAAATCCGAAGCGATATTCCAGGGGCTGTTTTCCTTATGTTCATCATCCGGACGGATTTTTCTTTTTATATTTCTTACGTCATAAACACCCGCTAAAATAACGGACCAAAAGACGGGCGTTCTCCTTCTTTTCAGATAATATGCCCGAAGCTGGGCAAGGAAATCTATGAATACCTGACTATTTGTAGCGGTATCTATTTCATCGATCATCAAGACGATTTTCCTGTCGGATTTTTTACAAAGTCCGGACAGAGTCCTGAACAAAACAGACAGTGTCGTCTCCCGGCAAGTACTATTACAGTATTTCAACAGTTTTTCCTTTATTTCTTCGGGAAGCCAAACAGCGCATTCCAGAAGTTCTCCGGAAAAGGCGGCAACAAAATTTTGTTCTGATGAAAAATCAGCATAGCTTATGGTCTGGAAATCCAGACTGATTACCTCATAATCTGTTCTTAAAAAGTCCGAAAGGGCGGTAAGGATTGTTGTTTTTCCATATTGTCTGGCTCTGCTGACCGTAAAATATTTCCCGGCATCCACCATGGATTTTATTTCATGCAGGCGGCCGGATAAATTGACCATATAATGCAGTTCAGGGTCGCAGTATCCATCGGTATTAAAAAATTTGCGCATATGTAAAGGCTCCTTTCCAGAACGTCGAGAATTCTTTTCTACCATAATAATGCAGTTTGAAAATGCAGATTCCGGTGGAAATTAAAACTGCTATTCTTATTATATTTCACCCCTTCCGGGAATTCAATACCATGGTTTACCCAAAATATCCAGCAAATCTCTCCCGCATATGGTATCCTGTATTTACAGTACTGTAAAAGACCTGAAAGGAGTCGGCTCGTATGGGTAAAATCGAACTGCTTGGAGACGCGCTCACCTACATGGAAAATCATCTGGAACAGGAGATCACAACGCAGGACATAGCAAGGAGCTGTTATTGTTCCCGCTCAACACTGGAAAAGCTGTTTCGATATGCCAATCACATGAGTGTTCACGATTATCTTGTCCGCAGACGAATGATGAAGGCGGCGAGGCTTCTGCATGAAAATCCAAAGCAGAATATTCTGGATATTGCCATGCTCTGCGGCTATGCCAGCAATGAGTCGTTTACCCGTGCATTCAAACAGGTATGGAACTGTAAACCATCCGAATTCCGCAGACAACCCCGGTATTCGGAGCTGTTTCCAAGGCTGCTTCCCGGCCCTCTGGAGAATGGAGATACTTATATGAAAGAACGAAGACGTGTAGATATCAGTGAATTATATGATTTGTTTTCCACAAGGAAAAACTGCTTTTTTGTATGCTGTGACATTAAAAACCTGCACCCTGTCAACGAGATTTCCCGCAAGGCAGGAGATATGGCGATCCTGGAGACCCTGCGCAGACTGGGCGATGCCGCCGGGCCGCAGGATGTGTTTTTCCGGATCGGAGGGGATGAATTCGCATTGCTTACCGACCGGGAGGAACGCGACTATGCAGAACAAATCGCCCGGAAACTTCTGTCCGAAAATGGAACTGACTTTGAATATGAAGGAAGGAACTTTCCTTTGAGCCTTCATGTCAGCATTATGAAGCCGGAGAAGAAAACGATAAAGTATGACGAGCTCTTTACCGGACTGCATACGGCGATCCGGGATAGTAAGAGATAGGCAGCGTCAGGGCGCAGAGGAATGAAAGCGGAAAGGCGGTTCTGAAAGGTGTTGGTTTGGGTACCTTTTGGAACCGCCTTTTACATTCCGGGTATTCTTCCATACAGCATCGCCCAATCCGGCCTTATACAACTACCTCCAAAATTATCTTGTCATCACAGACAAGTTCCCGTATGCTCGTTTCCTTTTTCTTGTTGAAGTTGAAGCTGAGTAAATATCCTTTTTTGACGCCATAAGCGTCCAGATAATCTCCCAATTGAGACTCTCCACGTTGGTTATAGGTCTCACCCCGCCAGATTTTGCATTCAATCACATATTGTCTGCTGCGGTAGTCTATGACAATATCGGAACGAAGCCTGGTACGGCTCTGATCTTCTACATAGAAATTACCAGCGCCGTTGATGATAGGCCTCAAATACATCAGAAAGATTTTCCGTCCGTATCCGGGAATTCAATACCGGAAAATGCCTGTGCATCGTGAATCGGTAACTATTCAGCCTTCGGCTTCACAGTTACTGAATCCGGCTATTAAAGTTCGCCTTCGGCGAAGAGCCGGATTCACTCTTGGTAAAATATATGCTTTCTTACGGTCTGCGCAGTAAATGCGCAGACCTGGCTGAATAGTTACATGAATCGTAACCGGGTTTTCGTTTCTTTACAGCTTATGGATGCAATGGTAGAATGGAGATATCTCAGGGGCATTGGGGGCAGGAGGAAAAGAATGAGGCGTTTAATACGGAAGGGCAATGTGAACCGGAAATACATTATATGGTCAGGCTGGATGAGCGGCTGAAAAGGATAAAGGATCAGTTTATAGACAGGGGAAAATATTTTGTGATTAACAGAGGAAGACAATATGGCAAAACGACTACGCTGTATGCTATGGAAGAATATTTGAGTGATGATTACATTGTTGTTTCCATGGATTTTCAGGGGATCAGTACAGCAGAATATCAGAATGAATTTTCTTTTACCAAGGCATTTACCAGAATGTTTGCGGAGGCGGTTCATGAAAATACCGTAATGGAAGACGATATGAAATCAGCCGTCGATCTTCTGAAAAAGTCAGAAAAGATTACATTAAGCGATATGTTCTATCTGCTGAGCGAAATCTGCAAAGCAGCTCCCAGGCCGATGGTTCTTATGATCGACGAAGTGGACAGTGCAAGCAATAATCAGGTTTTTGTAGATTTTCTTGCAATGCTCCGAAAGTACTATATGAAACGGCGGAAAAAAACGGTGTTCTATTCCGTAGTTCTGGCAGGGGTATATGATATCAAAAATTTGAAACTAAAGCTCAGATCTGATGAAGAACATCAGTATAACAGTCCCTGGAATATTGCAGCTGATTTTGACGTAGAGATGGCCTTTTCAGCAGATCAGATAGCGGCTATGCTTCAGGAGTATGAGACAGATCACGGCACCGGGATGGACGTTCGGGAGGTGGCAGGGGAGATATATCAATATACATCGGGCTACCCCTATCTGGTATCTGCGCTCTGTAAGCTTATGGATGAAAGACTGCCGGATGATGCGTTGAAGCCGATCATAAATGGTACAGGAAACTATTATATTGAGGCGCAAACGAGGGACGCAAAGCGGACAGATGTGGTTGTGGATTATCTAGGGGAACAGTTTATAGTGGAGCTGAAAATATGGCATGGAAATGAATATCATGAAAGAGGTGAGGCGCAGCTGGCGGAATATCTGGATTATTTTCATCAGAACAAGGGATATATGCTCAGCTTCAACTTCAACAAAAAGAAGGAGACAGGAATAAAAATTATAAGACTTGGGGAAAAAACGATTATAGAAGCAGTAGTCTGATCGTATCTGAAATTTACACCTATCCCCGCGGTACTTTGGCCAAACTCTGAAAAGTAATGCTTAGTAAGTGTCCTGCACTTCTCCGTGAACAGAAGGTTGACTTCACCCGGAAATTTGATAAAATTTAGATGGCAAATCTGATACTACCGCAGGGAGATCAAGAATAGATGAGTGAAAAAAACCGCCGCAGGGCCCGCCTGTTTCTGGTGCAGGTGTTCTTTGTTTCCATTTTTCTGATGATATTTGAGGTATACCGCAGCGGCCGCGAGGGAGCGGCCAACCGAAGGCTGGCCAGGCAGGTGGAGCAGATCCAGGAGAGTGAGGAATCCACCCGGGAAGAGACTTCTGATACAGAGGTGGAGTCTGAAGCGGAAGAAGGGGAAGAGCAGAATGAACAAAAAGAGCCGGAGGCATCGGGAAAAGAGGAGGAAGAGACCGGGATCAGGGAAGTGAAGCGGGAGGAAATACTTCCCCAATACCGGGAGCTCTGGGATGAGAATCATGATATGGCAGGCTGGCTGTCCATAGAGGATACGCGGATCAATTATCCGGTGATGTATACGCCGGGAAATTCGGAATACTATCTGCACCGTTCCTTTGACGGCAGCGAATCCGTGAGCGGGAGTCTGTTCATCGGCGCAGGATGGTCTCAGAGCACCAACCACGTGATTATTTACGGCCATCACATGAGGAACAAGACCATGTTCGGGGATCTGGACAAATACGCTTCGGAGAGCTACGCCGAAGAGCACCCTCTCATATGCTTTGATACACTCACACAAGAGGGGGAATATCAGGTGATCACGGCCTTTTACAGCCAGATCTATGATCTGGAGGAGACGGACGTGTTCCGGTATTACAGACACATTGATCTGAGCAGCCGGGAGGCCTTTGACAAATATATAAGACAGGTCAGGGAGGCGGCGCTCTACGATACGGGAGTGAAGCCGGAATACGGGGACAGTATCCTGACCCTTTCCACCTGCAGCTACCACACGGAGGATGGCCGGTTTGTCGTAGTTGCCAGAAAAGTGACGGATGAAAATTCGCTGAATGAAAATTCAGTTGAGTCTGTTGCAGACGATCCCTAAAGAATGGTATACTTAAATTGAAGGCAGTTTCAGTATCAGCCAATGTATTCCGGCAGACAGCACACCAGGCTGCAGCGGGATATTGACTTATGCGAAAGATAATAACCATCCGGAGGGACAAAAGCGTGCAGGAAGCATTGGACAGAATTTTGGAGGGACAATTTAATCATGAGATTTATTCTCTGGAGTTTTCCACTCCGGTCATAGAGCTCGATTTGTGTGAGGGAGAGGATTATGAGGGCAGCTTTACCATATCAGGTCCTCCCGATGAGGTGACAGAAGGAACCATATCCTCCACACGGCTTAAGATGCAGTGCCTGACTGAGAGGTTTTCCGGCGCCTGTGAGGAGATCAGTTATCGGTTTGACAGCGCAGGTATGACGGAAGGGGAAATCTTAAAGGGAGAGTTCCGGATTATTTCCAACCATGGGGAATACTATGTTCCCTATAATGTGAACATTGTTCCCAGAGCGCTGGATTCAGAGCTTGGCGTTATTAAAAATCTGTTTCATTTTGCAAATCTTGCCAGAACCAGCTGGGATCAGGCAGTGTCTCTTTTCTACTCCGGAGATTTTGAGCGAGTTTTTGCAGGCGTGGACCAGCAGTATTATGGGATCTACAGAGGGCTTCGGAAAGGGCGCAGGCGGGAGCAGTGTGTGGAGGAGTTTCTCCTGGAAATCCGGAAAAAGCAAAAGGTAGAATTTTTTCTGGAGGAATCCCAGATCCGTATTGACAATTTCAGTGAAAAGATGGAGAATCGGCTGGTGATTAACCGCAACGGCTGGGGATATTCGGAGCTTTCTGTGGAAAAAGAAGGGGATTTTATCCGCCTGGAAAAGGACGTGATCCGGGAAGAGGACTTTTTGGGGAACTGTTATCGCCTGCCTTTTTATATTTCTTCCGAAAAGCTCCATGCCGGCAGAAATTACGGGGAAATCTGCCTGCGCAGTCCCTACCAGTCGCTGACAGCCCGGATTCTGGTGGTCAATAAAACCGTAACCATAAAGGTGCCGGCGCTTGCCCGGCAGAAGAAGCATATCCTCATAGAACTGATGCAGTACTATGAGGCTTTTCGCGGCAAAAAGATCAGCGGGGCTTTGTGGATGAAAGAGACCGGGGCGCTGGTGGAAGAACTGATCCGGCTGGACGAGAGAGATGCGGCCCCTCTGCTGTATAAAGCGCAGCTTCTGATCACAGAGGAGCGTCTGAATGAGGCGCAATGGCTTCTGGAGCAGGCGGAAGGTATGATAGAAGAGGAAGCTGATCCTGCCTTGTATAGTTATTATCTTTATCTGTCCACCATGACAGGATCTTCTGCAGAGCCTGTAGAGGAGACTGCGGCGCGGGTGGAGCGGATTTTTGTTCAGAATTCCGATAACTGGCGGATTGCATGGCTTCTTCTGTATTTGTCAGGGGAATATACCAGAAGCCCATCCAAGAAATGGATTATTCTGGAGGAGCAGTTCCGGCAGGGCTGCACAAGTCCCGTGCTCTATATCGAGGTGTGGAATCTGATTGCCGCCAATCCGGCGCTTCTGATGCGTCTGGATGCATTTGAGCTACAGATTCTTTCCTACGCGGCCAAAAAAGAGCTTCTGACAGCGGATGTGATCGTTCAGATTGTTTATCTGGCCCAGCGAATGAAAAAGTATTCCGGACGTCTCTTTGCCATTTTGAGAGCCTGCTATCAGATTGTGCCCAGCGATGACGTACTGCAGGCGGTCTGTACCCTGCTGATCAAAGGGAATATTACCGAAGCCTTCGCCTTTCCCTGGTATGAAAAGGGGATTGAAAAGGAGCTCAGGATCACACGGCTTTATGAGCACTACATGCTTTCGCTTCCTCTGGAGGAGAAAAGAGAGATCCCCAGGATTGTGTTGATGTATTTTGCCTTTGACAGCACCCTGGACAGTTTACATAATTCGTTTCTTTACACATATATGCATCGGAACAAGGAACAGTTTCCCGAGCTGTATGAGAATTACAGAGAACAGATTGAACGGTTCGTTTCGTCCCAGATTCTGAAGGGAAGAATCAATCAATATCTGGCATATCTCTATAAAAATCTTTTTCAGGATGTGATGCTCACGCCGGAGGTGGCAGAGAACTTTGAGCCGGTTTTGTTTACCAGACGCTTTTTATTGCAGCGCGATGATATACGAAAAGTAATCATAGTTTATGACAAGGAAAGACAGGAAACCGTTTATCCTGTGAGCGGACGGGAGGCTTATGTGCCC
Organism: uncultured Lachnospiraceae bacterium; assembly: GCA_947173495.1. Classification (GTDB taxonomy): domain Bacteria; phylum Bacillota; class Clostridia; order Lachnospirales; family Lachnospiraceae; genus Suilimivivens. Next base: position 161,293 of record CAMWFQ010000001.1, on the reverse strand, counting down.
GTCTATGGAAGCGACTGCCGCATTCTTTTGGAGGATGCAGATGGAAACAGGTATTGCAGGGAAGAGGAGTTCAGTGTCGAGAGAATGATCGTGCCGGACAGCTTTGCCTCTGCGATTGCGCCCTGTGTGACAGAAAGTATTCATTTTGACCTCTGGATGTGTGAGCGAGGAAGCCATTTGTCAGGGATCAGTGAAGAAAATGTGGAGTATATGAAACGTCTGGCGGGCTCGGATCAGATCCGGCAGACGATCCGTCAGGAGATCCGGATGCGGCTGATTCAGTTTTTCTATGACAGTGACAGGATGCAGGAGATGGATGATTTCCTGAAAAAGCTTGCGCCGGATGATATCCGGAAGGATTGTTTTTCCCGGATCGTACGTTTCATGGTGCTTCGGGGGATGCATGAGAAGGCGTTTGAATGGATCAGGCTCCGGGGAGAGGAAGGCGTGGAGGCAAAGATCATCATGCGTCTTTGCAGCCGACTGCTTTCGCTGGAAGGAATACAGGAAGATCCGGTGATGACACAGCTGGTTTTCCGGGCGTTTCACGCAGATAAGTACGACGAAAATCTGCTGGAGTATCTGTGCCGCTTTTTCCAGGGCACCAGCAAAGAAATGCGAGACATCTGGAAGGCGGCGGAAGCCTTTGGAGTGGACACATATGCGCTTTCGGAGAGGATCCTGTCCCAGATGCTCTATACCGGGGCTTATGTGGGAGAAAAGGCGGAAATTTTCAGGCGGTATGTATCCGGCGGCGCGAGGACGGAGGTAGAGCTGGCGGTTCTGGCCCAGTGTTCCTGCGACTATTTTCTGAGAGACAGAGTGCTGGACGAAACGCTTTTGGAGGCTCTGCAGAGAGCGGCGGGCAGGCAGGAGGACATTCCGTTTGTGTGCAAACTCGCATATACAAAGTATTACGCGGAAAATAAAAAAAAGGTGGACGAGCGTATTTCACGCTGTCTGCTGGTTTTTTTGCGGGATATTCTGAGAAAAAACAAGTATTTTCCTTATTTTAAGGAATATGCGGATAATATTGTTTTCATGCGGCAGTTTATGGACAAGACCATGATCGAATACCGGACTGCCAGAGGAAACAGGGCTTATATCCACTATCTTCTGGAAAAAGATAAAGATTCCGGAGAAGATTATATCAAAGAAGAGATGCAGGACATGTTTGGAGGAATATGCGTCAAACAGTTTATTCTTTTCTTTGGAGAGCATTTGCAGTATTATATTACAGAGATTGAAGATGGGAAAGAGAGTCTGACCGAAAGCGGGACCCTGAGCCGCAACGAAGCGGGGGGAGAGCAGAGAGAGGACAGATATACGCTGCTCAACGATATTGCGATCGGGAGAAATCTCCATGATTACGATACCATGGAGCATCTTCTCTATGAGTATTATGAACGGGAATTTCTTGTGAAGGAATTATTTCATATTCTTTAGTGCCTTTAGCAGAAAAGAAAGTGCCGGTAAAAGAGCAGGGAAGAAGAGGCGGGACGGCGCGGCAGCACTGGAAGCGGAGATAAGAGGAAAATGTTTCAGAGCCAGAAGGAAGCAGCAGGGAAAAGAAACAGCAGAAAATTCGTGGTAGGCTATGATCTGGGGCGGGAGTACGCCCAGATCAGTTATTGTGCGATGGATGAGTCGGATCCCCAGACGGTTTCATCAGTAGCAGGAACAGAGCAGTATAATATTCCGGTAGTCCTGTGCAAACGGAAGGGTGTTAACCAGTGGTATTATGGAAAAGAAGCTCTGAGAGCGGCCGGAGAGGAAAGCGGGATACTGGTAGAAAATCTTCTTGTCATGGCGGAGAGAGGAGAAGATGTGCTGGTGGAGGAGGAGGCCTTTGACCCGTCGGCGCTGCTGGCCCTGTTTGTAAAGAGAAGTTTATCTCTCCTGGGGATCCACATTTCTTTTAATCAGATCGAAGCCATAATGTTTACCGTTGAGGAGCTTACGCCCCGCATGGTTCAGCTTCTGGAAAAAGTGGCGGCAGGCCTGCAGCTGAAGGCGCATGCCGTGGGGCAGATCTGTATTCAGAGTCATCAGGAGAGCTTTTTCGCTTATACGCTTCATCAGGAAAAGGAGTTGTGGAAGAACGATGTGATGATCTTTGAGTACAACGAAACGCTTAAGATCCTTCGTCTGGAATGTAACCGCAGGACGACGCCCAAAGTGGTGTTTGTGGAGGAAAAAGAGTATCCCCAGATGGAGCGCAGGGTATGGAGTGAGGATGAGGAAAGAAAACAACAGCAGATGGCGGAGCTGGACGTCCTGTTTCTTTATGTGGCGGGAGAATGTATCCAGGAGAAAATAGTTTCCACAATTTTCCTTTTAGGAGATGGGTTTAAGGAAAGCTGGGCGAAGGATTCTCTGAGACTTCTCTGCCGGAACCGCAGGGTATTCCAGGGAAATAATCTTTACAGCAAAGGCGCATGTTATGGGATGCTGGAGCGTCTGCATCCCGGGGATGAGTGGAAGGAATATGTATATCTGGGAAAGGACAAACTAAAATCTAATATAGGATTGAAAGCGCTTCGCTGCGGAGAAGATTCCTATTATGCGGTTTTGGATGCGGGAACGAACTGGTATGAAGCGGAGGCGGAGTTTGATATTATACTGGAGGATGGCAGCAGCGTGGAGTTCGTGATTACACCTCTGACCGGAGGAAATGTGTCCGCCAGGCCGGTATCACTGGAAGGGCTTCCGGAGCGGCCCAAACGAACGACCAGACTGAATGTGCATATTGAGATGGCGGCAGTTGACCAGGCTGTGATTACCATTGAAGACCGGGGATTCGGAGAATTATTCCCTTCCAGCGGAAAGGCATGGACACAGACGGTCACAGTGTGATACATTTGAGTGGGAAAGGCAGACAAAAGAATGGGACGGATCTTATTGTGTACAGGTAAATATGCGCAAAAGCCATATTATCTGGAATGCTTGTGCGTGAACGTATATTGTGTGGAAGAGCTTTGCTATCTCTTTGCCAGTAACCCGTTTATGATCGGAAGGGATATCATGGACAGAGAACTGGCCAGATGGCTGGATCAGGAGTGCGGTCTTTCCGAACTGGGGCATCAGCTTCTGAATCTGTTCAACAGAGGGATCCAGCCGGGCACTTTTGTAAGCACGATTCTGGATTATGTAAATTATTGTACGCCCCAGGAAAAGAAAAAGATTGAAGAAGTGATCCAGAATAATGTGGGACTCACCGATTACGAGAGAAAGAAAAAGCAGGCGGACTTCCTTTTAAAGAACCGGAGGTTTCAGCAGGCTATGGAGGAATACGATCTGCTGTGCAGGGAGCTGCCGGAGACGGAGAGCGCTCTTTTGCCGGCGGTGTATCATAATATGGGGGTTGCCTATACCAGTGTATTCCAGTTTGATATGGCGGCCAGATATTTTAAGCGTGCCTATGATATGACAGGATCAGACCAGTCAGGACTGCAGTTTCTGATGGCTCAGAGACTGTATCTGCATGAGAGCGCCTATATTGCCTTTATCGCAGAGCACGGAGAATACCATACGCTTTCTCTGCAGGTGGAAAAGCTTTTAAATCAGGCAAAAGGAGAATTTGAAGCTTCTGAAGAGAGCAGGATGCTCACGGCGCTTAAGATCTACAAGGATGAGGGAAATGTGGCTTCCTATTATGAAGAGATAGATAAGATCATCTCCAGGAAAAAGGAAGAATACCGGGAAAAAGTTGCGCAGTAGGGAACTGCCACGAAATTAATTTTTACCAGTGATTGGAAGCATGGGAGATTGTTATGGGTTTATTAAAGAAACTGCTGAACAGATGGAGAAAGGATATTGAAGAACCGGAAGCGGACTTCGGGGAATGGGATGATATTATCTATGAGAGAGACGAGCTGCAGGTGAATGACAACAAACAGCGCGGGGAATATGTGCGGGGGTGCCTGGATCAGATCGCCGAGGCGGAGAAGGAAGTGGAAAATCTCCAGTTTGAGTATAATATGGTGACCTCTTATCTTAAGGATATGGAAGAGATCGAAGCGTTGCCCGAGGAGGAGAAAGAAGAGGTCAGAAAATGCGCCCGGAAGCTGGATAAGCTTGAACAGCAGCAGGAAGGCTATACGAAGAGAAAGAAGCGGATGAGCGATGAGAAATACCGCGAGATGGAGCGCATGGAAGAGGAAGTTCAGGAAGGATATGATAAACTTACAGAGACAGAGGAGAAGCAGGATCTGATCAAGCGTGATCTGCGGAGACTGGATGGAGAAAGGCAGGCGTATCTGTACAGAAAACGCGATCTGCAGTATCTGATCGCAGACACCAGATCCATGACCATTGTATGTGCAGTGGCGGTTGTGGTGTGTATCCTGATTCTGTTTGTCATGCAGTATTATTTCCACATGAATGTGCAGCTGGGTTATTTTTTCGTTGCGGCAGCAGGAGCGGTGGCCATCACAATCATCTTTTTAAAACATAATGATGCGATAAAAGAGCTGTCCCGGGTAGAAAAGGGGATCGGGCGTATCATCAAGCTGCATAACGCGGCCAAGATACGTTATGTGAACAACACCCGTCTGCTGGATTATCTCTGTCTGAAGTATAATGTGTCCGGAGCAGAGGAGCTGGGGAAAAACTGGCAGCTTTATCAGGAGGAAAAGGAAGAAAGAATCAATACCCAGCAGACAGAAAGAGACCTGGATCAATGCCAGAAGGAGCTTTTGCATGTCCTGCGAAGGTATCAGGTAAAGGATCCGATCGTCTGGCTTCATCAGACAGCGGCCCTGCTTGACAAGAGAGAAATGGTGGAGATCCGTCATAACCTGATTATCAGGCGGCAGTCCTTAAGACGGCGGATGGATTATAATAAAGAAGTGATGGCGGGAAAGGCTCAGGCGGAGATCAAGGATCTGGTGGAGAACTATCCCAGGTACGCTCAGGAGATACTGGATATGGTGGGAGAATATGAGAGAAATTTCTCATAATAAAAAATTTGTTTTTCACAGAATTTCTTTTCCGGAGCGTTTACGAGACGGTAAATGTTATGTCAGGTTTGTATCAGCGCGGCAGCCGCAGGCCTGAAAAGTCAACAACTCGGTTACGCCTGAAGGGCCGCCTGTTGATAAAAAAGAAAAAGGAAAGCCGCACAGAAAAGAGGATAAGAGTGAAAGATTTTACAAATCTTTCCTCTGCAGGTTTGTGTCTACGCGCTGCTTGCCACAAACTCGTCATGCGCAGAAAGCAGCGCAGAAAAGAGGATAAAATATGAAAAAAATGGAACAGCTCTATGAGGGAAAAGCGAAGAAGGTATTTGCCACAGAGGATCCGGATGTTGTGATCGTGGATTATAAGGATGACGCCACGGCCTTTAACGGGGAGAAGAAGGGAACTATCGCAGGAAAAGGGGTCATTAATAACAGGATGACCAACCATGTGTTTAAGCTTCTGGAAAAGGAAGGAGTTCCGACCCATTTGATTGAAGAGCTCAGCGAGAGAGAAACAGCCGTTAAGAAGGTGGAGATCGTTCCTCTGGAGGTGATCATCCGCAATGTGGCGGCGGGCAGTTTTTCCAAGCGTCTGGGAGTGCCGGAAGGAACGCCCTTTAAGGAGCCTACGATTGAATTCAGCTACAAGAATGATGCGCTGGGCGATCCTCTGATCAACAGTTACTTTGCGGTGGCGCTGGGGCTTGCCACATGGGAAGAGATCGAGACGATCAAGAAATACGCTTTTAAGGTAAATGAGGTTTTAAAGGCATATTTCCTTCAGGCGGACATCAAACTCATTGATTTCAAGATTGAATTCGGTCGTTTTCACGGAGAGATTCTTCTCGCTGACGAGACATCTCCCGATACCTGCAGACTCTGGGATGTGCATACCAACGAAAAGCTGGACAAGGATCGTTTCCGCAGAGACCTGGGTAATGTGGAAGAAGCTTATAATGAGGTATTTAAGCGCCTGGGGCTGTAACAGGATGTGTAAGTGAAAGGAAGAACGCTTTCGCCGGCAGGTTTGCGTCTGCGCTGCCTCTGCAAACCTGTGATGCGCATAGTCTCAGCAAAGTTGAGCCGTTAAGGCAGCGCAGAAATGAGGAAATTTATGGATACGGACAGATATATAAGCCCGTTGTCGGAAAGATATGCCAGCAGGCAGATGCAGTATATCTTTTCCCAGGACATGAAGTTTAAGACATGGAGACGGCTCTGGATCGCTCTTGCAGAGACGGAGATGGAGCTGGGGCTTTCCAGAGACGGCAGGCCGGTGATTACACAGGAGCAGATTGATGAGCTGAAGGCCCATGCGGAGGACATCAATTATGAGGTGGCCAGAGCAAGAGAGAAGGAAGTGCGCCATGATGTGATGAGCCATGTGTATGCCTATGGGCAGCAGTGTCCAAAAGCGGCAGGCATTATTCATCTGGGGGCCACCAGCTGCTATGTGGGAGATAATACTGATATTATCGTGATGAGGGCAGCGCTTGAACTGGTAAAGGCAAAGCTGGTGAACGTGCTGGCAGAGCTGGCGTCCTTTGCCGGTACATATAAAGACCTGCCGACTCTTGCATTTACCCATTTCCAGCCGGCCCAGCCTACGACGGTAGGAAAACGTGCCACTCTGTGGATGCAGGAATTCATGCTGGATCTGGAGGATGTGGAATATGTGCTTTCCGGCCTGAAGCTGTTGGGATCAAAAGGAACCACAGGGACCCAGGCATCTTTTCTGGAACTGTTTGACGGAGATCAGGAGAAGATTGACAGGATTGATCCCATGATCGCAGAGAAAATGGGATTTGCTCAGTGTTATCCGGTATCCGGCCAGACTTATTCCCGCAAGGTGGATACCAGAGTTGCCAATGTGCTGGCGGGGATTGCGGCAAGCGCTCACAAGATGTCCAATGATATCCGCCTGCTGCAGCATCTGAAAGAGGTGGAGGAGCCTTTTGAGAAAAATCAGATCGGCTCGTCCGCCATGGCTTATAAGAGAAATCCCATGAGAAGCGAGAGGATCGCTTCCCTTGCCAGATATGTGATGATAGACGCCTTAAATCCGGCTATTACCTCTGCCGTTCAGTGGTTTGAACGCACATTGGATGACTCCGCCAACAAACGTCTTTCGATTCCGGAAGGGTTCCTTGCGGTGGATGGCATTCTGGATCTCTGTCTGAATGTGGTGGACGGCCTTGTGGTATATCCGAAGGTGATTGAAAAGCATCTGATGAGCGAGCTGCCGTTTATGGCAACTGAAAATATTATGATGGACGCCGTGAAGCTGGGAGGCAACAGGCAGGAGCTTCACGAAAAGATCAGAGAACTTTCTATGGAGGCCGGAAAAAATGTCAAAGCGGAGGGAAAGGAAAATAACCTTCTTGAGCTGATTGCTGCGGACGAGGCATTTCCGATGTCTCTTGAGGAGCTGCAAAAGATGATGGAGCCTTCCCGGTATGTGGGGAGAGCAAAGGAGCAGGTGGAAAGCTTTCTGGAAAAAGTGATTGCGCCTGTTTTAGCAGAGAATAAGGAGTTACTTGGAGTCAGGGCGGAGATCAACGTTTAAGGGAGGCGGATCATGGGTGGATTTTTTGGAGCAGCATTAAAGAGCGATTGTATATTCGACTTGTTTTTCGGTACGGATTATCATTCCCATCTGGGAACCAGAAGGGCCGGCATGGTGGCATATGATCCGAAAAAGGGGTTTGACAGGGCCATTCACAATATTGAAAATGCGCCTTTCCGCACCAAATTTGACAAGGATGTAAACAAGATGGCAGGCACAATGGGGATCGGATGTATTTCCGACTATGAGCCGCAGCCGCTTCTGGTGCGTTCCCATCATGGTACTTATGCCATTTCAACGGTAGGCAAGATCAATAACATGGACGAGATTGTTGACCATATCTTTACCACGGGACATGCCCATTTTCTCGAGATGAGCGGAGGAGATATCAACGCCACGGAGCTGGTGGCGGCCATTATCAATCAGAAGGATAATATAATCGACGGAATTACTTACGCTCAGGAACTGATCGAGGGATCCATGACCATTCTGCTGCTGACACCGAAAGGCATTTATGCGGCCAGAGACAGGCTGGGAAGAACGCCGGTGGCTATCGGAGAAAAGGAGGATGGCTACTGTGTATCTTTCGAGAGCTTTGCCTATCTGAACCTGGGATATGCGCCCAAAAGAGAGTTAGGGCCCGGGGAAATCGCGGTGATCACGCCGGAGGAGGAACGAACGCTGGTCGGGCCGGGAAAGGATATGAAGATCTGTACCTTCTTGTGGGTATATTACGGGTATCCTTCGTCCTCTTACGAGGGGATCAGCGTGGAAAAAATGCGTTATAACTGCGGAGCGCTTCTTGCGGGAAGAGATGATGCGGAAGCGGACAGTGTGGCAGGAATTCCGGATTCCGGAATCGCCCATGCGATAGGGTACTCCAATGCGTCGGGGATTCCCTTTTCAAGACCTTTTGTGAAGTATACGCCTACATGGCCGCGATCCTTTATGCCGACGATACAGAGCCAGCGGAATCTGATCGCCAAAATGAAGTTGATTCCGGTTCATGATCTGATACAGGATAAAAGTCTTCTCCTGATCGATGATTCTATTGTGCGCGGAACACAGCTGAGGGAGACGACAGAATTCCTTTATCAGAGCGGGGCCAAAGAGGTTCATATCCGTCCCGCCTGTCCGCCTCTTTTATACGGATGTAAATATCTGAATTTCTCCCGCTCCACGTCGGAGTTGGATTTGATCACAAGAAGGATCATTAAAGAGATGGAGGGAGAGGGAAAGTACGTGAATCTGAGCGCATACTCCAATCCGGAAACACCCGAGTATCAGGAGATGGTGAAACGGATCGGAGTGCAGCTGAACTTTACTTCCTTAAGATATCACAGGCTGGATGATATGATCGATTCTGTGGGAATTGACAAAAATAAGCTTTGTACATATTGTTGGGATGGAAAAGAATAAAAATGCTTTCTATTTTTTGAAATATGCTGTATAATCTATTCAGGCATTTCACATGACAAGTCAAAATCAGATTTTCTGTCATAAAATGCAGCTGTTCCAGGCAGTATTGAAAGACGTATTTTATGACAGAGATCTGATTGTTTACTACAGAATCCCTTTTCGTGAAGGGAGCCTGCAGTTCCGGTATGGGCACGGGTTGCGGCCGTTGTCCTCTTGGCTCATTGCCTGCAAAATAAATTCCCAAAAACAAAAAGAAAAAATAACTGAAAACGGAGGATTTTATGAGAGAAAAATATGAATCTCTGGCACTGGTGGATCTGAAAGCCATTGCAAAAGCCAGAGGACTGAAAGGAACATCAACTATGAAAAAAGCGGAGTTGGTGGAACGGATGCTGGCGGAAGATGAAAAAGATAAGGCGGCGGGCAAAGGAGCGGGGGGCAGATCAGAGCCTGTAAGAACAGCGCCGCCGAAAAACCCGGCCAGAGAAGGAAGGCCCGAAAGGGACAACAGGACGGAGAAAGCGGAATACAGGAACGAACGTCCTGAGAGAACAGAGTATAAGAACGAGAGAAGCGAGCGGACCGAATATAAAACGGACCGTTCTGAGGGGCGGGTGGAAGAAGCCAGAGGAGATGACGAGAAATATCCCGCTGAGCTGGACAGCGGTGTTGCTGCGAGAGGGATTCTGGAGGTTATGCCGGATGGCTATGGCTTTATCCGCTGTGAAAATTATCTGCCCGGGGATCATGACGTGTATGTGGCGCCCAGTCAGATTCGCCGGTTTGGATTGAAGACAGGAGATATCCTTGAAGGGAATACCCGTGTCAGGACCCAGGGAGAAAAGTTTGCGGCGCTTCTTTATGTGAAATCTATTAACGGATATGCTCCGGAAGTGGCCGCGCGCAGATCCAATTTTGAAGATATGACACCGATTTTCCCCAATGAAAGGCTTCACCTGGAAATCCCCGGCGCCAGCATCGCCATGCGGATTATGGATCTGATCAGCCCGGTAGGCAAGGGACAGCGCGGGATGATCGTATCCCCTCCCAAAGCCGGAAAAACCACTCTTTTGAAAGAAGTGGCAAAATCTGTCAAGCGGAGCGCCCCGGAGGTGCATCTGATCATTCTGCTGATCGATGAACGTCCCGAGGAAGTTACGGATATCAAGGAGGCCATTGAAGGACCGAATGTGGAAGTGATTTATTCCACCTTTGACGAACTGCCGGAGCATCACAAGCGGGTTTCCGAGATGGTGATCGAGAGAGGAAAGAGGCTGGTAGAACACAAAAAGGATGTCATGATTCTGATCGACAGCATCACAAGGCTTACCAGAGCATATAATCAGACAGTTCCGCCCAGCGGACGTACGCTCTCCGGAGGTCTGGATCCTGCGGCGCTGCATATGCCGAAGCGGTTCTTTGGCGCTGCCAGAAATATGCGGGAGGGCGGTTCCCTCACAATTCTCGCCACAGCGCTGGTGGAGACAGGAAGTAAAATGGACGACGTTGTGTATGAAGAATTCAAGGGAACCGGCAATATGGAGCTGGTGCTTGACCGCAAGCTTTCCGAGAGAAGGATGTTCCCTGCCATCGATGTTCCCAAGTCCAGTACCAGAAGAGAAGATCTTCTCCTGTCTCAGGAGGAACTGGAAGCGATGAACATCATGCGCAAGGCCCTGAACGGTTTAAAACCTGAGGAGGCAGTGGACAAGATTCTGGATATGTTTTCCAAGACACGGAATAATCATGAGTTTGTGAATATGGTGAAAAAGATAAAATGGTTTTAAAAAATGCTTGCATCCTGCCATAAGCTATGCTACAATAAAAAAGCTGTTTCAGATACAAATATGGACAAACAATATTTATGATATTTATAATAGAGAGGTGAGAGCATGAAAGAGGGAATCCATCCTGAATACTATCAGGCAACAGTAACTTGCAACTGCGGTAACACATTTGTGACAGGTTCAACCAAGAAGGACATTCACGTTGAAGTTTGTTCCAAGTGCCATTCGTTCTATACAGGACAGCAGAAGGCGGCAAGAGCTGACGGACGTATTGATAAGTTCAACAGGAAATACGGTGTAAAATAATCTTGTTACCAATGGAATGGGAAACAGATAAATAGCTTGTATGAAAAGGTTGGGGTGGTGCATCTCAACCTTATTTTATAGCAAACGGAAAAGAAATTTGCCGGGAGAAGACTATGAGCAGAAACAGATTTAATCGCTCCTGTGGAATCGGCGGTCAGGCGGTTTTAGAGGGCGTTATGATGAAGAACAAAGACGACTATGCGGTGGCAGTGAGGAAATCTAACGGAGAGATTGAAGTGGAGGTGGATGTATTCAGGGGATGTATGCCTGAGAGCAGACTGATCAAACTTCCCTTTATCAGAGGGATATTTAACTTTGTGGATTCCCTCCGCCTGGGAATGAAGGCGCTGAACTACTCCGCTTCCTTTTATGAGGAGGAAGAAGCGGAAGAAACCGGACTTGATAAGGCGCTGGACAAAATATCGGGAGGCCGCAGTGAGAAGATTCTGGCAGGGATCACTATGGTGATCTCTGTTGCGCTGGCAATCGGTATTTTTGTGTTGCTGCCCTATTATCTTTCTTCTCTGTTGGATGAGTACGTAAGGAATGTCTCTCTTCTGGCCATCATCGAAGGAGGGATCAGGATTCTGATCTTTTTCGGTTATGTGGTGGGAATCAGTCTCATGAAGGACATTCACAGGCTGTATCAATATCACGGCGCGGAGCATAAATGTATCAACTGCATCGAGAGAGGGCGGCCTCTTACGGTGGAGAATGTGATGAAAAGCTCCCGGATCCATAAGCGGTGCGGAACCAGCTTTATGTTTTTCGTAATGTTTGTGAGTATTGTATTGTTTTTCTTTATCCGGGTGCAGAATCCGGCGTTGAGGGTGGTTGTGCGTATTGCGCTTATTCCCGTGATCGCAGGAATTTCCTATGAGATTATCCGTCTGGCGGGAAGAACCAATAATATTTTGATACAGATTATCTCTGCTCCCGGAATGTTTTTACAGCGTCTTACCACCAAGGAGCCGGACGAGAGTATGGCTGAAGTGGCTATGAAGTCTGTGGAGGCAGTGTTTGACTGGAAAGCATATCTGAGGGAACATTTTGGCTATGGAGAGAATGAACTATAAGGAGCTTCTTGCGTTTGGAACACAGCAGCTTGAGAAGGCAGGGATAGAGGAAACTTCGCTGGATGCCCGGCTGCTTCTGGAGGAGGTCTGCGGCATAAACAGGAGTTATCTTCTGGCCCATGGCGGGGAACTGGCGGAAGAGGGATATTGCCGGGCGTATGCAGATCTGATCGGACAGCGCGCGCAGCATATTCCGTTGCAGCATCTTCTGGGATATCAGGAGTTCATGGGGCTGAGATTTCAGGTGTCAGGGGATGTACTGATTCCAAGGCAGGATACGGAAACACTGGTGGAGGAAGTTCTGCGCTATCTTCATGATGGGATGCGCATCCTGGATATGTGTACCGGTTCAGGTTGTATTCTGTTAAGCCTTTTGCATTATTCCAATCACTGTATCGGTGTGGGCAGCGATCTGTCGAAGCGGGCGTTGCAGCTGGCGGAGAAAAACGCAAAAGCGCTGCAGCTGGAAGCGGAATTTATTCAGGGGGATTTGTTTGAAAATATATCCGGCAGATATGAGATCATTGTGTCTAATCCTCCGTATATTCCCACTGCGGAGATAGAAGGTCTGATGGAAGAGGTGCGGGACCACGACCCACGCATGGCTTTGGATGGAGGCAGGGATGGACTTGCCTTTTACAGAAGGATGATCCAGGAGGCAAAAAACTTTCTTTATCCCGGCGGCATGCTGTTTTTTGAGATTGGCTGCAACCAGGCGGACCAGGTGAGCAGATATCTGAGAGAAGCCGACTATCGGGATGTGACAGTCTGCCAGGATTTGTCGGGCCTTGACAGGGTGGTTTCAGGACGGTCGGAAACGGTTAAGAATGAACTTGCATAGATTTTTTACCAGTTCCTGTAAGAAGTGTTTGAAAGGAGACCGGAACAGTGTTTGATAAATTAGAGGATCTGCTGGCGCGATTTGAGGAGATCATGAATGAGTTGAACGAGCCTACGGTGACAGGAAACCAGGAGAGGTTCCGAAGGCTGATGAAAGAACAGAGTGATCTCACTCCCATCGTGGAAGCATACAAAGAATACAAAAAGTGTAAACAGGATGCAGAGGACTCCCTGGCTATGCTGGAGGAGGAATCTGATGAAGAAATGCGGGATATGCTCAAGGAGGAGCTGAACAGCGCCAAAAGGAGAATTGATGAGCTGGAAAAGGAACTGAAGATCCTTCTTCTGCCCAAAGATCCCAACGATGATAAGAACGTGATTGTAGAAATCAGAGCAGGCGCCGGCGGAGACGAGGCGGCGCTGTTTGCGGCGGAGGTATACCGCCTTTATGTGCACTATGCAGAGAGCCAGCGCTGGAAAGTGGAGACGCTGAATGTGGATGAGATCGGCATTGGCGGCATGAAGGAGGTCAACTTCATGATTACCGGCCAGGGGGCTTATTCCAGACTGAAATACGAGAGCGGTGTGCATCGCGTCCAGCGGGTGCCGGAGACAGAGTCGGGGGGAAGGATCCATACCTCAACCATCAGTGTGGCAGTGATGCCGGAGGCGGATGATGATATCGATATTGTCATCGAGGATAAGGACATCCGAATCGATGTGATGCGCGCTTCCGGAAACGGCGGACAGTGTGTCAATACCACAGACTCTGCGGTACGTCTGACACATTATCCTACCGGGATCGTGGTATACTCCCAGACGGAAAAATCGCAGCTGCAGAACAAAGCAAAGGCGTTCGCCCTTCTGAAGGCAAAGCTTTATGATATCGAGCAGCAGCAGAGACATGATGCGGAGGCGGAACTCCGCAGGAGCCAGATCGGTACAGGCGACCGTTCGGAAAAGATCCGGACCTATAACTTCCCTCAGGGACGTGTCACGGATCACAGGATCGGACTCACGCTGTATAAGCTGGATAAGGTGATGAACGGAGATATTCAGGAGATCATCGACGCCTGCGTGGCGGCGGACCAGGCGGCGAAATTGCTTAAGATGGGAGAGAACTGAACTGCCTGACCGGCTGATCAGAGGTCGCAAGTTATGCATCTTAAATCAGGAGGCTTAAAAGCCTGGTTTTATGCGGATTCCGGGGATTTGCCGGGTGTTGGCTCTCCTATAATTTTGAATAAAAATCGGTTCATTTAGCAGAAAAATGAGCCGGTTTTTTGTCTTTTGGGTTTATAGATAATTTCGCAGCCTCCCTTGGTCGGTTTTTGTCTGGTCAAAAAAATTTGTAGACACATGTACAGCCAGCGCAGAGGCGGCACAATTAACTATAAATATTATATCAGTTCTAAGTTATTTATGAGTTTACTGGATATGTATATAATGATGGGGTGGCGGATGTTGATACAGTATGGTAATATATGCTTGAGGTGATTGCTTGGAAGATATTTTGAAAAAAGATGGATTGTCATTAGAATTACTGAAGGATTTATCCTATCAATCAGGACTGGGAATAAGGATGAAGAAAAATCTTCACTATTTTAATAGGGAAGCATTGTTTGAAGAATTAGTGTCAGTAAATAAATGGTATGATACCTGTGAGTTGCTTCATGGGGTGATAATAGATTATCGTATAAAAAGTATCCAGTCGGCAATGCTGAAATATGACAGATACTATCCAGACCATCAGACAGCAAAGGTATTTAATGATATGTTGGGATTTCGTACTCTTTGTGACAGCTATCAGGAAATACTGGACATAGCTGCGTTAGATAAGATGCGTGTAGCGGATATGACTGGCGGTAAGGCAAAAGATGACGGTTATCGGGGAGTTCATGTGTATTTTCAGATGAGCAGTTTTCACTACCCGATAGAAATTCAGTATAATACTTTTTATGATAGGCAACTGAATAACTGGCTTCATAAGTATGTATATAAAAGAAACTATGATAACCATGTAGGAAGCCTGTTACGTCAGGCATATGAAGCTGCCAGAATCAGAAATGAGGATGAATTTAGGGAGGAACTCAAAAATGTGCTATTTAATTGCGAAAAAGTTCAATGATGTAGGATGCTTTGCGTTACAGACAACGCATGGTCAGCATTTGGCAGATTTTAAAGAAAAGCTGATGAGGGCTGTCGGCTATGAAACGATACAACTTGTGACAATCAGCCGCCCGTCTGCATATGGCGAGTATGAGCCATATCATTTTGTGGAGACGGAGCAGGAGTTTGAAGAAGCGGTAAAGAATATGTAAAAATATTTATAAATGGTTTTAAAAGCCAGTGAACTTTATATGGTAATGATAGGCGGCAGGGGCGTCAGCGAGGCTTTTATCTATATTTGTGTTTGACAAATGTAAAGAGGTATATGTGCCGTGCCTTTGTCTGGGATGAATGAAAGAGGTATATGTGCTGAGTCTTTTGTATAAAGAGGCACATGTGGCGAGCCCAAAATAAAGAGGCATTTGTGCTTAACAGCCGACCAGGCGGCGAAATTGCTTAAGATGGGAGAGAACTGAAGATTTGTCAGAACAGACAGGTGAGAGGCGGAAGAGCCGCCCCTTATTCAGGTACATGCCCTGCCCAGAGGAATATGCCGCTAAAGCGGCGTGCGGGCCGCGCGCGAGCAGGGAAGGAATCTTCCCTACTCGATTTTTCTTTTAGCCCGGCAGGGGACTCCATACGCTATGGTATTATCCGGAATATCTTTGGTAACGACGCTTCCGGCACCGATTACCACGTTATCTCCAATCGTGACGCCCGGCATAATAATGGCGCCTCCTCCGATCCATACATTATCCCCAATGATAACCGGAGCAGTCTGCGTTTTACAAAATGCAAAGGAGCCATCCTCTTTCAGCTCTCCGAACCGGTCCGCGGCATTTGCAGGATGGAAGGCGGTATAGATTTGTACATTAGGTGCAATGAGCGCATTGTTCCCAATACGAATCACATTGTCATCTAAAAAGGTACAGTTCATATTTACTTCACAGTTGTTTCCAAAATAAATATTATTGCCATAGTCGACAAAAAAAGGGGCAGTGATCCAGAGGTTTGCGCCCTTTCCTCCGAGCAGTCTGCTCAGGATCAGCTCCTTCTTCTGAGCGTCTGCAGAATCGGTATTGTTATATTCTCTGATCAGATCTTTTGCTTTGTGCCACTGGGTGAGCAATTCTGTATCGCCACAGTCATATAGCTGACCGGCCAGCATTTTTTCTCTTTCGGTCATAGTTTCCTCCCTGTAAATTCAAATATCACATAACACATTGTATCACAAAAATAATTTTTCGTGTATCCTTTTTGCTGCTTCGGGAATCTAATCAGTATAACACGTGTGAATCAATACTGCGCCGGATGCACAAAAGCGCTGTGCAGACCGTTATGCAGCTGCAGAGGCATAAAGCAGAGCAAAAGAAATGAAGGTGACAGACACAATGAAGAACACAGTAAGCCTGAAGCTGGTCGAAAGGGCGGCAAGGGGAAACAGGGAGGCTTTCGGAGAGCTGATTATGATGCATCAGGAGTACCTGTACAGACTGGCATATATGTACACCAAGAATGAGCAGGATGCCCTGGATGCGGTGCAGGAATGCGCCATGCGCGCTATGATCTCCATGGATAAGCTGCGGGAGCCTGCATATTTCAGGACGTGGATCACGCGCATACTGATTAACTGCATTTATCTTGCAAAAAAGAAATTCAGAAATAACAGTCCATTTGAGGAATACAGCGAAGCGACACAGGAAGAGCCCATCTCCATAGAAGAGAAGGCGGATCTGTATGATGCCATTGATCTACTTCCGCCGGTCTATAAGACGGTGGTGATTCTGCAGTATTTTCAGGGAATGAAAATGAAAGACATCGCACAGGTTATGGATATACCTCTGGGCAGTGTGAAAGCATATGCATCCCGTGCCAGAGAAGCCCTCCGGAACCAGCTGGAGGACAGGGATGATAAGAGTATAAGGGCAGTGTAATCAAGTAAAAGCGGAAATTGCTGCACAAAGCCATACAGGAAAGGAGCCGGGATGGACAGAATGAAAGATGAAAGATTTGATAGGATTGTCATACCCGAAAAGTTGTCACATTGTGTACGTGAAGGAATCAGGGAAGGAGAAAAGATCTATATGAAAAATAAATGGAAGAAAAGGATGATGCGGGCCGGGGCCGCAGCCGCTGCACTGCTTGTGTGTATGGGGTTCTTTGCCTCGCAGCCTGCACTGGCGGCAAAAATACCGGTGATCCGGGATATATTCAAATTTCTCCAGGAGGACTACTCCTATCAGGGAGATCTGGACTCGGAGGCACAGAAATTTGAGGAAACAGAGGGCGCGGCGGAGAAAGAAAAAAGCGGCGGTTTGAAGGAGGACAGCGCAGAGGGTCCGGCTTACACCAGGACGGTTAACGGCGTCACGGTATCCATCTCCGAAGCTTATTGCTCTGTGGAAGCAATCTATCTGTCCATGAGGATCACCAGCGATGAGGGATTTCCTGATACCATGACGGACATGGAAGGCAGACCTCTTATCAGCCTGAAAACATCCACAGAGTATTCCTTTGACCCTGTGGAAAGAAGCGAAGAGACGGGGTATGGAGGCAGCGGTTCTCTGGAGGGGACCTTTACAGACGATCATACCTATGTGGGGATTTTACGTATTGATATTATGGATATTGCGGGGAATGACGATGCGCTGAAAGAAAAATACCGCAGCCTTGACTCATTTGACATGAATTTTACCATTGAGCAGATCATTGGAGATAAGCTGCAGCCGGAGAAGCTGGACTTGCAGGGAAAGACCCAGGAAGAGCTGGAAGCCATGACGGACGAAGAGTGGAAAGCCTTTATGAATGAAATCACGCCGGCAGACAGAAATCAATATCCCAATCAGTATGAGCACTGGTGGCTGAATGGCCCCTTTACATTTGATCTGACCATAAAAGCGGATAAAGAAAGCGCGCAGATCGTTACGGTGGATGAGATGAATGACAGCGGTGCGGGACTTTATCAGGTCGTAAAAACGAAGTTTGAAATTACAGTAGAAGAAAAATGCAATGAGGAGCGTACCCAAAAAGGTGTGTTTATAGTGGTACTGGATGCAGACGGAAAGCTTCTTCCCTCCGGAAGCAGCTCTTATACCGATACCTATGCCATTAACGGCAGAGAGGTATCGCGGGTATATGTGTATGTCTGTGATTATGCGGAGTATATGGATGACATCAAGGGGCATCGTGATGACGCAGACTTCAGACAGATTCTGGAAGAGAGGGCTCTGTACGGGAAGGAGATCGTGTTCTGAGGCTTCCGTCAGTTACTCAGTGGGCGGCCGGATGCCGGTTACTGTTCACGTCTCAGGAATGCGCACAGGCTGCGCATTCCGTGAGAACTTGATGCGGATGCCGCCCGGTCTGTGAGGAAGCTTCTGCCATATCCTTGCACATCCGGAAGTTTTGATATAGTCAGGTTGAAAGTTTTCCTATGTTCCAACAGAAAAGCGGGGGCATCACATATGAAAAAATCCGAATTGTTTTCAAAAATAGAAGACAAGATAGCGTTATGTAAAAAAGAGTATGAAGCGGGAGCGGACGATGCTTTTATTTCCAATGTCCAGATCAGTAAGCAGAAGATGCTGGAGAAATTGCTTGACCGTCTGAAAAACGGCGAGCAGGAAAAGATTCTGCTTGCATACCTGAAAAAGAGGCTTCCCGAACTGGAGAAGGAGATGGAACGGGAGGAGGAGGCGCCGTCCTTTGACTGGTACGATGAGCATTATCATTATAAGGTCCTGTATGGCCAATGCGCGGCATACCGGGAGATCATCGGAGTATTGGAGGAGGCGCTGCAGGAGTGAGGGGCGTGCGGGATATAAAAAGAATGATGCTCTTGACACTGAATGACTATTGTGATAGTCTGTAGGTGTATTCAGGTACCTGCACAACAGGATAAAAACGGTCTGCGAGGCATTAAACTTGTTAAGCATATTATATGCTTTAGCCATATTATGGCTTTGCGCATCAAAGCAGCACAGAAATGAGGAAAAGCATGAAATTATTTGATTCGGAACGAAAGATTATGGAAGTGCTCTGGCGGGAAGGAGAGCTTTCCGCCGGCCAGGTGGTTAAAATTTTGAAGGAAGAGATCGGATGGAACAGGAACACCACTTACACGGTGATTAAAAAATGCGTGGAGAAGGGAGCGGTGGAGAGGAAAGAGCCGGGATTTCTCTGCCGTCCCCTCGTCAGCCGTCAGGAAATACAGGAATATGAGACGGAGGAGCTGATCGAGAGGATGTTTGACGGATCGAGAGAGAAGTTTTTTGCCGCATTTCTGGGAGGGAAGAAGCTCTCAAAGAAGGAAGCGGAGCAGATGAAAAGGATGATCGACGAGCTGGATGGGGAGGACGCTCCGGGAGGTGGCAAATGAGTCTGATACAGATGGACCTGATGCAGATGAGCCTGGCGGCCTCTCTGCTGATCGTGGGAATCGTGCTGTTCCGCTCATTGATGATACACCGGATCCCCAAGAAAGTTATGGTGCTCCTTTGGGAGATCGCGCTTTTGCGCCTGCTTGTCCCGGTGATCCTGCCGCTGCCGTTCCCCGTTCCCGGGTTTTGCAGCATGGTAACGGACTATGTGCGTACGGAAAGTCTGGAAGGAGAATTTGGTTCCGTGAGCGTTACGAAGATTGCGGAGCAGTCTCCGAAGGTGGCCGGAGAGCGGGAGGCACTTGCGGTGTATGCCATAGAAAAAGAAGTTCTCATGGACTGGAAGCTCATACTCACCGTTCTTTATCTGACTGGGGTATCTGTCATGGCTCTTGGCTCGCTCTATCTTTATATGCGGGATAGCAGACTGTTTCAGGAGAGTCTCCCCATGCCGGATCCGGAAAGGGAAAGAATTCTTGGCCGGATGGGAACTGCCGGAGAAGAGTGGAAGGAACTTGCGGGGATCAATTTTCGGGTATCTGACCGGACAGCTACGCCGGTGGTCTATGGGATACTGCATCCGGCGGTGATTTTTCCGAAAGAGGTTATCCGCAGGCAGATGACAGAAAAAGAGGATGCCTCCGGCCTTGAGAAGGAGAGTGTCTTCTGTCTCTGGCACGAACTGGCTCATATTCAGAATCATGACAATCTGCGCAAGATTGTGCTCCACGGAGTATTGTGCCTGCACTGGTTTAATCCTCTTGTGTGGGTGATGTATTTTCTGTTCAACAGAGATATGGAGCTGTTATGTGATGAGATGGCGGTTCGCAGGTGCAGGGCGGACAAAAAGGAGTATGCGATGGCTCTTTTGTCGCTGGCCGAGTGGCGGGCTGCGGGATTTCGCACTGTGGCGGGATTTGGCAAAAATGCAGTGAAGGAACGAATCCTGGCAGTTATGAGCGCCCGCCGGATCAAATGGACCGGAATGCTGGCGGCGGCAGGCGCGCTGGTCATAGCGACGACCGTCTTTTTTCCGGGTCAGGCATCTGCAAAATCGGCGGCAGAAGAGTATGCGGACAATACGGCGGAGGCTTACACAGTGTATGCATATGATACGGAAACGGCGGCTACTACCGTGGCGGAACAAACATATTATGGCGGAACCGGGGCGCACAGTTACACAGGAAACAGGGCGGACAGCACCGAACGTGCCTCAAATACAGGAGTGAGTGAGCATGTATCTTATACGGTAATGGCGGCTGTGGATGTGCAGGAAGATACTGCGGAAAATGTCTATGTGGAAACGACAGAAGACCTGCAGAATTTTGATTCGGAAGAGGTTTGGGAAGAGGAAACCGCCTCAGACTCCCTTATTCTGTCAGTCCGGAATCTGGCGGAGGAATTTGCAGCTTACGGACTGAGCGCAGAGAGCAGGGGCGATGATTATCAGCTCTATTTTGAAGGAGAACCGGTATATTTCTTTGCGGACAATCAGAGTGGTGATGAAAAATCTTTCTCCGGGCGGGTGTTTGCCAGGGAGGCAGGCATATTAAACGGCGATACAGGCGTGGTGACGGTGCGGAATGAAGAGGGAGAGATCACCGGACTGAAGCGGCTTTCCAGAGAGGAATCCGCAGACTTTGCAGGTATCTGGACGGGAGGAAGGAAAAAATAGTCCGGCTTCCCGCAAACAGTGGGAGATGCCTCCGCAGCAGACAACGATAGATGACCCTCGCGGGACATCAAAATGCAGGAATCAAAAATCAATTGACACGATGTGACTATTGTGATAGTCTATTAGAGGATAGACTATTGCGATAGTCATTTTGCGTATAAAAGGGATTATACAGGAAGGAGTCAATTGAGATGAAGAGAATACCCAAAAAAAAGACGCTGTGTCTGCTGCTGGCTGTGCTGTTGCTCTGTATGGCAGGATGTGGAGACCGGACAGCCAAAGGAATAAATACAGATGAGAAAGACGGAAATTCACAGGAGCAGTCGCAGGAGGGCGGCAACGATTCCGGAGAGACTGCTATGGGGCGGTATGCGGAGGAAGAGCTGGATCTGAGCGAAGAGCTGGAGGCGGTCAGCGGCCTCAAAAAGTTCTCCGATGGGAGGCTGATGATCACAGACCGGTTCTGCGGCGTGTGGGAATCAACGGATCAGGGAAGGTCATGGTCCAGAACAGAGAATTCCTGGCTGGATGAAAAGATGGGCAATGCATATTTTCTGGACATTCAGGCAGCGGATGACGGTACCCTGGCCCTGATCTGGGAGGATAGCGGAGAGGATGAGCAGGCGGAAGACCAGAGCGGAGAGGAAGAGGAACAGGAGCCGGAAGCGGACTCTTTATTCAGGCTGGATCCGGAATGCGCACTGCTTCGGCCCGATGGCACAGAGATTCCGGTGACGCTCTCTCTGGAGGAAGAGGAGGGGTATCCCTGCCGCTTCTGGATATCGGATCAGGGAAGGATATTCCTGACCACTCTGGGAGATCACATTTACGAGGTAAAAGAAGATGGCAGTACGGAACGCTTTCTCACCCTGGATGACAGACCGATGCTGGTACAGTTTCAGGGAGATCTTCTGATTGTGGATGGTTATGGTTTTGAGAGTCCGGTCCTTTATGATATGGAAAAAAAGGAGTACGTGGAAGAGCCTGAGCTGGTCTCCTTTATCAGTGAAAACTATGGTGAGAGAAGCTTCAACGGGGGAAGCTGGTATGATCTGTACCTTTTCCCCGGGGAGGAGGGAGCTCTTTATCTGGCGGGCAGAAAGGGACTCAGCCGTTATGTGCCGGGAAAGGAGAGCGGAGCGCAGTCTGGGGAGCCCGCTGCCGAACAGCTGATTGACGGAAAGCTCTCTTATCTCGGCAATACCCGGTATGCACTGGAAAATATGATTTTGCTTAAGGGAACAGGAAATGGAGAGAATCTCCATGAAGAGTTTCTCTCGATATCTTCCGACGGAAAGCTGGTGCGGTATACTTATGATCCTGAGATGCCGTCGGTTCCCGAAAGGAAGCTGAAAATATACAGCCTTGAGGAGAGCTGGGCCATTCGGACCGCGGTTTCCACTTTCCAGCTCAGTCATCCGGATGTATATGCGGAATATGAGATCGGCATGGAGGGAGAGAGCGGAATTACCAGAGAGGACGCTTTGAAGAAGCTGAATACACAGATTATGGCCGGGCAGGGGCCGGATGTGCTGATGCTGGACTCCCTTCCCCTGGATTCTTATATGGAAAAGGGGCTGCTTATGGATCTTGACGGACTGATGGAGGAATTCGGAAAAGAAGAGGATCTGTATGAAAATCTCTGGCAGGCCCTTGTCAGGGATGGAAAGTTGTATGCAGTGCCGGGAGAGATTTATCTTCCGGTGGTGTTCGGAAGGGAAGAATACGTCTCCAATATGAAGGATCTCTCTTCCACAGCAGATGAAATAGAGCGAATCCGTCAGGATAACCCGGGCAGGGATCTGCTGGCGGAATGTGGGGAAAAGGGGATTATGAAGATGTTCGCACCGGTCAGCGCTCCCCTCTGGAAAACAGCGGATGGGGAAATCGACAGGCAGGCTGTGAGCGAGTTCCTTACTCAGACGAAACGGATCTATGAGGCCCAGATGGATGGCCTGAGCGAAGAAAGTCTGGAGATGTACCGTCAGTCATGTGAAAGCAGTGTGGAATACGGGGGAGAGGACTGGATGTATGACATTACCTGTTATGGCGAGGAATACCTCTACTATGTGGCGGGCTTACGTCAGCTTTCGGCAGGCGTGACCACTTCGCCATACGGATACTACGGCATTCATTCGATTCAGAAGGTGAAGGGCTTCGAGGATGTGATCGTATCTCCCATGGAAGGAATGTGCAGCGGAGTCTATGTGCCGGAAACTCTGCTGGGGATCAATGCGGCATCCGGACAGAGCCAGCTTGCGGAGGACTTCCTGAAGGCTTTCCTGGGGAAGGAAATCCAGGGCGCCCTGGGGGGATACGGAATCAACAAGGCTGCGCTGGAAGAGAATTTTACACCGGAGGAGCAATACGTGGGAGAAAACGGGGAATACAGTACGGTTGCCATATCTAATGGCGAGGGACTGGAGGTTCAGATGGATATCTATGTTGCCACGCCGGAGCAGATGGAGAAATTCAAAGGATGGATGGAATCTGCCCACACCCCTTATCTTGCAGATTTTGTGCTGGAAAAGACCGTGTTCGAGGAAGGAGAAAAATTCTTCCGGGGCGAGCAGAGCCTTGAGGAGACACTGGATCAGATCGTTCAGCAGATGGGGATTTACCTGTCGGAGTGATCCTGCAGGATGCAAATAAGTGACAGGACTGGGAGAAAAAATTTGAAAAAGAAGAAAAGATTTTTTGGTTTCTTTGTGTTTCCCGGATTTACGGGTATTCTGATCTTCGTACTGCTTCCTTTCGGGGATGTGGTGCGCCGCTCCTTTACCACCGCGGTGACGGGACAGTGGAGCGGCATCAGAAACTATGAGACCATCTTTCAAAACGATGCCTTCCGGCTGGCTGTGGGGAATACCATCCGGTTTACACTGGTGTGTATTCCTCTGCTGGTGCTGACAGGCTTTGGAGCGGCGCTTATGATTCATACTCTGAAGAACAGGCGCTGGGTCAAGTCCCTTTATCTGCTTCCGCTTGCTATGCCCACGGCTACGATTGTGCTGGTGTGGAAGATGGTTTTTTACAGGCAGGGATTTCTGAACCTGCTGCTCACCCGTCTGGGGGAACAGACAGGACTCTGGGGCATGGTCGGCACGGATTATCTGAAAAGCGAAGCGGCCTTCTGGGTGCTGGTGGGAAGCTATATCTGGAAAAATATGGGATATACGGTGATTTTGTGGCTGACAGGGCTTATGGGCATACCGGCGGAGCTTTTGGAGGCGGCCCGCATGGATGGCGCCGGCCGGGCAAAAAGTCTGTGGTACATTGTACTGCCGAATCTGAGAGGGAGCCTTTATACCATTTTGATACTGTCCTTTTTAAACTCCTTTAAGATTTACCGTGAGGCATATCTGACGGCAGGTGCCTATCCGGATAAAAGCATTTATCTGCTGCAGCATCTGTTCAATAACTGGTTTGTGAATCTGGAGCTGGATAAAATGGCAGCCGCCGCTGTTTGTACGGGCGGTGTGCTGATGATCGCCATTATGGCGCTTCAGAAGCTCTGGGAAACCTGATCGGGAGCCGGCTTCTCCAACGCTGATTTCCGCAGGCAATGAGCCAGGCGGCTGCAAACATTTGACGACTCCCGCAGACTGGCGGCAACGGAGGAAAGACAATGGAAAAATATAAGAAGTATATGCAGAAGGCGGCAGTTACGGCAGCGTTATTACTGCCAGCCCTTCTGGTCGTGCTGCCCGTAGTCCTTTTGCTGTCGGGCTCTCTCATGGATACCTGGGAGCTGGAGGGGTATCTGAGCAGCGTATTTACAGAAAGCGGCGGATACATAAGCTGGAAGCTGATCCCGGATTATCCGTCCTTTGCGAATTACGGAAAGCTTCTGTTTGAAACGCCGCAGTTTTTTGTGCTGTTCTGGAATTCCGTAAAGCTGGTGGTCTGCATTCTGGCAGGGCAGCTTCTCGTGGCAGTACCAGCAGCGTGGGGATTCGCCGTATATCAGATGAGAGGAAGCCGTATGCTCTTTGCTCTCTATGTGGTGCTGATGCTTCTGCCCTTTCAGGTGACCATGCTCTCAAACTATCTGGTCCTGAACAGGCTATCCCTTCTGAACACCCACCGGGCCATTATCCTGCCTGCCGTTTTTTCCACCTTTCCGGTATTCCTTTCCTACGGAGGGTTTCGGAGCATTCCGCCGCAGCTTCTGGAGGCGGCAAGAATCGACGGCGCAGGGGAACTTACCACCTTTGTAAAACTGGGACTGCCTCTTGGAAAAAGCGGACTACTTTCCGCTATGGTGCTGGGCTTTCTGGAATACTGGAACCAGATGGAGCAGCCCATGGCTTTTCTGGAGGATAAAGCCCTCTGGCCCCTGTCCCTGTATCTGCCGGAGATCACATGGGGACAGGCAGGCTTTTCTTTCTGCGCCAGCGTGATCACCCTGATCCCGGCGGTCTTTGTATTCATACTGGGACAGGATTACCTGGAGCAGGGGATCATCTACTCAGGCTTAAAAGAATAGAACACTGCGGAACTGGAATAAAAAAACAGCAGACATTCGGAGCGTGCACGGCGGGTTTTCCGGGCATAGAATATGACCGGAAAATCCGCCAGACAAAGGTGTACCGAAGGATGTCTGCGGAACTGGAATAAAAAAACAGCAGACTTCCGGAGTGGGCGCGGCCCAGTTTACGGGCATAGAAAATGACCGGAAACCGGGCCAGGTGAAGGCGCCCCGAAGGATGTCTGCGGAACTGGAATCAAAGCGGAACTGGAATCAAAGCGGAACTGGAATGGAGGAACCATGAAAAAGATTGCAGCCGGATTTGCGGCTTTTTTAACAGGCATGCTGATCTGCACACTGGTGTCGAAAAGCATTTATGCCTACCGCCTTCCCATGGTGAGCACCTGCGTGCCGGAAACGAAATATGTGGAACACAGGGTAGAAGCGGAAGGAATCATAGTGGCGGGAGGCGAGCGGCCCGTCACATATCTGCCGGGCCTGCGGATCGAGGCCATGAGCGTTCAGGTGGGCGACCGGGTGGAAGAGGGAGATGAGCTGTTTCGCATCGACCTGAAGGATCTGGAGGAAAAAACAGAGGCAAGGAATACGGAAATCGCCAGGCTGTCTCTCCAGATCGATACGATTCTGGAAAATCAGGAGCTGGCCAGGCAGAAAAAGGAGCTGGAGCTCGCCAGGGCCAGAGAAGACTATGATATGACCGCCAGAATCAGGGATACCCAGGTGGGACGGGCGGCGGAAAGCTATGCCCGGGCGGAGCGGGAACTGGAGGAAGAGGGAGGATCGGAGGAGGGGGATAAGGAGCTTAAAAATGCCCTGCAGAGCGCCGCCTACGGAGAGGCGGATGCCAAAGCGGAGCGGGATCAGGCGGTGAAGGAAGCCGGAAGAAAGGTGGAGGACATACTTCTTCCGGAGGAAGAGGCATCCGAGCTTGCAGTGGCAAAGCTGGAGAGGGAGACCCTTTCTGCAGACCTGCAGGAGCTGAAACAGGTCCAGGAACACCAGGGAGTGGTGACGTCGCCTTTTGGCGGGGTGGTCACGGAAATCATAACCGGAGTGGGACAGATCGTACCGGAATCCGCCGTGCTTTTGATTTCCGACGAAAGCCTGCCCTGCCAGCTGAAGGTGGTGCTGGATAAGGAACAGAAAAAATATGTGGGGCTGGGAGATGAAGTTTCTGTGAAGCTGGAGGGCAAAAGCAGAGGACTGGAGGAAGAAATAGATTATCTGTCAGAGAGCAGAAGCAGTGCCGGAAGCTATGAAGCGTGGCTCAGCCTGCCGGAAGGAGAAGGTATCCCGGGAATGTCTGGCACTCTTTCCCGCAGCGAAAGGGGAGAGAAGCAAAAGCTCTGTATTCCTCTTTCAGCATTAAAGACGGAAAACGACAGGAACTATGTCTGGGTGCTCAGGGAGAGAGAAGGGATCCTGGGAGAAGAATATTATGTGGAGGAAGTAACGGTCCGGGTTGCGGACAAAAATGACACCTGGGCCGCGCTGGAGGAGGGGACAGTAGATAAGGACAGCAACATCATCACATCCGCCACCCGGGAGATTCAAATGGGAGATGTGGTGAGGTGGGAACAGGAATAGGATTCTGATCCGGGCGGTGAACCGGCCGTCAGACAAAAGCGCGGATAAGGCAGCGTTACTTTTTACGGCTCAGGAATGCGCACAGGCTGCGCATTCCGTGAGAACATGATGCAGGAGTGAGGGGCGATTTTTGCGTAGCAAAACCTGGAATATCGCCCCGAATTGTTGCTATGAGCGGCCTACAGGCCGTGAATAGTAATAAGGCAGCAGACGCCAAAAGAAGAGAGGCGGTTTGCTGCTTTACTTTTTTGGGGGAACTGGTTACAATAGATATAAACTGGGGTAGAATGTATCTTATAGTAGAAGACATTCTTGCAATGGCGTTTGGAGGACTGACGAGGAGACTTGTACTTGCAAATCCATGGAGAGCGGATCCTGCTGTGAAAATGATCCTGCTATCCTGGCGCAGATCCAGCTTTCATATATCGGAAACGAGGTAATAATGAACGCACTGCTGTCTTTTCTGTATCGTATAGGCGTCAATGATATATTCGGACTTCTGTCCCTGATCGGGCTGACCGTGTATCTGATCAGGCGGTTTCTTCTGCGCAGATCGCCGGTGCCGAAGAGCTCCTTTAAGACGGTGCCCAGGGAGCTGCTGGACAGATGCGTGGCCCTTCTGCAAAAAGAAGAAAGGCGGATCTATGAGCCTTATTTTGCGCCGGAGGAGATTCTTGCCCTCCTTCGGGACAACTGTAAGGATCCGGAGTGTCTGAAGAGGCTTTTGTGCGATATCTGCGCCCATATCGGGATAGATGGAAGCTTCATAAAGCTGATTGTGGATGACAGACCTGTGCCGGATAAGGCGGGGGAAATCTCCACAGACCTGGCATTTACCACCATCCGTCTGGAGATGAGCTGCTATACGCTGGATACGGTGATTGCAGTGCTCGCCCACGAGGCCATTCATCTGCATTTGTATTACACGGGCACACACATGCGGGATAACTGGGAAAATGAAATCCTGACAGATACCGCTGCGGTGTACTGCGGATTCGGGGAATATCTCTACAGAGGATATGCAGTGATGCGGGGAGAGTTTGCATTCTCCTATCATAAAGTGGGATATATCAGTCAGGAGGATGTAAGATATATCCAGGAATTGATGAGCGGAAATGGAGTGAAAAATGAGAATTGGAATGGGATATGATGTGCACAGACTGACAAAGGACAGAAAGCTGATCCTGGGCGGGGTGGAAATCCCTTATGAAAAGGGACTTTTGGGCCACTCGGATGCGGATGTGCTTCTGCATGCCATTATGGATGCACTGTTGGGAGCGGCCGCTCTGGGGGATATCGGAAAGCATTTTCCGGATACGGATCCCGCATACAAGGGGATCTCATCGTTGAAGCTTCTGGAGCAAGTGGGAGCCCTGTTGGAGGAAAAACTGTTTCTGATCGAAAATATTGACGCTACCATCATAGCTCAGGCACCGAAAATGCGGCCTCATATAGACAGTATGAGGGAAAACATTGCAAAAGCCCTGAGGATTGATGCAGAACAGGTGAGCGTGAAGGCGACCACAGAGGAAGGATTGGGCTTTACCGGAAAGGGCGAGGGAATCTCGGCCCAGGCTGTCTGCCTTCTGACAAGCCCGATGAACCTGAGCAGCGAGAATGTGACCGGGCGGGAATGCGCGTCCTGCAGAGGCTGCGTTCAGAGAGCACTGCAGGAATAGATTTTCTATTAAAATCATAGTCAGGAGGGTGCGGCCTTGAAAGAACAGACCGGAATACACAATGATATTGTAGACGAATTACTGCAGATGGACGGTTTCCTGGATCAGATGCCCGGAGGATTTTTTATTTACCGGGCGGATGGGAATGAAGAGATCATCTATGCAAATAAGGCGATGCTGCGTCTGTTTGACTGTGCTACAATGGAAGAGTTTCAGGTTCTGACCGGAAACTCTTTCAGAGGAATCGTACATCCCGATGATCTGGAGGCTGTAGAAGAGAGCATTGCCGAACAGATCCGGCACAGTCAGTATGATCTGGATTATGTGGAATATCGTATTATACAGAGAGGCGGAGCGATTCGCTGGGTGGATGATTACGGCCATTTTGTACATAGTGACGAGGGCGATATTTTTTATGTGTTTGTGGGGGATGCCACAGAGAAAAAGCAGCGTCAGGAGGCGCTGCTGGTTGAAAAGAAGCAGCATGAGGAGCAGCTGAAGAATAAGATAGAAGAATATGACCAGGAGCTGGAGGTCATTCATCAGGAACACTTGAGACGCCTGGAAATGATCGAAGGGCTGAGCGTTGATTATGAGTCAATTTTTTATGTGGATCTGGATGCCGGCAGGATCAAACCTTATCGGGTAAGCCCAAGATTTAAAAAGGATTTCCCGGTGCAGAGAAAAATACAGGAATTTGCCGGATATGATTCCGACTATATCAGGAAATGGGTTCATCCGGAAGACCGGACGCTTCTTTCCGGCGCTTCTGATCCGGCGTATATCCGTGAAAAATTAGCCAAAGCAAAAACCTTTCATATAAATTACCGGATCATTCAGGAGGAAAAGACCACCTATATGCAGCTTCGTATGGTAAATGTGAGCAATGAAGAACAGGTCTCACAGGTGATTCTGGGATATCGGAATGTGGATGTGGAGATCATACAGGAGATGAAGCAGAAACAGGTGCTGGAGAAAGCGCTGGAGGAGGCCAATCGTGCCAACAGCGCCAAGACGCTGTTTCTCTCCAATATGTCTCACGATATACGGACACCTTTAAATGCCATTGTAGGCTATACGGCTCTTGCACGTAAGTATATGCAGGAGAAGGAGAAAATTTCCCAGTATCTGGATATGGTGACAGCCTCCAGTGACCAGTTGCTGCGTCTGCTGAATGATGTGCTGGAAATATCAAGAATTGAATCCGGAAAAATTTATGTGCAGGAGGAGGAATTTGATCTGCCTGAGCTGATGCACCAGATACAGTCATCCATGCTTTATCAGGCGGAGGCCAAAGAACTGACATTGTCTTTGAGACTCTCGGGTCTGAAGCACCATATGGTTTTTTCAGACAGGAAAAAAATGAGTCAGGTTCTTACCTGCCTTCTGGATAATGCGGTGAAATATACGAATCCCAGAGGACAGATTTGTATTATTGTGACAGAAGGAGAAAACACAGAAAATGGATGTATTATATATCAGTTTATTATAGAAGATAATGGTATTGGAATCAGCAAGGAATTTTCGCAGCTGATATTTGAACCCTTTGAGAGAGAAAAAAATACGACAATGAGCGGAATCTACGGGACGGGTCTGGGACTTACCATAGCCAGGAAACTTCTGGAAATGCTGGGCGGGACTATTGAGGTGTCCAGTGTGAGCGGACAGGGAAGTAAATTTACAATAACCCTTCCCCTTCGAATACGGGAAGGCTGTGAAGAGGAGGGGGAAAACGGCGAAAAGATAACGGAGCAGTCCGGTCCGGGGAGAGTTTTGATTGTGGATGACAATGATATTAACCTGGAGATCGAGATCGAAGTGATGAAGGATGCCGGATTCCAGGTAGATACTGCAAAGGATGGAAGCATCGCAGTGGAAAAGGTAGGAAAGTCTGCTCCGGGTTATTATGATCTGATCCTTATGGATATTCAGATGCCGGTCATGGATGGACTTTGCGCTACCAGAGCGATCCGGGCACTGGAGGAGCCCTCGCTTGCCCGGATTCCTATTATTGCAGTGTCGGCCAACGCCTTTGAGGAAGACAGAAAAAGAGCGATTGAAAGCGGCATGAACGAACATCTGGCAAAGCCTATCGACGTGGCGCTGCTGGTGGAGACGGCGGAAAAATTTATCAGGGAAGGGAGAGAGAAGGCAGGATGAGATTCTGCATCCTTTCTCAGGATGATAAAAACAGGAGGGATTTGGAAAGGGATCTGGCTATCAGCAGTTGCGAAAATTGTCCGGATTATGCATTGAAAACAGGTACTTTTTGTGGTATTATTTTATATATTAGATTAGAGGTCTAAGAGAAAAATATAATCAGACAGGTTTCGGAAGGTTCACGCCATACAGCAGTGCCGGCCGGTGAAGGAGGAGAAACAGTGACTGACACAATAAAGCGCATAATGGAGCGCATGATTGATCATTATGTTCTTGTCTGTCTGTTTCTTGCCCTGTTTATCATGACACTGATCGGTGTGGGAAATGTGACGATAATAGGAATGCTGGGAGTGATCCTGTGCATTGTAGGAATGGCGCAGCCTTCCTCCGCAAAAGCGGATCTGTGGATTCTGGTGCCGCTGATTGTCTACAACCTGTTGAGCCTGGCTTCATCCTATGGAACTCATGGCAATATTGTGGTAGGGTTTGCCTCCACCCAGATGATTTTCCCGGTGATTTATCTTCTGATGGCATATCTGGATGGGAAGGAACTGGGAATACTGAAACGGCTGGCAGCCCTCTGGACGGCGACGGTGGCCGCAATCGGTGTGGGACAGTTCGTATTCCGCGCCCTGAGCGGAGGTTCTTCGAGACTGGGCGGGCTTTTGGGAAATCCCAACGCGCTGGGAATCTTTCTTGTGCTGGGGTGGTTTGCACTGATGGGGACAGAGCCTTCCTGCGAAGAGAGGGAAAAGGGCTGTGCCGGGTATTGGAAGTGTCTGGAACCAATAATACTGACGGCTCTGGCGCTGACGCTCTCCATGGGCAGCTTTGTGGCGATGGCGGCAGGCATCGCAGCTCTTTTAGTACAGAAAAAGCAATATGCGCCTTTTAAGGAAACCGTTTTCTTTGGAAGCTGTCTCCTTGCCAGAGCGGGTTTTGGGATCGGTATGGGTATCCTGCTGTATCTGGCCGCAGACCGCACGGATGTGCCGTGGATCTGTATACTTCTACTGCTCTACATTGTGCTGGCAGCCCTGAACTGGCCGGAATACTGCCGTTTCCTGGAAAGATACCGCCGGATGCCGGTGCTGATCTCCGGATGCGGGTTGCTGGTAGCGGCAGCTGCCGTACTGGTTCGCCCAAGTTCCTTTGCAACCTTTGCGGAGCGGCTGGAGATGATGCGCAACGGACTGAAGTATCTTACGGTCAATCCTCTTCTGGGGGTGGGCCCCTATCAGTGGAGGATTCTGAATCTGTATGACGGAGATAAGTATTTTAATACTTATCACATCCACAATGCATTTATTCATGTCGGGGTGGAGCTGGGACTGGTCGCCCTGGGGATGCTGATCATTGTTACAGTCAGATGTTTTATGAAAAAGAAGGACGCCGCCCTTCAGGCCGGATGCACCGCCTTTTTGTTTCACTCTCTGATGGACACTGGGTTTTTCTATATGGGAATCTTTTCCCTGGCAATGATAACAGCAGCGCAGCCGGCAGAAAAAGGAAAAAAGATCGGCGCCGCTGCGGCAAGAAGCATTTTCGGAGTACTGGGCGTCCTGTTTGCCTATAATCTGATCTGGTATGCAAGAGTAACATAGAATTTATTCACTGTTCTTTCAGGCGCTGTTTTGGAAAGGGAGGCAGCTATGCAGTCAGAAAGGAAAAAAAGTGAATACCTGAGAACATGGCTGATCCTGTCCGGATTCTGCGCGGCATCCCTGCTGGTACTGATCCTGTGCTTCCGTGCCAGCGCAAGACTTCCGGACAATGTGGGAAGGGTGCTCACCGGAGAGGAAAAAGAGGCCGCCATCAGCAGGAACAGTCCTCTGACAGAATATGTTCATCTGACGCCCAATGCAAGCTTCCCCAGGAATCAGAAGATCAGCAAGATCACCATACATCATATGGCGGATGACCTGAGTCTGGAGAGACTGGGAGAGGTCTTCGGCAACCGGGACCGGAAGGCGTCATCCAATTACGCCATTGACAGGCAGGGAAGAGTCGCCATGTATGTGGAGGAGAGCAACCGGGCCTGGACTTCCCGCAGCAGGGAGAACGACAATCAGGCGGTGACCATAGAGGTGGCCAATGACGAGATCGGCGGCGACTGGCATGTGAGCGATGTCTCTTACGAAAAACTGATCGAGCTGTGCACGGATATCTGCCGCCGCAACGGGATTAAGGAACTGGTCTGGACAGGAGATGCGGACGGGACGCTGACCATTCACAAAATGTTTTATAACAATACGGAATGTCCGGGACCTTATCTGGAGAGCAGGATGCCGGATATTGCCAGTGAAGTGAACGAGAGACTGGGCAGAATAGAAGAGTAAGGAACTGCCGTAAACAGTTTCTGAAAAAATCCGAAAACAAATGTCGGAAGGCATTTTGATATAGAAACACAATAAAATTTTCATTTATGTTATAGTAAACGGAAAATCATTTTTCATTTACTATCGTTCCATCGGGAGGGAACATTCACATTTTCTGAGTGAAAGGATAGGTGAGGATGTATGTTTATTAAGAAAAAGATGAGAACAATTTTCCCGACGATTACATTGCTGCTGATGTTTTTCCTGGCAGGGACGGTGTCGTTTAATGTTTACAGTGATGACGGGGCGCCTTCAGGCAGTTACGCGGTATTGGCAATTTACAAGAATCTGGTGGGTGAGCTCCCACCGACATTGGATCAGAATATGGAGTTTGAATTTACGGTCAGGGATAGTGCAGGCAAGGTGATAGATCCCGATCCGGTGAAAGTCCAGGCCGGAAGTTTTGAAAAGATAGAGCTTCCTTATGGCGGTGATTTTACGATTGAAGAGAAAAACGGGGTAATACAGGATTATACACTGAATGTCACCGCAGATGGAAAGGTTACTTTTCAACAAAAGTCAACGGATACAAATACGATGGAAGCTTCAGGCACAATTCCTTTTGACGGAGATTTAAGCGGTAAGAAGATTACAGTCAAAAGCGAGGACGGCTCTGAGTTTGAGGTTAATGGAAATAAGTTTTCTCTTGAGGCAGGCAGTTCCACGACGAAAACATTATATCGAGGAACAAATCGTATTAGGAAAAAGATCGGAACAGTTACCATAGAGGATTCCGGTACAGGATCGGCAAGAAGGAGTACTTTAAAAGCAACTGCGTCTCCCGGAGCCACACCCACAGTAAGTCCTTCTCCAACGGGAAGCACAAGTCCCAGTCCTGAGGTATCCGGCAGTCCTGGTCCGGACAGTTCGGGAAGCCCGGCGATCAGTGCAAGTCCCAGCCCGGATGGCGGGGCAACACCCAGAATAACACCTTCTCCGTTAAGTCCTGAAGAGACACAAAGCCCGGCAAAGACCTCAGAACCGGAAGAAACGTCAGATCCGGGACAGGAAGAAGAGCCGACTCCGGAGATAACTCCCGAACCTGACGATACAGAACCGGAAGAAACGCCTGCTCCGGAAGAACCGGCTCCGCTTCCTCCGGATAGCGGCGAGGATTCGGATAAGACAACTGAGCCGGATAAAGGAGACAGCGATCAGCCGGAAGAGGCGCCCGATCCTTCGGATTCTGAGCAGGCAAGACTGGTCAAATTTAACTACGGAAGTAATTTTGGGTTACCTTTTGCTGTGAAGGCAATAAACAGAAAAGCTGGAGCATATCCGGTAAAAATGAACAATTTGCAGGTGATATATCATACTTCAGATCAGGAGGGAGGAAATAAGGAGGATATAGCAGATCTGGACGACGGCGAAAAAACACCGGTGGTGTCAGAACCGGACGACAGCGAAAAAACACCGGAGATACCAGATCCGGAAGAAAAGGAAGATGGCAGTTCGGATGTGACGGACGGAAACAAACCGGAAGATATAGATGATCCGTCGGATGAAGAGACAGACAGCAATGCAGGTGATGGAAGAAGAGAAAGCCTGACAATAGATGTTTATAGTGAATATGAATTCACATTAAAAGAAGAAGCCACAGTGACAATTTCTGTGGATAAGGAGAAACCAGGGGAGGGAATGGCCCTCATCTATTCAAACGGAGAAGGCGGAGAAGAGACAGAGAATATTTCTTCCGGTCAGTCAGTAGTGCTGGATAGTGTTGCGGAGGACGGAGCGGTTACCCTGGTAAATTATGAGCTTCCGGATTACACGGTGAGTTATGAGAAAAGTTATACGACCAATAACATCGAAGTAAAAGTAGATAATGATAAGAAGCAGCTGTCATTCACGGTGGGTATAGAAAATTCAACGGTGGTAATAAACTGTAATAATTCTTATAAACCGGAAGGGTCTGATGATAAAGGAAAGCTTAAGATTGTAAAAGAGCTTGCGTTTGACCCTCCTATAAGTTCAGATGAGCTTAAAAAGATAGAAGAGAAAGAATATCACTTTGAAATAAAAGATAAAAAAGGAACCATTGTAGAGGATGACATAGCAGTAAAGGGAGATGGGAAAGCGGTAGAGATATCGGGTCTGGAGCCGGGAGAATATACGGTGATCGAGAAGGAACCGGATGGCACGCTGGTCCCGGAAGACTATGCTTTTGTCAATGTAAAAGTAAATGTAAATGGCAAAGAAGAAGCATCGGGGACAGGAACCGTAACCATAGGAAAAACGGATAAGGACAAAGAACAGACGATCACTTTTACCAATTTTTATGAGAAGAAAGATGAGGATAAGGGAAGCCTGAAGATCGTAAAAAAGATCGAGTGTGATTCCATGAGTCCGGAAGAGCTTGAAAAGGCAGAGAAAGAAAAAACCTATCATTTTAAGGTAGAAGGCCCGAATGGTTATTCCGAGGAGGTAGAGGTAAAAGGAGATGGTACGCCGAAAGAGCTGTTTAATCTGGAGCCGGGAGAGTATACGGTAACAGAGACAGGCGACACGTCAATTGAGGGGTATAACTTTGTCAATGTAAAAGTAAATGTAAATGGCAAAGAAGAAACATCGGGGACAGGAACCGTAACCATAGGAACGGGTAAGGATAAAGATCAGACAATCACCTTTACCAATACTTATGATGAACCGCGTGAAACACCGACGCCGACTCCTACACGAACGCCCGATCCGACACCGGGTGAAACGCCGACACCGAGTCCTGTACAGACACCCAGGGTGACCCCCACAGCGACGCCCAGCGCAACGGCTACGCCTACAGCGACGCCGACGCCAACACGGACGCCCAGGCCGACACCCACAGCGACACCAAGTCCTACACGGACGCCGACACCTACACCAACGCCGACGCCGACACCTACACCAACGCCGACGCCGACACCCACGCCGACACCTACACCAACGCCGACACCTACACCCACGCCAACGCCGACACCTACACCCACGCCGACACCCACGCCGACACCTACACCAACGCCGACGCCAACGCCGACTCCTACGCCGGCACCAACGCCGACACCGGATCCCAATGACCCGGACAGCCCGGATTTGTTTACGGTACCGGACGAGGATGTGCCTACGGTTTATGTGAGGGTATGGGATCCCGAGGAAGAAGAGTGGGCATATATGCCGGATGAGGATGTGCCGCGGGCCCTGCCGGATCCCAATGAGCCGGACAGTCCTGAAAGAATTACGATTCTGGATGATGAGGATGTCCCCAGAACCTATGTAAAGGTTCCTGAGGATGACGAATTCGTCTATATTCTGGATGAAGATGTGCCCCTGGCAGGTCCGGAAACAGCAGACGCCTCCATGATGATCCTTTGGGGAACCATGTGTCTGGCCTCTGTAGAGGGTGTGATCGCACTCAGGCCCCGCAGAAAGCGCAGGAAATAAAAGAAACATAGAGAAGAGTTTGTAAAATAAAATAGTAATTCAGCAGGAAGGGAGCCGTTGTCTTTTTCAGACAGCGGCTCCTTATTTAAACATATTGTGAACCGGAAAACATTCGTGCTATAATGAATCGGATAGTAACGAACAGAGATTCCTGAAAAGATGCAGGTAAGAGGAGGATATGTCAATGAAAAGAACAGAAAAACTATTTTTACCGGTTATAATGGCCATTATGGTGTTTGCCCTTGCGGGAACGGATGCAGCGGCGGCTCAGACGAAGGATTCCGAAGTGGCAGTGCAGATGCCGGATCCGGGCGATCCGGACAGCCCCGAACTGTTTATACCCGAAGAGGGGAACGAAGACGAGGTCTATGTAAAAGCATGGGACTCGCAGAAGGAAGCCTGGACCTATGCAGCGAAGGACGAGGTCCCTCATTCTCTTCCGAATCCGAATGAGGCAGACAGTCCGGAACGGGTCACCATTCTGGACGATGAGGGTACCCCCAGAACCTATATAAAGGTTTCTGATTCAGAGGAAGAGGGATACGTCTATATTCTGGATGAAGATTTATCCTCGGTGATTCCCAAAACTGCGGATGTCTCGTCTGTGGCTGTATGGATCATGTTTGGGATCATGGCTGTGGCCGCGGTAGTGGTGCTCAGACCCCACAGGAAAAATAACGCTTGAATTCAGGGAGATTGCTATGCCGCAGGTCCGGTCGTTCGTCGATATTCTCCATAAGTACATGGCGCGGGGCTGGTTCGCGCTCATTGTGAGCGTCCAGGGTTACAGAAAGGGGAAAGAAGAAAAATAACATATGAAACGGCTGTTTTTACTGGAAGACGATTTGAGTCTAATAAACGGGCTTTCCTTCGCTGTAAAAAAGTAGGGATATGAGATCGTGATTGCCCGTACCACATTGGAAGCGGACGCATTATGGGCAGATGGAACATATGATCTGGTTATTTTGGACGTATCGCTTCCTGACGGATCCGGTTTTGATTTCTGCAAAAAGATACGGCAGACCTCAAAAGTTCCCATTATGTTTCTTACTGCCGCCGATGAAGAAACGGATATAATCATGGGGCTCGACATCGGGGGTGACGATTATATTACAAAACCGTTCAAGCTGGCAGTTTTCCTTTCAAGAATCAATGCGCTGCTGCGCAGGAGCGAAAATTTCAGCACGGCTGTCACAGAATTAAGTTCAGGCGGCATCCGCGTCCGGCTTTTAAAAGGGGAAGTATATAAAAGGGGAGAAGTGGTTGAACTGACAGCAAGTGAATATAAGCTGCTGTGCCTGTTTATGGAAAATCCTGACCAGATACTTTCCCAGGAGCAGATTTTGGGCAGATTGTGGGACTGCAGCGAAAACTATATAGACAACAATTCCCTTACCGTGTATATCCGCAGGCTCCGTACAAAAATTGAGGATAATCCGGGAGAACCGAAACGGATTATCACTGTCCGTGGTATGGGTTATAAATGGAACACTGTGGAGTGATATTTAACATAAGGACAGCTTGCAAAGCGTGCTGCCTGTTATTATTAATGCAGTACCGCAGACTTTGCTTGCGGTATGCAGGGGTGTAAGCATGAAAATATTTGTAAACCCTAAAATCAAACGGCTCTTTGGCGGTATTCTGCTGTGTGTTTTGCTTTTTACATTGATTGCGGTCCTGCTCATGGAGTTTGAAGTCAGAAATGCGGCAGCTTACACCATAGCATGCTTTTTACTGATGAGCGCCGCAATACTGGCGATTTTGTTTGGGTATTTCAGGCGGCAGTATGAAGTCATGGAAAACGCTGTCCTACAGATTACAGAATATATATCAGGCAACAAGGATGCCGCGATTGAATGTAATGATGAAGGCGAATTATACAGGCTGTTCCATGAAGTGAATTCTTTGGCTGCTATCTTAAACGCCCATGTTGAGAATGAAAAAAGAGCAAAGAAATTTCTGAAGAATACGATATCTGATATTTCCCATCAGTTAAAGACACCTCTTGCCGCTCTCAATATTTATATCGGGCTGATACAGGATGAGGCGGAAGGACTGCCGACAATTCAGGAATTTTCCCGGCTTTCCGAGCAGGAGCTTGACCGGATAGAAACTTTGGTGCAGAACCTTTTAAAGATCACAAAACTGGATGCAGGCATGATTGCGCCTCAAAAATCATTGGAAAATGTGTCGGAGATTGCGGAAAGCGTTAAAAAGTATTTCCTGTTCCGGGCAGATCAGGAAGGAAAAAAAATCTGTCTGTCAGGCAGTGGGGAAACCACATTTTTATGTGACCGCAGCTGGATGATGGAAGCAATCAGCAACCTTGTGAAAAATGCCCTTGACCATACCGGGAGAGGCGGCTGTATACGTATAGAATGGAGGGGATCTGCTTCTATTGTCCAAATCACTATAAAGGATAATGGCAGCGGCATCTGTCCGGAGGATTTATACCATATTTTCAAGCGGTTTTACCGGAGCCGTTATTCTAAAGATGCGCAAGGTATTGGTCTTGGGCTGCCGCTGGCAAAAGCGATTGTAGAAGCCCATAACGGAACGCTTGAAGTAGACAGCATTTTGGGCAGGGGAACCTCTTTCACGATGAATTTTCTGGTATAACAAATCGTTTAGCACGCGCCATTCGCAAAACTGCGCTTGCTTGTCATTTATCAAATTCGACTGGCTGAACTTTTCCAACAAAATTGTAGGGTAATTGTAATATGGGTGTAGGATTCTCCTGTTATATTAAGGAACTGCAAGGAAATGATTTAAGGATTGTCAGTTATTTTATTACAGTTCCCTGCGAAAAAAACGAAAAAGAGGTGTTTACACAATGGACTTATTAGAAGTCAGCAATGTCAGTAAGACTTATGGAAGCGGCGAAGCTGCCGTAAAGGCATTAAAGAAAGTCTCGTTTTCCGTTTCAAAAGGCGAGTATGTGGCGATTGTCGGGGAATCCGGTTCCGGGAAAAGCACGCTCCTGAACATGATAGGAGCGCTTGATGTGCCCACGTCCGGTAAGGTAATCATCAGCGGAAAGGAGATTTTTTCCATGAATGACCGCAAACTTACCATTTTCAGGAGGAGAAATATTGGTTTTATCTTTCAGGCGTTTAACCTGATCCCGGAACTGACCGTAGAGCAGAATATTATTTTTCCGGTGCTGCTTGATTACCAGAAACCAGACAGAAAGTATCTGGAAGAACTGCTTTCGGTGCTGAACCTGAAAGAACGGCGCAGGCATCTGCCCAGCCAGTTATCCGGCGGACAGCAGCAGAGGGTGGCAATCGGGCGTGCGCTGATTACACGTCCGTCGCTGATTCTGGCTGACGAACCGACAGGAAACCTTGATACGCAGAACAGCAGCGAGGTGATTGCACTGCTGAAAGAAGCGTCAAGGAAATATGAACAGACGATTGTTATGATTACCCACAGCCGCAGCATTGCGCAGACCGCAGACAGGGTTTTGAATGTATCGGATGGGGTACTGACTGATTTAGGGAGGGCGCAAGACGTCCGGGGGACATCTGTTATGCGCGGGCCGGAATGGAAAGGAGACTGCGAATGAAAAGCTATTTAAGTTTGATACCCATTTCCGCCAAAGTGCGGCGGCGTCAGAATCTCATGACCCTGCTGTGTATTATCTTTGCCGTATTCCTTGTGACGGCCGTATTCAGCATGGCAGATATGGCTCTCCGAATGGAACAGGCCAGACTGACCGAAAAGCACGCCCGGGAATTTACTTTCCAGGCTATGATGGATACCACTATGGGCCGGAACCTCTTTTTGCTTGCCGGAGCGCTGTTTATTCTGATTCTGCTTGCCGGAGTGTTGATGATTTCAGGCAGTATGAACAGTACGGTGGCTCAGCGGACAAAGTTTTTCGGGATGATGCGCTGCATCGGTATGAGCCGCCAACAGTTGAAACGATTTGTGCGCCTGGAAGCCCTTAACTGGTGCAAAATAGCCATTCCTGTCGGCCTTGTCCTGGGTACGGTCATTACATGGGCTTTATGCGCCGTCATGCGGTTCGTGGTTGGGGAGGAGTTTGCTATGATCCCCCTCTTTGGAATCAGCCCTATCGGAATGATCAGCGGCATCGTCATGGGGCTGGTCACGGTGCTGCTCGCCGCCAGGGCGCCTGCAAGACAGGCTGCAAAAGTATCCCCGATGGCGGCAGTTTCGGGAAATACAGAGAACAAAAGCCGGACATGGCATGCAGTCCGTACCGGCAGGTTTCCCATCGAAATTTCCCTGGGGGCTCATCATGCAAAATCGGCCAGGAAAAATTTGTTTTTGATGACCGGCTCCTTTGCCCTGAGCATCATCCTGTTCCTGACATTCTCTGTTCTGCTGGACTTTGTAGGCTATCTGCTGCCCCAGTCCGCTGCTGCTGCCGACATCACGATTACCGATGAGGCCGGTGTCACCGGTATCAATTGTATTTCCCCGGAAACGATAGAGACAATCCGCGGGATGGACGGTGTGAAAAATATCTTTGGACGGCGAAGTCTCTTTGAGGTTCCGGCCGAGTTAGGAAAAGAAGGCTTGCCTCAGGTGGTGGATTTGATTTCCTTTGACGATTTTGATCTTGATGCGCTGAAAAAAGATGGCAGGTTAAAAAAGGGCAGCGACCTCTCCAAAGTCTACGGGAATAATGGCTCTGTGCTGGTAATCAGTGACCCGGAAGCCCCGCTTCATATGGGGGATACGATACAGGTGAATGGTGAGCCGCTGACCGTGGCGGGAATGCTGAAATACGACCTGTTCAGCGAGGATGGCCTTTCTCAGGGCAGAGTTTCCATTATCACATCCGGTGAGACCTTTGCCTGGCTGACCGGCATAACCGACTATTCGCTTGTGATGGTGCAGACCGCGGGCGATGTGACAGACGAGGATGTTGCCGCTATAAGCGGGGTACTGGAAGAGGGTATTACTCTCAAGGATGGGCGCGAGCTGCGCACTTCCGGTACCTATACCGCTTTTGTGCTGTGCGTTTATGGCTTTTTGTCGATTATCGCTTTGGTTACGCTGCTGAACATTATGAACAGCATCTCCATGAGCGTATCCGCCAGGAGCAGGCAGTATGGGGCTATGCGGGCGGTGGGTATGGATGACCGCCAGGTGACAGGAATGATTGCTGCTGAAGCAGTTACCTATGCTTTGTCCGGCTGCGCGATTGGGTGTATCGTTGGTCTGGCGGCCTCCAGGATGCTGTACAATCTTTTGATTGACGGACGTTTTCCCTATGCCGTATGGGCACCGCCTGTTTCCCGCCTGCTTATCGTTTTGTCATTTGTCGCGGCGGCAACACTGGCTGCCATCTATGCCCCTGCGAAACGGATTCGCAACATGACCATAACCGCAACGATCAATGAACTGTAACATCTTAACTTTGGTTCCGCAAGGCAGAGTGCGGGGCGGTATTAAAGATGTATACGGCAATCCGCAGGCCCGCACGACGAGGATATAAAATCTGTTTAAAACAGTAATATTTGCAGAAAAGTCGGAAAGGCATGGACTTTTTTTTGATATTTACTTATAATAGAAGAGGAAATACCAAAATAAGGGTTAAAATCATAAATCTGAAGGAAGGAGAGGGAGAGCAAAATGGAGCTGAGGACAGCTGCTTCACCGAGAGATGTGAAGCATTATACAACAGAGAGGCTGAGGGAAGAGTTCCTGATTCAGAATCTGTTTGTACCGGGGGAAATCAAGTTGGTATACAGTCACATTGACAGGATCATTACAGGTGCGGCAGTGCCTGTGGAACCGCTTGCGCTGACAGCGGGAGAGGAGCTTCGGGCAGAGTATTTCCTGCAGAGAAGAGAGCTGGGCGTCATCAATATCGGAGGCCCGGGGATCATCACCGTTGATGGCAGGAAGTATGAGGTGGGGTTCAAAGAAGGCATGTATATTGGCATGGGAGCCAGGGATATTGTCTTTGACAGTGTAAATGCAGATACGCCTGCAAAATTTTATCTGAACAGTGCGCCTGCTCACAGAAGCTGTCCTACGGTTTTGATCAGACCGGAGGGGACGCCTGAAGAGGGAGTAGTGATTGTCAGGGACGAAAATAAAGTAGAACTCGGTTCTCTGGAGGATGCAAACCACAGAGTAATCTGTAAATATATTCTGCCGGGACAGGTGGAAAGCTGTCAGCTGGAAATGGGAATGACCAAATTGGAGCCGGGCAGCGTGTGGAATACCATGCCCTGTCATACACATGACAGGCGGATGGAAGTTTATCTTTATTTCGAGATGCCTGAGGATGCGTTTGTGATGCATTACATGGGCGAGCCCCAGGAGACAAGGCACATTGTGATCAGGAATGAAGAGGCGGTGATTTCACCCAGCTGGTCCATTCATTCCGGATGCGGTACCAAGGCTTATACCTTTATCTGGGGTATGGTAGGAGAAAATCAGGACTTCGACGACATGGATCATGTTGCCATGAAGGATTTAATGTAAAAATCTGAAAGTGTAAAAATTTTAAAAAGAAGAAAAAGAAGGAGAAGAACCATGAACGATTTTACCAGAAAATTTTCACTGGAAGGCAAGGTAGCACTGATAAC
This sequence comes from uncultured Lachnospiraceae bacterium, assembly GCA_947173495.1. GTDB lineage: Bacteria > Bacillota > Clostridia > Lachnospirales > Lachnospiraceae > Suilimivivens. The sequence continues at coordinate 117,890 of CAMWFQ010000001.1, read as the reverse complement.
AGGAGCATCCTACGGGATCGGATTCGCCATCGCAACAGCTTATGCAGAGGCGGGCGCAACCATCGTATTTAACGATATCAAGCAGGAGCTGGTTGACAAGGGACTGGCTGCTTATGAGGAGAAGGGCATCAAGGCGCACGGCTATGTATGCGACGTAACCAATGAGGAGCAGGTACAGGCCATGGTGGCTCAGATCGAGAAGGAAGTGGGCGTGATCGATATTCTGGTAAACAATGCAGGAATCATCAAGCGTATTCCCATGTGCGATATGACGGCGGAGCAGTTCCGCCAGGTAATCGATGTGGATCTGAACGCCCCGTTTATCGTATCCAAAGCGGTTATTCCCAGCATGATCAAAAAGGGACACGGCAAGATTATCAACATCTGTTCCATGATGAGCGAGCTTGGACGCGAGACTGTTTCCGCTTATGCAGCTGCCAAGGGCGGCCTTAAAATGCTGACCAGGAACATTGCCTCCGAGTACGGTGAGTTCAATATTCAGTGTAACGGCATCGGACCCGGCTATATTGCAACTCCTCAGACCGCGCCTTTGCGTGAGATCCAGCCTGACGGAAGCAGACATCCCTTCGATCAGTTTATTATTGCAAAGACACCGGCAGCCCGGTGGGGAGAGACAGCGGATCTGCAGGGGCCTGCGGTATTCCTTGCATCCGAGGCTTCTGATTTTGTAAACGGCCATGTTCTTTATGTGGATGGCGGTATTCTTGCCTATATCGGAAAGCAGCCCCAGTAAGAGAGGGAGAGTTTGAAGAAAGGGAGACAACGATGAAAATTGCATTGATTAACGAAAACAGCCAGGCGGCAAAGAACGGGATGATCTGCGCCACCCTGAAAAAAGTGGTGGAGCCTATGGGACATGAGGTATTTAACTACGGCATGTATTCTGCTGAGGACGAGCATCAGCTTACTTATGTTCAGAACGGGATCCTGGCAGCCGTTCTTTTGAATTCCGGCGCGGCGGATTATGTGATTACCGGGTGCGGAACCGGAGAGGGGGCCATGCTGGCATGCAATTCCTTCCCCAGGGTGTTATGCGGACATATCACATCTCCTCTGGATGCCTACCTGTTTTCCCAGGTAAATGATGGAAACTGTATCGCCCTCCCCTTTGCGGAAAATTTTGGATGGGGCGGAGAGCTGAACCTGGAGTATATCTTTGAAAAATTATTCTGCGCGCCGGGCGGCGGCGGATATCCTAAAGAGCGTGTGGTACCGGAGCAGAGAAACAAAAAGATTCTGGACAGTGTAAAGGAAGTTACCCATACGGATATGGAGACGATCCTTGAAAAGCTGGACAGAGAGCTGGTAAGAGGAGCACTCTCCGGGGAGAAATTCAAAGAATATTTCTTTGCAAACTGCAAATGTGAAAAGCTTTCAGCATGCGTGAAGGCGATTCTGGAATAAAAAAGGCATTCAGTTTTATAAGGAGGTTAAAAATGTATCCAGTTTTAGAACAGATCAGTAAGATCGGTATTGTGCCGGTAGTAAAAATCGACAGGGCGGAGGATGCTCTTCCGTTGGCAAAGGCTCTTTGTGCAGGCGGACTTCCCTGCGCGGAGGTTACCTTCCGTACGGATGCAGCTGCGGAGGCCATCAAAATCATGACGGAGAATTTCCCGGATATGTGCGTAGGCGCAGGGACGGTGCTGAATGCGGCGCAGGTTGACGCGGCGGTGGAGGCAGGCGCAAAGTTTATCGTCAGCCCGGGACTGAATCCCAATACAGTGAAGTACTGCATTGAAAAGAATGTGCCTATTACCCCTGGTACCTCAAGTCCCAGCGATATTGAGCAGGCCATTGAGCTCGGACTTGAAGTGGTGAAGTTTTTCCCGGCGGAGCAGTCCGGCGGTCTGGCGAAGATCAAGGCCATGGCGGCTCCCTATGTAAATATGAAATTTATGCCCACAGGCGGCGTAAATGCCAAAAATCTGACCTCCTACCTTGATTTTGGCAAAATCATTGCCTGCGGCGGCTCCTGGATGGTTCCCGGCGATCTGATCAATGCGGGTGAATGGGATAAGATCGAGCAGCTCACAAGAGAGGCCGTTCAGACCATGCTGGGATTTGAACTTGCGCATGTGGGAATTAATGCGGAGAATGAGGAGGAAGCCCTCAAGGCAGCAAACAGATTTGCATTTATCTTTGGTATGCCGGCTAAAGGCGGAAACAGCTCTGTTTTTGCAGGCACTGCCGTGGAAGTGATGAAGAGCCCTTATCTCGGTGCAAACGGTCATATCGCGGTCAGAACCAATTATATTGAGAGGGCAGTGAATTATCTCTCAACAGTTCTGGGTGTGGAGTTCAACGAGGAATCGGCCAAGAGAGATGCGAAGGGCACACTCAAGGCAATCTATCTGAAAGAAGAGATCGGTGGGTTTGCCGTACATCTTGTACAGAAATAGTGAGACGGAAACAGGATTAACTGCAGGCATAGCGATAAAGTAAATTGAAAGGAATTTAAAAATGGCAAAAGTAATTACAATGGGAGAGATCATGCTCAGACTATCTACTCCCAATAACGAGAAGTTCATTCAGGCAGATGAGTTTGACATTAATTACGGCGGCGGTGAGGCAAATGTGGCGGTTTCTCTGGCAAATTATGGCCATGAGGCGGAGTTTGTGACAGCGGTTCCCGACAACGAGATCGGCGAGTGCGCAGTGGCGGCTTTACGGAAATACAATGTTGCCACCGGCCATATTGCAAAATGCGGCGAGAGGCTGGGAATTTATTTTCTGGAGTCCGGTTCTGCCATGAGACCCTCCAAGGTGGTGTATGACAGAGCGCATTCTTCTATTGCAACAGCTACAGAGGCCGATTTTGACTTTGATGCAATTTTTGAAGGCGCTGACTGGTTCCACTTCACCGGAATCACGCCGGCCGTATCCGACAGTGCGGCTGCCCTTACCGAAAAGGCTCTTATTGCGGCAAAGAAGCATGGCGTGAAGGTATCGGTAGATCTGAATTTCCGCAAAAAACTGTGGTCCTCCGAGAAAGCCCAGAAGGTGATGACCAATCTGATGAAGTATGTTGACGTATGTATCGGCAATGAAGAAGATGCTGAGCTTGTGCTTGGATTTAAACCCGGGGAGACAGACGTTACAAGCGGAGAGCTGGAGCTTGCCGGCTACAAGTCCATTTTTGAGCAGATGGTAGAAAAATTTAACTTTGAATACTGTGTATCTTCTCTGCGGGTAAGCCATTCGGCATCCGATAACGGCTGGTCTGCATGCATTTATTCCAGAGACACAAAGGAATTCTATCATTCCAAGGAATACAGCATTCATCCCATTGTTGACCGTGTAGGCGGCGGAGACTCTTTTGCAGGCGGCGTGATCTGCGGCATGGTAGATGGGAAGGACTTCAAGGCGGCGCTGGAGTTTGGCGTTGCCGCATCTGCACTTAAACATACCATTCCCGGGGACTTTAATCTGGTATCCCGAAAAGAAGTGGAGACTCTTGCGGGAGGCGATGCTTCCGGGCGCGTACAGAGGTAAAATGATATTGCTGATGCACAGGGGTGCGAATACGTAAGGATGCGTGGTTCATTGTTGTTGCGCAGCTCGCACCCCGTGCACGGGCAGGGAGAAAATCGTTCTTACGCAACTGACAGGATGTTCTGCAAAGCGCAGCATTCATTGTCTGATAAAGAAATCTGGTCTCTGTTCACGGATCAGAAATGCGCATAAACTGCGCATTCCGTGAGAATATGAAATTTGTATAAGACAAAAGAAGCAGAATGCAAAAAAGTGTATATACTAATACCATAGTGGTGAGCTTTGGGCTGTAAAGATACTGGCTCACAGAAAAGAGGAAAGTATGAATCAGGCTGTTCGTTGGGCTGCTATGGGGACTGGTTTTACATTTTTTATGACCGCCCTTGGCGCCAGTGTCGTATTCATGTTCAAAAAGAATATGGGGAAAAGTATTCAGAGAGCGTTCCTGGGATTTGCAGCGGGAGTGATGATTGCTGCTTCTGTATGGTCTTTGTTGATTCCGGCGATAGAAGAAACAGAAAAGGCAGGAGGAATCGGATGGATTCCGGCAAGCGGCGGATTTGTGCTGGGGGGAATATTTTTGTACTTGCTGGATTTTCTGATGCCGCATCTGCATCTGGGTGAAAAATCACCGGAAGGAATGAAGAGTTCCTTTCACAGAACCACTCTTCTTGTACTGGCGGTGACCCTTCATAATATTCCGGAAGGGATGGCGGTTGGGCTGGCATTTGCCATGGCGGCTCAGCATCCTCAGGAGCAGACGCTTTATGCGGTTGCATTTGCTCTGGCATTGGGAATCGGTATACAGAATTTCCCGGAAGGAGCGGCGATTTCCCTTCCCCTGAGACAGGAAGGGATGAGCAGGTTAAAAGCCTTTATTTTTGGAAGCCTTTCCGGTATTGTGGAGCTGATCTTTGGAATAGGGATCACGCTGATCGCTGTACAGATCTCGCCATATATGCCATGGTTTCTGGCGTTTGCAGCGGGCGCAATGATCTATGTAGTGGTGGAGGAGTTGATTCCGGAAGCAAATCAGGGCGATCACTCTAATCTGGGAACGATAGGTGTGATGGCAGGATTTCTTATTATGATGATCCTGGATGTGGCGTTGGGATAAGGGCAGGAAAAGGTAAAAAATACTTTGTACAGACGCAGGATAGCCTGCATGATAGAGCGAGGAGAAAGCTTATGAAAAAGAAAATATTGATCCTGTCAATAGGCGTGGCAGTACTTTTAACTGCCTGTGGAGGCAGAGGAAGCAGATTCGAGGTAAGGGAGCAGAACGTTGAGGAGACAGAGAAAGAAACAGAAGACGAAGTATCGGATGAGGGAGCTGACGATGTGACAGCTGATGATCGTACAGATTCTGAACCCTCCGTATCCGAAGCTGAACCTGAAGAAGATCAGAAAGAAGACGACGCCGGGAAAGCGGAAGAAGGCTATGTGAGAGGCACAGTATCAGAACAGGGATGGGAGAGTGAATATTTCGCCCTCCGCTATACAGCGCCGGAAGATATGGGGATGGCCACGGAAGAGTATTTGAATCAGATCATGGGGATTGGAATGGATATGCTCTCTGAAAGCTTTACGGAGCAGCAGCTGGAATATGCCGAAATGCGGACGATCTATGAAATGATGAGCCTGGATACCGCGGGAAGCGGATTCAATGTGCTGGTGATGGCGGAAAAACTCCCGCTGATCAACATGAGCAACGAGCAGTATAAAAGGTCTTTTGTGCAGCAGCTCTCCAAAGTGGAAGGCGCTACGCTGATAAGTGATGATGAAGTTGTCGACATTGCAGGCGAAGAGTATGTGAAGGTGTGTTCAGAGGTAGAGGCGCAGGGCGCTGTGGCGAAGCAGAATTACTATTTTCGTGTCATAGATGACAGGGCATTATCCATTGTGATCACATATACTGACGATACGGAAGAGATGGTCGATACGGTTATTAATGCATTCGAAGTATATTGAGAATAGGAATCAAAATGAGCAGCCATTGGCTGCTTTTTTTATATCATAGGAAAGTTCGACGAACTTCCCTATGATATAAAAAAGCTCCGCAAGGATGCACACGCAAACGCAGAGGAAATTGTCGCTTGAAAGCGACGCGTTTGCGGCGCAGAATCCTGCTTTGCAGGATTCTTATTTATGCACACGGGCACCCAGAGGAAAAATGTCAGCAGAAACTGACGAGTGCCCGGTGCGCGAGCAGGGGAAGTCTTCCTCTACTCGATTGCGCAGGGGCGCACAGATGAAGTTGCTGCCTACGCAGCGTGCGACCCTAAAATTTAATGAATCTTAAAAGAATATAAAATACAATAAACCGGTTGACATTAAAACGAATGTCTGCTATGGTGATATCACTTTCGAAATTTCAATTCTGAGTGAAAGCGATTGATCTGAAGTTCTTTTTAGGAACTGTCCAGAAATGAATCGTTCCTTTCATAGGGAGCGTGACAACATTTGATTTCCCGAACTTTAATTATTACTTATCAAAACAGAGATGCGGAGGTAGCTGTTATTGGTGCTTGGCAAAGAAAATACAGGACTATCCGGACGGATTCTGATGATTTTTGGTCAGTTTGCGTGTCAAAAAAGATGTCTGCCGGCTTTCCATGAAGGAAAATGGAGATTGAATCTGGATCCGGAGGATACAGGGCTGAAGGCAGAGAGAGAACTTGTGCTTATTTGTGAGAGAGGGCGCTGGCGAATGGGAGAAAAAGTGCTTGATGAGAACCATCCGATTTATTTTTATACGGAAAATCATGAAAAGTTTCTGATTCTGCTTTCTGAAAGGATAGGAACATTAAAGCCTGCGGATAGAATTCATCTGGAAAAAGAGGATAAGATATCGATTGGCAGTGCATTCAGAAATCAGATTTTTTATGACTGCTTTTCACTGATAGAATCGGTACATGCTGAAATCAGTATGAATCAGCAGGAATGTGTGGTCCGGGCGACAGGGACGACAGGCGTTTATGTAAACGGAAAAGCACTGGAGACAGAAGCGGTACTGCATCCTGGAGACAGGGTGAATCTGTATGGACTACAGATTCTGGCGTTAAAGGATATGCTGGTCTGCGTCAGTTTCTGTGGAGTGAAACGTGTCGCGAAACGAGCTTTCAGAGAGAGGAAAGGTACAGAGAGAAACATCACAGAGGACATTCATCAGGATGTTTCTGAGTATAACGTCTGCAGAGAGGAAAAGATAAAGGATTGGGAAATAAAAGAAGAAGCAGCGGAAGGGGATGCCCAGGGGCAGTGGATCGAACGCAGGTGCATGCAGGAAGAGAAGCTTCATACCGGCGAGGTGGAGATCCTGCTCCCGGTACAGTCCGTACCTCAGCGTTCGCAGCCTCTCATTCTGACAGCAGGGCCTGCCCTTACCATGGTTCTTCCCATGTTGCTTATGGCAGAGCTGGGGAGCAAATATATGGGAAATACGGGCGGCAGCTTTTACTATCTTTCAGCTGCAATGAGCGGATGCAGCGCTCTTCTGACATTGTTCTGGGGGGTGACAGGAGAGGCCATCCGCAGACATTCAAACAGGCGGGAGCAGAAGGAAAAGGGGAAGCAGTACAGAGAATACCTGGAGGGGCTTTCCCGGGAACTCACAAGCTGTCAGGAAGAAAACCGGGCAATTCTTGCCGGAAAGTATCCTCCACTGGCATTTTTTTGCGGAGGAGAGGGAAGAAAACCGATGGTTTTGTGGAATCGTTATTACAGACAAAAGGATTTTTTGTTCCTCCGTCTGGGACTGGGGCAGATCCCGTTTCAGATCACAGTCCGTACAGACCGGAGTCAGAAAGGCATTGTACAGAGAAAAGCGGCCGCACAGGCGCAGGAACTGGCGGAAAGATTCCGGTATATAGACGATGTGCCCGTGGGAGTGGATCTTTATCAGAACAGGCAGATCGGTATGATAGAGGGAACGGACAGGGAGGGAACATGCGAACTGCTGCTTTGTCTTCTTACGCAGATTATGATCTGTCACTGTTATACGGAGGTAAAGGTGGTTTGCTTTTACCGGAAAGAGCGGACGTTGGACCGGAAAATCGCCGCCTGTCTGCGGTGGATGCCGCACTGCTGGTCCCCGGACAGGGAAACCCGGTTTTTGGCGGGAAATGAAAAAGAAGCGGGAGAGATCCTCCCGGTTTTAACCCGAGCGCTTACAGAAAACAGGGAGGAGAATGCTGCAGAGGATAAGGAGATCGGTATTCCCTGGTATATTGTCCTGGTGCTGGAGGAAGAACTGATTTTGGGTGAGCCTTTTTATCGGTATCTGACCCGGACGGGAGAAAAGGATCCGGTGAGCAGCATTTTTGTGCAGAAAGAGAGGGAGATGCTTCCCAAAGGCTGCCGGTATTTCATGAAGCGGACAGGAGAAAAAGGGGAGATGTTAAGCCTGGGGGAAGATACCGTTGAGCGAAGAGCGTTTATGCCGGAAAGCTGCAGCTTTCCGGCAGCATGGCAGTATATTCGGCAGATGAGCGGATGCCGGGTAAAGGATACGGAGTCAGATAAAGTGTTTCCGGACAAAGTGGCCTTTTTGAAGCTTTACGGGTGCAGACGGGTAGAGGAGTTAGGCAGCGGTACAAGATGGAGACATTCTGCCGCGGGGGAACGTCTTAAGGTTCCGGTGGGGATGAGAGCCGGAGGACAGATTGTGAACCTTGACGTTCATGAAAAATTTCATGGTCCCCATGGTCTGGTGGCAGGAACCACCGGATCCGGTAAAAGCGAACTGTTGCAGACCTATCTTATTTCCATGGCGGTATCCTTTTCTCCGGAGGAAGTAAATTTCTTTATGATCGATTATAAGGGCGGCGGAACCGGAAATCTGTTAAAGGATCTGCCCCACTGTGCAGGTGTCATATCTAATCTGTCCGGCAGACAGATCAAGCGGGCCATGTCGGCCATAACCAGTGAAAATAAAAGAAGACAGGAGCTTTTAGGAAGGTTTCAGGTCAACCATATAGATGGTTATACCAGATTGTATCGGGAAGGAAAGGCATCTCAGGCAATGCCGCATCTGCTTTTAGTAGTGGATGAATTTGCAGAGCTTAAGAAAGAGGAGCCGGAATTTATGCAGGAAATTATATCATTGGCGCAAGTGGGAAGAAGCCTGGGTGTCCATCTGATTCTGGCCACTCAGAAACCGGCGGGAACGGTTGATGACAAAATATGGAGTAATGCAAGGTTCAGGCTCTGTCTGCGGGTTCAGGATCGTCAGGACAGTATGGATATGCTGCATAACACAGACGCGGCGCTTCTTACTTCTCCCGGTCAGTGTTATATGCAGATTGGAAACAATGAATACTATGAACGGTTTCAGTCCGGGTACTGTGGAGAAAGATACAGCGAAGGGGGAGAAAAAAAGGCAGGAGCAGTGCTTGTGTCAGAAACAGGCAAAAGGCTTAGGAAGGAGGAAAAAGATTCCGGCGAAAGGGGACGCAGCCAACTGGAGGTGTTGGTGGATTACCTGAAAGATACAGCCGAAAAAAACGGGTATGAGAAAGCGCCGTCCCTGTGGCTTCCGGAGCTCCCCGAATTGCTGCTTCTGGAAGAGCTGAGGAACGAATATCGTAAAGCGAGGGCGGCAGATCAGGAGAAAGTACCTCCAGGTAAGGTATGGCCAGAGATCTTGCTGGGATTATGCGATGATCCGGGAAATCAATGCAGATCCATACTGGCTTACAATCCGGTTTCCCAGGGACATCTGGCCATCTGCGGAGGTCCTGCTTCAGGAAAGACTTCTCTGCTTCAGACACTTTTGTGGCAGCTTTGCGAGGAGTATACACCCCAGGAGGTCCAGATTCTTGTTGTGGATATGGGACAGGAGAGTCTGGGATGTTTTGGGACAATGCCTCATTGCCTGGGTGTCTTGAAAAGAAAAAAAGACAGAGATATTTTTTTCTTCCATCTGGAAGAAGTAATGGACAGGCGGAGAAAGCAGCTTTCGGGGATCAGCTGCGAACAGTATAACCGTTCGGGAAAAGGGAGACTTCCGCTGCTCTTTCTGGTGGTTGACAATCTTGGTAACCTGAGAAAGCAGCTGGAAGAAAAACAGGAGGAGCTTGTTATGAAGCTGGCATCCCAGGGGCTTACCCTTGGTATTTATCTGATCCTTTCGGCATCCGGAATAAGTGAGATGGGAGGAAAGCTGCACGAAAAAATCAAGACTTGTCTTGCCCTGGAGATGAGCGATCGATTTCAATATGGAGATATTCTCAGGCAGTATTATCTGCCGGTATTTCCAGAAGAAAACCGTAAAGGAAGGGGGCTGTGCAAGGTGGATGGAAGAATACTGGAGTTTCAGACTGCGCTCACGGCAAAAGAGCAGGGAGATTACGTCTATATTGAGCGGATACAGGAAGAGGGAAAAAGAAAGGAGGAGACAATCAGAGCGGAGAAAGGATTTCTGCCTGAAAAATTTCCCGTCATACCGGAGAGAGTCTGGTATGAAGATATGGCTGACAAATACAACTGGAGCGGGAACAGCCTGCCTTTGGGCTATGATCTTTCAAACGGAAAACTATGCGGACTTTCTGTAAACACGCCCTGCTGCTTTTTGATTTCAGGAAGTGAAAGAACAGGGAGAACAACACTTCTTTCCTGTATGATTGAGAGCGCAGTCCGTGTGACCGGATGGGCAATGGTAATCGATTTAAGCAGGCGGATGGAACATTTCAGGGGAAGGAAAGGAATTCTATATCTCGGAAATGAAAAAGAACTGGACAATTGGCGTCAGGAATCTGTCTACAATAAGGATACAACAAAGAGCAGGAGGGAAGAAACAGAGACAAAGAGGCAGAAGATTCCGGTTTTTATCAGCGATCTGGTGGTTTTCTGCAGCTATCTGTACCGGGACGGAGCAGAAAGAGAAGAAAAAGCAGAGTTTTGGGAGCAGAAAGCCGCCGGAAATGGCAGGACAGGATTTCTGGCGGGCGTTTATCATCCGGGAAAGGATTATGAGATATCCGGTAGGGAATTTTTCAGGGAATTTGCGGCATGGCAACAGGGAATTCACCTGGGAGGAAATGCTGTCGCCCAGCGGATTTTGGATTTTTCAGATTTGGGATACGCGCAGCAGAACCAGCAGGAGGGGCCGGGAATCGGTTACTGGAAGGAGGGACCGGGCAGCGTCACAAAACGGCTCCTTCTGCCAGACTATCAAAAGAGAGACAGATGTGGAAAAGACCCGGAAGGTGAATGTGAAAATTGAAGTCACTGTAAGAAGCGGAGGGGAAGATGATAATGGTTGATATTCAGGTGCCGGTACTGGACCAGATCTATGATTTTGAATTGGAGGAGGACTGGCAGACGGGAATGGTTCTGGAAGATATTCTTATACTGATTGCCCAAAATGCAGATGTGAGCATTGAGGAAAGAGAGGCTGTACAGCTCTATTCCATGGTGCAGGAAAAGATCTTGAAAAGGGGGAAGACGCTGAGACAGCAGAATATCAGAGATGGAGACAGACTGATATTGATCTGAGCGGACAGAAAGAGAGAAGGAGCGGTAAAAAACGTTTCTGCAGGAAAGCAAAAGGGGTGGAAATGGAAGAAAACAAAGTAAAGCTGTATACAGGCGGACTAAACGTGTGGATGGATGATATGCAGCAGAGTCTGACAAAGATCAGAGATGGAATAGCACTTTTGGAAGAGGAGGAAGGCAGATTGTCAGAAATCTGGGAGGGTGCCGCAAAGCAGGACTGGGAAACAGGCCTTCGGGAAGAGACAGCGAGGGTGGGACAATGCATCAGAGATATGGAGGAGCTGGTGGTAATGACAATGGAGACGGCACAGGAGCTGGCACAGACGGAAAGGAAGCTGACAGCAGCAGTGCAGAGCCTGTAACTACAGCGGCGCAGAAGGAAAGGGAAGAGGAGAGTGGAAATAAAAATAACACCCCGGTATCTCAGGGAGAGAAAGCAGGAATGGGAAGGAATTGTCCGAAAGGCGGAGAGGGAATACCAGAGGGCAGCAGAGCAGGCGGAGAAGCTGAAAGAATATTTGGGAGGGAAGAGAGTCAGGCGGATCGAAAATAGGTTTGTACAGAGCCGTCGGGAGGGAGAAGAAGTGTTTAAGAGATTACAGATACAGATTTTGAAACTGGAAGAGATTGCAGAGGTTTACAGCAGCACAGAGAGGAATAATATCAATGCAGCCACAGACCATTGAAATGCATTTTACAGAGATCATGAGGCTGGCCCGTATTTTGAATGACCAGGCCCGGACATTAAAGACGGTGGGAGAAGAAGAGCTGATGCAGATTATCAGGGAAAATAAATCCTGCTGGAACAGCGAGTGTGCGGATATTCTGCTGCAGAAGGAGGTGAGGCTGGGAAATGAACTGATTAGAGAAGCGGAAAAGCTCGAAAAAACCGCGCTGGAAATGGAAACAAAGGCAAAAAAAATGTATCAGTCGGAATGGATGAACGTCTGTCTGGGAACAATCAGGCGTTATTAGGAAAGGAGAAGCATTATGTCATTTTTTCAGGTAACATCTTCAGAACTGCGAAGCAAAGCAGGACAGCTGTCGGAATTAAATTCCCAGTTCAGGTCAAAGGCCGCCTGTCTGGGAGAACAGGAGATGGCTCTTTGCGGTATGTGGGAGGGGCAGGCAAAGGATGCCTTTCACCAGGCGTTTACAAGGGACAGGCAGCAGATGGAGGTGTTCTATCAGTTGATCGCCCAGTATATACAGGCGCTTTTGGAAATTGCTCAGAGATATGAGCAGGCAGAGGCAAGGAACAGAGAGATCGCTGCCGCCAGAAATTATTGAAGACTGAGTTCACAGGAAAGGGAGGATAAAGTATGGAAGGAATTTTGAAAGTAACGCCGGAAAAACTGATTCAGACTTCGGGAGAGTTTTCCACAACAGGGAATCAGATGAAAAATCTTACCGGTGAAATGATGGCGCTGGTACAGGGCATGAAAGGGATCTGGCAGGGAGAAGCGGCAAGCGCTTATGGAAATAAGTTCCACTCCCTGCAGACAGATATGGACAAGCTCTACCGTATGGTTCAGGAACATGTAAGAGATCTGCAGGAAATGGCCGGACTCTATCAAAAGGCGGAAACCGGAAGTGTCCAGCAGGGCAGCAGTCTGCATTCAAATGTGGTGGTTTAAGAAAATGCGCCGGAGACAGGCTGCAGAGCCTGTCCTGGTGCTACTGCTGATTATTTGCCTGGGTGCCTGCCGGAAAGGAGAAAATGAACAGATGCTTGCTTACATGGAAAGAAAATATGGGGAGGCTTTTGTGGAGAAGGAGATTTATGCAGGACAGTTCGGTGAAGATTATACCATGCTGCGGATGCAGAGCAAAAGCAGACCGGGAGAAGATATCCTGGTGCGCGTTCTCCGGAGAGAGAAGCCTGTCTTTCAGGATAACTATCTCAGCATTCTTCTGCAGAAGGAAGTTGAGGAGAAAATAAACACTCTTGCAAAGCCTGTGTTCGGAGAGTGCCGGGTCTTCTACAAAATACCGGAACTGGTGCTGCCTGCAGACTTCCCGGCGGATATGGAGGCGGATACTTTTTTAAGACACCCGCTGGCTATGGTGAGGGTTCATGTCTATGCGAGATTCATACCGGAAGATGTACGGAAGCAGTTTCAGGACTTTTACACTTCGCTGAAGGAAAAGGGGTATCTTGTCAGTGGAGTAATCAGTTATCCGGCAGATGAGGAAAGCTATCGTGTGATTACACGAGAAAACTTCAGGAGTGATATTTACCGGGGGTATAAGAGTCAGACAGAACTGCTCTTTTCTATGGATGAGAACGGTGAACTGTCTCTTTTCCGTCAGATAACCAATCAACCGGAATAAAAAGAAAGGAGAGCGTTATCGGCGAAAGAATATCGGAAGCGGAAATCAGTATGGTTCTGGACACTTTCATGTATCTGGATTATAAGGAGGCAAGGGAAGGCGCTTCTTTAAGAGAGATTATCAGGGATTTGGCGCACCACCCTGACTATGGCGGAGGGGGAATTCACAGCGGAGAATATGCAGTACTTAAGGAGGCGGCTTTAAATGATGAGGTGGGGAAGCTTGTAATCTGTACCCAGAGCGCAAATATGGGATATGATTCGGGAACGGCTGCCTGTACGTTTAAAGCGCCGGATGAAAACTGTTATTATGTGGTCTATCGGGGAACCGGGGATGGAGAATGGCCGGACAATGGAATCGGTATGACCAGTGAGGCGACAGTACAGCAAAAGCGGGCTCTTTCTTATTTTGAAGAAACGGTAGAATCACTGAAGATCGGTGAGAATGATCGTCTTATTATAACAGGACATTCAAAAGGAGGAAACAAAGCCCAGTTTGTTACAATGGAAACAAAATATGATTCTCTGGTGGATGTCTGTTATTCTGTGGATGGACAGGGGTTTTCAGAGAAGGCCATTGAAAGTTGGAAGAACAGATATGGAAGTACGACTTATGAAGAACGCAGGGAAAAACTCTATGGCATTCACGGCGAAAATGATTATGTGAGCGTACTTGGAAATTCCATTATTCCGGAAAAGCAGATCAGATATATCAGAACACCTGTGGAGAAGAGCAATTTTGCAGGATACCATGATATTAAATATATGTTTGCCTCTCTCGCCCGGGATCCGCAGACCGGAAAATATGTTACCTTTTTTCACGGGAGAAAAAACAGCGATACAGGAGTCCAGGGTGAGCTGGGAAAATATGCTATGGCATTGTCCGGTTCGGTGATGATGCTCCCGCCGGATGTGCGGGATGGATGCGCGGCGGTGATCATGCAGCTGATGGAAGCTGCCAGCGGAAAAATAAAAGGGATAAACGGCGAGCGGCTTACGGGAGAGGACCTGAAAGACTTTACGATTCAGGGGATTCCGCTGATAGCAGAGAGTCTTCTGAAACGAGAGGAAGGGAGAGTGCTGTTGAGCGCTTTCCTGAGGAAGGAAACATTTACATTTAAGATATCCGGTAATGTAACGCTTGAAGCAGATTACGGGAACCTGTTAAGACTGGCAAAGAGAACGGAAGAGCTCGTTGTCAGAGTGGATAAGCTGACAGAAGAGATCAGACAGACGGCAGATACCCTCCCCCTTTATATGAAAGGACATGCAGCTCTGTATCATGGGATAAAGCTTTCAGCAAGAGAGATGGGCAGGATCAGTCAAAAGATATGGAAAATAAAGGAATTACAGGAGGAGAGTGCAGGATATTACCGGAGTTGGGACATAGTTTGATGTAAATCGGAGCCTCTGATCTCTCTATCATGCCATGGGATTATTGACTTTTTGGAGAAAGTCAGATAAGATAGAAAAAGGAACCATGAAACAGGAGAATACCCATGGAGGAACAAAAACAGGGAGATTCTGACAGAATTACAAGAGAGTATTTTGACTCAATGCTTCTGGAAATGCGGCATATTGACAGCAGAAATCCGGATACTACATTTACGCTTTATGGAGAAACTTTTGCAACCCCTATTATGACAGCAGCGTTCTCTCATCTTGAGCAGGTATGCAGGGAGGGCATGGTTGAGGCAGCAAAAGGTGCTGCGGGAGCACAGGCGGTAAACTGGGTCGGTATGGGCGACGAAGAGGAGCTTGCCCGTATTACGGCTACAGGGGCAAAGACCATAAAGATCATAAAGCCTTATGCAGATCATGAGCTTGTGCTCAGGAAGATTGCAGATGCGGAAAGATGCGGCGTTCTGGCGGTCGGAATGGATATTGATCATGCGTTTAACAGTAAAGGCGGATGCGATCAGATACGCGGATATGAGATGGCTCCTAAGAGCAGGGAAGATATTCGTGAATATGTAAGAGAAGCTTCCGTTCCTTTTATTGTAAAAGGAATTTTAAGCGAACGGGATGCTTATAAATCCATGGAAGCAGGGGCGCAGGGAATTGTAGTGTCTCATCATCATGGCATTATGGAATATGCATGTCCGCCCCTTATGATCCTGCCGGATATTCTCAAGGTGGTAGATGGACAGATCCCCGTATTTGTGGATTGCGGAATTGTCAGCGGCATGGATGCCTTTAAGGCGCTTGCTCTGGGAGCTGCAGCAGTATCGGTGGGGCGCGCGCTTATACAGCCTTTAGCCGATCAGGGGGCGGAAGGCATTTGCGGAAAACTGAATCAGATGAATGATGAGCTGAAGGGAATAATGGCACGAACCGGATGCTATGATCTTCAGCACATGGATAAATCAGTGATCCGCCAGATGTCTGGTCAAAAGAAATAAAGTGTGGAGGCTTATGTTAGAATGAAAAGAAATACCATATTGATCGTTGAAGATATGGAAACGAACCGGATGATTCTGGCGGAGATTTTTAAGGACGAATATGATATTCTGGAGGCCGAGAACGGAAAAGAGGGGCTTGCACTTTTAAAAGAAAATTATTCATCCATAGCAGCGGTACTGCTTGATGTTATTATGCCTGTCATGGATGGATTTGAGGTGCTTGAACAGCTGAGCAGAGAGGATCTGATCAGTAAGATCCCAATTATAATGATTACAGGGGAAACGTCAGTGGAATACGAACGCCGCGGATATGAATACGGCGTGGTGGAATATATTCACAAGCCTTATCATGCACCGGTAGTGAAGCAGATGGTCAAGAATAATATCGACCTGTATGCATACAAGACGCGGCTGGAGTCGATGGTCAAAATGCAGACAGCTGAGCTTGAGGAACAGAATGAGCTGTTAAAACAGCAGGCAGAGAAACTTAACAGTGTCAATGACGCCATGATTGATGCTATGAGTAATATTGTGGAATTCCGAAACATGGAATCCGGACTGCATGTTAAGAGAATCAGAGTATTTACCAAGGCTCTGGCGGAGGATATCATGATCCGCTTTCCGGAGTATGGCCTTACTCCCCATAAGGTGGATGTGATCAGTAAGGCGGCGGCCATGCATGATATCGGAAAGATTACAGTCCCCGATCATATCCTTTTGAAGCCGGGCAGACTGACGCCGGAAGAATTTGAGGTGATTAAACAGCATACCTCCAGAGGAGCGGAAATGATAGCGTCCTTTGTTCACCTGGATGATGAGGAATATTTCAATTACTGCTATGATATCTGTCGGCATCACCATGAGAGATTTGATGGAAGAGGGTATCCCGACGGCCTTTCAGGCGATGAGATAGATATTGCAGCACAAATGGTGTCTCTCGCGGATGTCTTCGATGCGCTGGTAGCAAAGCGGGTATACAAGGAGCCCTTTGAAAAGGAAACAGCATTTCAGATGATTGTCAATGGGGAGTGCGGGAAGTTTTCACCGAAGCTTCTGGATGCCTTCGCAGGAGTGAAAGAGAAGTTTTTCCAGCTGGCAACTGATTATTCAGAAGCGTGAACGTCAGAAGCTGCCACAGGATTCATAAGTAATACATTATGATGGATAAAAGAGGAGCCTGTAGAATAGTATGAGCTCTTCTTTTTTATGTGCAGGGGCGCGCAGATGAAAATAGTTGCATACGCAACACGCGCCCCGCGCGAGCAGGGAGAAGAGGGCCCCTGCTCGATTTAGATTCGTATTTCGCGGCCGGTGAATACAGCCACGGATCGGGGACGCATAATGAATTCATGTTCAATTCGGACTTCATCCTCTTCAGGATAAAAATATCGGTTTTGTTCATCCCCCCAGGTGTTGACGGTTAAATACCAGGCCTTGCGATGCTTCAGGGAAGGAACGGTGATCCGGACATTTTCCCAGTGTGTATTGAGAGCGATATAGACCAGGTCATCTTTTCCCTGTACGGTGTCGTAGCCGGCAAAACTGATGCCAAAGGTCCTGGTGTTTTCAGGAAGCTCTGTTATCTCCGCATTTACATCGTGGGAACGAATGGGGTCCATACCACAGACTGCATTGGGCAGTTTCTTACGTATGACAGGATGATTCTGGCGGTAGCGGATCATAAATTTGAAGAATTCGAACAGATCGCGGTTTTTTTCAAGCAGATCCCAGTTCAGCCAGGAAATTTCATTGTCCTGGCAATAAGCGTTGTTGTTTCCGGACTGAGAATTACCGAATTCATCCCCGGCCAGAAACATTGGCGTTCCTCTGCTGCACATGAGTATTGCGCAGGCATTGCGGATCATTCGGAAACGAAGGGAAAGGACATCAGGATCAGAAGTATCCCCTTCCATTCCACAGTTCCAGCTCCGGTTGTCGTCGGAACCATCCGTATTATTCCAGCCGTTTGCTTCATTGTGCTTTTCATTATAGGAATAAAGATCATAAAGGGTAAAACCATCGTGGCAGGTAAGGAAATTAACACAGGAATTGTAGCCGGCATAATTATTATTGTGTTCTGAATAAAAACCGCCGTAGAGATCACCGGAACCGGAAATGCTCCAGGCAGCATCCCAGGAATGCCAGCAGTCGCCCTTTAAAAAGGCGCGCAGGCAGTCTCGGTAGCGGCCGTTCCATTCTGCCCAGCGCTTGCTTGCAGGAAATTTTCCGACCTGATAGAGACCGCCGGCATCCCAGGCTTCGGCGATCAGCTTGACATTGCGCAGTACCGGGTCGGTGGCGAGGAGCTCTAAAAGGGGAGGATTGTTTAGAGGCGAACCATCCTCATGACGTCCGAGAATGCTGGCAAGATCAAAACGGAATCCATCGATCCGGTAGCTTACCGCCCAGTAACGCAGACATTCAAGAATCAAAAGACGTACAATAGGATTGTTACAGTTCAGTGTATTTCCGCAGCCGCTGAAATTGTAATAGTTGCCATCAGGAGTCAGCATATAGTAAACTTTATTGTCGAACCCCTTAAAGCAGAAAGTCGGACCCTTATCATTTCCCTCTGCAGTATGATTGAATACAACATCCAGGATCACCTCGATCCCATTATCGTGAAAATCCTTGATCAGTTCTTTCAGCTCCGTTCCTTCCTGATTATACTCATCATTGGATATATAGTTGGTGTTGGGAGCAAAGAAACCGACGGTGTTGTATCCCCAGTAATCCAGAAGAATATTTCCATTAACTTCCCGGGAATTCATAGTTTCATCAAACTCAAAAATGGGCATCAGTTCTACTGCGTTGATTCCCAGCTCTTTCAGGTAAGGGATTTTTTCTTTCAGCCCGGAAAAAGTACCCCGGTGCTTTACATTGGAAGAAGGATGGAACGTAAAGCCTCTGACATGAAGTTCATAAATGATAAGATCACTCATGGTACGGCTGGACTGAGGCATGGCGCCCCAGTCAAAAACATCTCTGACCACTCGGGCGTGATAACTGCCGGATTTTTTATCGCCCCAGATTCGTGGGCCGGCTACTGAGCGGGCATAGGGGTCAAGAAGGACTGCATCGGGATCAAAAATATGACCATTTTCCGGATCATGAGGCCCATCAATCTGATAGGCATATTCAAATTCTTCGATATCCAGTCCGAATACGATCATAGAATATACGTCTCCGATTTTATATGCATCCGGAAATGGAAGACGGGCATATGGAACAGCATCGTTGCGATGAAAGAGAAGCAGTGTGCAGGAAGTTCCATAATGGGTATGGACGGTAAAATTCACCCCTACCGGAAGCATCATGGCTCCGTGTACATCAAAAAGTCCGGGACGGACAGGGAAACCTTCAATCTCTGCCATAGGAGTGGTAAGCGATTTGTGAAGCTCCGGGATATACTTTTGCGTATAAAGTTTCAAATGTTTTCTCCTTCAAAATTGTGAACGATAAGAATAACCTGCCTTTTTTGGAACAACATGCCAACACTATAGCAGATAAACTTCAAATATGCAATTAGAAATAAAAAAAAGATGGTTACTGGTAACAGTATGCTGAAAGGCGGCGGTGCCCTGGGACAGTCTGCCGTATCAGAGGTGCTTCCGCACTTTCCGGCATCCCGGTCATATAATAATGAATAATGGCTGGGGAGATATCCATGGCAAATCAAAAATTGGAAACGTTACTGAATCTTGCGCTTGAAATAGAAGAAGCACAGAGATTAAGGTCGGAACAGCTTGGAGTAGGTTTTGTGGAGGAGAGCAGATCCTGGGAACTGATCGTGAAATACAATGGTGATATCAGCAGGCTGGCGACAAATGTGATCAGTGTGGAGGAACTGATTGCGGGATACGCGATCGTGACGATACCGGAGAGTCTGATCGACACCTTTGCCCAACTGGACGAGGTGGAATATATAGAGAAACCTAAGCGGCTTTATTTTTCTACTCTTTTCGGGAAGCAGGCATCCTGTATTTTTCCGGTGACAGCTACGGAGCCCTATCTGACAGGAAAAAATGTATTGATTGCGATAATTGATTCCGGAATTGACTTTGAAAGTCCTGAATTCAGAGACGTACAGGGAAATACAAGAATTCAGTTTTTGTGGGATCAGACATTGGTGCCCCGGCAGGTTAACGAGCAGCTTCCAGAGGAAAATGCGGAATTCGCCGGACAGGCGGCACCTCCGGAAGGATTTGCGACAGGAGTGGAATTTTCAAAATATCGGATTGATGTCGCCCTGAGAAGCCGGAACCCTAAGGAAATCGTTCCCAGCTTTGACTCGTCAGGACATGGAACAGCGGTTGCTGCTATAGCGGCAGCCGGAGGAAGAACGGCGGAGGGACAGTTCGGCGGAGTGGCTCCGGAAAGTGAACTTCTGGTAGTGAAAATGGGTACGCCGGCACAGAATTCTTTTCCAAAGACAACGGAGTTGATGAGAGCGCTTACGTATGTAGCGCGAAAGGCACTGGAGCTGGGGATGCCTGTTGCAATTAATCTGAGTTTTGGAAATACCTATGGCTCTCACGACGGAACTTCTTTGCTGGAAAGATTTATTGACAATGTGTCAGAAATTGGCAGATGTGTGATTTGTGTTGGAAGCGGAAATGAGGGGGCGGCGGGGGGACATGTGTCCGGAAGCTTCGGTATGATTGCAGAACCGTCAGATGAGCGCCGGATAGAGCTGAGCGTTGGGAATTACCAGAGGGCAGTGAGTGTTCAGCTCTGGAAGGAGTATGCGGATTTATTCAGACTGGAGCTGATTTCTCCCGGCGGCAGCCGTACGGAAATTGATCTTCAGCAGAGAGGCGGACGAAGCGTGATTCTCGAGAACACGGAAGTTTTGATCTATGTAGGGGAACCCTCGCCGTATTCCGTGAATCAGGAGATTTATTTTGATTTTTTGCCGGAGCAGAACTACATTGATCAGGGAATCTGGACATTTCTTATTTTCCCAATAAGGACAGTGACAGGAAATTACGATTTGTATCTGCCCAGCAGTACGGTACTGAATACGGGAACCCGTTTTTTTGCTTCCACACCGGAAAAAACATTAACAATTCCGTCCACAGCTTTTAAGGTGATCACAGTGGGCGCATATGATGCGGCTTATGAATCTTATGCGGATTTCTCCGGCAGAGGCTACCCTCTCATAAGCATTTCCGGCGAAAGGATTTTCCGGAGAGATGTCAAACCGGATCTGGCGGCGCCGGGCGTGAACATCAACACGATCGGACCGAATAATACCTTTGTACAGGTGTCGGGAACTTCCTTTGCAACGCCTTTTGTAACAGGAAGCGCTGCCCTTATGATGGAGTGGGGGATCATAAGGGGAAACGATCCGTTTCTGTATGGGGAGAAGGTAAAAGCATATTTGAGAAAAGGAGCCAGCCCGATCCGGGGAGAGCGTAGACTGCCGGATGATAAAGTTGGGTATGGGGCGCTTTGTGTCGAAAATAGTCTGCCGGGGTAGCAATGATTCATAGAATGAGAACTTTTATGCGTTCCAATATACCAATTTAAATTTTATTTCATGTATTTAATTTCCCTTTTAAATATGATACTCTAATAGTAATTCATGGGAAAGAGGAAGGCAAATATGCGAAAAAGTGCAGACGGATTGAAAAAAATTGTAGAAGAATCAAAAAAATATTTAAAAGCTGAAAAAGAGAGTTCCATCGAGGAATTCCGAAAATATGTTTTTGAAGAAGTTTTTCGAAAGAAATTAGGATATGATCGTGCTTCAAGAATAGATTGGAATGTTGAACAACAAGTATATATAATAAATGATAAATTGAAAATTCAAATAACGTTTGATAAAGTAGATGAAAGAAGTGTTGTAAACCGTTTATTCCGAGATTACACAGAAGAAGGAGTAAAAGATAGCATTGCTGAATGGGGGATAGTAATCAGCCCTAAAGGTATTTGGCTGTTTAACAACAAGATTGGTAAAGGACAATCAGATTTTCAATCGAAAAAAACGGTTTTAGAAATTGTTTATGGTAAAAATTCAGATCAGTATTATTTTGATTTTCTTTCTTATAATAATATTTTGGGTATTGAGCCCAATACGCATTTTTTTAAGGACATTGCAGAATATAGAAATTGTTATTATAAGGGAAGTGAAAAAAGCTGGCCAGCTTATTCATCGGCGTTAAAACGTTTCTTAAAATACTGCTCTATAGATATGGGGAAATGGTATTTAAAAAGTGAAACAAATAATGTTTATGATACAATTGAATTGACAGACTTTTATAGTTATATAGAGAAAAAGACAAAGTTAGAGAAAGAGAATACCCTAAAGAATGTTTTTTTCTATATAAAAGATTTTATGTGCTGCATGTCTGAAAAAAGCGCTTTTGACATTAGTACAAAAGCAATGTTGGATGGATTTTCTAAAGCATTAAAGCAGGATGAGAGACAAAATGTTATTAATTTGGGGAAATTGAAAAAAGCGATACAATATTTAGAAACCGGAAAAAACAAGGAAAGAGATGTTGCGATGTTCCTGATGGAATTGTCTTTTGGCTTGGAACGGAGAAAATTACGGTTTTTAAAATGGAAAGAAAA
Source organism: uncultured Lachnospiraceae bacterium (assembly GCA_947173495.1). GTDB lineage: Bacteria > Bacillota > Clostridia > Lachnospirales > Lachnospiraceae > Suilimivivens. Next base: position 95,563 of record CAMWFQ010000001.1, on the reverse strand, counting down.
TTTCGATTGGAATAATGATGGAAGTATAAATGATAAATTAAAATTAGAAAAAAAAGAGATACGTATGCCAGAGGAGCTCATAAAAGCTCTGCAAAAATTGAAAGAGCTTGGCGTAAGTGGAGATTATGTTTTTTATCGGACCAAAGATAACGGAAAAGAACCAATACGGGAAGATGTAATTAATGATGTGTTTAGCAAACTTGCCAAAATTGATCCAAATGATGAATATTATAAATCCTTGACGCCAGCTAATATACGAGCGTCTCTCGTCAGGTATTTATTTGAGCAGGGAGAATCTTTGGAAAAAATTATTTATCTGATGAATATAGAAATTTGGAATTTAGGGAATTACATATCATTGAGAGACATTGATTGTATAGTAGAGCAGAGAAGAGAAAAGGTAAGTCACCCAATGGAAGAGTTTTTAGAAAAACTCAAATAGAGTATATTTTATGTGAATCAGGAGGAAAGGACAATGACACTGGAAGAGATTAAATGTGGTGAGTCAAAAAATATAGAATTTAAAGTACAACTTCCGGACAACAGCAAAAAATATATGAAGACGATTGTTGCCTACGCTAATACATCGGGTGGAAAAATAATTATTGGGGTAGATGATGTCACGAGAAATATTGTTGGTGTTGAACCAAGTTCTGTATTTCAAATTATGGACAAGATTGTCAATGCAGTTTCTGATATGTGCGCTCCTCAAATTGTGCCGGACGTGACTTTCCAGACAATAGAAGGGAAATGTATTGTCCAGATAGAAATATATCCGGGACAGAACAGACCATATTATATCAGAAGTATGGGGAAAGAGAATGGAACTTATATTCGAGTGGCAGGAACCAGCAGGCCTGTGGACGAGGCGATATTAAAGGATCTGGAATATCAGGGAACAGGCAAATCGTATGATGAGATTGTTAATGTTGAAATTGATTATGATGAAAAGCAAGCTTTGAAATTATGTAATGATATACGAAAATATATTGCTGAATCAAAGGAACAACCTATAAGTAAAGTAAGGAAGATTACGGTTACTAATCTGGAAAACTGGGGAATCCTAAAGAAAAACGGCCAGAATTATCTGCCCACAAATGCCTTTGTACTTTTTACAAACAACATTTTTCGATTTGCTAAAATACAGTGTGCATTATTTAAAGGAGTAGACAGAGCGGTATTCATTGACAGGCGGGAATTTGCCGGACCAATTTATGACCAGATTGAAGAAGCATATCAGTTCGTTTTAAAGCATATTAACCTCGGTGCATCAATTGATGGGATTGTTCGAAAGGACAAATATGAATTGCCGCCGGAAAGTATTCGGGAGGCAATTATCAATTCTGTATGTCACAGGTGTTACCTGGATCATTCTTGCGTTCAAATTGCAGTTTATGATAATAGAGTGGAGATAACTTCTCCGGGCATGCTGTATGGTGGGTTAACAGTAGAGCAGGCTATATCAGGACGTTCAAAAATCCGCAATGTCTGTATTGCAGAGGTATTTAGCCGTATGGGAATTATTGAACAATGGGGAACCGGTCTTCAGAGAATGATCAGAGGTTGTAGAGAATATGGAGTTCGAGAGCCGGAATTTATTGATATGGGCGATGCATTTCGGGTGATTTTTTATCGTTCAACTATAGAAACTGACATAGAAAATATGGAAAGATTTGCAGTAACTGGCACAGAAATAGAAAACACTGGCACAGAAAGCAGAATGACTGGCATAGAAAACATAGAAACTGGCATAGAAATGATAGAGGATGAATTACTGTCAGATTTATCAGATACAGAGAAAAAAGTAGCGAAGCTTATATTGAAGAATCCGGAAATTACACAGGATAAAATGGCAGAACTTATGGGAATGTCGAAAAATGGAATCAGGTATGTCATGAACAAATTGAAAAACAAAGGGATTCTTGTACGAGTAGGGGCTACCAAGAAAGGAAAATGGTCTATAAATCTGAGTAAATAAGATTGAGATGGAAAAGGGACAGCGGATTGAAGAATGGCACATTGAACAATTGTCTGATGGGAGAAAGATATGGGTGTAAGAATAACAGGAATAAGCACACCTGTTGGTGGGATTACGTGGGAGTATACAAAAGCGGAGGAAAGAACCATCCCTTTGTTGATATCTTCAGGTCAAAAAATAAAGGTATTTATTAGTTCTATCTGTGGAGTTGAGAAGTATGATAAAGTACGGATTGAGTTAAAAAAAGCTATTGAATCCACACAATTAGCTGATGTATATACTTTTGAAGAAGAAGGAGCCTCTACATTGCCGGCAGGTGTTCACTATACGTGGGCATTGCAAGATAGTGATATTTGCATTTTTTTGATTGATAATGCTGATGGAATTAATCCAGGGGTGCAGGTTGAAATTGATACTGTCAAAAAGCATAACATTAAAGCATTATATTATTTTTGTGATGAAACTCAAAAAGAAAAGACCACGTTGGAGCAAAGTTTAATGGGGGCGAATTTTGCTAAAAGTAAGACTGTTCATAGTTTTGATGAATTAAGCCAATGTGGCTTTCAGGAATTAATTGATGATATTATTGCCATCTATCATTATTATTGTACTGGTAGAATCGTTTTGAAATCAAATGAAATTGATGAAATTCAAAGTGTGGAGGTTGTAGGAACGGAAAAGTATCAGCTTCCTACAATTCCTAAAACAACATTAAAGAATGTGGATAAATGCAGAGACTATATACTGAAGTTTGTGCTTGGATATTCCCGAGGCAGATTTACAGATGAGGAGGAAAAAACAAGTGAATTTGATGATTGGGGGATTCAGTTCCTTCCAATATTGTTTGAAGGTAAATCTATTAAACTTTTCAATACAGCGATGTATCTGGAAACACTGAAAGCACAGCAGGATGATGAGTATTACCCAATTGTTCAGATACGTTGGCAGGCAATACAGGCACATTTTTCCGGAGATGCTGAAAAATGTATAGAATATCTTGAAACGGCGCTAAACCTTGCAAAGGAAACGAATCAGCCGACATGGGTCATAAAAGATATTTTGGTAGATTTGCGTAACGAGCACTGGACATGCTGTACAATAAGAAATGAATTTTACGATACACCTGCACAAAAAGAATTAACGGAAAGCAGCGAAGAACTCTATTATCCAATTCTGGATCGTATCGATGAATCATTGCACGAAGAATACATAGAGGGGTTGTACAAAAAGAAAATAGAATCTCCTTATTCGGTAACTTTAGGCAGTAGCATTGCTCAACATGGAGAAATGCTTGCAAGTTCCTTTATAGTATCTATGTATAATGGCTCTTTGACTCATATTTTGCTTATTTATGAGAAAATTAGAAATTTTGTATTCTATTTAAGTTGTAAATATGATGACTGGAATTTTAAACTGAACTTGTACAAACTGGCGATTTTTGCAGGGAAGGAAAAGGAATTTAAGGGTATTCAGGATTCTTACCCTGAGATTTTAAATAATTTAACTTCTGACGAAGCAGCGTCAATTATGGATTTTTGCCTGAATCATCCAATCAAGTATAAAAGGTTAAGTAGTCAATGGTTAGCATTTGGTGCAGTAGGCTATTTCCTAAGTGATAAATGTTTTGAATACCAAGAAAAATCCATTATCGATGAAATGAAATCCTGGTTGAAAAATAATGATGCTGCTATATCTATCGGTCAAGACATATTTAAGTGTCTCTCAGGTGTAGCTTATCGTATGTCACAAGATAAGCTTAGTGAAATCTGCTGCCAATTCATGGAAAAACATTATATTCGCTGGTATACAGAGATGTTTAACTTTATTGCTAGTCGCATTGATCTAGGAAAGATGAGTATTGAATCTGCACAAAGTTTGGTTGAACATATAAATCGTTTGCTTGATAGTGAAAAGGAGCGAGAAGAAGTTAATTGTGCGCCTGCCTTTTTATGCGTTCTTAGAAAGCAAAATATTGTTTTGACAGAGGATATGGATAAGAAGATAGCAGAATATTTTCCGAACTATTACAATGGAATTTACAAATTAGAAACCACTGAAAATGAAAAACAGGACATGCCTGCGTTTGTGAGAAAATATGTAGAACAAATCAAGAATAATAATGAAAAACAAGGTAAAAATGGTGCTTATTTTGGACATGGTGTACGTGAGATTGCAACTGTAAGAACGATTCTGTTAGGAAAAGAATTTGTGTGTGAGCCCGAAATTATGGACATGCTTATATCTGCGGTATCAGACACTCTTCTTATTTCCAAAGAGGATATTTCAACAAAACTTGATGCAATAGCACTTCTCATCTGTATTGCAATAAAATATCCTGAAGATTATAAACGAAATCAAAGAATATATGAGGAATTATTTAATCAGAAAGAGCAAATTAAAGTGGCAGAACATTTATTCTTTTCTTCTAACATCAATAGTATTTCTTTAAAAATTGGATTGCAGTTTTTGTATTGCTCTATGGGCAAGGATACATATAGCGATATTCTTGAATTGATGCCTTATATTCAAGGTGATGTTGCAACAACAAGTGCAGTAACCCGTCTAATTACTCAATACTTGGAGACTACAGATACGGTTATGCTACCGATCAGGATAGAAGCCGTTATCCTTCAAAATGTTTTGCAATGGCTTCAGTCTGAGTTTTTAGACATAAGGTGGAATGCTACACGCATTCTTCTCACACTGTCCCGCAATTCGGAGAATAAAGGCATTGTAAATCATCAATTAGTGGATATGATAGATTCTGGCAGCGTATACATTAAAAATTTGATTATGCGGCATCTTCATGAAGTGTGTGGGCTTTCTGATGAAACCAAAGATTATATTATTTCAAAATGTAAACATGATACTAATTACGTTGTTAGAATGGTATGCACTGAAATGGAAACAAGCATGGGTAAAGAATAGCAAAAAAAATTATCTGGAATTCTACTATTCGATTGACGATGAGTTATAGGAGAATTATTTAAGTTTATAAGGATATATTTGAAAGGATAAAATATACGAATTACATGGAAGGGAAGATGTGCAACATAATTTGGTAAGAGTTAAATTTTCTTAGGTTATGGAGGAACTTTAAAAAATTGCATTGAAATTTTTCCTAAAGTAACTTGACACTAATTTACCATCAATTTTACTCAAACTTAACATTAATGTACCACACGCCCCACGAAGTTATGCGGGTTTCAGCGATTTTTGCTCAAAAAAAGCGAAAAAAGTTTGTGACAATAACTTGACACACGCGGGTTACGGGTCGATTTGTGTCGAAAATAGTCTGCCTATGTAAATGAGAGTAGAGTTTTAGGGGAATAAGCACTTTGTTTTGGCATATATATTGTCGAATAGAGTGCTTTTATGATATATTTTTATCATTCTGATTTATGCCCTTGGTTTTTTTAAGTGTTATAAATATTTAGGCATAAAGTGCTAACTAAATGTGTGCATTATTATAAAGGAAATTGATTTACTTTCTTAATAAAAAACAGATTCTACTTGTAAATAACAGAAAAATGATTATAATAATTATTAGATTAGAATAAAATTAGAATTGGTTGGAGGATATTTTGTGTTCGTAGAAAATAAAACAACTGAATTCAAGCGAAAATATGTTGAGGATATAAAAAATACGATTGTTGCCTTTGCAAACTGTGATGGCGGTACAATTTATATCGGAGTGAACGACGACGGAACAGCTTGCGGTGTCGATAATGTTGATGATACTATGTTGTGTGTAACCAATGCAGTTAGGGATGCTGTGCGGCCAGATATTACTATGTTTGTGGAATGCCGTAATGCTGTCATGGACGAAAAGTCTATTGTATGTGTAACTGTCCACCGCGGTACGGCAAGACCGTATTATCTGCAAGGAAAAGGAATTCGCCCGGAGGGTGTTTATGTTCGTCAGGGAGCATCGACAGTTCCGGCAACAGATACCGCTATCTTGAATATGATCAAGGATACCAGTGGCGACAGTTATGAGGCGGCTCGCTCTCTCGATCAGCATCTTACTTTTAACAAAGCTGCCGATTTCTTTAGTAAACGGAAGGTAGAGTTTGGAAGAACTCAGATGCGTTCACTTCACCTGATTGGCGACGATGGTATGTATACGAATCTGGCATTTTTGCTGTCTGAACAGTGTACACATATGATCAAACTGGCTGTTTTTGAGGGGAGTAAGAAATCTGTATTCAGGGATCGACAGGAATTGTCGGGTTCCCTTTTAAATCAGATGGAGGAAGCTTTCAATTATATTGATCGCTATAATCGTACCCGTGCAGAATTCTCAGGACTGGACCGGTTAGACATGAGAGATTATCCAACGGAGGCAATCCGTGAGGCATTACTGAATGCAATCGTCCATCGGGACTATTCTTTTAGCAGTGCCACGCTTATCAGTATTTTTGAGGACCGAATTGAATTCGTAACCATTGGCGGTTTGGTGAAAGGTATTGCATTGGATGACGTGATGCTGGGAGTGTCCGCGCTGCGCAATCAGCATTTAGCGAATATTTTCTATCGTCTGAGACTGATTGAAGCATATGGCACGGGGATTCTTAAGATCAATGAATGTTACGATAATTATATTGTGAAACCTGTGATCGAAACAACAAGTAATGCTTTTAAGATTACGCTTCCCAATACCAACTTCCATGCAGAAGAACAAAAAGCTCAAAATTTCCTTAGAATGGGTGGAGCTACCAGTGCGACAAAAAAGGAAGAACGAATTCATACTGTTTTGGAACTGTGTCGCAGTAAAGGTTTTATTGTTCGTAGTGATGTAGAAATGGAACTTGGTGTGTCCCAATCTACGGCAATCCTGCTTTTGCGAGAGCTAACTGACGAGGGTGTGCTGTTTAAAAAAGGAAAGACTAAAAACCTGCGATATTACGAGAATAAATAAGGGAACGGTTGAAATTATGCCATTCAAATATGAGCGTGAAACTAACCAGTTTCGCATCGAAAATACTCAGGTAAAGATGGAAGCGAGGAACTTTATCAGGATGAAAACGACGAAATCATAGAAATGGCAAACCATTTGAGACTGATGAGTCGAAGAAAATTCGTTCTCTTGATTTGATAAGCGAAGATCGAACATATTCTGGTTTTAACTATTGAAAATTCATGTGATGGTGGACGGGCTTGCACATGGGAACGGATCGGCGAAATGTGCGGCAATTATATCGAAATGGCGGTTGTCTATATTGTACGTGCGATGATCGGTGCATAGCAAGGAGGAGAGAGCATGCAGTGGAATTTTTACTTATCCGGTATTTTGTATGGAAGATTTTATGAAGAAGAACAGGGAGTTTTCGTTTCCAGGCGGGATGCCATGTCGGGGCGCTGGCTTCCCAAGGAGCTGCTGAGCGAGGAAGCGGACGAGTATTTTGAGCAGCTTTGTAAAAGAAGCCTGCGAGAGTTTTTCTGTCATTTAAAAGAATATGAAAAAATGATAGAAAGAGGAATGGAGCATGATGTGACTGCCTCAGGCGAGGCGTTTACGAAGCGCAGGACAGAAGCCTATATTCAGAGAAACTGCAAGGCGGCAAAGGATTTATTCTATGAAGACGGAAAAATCTATGCGCTTCTGATGAGTGCAAGAGACTATACGGCCGTGCTTGTGCGGGAAGGCTGTGAGGAAAAAACCGTGCTTTCCAAATGGAAAGAAATGTATCCGGAGGAGCCGGCAAACGTAAGCTTTATCGGGACATTTTTTGTAGATACAAGGGATGGTGAAACGCTTGCCACAGACGTGTATTTACCGGAAAAGGAAGGCGAAATGGCCGGGGAAAAGACTCCCGCCGTGCTTGTAAGAACGCCTTACGGAAAGAAAAAGAACGTAGAAATCTATTACCGCTTCGTGCAGAGGGGCTATGCACTGGTGGTACAGGATACGAGAGGACGCGAGGAGAGTAGCGGAAAATGGCAGCCCAATTACTATGAAGTGGAAGATGGGGACGATACGTTAAACTGGATTGCCAGGCAGGAGTGGAGCGACGGGCAGGTGTCCATGACCGGAGGGTCCTATCTCGGTTATGTGCAGTGGGCGGCAGCAGCCAGCGGGAATCCACATTTAAAGGCGATGCTGAGCAGCGTATGTGCGGGAAGCGCTTTTGTGGATCTGCCAAGAAGAGGGGGATGTTTTGCCTCCGGCATGCTTGCCTGGGCTTTTGCCATGTCTGAACAGAAGATCGATCCGGACAAGATGATAAGGGATGACTGGGATACGGTGCTGGATATACGCCCGCTGGAGGAGATCCCGAAGAAAGCTCTTGGAAGGGAGATCCCATTCCTGAAGGAATGGCTTGGGCATAAGGATATGGATGAAATGTGGAGGCGCACGAACTGGAAAGAACGTTATGCGGGAGGACCCGTTCCGGCGTTGATCCTGTCGGGATGGTTTGATGATAATGGAATGGGAACCACAGAGGCGCTTGATCTGGTAAGGGACTGGCCGGCGGGAACCTGGAAAACAATCCTTGGCCCATGGAAGCATGGCGGAAATGCGGAATATGATCTGCACGGAATCTATATGGGAGAGGACGCCCTGCGCTATGATGTGGATCTGCAGAGCATGATGTGGCTGGATCACTTCCTGAAAGGTGTGGATAACGGCATTGAGAGGACACCGAAAGTGGAATACTACACCCTGGGAGAGAATAAATGGAAAACAGCAGATTCCTGGCCTCCGGAAAGTGGAAAAGTAACGCGTATTGAACTGAAGGGAGAGAGAGACAGATATATCTATGATCCGGACAATCCTGCTGCACATATAATCGATATGTCTGAAAATGAGATAGGAGTGCCCGAGGATTATACGGAAGAGGAAAAGCGGGATGATTTTTTGTTGTATACTTCCGAGCCTTTTGAGAAACCTGTTACGGTAACAGGTGATATGATGGCACATTTATTCGTATCCTGCGACTGCCCGGATACAGATTTTGTATTCCGTATGACAGATGTGGACGAGAACGGAAAATCTGTAAAACTTGCCGATGGAGTGATTGACGCAAAATACAGGAACGGGTTCGAGACACCGCAGTACATGGAGCCCGGAAAAGTGTATGAGGTAACGATCAGGACAACTAAAATATCTAATATGTTTCTTCCGGGACACAGAATGCGTTTTACGGTTACATCCAGTGCGAAGAATTTTATCTTTCCTAACACCAATACAAAGGATGGCTTCAACAGCGAAAAGAAGCAGAAGGCTACAGTCACGATTCACCAGGATAGAGAGTATCAGTCTTACGTGGAGGTTGTTATGTACTGAATCCAGTATACAAAGTATATATTAACTAAATGGCAAAGCCAGCCAATGGTGATACTTACCCTTACAATAAGCTTGAATGGATGCCGGTGTAGTTGTTCATAATGGTGAGTGGAAAGAGCGGCAGATCAATGAGCCCTATCAGGAGATGGCTGAACACTATGGAACAGCTATTATTCCGGCTCATGTCAGCACTCCCAGGGAAAACCGCCACCGTGCAGGCTGGTTCGGACTGCTGTATTTCCAGCCCTGAGACGCTGCAAAATCAGAAGGTCTTTGCCACAGAATCAGCTTTTTCAGAAGGACACAAAGGAGTGCAGAGATGGATCAGAGAGCAAAAAGGACAGAATTTCATTTTGGGAAGGCAGGGAAGCTGGCGCCCATCATTGTGGCGGCGGCAATGATCGGATGGGCGGCATTTTGCCAGTCCAATGTAAACGGATATGTGCTGGCTTTTTTTACGGCACTGGTGACAGGCGTTATTTTCGCAAAGGATGAGAAGGCATATGGGGAGGCGTTGGTGTACGGCCTGAGTAAGCCGATGTTTGCCGTGATCGTTCTGGCTGTGATGCTGGCAGCTGTTTCAGGAAAGCTGATCTCCGCCAGCGGGGTAGTGCAGACCATTGCGGTATATGTGGTTTCGGCGGGCTTTACAGGAAAGCTCTTTGTGGCGGCGGCTTTCCTCATTACCTGCCTGCTGGCATTTGCGACGGGAACGTCGGTAGGCACTTACTTTGTGGTAATTCCCATTCTGTTTCCGGTAGGTGTGATGGCGGGGGCAGCGCCGGAATTTATGATCGGCGCTATCGTATCGGGGGCAGCATTTGGTGATAATCTGGGGCCTGTCTCGGATACAACTATCGCTTCATCCGCAACACAGAGTGCAGATCTGGGGACTGTCGTGAAAACGCGAACACGTTACAGCCTGCCGGCAGCAGCAGGAGCGTTGGTGCTGTTTTTGCTGTTTTCAGGAACTACGGAAGGCAGCGCGGCGATTGAGACGGCGGGCGGAAAAGTAGAGCCGGCAAGTCTGGTTATGCTGGTGGTTCCTGTGGTTATTATCGTTCTGTGTATGATGAGGAAACATCTGATTACGGCTCTGTCCTGGGGGATTCTGGCAGGAGCTGCCGCCGGACTGGTTTTTGGAGTTTATCGTGTGGATGACCTGATCTCATTTCCCGGCGGCTTTTCCGTGTCCGGGGCAATCATAGAGGCTGTTACGGGGACAGCAGGTACGGTGGCAATGCTGATCGCAGTATTTGCGCTTCTGGGTGTGATGGAATGCAGCGGTCTGTTTGAGGATGTGAGAAGGGTTCTGGCGCGCTTTGCAAAAAAGGAGCGCAGCACAGAGGCGGCCATTGTTCTCTCTGTGGGCATATTGAGTATGGTGACCGGTGTGATTTCAGTGGCCATCGTGGCGCTTGGCGATCTGGTCAATGAGATTGGGGAAAAGGCAGGTGTGAACCGGTATCGCAGGGCAAACCTGATGGACTGTACGGGTTGTGTCTTCTGCTTTCTGGCGCCCTGGACGGTACACTGTGTGATCCCGGCGCAGCTCTCAGCTCAATTTGGAGAGGAATTTGCGGTGGCGCCTTCTTCCGTGCCTTTTGTGAATTACTATTCGCTCTGTATGCTGGGGATGTTACTGCTGGCAGTGATCACCGGATACGGAAGGAAATATCCCGGAGCAGACTGACAGAAAGCAGATGCTTATGATTGATAGAAGTTCCCTGCATGTTCTGTGCGGGAGAGCTTCCGGTATCCTTTATAGAAAATGCCGGACAGAATCCGGAGCAAAGAGGCATGTGATGCACACCCTATCCATTTGGGATATTTGGAATAAGGTGCGCATCCTCAATCTACTGAATACGGAACTGGCTGATCAGCTGACTTAAGGTTCTTGCCTGGCCTGAAAGCTCATTGGAAATTGCCGCACTTTCTTCAGCGGCATCAGAGTTTGTCTGTATGACTCTGGAAACCTCTTTGATTCTGTTTTCCACAGAAACGATCATCTCAGCCTGCTGGCTGCTGGCGAGTGCAATTTCGTCCATCAGTGTTTTGATAGACTGGATACATTCATTGATAACCTGCATGGCGGAAATGGCAAGACTTGTAGAATCTGTACCTGTCTTTACGTCATGAATAGAATGGCTGATTAAGGCGCTTGTATTTTGAGCGGCTTCGGCGGATCTGGACGCAAGATTTCTGACTTCGTCAGATACAACCGCAAATCCCTTTCCGGCTTCACCGGCACGCGCAGCCTCAATGGCAGCGTTCAGCGCAAGGATATTTGTCTGCGAAGCGATATCTTCGATGGTTTTTATAATGCTGACGATTTGAGTGGACGAGCGTTCAATATTTTGCGTGGCGGTAATCAACTGTTCCATTTTTGTATCAGCCTCGGCGGCATAGCCGGTGGCTCTGTCAACCAGATCGCTGGCATTGCTGCAGCGGATGGTGCTGTTTTGAATCTGAGCAGTGATGTCTGTGATATTGGACACAAGCCCATTGATGGAATCTTTTTGCTGCATGGTTCCCTGGGACAAAGCCTGGGCACCGGCGGATACCTGGTTTGCGCCGTTATCAACCTGATTGGCAATATGTGTGATATTCCGCATTACATCTGTAAGATGGGTGCGAATGCTTTTAAGGCTTTCAGCCAGAACTTTGAAATCACCAATGTAATAGGAATCGTTTTTCTCCACGTCCACAGCAATGTTGCCATCCGCCATTTCGCCCAGGATCCGGCCGATATCCTCAATTGTTTTCCGAAGGCAATCACAGACATGATGAATGGTCAGCGCGATCATACCGATTTCATCTTTTCTGCCATAAAAGGATTCCAGATCCCGGTCAGCGGAAAGCTCCAGATTACCAAGGTGCCGGATGGCACGTTCCATGATCATGAGTTCTCTGCCTTCCCGGTACAGGATCAGCAGTGTGACAAGGATGATGATTGTCGATACAGCGCCACACAAAACGCCCACTGTGGTGCGTACGGTTACCACCTCGCTGTAAACCTCCGAGGCATTGTCGCGGACCATGAACACCCAGTTCCTGTCCTTCAGATATTTATAAACCACCAGCTGGTCTACGCCGTTTTCGTCCTGATAGGAATAGGTGCCTGCTTCTGTGCTGTCCTCTGTTCTGATCCGGCTGAGAATTTCCTGATAGCCGCTGTCGACAGTTTCCGTATTGAGAAGCGTTTCATCTTCATGATACAGATACATGCCGGTATCCACATTTAAAAACACATACTCACTGTTAGGAAGTCCTTCGATGTCCAGATTCAGCAGTGCGTCCATTAACCGGCTGGCATAAACGCCGGCCCCCACGTATCCGATACACTCCTGTCCTTCAAAAAGAGGATAATACATGGAAAGAATCATGCTTCCGGTTCCGGGCGACTTCATGATACCAAGATTGGTAAGCTCCGGGCGGGCCAGAATGGTGTCGCGAAACATATCCAGTGATTCACCGGTCCGGGTGATCATCCCGATAGCGCCATGAGAAGTATGTGTCAGAATATAGGTATCGGGAGTGCCGATATACAATCCCTCAAAGATCCCCTTAACGGAAGCAAAATCTTCTGTATACTTCTGAGCTTTCTCCAGCAGCTGATGATCTCTCGGGTTAGAGAGAAGATCGCGGACCTCACTGCCCAGTGCAAAGGCTGTCATGTATTCTTCTGCGGAAGATACATAGTCATTAATGATTGCGGCCCTGGATTCTACGGCGTCGATCATCTGGTTGGTAATATTGCTCTCAACCATAGAGGCGACACGGCTGGAAACAATAAGCCAGAGCAGCAATGTGCCGGCAAAAGTAATGATTGTGGTAATGATGCCGATACGTGTGGCAAGTTTTCGATTTACTAAAAATTTCATAACGTTCCCCTCACGGTAAAAATTAAATTTTAAATCATAATACAAAAGCTTTTGGCTATACTTCAATATCCACAAAACAGAAGCGGTTGCAGTCCACCAGTCCCCGGTCGGTCAGCCGAAGCTCCGGCAGGCAGGCCAGCGGGATCAGCGCCATAGTCATAAAAGGCGATGGCATGGAGCAGCCGATCTTTTTCCAGGCATCTTCCAGATCGGCGACGATCTTTCCGATTTCCTCCACGGGCTTATCGCTCATCAGACCGGCGATGGGCAATGCAACCAGGCCAAGCACCTTTCCACTTTGTACAGCGCACATACCGCCGCCGCAGTTGATCAGTGTATTGGCCGCCAGCGCCATATCTTCGTCGTTTGTGCCCACGACCAGAAGATTATGGGCATCGTGGGCAACAGTGGATGCCATGGCGCCGCACTGGATGCCGAAGCCTTTCACAAAGCCAAATCCTTTTTTGCCGGTAGCATGATGACGTTCAAATACCACCGTTTTCAGTACGTCCTGTGTGGTATCAGATTCCAGAAGTCCATCCTTAACCGGCAGCGCTATATGGCGTTCGTAATCGCCGACCCGGGCAGGAATTACTTCAATGGCGCGTACGGTTACCGTCCCTTCAGCGCTGATCTGCGCTTCTTTTGCGGGAATGCGGAAGGTTTCAGGGGTGATGGCATCGCGGATATGAATAGAACGTGTCGCCCATTCCGGATAGGTATAAGGCGCATATTCATCTGTCACAGCGCCGTCTGCCGCTGCCAGCTCACCATCGATCCAGACCTTTTTCACATTCAGATCATCCAGATTGTCAAGAAGAACCAGATCGGCACATTTCCCGGGCGCAATGCTCCCCAGCTCATGATCCATCTGGAAGCACTGGGCGCAGTTGATGGTAACCATTTGGATCGCCGTCAGGACATCGATGCCCTCCTGTACGGCGCGGCGGACAATATGATCCAGATGTCCCTGGGATAAAAGGGTATGAGGATGAGTATCGTCGGAGATCAGGACAGCAAAGCGAGTATCTACTTTATGCTCCGTGATACTTTTTGATACTTCTTTCAGATCATGCCAGGCAGAACCTTCCCGGAACATGGCATACATGCCGAGACGCATTTTTGCAAGGGCATCTTCCGCCCTGGTGGATTCGTGGCAGCAGCGGATTCCGGAAGCGACATAAGCATTGAGCCCTTTGCCGTTTTCCGGCATGGAATAGTGGCCGGTCACAATCTTTCCGGCCTTCAGTGTATTGCCGGTAATGGCGTGGGTTTCTTCATTAGAAGAAAGAATACCGGGGAAATTCATCATTTCGCCCAGCCCCACACAATTTTCCCAGTCCATAGTCCGGGCAACATCTTCCGGACCCACATGAGAGCCTGTATCTTCAAAACCGGGAACGGCAGGCACACAGGAAGGCGTAGTCAGCATCGTCTTCAGAGGCGTGCGCGCAGCATCCTCCATCATACACTGTACGCCATCAAGTCCAAGTACGTTGCAGATTTCATGGGGATCCATATAGATTCCGGTAGTGCCATGGGGAATTACCGCTCTGGCGTATTCTCCCGCGCCCATCATGGAAGATTCCACATGAATGTGGCCATCCAGAAAGCCTGGTGCCAGATATTGCCCCTGGGCGTCCACAACCAGAGTGCCCTCTCCGATACAGTGTACCGCATCGCCCACAAGCGCGATACGACCGGCGGCAATGGCCACAGATGTATCCGGCAGAATCTCTCGGGTGCAGACGTTGATCAGATTTGCATGGATGATTACCATGTCCGCCGGACGCGTGCCGCCGGCTACAGCTGCCAGCTGCGGGCTGACTTCCCACAGGGGATGTTTACAAAAATGATTGATCATGATACCCTCCTTTTTCGGCTGTTTGATAATAAAATATAGGAATGATACGTCACTATTCAGCCTTCGGCAAAGGGGCGTATTCACTCCCGGCAAAATATCTGTTTTCTTATGGTCGGCACAGCAAATATGCATTCCGTGAGAATATGATTCAGGAGTGAAGAGAATATCACTCGAATCGTTGCTATGAGCGGCCCACAGGTCGTGAATAGTAACCGGATCGTTACAATTATATCATACTTTTCCCCCCGTTGCATTGCATTTCCGACAGTCATACTGTAAAATGAGATTGCATTTTGGATAGCCTGTGTTATATAATAAATCGTGTTTCCGAATAGAAGGTGGAGCATGAGTCTGTGATGAGGAGGAGTTTACATGGATGCGCAGTTTGTATGGCAAAAAGAGTTTAATATAGGTGTAGATTCTATTGATAAAGAGCATCAGCGGCTTTTCAAGATAATCAACCGGATTTTTTCTTTTAAGGATGAGGAAGCGAACCGGAAATGGGCATGTCAGGAAGGAATTAAATTTTTCAAGGAACATGCGCTCAAACATTTTGCAGATGAAGAAGCGTATATGATTTCCATTGGCTATGAAGGATTCGACCAGCACAGGAGAATACATAGAAGTTTTCGAGAGAATACGCTGCCTGCGTTGGAGGGGGAGCTGGAGCAGGCCGATTATTCCCAGGAGGCAGTGGATCATTTTCTGGGAGTATGCGCCGGATGGCTGATCGGGCATACGACGACGGAGGACCTGTCCATTACAGGAAAGCGTCTGAGGAAGTGGGAGAATCTTCCATCAAATGAAGTCATTACAGCAATGAAAAATGGGATCAACCAGCTTGTATTTGATATGTTTCATCTGGAGTCGCGCCTGATCAGTGACGCCTACGGCGGAGAGAGATTCGGAGAAGGCGTATATTATGATCTGATCTATGGGACAGGGCAGGATGAGAAAAAGCAGGAAATCATTCTGGTTTTCGAAGAAAAGCTGCTGATCAGTACGTTAGGGAAACATATGGGGGTACGTTCAGATAAGTTCGACAGCATGCTGGTTCATGCCGCCAGATATACGGCGCGGCAGTTTGTGGGACGCATCATGGAGCAGTTCCCGGCTATGGAAGCCTATGAGCTGAGAGGAGAAAAGCTTCTGTCCTATGAACAGTTTCAGAAAGTGTTTGAGAGAGAAAAGCCGCAGCTGAGCCTGCTTTTTAATACGGGTGAAGGTTATTTTGCCTATTGTATCATTGCGCCGCACTTGCTTCAAAATGGTGTCGGAACGGCCATTGGAGCTGAAAACGCCATGACAGAGGTGGAACAGTATCTGATCAGCAGGAAAGGGACGGGAACCAGGAAAAAGGTACTTATAGTGGATGATTCCATGACCATTCGCAAGCGCATTCAGGATCTTCTGGATAAGGACTATGAGGTGGCGCAGGCGGAATCCGGGGTGGCGGCGATCCGGGCAATTACGTTAAGCAGGCCGGATCTGGTTCTGCTGGATTATGAGATGCCGGTGTGTGATGGAAAACAGACGCTGGAAATGCTCCGGTCGGAGAAGGAATTCACAAATATTCCGGTCATCTTTCTGACTGGCAGAGGTGATCCGGAGAGCGTGAGAAATGTGATGGCCTTAAAGCCTGCAGGATATCTGTTGAAAAATTTGAAGCCTGCGGAGATCAAAAAAAACATTGATGATTTCTTTGAAAAGAAAAAAGGGTGAGAAAAATGTCAGCAAAAACTGACGGGTGCCCGGTGCGCGAGCAGGGGAAAACATCCCCTGCTCGACTGTTATGCACAGGCCCGCACAGAGGAATATGCCGCTAAAGCGGCGTGCGGGCCGCGCGGCGGGCAGGGAGAAAATCTTCCCTGCTTGATTTGGTGGAGAGAAGCGTTTCATGAAAATGAAAAGATCAATACAGGAAATTTCGCTGGTTCTGATTCTTCTGGCGGCCATTATTGTCCTGTTTCAGTGGTATACAACACAAAACAGAGTCCGTATCGAAGAACGAAACAAAAACTATGCGGCGAATTCAGCTCATATGAAGGCTGAACAGATAGATGAAGAGCTGAGCAACGCCAGAAACCGGATCAGCACTTATTCCTATTTCATAGGAGAAGGCTTAAGCGAGCCGGCGGTTACGGCACAGATGCTGGAGAAGATAGAAGAGAATTCCATGTTTGATGCAGTGCTCTTTACAGATGTCGATGGAATGGATCATGCTTCGGACGGTCGGACAGCGGATGTAAAAGACCGGGATTTCTATCAAGATGGTGTGAAAGGGGACAGCGGTATCTCAATTATTTTTGATCCCCACTTTTTTAATGAAACGATGACCTGTTTTTATACGCCGGTTTTCTTTCAGGGCGAGATTATCGGTGTGCTGCGGGGCGCTTATCTGGCGGAAGAGTATCTGCATAATATGCTTGCCGCCGTCTATTTCGGCGAACCGGCAGATGTGTTTTTGTGTACGCCGGATGGAAGGGTGATCGCGAACTCTGACGATCAGGTTTATAACAGCGCCCTGATCGATGCGCTCCTGCAAAACGGCGTGATCGATGAAAACGCTGCCGCCGGCGTAAAAAGCGTATTTGAGAATGGAGGAGAGGGGGCTTTCGGATGCAGTTCCGAGAGCAGGACAGATAACATCTGTGTCTCCTGTTTACAGGAAAACGAGTACGTTCTTGTGCAGACGTTTCCCAAAAATGTTACTCAGGAGATGATCCGGTCGGAAAACCTGGTGGGAATCCGGCTGGAGACAATGTTGATCGGTCTTTTCGTTCTTTATATTTTAATACTGCTTTTCAGAGCAGGCCGGGAAAAGAAGCTCCTTGAGAAAGAAAACCGGGAGATGGGATATATCATAAGCGGAGTCAATACGCTGTTCAATCGTTTTGCCATGGCGGATCTTGAAACGAATACTTATCAATATCTGGCAGGGACAAAACCAAAGGACAGTGAAATTGCAGTCAGCGGAAATTATCAGGAACTGGCGGAGCATTTATGTTCCAATCTGCTGAATGAGGAGGATCATCGGGAGCTGACCGGACAGATGAAAAGGGAAGCCATTATTGAGGCCATGGAAAGGCAGAACGATATACGCTTTGAGTGTCATGTCATGGGAGAGACCGGGGAGACGGAATGGGAGCATGTGAATGTCGTCTGCCTCGAACGGAAGGATGGCAGGGCCAGCAAGGTTTTGTTTATCCGCCAGAACATTACAGAGGTGAAGGAAAAAGAACTGCGCATCCAGGCTGAGATGTCTCTTGCAGACCGTAAGGAAAGGCAGTATCGGATCGCAATCACATCCAATGCGTTCTGTACCTTTGAATTTAATCTTTCGAAAGATCTGATTGAGCAGGATGTGGTGCGCATCATAGATGGACAGTCTGTCTCGCTTCTGGAAAAGGCAGGGATAAAGGCCCCATGCAGAGCTTCTGAATGCTTTAAGAAGTGGGAAGCATTTATTCTGGAAGAGTCAGTGGAAGAGTATCGGGCCATGGTGAATACGGAATACCTGAAAGAACGGTTTGGTCAGGGCGATGCGGAAGTGGATGTGGACTACTGGGGAAAGGCACCGGAAGGGGAGCAGATGTGCGTCCGGCAGTCATTTATCATGACGCGGGATTATGATACGGATGATATCATGGTCATGGTGGTATCCAGAGAGATCACGGATCAGGTCCGGAAGCAGAGGGAACAGACACAGGCGCTGCAGGATGCATTGTTGCAGGCGCAGCATGCAAACAGAGCCAAGACAACGTTCCTGTCCAATATGTCTCATGATATCAGAACGCCTATGAATGCCATCATTGGCTTTTCCACCATTGCAGTCAGCCATATAGATAACAGGGAGCAGGTCAGAGACTGTCTGCAGAAGGTTCTTTCGTCCAGCAATCATCTTCTGAGCCTGATCAATGATATCCTGGATATGAGCCGGATCGAGAGCGGGAAAGTGCAGATCAAAGAGCAGGAGTGCAATATTTCCGAAATGATGCACAATCTGGTAAATATCATCCAGCCTCAGGTTAAAGCGAAACAGCTGGAGCTGTTCATCGATACCTTTGAGGTTGCCAATGAAGATGTGATAGCGGATTCTCTGAAAATGAATCAGGTCTTTATCAATCTTTTGAGCAATGCCGTAAAATATACGCCGGCCGGGGGAACGGTGTCTTTCCGGATCATGCAGAAGACCACTTTCCGTCATGGATATGGGGATTACCTTTTTATCGTGAAAGATAACGGGGTTGGGATGTCCAAAGGATTTGTGGAACATATCTTTGAACCGTTTGAGAGGGAGGCTACCGTAACACAGTCCGGGATTCAGGGAACAGGGCTGGGTATGGCGATTACGAAGAATATTGTGGATATGATGAACGGAACCATCAGCGTTGAGAGCGAGGTGGGGAAGGGAAGCACCTTTACCGTACAGCTCAGCTTAAAGCTTCAGGATGTGGAAAAGAATGCCGAGCAGATCAGGGAGCTGGAGGGACTGCGGGCACTGGTGGTGGACGATGATTTTAATATCTGCGACAGTG
Source organism: uncultured Lachnospiraceae bacterium (assembly GCA_947173495.1). GTDB lineage: Bacteria > Bacillota > Clostridia > Lachnospirales > Lachnospiraceae > Suilimivivens. Next base: position 76,008 of record CAMWFQ010000001.1, on the reverse strand, counting down.
TGAGTAAAATGCTCAGGCAGATCGGGATGCGCGCCGAATGGACCACCTCCGGCAGGGAAGCCGCCTACCGGGCAAAGCTTGCATATGAAGAGGGCGATTCTTATCATACGTATATTATCGACTGGCAGATGCCGGAAACCAGCGGGGTGGAAACAGCGAGAAGAATCCGCCGTGTGGTGGGAGAAGATGCGCCGATTATTATTCTGACGGCATATGACTGGACAGATATCGAACAGGAAGCAAGAGAGGCAGGGGTCACTGCATTCTGTGCAAAGCCGCTTTTCCTGTCGGATCTGCGGTCAGCGCTGCTGGCGGCTAATAATCTCATTGACAGCAAGGAGCTGACTGCAGCCTGGACGCAGGCGGATTTTGGCGGCAGAAGGATTTTGCTGGTAGAGGATATTGAGCTGAACCGTGAAATTGCGGAAATGATATTGATAGAAGCAGGCTTTGTGGTGGAAACGGCGCCGGACGGAACCGATGCGGTGAAGATGGTGAAGGAATCGGAAGAGTTTTATTATGATGCAATCCTGATGGATGTGCAGATGCCGATTATGGATGGATATGAGGCAACCAGAACCATCAGAGCGCTTCCGAGAAAAGATGTGAAATCACTGCCGATTATTGCAATGACAGCCAATGCATTGGAGGAAGATAAAGAAGCGGCATTAAAGAATGGAATGAACGCTCATATCGCAAAACCGTTGGATGTGGATTTATTTATAGAGGTGCTGGGGCACTATCTGAAACGAGAATAGTCTCATCAAAAGGCAGGAAGGATGATGCGGCCATGCGCAGGCCCGCAAAAGGAAGTTTGCTGATGAAGCAGCATGCGGGCCGCGCGCGGGTAGTGGAGAAGTACATTCCTCTACTCGATTTACAGATAATGATACTGCTTTCTCTTTGCAAGGATAAAGTAAGCAGATATGATGAGAGCAAAACCTTCTGCAACGGTTATGGCCCACCAGATGCCATCCAGTCCCAGAAGGAGCGGAAGTCCCGCTACAGCCAGCGTCTGGAATACCAGCGTGCGCAGGAAGGAAATAGCAGCGGATACTGCGCCGTTGTTCAGAGCCGTGAAAAAGGCGGAGGCAAATATGTTGATACCGTACAGCACAAAGGAAAAGGCATAGAGAGAAAGGGCGTGCGCGGTCATGGCAAACAGCTCTTTGTCGTATCCCACGAAGATCCGGGAGAGGGGATTCGCCAAAAGCTTTGCCAGAAACAGCATGGCGGTGCCGCTTCCCAGCATGATCACAAGGCTTTTTTTCAGCATGCTGTTCAGTTCCCTGTGATGACCTGCACCATAGTGATAGCTGATAACAGGGCCGGTCCCAATGGTGTATCCCAGGAAAATGGCGGCAAAGATCATTTGCGTATACATGACGACACCGTAAGCGGAAATACCATTTTCACCTGCATATTTCAACAGCTGAAAATTATACAGCATACTCACCAGAGAGGTGGAGATATTGGACATCAGTTCAGAGGACCCGTTCAGACAGGCTTTCAACAGAACAGAAGCCTGAAGCCGGGTCTTTTTCAGTTTTAGCATGCTGTCATTGGGACGCAGGAAATAAAGCAGCGGGAGCAGACCGCCGATGCACTGGCCGATGACGGAGGCCCATGCCGCGCCTGCCGTACCCCAGTGAAAAACAGCAATAAACAGAGCGTCCAATATCATATTTGCCACGCCGGCGGCCATGGTGGCGGCAAAGCCCAGCTGGGGCTTGCCGGCGGTGACGAAAAAGCTCTGGAATAAGTACTGCAGCATAAAAGCAATGGTAAAGGCATTCATGATCCTGCCATACACCACACAGTCTTCGATCATGGCGTCGGTAGCCCCCAGCAGATAAGCAATAGGACGTATGAATACCACCCCAATTACAGACAAAATCAGTCCCAGAATGAGCGTAAGGTACACCAGCATGGTGAAATAGCGATGAGCTCTTTCGCTGTCGCCTTCTCCAAGGGTCTTGCCTACCAGAGCACTTCCCCCTGTGCCGATCATAAATCCAAAGCAGCCCAGGATCATCAGAAAGGGCATGATCAGATTCACAGCGGCAAAGGCAGTTTTTCCCACGTAGTTTGAGATAAAATAGCCGTCCACGATTCCGTAAAGGGAAGTGCACAGCATCATGGAAACGGTAGGCAGGCAAAAGAGAAACAGCTTTTTATAGGTAAAATGTTCAGATAATTGTATCTTCATGTTCATTTTCTTCTCCTTCCGGACAGGTTATTTTCGGTATATTCTTTTTCAACAGATCCGTGTATTTGTGAAACAGGGATAAAAAGGCATCCTGCTCTTTACAGGAGAGGCCCTCAAAGGCATCCTGTTCGATCCGTATGACCTGATCCACAGTTCTCTCACAGAGCCGGGTTCCTTTTGCTGTAAGCAGGATCTGCTTGCTTCGCTGATCTCTGCCGCGGACCAGTTCAAGATAGCCTTCTTTTTCCATTTTCTTTAAAGCGGAATTGATGGTCTGTTTGGGCAGATACAGGCCGGCGCACAGTTCGCTCTGGATAAGAGGGGTATTTTCTGCCCGCAGGGCGTACAGAATCCAGAATCCGCACTGGGACAGGCCTAATATTCGGGCAAGGCGGTCATAAATGTGATCATTTTCCTTTATAATGTCGTTATATTCGGTTAAACGCTCTTTGGGACGATTCGTTTTCATCTGATATCTCCTTTCAATTGTCCGAATCCGGACTTTATAAATATAATCCGAAATCAGACTTTTGTCAAGGACTTTTAAAGGGAAGTGCTTGACCATCCAGAAGTAAATGATTATGATAGTAGCTGAAATGTCCGGGGAAACAGGTGCAAATCCTGTACGAGCCCGTCGCCGTGAGACACAAAAAAGGAAGTGTCTGTCTGACCGGAAGCCACGATCCGGGAAACGCCATTGGAGTGAATCTGAGAAGGCCGGCAGACATAAGTGTCAAGTCGAAATATCCGGACAGGAACATCTTCCCCCTTGATTGGCCGCGAGCGCCGGCTTTTGGGAAGAAGATTGAAAAGTAAGATTTTCAATCACGGGATTTGTGGCTGCATGCAGCCTGCCACAAACTCGTTAATCCATTTTATGGATTTAGCCATATTATGGATTTAGCCATATCATGGCTTTGCGCAACAAAGAAGCGCAGAAATAAAAAAATGAAAATAAAGGAGAAAACACATGCAGAAGAAGAACAGGAAACTGTGCTCTTACATCCTTTCTGTGATGCTTACCGTGGCTATGGTATTTGCAGTGACAGGCTGTAATGGCAATACACAGGCGGAGAGCGCCGGAGGACAGGATCAGGTACAGATACAGTCCGAGGGCGGCGTGCTGGGAGAGGGAAGCAGAGAATTTCCTTTTTCGGTAGTGGATCAGGAGGGCGACGAGACGCAGTTCGAGATTCACACAGACAAAGAAACGGTGGGAGACGCCCTCTCCGAGCTGGGGCTGATCGCCGGAGATGAGGGCGAATACGGACTTTATGTAAAGACTGTGAACGGTATCACAGCCGACTACGATAAGGACGGTGCTTACTGGGCCTTTTATGTGAATGGGGAGTACGCATCTTCGGGAGTCGACAGTACGCCCATTGCCGAGGGGGAGAGCTATTGCTTCAGGGTAGAGAAGGAATGAAGCTTACCACCCGGGAAATGACGGTATTTGCCATGCTGGGTGCACTTATGTATGCATCCAAGATGATCATGGAGGCGCTGCCGAACGTACATCTTCTGGGGACATTTGTCATTGCGTTTACAGTGGTTTACAGAAAGAAGGCGCTTTATCCGATCTATATTTATGTGATTTTAAACGGGATTTTCAGCGGTTTTGCCGCCTGGTGGATACCTTATCTATATTTGTGGACAGTTCTCTGGGGGGGCGTAATGCTCCTGCCGGAGAATATGCCGAAAAAAATACGGCCGATGGTATATATGGCCGTGTGCGCAGCCCATGGATTTCTGTTCGGGACGCTCTATGCGCCTGCCCAGGCGCTCCTGTACGGACTGAGTTTTCAGGGAATGATCGCCTGGATCGCGGCAGGGCTGCCCTGGGATCTGATTCATGGCATCAGTAATTTTTTCTGCGGCATACTGATTATGCCCATTGTGTCCGTTTTACGTTTTGCAGAAAAGATGAACAAAGATAAGTGATGCAACTTTGATGCAAAAATGATGAGAGTTTGATGCAGAGCAGGTGTAAACTGTTTTTATTACAAAAGATACAAAGGAGTCACATCATGAAATACAGAAAAGCAGTTACAGGAAAAATCGGCGCAATACTGCCTCTTATGCTGGCAATCTTGCTCTCGGGATGCGGAAAAACGGATGGGGAGAGCAGGAGTCCGGTTACAGAGGAGGCGTCTGAGGAGGACGAAAAGTCCGCAGAGGATGAGAGCAGGAACGATACGGCGGACAACCTGGCGGACGATACTGCGGCGAAGTCAGATTTCCCGACGGAGACAGAGGAAAACCTGCCGGAAGGCGGGGGAGATCCGGAGAAAAAGGAATCCGGCGGCAGTCCGCCGGCGGAAGAGGGCGGCGACTGGCCGGTTCCGGACAGTACCGGTCCGCCGGAGGGGCAGGAACTGATACTGACATCAGAAGACTGGGGACTGGGCTTCGGGGAGGATGGAAGCCAGCCTGCCGGCAATGCCCCAGCCTGTGAACTGGCCTGGTACGACGCTTATTACGTGGGAGAAGAGGACGAGAAGGTGATCTATCTGACCTTTGACTGCGGGTATGAAAACGGTAATACAGAACCGATTCTGGATGCGCTGAAGAAACATAATGTCCCGGCAACCTTTTTCGTAGTGGGACATTTTCTGGAGACGGCCCCCGAAATGGTAAAACGAATGGTATCGGAAGGGCATGCCGTGGGAAACCATACCTATCATCACCCGGATATGTCATCCATTTCCGAAAAAGAAGCCTTTCAGAAAGAACTGGATGATGTGGCCGGGCTGTTTGAGGAGATTACGGGAACAGAGCTGGCGCCCTATTACCGTCCGCCTCAGGGAAAATGCAATGTGCACAATATGGAAATGGCGCGGGAACTGGGATATTTTACTTTCTTCTGGAGCCTTGCCTATGTGGACTGGAACCAGGACAGCCAGCCTGAGCGCGAAGAGGCGCTGGACAAGCTGACCCGGCGGATTCACCCGGGTGCGATTGTTCTGCTTCATAATACTTCCCGGACGAACGGAGAAATTCTGGACGAGCTCCTGACGGTATGGGAAGAAATGGGATATTGTTTCAGACCGCTGTCGGAGCTGCCGGATTCCTGAAGGAATTCCTAATTTAATCTTAAAATTGATTCTGCGGCAATCAATTCGTATTGCCTTTCTTTGTCAGATATTGTATGATGAATTATCAATATCTGACAATTTTTGTCTTGGGGGAGGGACGAAGATGGTCCCTGCCGGGTTGAAAATCAGGATAAAGGAGATGCGGTTATGAAAAGAAAATGGATGGCAGGGCTGTGTGTGTCGCTCAGCCTTGTATTTGGAACAGTTTTGCTTCCGGCTTCCTGTATGGAGGTACAGGCCCAGGAAGTGATTGCTACAGTGGAAGGAACGGTCCGGTCGGGTACCACATCCGAGCTGCTGAAGCTCTCCACCAAAGAAGGAGATATGGAGATCAAGATCGACAGCGGGACAGACGCCAGCGCCTGTAAAGTACTGCTTCCGGGTAAAAAGATTAATGTGTCGGTCTCTCATGGTTCTGATGGTTATCTGCATGCGGTTAAAATAACAGCCAACGGCCAGACGCCCTCGGCATCCCTGGATCTTTCCAACGCCGCCACTGTATCGGGAACTCTGAGCGATAAGACCACAGGAGACGTTTTGTATGTAAACACGCCCCAGGGAGAAATGCAGATCAAGCTGGACGCTACCACAAACCTGAGCGGCTGTTCCGTGCTTGTGGCGGAGAAGAGCTACAATATCACCTGTGTGCGGGGATCGGATGCTTATATGCATGCGTTGAGCATTTCTGACGGCGTCTCGTCCGGGACAGGCTCGGGGTCTGTCGATACCTCTATTACGCCGGCGCCGGCAGCGGCGGTGACGGCTTCCACATCGACGGTTTCCGGTACGGTCTCCAAAAAGACCAAAGAAAATCTCCTGTATTTATCTACCAGGGAGGGTGAGATGCAGATCGTGATCGATGCCAATACGGATTCCAGAAGCGGCTACATACTGGTACCGGACGCAAATCTGAGCGTTTCCGTTTATCACGGCTCGGATGCCTACATGCACGCGGCCGTTATCACGGGGACGAAAGAAGCGGTATATCCGGCAGAGATTGACACCTCTTCCACCTCCACGGTAAGCGGCACGGTGGGAGGCAAATCCACCGGAAATATACTCTATCTGGATACCCCTCAGGGGGAAATGGAGCTGAAGCTGGATGGGGTAAGGAGTATCGTGGGCTGTAAGGTGCTGATCAAGGGCAAGAAGCTCAGCGTCACCTGTGCGCGCGGTTCAGACGCCTACATGCATGCTCTTGACATTACCAGTGCATAAGAAACAGACAGAACAGACCGGACACGATCCGGGCAGGCCAGACATATCTGGCCTGCCCGGATTCTTTGTGCCCATGGTTTTTTACAAAAAGGTAGTGCAGAGACAGGCAGGGATATGATAAAATATTTCCAGAGGACAAAATGACGATAGGTCAGACGAAAGGGGCGGAATTAATTTATGGACAGAAGTAAGGCAGTGAGAAAATTATGTGAGGAAAAGCAGATCCGTATGATTGATTTCAAGATGACGGATATCGATGGACGCTGGCGTCATATCACGATTCCAGTGGAGAGATTTTCCGAGGACACTTTTACTTACGGGATCGGATTTGACGGATCCAATTACGGATATGCGCCTGTTGAAAAAAGCGATATGGTATTTCTGCCGGATCCGGACACCGCATATGTGGATCCTTTTGCGGAAGTGCCCACACTTACCATGTGCGGCAATGTGTGCACCATAGGAAAGGGTGAAAACAGGCCCTTTGATCAGTATCCCAAGAATGTGAGTCTGCGGGCTGTAGAATATATGAAGGAAAGCAAAATTGCAGATCAGATGATTATTGGGCCGGAATTTGAGTTTTACCTTTTTGACAGCGCCCGCTATGAGGTGACGCCTCAGCAGTGCGGATACCGGATCGACACCAGGCAGGCCGACTGGAACTGCAGCCTTGCAGCGCCGGGCAATAACGGCTATGAGGTCCCTTATAAGGGAGGCTATCATGTGGCGGCGCCCCAGGATGTGGGATACGACCTGCGCAGCCGTATGTGTATGATGATGGAAGACTGGGGGATTAAAGTGAAATACCATCATCATGAGGTGGGGGGACCCGGGCAAATGGAGATCGAGGTAGAGCTGGCGGACATGCCCGCTATGGCGGACAACACGATGATCATTAAGTATATCATCAAGAATATGGCGGCCCGGGAAGGAAAGACAGCCACTTTTCTGCCCAAGCCCATTTACCGGGAGGCTGGCAGCGGCATGCATGTTCATATGCTGCTCTTAAAGGATGGACAGCCTCTGTTTTATGATGAAAATGGCTATTCCGGTTTAAGCCGCACGGCCCATTATTTTATGGGCGGGCTTTTGAAGCATATTGCGTCCCTGTGCGCATTTACCAATCCTTCCACCAATTCTTTCAAACGTCTGGTACCGGGCTATGAAGCGCCTGTTACCATTGGCTATGCCACTTCCAACCGCAGCGCGGTTATCCGGATTCCGGCTTATGCGAAATCACCGGAGACCAAACGTTTTGAACTGCGCAATCCTGACGCCACAGCCAATCCCTATTATGCCTATGCGGCTATTCTTATGGCCGGTCTGGACGGCATTGAAAATCAGATCGATCCGGAAGCGAACGGCTGGGGACCCTATGACTTTAACCTGTACACGCTCTCCGAAGAGGAGCAGAAGAAGATTAAAGGTCTGCCAAAGTCCCTGGGAGAAGCCCTGGATGCCCTGGAGAAGGATCATGACTATCTGACCAGAGGAGGCGTTTTCCCTCAGAGACTGATCGACGTATGGGTTGCGCGCAAGCGGGGAGAATTAAGGAAAATGGAACAGATCCCCAATCCGGCTGAGTTTAAAATGTACTATGATCTGTAAAGCAGAGAACACGGCTTTTTTGACTTTCAGGGGATATGGGAGATGGCGCCGCAGGCGCAGCTGGGAGGTTTATGGGGAAAAACATACAGAAAAAGCAGATCATAAGAGCGCTTAAAATTGCGCTGGGAAGCAGTGCGGCTATTTACATTGCCAGTCTGCTTGAGCTGGATTACGAGATCTCGGCAGGAACCATTGCGCTTTTAACCATTGTCAGCACAAAGCTGGAAACCATGCGGCTTTCGCTTCATCGCGTCATTACGCTTCTGTTTACAATCGGAATGTCCTGGATCGTATTCGGACATCTGAGGAACGAATGGGCGGCTTATGGAATCTTTATTTTTACGCTGGTTCTGGTCAGCGACATGCTTGGCTGGGGGGCCACGATATCGGTCAATGCCGTCATTGCCGCTCATTTTCTGACCCGTCTGGAATTCAGCAGAGAGTTTATCATAAACGAAGTGCTGCTGGTATTGATCGGCGTCACGCTGGCGATCCTTGTCAATCTCTTCAGCGACAGAGAAAACTCAAAAAAAGCGTTGATTTCCCATATGCGCCTGGTGGAGGAACATATGCAGAAGGTTCTGGAAGAAATAGCTGAATATCTTATGAATAAGGAGATGACCGGGAGTGTGTGGAGCGATATTTCCGGACTGCAGGATCAGATTACGGAGTATGTGGTGGAAGCTGCGGAATATCGGGGCAATACCTTTTCTTCTCATCCGGAGTATTATATTGATTATTTTGAGATGCGGGGGCAGCAGTGCAGCGTTCTGCAGAACCTTCATTATGAATTGAAAAAAATGAGAAAGATGCCGGAACAGGCGAAGATCATTGCCGATTATATTCTCTATATGAAAGAATTCGTGGTGGAAAAAAATACGCCTGTGCGTCAGCTTGAGTTTCTGGACAAGATAGTGAAGCATATGGCGGATACGCCGCTTCCTGTGACCAGAGAGGAATTTGAGGGACAGGCGATTCTGTATCATATATTGATGGATCTGGAGGATTTTCTTCTTCTGAAAAAGAGATTTGTGGAAAACTTAAGCGAACAGCAAAGGCTCATATACTGGAAAACAAATTTTGAAGATTGAGTATATAGTAAGCGACAAAAATATTTGCCGGTTACTATAAATGGATGCGCACGTCCGCACAGGGAAACTTGCTGCAATCGCAGCATGCGGACGGCGCAAACGGAAACGACTGAAGTCGTTTCCTATAAAATATAAGGGGCAAAAGCAACAATGATAAGAAAGATCAGAAGATTCTTTGGCGTCGACAGGATCGGCGCCAATAGGAGCGAAGAGAATGAGGAATGCGAACGAAGGGAGGAAATATTGCATGAGGAGGATCCGGAGGGAGGAGAGGATATGAGGTTTGTACAGCAGAAGCCGCAGCGTGGAATGAAGCTGCAGCCTCTGGATGTGATTGAAGGATATGAGGTCAGGCCGGGATTTTATAACAGAGATGGGGCTGCCGCCGCTCCGAACGGGGTAAGCTTTACGCTCCATTCCGTGGGGGCAGTCAGCTGTACCCTGCTGTTGTTCCGGCCCCAGGAAATGGAACCGTTCGCCAGACTGAAATTTCCGGAATCTTATCATATCGGAAATACCTATTCCATGCTGGTATTCGGACTTAAGATAGAGGAATTTGAATATGCATTTCAGGTGGAGGGTCCGTATGACAAAGAAAACGGCCTGCTTTTTGACAAGGACAATATTTTGCTGGATCCTTATGCAAAGGCAGTGACAGGACAGAGGAAATGGGGAGAGAGGCCGGAAGAAGGAGAATACTTTGTCTATCATGCCAGAGTAGTGGAGAACAACTTTGACTGGGGAAATACCAGGCAGCTGGAGATTCCCATGGAGGATCTGGTGATCTATGAGATGCATGTGAGGGGATATACAAAGGATGAATCCTCCGGCGTATCGGCAAAAGGAACCTATGAGGGACTTCGTCAGAAGATCCCTTATCTGAAGGATCTGGGGATCAACGCAGTGGAGCTGATGCCGATTTTTGAGTTTGACGAGATGGAGAGCGCCAGAGTGGTAGACGGGGTACAGCTCTATAATTACTGGGGATACAATACGGTCTGTTTTTTTGCCCCCAACACCAGTTATTCGTCGGTTGTGGAGCATAATCATGAAGGAGATGAGCTCAAACAGCTGATTTATGAGTTGAAAGAGAACGGAATTGAAGTCATTCTGGATGTGGTGTTTAATCATACTGCAGAGGGAAATGAGGATGGACCCTGCTTTTCGTTCAAGGGGATCGACAATAATATTTATTACATCCTGACGCCGGACGGACATTATTACAACTTCAGCGGCTGTGGGAATGTACTGAACTGCAATCACCCGACCACCCGGAGATTCATCATAGATTGTCTGCGCTACTGGGTAACCGAATACAGGGTGGATGGCTTCCGCTTTGACCTGGCCTCCATACTGACCCGGGATCAGAGCGGGGCGCCTATGGCGGAGCCGCCGATTTTGCAGGAGATCGCATGTGATGCCATATTGGGAAAGGTAAAACTGATTGCGGAGGCATGGGATGCGGCGGGCTTGTATCAGGTGGGTAATTTCCCGGCCTATAACCGGTGGTCGGAATGGAACGGCAGGTACCGCGACGACATGCGGCGCTTTCTGAAGGGCGATGAGGGAATGGCCGGAACGGCGCTTACCAGGATCACCGGCTCGAGAGATCTGTACGATCCATCTGAGCGGGGAAGGAGCGCTTCTGTCAACTTTATTACCTGCCATGATGGCTTTACCCTTTATGATCTGTATTCTTATAATACCAAGCATAATGAAAAGAACGGATGGAACAATACGGATGGGGATAACAATGGGAACAGCTGGAACTGCGGGGCGGAGGGAGAGACGGATGATCCGAAGGTAAAGAGCCTGCGCCTGCGTATGATCAAAAATGCCTTTGCCACGCTGATGTGCAGCAGGGGGCCGGCGATGTTTTATGCGGGAGATGAGTTCTGTAATACGCAGTACGGAAACAATAATGCTTATTGTCAGGACAACCGGATTTCCTGGCTGGACTGGAACAGACTTACGGAATATAAGGAAATCCATGATTTCTTCCGCTATATGATTTCGTTCCGCAAACGGTATGCGATCATCAGAAAGCACACGAAAGAGGCGGCCTGCGGCCTTCCGGAGATCAGCATTCACAACGGCTATCCATGGAATGCCGGGATCAATTATAACACCAGACTGATCGGAATCATGTATGCGGGAAGAGATGAGAGCGATACCAGAGATGAGATCGTCTTTTACGGGATGAATGCCTATTGGGAGCCTCTTACCATGCAGCTGCCGGATCTTCCGAAAGGAATGAAGTGGAAAATCTGTGTGAATACCTTTGTGGAGTATGAGGATGAAAAGGACATGGCGGCGTTTACAGAATTCACCTATGGGCGGAGCCTTAAGATTCCGCCCAGGAGCGTGGTTGTGCTGGTGGCGGAAGAGGAATAACACTTTCAGGAAAGCGGAGAGTTCCTGAAAAGTAAAAGGAAAGGAGGAAAACAAAATGAGTCAGAACAGGACGATACAAAGCAGAAGAGTCTGGATCGGCGGGCAGTTTATACCGGCCCAGATCGAATTTAAGGAAGGAAAAATCGAGAGGATCTGTCCATGGGGAAGCGGGCAGGTGGATGCAGATTATGAAAACAGGCGTCTGGTGCCGGGATTTATAGATGTACACACCCATGGCGCTTACGGATTTGATACCAACGACGCCAAAGAGGAAGGGCTCCGGAACTGGATGAAACGGATTCCGCAGGAGGGGGTAACCGCCATACTGCCCACTACCGTCACACAGATGCCGGAGGTCCTCACCGCGGCAGTGGCCAATGTTGCAAAGGTAGCGGAGGAAGGATATGAGGGAGCGGAGATTCTGGGAATCCATTTTGAAGGACCTTATCTCGATATGGGGTATAAGGGAGCGCAGCCGCCGGAGGCCATCGCCGCACCTTCCGTGGAGCAGTTCCGGATGTATCAGGAGGCGGCCCATGGAATGATCCGCTATATCACTATGGCGCCGGAGCATGATGAGGACTTTGCACTGACCAGATATTGCAGCAGCCATGGGGTGGTGGTGAGTATGGGCCATTCCTCAGCGGACTATAACAGTGTTCTCATGGGAATCGCAAACGGAGCCATGAGCATGACACATGTGTACAATGGTATGACGGGATTTCATCACAGGAATCCGGGACTGGTGGGAGGCGCGTTCAGAGTACGGGACATTTATGGAGAAGTGATCTGTGATGGATGTCATTCTCATCTGGCGGCGCTGAATAACTTTTTCACGGCCAAGGGCAGGGATTACGCGATCATGATCACCGATTCCCTTCAGGCGAAGTATTGTCCTCCGGGAAAAGCGTATGAGCTGGGAGGACATGCCTATGAGGTGGGAGAGGATGGTCTGGCAAGATTAAAAGGAACGGATACCATTGCGGGAAGTACCCTCCACATGAACAGAGGGCTGAAGATTCTGGCTGAGGAGGCGCTGGTGCCTTTTGATGCGGCTCTTAATTCCTGTACCATCAATCCGGCCCGGGCGCTCAGGGTGGACGACCGCAAGGGAAGGCTGGCAGCAGGCTATGATGCGGATGTGGTGGTTCTGGAGGACGACTATGAGGTGAAGCAGACCTATTGCAGGGGTGTGGCAATGTTGTAGAACGCCGTACTCTTTTGGATCAGAAGCAGACATCCTTTTGCGGCCCTGTGTATGCGAAAGCATCAAAGTGTAAAAATGTTTACATTTTGATGCTTTTTTCCTGCTTTTTTTATGTTAGGATAAGGAGATAATAGGGGGGATACGGCATGAAAACAAAAATTCTTGTGATCGAGGATGACAGTTCCATCTCGGAGCTGATCTGTATGAATCTGGAAGCGGCAGGCTATGAGGCAGTTTCTATTGCGGATGGGCTGGAGGCGGAGAGATTTTTAAGGGGCAGCGGCGGGAAAATGTCGGAAAACTCCGGCACAGAGGGAGGCATTGACAAAAGCGAGGTTGCCCTTGCGCTGGTGGATGTGATGCTTCCGGGAAAAGACGGATTTGAACTGATGGAGGATCTGCAGGCGGCGGATATTCCGGTGATCTATCTGACGGCAAAGGACGATGTGATATCCAAGGTCCACGGCCTGAAGGCCGGCGCAGAGGACTACATCGTAAAACCCTTTGAGATACTGGAGCTTTTGGTACGGATGGAGAAAGTGCTTAAAAGAACCGGGCGCAGCAGGCAGCAGATACGGATCCGGGATGTGGTGATAGACCTGAAGAAGCACAGTGTAACCAAAGGAGGCGCCCAGGTGCAGCTAAAGCCGTTGGAATATGAGCTTTTAGTGACCCTGGCGGAGAGCAGAAATGTGGCGTTTTCCAGAGAGGAGCTTTTAAACCGCATCTGGGGGATGGACTATGTGGGAGAGACCCGTACAGTGGATGTGCATATTGGACAGCTTCGGAAGAAGCTGGATTTTCATAATGTGATCCGCACGATATCCAAAACTGGATACCGGCTGGAGGATATGGAATAAATGAAGCTGTGGAAAAAGTTGTCGCTGATGACGGTGACGGTACTCATGGCCGCCATGGCAGCATCGGGGATGGCGGTTATTTACCGTTCGACTCAGTACAATCAGGAGAAAACACTGGAAGGTTGTGAGCAGCAGCTTTCTGCAGCAGCCTATGCTCTGGGAAAGGAGCTGGAATACGGGCCGCTGGAAGGCTACAGTGAGGCTACCAGAAATTCGTATGTGAACTATCTGATCAAAAAGATCGGCGCGGAGAAATATATTCTGGTTCAGGATGGAAAGGTGATCTGTAATCTTACTGCATTTGAGCTTAAAAAGCCGGAGGATGAGAGATGGAACCGGCCGGAGGGATACAGTATCATACAAAAGAGAGGAAATCAATACATCATTGTTGCGGGAAAGCAGGTTCCTGCAGTGGGAAAAGAGCAGTACCGGCTTTTCCTGGTGCAGGATATCTCGGAGCTCTATGAGGATATGAAGGCGCAGGCTCTTTTTAACCTGGCGGTCTTTGCAGGAGCGGCGCTGCTTTCTCTTGTACTGATTTTTCTGATGACGCAGACGATCCTCCATCCCCTGAGAAAGCTGCAGCAGGCGGCCAGAGACATCAGTGAAGGAAAGCTGACGAGCCGGGTGGATGTGCACACGAAGGATGAGATCGGCGTGGTGGCAAAGGCGTTTAACCGCATGGCGGAGAGAATAGAAGACCAGGTGACGGAATTATCCCAGGTATCCGAGCGCCGCAGGCAGATGCTGGGAAGTCTTGCCCATGAACTGAAAACACCCATGACCTCTATCATCGGCTATTCAGATTCTCTTCTTCATGTGAATCTGAGAGAGGAACAAAAGGAAAGAGCCCTTCAGCATATCAGGGAGGAATGCAGCCGCCTGGAGCGCCTGAGCAGTAAGCTCTTAAGCCTTATGGGAATGTACGAAAACGACAGCATCTTTATGGAGGATACCTCTATGAAGGAGCTTTTTGAGAGAGTGGCAAGGCTGGAAGAACACCACCTGCAGAAGAAAAAGCTGACGCTGATCTGGAGCTGCGACATGGAAAACAGAAAGGTGGACAGAGATTTAATCGAGAGCCTTCTGGTGAATCTGATTGACAACAGTGCAAAGGCCAGCAAAGAAGGAGGACAGATTTTTCTGGAGGGAGAAAAAGACCGGATCCGCGTGCGGGATCAGGGATGCGGCATTCCGGAGGACGAGATTTCCAGAGTAACGGAAGCCTTCTATATGGTAGACAAGGCCCGCAGCCGCAAGGCGGGAGGGTGCGGACTGGGACTTGCTCTGGCCAGCAGGATTGCTCTGTTGCACGGAGCGGAGCTCCATGTGGAAAGTAAATTGGGGAAAGGAACGGAAGTTTCCATAATTTTCAGGCAGTGAATTCGTAGCTATAGATGAGAAGGAAAGTTTTACACAATGTTTACATTTTGCTGAATACCTTTTACAGGAGAACGGTCTATGCTTGAGATGTCCCCGAGAAACCCGTCGGATGGCAGGAAGAAGAACAGGGACGGATAAAAAGAGAAGCATGGAGGATAAAAGTGATGAGGTTGAGAAAACTGAGAAAATGGTCAGTGTTGTGCGGCATGGCGGGGATGCTTGCAGCGGTGGCGACAGGGTGTCAGGATATGGCGCAGACAGAGGAAGAGATCGTGACACCGAAACAGGAGCAGGGAAGCGAATCGGAAGAGAACCTTCCGGGGGAGCAGGCCGGAGCGGCGGAAGAAGAGGAAGGATCCGGGGGAGCTATTGCAGAGCAGGTACAGGCGCCGGAGCATTATAACTGGGAAGGGGGCAGCGATAAGGTCAGTGTGAAAGTGGACGCGGACCTGATGATCCCCCAGGCGGAAGGGTTTCAATCCTGGCAGGTGACCAGCCGGGTGTTTACCCAGGAGGATTATGACAATGTGAGCCGGGTGCTGCTAAAGAGCGCACCTCTTTTTACCAGGGATTATGAGGCAATGGCGGACTCCAACGGTTTTACCCGGGCGGAGGTGGAGGAGAAGATTGCGGAGTTAGAGGCCCGGAGGGAAAAAGCCGGATCCGGAAGCAAAACGCTGCCCGATAAGGAAGAAACTTATGACGAGGCGATAGAGAAATGGACCCTGAAGAAGGAGCAGGCGCCGGAGGAGGTAGTGATTCTGGAGGTTCCCGCAACCGTCCGTTATACGGAGAGCGATGAATACCTGGAGGAAAACGAGATTTTCGGGACAGCCACAGTGGATGGGGAGGATTATACTGTCATACTGGACAATAATCTGAGAAAGGATTGGCGCTGGATTACCTTTCAGATCCGGAGCGAGGAGGCGAACAGCAATTTTGTCCGTGGAGGAGTGGGTGAGGAGACGCTTCCCGGGCAGCTATCCAGGGACGAGATCAGGGCAAAGGCGGAGGAGGCGGCCTCGGCCATGGGATTTACGGACTTTATTGTGGGAGGGGAAGAGCTCTATTCCTCCTTTTCCGTAAATGAGGAGGAGCCGCAGCAAAAGAGCCTTGAGGCGGATCAGATCGGTTGCGGGTTTTCCTTTACCAGAACACTGGAGGGGATACCGGTCACATATACGCATGAGGGCGGTACAACGCTGGAGGATGACAATTCTGTGCCCTGGCCCTACGAGTATCTGACGCTGATATATAATACAGAAGGAATTGCCTCTTTTGAATGGGGGAATCCTTATCAGGTGGAAAAAACTTCGGACGAATATGTCTTTCTTCTTCCGTTCTCGGAAATAGAGACGATTTTCAAGGAAATGCTGGTGAAAAAGTATGAGGATTTTTTTGAGGATGGCGATGGAATCAGGGTTTCGTTTTCCATAGATGAAATACGGCTGGGATATATGCGCGTTATGGAAAGGGGAAACGCCCTGGAGGGGAAAATGATTCCGGTATGGGACTTTTTCGGAACCGAGACAGTCACCTATCCGGACCAAAGCGAGCCCTATGTGTCCGGCAGCCCCTACGAGAGCTGGCTGACCATCAATGCCATGGATGGCACGATCATTGACAGAGGATTGGGGTATTAGAGGCTGCAGATAACCTGTCAGGATCAGAAAAACAGAAGCGGGGGAGTACAAAGGTGAGAGAGAAAAAGGCAGTCTGCCTGTCGGCAGCGAACAGAATAAACGGAAAGGAATATCAGGACTGCGGACAGATCTGTCGGTTCGTTGCCGGAGCCTTTGCCGCCCGAAAGATTCCATGCGGGATTCTGGAACTTGGCGGAGTACCGCTCTTTCCCTGCCGGGGATGCGACAGGTGCCTGAAGGAAGGAAAATGTGTCTGGGACAGGGATTTCAACCGTATCTATGAGGAGATAAAGCAGGCGGACTATCTCTTCTTTCTCGCTCCCTTCTGCGCGCCGGTGCCTTCAAGGCTCAGCATCCTTTTTGAAAAAATGAAGCTGGATCCGACCCGGAATTCCTTCCGGGAATCTGGCGCAGCCTCCCCCCTTGCAGGAAAGTTTGCCGGAGTCGTTACATATGAAGACGCCGGCGGACGGCGAAAGGAAAAGCGGGAACACAGGGTAGCGGCCAACGATATTCTGGCGGATGCGCTGGAGGAGCTTAAGGTGAAGATTGTGCCCTTCAACTCGAAGTGGAGCACAGGGATTCTGATCTCTGACAATGTACTTGCACAAAAGGAGGGAGAATATTCTGCAGAGGAGGCAATCCGGACTTATGTGGAGATTATGATACAGACCTCCAGGATCGCGCATGTGATCCTGTGATTGCCTACTTTGTTCTGGAAATGCCTCTTCCGATATGGTAAAATGGTACCGGAACAGCCGGAGGGGTCAGAGACTGACCTGTGGAAATGGGTACCGTTCCGGAAAGAAAGGAGAGAGGCGATGCTGGAATTTAAGTATGACACACAGCTTTTGATCGAAGGAGAGAACCTGGATGAGGATGTGATTTCCGAATACTTCACGGAGCATTTTGAAGGAGACTGCCTGCTTGCAGTGGGGGACGAGGAGCTGATCAAAATCCACTTTCACACCAATGAGCCCTGGAAGGTGTTGGAATACTGCGCCGGTCTGGGAGAGATCTACGATATTGTGGTGGAAGATATGGACAGGCAGTCCAGGGGACTAAAAGGCTGATCCGGGCAGGAGGGATCAGCGTCAAAACAGAGCGGAAATGAAAGGAGCAGAAAAAGTGAAATTTTCAGAAATGCCTTACAGGCGTCCGGATCTTAAGGAAGTGAAAGGACAGCTTGCGGGGCTGACAGAGCGTTTTAAGAGTGCGGAGGATTACGGGACGGCGAAAGCCGTTTTTTTGGAGATGGACGAGCTGCAGAGGCATATACAGACAGAACATAATCTGGCAAAAATCCGTTATGATATTGATACAAGAGATGAGTTTTATGAGACGGAGATGAATTTCTGGAATGAGGCGGCTCCGCAGCTGCAGGAGGACCAGCAGGCATGGACGACGGCTCTTCTGGAGAGCCCTTTCCGCCCGGATTTCGAAAAAGAATATGGGGATCTGATGTTCAAAAACGAGGAGATCCGGCTTAAGACCTTTTCGCCGGAAATCATCGGGGAGCTGCAGGAGGAAAAGCGGCTCTGCCAGGAGTACCAGAAACTTCTTGCCTCGGCCCGGATTCCCTTTGAGGGAGGAAGCTATACGCTTTCCCAGATGGGACCTTTTAAGACGGACAATGACGATGAGCGGCGTCTTCGCGCATGGAAGGCGGAAGGGCAGTGGTACAGGGAGCATCTGGGAGAGCTGGATGAATACTATGATAAGCTGGTTCATCTGCGGGACCGGATGGGAAGAAAACTGGGATTTGATGGCTATACAGTGCTTGGATATTATCGGATGGAGCGAAACTGTTATACCAAAGAGGATGTGGAGCGTTTCCGCAGGGCGGTGGTGAAGTATCTGGTTCCGGTAGCGGACGAGATCTACCGGGAGCAGGCAAAGCGTCTGGGAAAGGAATATCCCATGAGCTTTGCAGACAATGCGCTGGAGTTCAGATCCGGCAACCCGCGGCCCCAGGGAACGCCTGCGGAGATCCTCTCCCAGGGAAGAAAATTCTATGATGAGCTGAGCCCGGAAACGGGAGAATTCTTCCGCACCATGCTGAAAGGTGAGCTTCTGGATGTGCTCTCTACGGAAGGAAAGACCGGAGGCGGCTATTGTACCAGTATTCCGGATTATGAAGTGCCGTTTATTTTTGCCAATTTCAATGGTACGGCTCATGATGTGGAGGTGGTTACCCATGAGGCCGGCCATGCTTTTGCGGCATGGATGAACCGGGAGCGGGTGCCCATGGAGCTGACCTGGCCTTCTCTGGAGGCCTGCGAGGTTCATTCCATGTCCATGGAATTTTTCGCATGGCCCTGGGCGGAAGGATTCTTCGGAGCCGATACCCGGAAGTTTAAGTATACCCATTTGTCCGGCGCGCTGACCTTCATTCCCTACGGCACCATGGTGGATCATTTCCAGCATATTGTCTATGAGAAGCCGGATATGACGCCGTCGCAGCGTCATGAGACGTGGAAAGAGCTTCTGGGGATCTATATGCCATGGATCCGTCTGGATGGCGGGATTCCGGTATACGGGGAGGGCATGGCCTGGCAGAGACAGCACCATATTTATACCCGTCCCTTCTATTATATTGATTACTGTCTGGCACAGACGGTGGCGCTTCAGTTCTGGGCGCTGATTCAGAAAGACCCTAGGGCGGCCTGGGAGCGTTATATGGCCTACACGAAGCAGGGCGGCAGCAGGGTATTTACGGAGCTTCTTGAAAAGGCGGGGCTGGAAAGTCCTTTCGAAGAGAAGTGCTTAAGAGAGGTATGCGCATCTGCAGAGGGATGGCTTAAAGGTTATGATCTGACAGGTTTGCTGTAAAAATGATATAAAACCGGTATAAAACCGATAGAAACGCGGAATGCACTGCAGAAATACAGGAAAAAAGTGTTGACAGACCATGCGCGGAATGTATATCATAGTACTGTGCGTAAGGTGCGTACAATTGTTTCTGTGCAGTGAATGTACGGAAATTTTATTGCTCATATCGTTTTAAAAGGTATGCGCAGTGTGCAGGACCGTTTTAAAGGTATACACAGTACGCAGAGCCCGCACGATCGTTATTATTTATTTAAGGAGGGATTTTTATGAAGAGGAAGAAATTGCTGTCTGTTCTGCTTGCGGCAGCAATGACCGTATCTCTGGCTGCCTGCGGCGGAAGCGGGAATGATACGGTGACAAACAATGCGGAGGATACAACCAGTACCTCCGAGGAAGAAGCTTCCGATACGGAAGCGGAGACAGATGAGGCGGATCAGACAGAAGGTTCGGAAAGCGCACAGGCTGCAAAGCCGGATGCACCCACAGGACAGCTGATCATCGGAACCACCACGGATATGGACAATGATTTTTATGATCCGGACTTCAACAACAATGCAACCAACTACAAGGCTTATGCGTTGATTCACGGGTATGGTACTGTTATCTACAGCAAGGAGGGTACCTTTGAGATCGATCCCACGGTAGTGGCAAACTGTGAGGAGACCGAGAATGAAGACGGAACCAAGACCTATACCATCACCTTAAATGACGGTCTCGTGTGGTCGGATGGTTCTCCGGTTACCGCTCAGGATTATGTGTTTGCAGCTTACCTGGAGTCTTCTCCGGAGATGATGGGGGTGGATAACTATTCGGCCACAGCCTATACTCATCTGGATGGATATAAAGAGTTTAATGCCGGCGAGACCGAGAATCTCAAGGGGCTGCGCCTGATCGACGAGAAGAACTTTTCCGTTACGGTAGCAGCGGAGGAGCTTCCTTTTCACTATGATATTTACTATGCCGGTATTACGCCCAGGCCCATGGCAGTGATTGCTCCGGGATGTGAAATGGTGGATTCCGAGGATGGCGTATCCATCAGCGGCGATTTTTCAACCGACGTGCTGCTTGAGACCATCAATAATACAGATACAGGCTATCGTTACAATCCCAAGGTGGTCTGCGGCCCTTATCTGCTTGATAACTATGATGCATCCAGCAGACAGGCAACCTATGTGGTAAACGACAAATTCCTGGGAGACTACCGCGGACATAAGCCTCTGATCGAGAAGCTGATCGTGAAGACCGTTTCCAACGACACCCAGTTAAACGAGCTGGAGGCAGGCACGGTTGATCTTCTGTTTTCCATCTCCGGCGGAACCAGCATCGAGGCAGGTCTTGATCTGGTGGACAAGGGAGTTGCCCAGAAGCATACTTACTTAAGAAACGGTTACGGAAAGATCTGCTTTGACTGCAGCCAGTTCCCCACCGATTCCACCAGCGTGCGTCAGGCCATCGCCTACTGTCTGGACCGCAACGAGTTCGCGAGACAGCACAGCGGCGGATATGCTTCCATCGTACATGCAAGATACGGTCTGGCTCAGTGGGAGTATATGGAATCCAAGGACTGGATCGACGAGAACTTAAATACATATGACAAGAACATTGATACCGCCAAGGAAATCCTGGCAGCAGACGGATGGAATCTGAATGCAAACGGCGAAGAGTATAAAGACGGCGACGGACTGCGCTACAAGGATGTGGACGGAGAGTTAAAGCCCTTAACCATCGAGTGGTGTAATACCGAAGGAAACCCTGTTTCCGAGCTGCTCAGCACCATGCTTCCCGAGGCAATGGAGGAGGCCGGTATGGAGCTGAAATCCACCAGCGTTGACTTCCCTACTCTGCAGGAGGCCATGAACCATAAGGGTGAGAAGATCTACAACATGTACAACCTGGCAACCGGATTTGCAACTGCCGATTCCCCCTGGTACTATTACGGAACAGATGAGCAGTACATGGGCGGCGGCTACAACAGCAACTGGATTATCAATGAGGATATGGCAAGCGTGACCGCTTCCATGAAGAGCATTCCTTATGAAGACAAGGACGCCTGGCTTGAGAACTGGAGAGCCTTTATCATGGAGTGGAACAAACAGCTTCCGGATATTCCGCTTTACTCTGACGAATATCATGATTTCTACAGCAACAAGCTGCAGGATTGGGATACCTCTTCCATTTGGGACTGGTCCTCGGCGGTGATTGATGCGTGGGTATCTGAATAGAATAATACTCTGTTACAATTCACAGTAACTACTTCTTACAGTTCAGAGTTTGACACACAGCTGCAGGGGATTGTGCATTTATGCGCAGTCCCCTTTATGCACAGGCCCGCACAGAGGAATATGCCGCTAAAGCGGCGAGCAGGGGAAAAAGTCTCCCCTGCCCGATCACACGGAAGGGGGATGAGGTTTTTAGGAATGCGCAAGGGAAGGTACCTGTTAAAAAGATTTGTATATATCATATTTGTATTCTTTATCATATCCATATTAATGTTTACCATTTACAAATCCCTGCCGGGAGATCCGGTGCGGATGATGATGGGAGATAATGTCAAGCCGGAGGTCTACCAGCAGCAGTATGATACCATAAGGGCGCAGCTGGGACTGGATGAGCCTCTGCCGGTTCAGTATGTGAAGTGGATCACCAACATGCTTACCGGTGATTTCGGGTATTCCACGGAATACAGAAAGCCGGTCAAAAATGTAGTGGGAGTCCCCATGAGAAATACAGTTATGCTGAATATCTTTTCCATGCTCCTGGTGTTTGTTATTTCAATACCTCTGGGGATTACTCAGGCGGTAAAAAAGAACAGTGTTTTCGATAAGGCAGTTCAGGTTGTAACGATCGTAGGATATAGTGTACCAAGCTTTGTCATAGCATTGCTTGCCATTTATGCCTTTGCCATAAAGATTCCGTTATTTCCCATAAGCGGTGCCAAAACCGCAGGATTTAACGGCACGGGGATGGCAGCGGCGCTGGATGTGGCAAAGCATATGGCACTGCCGGTACTTGTCATGTCCGTATCGGGGATCGGAAGCATTACCCGCTATGTGCGCGCTTCCATGATCGATGCCCTTCGTATGGACTATATAAAAACCGCACGTTCCAAGGGACTTAAGGAGAAGGTGGTTATTTACATCCATGCCTTCCGCAACGCTTTGATCCCCATCGTGACGGTGACCACATGGTGGCTGATCGGGCTCTTCGGCGGCTCCATCGTGATAGAGACCATCTTCTTGTGGGATGGACTTGGAAAGATGATGATCACAGGCTTAAATCAGAGAGACTTTGCAGTGGTGCTTGCCATGCAGATGTTTTATGTGATTTTGTCTCTGGTGGGAAATGTGATCATGGATATCGCCTATACCCTGGTTGACCCGAGGGTAAGGCTGGAGAACTAGGAGGGGCCATGGCAGATAAAAACACGAAGAAAAAAAGAGAAAAATCGACGGTGGGGAAGGCCGCGCAGAGGATGGTCTTCGGCGGAGCGCTCACAGAGGAGCAGGAGGAGATCCTCACCCCTATCCAGATGGTATTCCGCAGTTTTGTGCAGGATAAAGTGGCTATGACAGGAGTGATCTGTTTCCTGTTTATCTTTATGTGCTGTGTGGTGTTGCCCTTCTTTCTGCCCATCGATATGTATTATCAGGACGTGACCCAGGCCAATGTGGGACCGGGCTTCGGCATGCTGGATGTTCCCTCCGGCCTGCAGAAAAAGGCCAGGCAGGTGTCTTTGGGAAGTACTTTTTCCGTGGGGATTGATGAAAAGGGGAATGTCTATGAATGGGGCAGGTTTCCCACCAATAAGCTGAAAAAGCTTCCTGCGGATATGGGAAGTCTGGTACAGGTTTCGGCAGGTCTGGATCATGTGGTGGCCCTGAATGATGCAGGCGAGGTGGTCACCTGGGGAAATGACCGCATGGGCCTTGCCTCCATTCCCCTGGAGCTCCGCATGGGGGAAACCGTCAAGGAGGTCTACGCAGGATATCAGATCTCTCTGGCCCTTACGGAGTCGGGAAGACTCTATAACTGGGGGAATGATTTTCTGATCGATATCAAGATCCCCAAGGAGGTTCAGGGAAATATTCAGAAATTCGTGGCCAACACGGACATTGTCATGGCGTTGACAAAGGATGGCGAGGTGGCGGCCCTGACCACAAAAACCAACGCCTACACGGCCATCCCGGAACAGATCCAGGGCCGGGTTGTGGATCTGGCTCTCACAGATGAGAGTGTTGCTGCTGTCACAGAGGACGGACAGGTACATGTCTGGGGAAACAATGTGAAAGGCAGCCGCAACATAAAGGAAGAGGTGCAGGGACATGTGACCGCGATCGAGGGCGGCAGGTTCCACTATGTGGTGCAGCTGGATGACGGCACAGTACAAGCCTGGGGAGATGATACTTTTGGCCAGACGAAGGTGCCTGACATAAAAGGAAAGGTAAAAGACATCACGGCCGGCTATTACGGCAGTTACATTATAGATGAGAGCGGAACAGTCACCGGATGGGGACTGAAGGGATACCTTATGGGAACCGATGATTTCGGGAGAGACATTTTCCGCAGGCTCTTAAAGGGCGGCCGTATGACCATGACGGTGGGCGCTATTGCGGTAATCATTTCCACTATCATCGGTGTGATCATAGGCGGTATCTCCGGCTACAAGGGCGGGAAGATCGACAATATCCTGATGCGTCTGACAGAGATCGTATCCTCACTGCCGTTTCTGCCCTTTGCCATTATCTTATCGGCAATTATCGGAAACAATATTTCAGAGACCCAGAGAATCATTATGATCATGGTGATCTTAGGGCTCCTTTCCTGGCCGGGGATTGCACGTCTGGTCCGGGGAAGTGTGCTCGCGGAGAGAGAGCAGGAGTTTGTCACGGCGGCAAAGGCGCTGGGAATCAGGGAATGGGGAATTATCTTCCGTCATATCCTTCCCAATATCATTACCGTTATCATCGTAAACGCCACGCTGGATTTTGCCACCTGTATGCTGACGGAGTCGTCCCTCTCTTTCATCGGCTTCGGTGTGTCCGAGCCCAATGCTACCTGGGGAAATATGTTAAACGGCGCCCGGAGCGCTACGGTAATCGAAAATTTCTGGTGGCGCTGGGTATATCCGGCACTGGTGCTGGCGATCTGTACCATAAGTATCAACTGTATCGGAGATGGACTCAGAGATGCCATCGATCCGAAATCCAAGGAAAGGTAGGTGGGGAAATTGAGTTTGCTTGAAGTGAATCATTTACATACCTATTTTAAGACAAAGCGCGGTATTGTGAAGGCGGTCAATGACGTGACTTATTCCCTGGAGGAAGGAGAGACTCTGGGAATCGTGGGAGAGAGCGGAAGCGGCAAGAGCGTTTCCGCCATGAGCATCATCCGTCTGCTGGACGGCAACGGCTATGTGGAGAGCGGAGAGATCACGTTTAACGGAAGAAATGTGCTTGCCTGCTCCCGGAAGGAAATGTATGAGATCAGGGGAAACGAGATCTCTGTCATCTTCCAGGAGCCCATGACCTCCCTAAACCCGGTATTTACGGTGGAGAGGCAGATCGGAGAAGCTTTCCGCATTCATCAGGGAATGGACAAGAAGCAGGCCAGGGCAGAGGCGGTCCGGATGCTGGGAGAGGTGAAGATCCCCAATCCGGAGCGTGTGGCAAAGCAGTTTCCCTTTCAGCTCTCTGGCGGAATGCGCCAGAGGGTGATGATCGCCATGGCTCTTTCCTGCCGGCCCAAGCTTCTGATCGCGGATGAACCCACAACGGCCCTTGACGTGACCATTCAGGCACAGATCTTAAAGCTGATGAACGATATGAAGCAAAAGCTGGGAACCTCCATTCTCTTTATCACCCACGATCTGGGGGTCATCAATGAGATGGCGGACAAGGTGGCGGTCATGTACTGCGGACAGGTGGTGGAGATGGCGGATGCCAGGACCATCTTTACAGACGGCACTTATTCTCACCCCTATACCGAGGGGCTGATGATTTCCATTCCCAGGCTGGACACTCCCAAGGGAGAAAAGCTGGATCCCATTCCCGGCGCTGTTCCCAACCCGCTGTATCTTCCGAAAGGCTGTAAGTTTGCACCCAGATGCAAATACTGTCAGCAGAAATGCAGGGAGGAGGAGCCGGAGCTTAAGGAAGTGGAGCCGGGGCATCAGGTGAGGTGCTTTTATGCAGAGAAGGAGGTGAGACGTTCAAATGCAGGATGAAAAGAAAAAGGTGCTGCTCAGCATCCGGGATGAAAAGCAGTACTTCCCCGTGAAAAAAAGCAGCTTTCGTGAGAAACAGAAATATGTAAAAGCCAACGACGGTATTTCTCTGGATATTTATGAGGGCGAGACGCTGGGACTGGTGGGCGAGTCCGGCTGCGGAAAATCCACCTTCGGCAGAACCATTCTGCAGCTCTATCCCCAGACAGATGGAGAGATTCTCTACGAACAGGATGGAGAGATGGTCTCACTGAAGGATCAGCCCCCTGAGAAAATGCGGGAGCTGCGCAGGCAGCTGCAGCTGATCTTCCAGGATCCCTATTCTTCCTTAAATCCCAGAATGACGGCGGGACAGATTATTGGAGAAGGGCTGACCGCCCACGGCGTATACAAGAAGGGAGACCCCGCTCTGAGAGAATATGTACTGGATGTGATGAAAAAGTGCGGGCTGGATTCTTATATGTTCAGTCGCTATCCTCATCAGTTTTCCGGCGGGCAGCGCCAGAGAATCGGCATTGCCAGAAGCCTGGCCTTAAAGCCCAGGTTTGTGGTGTGCGACGAGGCCGTATCGGCTCTGGATGTGTCCATTCAGTCACAGATCCTGAATCTCCTTTCCGATTTGAAGGAGCAGGAGCATCTGACTTACCTGTTCATCACCCATGACCTGAGCGTGGTGAAATATATCAGCGACCGCATCGGCGTGATGTATCTGGGCAATCTGGTAGAGCTTGCCCCCACGGAGGAGCTCTTTGAAAGGACCCTCCATCCCTACACCAGGGCCCTGCTCTCCGCCATCCCGACTACCGAGGCGGATGCGGACAAGCGGGAGCGTATTTTGCTGGAGGGAGACATTCCCAGTCCGGTGAATCCTCCTTCCGGATGCAAGTTCCATACCAGATGCTATCAGTGCCGGGAGAAATGCAAACAGGAGGTTCCGGTGTTTGAAGATAAGGGAAAAGGACACTGGGTTGCCTGCCATTATCCCATGGAGGAATAGAAAGAAATAGAAGGAGCCTGCATGCAAGAGGCTATGATTTGCTCTTACATGCAGGCAAAGTAATAAATCTTTAGTCTCTGTATTAAAATTTGATCTCTGCCACTGTTCTATTTTGTGTTATGTCTTCCGCTTTTGGAAAAAATTTCATAATCTGCTTTTCATCAAATAAACTTATCATAATTGTAATCACCGCTACTGTCGTATTGCTTAGACAAGATTTTAAGATAGTCCAGTCTTCGTAAATACGGTTTACTTCTGTAACAGGGTGTTTTGTCATGCATGCTCCTGTTTGTAACATTCTGTATCCAACGGTCTTGAATCCTTAAAATCTGAGGCAAAAAGAAGAAGAAATTTACCAATTTTAAAGCATCCCACTCATTTAAACAGAGATATTACCTGTATTTCAAGACATTTCCGCTAGTTTTTAACCAACAGGTTGGATATAGTTAAAAGTAAAGAAATGGGTATTGCAAGATACAATACGTATCAGTGCAGGAGAGTTCGGAAAGATGCCAAAGCTGCATCTTTGCCCAAGATATAAAAGCTGTCTGTCGACGGCGGAAAGAGAGGATGTATGAAAAAAATATTAGTGCTCTGTGATGATTACTGGCATCCGGGGGAAGTGGTAGAGCGCGGAATGCGTTCCATTAGGCAGGAGCGTTACTCCTTTGATTTCGTGCGGGATGCCAGAGATATTTTAACCTGTAACTTTATCGCTGGTTTTCCTGCGATCATTGTCAGCAAGGGAAATCAGATCAATGGTTCTAATGTTACTCCATGGTTCGAGGATGAGGTGGTGGAAGTAAACCCGGAACAGTTTCTGGAATATGTAGAGAAAGGAGGCAGCCTGATATTGATCCATTCCGGAGTAGCTTATACCGAAAATCTGATACAAAAAGAGGAGAATTTCAGAAGGCCAAACAAGGCCTGGATGGATATGATGGGATGTATGTTTCAGGGGCATCCCTGCAGATGCCCTGTAACATTGCAGGTACAGAATGTGGCACATCCGATTATGAAAGGCGTGGAGAATTTTACGGAACGGGATGAACACTATATGATTAAAATAAAGGCAGAGGATGCAGAGATTCTGTTTCAGACGATGTCTGATCTGGGAGGCATACAGACAGCTGGTTTTGTCCGCAACTGTGGAAAGGGAAGGATTATTGTTCTGACGCCTGGTCACACGTTAGATGTATGGAGCAATCCGAATTATCAGCGGATCATTATGAATGCATTGGATTGGGTTACACAGTCCGAAAAGTAAAGTGTACGAGACAGCAGGCTTGGATTTGCAGTAGAGGCAGGGAAATCCGCAGGTGGGTAAAATGCCGGGACTATTCGGCTGATATGCGTTTTTAATGCGAAGATGGGAGTGTATATGAACATAGTGGTGATAACAGGCGCTGACAGGGGATGTGGTCAGGCATTGGTCCGATATTTCATAGAAGGTGGATGGCGTGTTTACGCCGGACAGTTCATGCCGGAATGGAAGGAACTGGAACAGCTGAAAGAAGAATTTGGATCAGATCTGATTCTGATGCCATTGGATGTGAGTGATGATGCATCGGTGAAGGCTGCTGCGGAGTTTGTGGGAGCACGGGAAGAAAACATAGATATGTTGGTTAATGTGGCAGGTATCGCGGGCGGAGCGGAGGATAACGCGGACGCTTGGAAACAGGTTTTTCAGGTCAATGTTCTTGGACCGCTGCGTATGACAGAAGCATTTCTTGCGCTTTTAAGAAGAGGGAAAAAGCGGATATGCGTCTATTCATCTGAGGCCGGATCGATTACGACACAGCCGAGAGAGGATGGCTTTGTCTATTCTATGTCCAAGACAGCGGTGAATATGGAGATGCGGCTCATGTTTAATCGACTGCGCAGAGAGGGATTTACCTTTCGGATCTACCACCCCGGTTGGGTTCGCAGTTATATGTCAGGTGTCAGAAGTCGGGAAGGCGTATATGAGCCGGAGGAATCTTCAGCCAGCGCATATCTGCAGTTTGTCACGGACAGACCCTGCGAGGATGTCTTGCTCATGATGGATGTAAAGGGCGAAATATGGCCATTTTGATAGAAATATCTGTGATGAACTAAGAGGGAAAACGTGATTGATTTCCTCGGAATGCAAGCCGTCTATTGACGGCAGAATGTGAGGATATATGAACAGAATAATAGTAATGGACGGGATTGGGCATAGGGAGATCAAAAGCATGGCTGTACAGTTTGAAAAAGAAGGAGACTCGGTATATTTGCTTTTGACCAAAGAGGAGGCAGAGCAGATGTGGCGGGAAGGAGAGACCGGTCTGCAGAAGGTTGCAGTCGGATCGAGAGGAGAGGCTGGGAGCGGCTTCCATATGTGTATCTGTCAGCCGGATTATGCAGAAACAGTCAGGGCATTGTACGAAGAGATTCTGGAACATGAAGGGCGTGTAGATATCTTGGTTTATGCACCCTGCACTCATGCTGGAGATGACGGAGCAGTAGGAGAGAGACATTCTTATGAAGCCATATATGCTGCAACAGAGCGAAATGTAATGGGTTTCCGAACACTGGTTGATACTATAGTGCCGCTAATGAGCAAAAGTACAATCCGACGTATCGCAGTGATTACGGAAGCAAATGCCAGTATCCGCAACTGTGTGTCTGAAGATGATTATGGATATTATTTGTCACTAGCAGCTGTAAATATGGCGGAAAAAATATATTTCAACAGACTCAGGAAAGAAGGATTCACATTTCGTAATTATGCGGGAAGTTGTATCGGGGAGACCATGGGAGCGGCATGGTATGTCAGTTGCGACTTGAGCAACAATCCTGAAGAGCCGTCCATTCATTCCGATGAGAACCGCCTGGTTATGAGGAACAGTCTATATGAAGAAATTGCATGGTAGAAAAAGAGGCCGGAAAGCTCTTATGGTTTGTCTGGCAGGCATTATGTTTTTGTTTGCAATATCCTCCACCATGGTGGGAAGTCTGATGCCGGATATTCTGGAGAAGTATGCACTTTCAAATATACAGGTGGGATATATAGGAGCGGTACAAAACGTTGGCTCCATAGCAGCTATGATTCTGGGGTTCATCCTCGCTGACCGTTTTCCGAAGCTGAAAATGATTATCCTGTTTTTTACAATCTATGCATTTGTTATCACCGGTATTGGGAGAGCGCCGGTTTATCCGATTCTGTTGGTTCTGTTTTTACTCCTGGGGATGGCAAGCAGCTGTTTGAATCTTTTGCTGAGTGCTTTTGTTTCGGAAGAATATGGAGAGAGAAGAACAACCTGTCTCAATCTGCTTCATGGACTGTTCAGTCTGGGATCTCTGGCAGGTCCGATCTACGCTGGTATCCTTGTAGGATGTGGATATGCCTGGAACCGCTCCTTTACCGGAATTGGATTGATCTGTGTGGTAATGTTGGCACTCTTTCTGTTTTTAGCGCTGAATTTTAAAGAGAGAGGAGGAAGGTATAAGAGAGGAGGAATTTCCTGGGAGTTATTAAAGGACAGAAGGTTTCTTCTGCTGACACTGTTTGGTACATTCTTTATGTGTTATCAGGGCGGTGTAGGAAGTTGGATTGCTCTTTATCTGCAGAAAGGGCTGGGATGCGCGCCGGCATATAGCAGCCTTGCACTCACTCTGTTCTGGACAGGTATTATGTGCGGCAGATTTCTCCAACCACTGATCGGAAGAATGATGAATTATGAAAAATGGATGTTGTTCTCCTGTGCGGCATCGGTTCCATTATATATGATTGCTTTTCTGGCGGAGGAGCCGCAGGCTGTTGTTTTAGTGCTTCTTCTTGCAGGTATTCTTCTGGGGGCGGTATATCCATCAATCCTTGCCGCAGCCTGTGGTATGTATACGGAAATATCCGGAACAGTCACTTCCCTGATGAGCCTGATCCAGTCTGTAGCCGGTATTGCCTCAGCAGCCATGATTGGATGGATCATGGATCGGGCGGGATATCGCAGGGGAATTATGTTCATTCCAGTACTACTCTTATGCAGTGTGGTCTTCCTTTCCCTGTTCAGAGCATATGGAAAAAGGGAAGGAGAAGGGGCAAAGTGATAAAAAAGGAGGCATATGATGGTTGAAAATAGGAAAAAGGGAATATGGAAAAAAATCGTAAAAAACAGAGTCCTTCTTGTTATGCTCTTTCCGGCGCTGATCTATACAGTAATTTTTAGCTATATCCCGATGACGGGAATTGTACTTGCGTTTAAACGATATGATTATGGCAAAGGTATTTATGGAAGCCCCTGGTGTGGACTGCATAATTTTCAGTATATGATAGTTTCGGACAAATTGTGGTCGCTTACGCGGAATACGCTCTGTTATAATGTGGTATTTATTATATTGGGAATTGTGGTCGAGGTGGGATTCGCCATCATGCTCAGTGAGTTAAGCTGGGTGACATTTAAGAAGGTATCACAGGCATTTATGTTTCTGCCGTATTTCATTTCCTGGGTGGTTGTGTCCACTATTATGCTTAATATTTTTGGAGAATACGGCGTATTGAACAATGTCATCACTGCTTTGGGAGGGGAACCTTACAGTGTCTATGAGCATGTAAAGACCTGGCCGATTGTAATTGTTATGGTGAAACTGTGGAAATCCACAGGCTATGGAAGTGTGGTATATCTGGCGGCAATTGCCGGAATCAGTCAGGAGATGTATGAGGCGGCCAAAATTGATGGCGCCAATATCTGGAAAAGGATTATCCATATTACTATCCCATGTCTGAAACCTACTATCTTCATTATGGGACTTTTGGCAATAGGAAATGTATTTCGCGGAGATTTCGGACTGTTTTATCAGCTGGTGAAAAATAATCAGAGGCTGTTGGAATATTCGGACGTAATTGATACTTTCGTTTATCGGACCATGATTACAACCAGCGATTTCGGCATGTCAGCAGCCGCTGGATTTTACCAGTCTGTCCTGTGCTTTGTGACAATATGTATTGCCAACAGAATTGTGAAAAGAATAGATCCGGACTATACTCTGTTCTGAGCTCAGATGAAGGCGTTTTGGGCGGACAATTTGCAATATCATGACTGCCTGCCGATACGGAGGTTCAATACAGAGATTACAGGAGGGTAGGAATTGAAAAAACAAAAAAATGAAATCAGGGGAAAAGATGAAATTATATTTTCTGTCATATCGACGGCATTGGTTGCGGCATTTGCTTTCTTTTGCTTTGTGCCGTTTTATCTGATAGCGGTGGCTTCCGTTACCAGCGAAAGAGCCATCATCACTCAGGGTTATCGTTTCTTTGTGGACGCGGGAACTTTTTCTTTGTCAGGTTATCAGACCGCACTGAAAGATCCGCTGGAGATCCTGCGTGCCTATGGAGTTACTATATTCGTAACGTTCACAGGCACCCTGTTGGCGCTTATGATTACAACGATGACAGGTTATGTGCTTGCCAGATATGACTTTCCGTGGAAGAACGGATTTTCTTTTTTCTTCTTTTTTACAACACTGTTCAATGGAGGCTTGGTACCATGGTATCTGTTGTGTACGCAGACCTTCAAATTTAATAATTCTATACGTGCGTTGATCCTTCCGGGTATGTTTTCTGTTTGGAACATGATTATTGCCAAAAGCTTTATTAAAGGAATTCCGAGAGAAATGATCGAAGCGGCCAAAGTGGATGGTGCAGGAGATTTTCGGATTTATCATCAGGTCATTCTTCCCATGTCAAAACCGCTTCTGGCAACAATTGGTCTGTTCACTGCACTGAGTTATTGGAATGACTGGTATAACTGCATGTTGTTTAACGACAACCGTATATACTGGAATCTGCAATATACACTGCAAAATATTCTAAACAGCGCTGAACAGTTGCGCAGAATTGCTGAAAAAACCGGAATGAAGGTGGGAAATCTGCCGGCAGAATCTTTGAAAATGGCGATGACTATTATTGCTACAGGTCCTATTGTGCTGCTTTATCCCACTTTACAGAAGTATTTCGTAAAGGGTCTTACCATTGGAGCAGTGAAAGGATAGTCTGCAGAAAGGAAGCGGCCGTAGCGTGCCAGGGCTCCAGCAGGATGATCCGGTTTGGTGCGGTGAATATAGAGGACTGTTATGCGCATAGCAGAGATAAAAAAGTAACTGTAAACTAAGAATTAAAGAACAAAGGGAGGTTTTGTATGAGGACATTACCGAAAAGAACAATGGCGGTCCTTTTAGGACTTGCACTGACCGTCACGGCGGCGGCTTGCGGAAAGAGCACGGACACATCACAGCCTGAGAAGGCACAGAACCAGGAACAGGCAACTTCGACAGCTGAAGGCCAAGATGAGGGAATCAGCCCAGACAGCCCTTATGCGGGTATGGGATTTGATCTGTCAGAGCATAAGACGGTGGTTATGTATACCCCCTGCGATGTACCGGAGGACATTGATAAGGTTCTTGCAGAGGCAAACGAAAAATACTTTCATCCTTGGCTGAATACCACATTTGAAGTGAAATTTATCAGTTGGGCGGATCTGCATACGAAGTATTCTTTGATTCTGGCGGGCAGTGACCAGGTGGACATCATGTTCACAGGAAACTGGTGTCATTTCACTGATTCTATTGCCAAGGGAGCGTTCCGGGAGTTGGATCAGGAATGGCTGAAAAAGTATCTGCCCATGAGTTATGAGGAGCAGCCGCAGGTGAGTTGGGATCAGGCATCTGTCAATGGCATAATCTATGGCATTCCCAAAACCGCTTCCATTTTTAACAATTACCGTTTTGTAGCAGTGCGTGGAGATCTGATGAAAAAGTATAACTTCGACAAACTGGAAAGTTATGATGATTTTAAGGAATATCTGTATGCAGTAGCGGCTGATACAGCAGAAACTGGTATTTATGCCAGCGCTCAGAGCGGCGGCAGCCCGGAATTCGGCGAGAGGTTATGGTGGCAGACTGAGAACTGTATTAAGCTGGCCCCCGGATATGATTTCTGGTATTATACACATAATTCTGAGGATGTGCCGGATTATGATAAGGATGTATTTTATCAGTTCACATCTGAGGAATTCCGAGATTTTTCTCTGGAAATGGCGCAGATGGCAAAGGACGGGATTTGGTCAAAGGATGCCATCAATACCACTACAGGTGCCAGAGAGGCGTTCCCTAACGGAACGGCAGCCAGCATGATTTCCAACACTACCCTTTACAGTTATGGAGAACAGTTGGAAGCATCAGGATTGGGTACCTATGAGGCTTGGGATATTACGCCTGATATTAAAAGGCCCAGAGGCGTATACTCTGATGATATGGTAGCTATTCCTACAAATTGTAAGGATCCTGAGAGAGCGGCCCTGATTATTGACTGCATCAAAGGCTTTCCTGAAGTAAATAATCTGATCAATGGTGGAATAGAGGGCATTCATTATAATCTGGAGGAGGACGGAAGCCGTACACTGGGGCCGGATGCATCCAAATATGTTTGGGGTGCGTGGGCATGGGGGCTTCAGAGAAATGATCAACCCAAAGATCTTTCCAATGTAGGTGAAATCGAATTTGAGGAAATCTGTGCGGCGCAGGAATTTGTGCCGAAGAGTTTGGGATTTACCTTCGACAGCACGCCTGTGGAGACCCAGCTGGCAGTGATTAACTCTATCCGGGATGAGTATTACAACAGTTTCCAGATAGGTGTTTTCGGAGACGAGACGGAGGCAAAGCTGGATGAATTCCGGCAGCGGCTAGAGGATGCCGGCATTGCGGATGTGGAAGCGGAAATGAAAAAACAGTGGCTTGCATATTGTGAGCGAAAGGGATATTAGAATTCTGAATAAAAAGAGATCTTGCGGGGCGCTCTGCCCCGCGAGATTTTTCTTTTTATTCACGACAATAGAATTTTCGCGAAGCGTAAATTCTATTGTTAGATCGGGAGCTGAAAGTAAATGGTAGTACCGATACCGGGGGCGCTGGTGCAACGTAGCCGGTATCGCTCCCCGTAATAAAGCTCCAGTCGAGAATTGATATTGCGAATACCAAATCCATGTCCATGAGAAATGCTCTGGGGTTCCAGATTATGATTGATTTGATCCAGAGTATCCATATCCATTCCCACACCATCGTCCGTGACGGAAAGCTGCATCTCTTCTGGAGAAATTTTTCGGATCTGGATGGTGATCGTGCCTGTGGGATCCTCCTTTTCAAGAATCCCGTGCAGTACCGCATTTTCAACAAGGGGTTGCAGGAGCATTTTGATGATGCTGACAGAAAGGAGAAAATCATCCACCTGACAGACATAATGAATAGCATTGTCGAAACGGAGATTCTGAAGAGAAATGTAGGCCTTTACAGCAGAGAGCTCCTCCTGTAGTAGTATTTTCTCCTGTCCGTTACTTAAACTGGTTCTATAGAAAATGGAGAGAGCGGAGGCGGCTTGGTTAATTTCATTCACCATTCCGGCATCGGCCAGCCAGTGAATAAGGTCCAGTATATTGTATAAAAAATGTGGATTTATTTGAGCCTGCAGGGCCTTTAATTCTGCATTTTTAATCTCTTTACCGATCTCATATTGCTTCTGGATCAGTTTTTCCATTTCATCAGCCATATAATTATAGGTATCCATTAAATCATCCACTTCGTCCCAGGTATCCCGGTCTGCAGGCAAGGAGATATCTACATGAGAAAGCCTGCCGCATTTGACCTCCTTCATTTTATCGCTCAGTCTGGAAAGTTTGGCAGTGATCCGGCGGATAGTGAACTGTTCGAAGAAGGTAAAAATCAGTATCATCACAAGCCCGATGAGTTCCATTGCATTGCGGATACGTTTTAACTCATTGGTAATATGGCTGTAAGGTATGATCGTGGTCAGTACCAGATCGTAAGGCGCGATACTCACCTTCCTGATCTGATATTTCTCTGCACCGATCTTAAGTATGCTCCACCCTTCTGGACAATCTTGCGATGCAATGCGGACAAGTTCTTCCTGTGAGAGAAAATGATTGTTTTTTGATACGGCAATAAGCCCGTTATCCGGAGAGGCCAGAAGATTCACTACCTGATCATCATTGGCTCCGGTGATCAGCTGACCAATATAATCCGGGGGAAAATCTATACACAGAACGGCAAGGGAGTGAGGAAAATAATTTTGATTTACAATAACCCTTGCGAGGGTAAAGGGAGAAGACTCTGGCAGGAAGGCGCTGTTTTCATCCGGAGCGATACAATAGAAGGAAGTTCGGTTTTTATTATATCCCTCCAGTATCTTTTGAAACCATGGCTGATCCATGGCATCGGAATAATTAAAGTATTGAGTATGATTGGTGAACCAGGGAAAAGAATCAAAGAAATACAGTCTGAGCTTGCAGTCTTCCGGGCTGTTGCTGAGAGTAGTGAAAACAGAAGCATAAAGCCTGTTTTCAAACCACAGTTTATCCCGTACTCGTTTCGACTCATTATAGTTGATCAGATCTTGATCAAAAAGCTCCTGTACGCTGCCGGAAAGGGAAAAAGACAGGGTAAGATTGTCGTAGGTTTTGATAAAATGTTGCATCGTATTTTGCGTCTGATGTATAAAGTCATTGGATGACTCCAACAGCCGGCTTTTTAGAATTCCTGCAAAAAACAGATAAATGCCAAGGATCAAAAGGCAGTTGACAATCAGACAGGGAATCAGATAAGTAAACAGTATTCTTACTTCAATTCTGTGGGATATTTTTTTCAGATTCAGCTTCATGAAATTCGTCCTCGTAGACGGAAACAGGGAGACTGTGCCCGTCATATAGATGGAACCGGTATTCGGAGGGTGTCATACCGGTGATACGGTGAAAGGTTTTGGTAAAGTAATTCTGACTGGAAAACCCGGTGGCCTCCGCAATCCGGGCAATTCTCAGGGATTTAATGCGCAAATATTCTCGGGCTTTGTAGATCCTGTATTCGCTGATATAATGATTGATAGTATCCCCGGTTTCTTTTTTGAAAAGAATGCTGATATAGGATTCTGAGAGATTAAGCCGGGTGGCAATGTAACAAATATCTAGCAGAGGATCACTGTAGTTTGTATAGATGATGCCGCGGATTCTGTCTGCCATGGACAGGGAAGCTTGTTGTCCTGTCTCTCGCAGACATACGGTGATCACATTGCATGTCAGAAAAAGCAGCTGCTCCAGGTTAGCAGCATGGTGAACCTGTTCATAAAGTTCATCCTCCGTGAAAGGCAGGGGACGGGAAATTTTCATGACGATATATCGGACTGTCCACTCAATAAAATGGTGAAAGTATCTTTTTACCTGACTAACCAGCGTGGCGGGATGTTCTTGGAAACGTTGTCCTTCTAGCCGTATCGTGTGCAGGCAACCATCCAGATCGCCGCTGTATACCTGCTGCTTATAAATCTGGAAACTTTCCTGGGAAGGCAAATAGCTGTCAGAATCCGGAAGAGGGCAGATTGCCAGAGAACTAACAGGGGAATAAAACAAGGTCTCCATGGCAAATACTGCAGAACTATAGGAATGGCAGACCTCCGACAGCGTGTGGGCGAGGATCCCGAGGCTGATGTAATGAGGGCACATGAGGGAGGCAGAGATTTTCCGGGAAGCGTCAATAATCCGGCAGAAAGATGTAGTAGCGGTATCAACGGAGAGCATAAGAAGCACAACCAGGTAATTCTGATGTTGTTCAATCATGATATATTCCAGTTGATACTCCGATAGAATCTGTCCTGCGGTCGCTTCACCGTCCAGAATGCTTTCCGGCACGGCGACTCTGTTGGTAGAGGAAGAGGATCCGGGAATAAAACGAATTAACAGAATCCGGCTATAATAGAAATACTCAGGAGAATACTCCGCATTGGACAGGAGGAGAGAAAGCTGCCCTTCTTCTGGAGGGGTATTCAGAATATAACGCAGAAGACGGCGTCTGTTTTCCTCCAGAAGGAAGCGGCGTGAACTGATCTGCTCCTCGTACTGTCTGACTGCATCCCACAGAGCCTGATGAAGCGTGGAAAACTCTACCGGCTTATCAATATAACGAAAAGCCTGTAGAGTGATGGCGGAACGCAGGTACTCCTTATCGGAATAACCGGAAAGAAAAATGAGGATACAGTCCGAATACAGAGCTTTTATGGTTCGACACATTTCGATTCCGTCCATCCGTGGCATCCGGACATCGCTCAGAATGATGTCTGGCTGAATATGCCGGGCAATGGAAACACCCTCCCTGCCATCCTTGGCCTCTAGAATACGGAAATGCAGCTCTGGCATTTTATCTTGGATATTTCGGATAATTCCCTGCCTTGCAATTTTTTCATCTTCGACAATTAGTAAAGTAAGCATGAAGCCAGCCTCCGACCTATGTGTAACGAATAAGATTATTATACCCCGGAATAATATAATGTCCAGCTGGAGTCACGAAAAATGCTAATTGTTGAGACTATTGCTAAAAATCTCTCTTTTTACGCAGATATTCTATGATCTTGGGAACAATAATTCCGACAGAAGTATTTATAAATGACAGAAGCAATTGTGCTTTGTATCGTCAGAGAATGTTGACATAAAAACGGAAATATGATAGCGTAAAGAAAATTAATACTGCCTGGCCTCTTCTTTATTATAACAGGAGGAACTGTATCATGAAAATGGAAGACTTTAAATGGACAAGGGAGCCGAAGGAATACTGTATAAAAGAAAATCAGATTGAGACGGAAGAAAAATATTTTAGTTTAAAAAAATGATAAAATTTCTGTATAAGAGAGACACCTGCGTCAATGGGTAATATGACTTCGGACAGATCTGTGCCAACAACTTGCCGTAAGCGGGTTAGGGCCAGAGCGATAGCAACGGGACATTTGAGGTGTTGGCGAGGCTGCAGGGCAGGTACAGTGCCGCACACAGAAAAATCTCCGGAAGAATATAGAATGGATAGAAATAGTTGAGAGAAAATAATGAAGCTGAAAAATATTCTGATTGTTGTGAAAGATATCCAAAAATCAAAGCAGTTTTATCATGATCTGTTCGGTCTTGACGTAGTGGCCGACAATGAGGGCAATATGATTTTAACGGAAGGTCTGGTGCTTCAGGATGAAAAGATCTGGAGAGATTTTCTGGGAAAAGAGAGCATTCCGGAAAGTAATTCCTGCGAACTGTATTTTGAAGAATACGATCTGGAATCCTTTGTTGCAAAGCTTGAAAGGCTCTATCCTTCTATCAAATATGTCAACAGGCTCATGACGCACAGCTGGGGGCAGAAGGTAATTCGTTTTTATGACCCGGACGGGAATCTGATCGAAGTGGGAACACCGATGTAGTGGAGATTGGGATTATAAAATATCTTTGATAGGATTATTTTCGCTCGCCCTGTGGTTTTTCTTTTCCCGGCATTTTTAAGAAACGGAAACAAACGCCGTCACGCTTCTCGCGGGCCGGCTGATTGTAACAAAAAAGCCTGCATGTGAGAAAAGACATATTGCACATGCAGGCAAAACGATAAAATCCATTGTGAAACTAAAACGTTATAACAGATAGCAGGTCGGCCGGCTTTTCCGGATAGTAATTCGCTTTTATGGTCCGGCTGTGACTGCCCCACAGCGCCAGAGCAAAATCAACTCCGGCATTTTCCGCACACGCACTGTCGTACTTACTGTCTCCAATATAAAGTGTTTCTCCACATTCAGCGCCTGTCGATTCCATATATTTAAGAAGCGGGGCAGCGTCCGGCTTATGTGCCTGTGTATCGTCTGCACAGACGATGGTTTCAAAAAACCGGTTGATGGGCAGATGACTCAGATCATGCTCAAATTCTTCTCTTGTCCTGGACGTGACGATTCCTATTTTGCAATTCTGTCTCAGGAGATTTTCCAATAATTCTGTGATTCCGCTGAAAACAGATACAGTATCTGCATAGCGGCGCATATTTTTATTCCAAAGTTCGATTACGGAAGAAGTATCTTTTATGCCAAGCTGGTTCAGTGCATCTTCTCCGGTGATTCCCAATGCAAAAGTCAATTCTTCTGTGGAAATCTTTTTTCCGGTCAGGAGGAGCAGAGTATCCTGAAAAGAGTGCAAAACTGCATATTCTGTATCAATCAGTGTGCCGTCAACATCAAAAACAATATGTCTATACATCCCATCTCTCCTTATATAAGCGTTTTATCTTATCTTTTATCTTATCATAGAAAGGGAAAAAAGGTAATGCACTTTTATGATCCGGACGGAAACTATGGATTTCCTGCAAATTATAACAAAATTTCCTGAATCGCTCTGCCATCCGCATTCGGCAGTTCTGCGCCTATTATTTTGGCATAGGTAGGCGCTTCGTGGACGATGTGGCTGCCGGAAAGGACTACATTTTTCCGAATGGATGGACCCTTGGCCAAAAGAATGGGCTGGGGACCGGTATTGGGCAGATAGCCGTGAGTGGCCGCTCCAAACCGATAGTCCTCATTGCTTAAATCCCGCACCAGGGGACGTTTCAGATAATCGCCGAAGCTGGTATAGCCATCGGTCTCCAGCACAAAGGAAAAGGGACCGCCGAAATGTTCTTCCCTGCGGGCTTCCTCCTCAGTATAAATCCGGGAAAATCCGTAGACTTCTTCCGACTGCAGCTTTTCCAAAAAGGAAAAAACTTTTTTCTGCAGGCTCAAATCGTTCTTATCCCGCAGAAAAACCACGGCCGACATGCCGTTGGAAAGACAATAGGCATCCCAGGAAGCGACCGAACCGTCCTTCGCCAGCCGGATGAAACCATTCTCCGCAAAAAGAACGTTCAGACTGATATTGCGGCGGACATCCCGCTGTCCGTGATCGCTGACCAGAAAAATATCTGTATTTTCCGCCTGGCCGGTTTCCTCTACTGCGGCCCAGAGCATATTGAGCCAGCGGTCCAGATCATCGATTGCAGGAATCAGATGCGGTCCGAAAACGCCCCCTGCATGGCGGACACCGTCAATGTTGGCAGGGTGAACAAAGAGGAGATTCGGCCTGAAGGCCCGGAAAATATCCGCCGCACAGGCCATGCCAAAATCATCTCTTTGAGGATGTTCACGTTCCTCTCCCCAAAAGAGGTGCTGATGCTTTTTGACGATTTCCAACACTTCCGGGATGGAACCGGTTCTGGCGAAAGCCTGCATGGTGGTATCTGTACCGCCCTGTGCCCAATAATCGGCAATGTGATAGTCGATTGCGGGATTTTTTGCGGTCACCGGCCAGAAAACAGCCGCCGTAGTCCTGCCAACCGCTTTTGCCGCACGGAAAATATCCGTACACTGGAGAAAATCATAATTCCACTGCCAGGGGGCGGGATCGCAGCCCGGAACCAGCTGCATGTTGGAAAAAATGCCATGATGCTCCGGATACATGCCGGTGATCATGGTAGCATGGGCGGGAAACGTAACGGAGGGATAGATAGATGAAACATTGGTAATCTCCGCGCCTCCCTGAAAGCATTTCCGATAGGAGGAAAGTGTTTTAAAATAGGTAAGATCCTCTCCGACCATGGCGTCGGAAGATACAACGATTAAGTGACTCATAGAAAGACTCCTTTCTCTGTATGGTTTGTATTCTAGTCATGTTTGTGTCCGGGATACGCATAAAATGTAATCGTTATCATTTCTGCTGTTTTTTCAATAATAGCAAGATGAACCGCGAAATTATTGTAAATACAGGGTTGAATGTTACAGATGCAAAGTCGATAATTAAACACGTTTACATTATAAAAATTCAAAATCAGAAAGTCAATAGAAACGAAGAATAAATATTTGTTAAAATATACAATAATTTCATGATAAAAGCAGATGAATATGTACGTTATAAATAAATAATGCTCTAAATTGTTGATTATTGCCAAAAATAAATATGTATTTTGTTAACATTTGACGAATGTAAACGATTGACATTTATAAAAATATTAAATATAATGTAGCATACAACATGCTGAAAGCATGAAATATAAAAGGAGGATAATTTATGAAACGAAAAGTACTTGCTATGTTGCTGACAGCGGCAATGGCGGCATCATTGATGGCCTGTGGCGGCGGCGGAGATACTTCCGCAGAGTCCACGGAGCAGACAGCCGGCAGTGAGGCGGACACATCATCTGAAGAGACAGACAGTAAGGAAGCTGATGAAAGCGAACAGGCAGAAGCTCCTGCAGCAGACGATGGAGGTTCCGATTATGGCGGAATTACCCTGACCTTCCTGAATTCCAAACCGGAAATTACGGATGCGGTTAAGAAGGTCACCAGTGCGTGGGGCGAGGCTCACGGCGTTACTTTTGAAGTTACCGAAACATCCAATCCTAACGATACATTAATGGCAAATTACCAGTCCGGGGATGCCCCCATCCTGGCGGTTGTGGACGATGCCAACGTACTGGATTTCGCGGCCGAGCATCTGCTTCCTCTGGATGGCGAGACCTGGGAAGGGTACACGGATATGGGCAAGTATGTGGACGGTAAGCTGTACGGTTTCCCTCTCACTGTGGAGAGTCACTGCATCGTGGTGAACAAAGCTGTGGTGGAAGAGAATATCGGTCGTGAATTCGCAGCCGGCGATTACAAGTCCATTGAGGCTTTTGAAGCCCTTCTGAAGGAAATGCGTGAGAATGGTATGGAGACGCCTGTGGCTGTCCTTCCTGATATCTGGTCTATGGTTGGACATGATTTTTATCCCTTCTATGCTTATCAGGATGGTACAGGCGAGGGCGCTTTCGCTCTGGTTGATGCCGTAAAAGGCGGTAAGGATATCTTTGAGGATGAATTATTCTACAACCATGCGGATTTCATGAGCCGGGTAGTGGCTGAGTATAATATCAACAAGGCGGATCCTTTGAACGCCGATCATGATATGACCGTTCTTGCGCTGGCTGAAGGAGAAGTGGGATTTCTGCTGAACGGAACATGGACATGGCCTGAGCTGGAATCTATGGGCGCATCCAAATCGGATGATTATACCATTATGGCCTATCCAAACGGTTCCGCCAGTGCGGGCAAGGTAATGGCCGCTCCTACCAAATATATCGTGGTTGACAATTCCAATGCTACTGAAGAGCAGCAGGCTGCAGCAAAAGAATTCCTGAATTATCTGGTTATGGATGAAGCGGGACAGAAGGCTCTGATCGATGATCTGGGCATCGTGTGTGCTTTCACAAATAACCCGAACATTCCTTCCGACCCGATTAACAAGGCTCTGATGCAGTACATATCTGATGGGAATACGGTAACCTATCTGCCGCTCGCTTTCCCAAGCGATTACAGAGATACCATCACACCCGCTGTTCAGAAGCTTATGACAGGCGAGGGCGATATCCGCGCCCTGGCGGACGTGCTGAATGATTACTGGAAAAACAATGATCCCAATGGCAGATAAGTCCTGAAAATAGAAATCGGGCAGGGCAGATTTCTGATCTGCCCGCGCGCGGGGTGTGTGCTGCATAGCAGCAATTTTTCATACACACCCCTGCGCATAAAAAAATGAATGAGGCTGTTATCACAGCCTCATTCTGAAAAATGGGGTAAAAACTATGAATAGACATGAAAAATTTTCAAGAAAGGTCATGTTATTTGCGATGTTTGCCGGTCCGTCTATGGCAGCATTTCTGCTGTTTGTGATTATTCCCTTTTTTTATGGTATTTATCTGACCATGACAAACTGGGATGGGATAGCCACCACAAAGACATTCGTCGGCATACAAAATTATATCGCATTGTTCCATGATACGGAATTCTGGGGGTCTATTTTCCTGACCTTTAAATATGTGATTGCAGTGGTAATCCTGACCAACGTCATTGCCTTTCTTCTGGCAGTTCTGCTGACCAGCGGTATTCGCGGAGAAAGCTTTTTACGGGCCGGTTTCTTTACGCCAAATCTGATCGGCGGTATCGTGCTGGGTTTTATCTGGCAGTTTATATTCAACCGTGTGCTGACCACATTGCCGGTCTTTCCGGAAAAGTCCATGCTTGGGGGTGAGATTTCCGCGTTCTGGGCAATGGTTATCGTACAGGTCTGGAAAGAGTCCGGATATATGCTGCTGATTTATATCGCGGGACTGGTGGGGGTATCCCAGGATTATATAGAGGCGGCCAAAATCGACGGCGCTACCAGCAGCCAGATCCTGACCCGGATACGTCTGCCCCTGATGATGCAGTCGTTTACGATCTGCTTCTTCCTGACACTTTCCACTACCTTTAAGGTGTATGACCTGAATCTTTCCCTGACAGAGGGAGGGCCCTACAATTCCACAAAGATGGCGGTCATGACCATTATCGACAAAGCCTTTACCTATCACGAATACGGGGAAGGCCAGGCGGAGGCTTTTGCATTCTTTATTATCATGTTGATTGTGGCACTGATACAGCTTAAAGTCACCAGTAAGAAGGAGGTAGAGGCATAATGGACAAGGTAAATACGGCGGCCGCGGTTGGCGGAACAAAAAAGAAAGTCATACGGATGATTTTGAGCGCAGGCGCGTTTGTTCTTTTTGTAATTTACATGGTTCCCTTTGTGTTGGTTTTGATCAACTCTTTCAAGAGAAAGGTCAATATCATAAAATTCCCCTTAAAGCTGGTGGACGATATGGGCCCCCAGTTTATCAACTACAAAAATGCCTTTATCGACATGAACTTTTTCCAGGCATTTTTCAATTCGCTTTTTGTGACGGCGCTCTCCATAACGGCACTGATCTTTTTTTCGTCCATGTGCGCCTATATCCTGGTACGGAGAGATTATGCAGCCTGTAAAATCAGCTATTTATTGCTGATTTCCTATATGGTGGTTCCTTTTCAGGTTATCATGCTGCCGGTGCTGGCCATTTATGGAGGGAGGCTGGGGATGTTGAATTCCCGGTTGATTCTGGTGGTGATGAACTTCGCCTATGGTACCGGATTTGCCACGTTTCTCTGCCATGGGTTCATCAAAACGGGGATTCCCATTTCTTTAGAGGAAGCGGCTTATATCGACGG
Organism: uncultured Lachnospiraceae bacterium; assembly: GCA_947173495.1. Lineage (GTDB taxonomy): Bacteria > Bacillota > Clostridia > Lachnospirales > Lachnospiraceae > Suilimivivens. The sequence continues at coordinate 31,343 of CAMWFQ010000001.1, read as the reverse complement.
CGCGGGTCCCATGTATACCTTCTGGAAGATTGTATTTCCTCTGCTGAAGCCCATTCTGGCCACCAATATGATTCTCCAGACACTGGGACTCTGGAATGATTATTTGTTGCCCAGTCTGGTCCTTACCAGAGAAAAGCTCTATACGCTGCCGATAGCGATCCGTACCTTTGTGGGAACCTTTACCAGCGATTTTGGTCTGATGATGGCCGCACTGGTAATGTGTGTGGCGCCTATCATCATCCTGTTTATCTTCCTGCAGAAGTATATTGTGGGAGGTATCGTGTCAGGTGCGGTGAAAGCCTGAGAAAAAATGGAAACCATTCCGGAACTTTTCTCGACTCAGGAATACGGCTGGTAGCCTAAAATTTCCTTTTATGGTAAAATAGTCCTGATTTCCGGCTGTTCAAATAAAGGCGGACTGACAATATCATACAAGAAAGGGATCGGGATGGTAACAATTAAAGACGTAGCAAAGCATGCCGGGGTTTCCGTGGCGACGGTTTCCCGGGTGATCAATAAAAAGGAACCCCTGACAGAAAAGACCATAAAAAAGGTAAACGATGCCATCGAGGAACTGGGGTATTATCCTAACACTTATGCCAGAACGCTGGTGGGAAGAAAAGAGAATGTATTGGGAGTAATGCTCCCGTTCTTTAACAACCCTTTTCACAGCGAACTGGCTCAGGAGATAGAATTTTGGGCCAAGGAAAATCAGTTTCATATTCTTTTCACGGCGACGGGCAATAGCGACGAAGAAAGATTCCGCGCGCTGGAATATCTTTTATCCCGGCAGGTCAGCGGCATTATCATCAGTACCTATATCAGTCCGGAAGCAGCCATGGAAATGAGACGCCGCTGTAAGGTTCCCATTTTGGAGCTCCTGAATCACCTTCTGGAGGAATCCTACAGCGTCATGTCCGATGACCGTCAGGGGGGGATTCTGGCAGCCCGCCACCTGTACAGTAAAAACTGTAAAAAGGTGGTGCATGTGGGAGGGCAGCTCGAGGTATACCGCTATGCGGATGAACGTACCTATGCGTTTGAGAGGGAATGCCAGAAGCTTGGAATATCCTGTAAAGTATACAAAAACAAAGAGGCAGTTACCAATCTGTCAGCCATGCGTGATCTGATCAATCTGGTGTTCTATGAAAATGAGGGTATGGATGGCATATTCTTCAGTAATGATATCCTGGCGGCCCAGGGAGTAAGTTATGCTCTGACACAGGGATATCGCATCCCTGATGAAATCCGTATCATGGGGTATGACGGCATCTTTATCAGTGAACTGATGTATCCGCCGCTGACGACCATACAGCAGAATTTCCAGCTGCTGGCCAGGACGGCAATCGAAAAGATTATTGGTATGATTAACGGAGAAGAGGTTCAGAAGCTTACGCTCCTACCGGTAAATTTAATAGAAAGAAAAACTACTTGAAAAAGCAGAATGGAGACAACCCATGAAAAAGAATGTCAGTAATAAAATCATGCTGATTACCTATCCGGACAGCCTCGGAAAGAATTTAAAGGAGCTTGATTTTGTTTTATCCCAATATTTAGATCAGGCGGTGAGCGGGGTACATATTCTCCCCTTTTTTCCCTCGTCAGGAGACCGGGGATTTGCGCCGATTACTTACGAACAGGTGGAGCCTGCATTCGGTGACTGGGACGATATCAAAACGTTGTCGGAAAAATATTATCTGATGTGCGACTACATGATCAACCATATGTCTGTTCAAAGTGCGGTTTATCAGGATTATATGGAAAAGCATGAAGAGTCCCGGTACCATGATTTTTTCATTAAATGGAATAAATTCTGGGACGGAGAACCTTCGGAGGAGGATGAAGGTAAGCTGTATAAAAGGCAGGACACGCCCTATATCGATGCGCAGTTTAAGGATGGAACGACGGAGCGGCTCTGGACGACTTTCAGCTCAGAGCAGATCGACATTGACTGCCTCCACTCCGAAGAGGCAAAAAAGTTTCTGGACCAGCAGCTGCGCAGTCTGGCGGAGAGAGGTTTTTCTCTGATCCGTACGGACGCCATGGCTTATGCGGCTAAAAGAAAAGGAACAAGCTGCTTCTTCGTGGAGCCGGAGATGTGGGATCTGCTGAAGCAGTGTCAGGATGCGCTGGAAGGTACCGGTGTGGAAGTATTACCGGAAATCCACGAAAATTATTTCATTCAACAAAAACTTCAGGAAAAAGACGTTTACACCTATGATTTCCAGCTGCCTATGCTGATTTTGAACGCCGTGTATTTCGGGCGGACTCTATATCTGAAGAACTGGATGAAGATCTGTCCCAGGAAACAGTTTACCACGCTGGATACGCACGATGGGATTGGCGTAGTGGACGTGCGCTATCTCCTCCCGGATGAGGATGTGCTGGAGACCAAGCAGCGGGTTTTTGAGCAGAACCCGAAGATTTATCAACTGTATACGGTCCGCAATCTGAAGGTAAACTTCTCAAAGTTTGACACCTATCAGATTAACTGCACCTATTATGATGCTTTGGGTGCTGATGATAACAAGTATTTGCTGGCAAGGGCGGTGCAGTTTTTCACGCCCGGAATCCCGCAGGTATATTATGTGGGGTTGTTTGCCGGACGGAATGATTTCGATTATTTTCACGAGACGGGACAGGCCCGGGATGTAAACCGGCATAACTATTCACTGGTGGAAATAGAAGAAGCTTTCAGACGTCCCGTGGCGCAGAAGATGAATCGACTGATGAAACTGCGCAACAGTCATCCCGCTTTCAACGGCCGGTTTATCCTTTTGGATACGGATGAGCATACGTTGGGACTTAAATGGCAAAATGAAGGGGAATGGGCATCTCTGACGGTAAATTTCCAAACCTTTGAATGGGAAATATTATATACACAAAACGACGAAATCATCCAGTTTGAATGATCCGGGAAGGGAGAATTTCTATGGATTGCTGGTAGAACAAAATCGCTGTGCGATAGCCTGTCAGGGCTATGTACAGCGATTTCTTTTTGGTGTATACTGTTTTTGTCAAAGAAACAATCATCTGTAAAAGGATCTGAAAAATGCTGTTTGATAAAAAAGTAAAACGTGTGCTTGACGTCGAAAAAGCGGAAAAAGAGTTTGAGGAGCGGATGGAGGATGTGGAGCTGGAAAAACATGACCGGCTGGCCATGATCCTTGCGGCACTGATCGTGTTTATTCCGGTATTGCTCCTGGTGATCGGATTATTTCTGCTCGCTCTGTGGTTTTTCTTTTTCCGGCATTTTTAGAAAAAACGGGCAGGGGAGAAAATGCTTCTCTCTGCCCGATTCCCGCGAGCAACGAGCCAAGCGGACATGCTTGCAGCGGGGTTGTTGACTGAGCGTTAACGCTATTGCTGCATATCCATGGATACACAGACAAGCCCGGAAGGATCGTTTGCGTTTTCACGGATATTCAGAAACTCCTCATAACTGGAAAGGCGGTATTCGGCCAGGCTTCTCTTCTGTTCATGAGGGTCACAGAAGTATTTCACCCTGTGGGCGCTGCCGTCCTCTCTGATAAAATAGAAACCGATCTTATTTCCGGCCAGGTATCCGTCTTTTACCCGATACAGGCAGTAAACCTCGCTGTATTCTTCGTGAAGATTCATCTGATTTTCCAGAAAAGCTTTTGCATCCCGGCAGGCGGCGGACAGCTGCCCGGAGACCGCCTCCTCTGTCATCTCTTCCATATCCATCCAGGCGCTGATGCTGCAGTCCGTATTGACAAGGCTCCCATCCGCAGCGTTGATCCGGAAATAGTAATAGCAGGTACTTCGTACATCCAGCGTCACACAGTAAACAGGAACGTCAAAGAAATCGCTGTCCAGATAGCAGCTTTCCTCCATACCCTCCGGGGATTCTCCAAACAGGGCGGTGAGCAGGGATCGGGCAGTATTCAGGGCTTCCCCGGCATTGATTCCCCCGCCGGCTTCCACCAGGGCTCTCTGCCGTTCCTGTTCTTCTTTCCATGCGGCCTTTGCTGCTATGACATCCTCGTCCTGACTCAGAGCGTAATCCCGCTTGTAGTTGAAATCAATGATCTCCAGAAGCTCTTCATCGGTCAGCTCCCGGTCGGGCAGAAGAAACCGGCCGGTACTTTCCACATAACAGAATCCTTCTGTTGGGACATCGTCTTCAGTGACGGCAGTGGGCAGTGTTCCTTCCGGAAAGATACCTTTCTGATAGGAGCGGTAGAGCTCTGCCATTCTTGCCTTTTCCTCCTGGGAATACTCTCTGGAAAAGCTGTCCAGATCATGATAATCAGGATCCTCCGTACCCTGCGTATTTAACATCCCGGAGAGCTCCGCCACCTCTTCTCTGGGAAGGCTTTCCATTCTTTCCTTTACCAGATAGCGGATTCCGGCCTGTACCGGAATGCTGATGATTCCGATGGCAATAAGAGCGGCTGCTGCGGTGGTTATGATTTTTTTCCAATGTATCATTTCCGAGTTCTCCTTTTTCATAGGGTGATTCAGATGGCTGACGATTTCTTTTTGCATGTCTTCTGAGATAGTGACATGTTCCATAGCTTTTTTGAGCTGACTGCCTGTCATTCTGCATTGGCCTCCTTCCATGAAAGACGCAGCTGGTCCCGTCCGCGCTGCATTCGTTTTTTGACTGCCTGTTCGGATATCCCGAGAAGATCCGCGATCTCTCTGATCCGGTAACCCTCTACGTAGTGAAGATAGATGACGCTGCGATATCTGAGAGGAAGTGCCAGAAGCTCGGCTAACACATTCTGCTCTTCCGGAGTAGCAAGGCTGTCTGTGATCTCCTCTATGGAAACTTTGGGATGACGGATCCGGAACCGGAGCATATCCCGGCAGATATTGGAGGCCACCCGGATCAGCCAGGCTTTTTCATGCTCCTTATCTGTAAATACGGGGCTTTTTTCAAGATATCTGCAGAAGGTATCCTGAATGGCATCCTGAGCGTCCTGCTCGTTGCAGAGCATAACAATACAGATTTTATAAAGCATGCTGCTGTAGGCTTGTACCATTTCCTCCGCGGTCATCATTTTCACCTCCTTATACCTCTAACACGTATGAAGTGCCGAAAAGGTGACAGAAAATTTTTTCTGTTATGATTATTTTACAGACAAGGATTTTTCATGTAAAGATGTGAGGCGGACGGACATAGCTGATGCTTTGCGCCGGCCTTCAGTGGAAGAAAACAGATTTCATGCCAAAATAGAGGGAATTGGTAGCATTCCACCCAAAATATCCGTCCGGGCAGCCGATAATAGAATCAGAGACAAAAGTCAGAGAAATACCGGTACTCCGTACGGGAAGTTTCTGCATAAAGTGTTCAGTACGGAGGAACGGGACAGGAACAGGTTTGTGTCTGTGCGGCATCCGCAAACCTGTCAAGCCATTCATGGCTTTAGCCATATCATGGCTTTGCGCAACAAAGCCGCGCAGAAATGGAGAAAAAATGAATATCAGTTATCAGACAGCAGGAAATCTGCTTTCCGGTTTCCGCACCCTATTTGGAACGGGCCGTTCGAAAAGTGTAGAGCAAAGCCAGGAGCGCAGACAGAAGTGTGAGAGGCAGGTTGCCTTTTTTGAAAAGCAGAAGGAAAATCTGAAAAATACGGAATGTGATACCCTGGAGGAGATTGCAAGGAAACTGGAAATGTACCATTCTTATGAGGATCAGATCGCAGCGGCCAAAGCGGCCTATAACCAGGAACAGGCATTCCATACGCTGGACGAGGCCAGGGAGCAGGGAGAGAAAATCGCAGAGGCGGTGGAAAAGCAGGAGCCCAAAACACCGGAAGAGAGGAAAAAAGAGGCGGCGGAAGAGGCGATGGGAGAAGAGAAGCAGGAAGGGATTCTCTCCGAGATTATGGATGAGTTGACTGAGACAGCGGAAGAGCTCACAGACGCGGCCGCAGAATCGGCACAGCTGCCGGAGACGGAAACTGCCGTAAAAGCGGCGGAGGCACAGAGGGCCAGGGCAGCCGCAGAGCCGGCACAGCCACAGGAGGCAGAGGAAGCCTTTCTTCGCAGATATGAAAGGTTTGATGCGCGCGCCTGAAAATATGGTGTGGAGCTAAATTGTCTTCAAAAAAGTCCGGATAAACGGAATTGCCGCACCGGAGGCCACAGCGTTATTTTCCTGCGCACCAATGCGTATAAAGTTTTCTTCTTCCGGAAAAGCAGTGCGATCTTGTAATTTAGAAAATAACGTATCAATATCCTGCTGGATTAAATAGGGGGCGATGTGTCCGCCCAAAACAATCGTGCAGTCTAAAACCATGTGGAGATTATTCAGAGCCATAGCCAAATAGTCAAGAAATTCCGACCACCGCCGGGTCTGCCGAAGAGCCCCCTGCCGGAGCAGGAGGAAAAAGTCTGACAGATGTTCCCCCTCTTCCAGCAGGGCATCTACGGAGCAGTAACATTCCATGCATCCAAGTTTGCCGCAATAACAAGGCCGTCCGCCTTCCACCAGCGTCATATGCTCCACTGTTCCGGTTCGTCCGGTACGTCCTCGCCCGATCTGGCCACGCATAATGACTGCTCCGCCTAAGTGAATACCAAGCGAGAGGTAAATGATGTCGGTTAATTCCGGCGTTCTCCACAGCTCCATTAAAGCGGCACACTCGGCATCGTGGATGAAGCGAACCGGACAGGAAAGCCGCTCTGATAAGGGCCGGATCGTCAATCCGGTGCAGTTCAGAATTTTTCCGTACAGCATTCTCTGACCGTCTTCCGATACAAGTCCCTGCATACCAATACCGGCTCCAAGCACAACATCAATGGGAGCATTCGAGCTTTGAAGCAGTTCACAAATGATAGTGTGCAGCGCCGCGAAATACGCATCCCCCTCAGAAAAGGTCAACGAAACTTCTTTTTTTCCTATGACTTCCCCATACAGATTGAGCACGACAGCGGTTATATGATCGGGCAGTATTTCCACGCCAACTGAAACCCGTGCCTTTGGTCTGATGGTATAGGCAGCCGCCCTTCGGCCAATACCAGAGGCCATCTGCCCCTGCTTTTCAACCAGTCCCTCTCTCTCCAGTGTGGACAGGTGTTGTGTGACGGTAGGCAGACTCATTTCCAGGGAGGCGGCGATCCTGGACTTGGAGATACGTCGTTCCTGATAGATCAGGCGATAGACGTCGGAATAATTCCTTTTCCGAATATCATTCATCGAGATTTTTTCCATATTAGATCCGCCTTTCCGGTAATACGTTTTGCAAAATGAGTATAACTTATTCGCCCAAGGAAAGCAACCGACGCTTGTGAACTTTCACAGATGACAGTTAAAATTGTATATTTTGGACAAAAAGGAGCGTATATTTTCGTTGGTTTCGCGAATTGCCTTTTTGATTTTGCAACGCTATTATATAAGTACATTATAGAAAATCATTTTATATAATTAGTTTCAATAAAGGAGGGACATACTATGGGAATCATCGAGAAAATGAGATTGGATGGCAAAAAGGGCTTCATTACCGGAGCTGCCCGGGGGATCGGGAAATGCACTGCTACCGCTTTCGCTGAGGCGGGCGCGGACATCGCCATCGTGGACATGGATATGGAGACAGCGCAAGCCACCGCACAGGAGATTGCCCGGGCCACTGGCCGTAAGGTGATCGCCCTGAAATGCGACGTGACTGACGAGGCTCAGGTACAGGCCATGGTGGACGAGACGGTGAGACGGTTAGGCGGTCTGGACTTCTGCCATGCCAACGCAGGCATCTGCATCAATGCCGCAGCGGACGAAATGACCTACGCACAGTGGAAGAAGAACATTGACGTAAATCTCAACAGCGTCTTTCTGACGGATACCATCGCGGGCCGGTATATGCTCGCCCATGGAGGTGGTTCTATCATTAATACCGCCTCTATGTCCGCTCACATTGTCAATGTGCCTCAGCCTCAGTGCGCTTACAATGCCTCCAAGGCCGGAGTGATCCAACTGACGAAGTCTCTGGCCGTAGAGTGGGCCAGGCGGGGCGTCCGGGTCAACAGCATCAGTCCGGGCTACATCGGAACGGATCTGACGCTGTCCTCTGAAACACTTAAACCTCTGATTGCCCAGTGGAATGCCATGGCCCCCATGGGACGACTGGGTAAACCGGAAGAGTTGGAATCCATCTGTGTTTACCTGGCAGGAGATACCAGCAGTTTCACCACCGGCGCTGACTTCGGGCTGGATGGCGCGTTTACCTGCTTCTGATTTTGCCCCGCAGCCAACGAGCCAGGCAGATATGCTTGCATGTCCATTTGGCCAGGCACCACTCCGGCTTATTCTCCCTTCGGCTCTGTGGACAGGTTATTGACATTGAGAAGGCAGGCCGTTATCATATAGGGAACGGCAAAATCGTTTGCCATTCAATAATGAAAAATCTGCATCTGAAAAAGAAACAGGGAAAGGAACGGTCAGAATGGAGAATCAGTTGACAAGAGAGCAGGCTCTGACGCTGCTCAGAAAATACAACAAGGAGGCATTTCACATTCAGCATGCGCTGACGGTGGAGGGTGTGATGAGGTGGTTTGCGGGAGAGCTGGGCTATGAACAGGAGACGGACTACTGGGCATTAACAGGCCTCCTTCACGATATTGATTTTGAACAGTACCCGGAGCAGCACTGTGCGAAGGCTCCTGATCTGTTAAGAGAAGGAGGCGCTTCTGAAGACATGATCCGTTCTGTCTGCTCTCACGGCTATGGACTGTGCTGTGACGTGAAGCCGGAGCATGAGATGGAAAAGGTTCTGTTTGCAGTGGATGAGCTTACCGGGCTGATCGGTGCGGCAGCTCTGATGCGTCCGTCCAGGAGTGTGATGGATATGGAAGCCTCCAGCGTGAAAAAGAAGTTTAAGGATAAGAGATTTGCGGCAGGCTGCTCACGGGATGTCATCTCAAAGGGGGCGCAGGAGCTGGGATGGGATCTTTCAGAACTGTTTGAAAAGACAATTCTTGCCATGCGCAGCTGCGAAAAGCAGATCCAGGAGGAAATGGAGCAGTTGACATAAGGGAATGAGTAAGGGCGTGGAGATCCTCCTCTTTACAGGATGACCTCCATGCCCACTTTTTGCGGTTTTAATCCGCAGGACTGATAAAATTTCATGGCGCTGTCGTTTAAGCTCCATACATTGAGGGTGACATTGTAGCAGCCCCGGGCCCTGGCAAATGCCAGCACGGCTTCATAGAGGCTTTTGCCGATATGCTGTCCTCTGATTTTTTCGTCCACGCACAGATCATCGATATACAGCGTTTTGATATCGGTGAGGATATTGTCGTTCAGATGCTGCTGAAAAACACAGAAGGCGTAGCCCGCCACGCGACCGTTTTCATCGATGGCGGTGAAAATGGGACGCAGGTCGTCGTGAATAATTTCACGAAGCTGATCATCCGTATACTTTTTGGCACCGTATTTAAACAGATCCGGCCGTCCCCTGTGATGCACCAGGCACACCTGTTGCAACAGATCGTTGATTCCATCCATATCCTGTTCCTTTGCACGTCTGATTTCCATAAATCGTCCTCCTTTGCTGATTATTTCTGGAATTCCTGAAAAGACAGGCAGAATATCGTTTATTCTCCGTAATTCAGTTTACGACGTTTCGGAGGATTTTTCAATGAGGAAAACGAGGAACAGGTAATTTATGTCTTGACGAAACAGATACGAAACGGCAGTATAATAGGTGTGGTACTGGTGGCAGTATCGCAGGTTTTGCCTGCGGTGGGCGGAGGTGTGCGCAGAAATGAGGAAAAAAATGAACGAAGATATAAAGATGTCGGTATCTCAGGTATTTGTAAAGAATGGAGAGAAATATGCGTTTGTCTCCTTTACGGATGGGACCAGGAATGCGGAGGGAAGAATTCCCGACTGCCGCATCACGTTTAACAGAGGTTTTGAGGAAGAAGAAATTTCCCGTCTGGAGGATTATATGAAAAAGGAGCTTCCAAACCTTAAAAAGATGGCATCCGGAGTGAATCTGTTCAGCGCGCTGACGAAGGAATAAGAATGCCGCGGCGGCACGCCTTGACTTTTTTCCCGGTAAACTATACAATTCAGACAGATACAGTCGGAATTGGGACCCGCGTACAACCGGGCTGGAAAAGCCGGTCAGCTGGTTTTGGGAGGATATATGAAGATTTCAACAAAGGGAAGATATGCATTAAGGCTGTTGCTGGATCTGGCAGTTTACAGTACCGGTGATCCGGTCTGCCTGAAGGATATTGCAAAAAGACAGCAGATCTCGGAAAAATATCTGGAACAGATTATATCGCTTCTGAATAAGGCGGGAGTGGTGAGAAGTGTCAGAGGTCCTCAGGGAGGATATATGCTGAACAGAGCGCCTTCTGAATATACGGTCGGCATGATTCTGAGACTGACAGAGGGAGAGCTTGTGCCGGTAAGCTGCGCGGGGCAGAGCGGCGGAGAGTGCGGGCGCAGGGAGGGCTGCGTAAGCGCCAGGGTGTGGGAACAGCTGGGTGAAGCTATCAACCAGGTAGTGGATAATATCACATTGGCGGATATGGTAAAGTGGCAGCAGGAGGAAGAAGAGAAGAATCCTGATTAAAGAAAGGGAAGCGGAAGGAAACAGCTATCGGAGAAACAGATGAAAAAGAATTATTTGGAACGACTGCGCAATGGGCAGGATCTGTCCTTCGGCCAGCTCCTGTTTTTGACGGCGCAGCTGAGTATCCCGGCAATCATGGCGCAGATCTCGTCAATTATCATGCAGTATATCGATGCTTCCATGGTGGGACATCTGGGATCGGGAGAGTCAGCGTCAATCGGGCTCATGTCTTCCAGCACATGGCTTCTGGGAGGTTTATGTTCGGCAGCGTCCATAGGATTTACGGTACAGGTTGCCCATTTTATCGGCGCAAAGGAGGAGGAAAAAGCGAGAAGAATTGTGCGCCAGGCCCTGGCGGCCGTTTTTGCATTCAGTCTCGTTTTGCTTGCTTTTGGGGGACTGATCGGGCGAAAACTTCCTCTCTGGCTGGGCGGAGAAGAAGAGATAGTAAAGGACGCCTCCTTGTATTTTCTGATCTATTGTCTCTCCCTTCCTGTGATTCAGCTGAATAATGTTGCCGGCGGGATGCTGCAGTGCAGCGGAAACATGAAAGTGCCGAGTATGCTTCATATCCTCATGTGTGCATTGGACGTGGTGTTCAACGGAATTTTGATCTTTCCATCCAGAGAGGTCATATTGTTTCGGCACGCATTTATCTTGCCGGGGGCCGGTTTGGGGGTCGCCGGAGCGGCACTGGGAACAGCTCTGGCACAGCTTGTCACGATGGCCCTGATGTTGTATGTTCTTCTGGTCCGTTCGCCGGCGCTGCATCTGCGGAGGGAAGAGAAGCTGGAGTTTTCTTCAGAGCAGCTGAAAAAGGCGCTCAGACTGTCCATGCCGGTAGGATTTGAGCAGGTGGTGATGTGCGGGGCGCAGATCATGTCCACCAGAATCGTTTCTCCGCTGGGAATGGCCGCCATTGCAGCCAACTCTTTTTCTGTCACGGCGGAAAGTCTCTGTTATATGCCCGGATATGGAATCGGCGTTGCGGCTACCACCCTGGTGGGACAGAGCATAGGCGCCAGACGATATGAGGTAACCAAAAAACTGGGATATCTTTCGGTAGGGCTGGGGATGGCGGTGATGGCAGGCACAGGAGTGCTGCTGTATCTCTTTGCTCCCTGGATGATCGGACTGCTGTCTCCGGATCCGCAGATCCGGGAGCTGGGTACGGCGGTTCTTCGGATTGAAGCCTTTGCGGAGCCCATGTATGCGGCATCTATTGTTGCATCCGGCGTTTTCCGCGGAGCCGGGGATACCCTGATTCCAAGTTGCATGAACTTTGTCAGTATGTGGCTGGTCCGCCTTCCGCTGGCAGCCTTTCTGTCAAAAACTATGGGACTTTCAGGCGTGTGGATCGCCATGTGTATCGAGCTGTGCGTGCGCGGCATGTTGTTCCTGATCCGCCTGTTCGGAAAGCGCTGGCAGAAATATCAGACATGAAACCATAAACAGCAGTCATCCGAAAGAGCACGGCATGACTTACGGGCATAGAAGATGACCGGAAATTATGCCAGAGAAGGTGCACAGAAGGAGGACTGCGGAACTATAAACAGCAGTCATCCGAAAGTGTATGGCATGACTTACGGGCATAGAAGATGACCGGAAATCATGCCAGAGAAGGTGCACAGAAGGAGGACTGCGGAACTATAAATAGGAGGAAAATATGTATCTGATACCAGAACCAAAGCAAATGATTCAGAAGGAGGGATCCTTCACCTTTCAATATGACGAGAAGATCGTCATAGACCTGGCATGCTCTGTGAAAGCATATGAGTATGCTCTTCTTCTGCAGGAGGAAATGCGGGATTATGCGGGCTTCGGCCTGGCCATTACCCGGGGGCGGTCGAAAAAGACGGCAGTACGGCTGATGCAGGCCCCTGATCTGGCAGGAGAAGAATATCATCTGGAAGTCAGCAAAGAAGGGATACAGATCAAGGCCGGCACAGACGCAGGTCTGCTTTATGGGATCCAGACCCTGCGGCAGATGGTGCGGCAGCAGGGAATGTGCATTCCCTGTGTGAGTATTCAGGATGCTCCGGCGATCAAAAACAGAGTCTATCATTTTGACGTGACAAGAGGAAGGATTCCGACCCTTGCCTATCTGAAAAAGATGGCGGACCGGATGGCTTTTTATAAGATGAATCAGCTTCAGCTTTATATGGAGCATTCCTTTTTGTTTGAGGATTTAAGCGAGGTGTGGCGGGATGATACCCCTCTTACTGCGGAGGAGATCATGGAGCTGGACCGTTACTGCCGGAACCTGAACATTGAGCTGGTGCCCAGCCTTTCCTGTTTTGGGCATCTGTATAAGGTACTTTCTGCCGGAACCTATGCAGAGCTGTGCGAACTCCCTGATGCAGAGAAGATGCCTTTCAGCTTTATAGGAAGGATGGAGCATCATACACTGGATGTGACCAATGAGGGAAGCTTTGCCTTTATTCAGAAGAGAATTGAAGAGTTTATGCCGCTGTTCACATCGGATTATTTTAATATCGGGGCGGATGAGACCTTTGATCTGGGAAAGGGAAAAAGCAGAGAGCTGGCAGAAAAGATCGGCACGGACCGGATGTACCTGGACTTCGTGAAGAAGGTCTGTGAGTTTGTGATTGAAAAGGGAAAAAAGCCCATGTTCTGGGGAGATATCATCTGCAGCTTTCCGGAGGCGGTAAAGGAGCTTCCTCCTGAGACCATCTGTCTGAACTGGGGATATGCCAGGAACCAGAGCGACGAGTCGGTACGCAAACTTGCTCAGGCGGGGGCTGTGCAGTATGTCTGTCCGGGCGTCAACGGCTGGAATCAGTTTGTAGCGGATCTGGAGAGCGCTTATGAAAATACCAGGCGCATGTGCAGCTATGCTCTTACCTACAGCGCAGAAGGCGTCCTTCTGACAGAGTGGGGTGATTATGGACATATCAATCATCCGGATCTGGAAATCCCAGGTATGATTTATGGAGCTGCCTTTTCCTGGAATACGGATATCCCATCTTTTGAGGAGATTAATAAGAAAATATCTCTGCTGGAATTCGGAGACAGGTCGGAATCCTTTGTATCAGTGATTGCGCGTATTGCGCCTAACTGGGTATTTAAGTGGTTTGACGCTGTGTATTATAAGGAAGGGAGAGCCAAAGCTCTTTCCCCGGAGAAGATGGAAGCGACAAAGGAGATGCTGAGAGAGCTGGAGAATGTCAGGGAAAGCCTCTGCAGGGTTCTCCCGGAAGTGGACAGAGAAGCAAGGCCTCTTGTGCATGCCTGCTTTGTGTCGATCCAGGGGATGGAGCTGATCCAGAAGGCAGGAGTGCTGGTCACAGCCCGCGATTATCAGACCGAACCTGTTTTGCCGGTAGATGCCATGGCCCTGGCAGGAGAAATGGAAGAATGGTTTATGTATTATAAGGAAATCTGGAGAAGGATTGGCCGTGAAGCAGAGCTGTACCGGATAGAGGAAGTCGTGTTCTGGTATGCGGATCTGCTCCGGAAAATGGCATAGAAGTTCTCTGTAAAATAAAAAGTGATTTTGGAAAATGCCGGTTACCTGTAAATTCGCAGGAACCGGCACTTTTTATGCGCAGGGGCGCCCGGATGAAGTGCCCCGCGCACGAGCAGAGAAAAGGGCATCCCCGCTCGATTGTGCAGGGGCGCCCGGATGAAGTTGTTGCTGACGGGTGGAAAATATGTTGATCTGTACATTATTAACAATTGTATTACACCTTAATTTTTGCAAAGTGTCTTAAAAATTGTTTCTGTTATGTGAAATTGTACATTGTTATAATAGTCACATTAGAGAAAAGAAAAGGGAGGAAGCAATGGAAGCAAAGCAAAAGACATGGTTTCAAAAATTCCGTCAGCAGAGAGCCATACAGGCGTTTGTATGGGCAGGAATGATTTATCTGGTTATTTTTAATCTGATCCCGATGTTCGGACTTATTATGGGCTTTAAGGACTATAATATCTCTTCCGGTATCAGGGGAATCTTTACCAGTGAGTGGGTGGGGCTTAAATACTTTAAAGAATTTGTGACAGACTATAAGTTTGGGAGGCTGGTGAGAAACACGGTAGCCTTAAGTGTCCTTAAGATCATCTTCTCATTTCCGCTTCCCATTATTTTTGCACTGATGGTAAATGAAATCCACAATCTGAAATTTAAGAAGGTTCTTCAGACCTGCAGCTATCTGCCGCACTTTATTTCATGGGTCATCATCTCCAATATCGCCTATCAGTTCTTCTCACAGGCAGGCATTATAAACACCCTGCTCCAGACATTGCACATAACCGGCGGACCGGTAGGATTTCTGACGGATCCGGGTAAGTTCTGGGGACTGGCGGTATTTCTGGATGTATGGAAGGAAATGGGCTGGTGGACCATTATTTTTCTGGCGGCGATCACAGGCATCAGCAATGATTACTATGAGGCGGCGCAGATCGACGGCGCGTCCAGAATGCAGAGAATCTGGTATATTACGCTGCCCTGCATTAAGAGCACCATTGTGGTAGTACTGATCATGACCATGGGGAATCTGTTTGGCGGGGGCCTGAGCGGCTCCAACTTTGAGCAGAGCTACCTTCTGGGAAACAGCCTGAATGCGGCGACCTCCGATATTATTCAGACTTATGTATTTGACGTGGGCCTTTCTCAGGGAAGATACGCCTATGCGACTGCCGTGGGACTGATCCAGTCAGTGATCTCCGTAATTCTGATATTTGTCAGCAATTTCGTATCAAAAAAGCTGGCCGGTTCCGGTCTGTTCTAGAGAAGGAGGTATTATGAAGGCAAAACTGATTTCCGGAAAAAGAAGAAGGAGCAGAGAAGACTGGATCATGGATTCCGTCATCTATGTGCTCGCTGTTATCATATTGTTTATGACGCTGTATCCCTTTTATTTTGTATTCATGCTCTCCTTCAATGAAGGGATGGATTCCAGCCTGGGAGGAATCTACTGGTTTCCGCGGAAGTTTACGCTGGTCAATTACGGAAAATTCTTTAATGATCTGAAATGGCTTCGCGCCCTTCTGGTGACATTTCTGCGGACACTGGTGGGAACAGCGCTGGGTGTTGCGTTTACCACGCTGGTGGCCTACGCGCTCTCCTTTAAGGATCTGGTGGGACGGAAGGCTTATATGACCTTTGTGATCATCTGCATGTACTTTTCAGGAGGCATTATTCCGTATTATACACTGCTTCGGACGCTCCATCTGCTGGACAGCTTTGCCGTGTATGTGATACCGGGGATGCTGAGTCTGTTTTATATTACTATTGGCAGGACTTTCTTTGAGGGGATTCCGGCATCTCTGCGGGAGTCGGCGAAAATCGACGGGGCAGGAGAGCTCACTGTGTTTGCCAGGATCATTGTGCCCATATCCAAGCCCTTTATGGCAACTCTGGCGCTGTTCACCGGCGTCGGACACTGGAATAACTGGTACGATTCCACATTCTTTATCAAAACCAAGACCCTGCGGACCCTTCCCTATCTGATGATGGAGGTGATTAACCAGAACCAGGCGCCCAGCGATCTGAATGCGGCATCTCATATGGGAACAAACACCACAACCCTTTCCGTACAGCTGGCGGCCATGGTAATCTCGGTGCTTCCGATTATATTCGTCTATCCTTTCCTGCAGAAGTATTTTGTAACGGGTATGATGGTAGGAGCGGTGAAGGAATAGGATGTTGCAGATGTACAGTAAATGACAAAATAATTTGTGGTTCACTATAATAGGCACGGACAGAGAAAAACAAAATGTGAGAAGGCAGTAATAAGGTATAGGATCCCGGTATGGGGTTGCTATAGAAATACCGCAGAAGCGGAAAGGAAAAGGAGGTAGTATCATATGAAAAAGAAATGGCTGGCCTTAGTGCTGGCGGCGGCAATGCTGACAACTATGCTCACAGGATGTACGGACACTACGGAGGGCGAAGATACGGGCTCTGCTGCTACAGAGGAGAGCAGCGGCGGGACGGCGGCTGAGGATGCTGAAGGCGGCGAAGAGGAAAGCGCAGATGCGGGAGATGCAGTGAGCCTGGACTTGTATCTTAATTTTACATGGTTCCCTACGGACAGCTGGACCGGGATCATTCCCGAGGAGCTGACCAAAAACGGCGGCGTTAAATTTGACGTTACAAGAACGGCGGACAGCAGTCAGCTGGGGCTGATGATTGCCTCCGGTGATCTGCCGGATGTGATCTTTACCGACAGCGAGATGGACAGACTCTGCGACAGTAATCTCTGCTACAGCTATGATGAGCTGATTGAGCAGTACGGGATCGACTGGCAGCCCTCGGAGGATCGGATTGCCATCGCAAAGAGCCACAATGCCAATGCAGACGACGATCACTTTTATACCATCATCCAGAATTATAACAGCGCTGAGGATTGGGCGAATGCAAATGAAAATGTGGTAGGCGGCCCTCCCTGCGCCTATTACAGAAAGGACATCTGGGAGGCATTGGGAAGCCCTGCCATGGACACCAAAGAGGATGTGCTCAATGTCCTGAAGATGGTGAAGGAGAAGTATCCCGATATGATCCCTCTCTGCGGCGGAAATCCTACCTGGAGATTTAAGGTGATGTCTCTCTGGTTTGGAGTAAGCAATGAGTATGTGATGGAAAATGACAGGGTAATTTACAAAGATACAGCGGCTAATTTCCATGAATATCTCAAATATATCAATCAGCTGTACCGTGAAGGACTCTTCCCGGAGGAAAACCTGGCGATCACCAATGAGGACGACGCAAAGCAGCAGGCCATAGGCGGACAGTGCTTTATGTATGAATGGAACGGCCGGCCCACGCAGATGGCTCAGATTCAGACCGATCTGGAGAAAAATGTAGAGGGAGGAGAATGGGCGCCTCTGGTGTACGTGAAAGAAAACGAGCCCGAGGTCAGCGTGAATTCCGGATGGGCAGGCGTCTTTATCTCCAGGAACTGTAAGGATCCCGAGGCGGCCATCAAAATGATTGCCTATATGAACAGCGAGGAAGGACAGCATCTGGCGCTCTGGGGAAGAGAAGGTATTGACTGGACTATGGGAGACGACGGAATGCCGGTATTTTCAGAGGAGTGGAAGGAGACCGTGAAGGATTCCGAGAAGATGACGTCGACGTTTAATAACAACTATTTTATGTGTACAACCGAACTGACAGAACAGTACACGTATTATGCAGGCGTTGAGCAGGAGATTCTGGACGCTTTCGGAAAGAACAGGCCCGAGAAGCAGATCCATCCTGAGATCAGTATCGCATCGCCTGTATCCAGCAGCGATGAAGGCGTGATCAGGGCCAAGATCGACGAAGCGAGAGAAGCAGAGCTTGCCAAGATCTATACGGCCAAATCAGATGAAGAGTTTGAAGCCGCCTATACAGATTATATGGCTTTGCTGGATAAGATCGGCGTACAGCAGTTAAACGATTACATGACGGAAAAGGTTGTGGAAGTGAAGGAAGCCTTCGGATTCTGATTCCGGACTTCGCCCGGGGCAGGAAGGATACAGAATCTGCCGGTCATAAGAGGAGGAAAACAGGCAGCAGCGAACCGCTTCGGCAGGGTTCGCTGCTGTTTTATGCGCAGGCCCGCACAGGTCTGCATAATGAACAGGGAAAACCTCCTCCGGGCGATTGCTGTACAAAAATTAAGGTGGAAAGAATGAAATATTGGCGCAGTCCTTTTCTGGCAATCAGGAGAAGAAGATGGTATGATGTGAATAAGAAAAGAGGATGGAGGATACTGTGAAAAATAAATTTTTCACAAACGAACTTGTTCGTTTTGCAAATATTGTGCTGACGCCCAAATTTGCAGGTATTGGCAGCATGGATGGCCAAAGCGGCAGGTTGAGCATGATGGAGGTTTACTATGAAAATGATATTTAAAAACCCCGCACAGGGGTGGCACGAGTCGCTGATCCTGGGAAACGGGCGGATCGGCGCAGCGGTGTACGGAGGGACTGCCAGAGAGAAGATTGCGCTCAATGAGGACACACTCTGGTCGGGTTATCCGGCACAGACGCAGAAGGAGATGCCGAAGGACTATCTGAAGCAGATACGGGAGCTGGTGGAGGCGGGGGATTATGTCAGCGCCATGGAAGTTACGGAGAAGGCGCTGGGAGAGTCGGAAGACACCCAGCTGTATATGCCGTTCGGCAATCTGTTTCTGGAAATGGAAGGACCGGAGGAAATTACGGAGTATCACAGGGAGCTGGATCTGGAGACGGCGGAAATGAGCGTCCGGTACAGAAATTTCGGACATTTGGTGGAAAGACGCTGTCTGATCAGTGAGCCGGATCAGATTATGGTCTACCAGATCAAATCAGAGCGGCCTTTCACACTGTGTATCCGCGCAGAAGGAGGGTGTCTGAGAGAAAGCCGCGTGCAGGGTGATATCCTGAAATCCGCAGGGCGCTGTCCCGGCAGAAGCGGGATCACCAAAGACGATCCTGCCAGAGCAGAGCTTCTTCTTTTTTCCGAAAAACCTGAGGAAATGGGAATACGTTATGAGGGATGGGGGAGAGTGACAACCCCGGACGGCAGAGTGCGGAGCAAAGGAGAGAGCCTGGAGGTACAGGATGCAACAGAGATGACGCTCTATTATGCCATACGTTCCAGCTTTGCCGGATACGACAGGCATCCGGAGCTGGAGGGGCGGGATCCGCAGACACAGCTTTTGGAAGATCTGCGCTGCGAGGACCCCTATGAGACAGTTCGTGCAAGGCATCTGGAAGAATATCAGCCGTACTATAACCGGGTATCCCTGGAACTGAAAAAAGGAACTTTTGAGGATCAGGACTTAAAGCAGCGTCTGATAGAGGCGGAGAGAGGCAGAAGCGACCAGGGCCTTTCCGCCCTGCTTTTCCACTATGGCAGATATCTGCTGATCAGCGCTTCAAGACCGGGAACCCAGGCGGCCAATCTTCAGGGCATCTGGAATAAAGAGATGGTGCCTCCCTGGTTCTGCGATTATACCATCAATATCAATACCCAGATGAACTATTGGCTGGCCGGAGCATGCAATCTGGATGAGATGACAGAGCCCCTTGTGCGGCTGTGCCGGGAGATGCTTCCGGACGGAAAAAGAACCGCAGAGGATTATTTTGGGTGTCGGGGTGCGTGCAGTTTCCACAATACGGATCTCTGGCGGAAGACTTCTCCTGCAGTGGGACAGGCTATGTGGAGTTTCTGGCCCATGGGCTATGCGTGGCTGTGCCGGAATCTGTTCGACCAGTATCTTTTTAACAGGGACAGGGAGTATCTGAAAGAGATTTATCCTGTGCTGAAGGAAAATGTGCGCTTCTGTCTGGAAGCGGTGGAAGAAACGCCCCAGGGGTACGTCCTTTCACCTGCCACTTCGCCGGAAAACGAATTTATCCAAAAAGGGCGGAAGGTATCGGTGGCTGTCTTCTCGGAAAACTGTAATGCCATTATTCGGAATCTGCTTCAGGATTATCTGGAATGCTGCGGAGAACTGGGTATGGAGGATGATCTGAAGGAGCGGGCAGGGAAGGTGCTGGAGGGGATGATGCCTGTCGCCGTGGACTCGAAGGGCCGGATCCGGGAGTGGAATGAGGAGCTTGAGGAGGCGGATGTCCATCACCGTCATCTGTCTCATCTCTATGAGCTGCATCCCGGCAGAGGAATCACCGGGGATACACCTGCACTTATGGAAGCGGCGAAAAGGAGCCTGGAGAGCCGGGGCGACGAAGGAACCGGGTGGAGCCTTGCCTGGAAAATCCTGATGTGGGCCAGATTAAAGGACGGCGTCCATGTGGGGCGGATCATCAATAATCTGTTCCATCTGGTAGATCCGGATATTAAGGATACGCTTTTTGGAGGCGGTGTCTACCCCAATCTTCTGTGTGCCCACCCGCCCTATCAGATCGACGGAAACTTCGGGTATACGGCAGGAGTGGCGGAGGTACTTCTGCAGAGCCATGGCGGAGAGATCCATGTGCTTCCGGCGCTTCCTCCCGCATGGACAGAAGGGAAGGTAAGCGGGCTCCGAGCAAGAGGCGGTATTCTTGTGGGGATGGAATGGCAGGGATGCCATGTAAAGATCAGACTTTTCAGTGAAAGGACATGTGATGTCCGGCTGCGGATCGCAGAAGGAGAGCCTGTAAACGTACATCTGGAAGCGGGGAAGGAAACCGGGATCTCTGCCGGATAATCATCTCCGGAGGGTTATTGGCGGCTGCTCCGGGAGGTGCGGAAATCCGATGGGGATATGGATTCATATTTCCGGAAAATCCGCGCCAGCTGGGAGGGACTGTTATAGCCTACCTGGGCGGCGATCTGTTCGACGGTATAATCCGTGTCTGTCAGCAGACGCTTGGCCGCGGCGAGCCGCTGTCTGTGGAGGTAGGAAAGATAGGACTGTCCGGCGCTCTTTTTGAAAAGAGAGCATACATAGTTGGGATGAAGCCCCACACTGGCGGCCAGATCGTCCAGGGAGATATCTTCCTGGTAGTGCTGCTGGATATATTCCAGGAGCTGCCGGATCAGGGCGTCGTTCCCACAGTAATCATTGTTCTTCCGGATATTCCTTTTGATGGCGTCCAGGAGCGATGCAATCTCCGGGATCAGCTCCCGGGTATCCCGGGCGCGGCAGGAGTGGGGAATCAGGCCGGAGGACGGAAGAGGAATGCCATTGTTGTCCAGATACAGAAGAATATTGTGGAAGAAGCTGTCATAGATTACCTGGGATGAGAGATCCCCGGAGGAGGCGCTGATGCTGGTCAGATAATTCTGTAAAAGCGTCAGCGTCTTTTCACGCTCATTTTCTACGAATATCTGCACGCAGTCCTGATAGGAAAAGAGGGAAAGCTCCACCAGAGAGCTGCTTTCCCCGAAATGGCGGGCGTAGAAGATCCGCTGGATGGCATTGATATAAAGGCTGTGGAGCGATTTATAGGAATTGGAACTGATACTGATGCCGGCCCAGAAGGTTTCACAGTGGGAGAGCTGATAAAATTGCTGCGTCAGATCGGCTGGTTTTACAAAAAACTGCGTATGGTTGCAGATGGCAATCAGCTGGTTTTTCTCCGGCAGAAGGAAACAGCTGCAGACGTTAAATTTCTGCAGGAGGATCTGTCTGAGAATCTCAGGATAAGAGTCTGACACACAGGAGAGGGCGAGCACGACCACCGTAAAGTAGGTATGAGGAAAGATCTGACGGATCTGCTCGGGGGTACTGATCAGCTCCTGTACGGACAGGTCATAAAGCATCATATTCCGCAGCTCCAGAGAGGCGGCGTGCAGAGCGGATTCTTCCTTTTTCTTTTTTAAATCGTAAGCGTGCTCTATGGTTGCTTTGAGCATTTCCACAGAGACAGGCTTTAATATAAAATCCGTTACCTGAAAGCGGATAGCCTGCTGGGCGTATTCAAAATCTGCATGGCTGGTGAGGATGACGATATTCACAGAGGGGAGTTTTTCTTTTACCTCCCGGATGAAATCGAAGCCATCCATAACAGGCATCCGGATATCGGTGAGGATCAGGTCAGGGGTGAAGCGGTTCAGAAGATCCAGCGCCTGAGGGACGTTGGAGGCCGTGACGATGTCGGTGGAAAAGGAAAGTCCCAGATCGTTTTCAATCATCATGCGTATGCCGTTCAAGATGATCCTCTCGTCATCAACTATCATAATTCGAAGCATTTTCTGCCTCCTTTCGTATGGTAATAATTGCGGCAGTGCCGTTTTCACTGGACGCAAGCCGGATGGAGGCCTGTCCATGGAAAAAGATGATAAGGCGCTCCCGGATATTGTACAGGGCCATTCCGTTATGCCTTCCCTGGAAGGATTCTATGGGAGTATCTCCTGAGAGCAGGCTGTTGATCTCCAGGAGCCGCTGGCGGGGGACAGGAAGACCTGTATTGAAGACCGACAGAATGATGTCGGAGCCCTGCCTTTCGGAGCTGACATTGATGATACAGTGCTCCAACGTCTGAGAGATACCGTACATGACTGCATTTTCCAGAAGGGGCTGCAGCAGAAAGGAAGGGAGCTCCAGATCGAGAAGCGTTTCGTCTGTCCGAAAGTCGTAATCCATCCGGTCGTCAAAGCGGATCTTCTGGATCGTAAGATAATGGGAGGCAATCTCCAGCTCATCCTTAAGAGTTACGGATTTGGAGGAGATAGAGATAGAATACCGTATCAGCGTGGAAAGAGAGAAGATCATGGAGGCTGCCTCTCTGTCCTTATTCTGCAGTGCGGTCATACGGATTGTCTCCAGCGTCCCGTAAATAAAGTGAGGATGGATCTGTCCCTGCAGGGCCTGATACCTGGCGTCCTGGCTTAAGAGCTCCATTTTATGTACCCGGGAGATCAGAGCAGTGTTTTCATGGATCATGGTATTGTAGGCATCGATCAGAGTATTCAGCTCATCTGTTTCCTGCCTGGCCGGAAAGTCCGGATGAAAGGAGGTCAGATTGTCGGGATCAGAGTTCCGGATGAAAGAAGAGAATACCAGAATCCTTCTGGAGAGTGACGCCACATGACCAAAAAACCAGAAAAACAGCGATAACAGCAGAAGAATGATCAGAGAGATCAATATGCTGGGGAGCCTTTCGGAGGAACCCGCATAAAGACCCGAGAGCTTTCCGGATCGTATCACACACAGTCCCAGCTGGGGAATGAGGATGGTGTTGGTACATTCATTCTGCAGCGGATGGATCTCATAGCCGGACGCCTGAGAATTGCCGGGTTTTGGGAAGCCGGCAGGATCCGTGACGGCGGAATGTGCCCCGGAGGGGTTTGGGTCCGTCTGTACAGAGCTGGTATAGATAAGCTCCTCCCCCTGATAAAGGAAGTAGGCAGCTTCGGTATCGCCGCCAAGCTCGGAGAGCAGATCAAAATAATCTGAAAAAAGCCTGTCGGAGAGCTGTACCTCCATATAGCCGATGCATTTGATGTAATCGGCCAGATAGAGTTTTCGGTATCCGCAGATTGCAGGAAAACCCGAGTCCTCCGGAACGCTCACCTGCCAGATGATCTCCTGAGGGCCGCTCTCCTCCAGAAGCCTGAGCGTGCCGGCATCCAGCGGGATATCGCTGAGCTTTGCAAAAGGGGCGGAATAGAGGAGATCCGGATCGTCACTGTATATGTTCAGTCCTGCCAGGTACGGGGTCATCATATAAAGATTATTGCAGAAAGAGCGGACATTTTTGATCAGAGAATAGAGCATGGAGGGTTTATCCGGATAATACTCCAGATAGTAAACAATTTCCGCGTTGCTTCCCAGAGCAGTGAATACATGGGAGGCCGCGTTCAGGGAGGAGTCCAGCCAGGAAAGGGAGTTTTCCATATTAATCTGCTGGGTGGCAAGGGTATTTTTATCATAATAGTAATCCAGAACTCTTACATAAAGCCACCAGGAAATCAGGATAGGAAGCAAAATCATAAAAACAAACCGGATGATAAGCTGATAGAAAAAGGAATGCCTGTAAGTGAGCGTGCCGTCCGGTTTTTTCATGTGCAGCCTCCTGTCTTTCATCTGCGGTAAACGACAAAAGATTTCATCGTCCCTTATCAATTATACTACAGAATCCCGGGAATGAAAATGAGATTTTCATCTATGGGAATGGGAACGTGATTCAGGACTTTTCACCGGGGTTTCTCTCTGCTATACTGGAAGTCAGTACGATTGAGATCAAAAACACAGACGGAGGAAATGCAATGCAACCTGTATCAAGAAAAGACGTTCCCGTGGAACTGACCTGGGATCTGTCCTCAATTTATACCACCGAAGAAGAAATGTATCAGGATATGGAGAAGGTTAAGGCCCTGAGCAGCCGTATGGCGGAGAACTTTCGGGGAAAACTGAATACACCGGAGAGGATCAATGCCTGTCTGGACGATTACAGAGAGCTGCAGCAGATGCTGATTCTGATTATGGATTACTGTGACCTGGCAGTTTCGGTGGATTATTATGATGCTTACAATCAGCAGCGAAATGAAAAAGCGGGACGCCTTTCCGCCGACATTGCAAGCACGCTGAGCTTCGTGGTGAGCGAGCTTTCGGAGCAGGAGGAGGAGGTTCTGCAAAAGGCGATTGACACAGCCACAGACAATAAGCTTTTTCTAAAGGACATTCTCAGACAAAAGCCTCACAGGCTCCATCCGGAGGCGGAGAGGGCGCTGGCGGCCTTAAACCAGACGCTGAACGCTCCGTATCAGATTTACAATATGACCAAAATGGCGGATATGAAATTTGATCCTTTTACGGTTCCGGATACGGGAGACCGGGAGTATCCGCTGGGGTATTCTCTGTTTGAGGATGACTATGAGTATGACGAGGACACTCCAAAGCGCCGTGCTGCCTTCAAAGCTTTTTCCGATAAGATCAGAGAATACGAAAATGTGACGGCAGCCGCCTACAATACCCAGGTGCAGACCGAAAAAACGCTTTCCGTATTACGGGGATTTTCCTCTGTGTTCGACAGCCTGCTTTTCCCCCAGAAAGTGACGCAGGAGATGTATCACAGGCAGATCGATCTGATCATGGAAAAGCTTGCTCCTCATATGCGCCGGTATGCCCGTCTGCTGAAAAGGATTCATAAGCTGGACAAAATGACATTCGCCGATCTGAAAATAACCGTTGACCCCGGATACGACCCGAAAGTGACCATCAAGGAATCCGAAAATTACATCGAAAAAGGGCTGGCGGTTCTGGGCGGGGACTATGTGGAGATGATAAAGACGGCCTACCGTGACAGGTGGGTGGATTTTGCCCGGAATGCGGGAAAATCCACCGGAGGCTTCTGCGCCAGCCCTTATGGAAAAAATTCCTTTATCCTGCTGAACTGGAACGAGAGGATGGCGGATGTCTTTACCCTTGCCCATGAGCTGGGACATGCCGGGCACTTTAAAGCCTGCAATGAAAAGCAGTCCCTTTTTGATACGGATGTTTCCACTTACTTTGTGGAGGCGCCCTCCACCATGAACGAGCTTCTGATGGCGCATTATCTGATCAAAACAGATCCCTCTCCCCGCTTCCGCCGCTGGGTGCTCTCCTGCATGGTGAGCAACACTTATTATCATAATTTTGTCACACACCTTCTGGAGGCGGCCTGCCAGAGGGAAGTTTACAGGATTGTGGATGAGGGAGGCAGTGTCAATGCGCAGACCATGAGCCGCATTATGAAAGAGACGCTGGAAAAATTCTGGGGAGAGGATGTGGAGATTTCCGATGATGCCGCCCTTACCTGGATGAGACAGCCGCATTATTATATGGGTCTGTATTCCTATACCTACAGCGCCGGCCTTACGGTGGCCACGCAGGCCTGCCGCAGGATCGAAGAGGAAGGCGCGCCTGCCGTGGAGGACTGGAAAAAAGTCCTGGAAGCAGGCAGCAGTCTGGATCCGGTAGGACTGGCCGGGCTGGCAGGCATTGATATCACCACAGACGGGCCTTTGCTTAATACCATCGATACCATTGGAGAGATGATAGAAGAGATTGAAAGGCTTACGGATGAACTGGAGCGCGCTTAGAAATTTAGTTATTTTGAAAGTTCAGCGCTCCAGCGCTGAACTGCGCGAAAATGGGGTCACGAAGTGACATCTTCCGCTCCCATTTTCTGCGCATCCGCCGGAGGCTCAAAGTAAACCCCTTTCATTCATGGTGGTATCTGCAATGCTGATAGGGGGGACTTTAAAAAACCGTTTGCGGAATAGCCGGGAAGTGTGTATAATAGAGGCGTTTACGAAAGAAGATACAGGATAGAAAAGAGGTAGATTATGATACAGTCAAGGACACATACATGTAATCAGCTCAGACTAAGCGATGTAGGGCAGAAAGTAACCCTTACAGGCTGGTATGATAATATGAGGAAGGTTAGCAAAAATCTGGGATTCCTGATTCTGCGGGACTTTTACGGTGTGACTCAGGTGGTGGTGGAGACAGAAGAGATGATGCAGAAGCTCTCGGGGATCAACAATGAGTCAACGCTTTCCATCACAGGTACCGTGCGGGAACGTTCCAGCAAGAATGCCCAGCTTGCCACAGGCGAGATCGAAGTGGTGCCTGAAGATATCATCGTTCTTGGAAAGTGTATTTATAATGAACTGCCTTTTGAGGTAAACCGCTCGAAAGAGGCGGATGAAGCCGTCAGATTAAAATACAGATATCTGGATTTGAGAAATCCTGCGGTGAAGGACAAGATCGTCCTGAGAAGCAGGATCGTGGCGGAGATCAGAAGGAGAATGACAGAACAGGATTTTCTGGAGATTACAACACCGATTCTGACCTGTTCTTCACCGGAAGGGGCAAGAGACTATCTGGTGCCCTCCAGAAATCATCCGGGCAAATTCTATGCGCTGCCTCAGGCCCCCCAGCAGTTTAAGCAGCTCCTGATGACCTCCGGATTCGACCGGTATTTTCAGATTGCACCCTGTTTCAGGGATGAAGATGCCAGAGCGGACCGCTCGCCCGGCGAGTTTTATCAGCTGGATATGGAGATGGCTTTTGCGACACAGGAGGATGTGTTCCGTGTGATCGAGACAGTGCTTCCGCCTATTTTCGCAGAGTACGGCAGGTATAAAATAGCTTCTTCAGCGCCGTTTGTCAGAATCTCCTACAATGACGCCATGGAAAGATACGGTACGGATAAACCGGACTTAAGGATTGATCTGCAGGTGAAGGATGTCACGGCGTGTATGCAGGGCTGTGGTTTCGGACCTTTTGAGGGAGCCCAGGTGAAGGCTGTTGTGGCAGATCATTTTACCGGGACCCGGAAGGCGATCGATAAGATCTGTTCGGATGTGGAGGTACAGAGCGGACAGAAGGTATACTGGTTTAAGCTGGATGAAAAGGGAGACCTGACAGGTGGTATTTCCAAATTCCTCCAGGAGAGAAAGGAAGAGGTGATAAAAGCCCTGGGACTTAAAAACGGGGACTTTGTGGGGCTGAGTGCCGGCAAAAGGCTGGACGCCCTGAAGACTGCCGGTGTGCTCCGAAAATTCCTGGGATATGCATCGCCCGGGCATATGAAGCAGGAGTGCTATGAATTCTGCTGGATTGTGGATTTCCCAATGTATGAGATCGGAGAGGAGTCAGGGGAGCTGGAATTTTGTCATAATCCGTTTTCCATGCCTCAGGGAGGAATGGAAGCGCTTGAACAGAAGGATCCGCTGGATATTTATGCCTATCAGTATGACCTGGTATGCAACGGGGTGGAGCTTTCTTCCGGCGCGGTGAGAAATCACGATCCGGAGATTATGGTGAAGGCATTCCAGGTAGTGGGGCTTGCGGAGGAGGATGTGAAGGCCAAGTTTCCCGCTATGTACAATGCATTTTGTTATGGTGCGCCACCCCATGCGGGGATTGCGCCCGGGGTGGACAGGATGGTCATGCTGATTGCCGGCGAGGAGAGTATTCGTGAGATCATTCCGTTCCCGATGAATAAGACAGCTCAGGATGTGATGATGGGAGCCCCTTCAGAAGTAGATGAGAGGCAGCTTGCGGACGTACACATTAAGGTGGTTCTGCCGCAGGAACAATCCTGAGAAAGAACATTCTCTGGTGGAAAGGAAGGGAAATGATCCGGAAATAATGAAAGGAAAGAAAGGGGAATGAACAGAAACAGAGTCGCACTGATGATCGTCACCGGTCTGTGCCTTGCGCTGTTTGCAGGGTGCGGCCTGAAGTTGGGTGACGTATTTACGGAAGAGGTCAATACGCTGGAGGGAGTAGAAATCGTCATTGAAAAAGTGACTCCCACAGGTCTCGTTTATGCCATCAGTAACCAGTCTGACAGAGACGTATCCTATGGCCGTGACTTTTGGATTCAAATGGAAAAGGACGGCGCATGGTATCAGGTGGAGCCCGACAACCCGGCAGCGGTTACCCTGGAACTGCTCACGGTCCCGGCGGGAGGAAGAGATGAGATGGAGATCAGCTGGGAGGATTCCTATGGGAAACTGCCGGAAGGAAAATTCCGGATCGTTAAAACGATTTCAGATACGGAACAGGGGTATTATCTGTCAGGGGAATTCTGTATTGACTGAGTTTATAAAAGCAGCATCGTGGGCCGGAGAAAGATTGTAAACCAAATTTGAAAATTCAGTTGACAATTCGAAGGGAAGATTGTATACTTTGCTTTGTGATAAGTTTACATTTGTGCTTGCGTCCCAATTCGCAGGCTGAGCAAGAATGGAGGATTATTATGAACACAAAGCAAATAACACTGACAGGATTAATGGCGGCAGTTTTATGTATCCTGGGACCTTTGTCACTTCCGATTCCGATAAGTCCGGTACCGATTTCTCTGGGAATGTTTGGGGTTTACCTTACGGTATACATACTTGGACTGATGAGAGGAACCATCAGCGTCTGTATTTATATTCTGCTGGGCCTGGTAGGACTTCCGGTTTTTACCGGTTTTGCCGGAGGGATTGGAAAGGTGGCAGGACCTACGGGAGGCTACATTGTCGGATATATCTTTATGTCGCTTATCATTGGATTTGCGGTTGACAAGTGGGAAGATAATTATCTGATAAAGGCAGGGGGAATGCTGGTTGGAACAGCAGTCTGTTATCTGTTTGGTACCCTCTGGCTGGCAAAACAGGCGGCTATGAGCTTTTCAGCGGCACTCTGGGCTGGTGTGATTCCGTTTATCCCGGGAGATCTGATCAAGCTTGCGGTTGCAGTTTTAGTGGGAGAACAGGTGCGGAGGCGTCTCTTGAGGGCAGGGATCCTGGAGAAGAGCAGCAGATTTGTCAGAAGAGATGAGAAGAGCATACAGAAATCCAGTTAGGATTTTAGGGAGAAGAAGAGGAGAATGGGAAATATGGCTGACAGAAAGAGTTTGTCAACGTTACTGATTCTGGACGTGATTGCAATGGTGGTTTTATTCCTGATGCCTGATCAGGCAGGGGACTGGAAGATAAAGGGAATTGTGATCATGGTACTGGCTGTGGCTGCATTTTTACTGATTTTTTTGATATCCCGGAAAAAAGAAAAGGAGCTGCATGTGCAGGTGACAGAAGTTGACTCTGTCAGTCAGATGAATCCGGGACAATACCTGTCAAAGGGAGGACCGGTATGTGCCGGAGCAGACACCAGGTATCATGTTACCTTTCTGCTGAAGGATCATACCAGCCTCATTCTGTCGCTATCGGCGAAACAGGCCGGGTCTCTGGCAAAGGGAATGAACGGAACGCTGATTCATAACGGCTCTGTGTTTCTCTCGTTTGAGCCTGAAGAATAAAAGGACTTTATAAATTTGATAGAATCGGGCAGGGAAGGTTTTCTCTCTGCCTGCCGCACGGCCTGCTTCCTTTGTACGGGCCTGCGCACAGAAAGAAGCCGGCGCATGGGCGCCGGCTTTTTGCCTCAATCATCCGTTCCATTCAGGTAAATATATTGTCTATGGACATTGGATATCTACGATTCTCCGTGGAGTTCATTATGTGTGTCAACTTGTCTTTGGTTCAATGCCAGTCCAATCAGCCGATCCATCTGGACGGCCATAAACAGCGGAATGTTCAGCGCATCTCCATCCAGCTTCAAATTATCCAGCGAGAACCGCACACGGAGCCTGACCTGATTTGGGAACAGTTCCACATCCACCAGATAGATCTTAAATGCAGACAGGTCATCATAGGCAGCTGCCGGCAGACCAGTATCAAATTCTGCAGAATGCGATGTACATCTTTGGTGGTCTCAAAAAACTGCTTGTATTCCTCGTTTTCATCAAAGTTAAAGTAGGCTGTATTACCGACTTGACACTACTCGATTGTCTGATTCAGAGGGAGCCATTCCAGCACCTTCTGAATATACTGATTCCAGAAATCCCAATTATGATCGCCGGGGCCTTCTTCATAGGTCAAAGGCACATCCTGCTCGTTCAGAAAATCCCGGAATTTCCGGTTGGGATCAAGCAGAGGATCTTCCGTCCCGCAGGCCAGATAGATTTCCGGTATTGGGGCGCCTGTGTTTATCAGCCGGCAGACCAGCCATTCAGGATTCATATCACTGTCTTTTACTTTGGACAGATCCCCGAAGATACTTTCTGCAAAATCTCTGCGCTCTAAAAGAACAGAAGTATCGTTTGTGCGCTCCTCCAGCGATCCGGTGATCAGCGCAGAGGACAGGCCCGCAATACAGCCGAAGGTCTCGTGATACTTAAGCCCGTTACGCAGAGCCCCGTAGCCCCCCATGGAAAGTCCTGCGATAAAGGTGTCTTCTCTTTTACGGGAGAGCGGAAACATTCGTCTGGTGATGTCCACCAGCTCCCGGCCGATAAATTCCCCATAGAGATTGTGGCTTTCCAACCGGTCAACATAGAAGCTGTTTTCCCCCGAGGGCATGACAACAGCCAGATTCCTTTCCTCCGCCCACTGCTGGATACGGCTTTTGTTCAGCCAGTTCACATAGTTGCCGAAAATACCGTGAAGCAGATAAAGGGTTTGGAAAGGCTTTTGTTCCTCCGATGAGGAAGGAGCATTCTCCGTGTCCACCGGAAGAATGACATTGACAGGAACAGTCCGCATCAGAGACTGGGACATAAAGTTTACTTGCAATAATGCCATGAGTGTGCCTCCTATTTTTAGTACCGCAGCCGCCCTTCAGAGCACCTGGATCTGGCACCATTTCCATCCTCCGGAAGGAGTCTGTAAATTGTGCCGTGCTCTTGCGAGCGTCTGCTGATTTCCAGTACCGCAGCCGCCCTTCAGGACACCCTAATCTAGAACAATTTCCGGCTGCTCAACATCCGTAAATTGTTCTGTGCCCGTTGCGGGTGTCTGCTGATTTTAGTACCGCAGCCGCCCTTCAGAGCACCTGGATCTGGCACCATTTCCATCCT